>CAWJLK010000014.1:0-464902 GCA_963843625.1 uncultured Acidobacteriaceae bacterium
AGCGATCTCAGTGAGTGACTTGGCCTGTTGGCACCAACCAAAATTCACTCCTAGTTTCGGAGGACCTTCATGACGGCACCCTCCAATCGACAGGGCCGATCTTGGATCTCCAGAACGAGGTTTAGAAGAAAGAGCCTAAGACGACGGCGCATTATGCTGCACGGTCGTCTTAGGTGCGATTTGGAGCTACTGGACGGTGACCGCGAATGGACAAGTGACTGTTGTCGAACCTGACGTTCCGGTCACTGTGATCGTATAGCTTCCTGCCGTGGTCCCAGAGGTGCTAGTGTTGCCACCTCTCCCACCGCACGCGAGAATGCCGCCCACGAATGCCATCAGAATTGCGAATATGCCGAGCATCCGCAACCGGCTATATCGCCGCACTGGGATGCCCAAAAACAGGAGGCAAGCCAAAGTCGCACCACTCGCCATGTACCAGAAAACTCCACGGTCTTGAGGATGGTTCAGAGCCGCCCTGGTGTTAGCCGTGGTGGAGATAGTCAGGGTTGCCGTTCCTGGGTTTATGCCCGTAATACTCACCGGGCTCGTCGAACCGAAGCTCATGGTGGGCGGATACTGAGCACCAGCCGGAGAAGCAGTGACGACCGCAGTCAATGCTACTTGCCCGGTGAAGCCGCCGACGGGCATCACGGTGATCGTAGAGACGTTCCCGGTAACTGCGCCAGGTGCGACCGTCACCGTCGTGCCGCTGATCATGAAACTGGGGTTCGTAATGGTGACTGAGGCAGTGCCGGTCGTTGCATTGAAGTTGCCATCACCCGAATAACTGGCGGTGAGCGTATCGGTCCCAACTGCCAGCGATCCTGCTGGAACATTGATCGTTGCGCTGCCGCTGCCTAAAGCTGTTGCTGCCGAGGTATAACTACCGCTCGTCAGCGTGATCGATCCAGTAGGAGTCAAATCTATAGTTCCACCGCTGACGGCCACGGTTACTGAAAGAGGCTGCACGGTAGAAATTGCCGTAGATGACGGAGTTACCGTGACAGTCGGCGTGGCCTGCCGCGCAATCAGCGGCGTGCTTGCCGAGACGCTGGGGCTGTAGTCTTCATCCCCGTCATAGCCTGCATAAATGTTGTGCCTTCCCGAGCCGACGGGCGAGATACCGGTCACCGTCGCCGACGCCGTTTGGGTTAGTTGTGTGGTCAGGACCGTTACGTCCCTTACAGGGGGCTGCCCCGTGTTGGGGCCGTAATAGCTAGGGCTCGTCCCCGCCATATCAGAAATTCCGTCACGGTCGAAGTCCCCCACCACAATGTTATAGAGGCAGAGTATCTCACTCGTGTTCTCGGTTATGCCTGCAAATGTCCCATCCCCATTGCCGAGCAAAGCCATCACACCGCAGTTCACATTAGCCACCGCCAGGTCGGCAATTCCGTCGCCGTTGAAGTCCCCAACCGCTATCGCTGTGGGCTCGAAGATGACCGACAGATTCGGTGCCGGGCGGAATGTGCCATCCCCATTGCCCAGGAAAATCGCAACGATGCCGTCGTCGGAATTGTTCGTCACGGCCAGATCTGCCTTGCTATCTCCGTTGAAGTCTCCCACCACGATAAGGTTGGGAATGTTTTCCATCGTTGGACTTGCGGGTGTCGGCGTGAACGTCCCGTCCCCGTTGCCCAGCAGAATCGTCACCCAATTCACACTTGGCACGGCCAGATCGAGAATCCCATCTCCGTTGAAGTCCCCGACTACGAAGACGGGAGAGGAAACCGCTAGCGGACTGGGGACCGAGTCGACCGAGAATGTCCCATCCCCGACACCCAGCAGAATTTCCAAAGCGCAGCTGTACCCGGAGAGGTAGCTGAGGTCTGCGCTCGACGCTACTATGTCGAGATGCCCGTCGCCGTTGAAGTCTCCAGCCGCTACGTAAAGGACACCGTAGGGTGGATCCGCGAGGTACCATATCTGCTCCGACTCCCGGAATGTCCCATCCCCGTTGCCAAGCAGAACTCTCATCGAGCCTAATTGGGTGACTACGGCCAGGTCGAGAATCCCATCCTCGTTGAAATCCCCTACGGCGACATCATGGGGCCCTTGGTCCATTACCACACTTGCGGTTGTCGGCGTAAATGTCCCGTCCCCATTGCCAAGCAGAATCGTCAACGAGTTGCCGGCGAAGTTCGGTACAACCAGGTCAGGAATACCATCCCCATTTAAGTCTCCCACCGCTATGGAGTCGAGAGCTCCATCCGCATAAGTACCCGTATCAGAGGTCTTACTGCTCAGGAGGTTCACCGCCGATTGGTTCTTTAGCAGCATGGCGTTTCCCAACACGGCATATCCATTGCTGGCGTCGAGGAAGGACGCTGCGCCGGTAGGCGAAGCCAATTCATGCCCCGTCACTGTCGCGGTCAGCGCGTAGTTGCCAGGAATGCCGCTCCAAGCGATTGTCGTCGTGGTAGGAAACGTCCCGATAACCGTCAGCCCTGATACCGCCGAGGAGCTTCCAGCATCAATGTGGGTCCCCAGAAACACCGCCTTGTAGCTGTGGCTCCCAACCCCGGGGTAGAACTTCATCGCCGCGGTCCCGGCGCTGGTCAACTGCGCGGTTCCAACGATATGAATGTCCGTGCAGTAGGTCGCCGAGGCGTCGCAGAAGTTGACTTGCCCGGGCGTGACCGCCGTGCCACCTGCGGTTACGGTAGCGGTGAGGGTCACAACAGTACCCGCCGCCACCGTGTCCACTGCGATTCCTGCTGACGTTATGGCCAGTGTAGTTGTGGTTGGAGTTGCTGCGGCGGAGACGAGCCTAGGGCTGGCGCAGAGGCCCATGATCAGAGTCGCTGGAAGGAGCAATCTGTACGATTTCTTAGAGAGCATGAGAAGCCTCCGTTGTTTGCGTCGTTCGGCGGATGGGCGTCGAGCGGCGAAGGAAGGAACTCGGGACGGGCGGGGAAAGGAAAGCCGCGCTTCACCTATATATGTTCCGCCCACCTCTTGCTGTGATCGCCGGCACGCCTATCTCCTTAGAAGATGAAGACGAAGGGTTACCCATCGCCTGATCTCAGCAACGGCATAATCGCCGAGGCGCTCATCCAGGGTCCGCTAGTCCCGAAAATCGGCTAGCCCCAAAGACGGACGGCACTAAAACGGCGCTAGCCCTTAACTCGAAGGGAGGCTCTTCGTTTGTCCGGTGAAGATGGCCTCCGCCGAGACTCTTCTCCGCTGGCAAACTGAGAGGCTGGCTCCTTATTGCAGATCATTTCCATGATCCGTGCACAATAGAAACAGTCAGAGCCAAATCTACGTCAGAAGTCAGCTCAAGCCGGCCACGAATCCTCGTAACTCTTTCTGAATCAAGATTCTGCGGATAACGTGACTGTTTTCAATATTTTACAGCGGCACTATATCCATAATTCAAAGAAAACAAAGAATTTGCCCCCAGAATACCCAGTGGGGGGTACCAAGTCCTTAAGCTCTTCCGGCAACACCGGAACACCCCAGTCTCGGCCCCTCTAACCCCTGACCCCTGACGCCTACCCCCCACCCCCCTATCCTCACGCGGAACCATCCAGCACAAGTCGGTCTCAATCGGGTTGGCCGGCTCTGAACTACAATCAAAGAGTTATGGCTGCCACTTCCCTCACCACGCAGATTCAGCCGCGCGCGCCACGGGGCGAGTTCAAGAATGAAACCCCGATCGACTTCAAGCTCCCTGAAAATGCTCACAGAATGAAGGCTGCAATCGAGTCGGTCACAAGCCAGCTCGGTCGCGAATACGACCTGATCATCGGCGGCTACCGGCTCAGGACTCAGGACAAGATTCGTTCCATCAATCCAGCGCGCCCCGCCCAGATCGTAGGCATTCACCAGAAGGCCGGCGCGGAGCACGCCGAGCAAGCTATGCAGGCCGCGCTTGCCGCCTTCGAGTCCTGGAGCCGTACCACCGTCGAGACAAGGGCCTCCTTGCTGCTGAATGCGGCCGAGATCATCCGCCAGCGCAACTTCGAGTTCTGCGCATGGCTCACCTGCGAAGTGGGCAAGAACTGGGCCGAGGCCGACGCCGACGTAGGCGAGACGATCGATTTTCTTGAGTTCTACGCTCGCGAGGCCCTGCGCCTGGCCGCCGCAACAACGCCGATTCAGTTCCCCGGCGAGCGTTGCGAATTGCATTACATTCCCCTCGGAGTGGGCGCGGTGATTCCCCCATGGAACTTCCCGTTTGCCATCATGGCGGGCATGACGGCGGCCTCCATCGTCACCGGCAACACGGTGATCCTGAAGCCGTCAAGCGATGCGCCGACGATCGCCGCCAAGTTCGTTGAAGTTCTTGAGGAAGCAGGAATGCCGGCCGGCGTGGTCAACTTCTGCCCCGGCTCAGGCGCAACTTTCGGCAACGCAATCGTTGAGCACCCCAAGACTCGCTTCATCGCCTTCACCGGCTCCAAAAAGGTAGGGCTGGAGATCCACGAGCGCGCCGCAAAAACTCAGCCCAATCAAATCTGGATCAAGCGGACGATTCTGGAGATGGGCGGCAAGGACTCGATTCTTGTCTGCGCAGACGCCAATCTGGATGCGGCCGTCGACGGCGTTGTCGCTTCGGCCTTCGGCTTCAGCGGGCAAAAATGTTCGGCCTGTTCAAGAGCCATCGTCGAAGCTCCCGTCGTGGATGCCTTCATCGAGAAGTTGCGCGAGCGTGTCGCCAAGCTCACGGTCGGCGATCCGGCAGAGAACTCGAATCTAGGCCCGGTGGTCAACAAGGGTGCGCTCGACTCCATGCTGCGGTACATCGAGATCGGTAAGAAAGAAGGCCGGCTGATTGCCGGCGGCCATGCGCTTGAAACCAAGACTGGCGGCTACTTTCTTGAACCAACCATCTTTGGCGGCATCGCACCGGATGCGGTTCTGGCTCAGGAAGAGATCTTCGGGCCGGTGCTGGCCGTGATCAAAGTTGCCGATTTCGATGAGGGTCTTCGGGTTGCGAACAACACCGAGTACGGACTCACCGGATCGATCTACTCAACCGATCGCAAAAAACTCGACCGCGCCCGCCGCGAATTCCACGTGGGCAACCTCTACTTCAACCGCAAATGCACCGGCGCGATGGTTGGGGCGCATCCCTTCGGCGGCTTCAATATGAGCGGCACCGACTCCAAGGCAGGCGGCCCCGATTATCTTCTGCTCTTCACCCAGGCGAAGAGTGTGGCCGAAAAGCTGTAAGTGAAGATTCCTGAGAAATTGCTTGCGGAGGACGCGTGAAGTCCTGGCACAAGATACTCATCTCGATCCTGGTCACACTCACCATCGGCGGCATCTATCTCGGTGTCGTCTGGAAGCGCCGCCAGAATCCTGGCGTGATTCCCCAGGACAACCCCCGCCAGATACTCAGCAAGGACGATCTGGTTGTGATGCGCGAGTTTTTCCCGGCGCACTTCGAAGACACGCTGCGCCTGGAAGGCACAACAGTATGGGAGAAGAACGGCTACGTGATGCCCTACTATCCCTACACAGGCGGGCAGGTGCTCTTTGCCAAGCGCGTGGGAGTGATTCCCGCGGCACAGCGGATGGAAGTGAAGAAAATTATTAAATCCGCCGTCCCTGCGAGCGTCGACGACAAGATCGAGCACGGAAGCCGTCAGGCCTTTGCCGTCTTCGCGCTGCCGGGCAGCACGGCGCTCTACGCCACACCCATCGGCTACATGCAGGGCAACGAGGAAGGCTATTACACCGACCTGCTCTTCTTTTACGACGATCCGCACACGATCTACGACCACTGGCCCAAAAATGTGTGGGCGGCTATCGACGCGCATCAAGTCAAGCCGGGCATGAGCGAGGTCGAGACCCGTATGTCCATTGGGCGAAACCTGCACTCGGACGGACACACCGAGGGCGACCGCACCGTAACCTACGATCAGGACGGCAAGCATTGGACCGTAACCTACGTGAAGAACCAGGCCACGGCGATCAAGAGCGAGTAGCGAGCCCGCAAGACGCCGGAATCAGAACATGAAGAGCAAGTTCCCGAGGAAAAATCGCACTCTTTGATCTTGCGCAAACTCCACGGAGATTCATTCCTGCAGACAGCAAAGATTGCTCCACATCTAAGCCTTGTAGAATCAGCGAAAACGATCGAAACCACTCGTACTCAAAAATCGTTGCGGCGAGAGAAGAAGAATTCTACCGGCCTCCACGCAACCTTTTTAGACCTCACGCATCTATACAATTAACAAGCAGAGGCTTCCTCGAAACATTCCCCGCCCAAGAAAGGATCCATTCCTTCTTGAAGGTCCAGTAAGGACCTCTTCTCAAATTCCCCTCTGACCCCCTTCCTTCATTGCCTCTCGAGCGGGCCTACCGGAAGGTAGGCCCAACTGCTCTTTTGGGCCGGATAAAATCAGATTGATGCCTTCCTCCATTCCAGACAGTTTCCCCAGTACGAAAATCAAGGCGATCGACGCGCTCTTCGAAGAGGCGGGCCTGAAACGCAGCCTTCGCGGAAATGCCGCAGGCGTCACCCGCCGTATGCGTTTTGAGCGCGCCGAGCAAGAAGCGCCCATCCCGGCCGCGCCGCAACCCCGCGTAGCTTCCAACGGAGTCGAGTGGCTCGCCGCCGCGGGCTGGGAGAGGACGAGCTGGCTCTGGCATGGCTTCAGCACCCGCCGGGGTGGTCTCAGCCGGATCTACTGTGCCGACGAAGCTCCGGCCGAACTGAATCTCGGCTTCACAGCTGAAGACGACCGCGAAATAGTCGCCGCGAATCGCAGGCTGCTAGCCGAGGCGATCAGCGGAGATCCGGCAACGCCGTTGATCTCACTGCGCCAGATTCACTCCAATCTTGTCGTTGTTGCGGGCTCTCGACACGCCAGCCTCGATCATCCGTTAAAAGGCGATGGCCTGATGACCGGCGAACCCGGCATGCTGCTGGCGATTCAGACTGCCGATTGCATTCCCGTGCTGGTGGCCGACCGTAAGCAGCGCGCGGTGGCGGCCTTTCACGCCGGCTGGCGAGGCACGGTCAAGCGCATCGTAGAGAACCGGTATCGGCCGCATGAGGCTTGCCTTCGGTTCCCGGCCTGAAGATCTGATGGCCGCCATCGGCCCCGGCATCGGCGCCTGCTGCTACGCCGTCGGCGAAGAAGTGCTCTCAGAGTTCGAGTCGCAGTTCACGTATGCGCGCGAGCTCTTCCGCGAGGTCTACGACTCCGACCCGATACGAATGCGGTATCCGATGTTGTTTCTCACGCAGCGCGCGCCGGGCCACTCGGAGATCGGCCCCAGCCTGCATGTGAATCTGGCTGAGGCCAACCGCCGCCAGTTGCTGGCCGCGGGCCTCAAGCCAGGCGCGATTCAAGTTGTTGGCGGCTGCACAAGTTGCCAGCGAGAGCTCTTCTTCTCTCATCGCGCATCGAAGGGCCACGCGGGACGCATGATGAGCGTCATCGGCATACGGCCGCCAGCTCAGCGGAAAGCGTAGGAGACACCGAAGGAGACAATCGGATAAACCTGTAACGGGTCCAGGTCTTTCCTGTACTTATCAATCTGCGCGTTCAGGTTGGCTTGGGCCGTGGTGTTCGTGCCCATATCCACATAGGGCGAAGAGCACGTGAACCCATCCGAAGTGGGGCAGGCAAGACCGGCCAGGTCCATATTCAGCGTAGGCACGCCGGTAAAGACTCCGCCTAACTCAAACGGAAATGACCAGTGACCTCCTTTGCGGGGAATCATGTTGCCCCAGCCGATGGTGGCGGTGAAGGCCTGCTTTCTCGCGTTCAGGCCCAGCTTCCCGTTGACGCTGATTGGGGTGCTCGCATTCGAGAGATAGTCCTGGTCGTTCAGCGTCACTTTGCTTCCACCCGCGACGATGCCGCTGGCCGTGATCTCGTTCTGGTTATAAAAGATCACTCCCGGACTCAGCCTCAGGCCATGAAGTGGGAATGGATAATAATCCAGCGATACGCCGGCTGTAGCGAAGTTCGCTTTGCCACTCACGTTGAAGCCGTTGGTGCTGATGTCGTTGACCGTGTAGTTGAAGACGTTGCCGGTGCCGCGCAGGTTCAGGTGCCTGTTCACGTTGGTTGCCGCTTGCAGATTGACGCCCATGAGCGAGATGCCGCCGCCGAAGGCGACTCTGGAAAATGGCCTCATTGGGACTTCGCGATTCTTGTTCAACCTGGCATCGATGTCGGACATCGCTGCTTTGTGTTGTGGTTCATCGGCTGCCGGGTTCGGCGTTGCCTGGCTGCTGGAACTGTCGGACGACTGGCCAAAAAGAGGCAGAGTCGCGGCGAGAAATGCGAGAGATAGAAACTGGGCTTTTATTTTCACGAGGGAGATACTCCATATTCGATTGAAAGTCCCGGCAATCGGGTTCACCCCCGCTGAGAGCGGCGAGGGGTCTGAGAATCCCCATCGATCAGCAGCATCAGCCAAAGCGGTTTCTCTTTGAGCCGGGGACAAAGGCAGCATCAATACCATCGGCGATGATTCATGCGAGGTTTAGAGCATTTTCGATCACTATCAAATCGAGGACTGTTTTTAAGCGGGCTTCTTCCGATGAGAAACCACCTATAGAAGAGCGCCTTGGCAAGGGGCTCAGGCATCAATTCCACTGTTGGATCAGAAGGTGAAAGGCTGTTCCGGTTCATCCTGCCTTTATCGCGATGATGGCCAGTCCTTGATACAGCGAAGAGCCGCCGATGCTCAGGCTCGGCGTCAGGGAAAGGGCGCACACTTCCGTCCTGCTTCAATGGAATCAGAAGCGGAATCGAGCGCGCCGCCCAGGGAAAAGGGGCGGACGCGCTTGAAAGTGCTCAGGAGGCCTTGGCCGCTTCCTTGGGATTGACCAGATCGCGCAGTTCCTTGGAAGGCTTGAAGTAAGGCACCTTTTTGGCAGGGACCTCGACGCGCTCGCCGGTCTTGGGGTTGCGTCCGATGCGGGGATTGCGTTGCCGTATGCGAAAAGATCCAAAACCGCGGATCTCAATCTTGTCTCCGCCCTTGAGGGCGCCGATCACGGATTCAAAGATTGTCTCGACGATAACCTCACCGTCGCGGCGAGTCAGGTCACCCACTCCGGTCACCTTTTCCACCAAGTCTGCCTTTGTCATATTCGTTTGGCCTCCGCTCTCAGCATAACCGGATTTTACCCGTTCCGGGACGGAAAAGGAGGCAAGGGGGTGAATTTGGACCCATTCCCTTCAACAGTTTGCCGAAAACAATCCTAAGCCGGAGATTGCCCCAGGCCAACTTCGCCCTCGCGGCGTTATGATGGCCTGTGCCATTCCCTGGGATTTCCTGCCCAGCGAAATGGCTGCAGAGGGACGAGGAAGTGACGGACGAACCCAATCGCAACGCCGGGCCAATCACCGGGGCCGCGCCGAAGTACAGCATCGTGATTCCTGCCTACAATGAGCGCGCGCGCATTCCGGCCACGCTGAAATCGGTTATCGAGTGCATCCGGGCTCGCGGATGGAGCGCCGAGGTGCTGGTGGTCAACGACGGCTCCACCGATACGACCGCCGAGCTGGTGCAGGCATTTGCCCAGAGCGCGCCAGAGGTCAGGTTGATCGAGAACCCCGGCAACCGCGGCAAAGGCTACAGCGTTCGCTCGGGCATGCTTCAGGCGCGTGGCCAGATCGTGCTCTTCACCGACTCCGACCTCTCGGCGCCCATCGAGGAGGCCGAGCGCCTCTTTGCAGCCATCGCCGAAGGCGCCGACATCGCCATCGGCTCGCGCTGGCTCGACAAGGACCGCCAGACGCAGCGCCAGCCAATCTATCGCCAGTTCTTTGGCCGCTGCTTCAACTCCGTCACGCGCGGCGTCATGGGCCTGCGCTTCGCCGACACACAATGCGGCTTCAAAGCCTTTACCCGCGCCGCCGCGCAGACCGTCTTCCAGCTTCAAACCATCGAGCGCTGGGGCTTCGACCCGGAGATTCTCTTCATCGCCCTCAAGCGCGGCTATTGGGTCATCGAGGTGCCGGTGAGTTGGGCGCACGATGAGCGCAGCCGCATGAGCTACCTGCGCGACGGCGTCAAGATGCTCGAGGAGCTGGCCATCGTGCGCTGGAACGCGCTCCGCGGACGCTATGATAAGCCGATCGAAGAGGGCGTAAGAGTCGCGTTGTGAAATTGTACCGCCGGGAATAAAGCGAAGACCGGGCGATGCGCGCCGCGTCTAGCTATTCTTCCGAACGGCGATGGCCAGCGCAAGTTCGGTGCCCTTCGGCAACTTCACGTCGCGGTTCTTTGTCGAGACGAGGGTTCCGGAGTACTTGTTCGCGATCTTGCTGTGGAGTTCCAAACCTGCCTGAGGTCCGATCTGATCGACTGCAAGGATCGAGCTGTTCCATGTATTCGATTCCTGATCGCCCGCCGGGACAGGATATCCCTCGCTGTCATCGAGATCCGGTGGGTAGACTCCCACAATGGTTGCGGTGATGGGAATAAGCTTTCCATCCTTCAACTCAGCCTTGGTGAATCGCAGCGACATCTTCGACTTCGCGTCGGCGCCGGCCGGGTTAGACGCGACGGTACCGAGGATCTTGGTGCCCCGCGGCAGCTCGGTTCCATCTTTGAGCCGGACTGTCTTGCTGATCGTGACTCGAAGCTGCTGGCCGGGTTGGGCTTTGCTGGAGTCGAGGGTGCTGTTCAAAGCGGTCTGCGCCGGCACCATCAACTGGGCTTCTTTCTTCTGTGCCATGATCGAAGCGCTACTCTCCGGCGAAGCTTTCGAGTCGCCTGAATTTCGGGCCTGGGCGAGTTGCGGGATGAGTAGGGTAAATGCAGCGGCTGCAACTGAAAGTGCGATCGCGAATTCTCGCTTCATGAGGGGAAGACTCCTGATTTTCAAATTCGCGTGCGCCTCCGTGACGACCTCAGACCGGAGACAAGTTGTTATCCGTTTAGACGAAGGTGTATGCCCTTGGTCGTCGTCCTCGCAAACGAAAACCGGCGGGATTTTGCCTGCTTTCATGCACCTCTCTCAGAAGCCGCGAATTGGAAGGTATTGGAAATGGCACAGGGCAAACGCATGTGAATTCTCCACCGCTTAACAGGCGGTGGCTTCAGGTTACGGCTGGAAGCCGGATTGATCGGCCATGCGGACTGCGCCATTATCTACCTTCTTGGTACCCTCACGAGCCCTGCTCAGAACAAACCTGATCCTCTGGCTGGCCCACTCCCACGGCCCATCGAACAACTCTGGGCCGACCCGGAGTGGCGCGTAAGGCGAAGCTTCCCCTGCCCACTCTGCTACCTGCCAACTGTTCTTCCGTTCGCAGACGCTCAGCAGTCCTTCCAGATAACACAGACTCCGCTCCCGCACCTCCGAACGCGCAAACAAGTCTGCAATACGCCGGTGCGCTCGCTCCAACTTGTCCTTCCAACCCGCTATCGCCTCTTCCATCGCAAATGCGAACAGTCCGCCTGAGCATCCATGGTCTATCAATTAGTTACAACTGTAGTACTAGTGTGACCACTTCAGGTTCCGTTCTCGGTAGCTTGAGAGGACGAATTATTAAGCATCCCTGCAAAGTACCGAGCCCGATTCTCGTCAAGAATCCTCCCGACGCTCCACTGGTGGTTAGCCTTCTTGCCCTCCACGACAGTAGGCGTGAAGAGCAAGAAAGCAAAGGCAAGAAAAACAAGACGATACATGGTGAGGTCCATTTCCTACTTTGCCGGCTCCTGTTCAAGCTCAGCATTCAGATGAACAGAGCCGCCGGTAACGTTGAGGGTCTTGGTCCACTCGGTGAATCCCTTCTTCTTGACGGCAACCTTGTGGCTGCCGGGAGCAAGCGCGAGCGTAGAAGGAGTATTGCCAACAAAGCCGCCATCGATTTCAATGTCCGCTCCTGCCGGGGTGGAATCAACGGTTATTGAAGCTTGAATGGCAGGTGCTAAGGTCGGTAAAGAGATGGATGCTTGTACGGGTGCCACTGGCGTGGAAGCAAGTGGCCTCTCTCTGGCAGCGAGGATTTCCTTGCTATGCGCAGCCCAATGAGGGATGATCCCGTTGCATGCCTCCTCAACTGAGCCACCTAGCGACAAGGTCGATTTACTTATCACAACATCGCCAGACATATGCTCAAAAACAGCGACCTTGTTCCTGTGTCGTAGATAACCCTTGCCGCCTTCATGGTCGAGTACAACGACGTAGTCTGCAATTTCCTGCCTGTTATTCACGATGACTTCAGGACAGCGTTGACCGAAGGTCTTGATGATCTCAGCTGTTTGTGGACGTGCCCCGCCATGCGATTGAGAGGCAAATGTACCATGGGTTCCGGCGGCTGATCCACTCATTTCCCACGACTGGCTATCTGTGACGAAAACACGTGCCTTTTCAGTCGCTGACGGTAAATTTTGCATCGCTGGCGCAGGTGTCGTAGAAACGGCTTGTGGTTGCTGAGCAACGACCAATGGGCTGATGGCCAGGAGGGCAATTGCGAGGATCTTCTTGCACATATATTTGTCCATTATTTTGCCGGTTCCTGTTCAAGCTCCGCATTCAGATGAACTGAGCCGCCGGTAACGTTGAGGGTCTTGGTCCAGTCGATGAAGCCCTTTTTCTTGACCGCGATTTGATGACTGCCGGCGGCTACAGAGACTGTAGATGGCGTATTGCCGACGAATGCATCATCAATCGAGACATCAGCGCCTTTCGGCGTTGAGTCAATGGCCAGCGATGTCTGGACGGGAGCAGCCGGCGCCGCAGAAGCCTGCAAAGGCGCGAAGGCAGGCGGCGCATCGGCGAAGTTGGCCATGTTCAGGTGCATGTCCCCCTGGACAAAAGCGGTGATCTCAGTGCCCTGAGGAATCGTGATGTCTTTGCCGTGGATAAAGAGAAAGAGCGGCGCTGCCGGGAAGAAGACGATGGAGGTAGCAACTATGGCTCCGGTCATTGCGCCCACGTGGCCGCCTCCCTTAGTCTCCTTCGTTGCCCGGAGCTGCACCTTCTCTTGATCCTTGAGACGCGCGTAACTGATCGCGATATCGAGCTTACCTGCTCGTCCCATGCTCTTTTTATGCTCGGCAGCAGTGACGGTTGCGATGGCAGTCGCTCCTTTGGGGAGAACGACTAATCCATCCACGCTAGTGTCTTCAACGACCTCAAGGGGGATCTCCTGCCCAACTTTGGTATCTGCGGAGGAGATCGTTTGGCTTAGGCGCAATTTCACCGGCGTACCATCCAGCAGGGTATGAGCAGGCGGAGGAGCCGAGGGCACGGCTTGTGGCGCCGCAGCAGGCGCTTCGGGAGCGGGCTGTGGTTGTTGAGCTGCGAGCAAAGGGCAGATTGCCAAAAGCACGACTGCTAAAGGGTTCTTGAGCACGGGTTATCTCCTTGCGATTCAAAACCGGCAAAACTGTGAATGAATGGCAACAAAATCATCTGCCTAAACCCGGATTTTCGCAAGCGGCTTTTGATTTGGAGAGACGAACCTGGCAGAGTTTCTGCTGTCTTCTGTCTGAAAGAAGAACGGCCACGATCCGTGTGGACCGTGGCCGCTCTGCAAAGCGTCCTCTATCTGACGCAAGTTACTGCGTGTCGGATTTTACCCGGTCGCCGACTTTGAATCCTGAGCCGGAGACAGCGGTGCAGACGGCGGAGGTGTCGTCGACATCGGTTGCCTTGATCACACCGATCGAAGAGGTGAGGCGGCGGATGACGGCGCCGGTTGCAGGATCTTTGATCTCCTTGCCGACGCGAACGACCAGAAGCTGATCGCCCACTTTGACCCCGGCCTTCGAGCCTACGTTGAGGACAATTTCGCCGCCATCGACGGAGGCTACGAGGCCTTCGACGGTGATTGTGCGCACGCTCACCTTGGGCGCGCTTGTGACCAGATCGGCGGTCAGCTTGTCGACGGCAATCTTGACGGATTCGCCGATGATGGTCTGCTGAAAGTCGCTGCTGCCGAAGTCGGCATTGCCGCCGCCAAAGCCGTGCCAGTTGCCGCCGCCGCCCAGAAGCGAATTGCTCGAACGGGAGGAGGAACCCGCACCCTCGGCCACGGCGAGAATCTCGCCGGTGTCGACGTTGACCAGCCGCGCGGTGATGCCTACGTTGGCCTTGGATTTGGAGTGGCCGATGCCGCCCAGGCCATAGCCGCCCCAGTTGCCCCGCCGCCGCCCAGATTGACTTTCTTGGTCTCATTGCCGAACTGGGTGATGCTGCCCACCAGAATGGCGTCCACACCCAGCAGCTTGCCGATCTTGGCCGCGCTGGCCGGATCGGCGCGTTCGGAGTTGGAGAAGTTCTGCTCTGCCATGATCTTATCCAGAGCTTTGCGTTCGATGATCGAGAAGCTGCCGTCCTTGACCAGATCGGTGACCAGCAGGTCGGCTATGCCCTTTCCCACATCGACATTGGTACCAAACAGGGCCGAGGAAGATGTCTGCACCGTGGCATAGTCGAAGTCCATCACGGCGATGCGGGGCCTGCGTCCGGAGTTGGCCTGAGCATCGGCCGGCTGCAGGGCTATGCTGGCCGCTGTGGCCAGAAGAACTGCCAGTACAGGAACAGAAAACTTCATCTTCATTGGGGCTTCCTTGCTTGTGAAAATGATAGACAACTTAGGGTTTACCGTCCAATTCCGATTGTCAAGGCAAATCGTAGGCTCTCGGATTCTGGGATGAACTTTTTACCGTCCGACAACCAGCACGGTGAAACTGCCGGGGACGATGGCCGGGCGCGGACGTGGATTCTCGGCCGTAGGCTCAGGACGCGGGCCAAACTCGGCGGTGACCAAATAGATGCGGTCGGCTTGCCGGATCGTAGGCCATGGTGCGCGCGCCGCGCTGGGTTGGCAGGCTCTCGATGCTGGGATAGCCGGGCGCGCCGGCGTCGATGACCGAGAGAACTCCCTCGCCGCAGGAGGCGAAGGCCAGCTTGTGCGCGGCATCCCATCCGGCTGCATCGGGGCCATCGCCAATTGCAGCGAGCCGCGAGTTGCTTGCCGGTCTTCGCGTCCGTCACAGCCATCTTCTTGCCGTCGCAGACCGAGAAGAGCCGCCCGCCGGCAATGTCAAACGCCAGCCCGGAGGGCGATTCGCAACCTGCGAGAGGCCACTCGGCGGTCATCTTTTTCGTCTTGGCGTCGAGGCGGACGATCTCGTTCTTGTCTTCGATGTTGTCGAAGATCGTTCCCTTGCCATCGGCGACGGCGAACTCGGGCTTGCCGGGCAGCGGGATCGTCGCGACCACTTTCCGCGTGGCGGCATCGATCACGCTCGCTTCCTTGCTGCGGCCATTGAAGGCCCAGACGGTCTGCGTGGCCGGCTCGAAGAGGATGGCGTCGGGGTTTTGCCCCGCTGGGAATCGTGGCGACCGTCGGCAAGCGTGCCGCGGTCGAAGACCACGACCGCATTGGCCCTGCCGTCGGAGATATAGCCGAATTTGCCGGCGCCGTCGAGCGCGATGCCATGAGTGCCTTGCAGGCCGGTGATCGAGCCAACCAGCTTTTCCGGTTTGCGTATCGAGCACATCCACGCGCGCGCCGTGGCGACAGATAGAGCCGATGGGCGCCAGGATCGGCGAGCAAGTAGTCCCAGCCGCCTTCGCCGCCCACCTTCCAGCGGTCGACAATGTGATAGGGCTTCTGCGCGGCGAGAAGCGCCGGTGCGGCAAGCACGCCGCACAACAATGCGGCTGCAAGAAAGGCTGAACTCAAAAGACGAAGGCTGCGCTGAACGGGCATGGGAATCTCCAAAGATTTCTCGAACCCGGCAAGAATACCACCTTCTGCTTACTGATGAATGAATTGGCACGGCCGCGCAAGGCCCCAATGCATTACCCTCATAAGGTTGGCCCAAACGGCCCTGGGGACCTCATTTTGCGCATTGTTCTCTCGAATATCGGCACCTATGGCGACACCAATCCGCTGATCGCCATCGCTCTGGAACTGAAACGCCGCGGCCACACGCCGGTGATGGCGCTGCCGGCCGTCTACGAGCCGAAGATCCGCCCGCTGGGCCTGGAGTTCCACGCCGTCCGGCCGGACATCGACCCCACGAACACCGTGCTCGTCGAGATGATCTACGACGTGAAACACGGCACGGAGCGCGGCCTGCGCGACTTTCTCTTTCCGTCGCTGCGCCAGACCTATGACGACCTGATGGATGCGGCCACCAAGCCCGCGCGCGCCGACCTGCTGCTGCTGGGCGAGTTGAACTACGCCGGGCCGCTGGTCGCCGAGGTCGACGGGAATCCCCTGGGCCAGCTATGTGCTCGCGCCGCTCTCGTTTTTTTCCGCCTTCGACCCGCCGGTGCTGCCTCCTTATCCCGGCTGGCGCGGGCCGACAAGGCTGTGCCGGGCTTCGGACGAGTCATCAAGCGTGTGGCGCGCTTCGTCAGCCGCAAGTGGCCCGAGCCCATCTACGAGTTGCGCCGCGAACTGGGACTGCCGAAGGGTGCGAATCCGCTCTTTGACGCCAAGCACTCGCCGAATCTTGTGCTGGCGCTGTTTTCGCGCGTGCTCGGCGTCGAGCAAAAGGACTGGCCCGAGAACACGCTGATCACCGGCTTCTGCTACTACGACGCGGATGCGGGCAACCAGGCTCTGCCGCCGAACCTGGAAAAGTTTATGGCTGAGGGCGAGCCGCCGGTGGTCTTCACGCTGGGGTCGGCCGCGGTGCTGGCTGCCGGAAAGTTCTATGAATTTTCGGCGCGCGCGGCTATCAGGCTGGGGATTCGCGCGGTGCTGCTGATCGGAACTGACCCGCGCAACCGGCTGCAAACCAAGTTGCCGGATTCGATCTGCGTGGCCGAATATGCGCCCTACTCGGAGCTCTTCAATCGCGCGGCGATGGTTGTGCACCAGGGCGGCGTCGGCACCACCGCGCAATGCCTGCGCGCCGGCAAGCCGATGCTCATCATGCCCTTCTCGCACGACCAGCCGGACAACGGCCGGCGCATGCTGCGGCTTAAGGTTGCGCAAGGTGATCCAGCGCGGCAACTATACGCCCTTCCGCGTAGCGCGCCGCGTGAAGGCGATGCTCGCCGATCCGCTGCTGGCCAAGCGAGCCGAGAGTGTAGCAAAACAGTTAGCCAAAGAAGATGGCGTGCGCACAGCCTGCGATGCGCTGGAGAAATTATACCGGAGCAAGCGCTAAGGGCGCCAACGCAGGATGGGCTTCCGCGCTGCCTGCACTTCGTCGAGCCGCGAAACCCGCGTCGAGTGCGGCGCGGTCTTGACTAACTCCGGTGTCTCCTCGACCTCGCTGGCGATCGAGCGCATCGCGTCGATAAACAGGTCCAGTTCTTCCAGTGACTCGCTCTCGGTCGGCTCGATCATCATTGCGCCATGCACGATCATCGGAAAGCTCACCGTATAAGGATGGAAGCCGTAGTCGATCAGCCGCTTGGCGATATCGCCAGTCTTGACGCCCTTCGCCGCCTGCCACTTGTCGCTGAAAACCACCTCGTGCATCGAGGCAGTCTTATAAGGCAGTTCGTAAGTATCTTCGAACTTGGCTGCGAATATAGTTGGCGTTCAGCACGGCGTCTTCGGTCGTCTGCCGCAGGCCATCCGGGCCGTTGGCCAGAATATAAGCCAGCGCGCGAATAAACATGCCCACATTGCCGTAGAAGGCACGCACGCGGCCTACCGAGTTAGGCCGGTCATAACTCCAGTGCTTCGTGCCGTCCTCGTTTTGGACGAACACCGGCGTCGGCAAAAATGGCTCAAGAAACGCTTTGCAGGCCACCGGCCCGGAGCCGGGCCCGCCGCCGCCATGTGGCGTCGAAAAGGTCTTGTGCAGGTTCAGGTGCATCACGTCCACGCCAAAGTCGCCGGGCCGCGCCTTGCCTACCAGCGCGTTCATGTTCGCGCCGTCCATGTAGAGCAGCGCGCCCTTGGCGTGCAGGATCTCGGCAATCTCAGCGATCTGGCTCTCGAAGACTCCAATGGTCGAGGGGTTGGTAATCATCAGCGCGGCGGTCTCTTCGTCCACCTGGCGAGTTAGCGCATCCAGATCGATTCCGCCCTCCGAGTTAGATTTCAGGTTCTCGACCGTATAGCCGCAAATCGCCGCGGTAGCCGGATTCGTCCCATGCGCTGAGTCGGGAATCAGAATCTTCTTGCGCGCATTGCCCTGCGACTCATGCCATGCGCGAACCAACAGGATGCCGGTAAACTCGCCATGCGCGCCCGCCGCCGGCTGCAGCGTAATCGCATCCATGCCGGTAATCTCAAGCAGGCAGCGCTGCAGCAGGTCGATAATTTCCAGAATACCCTGCGCCAGCGAGTCGGGCCGGTAAGGATGCGCGTCGGCCAAACCCTCGATCCGCGCGACAAATTCATTCACTCGCGGGTTGTACTTCATCGTGCACGAGCCCAGCGGATACATGCCGAGGTCGATGGCGTAGTTCCACGTCGAGAGCCGCGTGAAGTGGCGAATGATCTCGATCTCGCTCAACTCCGGAAGCTCGCCAGGCACCTTGCGATGCGATTCGCCGAGAAGCGAAGCGGCATCAACCGCAGGCACATCCAGCGGCGGCAGTTTGTAGGCGCGCTTTCCCGGCGAAGACTTCTCAAAGAGCAACGCCTCGTTCTGCGTCTGGTGCGGACGGACTTTGTTGCGTGGTTGCAGGGTTTGTTGCGTCGGTTGTCATTTATGCCTCCACCGGTCGGGCTGCCAGCACTTTGGCCGCTGTGTCGATATTGTCGCGCGTGATCACTTCCGTCGCGCACCAGAGCGTGCAGTTTTGCAATTCGGGATACCAGCGGCTCAAATCAATGCCGCCGACGATCTTCTCGTCCATCAGCCGCTGGCTCCATTGCGCCGGGGCTTCTTCGGTTTGCAGGACAAACTCATTGAAGCGCGGCGCGCCTGTGAACCGCAGCTTTGCTCCCGGCTGCGACGAGAGAGTCTGGCCGCATAATCGCCTTGGCCAGGTTATGCTCGGCTAACTCGCGGATGCCTTCCTTGCCGTAGACGCTCAGGAAGATCGTCGCCATCAGCGCGACCAACGCCTGGTTGGTGCAGATGTTCGAGGTCGCCTTTTCGCGGCGGATGTGCTGCTCGCGCGTCGCCAAGCGTCAGCACGAATCCGCGATATCCCGATGCCATCGACGGTCTGCCCGACCAGCCTCCCCGGCATCTGCCGTACATATTTTTCTTTGGCCGCGATCACTCCGCAGAAGGGCCCGCCATAACTCAGCGCCACGCCGAAGGACTGCGCCTCCATGCTGACAATATCCGCCTCGACCGGCGGCCGAACGACGCCCAGCGAGACCGCCTCGGCAATCGACACAATCAGCAGCGCGCCTTTGGCGTGCGCGATCTCCGCAATCGCCGGAATGTCTTCGATGACTCCGAAGAAGTTCGGGCTTTGCACCAGAACCGCCGCGGTCTCTTCGGTTACTGCGGCTTCCAGCGCGGCCAGATCCATGCGGCCGGTCTCGCTGTCATAACCAACCAACGCCGATGGCAGGCCCTGATGTCTCGAGTAAGTCGCCATCACTTCGCGGTATTCGGGATGGACCGTGGCAGCCACCACGGCCTTGTCGCGGCCCGTGATGCGCATGGCCATCCTGACGGCCTCAGCCGCGCCGGTCGAGCCGTCGTACATGCTGGCGTTGGCCACATCCATGCCGGTCAGTTCGGCAATCATCGTTTGAAACTCGAAGATGGCCTGCAGCGTGCCTTGAGTGATCTCGGCCTGATAGGGCGTATAACTGGTGAGAAACTCGCCGCGCTGCACCAGCGAGTCAATGATCACCGGCCGATAGTGGCGATAACATCCCGCGCCGAGAAAGCTGGCATAATTCGTCGCGTTCTTTCGGCCCGCCGCGCGGAAGTAGTCGATAATCTCGCTCTCCGCGTGCTGCGCGAGGCACGTCCAGATCGCGGGTCAGGCGGTATTCGGCAGGAATGACAGCGAACAGGTCGTCGATAGAAGCCGCGCCGATTTCGGCCAGCATCTGTTCGCGTTCAGCGGGAGATTTGGGAAGATAGCGCATAATTCAGCTTTTAGCCTCTAGCTTCTAGCTTTTAGCTAAAAGCCCGTGAGATAGGCCGTGGTCACGGCCTGCCAAGAGAAATCCATGGTAAGTCGACGCAGCTTCCAGCTCCCGAGAGCTAAGCTAGAAGCTAGCAGCTAAAAGCTAGCTGTCTAGCTCTCTTCCGCGATGAATGCCTCATAAGCCGCGGCGTCGAGCAGAGCGTTGAACTGCGCGGGGTCGGAGAGCTCGACCTTGATGATCCAGGTCTCGTGCGGAGCTTCGTTGATCTTGTCGGGCGCGGAGGTCAGCTCTTCGTTGATCGCGGTGACCGTGCCGGTGACGGGCGAGAAGAGATCGCTGACCGCCTTCACGCTCTCGACCGAGCCGAAGGTCGCGTTGGCGGTGACCGCGTCGCCGACCTTGGGCATGTCCACATAGACGATATCGCCCAGAGAGTTCTGCGCGTAGTCGGTGATGCCGATGGTGCCGATGGAGCCCGCAAGCTCGATCCACTCATGTTCGCGGGTATAGCGGTAGTTTGTGGGATAGGCCATGACGAGTCCGCTCCTTCATACGATTCTCGCGCCAAATAAGAGAACGCTGCAAAAGAGTAGTGTACGGCGTTGGAAGGGCTTGAGAGGCCTGTGGATTACACGGGACAGAAACCGGGACCGCTCAATGACGGTGCTCTGCGCTGGTCCGAAGCCGGGATAGGGCTCAAGCGGCACGATGGCCACGATCTCCAGCATTCCGGCCTGAAAGAGCGGCAGGGAATCGAGAGCGGCGCGGATCTCGGCCTCACTGGCGGCCTCCCAGAGGATCGCCGCGCCGGGAATATCGCCGCGCTTCCAAAGCTGGCGCAGCAGGCCGGAGGCGTAGAGTTCCTTGACGCGCATGGTCTCGCGGGCGGCCAGTTCTTTGGTGAAGGCTTCGGGGGGAAAGGCGTCGGTGCGGCGGCGGGAAAGGGATAAGAACTGCATGAGACGATTGTAAAGGCAGGGACGGAGGGAATAGGGAAGAGGGAATAGGGAAACAGAAAACAGAGTCCTCCATCCGTTCGTCGTCTGCCAGCCTTGCCGCAAAAACAAGAGCGCGGCGAGGGTGGGGCACCCGTAGTCTATCTTCCAGAGATACAGCCCAAATCTATATTCGATTCCCGTTTTCTGTCAACTATTCTCTATCTTGCAAAGAATCTGCCCCGTCCGCCATTCGCCCACGGATCGTAGTGCGCGGCGAAGTTGGCGCGGGTTTGCACGCTGGGATGGTTGTACTCCCAGAACTCGATGAATGGGCTGGGATTGGGGTCTTCGAGCCAGGCCTCGCCGAGATGATTGAAGGCGCCGACCGCCGTCTTCTGCGGGTCGGCGACGATGCCGTGAATGGCCTCCTGGCCGTAGATGTCTGCCTCGTGCTCGATGTGGCGGCTGTAGGTGTTGCTGGCCGGTTGCAGCACGAAGCCTGCGACCGAAAGAGCAAAGAGCAGCACCAGAAATCCCTGCCGGCTGGCGAGCGGGTTCTGGCCGGCTTCGATCCCGCCCAACTGCCAGCGAGCGCCGAAGCGGCGCGCCAGACCATCCGGCAAACCCGGCGCAGCCCCAGAAGACAAAGAACAGGGCGACGGCGCTGACGGCGATGCCTTTGGGAATGTGGTTGAGCACGTAGTGGCCGCTCTCATGGCCGAAGATGAAGAGCACCTCGTCGTCGGGAAGCCGGTCGGTTGCCGTATCCCACATGACAAATCGCTTGGTCGCGCCGATGCCGGTGACATACGCATTGAGGCCGTTGCTCTTCTCGCTGGCCTTCATCAGGAACATGCGGTCGGGGGGAATGTGCGTTCCCGGTTCGCGCGACGACGGCCTCCAGCTTGGCCACCAGCGCGGGATGCGTTTTGTCGAGCGGTTCGAACTTGTTGAAGATGGGATCGAGCAGCGGAGCCGCAAAGACGGAGACCACGATCAGCGGCAGCGAGATCAGCCAGGCCCACAGCCAGTAGCGGCGCGGCGAGACGCGGACGATCCAGTTGAAGAGCAGCAGAATCGGCGCGCCCAAAAGCAGCGAGAGTCCCAGCGCCTTCGCCAGATCGCCGAACCAGCTCGCCCAGCCCTGCACGCTGATGCCGTAGTGGCGGCTGACCAGTGTGGCCGATCAGATCCAGACGGCAGGCCGGCCAGCGTGACCGCCAGCAGAAAGACGGCGAAGAAGAGCAGGCCCTGCATCCAGCGGCGGCGCAGCAGGCGCTCGGTCCACGCTGCCAGGCGGCAGGCCCAGCGCGAGGCCAAGCATCAGCCAGAGAACGGCCAGTCCCCAGAGCGAGCCGACGATGTCGAGCACGGTCTCGATGCGGCTGAGGGCAATGGCTTTGGCCAGCTTGTCAGGCGGCAGCGAGTAGGCCTGCTGGTGCGGGCTGCGAAGCGGGCTGGCTGCGGTGAGGACCTGTGCGAGGCCAATACGGGCTGGATGTGCCGTGCGGAGCCGTAATCCGTCGGGCCGGCGCCAAGGCACGGAGCCACGGCGGCAAAGAACAAAATGCAGCCAGCGGCGAGCAGCCATCGATGCGCAAAAGTCATGCGATTCTTTCTGGTTGGCGGCTCACTCTGAGACAATCGAGCTTGCAGATGGTTTCACCCGAGCACTCCCAACCTATGCCCCATCATTCTCTCACCGCCGGAAGGCGGCCCGCCCGCGACGTTCTCGTATCCTCACTCTTGTTGCCGGTCTTGCTCTTGCGGCGGCATTGCCCGTGGCCGCAGCCGCCCAGCAAGCAACGCCGGTCCTGCTCGACGCAATGACGACCGAACTCCATCGCGCCTTTACCTCGCTCGGCAAGCAGGGGGACGACAAGCAGTTGCCTCCCTACTTCCTCAGCTATTCGGTGAGCGACGCCAGCGCGGTCTCAGTCAGCGCGCAGTTTGGGGCGGTGGTGAGCAGCTCGGCCAATCATGTGCGCATAGCCGACGTGCAGGTGCGCCTCGGCGAGCCCAAGCTGGACAACACGCACGGCGCCCATCGCGGCTCGGCGGTGAACAGCACCGCGCTGCCGCTGACCGACGACCGGGAGGCGCTGGCGCGTTCGCTCTGGCTGGCCACCAACACCGGCTACGGCAACGCGCTCGACAACTATCTGCGCGTGAAGACCGAGGCCGAGGTTCGCGCCAAGGAAGAGGACACCTCGCCCGACTTCAGCCAGGAGCCGCCGCAGGTCCACATCGGCAAGCCCGCGCCGCCGGTGGCGGTGGACCGCGCCGCGTGGGAGCAGCGGGTCCGCGCGCTCTCGCAGCTCTTCCGCGAGTACCCGGATGTCTACCGGAACGCCGTGATGCTCACGGCGCAGAACGAGACCGACTACTTTGCTTCATCGGAAGGGTCGAAGGTGGTGACTCCGCACCTGCAGGCGCGGCTGGTTGTCTATGCGATGACCCGCGCCGACGATGGAATGGATCTCTTCCGCGCGCAGACCTTCGAGGCGGAGACGGTGGAGGGCCTGCCCGCGCAGGCGGAGATGGAAGCCGCGGTGCGCGAACTGGGCAAGAGCCTTGAGGCCTTGCGCAAGGCGCCGGTCACCGAGCCATTCAACGGTCCGGCGATTCTCTCCGGCCGCGCCGCGGCGGTCTTCTTTCACGAGGTGCTGGGCCACCGGCTTGAGGGCCAGCGCCAGCGCGGCGACGAAGAGGGCCAGACCTTTACCAAGGATGTGGGCAAGGAGGTGCTGCCGAGCGTTCCTCTCGGTCGCCGACGATCCGACCCTGACCCGGTTTGGCAAAGACCTGGCTCAGCGGCAGCTACGAATATGACGACGAGGGCGCAGAAGGCGCGGCGCGTGGATCTGATTCAGGACGGCGTGCTGAAGACATTTCTGATGTCGCGGCTGCCGATCGCGCAACTTTGCCGACTCGAACGGCCACGGACGCGCGCAGGCCGGCAAGATGCCCACCGGGCGGCAGGGCAACCTGATTGTGACCTCGACCAAGACCGAGCCGGAGACCGCGCTGCGCAAGCAGTTGATCGAGGAGGCAAAGAAGCAGGGCAAGCCCTACGGCCTCTACTTCGAGGACATCTCTTCAGGATTCGCGGTCACCACGCGCAATTCGCCGCAGGCCTTTCAAGTGATTCCGCTGGTGGTTTGGCGAGTGTATGTCGATGGGCGGCCGGATGAGCTGGTTCGCGGCGTCAGCATCGTGGGCACGCCGCAGGCGGCGCTGAAGAGCATCCTGGCCACAAGCGACAAGAGCGAGGTCTTTAACGGCGAGTGCGGCGCGGAGTCGGGCACGGTTCCGGTCAGCGCGGTGGCCCCGGCGATGCTGATGAGCGAGATCGAGACGCAGAAGCAGGCGCAGGGCACGGCGAGGCCGCCGATATTGCCGATACCGACAGGATAGGGAACGCAGTGAACAGTGGACAGTGAAATGCCGGGACTGAGGCACTCTAGCCGCTGTCATCCTGAGCGGAGCGTAGCGAAGTCGAAGGATCTGCGGTTTGTTCGGGCGCGACCATGGTGGATACCACGAACCTCAATCGGCTTCTGTACATATATTCAATTCATTTGTTGAGAACTTTGGAGGCGCAATGAATCCGATTCGTCCGATTGCAATGCTTGCCGGAGCCGGACTTCTTGCTGCAATTCTTGGCGGCGTTTTCCTGACCGCCTCCGCGCAAGCCGCGCCCAGCCCACCCGCGCCGACGCCGAAAAAGACCCCGTGCTGAAGGCCATGCTCACAGAGCTCGACCGCAGCAAGACCGAGCTTCAATTGAAGGGTTTTGCCAAGCCGTTCTTCATCCAGTACCGCATCGAAGAGATCGACAACCTGGAGATCAAGGCGGAGTTTGGAGCCGTCAGCAGCTCCCAGCGCGCCAGCGGACGAGTGGCGCGCGTCACGGTGCGCGTGGGCGACTACAAGACCGACAGTTCCAGTCGGGCGGCCGCGGCGACGGCGCGGTTGAAATGGCCGCTCTCGAAGACGATCCGATTGCCATTCGCTCGGCGCTCTGGGCGGCGACCGACCAGGCGTACAAGGCCGCTCTGACGGCGTACGCGCAGAAGCAGGCCGAACTCAAGCAGGTGGAGACGCCGCCGCAGGCCGACGACTTCAGCCACGAGACGCCGGTGATTTCGCTGGCCGAGCCGCACAAGCTGAATGTGGACCAGGCTGCATGGGAGGCGCGCGTGGCGCGCGACACCGGCCTCTATCGGACCGACGCCACCGTCAAGGACAGCCAGCGCGACGTGCGCTACTCGGCGGGAACATTCACCGCGCGGGTCACGACAAGCTGTCTGGTCAACAGCGAAGGAACCATCGTCCGCAAGTCGGCGAGCTACTGCCAGGAGGGCATCGGCGTTGGGCGCGCAGGCTGCCGACGGCATGAGGCTGGACCGCTCCTATTCGACCTCGGGGACCGCGCTCAAGGACCTCGATTCGCCGGAAGTCTTTCGAAAAGCACGCAGTCGGGCTGATCGCCTCGCTCGTCGATCTGCGCAAGGCTCCGCTGGTTGAGGAGGAGTATCACGGGCCACTGCTGCTCAGCTCCGATGCCGGCGCCGACACTCTGCGCACGCTGGTGGCCAGCGGAGTGACGGCGACGCGCCCCAAGCTGGGCACCGAGGCGCGCACCAACGGGCCGTTTGCCTCCAGCTATCCATGCGCGCGTGCTGCCCGATTTTTTTGATGTGGTCGACGATCCCGGCCTGAAGAGCTACAACGGCAAGGGCCTGCTCGGCGCCTACGACGTGGACGACGAGGGCGTTCCGGCGCAGGCTGTGAAGCTGGTCGTCGCCGGCAAGCTGGAGAATTATCTGATCGGCCGCGAGCCGGTACGCGATTTTCCGCAGTCGAACGGCCACGGGCGAGCCGGATTGACCAGGCCGCCCGCGCCGGCGATCGGCGTGATGAAAGTGACGGCGAAGGACGGGCTGACGGACGAAGAGCTGAATCGCAAGCTGCTCGAATTGGCCAAGGATCGCGGGCTGAAAGATGTCTATTTTGTCTCCACGATGGGCCCGGCGCTGACGCCGCGGCTGCTTTATCGCGTTGGATTGGACGGCAAGCGCGAACTGGTGCGCGGCGCGGCGCTCGACGATCTTGACCAGCGCGCGCTGCGCTCGAGCGTTGTGGCCGCAGGCAAGGATCTGTGGGTTGCCAATTACTTCGGCGATGTGCCGGAGACGGTGCTGGCCCCTGCTCTGCTGCTCGACGATGTGACGATTCGCCGTGCCAACGAGAAGAACGACAAGCTGCCCTTCTATCCGCCGCCGGAGTAGGCGCCAGCGATCGAATGGGCGCTAGAGCATTTTCGGATTTACTGTAGACTTCCGTGCCCCATCCATTCCGCTTTTTTCTGCGGAATGGATGGGAAACCTACAAACTTTCGGTCTACACAATTCCCAAAAATGCTCTAATCCAGCCGCGTCAGATAAGCCTCGCCCTCGGCGGGGCGCAGACGGCGCGCGATCAGTTCAGCCTGTTCGCGATCATCGCCTTGCGGCCGGATGCGAACCCAGTAGCTCGCCTTGCCGGGAAACTCAATCACGCTGGCCGCAGGATACTTTCGCAGGAGTTGTGCCTTGAGTTTCTTGGCCTTGCGCTCGCTCTTGAATGCGCCAACCTGCACGCACCAGCGCCCACCGGTGTCGATGGGCTTGGGGCTCCGGTAGACCTCCATCCGCACACGAGAAAGACCGCTTCGGTAGACGCCTGTAGCCTTCGCCGAGGCGATAGTCAGATCGAGAATCCGGTCCTCGGAAAATGGGCCGCGATCTGTGATGCGCATGGCGCTGGACTGGCCGGTCTTCAGGTTCGTCACGACGATCAGCGATCCCATGGGCAGCGTGCGGTGAGCGGCAGTGAGAGCCTTGTCGCTGAAGACCTGTCCGTTGGCGGCTCTGCGACCCTTGTAGGGCGCGGTGTACCAAGTGGCCAGTCCCTCCTCAACCAGAATCGGGCTGTGGGTATTGATGTAGTCCAGGTCATCGTCGCTGACTCCGCCGGACGGCGCCGGAGTGGGTGCGATGCGCCCCGTCTGCGTAGTCGATGGCTGCGGAGGATAACTCTGGGCCTGAACTGGAGGCGGAGCCGCTTGCGGCGCGGGCAAAGGGGCGCGCGCTTGCTTATGCCCGCAGCCTGACAACAAGCTCGCAAGGACGAGCCCAGCCCATCCCGGCCCGAATGCCCCAGGAAATCTGGGTGCCCCAGCGTCTCCGACTTTGCAGACTCGGTGGGAAACCACGAACCCCAACCGAATAGTCCATCAGGGCCGCGGACCTTTCTGATCTGTCGAATCTGTCGGCCAGCTCCCGCAGCTTGTCGGACACGGTGCGCAGCGCCGAGATCGACTCCTGGCGCACATGCGGAACCACCGCGTCATTCACGTAGGCGATGGCGTGGCGCAGCTCCATCTCGATCAACTCGACGGCCTCTTCGATGCGGCTGCCTACGCCGCCGGGAGGGGGCACATAACCCGGAGGGGGATTCGTACTCATAATCGATCACCTCGCGCATGGAGATTCTGCCAACGCTCTCTTCCTTAGTCTGCGTTGCGCGGCTAGGCGCGTCAATCGCCGAAGGCCCCGAGGTGCCGCAAAGATCAATACTTGAGACAAACTCCAATCGACGGAAATGACGGGAATTTAAGCTCTTTTCCATGACCTTTTTCGGGAAAAATGCGTCAGACTCTGGTAGAGAGCACTACCGTTAGCGAGGACGTTGATTCTTTTGCAAAGCGGTTCGCGAGAAAAGGCTGGTCACCGATCTGTCGCCCGCTCATCGAAGCTGTCGCTGGCGCGGATGATGCGTCGCGCTCTTCCGGCCCTGCTTGGGCCGGTTTTGTTTCTCGCTCCCTTTACCAGCGAAGCCGCAGAGTCGCCCGGCCTCATCGCCGATTCGTCCTTGCCCGACGCGCCTCAACCGCAGC
Organism: uncultured Acidobacteriaceae bacterium; assembly: GCA_963843625.1. Lineage (GTDB taxonomy): Bacteria > Acidobacteriota > Terriglobia > Terriglobales > Acidobacteriaceae > Telmatobacter. The sequence continues at coordinate 27,810 of CAWJLK010000014.1, forward strand.
TTCCAGCGCATCCGAAGCCACCCACGCCGGGGCCTTGCCAGGCCGGCCGCTCTGTCTCGGATGCGGCGCAGGCGGCGGCGGTGGGAGCGGCCTTAGGGGCCGGCGATGCCGCGGCCGGCGTCACTCCCCAGTTCGTTGTCCAGCCGAAACCATGCCCGCCCTTGACGCCGCTCATCAACTGGTATGCGCGCTTCACCAACGGCCCGCAGGTCAAGCCCCTCACACCCAAAGAGAAGGGCTGGCTGGCCATTCGCAACGTGGTGGACCCCTACAACGCGCTCACCATCCTGGGCAGCTCGGCCATTGCCGTGGGCTCCGACTCGCACTCGGCCTATGGACCGGGCATGACCGGCTTCGGCAAGTATGTCGGCGTCAGCTACGCCCAGGACGTGACCGCTGAGTTCTTCGGCACCTTTCTGATTTCGTCTCTCGCTCACCAGGACCCGCACTACCATCGCGATCCCAGCGCTTCGATTCCGCGGCGCTTCGGACATGCTCTCTTGCAGGTGGTCTGGACGCAGGGCGACGACGGCAAGGGCATGCCGAACTACGCGAATCTCTTTGGCTACGCCATCGGCGACGAGATCAGCAACCTCTACGTGCCTGGCCGCGAGACCGACTTACCCGCCAGCTCCGAGCGCTACGGCATCGGCCTTGCCACCGCGCCCATCGACAACTTCATCACCGAATTTGTCCCCGACGTAGCCAGTCACATCCACGTCCGCGTAGTCCTCATCCAAAGGATCATCAATCAGGTCGCCAAAGCCAACGGCGGCGGAACGCCGCAGTGAGGCTTTGGCGCTCGTAGGCTGCGATTGGATTTGAAAAGGATGTTTTTGGCCAAAAATGTACTGAAAACAGGGCAAAAACCGGCCAAAAATCGGGGTTTATGTTTGTTGATTTACGAGTAGATAATTGTTTAAGTAATTCATTTATAAATACTTATCAATTTATTCCTCTTAAGAAAAACAGCTTTGGGGGTAGGAGGGGGGTGGGGGTCGACTCCGATTTTCCGGGTTCTCAGGGGATGAGACGGAGAATCATTGGCTTCCGGTAGACGACTTTTTGCGGGTGCACGGCGGGGAACGTGGGAGCGGCTTCTTCCTAACTCTTTCAATTGTGCGCCAACGGACCGTAATGATCTGCAAAACTCTCGGGTGGGGCAGGCGTTTTCAGCCTGAGTTTCTCAAAGGTGGCGCGACAAGCGTGAATTCGACTCTGGCGCGGTCATCGAGGGCCAGGAGGCCCTCGTGACAGCCGGCCTGGAGGCCAGCGCTACAACTGCTGTCGGCGGACCGGGCATCAAGAGCGAGACCTAAGTCGTCCGTCATCCCCGGTTCCCAAATGCGAGGAACCGGGGGCACCCTCAGTTGAACAATTTGCCCCCTGAGATCGTGGCCACCCGCCGCTAGTCAGTCTTTCTGATCCCAGCCAATGACGATTCCGTCGTCCAGCGTTATCCGTAACGCATAGCGGTTTCGCCCGCGCGAGTTGTATTTCCAGACCTCTCTTCTTCTTGTTGCCATCGATTTTCTGTCGACGCTCAGTGGATTGCCTAATGAATCAAGGAGTTGTTGATCAGTCTGCCCGTGCCAGAAGTGCTTTTGGAGGATGTGTTGAACAATTGTTTCGTCTCCGTACTTCTCGATAAGGTAGGCCATGCGCCGCTTTTTTTGGAGAATGTTGTAGTACACAATTCCGCCAATAATTAGGACAACAATTGTGGAGAATTGTAATTCCGCCCATGGAGTCAAATAATTTGCTGATCGCCCAACCTATTCCGCCGATCACAATTACGGCGAAGAGCATCGCGTTTTCCAATTTGTTTTTACGCCGTGCCATTTTGAGTGCCTCTCGCTCCGTTCTTTACTTCGCTACCGCCTCGAACGACGCTGTGAAGCTATTGAGCGCATTGGCGAAGTTCAGGAGTTTTTGCATGTTCGAGAATTGGAACTCTTCCCAGAGACCATTTTGGCTCGTGAGTTTTATCGCTCCATACTGTGCAATGGGAATCTCATAGTTATCTGCAAAGCGACGATCCCGACTACCATCCTTGTTTGCCTTCGCCCAAGTCTTCCCGATAACTTGCGAATCGGCAGGTACCCCCTCTTCCTCCTGAAAGGAAACGGCTGTGACGCTGCTACCCGCCACTTCTTGGTATTCGATTAGGGAGAATGCCTCTCTTGCGGCCCGAAACAGGATGAATCCGGGGAACAGGTACAGGTCCCCATTCTTTGCGTTTCTGAGATGCGGCACCTTTTGTTCCCAGTCGATTAGGTCGCACTGCCCTAGTTCGAATCTGACCTTCTCGCGTGACAATCTCGTGCTTGCCGTAGTCCGGTCGTGGAACCTATCTGTCGCCTGACGTGTCTTTATGTCCCAGATAGCAACGCACTCAGACAAGGCGGCGAACTGGTCTCGCAGACGGAAGAATAGTTCAGACTGTTCCTTCTCCAACTCGATGTGGGTGGAAATTGTTGACAGCTTCAGTTGTTCCTCTAGTTCGGCAACCCTAGCGGTCTCTGTCTCAAGGTCCTCACGTCGCCGTTCAAACGCTTTCTTGAAGACCCTCTTGAATAGGAAGCCGTTTTCCCATGAATCGAATCGCCATTCTGCTTTCATTTTCGCGTTTCGCGCACAATCCAACTCCCGGCTGATTTCGTCATGTTGATGAAACGCCGTCTGAATAAGATTCTTCAAGTCTTTCAGGGTTGCACTCGTCAGGAGTTCCGTGCTGGAGCTGTGAATCTCTTCAATTGGTGCTGTGATGGCGGATGTCAGCGATGGGTGGCCTTGGGTTGGGAGTAATATCGGCGGGGGTTCGTAGGGCGCTTGATTTCCGGCGGACGGGACTTCTTGCAGACCGGACCCGAAGTGTTGACGATAGGAAATGCCGGTACCCGGAATTGAAGCGGTTCCCATTAGTCCGTGCGGACCTACATTCAGAGTGAAAGGCGCGCCGCCGATGCTCGCGCTCAAGCCACTCTTCGATAGATTCAGGCGTAGTCCGGGGATGACCGTAAAAGACTTGCGAAAACGCCATGCCATCCGGCTATTCTCCTAGATTGGATTCTTGTTTGGCTGCGATTATCGTATATCCCATATACAATGGCAACCACAATTCCGAACGTTCAGCCCGGCATTCCGCTCGACCACCTTCACGCTGCCGGTGAACTGAGCCATCTTGTTCAAAATGCGGCTCATCCGTGGCAATTGGGGTGAGCCGTTCGCTTGAGGATCGATCCCATTCAGACGCGAATATCGCCATTCGCTGCAACGGGTTTGGGTTGACCGGCCGCTCCATTTACCCTGAGGCTGCATCTTTAGACCCTCGGATTCCCCCGCTTTTCGGAAGTCCAGGCGTCAGGCCGGGCAGACCATCGCTGCCGCCGACCAATTTCTTCGAGGAGACAGCAACTAATGTCCAAAGCAGTCAAGTACGCCGAGAAAGCCGTCGTCTACGCGGCCAAGGGCGCGTGGGTCGTTTTTGAAAGGCTCAACCGCATCAGCCCGAACCCTTCCTTCACGCCGAAATGGTCTGACAAGCCGTTGATGAAGAGCTACGAGAAAGAGAAGCCGCCTCTGGGCTGGCCGCGGGCGACAGACTCGCTCTGTCCCAAGTGCGTGCCTGAGATTCGCAAGCAGATCCTCGACGGCAAGCTGCCTTACGAGATCCTGCTGAACGAAAAGGTGGGCGAGATCAAGGCGCAGATCATCGAGCGCGACGGCCAGATCCTGATGGTGAAGGACTGCCCCAAGCACGGCCACTTTGAAGACGTGATGTCGATGGACACGGCCTTCTTCAAGCATCTCGAAGAGAGCTTCCCTGGACGCGACGTTCGCTCGCACAACGACAAGCGCCTGCATCACCACGGCACATCGACCATGACTCATGGACGCGGTGCGGTGCTCACCATCGACCTCACCAACCGCTGCAACATGATGTGCGATCCCTGCTTCATGGATGCCAATCAGGTCGGCTTCGTCCACGAACTCACTTGGGACGAGATCAAGACCATGCTCGACAACGCCATCACTCTCAAGCCCAAGCGGCAGATGAGCGTGCAGTTCTCTGGCGGCGAGCCCACGTTGTCGCCTTACTTCCTCGACGCGGTCGCTTATTGCCGCAAGGTTGGTTATAACTCGGTGCAGGCTGCTTCGAACGGCATTGAATTTGCCAAGAGCAAGGAACTCTGCCGCGCGGCTGCTGAAGCTGGATTGCGCTACGTCTATCTTCAGTTCGATGGCATCGGCAACGCAGCCAATTCGCATCGCAAGGTCGGCAACCTCTTTGACGTGAAGCTGCAGGCGATCAACAATCTGCATGAAGCCGGCGTCGAGATCGTTCCGGTTACGACGATCATCAACGGCATCAATAATGAGCAGGTTGGGCGCATCATTCAGTTTGCGCTCGACAATCCGAGGAAGATCAGCTTTCTCTCGTTCCAGCCGGTCAGCTTCACGGGCCGCGACGAAGACATCAGCGACGAACGCCGCTTTGCGCAGCGCTACACGCTCTCGCACATGGCGCACGACGTCAAGAAGCAGTGCGGCATCGGCGAACCCGAGCGCGACTGGTTCCCTATTAGCTTCATGAGCACATTCTCCGACTGGGCCGACCTGATTCACGGACCCGCCGCCGAGTGGGGCCAGTTAAGCTGCGGCTGTCATCCTAACTGCGGCATCGGCATGGCCGTGATGATCGACAAGGAAACCAAGGAATCCGCGCCGGTCACAGCCTTCCTCGACATGGGCAAGGTTGCCAAGGATCTGGCGAAGGTCAACGACGCGGCTCGTGGCAAGTGGCTCTCGGTCATTGGCTTCGGTCTGGCTCTGCTGCGCAACTACGATCCATTCAAGTCGCCCACCCACTTCAAGATCACCGACATGATGAAGAAGATGGACAAGACCTTCAACGCCACCGGCAAAAACTACGGCTCGGTCAAGGGCGACCGCACGATGGAAGACATCAAGCTGCGCCGCCAGGATCGCTGGAACTTCCTCTTCATCGCCGGCATGTGGTTCCAGGATCTGTTCAACTACGACTTCCGCCGGACGGAACAATGCATCATCCCCTACGCCACGCAAGAGGGCGAGATCAGCTTCTGCGCATACAACACGGGCATCGGCTGGAGAAACATTATCGAGAAGATGCACATGACGGCGACGCTTACCAAGTGGTACGAGGAGCATGGCCGTCACGAGATCTTCGCCGGCGGTAAAAAGGTAGCCATGAGCCAGGTGGGCCACGACCTCACACTGAACATGGAGCACGTCAACTCCGAAGCCAATCACACCCTCGACACATTGGGCATCGCCAAAAACGCCCGCGAAGAAAAGATTCGCGCGCGCGACGGCAAGCAGCTCGATGCCGCCGAGAATGCACGCATGGCCAAGCTCTACCGCGAGCACGTGCTCGGCGAGAAGCCGGTCGAAGGCCTGGTAACTCTGGGTTCAATCGCTCCTGCCAAGCCCGCGGACAAGAAAGAATCCGAGCTGGTCGCTGGAGACTGATTCACCTGCCTTGGTTCACTGAACGCACAAAGGCCGTTCCCTTGGGAACGGCCTTTGTCGCTACATGCATGAATGGACCTTGCTACTCAGAACTCTTTTCAATAGTCTGGCTGAGACGGAAAATGTGCCCATCGGGGTGGCGCACATGCATCTCCCGCACACCCCACGGCATGTTGGTCGGAGGCCATGCAACTTCAAGTTCCTGTGCTATGCAGTGCTGGTAGACGGCATCCACGTCTTCGACCCAGATCGACATCCACACGCCTTTGTCGCCGGTCTCATCGCCCTCCGGCCCGAACGTCATCTTGACGTCGCTCTTGCCACGCCCGCCTTGAGCGTTTTCGCACAAGAAGATCTCGCATTCACCAGAACTGATTCCGCCGAAGCAGGGCGGGTCGCCCCAATCCCACTTTCTTTTCCAGCCAAGCTTTTCGAACCACGCAAAGCTCTCTCGAATATTCGACACGTTAAGGATCGGGACCAAAAGGCGCGCCAACATGTCGAAATACTAGCAAAAGACGAACACCGAAGACCAGTGAGAGTTTCAAGAATTGCAGAGCGGGCGAAGAACCAAGGAAAATTCGGGGTGGCCGGGAACCGCAGTTCCCGATACCAGAACCTGGAATACCACTAACCCCCGAGCGCTTGAGTCGTCACTCCTCCCGCAGCAGAATCAACGGATCGACCGACAGCGCTCGCTGCGCCGGAATCCACGTTGCCACGAGGCCGAGCAAGGCCATTGCAACAACCACTCCACCCAGCACTACCGGATCGCGCGGTGACGCTTGGTACACGATGAAGGCCAATACTCGCGCGGCCAGCACTCCCAGCAGCAATCCGGCCGTCGAGCCGATGGCCAGCAATTTGACTGCCCGTCCCAGCGCCGTCCGTAATACTTCTCTCCGCTGCGCACCGAGAGCAACGCGGATTCCCAACTCTTTTAGCCGCTTGCTTACCGAGTACGCAGCCATTCCGAAGATGCCGGTGATTGAGAGCATCGCGCCCATCGCGCCGAGCACTCCCAGCGAGAGGCTGGCCATTCGCGCGGGAAACATGCTGAAGTCCAGTTCGCGCTTCCACATCAGAATATCCAGCGGCATCCCCGCATCCAGTCCGTGCAACCGGGCCCGCACCGCCGCTGCAAGCTGCTGCGAATCGCGCGAAGACCGCACCAGAAGCCACTGCTCGCCGAGAGAAGTCTTGCTGCGAGACAGGGACAAATAACGCCGGCTGCTGCTCCTCGGTAACGCTCAGGTACTTTCCCGTCCTCCACGATGCCCACAACCTGCAATGCGCGTTCCGTCCGTCACTTTGTAGTATTTGCCCACGGCATTGTCTGAAGAACCTAGAATCTTCGCTGCAAATGTGCGATTGACAATAGCGACCGATGGCGCGCCGGGGCCGTCATTCCAATTGAACATCCGGCCCTGCAGAAGGGTCGTTCCGGCTGCGCGCAGGTAATCCGGAGAGATCACGTACATGAAAGAGGTGGCATCGGCGTTGGCCGGACGCAGGTCTGTATTGCCGTCGCGAAAGACGTTATCCGTCCAGCTTCCGCCCCTTCCCAGCGGCGGAAAGCTCACCAGTCCCACATGCTCGACGCCCGGTATCGCCTGCAATTCATCGATCATTCGCCGCTGCATCGGCGGAATCTGCGGGGGCGCATAGCCGGCCATCTTCAGATCGGTCTCAACCAGCAAGACATGGTTGGGATCGATGCCGAAGTCGCTGTTCATTGAGCGCGCCAATCCGCGCACGGCAACCATCGACGAAGTGACCAGCACGGCGCAGATCGCAATCTGCACCACCAGCAGAATGTCGCGCGCGGTGATCCGCCGCCCGACTCTTCCCGCCGATCCCGTCTTCACGATCTCGTATGGATTGGCCGCGAGCACCTGGCGCACTGGCACGATGCCAAACAGCAGCCCGCTCACCAGCGCCAGTGCCAACGCAACAAGATAAACATTGGCGTCCGGCTGAACCGGTACATGGATGGGAACTCCTGAGAATGGCTGCCAGCGATCAAGCTCGCGCAGCAAAGCGATGCTGGCGGTCAGTCCCGCGGCGCCTCCCGCTAGAGAAATCAGCACGGCCTCGGTCAACAGTTGGCGCAGAATGCGTTTGCGGCTCGAGCCCAAAGCCAATCGAAGAGCTACCTCGCGCGAGCGATCACTGGCCCGCGCGGCAAAGAGGCTGCCCAGGTTGGCGCAGGCTGCCAGCAGAATCAGCCCGGCAAGCAGCATCAGCGCGGAGACAAACGCCCGCACCGGACGGCCAAGAGCGCTGGGCATACTCGGGCGGCCTAATGTGAAACTCTCGTGAGGATCGTCTTTGGGATAGGCCTTTGCGAGAGCCGAGCCAACGGTGTTCAGATCAGCGACCGCCTCATCACGAGTCACTCCCTGCCGCAGGTGGCCGAGTATCTGAATCACACCGCCGTTCGCGCGGTTGTTCAGCGTGCTGTCGCCGATGAGCTGATCGTGGTTCACCATTGGAACGTAAAAGTTGGGCGCAAAGAAGATGAATGTCCCATGGAAATCGGGCGGCGTTACGCCCAGGATTGTGTAGGGATGCCCGTTGACGCGAACGACGCGGCCTGCCACGTTTCGGTCGTCTTGAAAATGGCTGTGCCAGTACGCATAAGTCAGTACGATGTAAGGCGCGCTATTCATCCCCTTCTCGTCGGATGAATGGAAGAGGCGGCCAAGATAGGGCTGAATGCCGAGCACGTCAAAGTAGTTTCCGGTCGCTTCAAATCCCCAGATGCGCGAGGGATCTTTGCCTGTATCGAGCGCCACCAGAGAGAGAGCCATCGCCGCAATTCCGTCAAAGCTATGGTTGCGGTCGCGCAGATCGAGATAGTTCGGATAGGATTGCCAACTATCGTTCATGTGATCGATCGCATAGAGGCTCTTTGTGTCCGGAACATTCGTTGGGCGCAGGATCAGCGCATTCAACACGCCGAAAACCACGGCATTCGCGCCGATCGCAAGGGCCAGCGTCAACACGGCGGCGATGGTGAAGCCGGGGCTCTTGCGTAAGAGACGCACGGCGTGGCGCAGATCGGCCCAGATCGACTCGAGCGTCGGCCACTGCCAGACCTCGCGGCTGCGTTCCTCAAGCAGAGTGGCGTTTCCAAAGGCGCGGCGGGCGGCTTGCGCGGCCTGCTGCCGGCTCATGCCTTCGCGCATGAACTCCTCGGTCCGCTCCTCCAGATGCAGGCGCATCTCTTCGGAGAGATCATCGTAAAGCTCGCCGCGATGGAAGATGCCCGGTAGCCAGTTCATCTTGAACTCCTCTCAATTGGCGGCAGATCTCTCCGCATTGAGGACCAGTGCGATGCCTTCAAACATGCGGTCGAAGCTGGAGATCTGCTCCTCCAGATGCCGCAGGCCAGATGCCGTGATCTGATACGTTCTTACGCGCCGGTTGGTTGCCGAAACTTCCCATTCGGCCTTCACCAGCTTGGCCTTCAGCAGCCGCTGCAGCGCCGGGTAGAGCGAGCCTTCTTCCACCTGGAGCAGGTTGTTCGATCGCTGCTGGATGTGTTGCACCAGCGCGTAGCCGTGGGCAGGCTGGCGGCGAAGCGACTCGAGAATCATCATCTCGAGTGCGCCGGGAAAGAGATCGCGAGCAGTGGTATTCTTCATAGGCTTTTTTACTACAGGCATAGAGTAAAACAGTATTTATCTTTTGTCAAACAGAACAATATAGGCCTGCGACTCAAAATGGCGTGATGGTCTGCCGGGTGTTTCGAGGCCGGAGTACCACAAGCGATTGTTGCGCTTTGGAACGCAGCAGCAGGTTCTGTCGCTTCATCTGTTAAAATCACCTTGAAAATCAAGGATTTCTGAGGCATATCGACGTGGTTCTTGAATTGCAAAAACGGCTTGGCGACCATCTTCGCGCGGTTCTGGCGGCAAAGTACGATCTTCAGCTTGACACCATTCCGCTCGAAGTCCCGCCCGATCTGAAGTTCGGCGAGCTGGCAACGCCGATTGCTTTCGAGTTGGCGCGCAAGCTGCGCAAGGCTCCCAAGATCATTGCGCAGGAGATTGTGGCCGCGCTTGGCCATCTCGATGGCTTTTCATCTTTTGATGTAGCCGGAGCCGGTTACATCAATGCGCGGCTCGACCGGGCTGCTGGCGTTCGACTCATGACAAGCGCCGAAGCTGGGCCTCACGCTGCCACGGGCATTCATTCGCTTGTGGAGCACACGAGCATCAATCCCAACAAGGCCGCGCACGTAGGTCATCTGCGCAATGCCATTCTGGGCGACACGTTTGTGCGGCTGCTGCGCGCCGTTGGACAAAAGGTTGATGTGCAGAACTACATCGATAACACCGGCGTTCAGGTGGCGGATGTGGTGGTTGGTTTTCTGCATCTGGAAGGGAAGTCTTTGGCTGACGCGCGCCAATTGCTTGACGAGTTGAAGCGAAAGGGGCAGCGAATTGACTACTACTGCTGGGACCTCTATGCAAAGACTTCGCAGTGGTACACGAGCGGGACTGAACCGGAAAATGAGGCGCGGAAGAAACTGCGCTACGCCGCATTGCACGAGATCGAGCAGGGCGGCAATGAGACAGCCGAGATAGCCGAATTGATTTCGACCGCGGTCCTGCGGCGGCATCTCGAAACCATGCTGCGGCTCGACATCGAGTACGATTTTCTGCCACGCGAGAGCGAGATCCTGCACCTGAAGTTCTGGGAGGCGGCCTTCGAGCAATTGAAGCAAACCGGCGTGCTTTACTTCGAGAGCGAGGGCAAGAATAAAGGCTGCTGGGTGATGACTCGTCCCGGCGCGGACGTGACGGAAGGCGAGACCAATGAAGACGCGAAAGTGATCGTGCGCTCGAACGGCACGGTAACTTATGTCGGCAAGGATATCGCCTATCACTTATGGAAGTTTGGCCTGCTGGGCAAGGACTTTGGCTACAAGCCCTTCTTCAGTTATCCGAAGCATGAGTGCTGGATCTCGGCAGAAGTGGGCGACGAACCGCATCCGCACTTTGGCGGGGCGCAGGCAATTTATAACGTCATCGACGCGCGCCAGAGCGATCCGCAGGCCAACGTGATTCAGGCTCTGCGCGGCATGGGACACGCCGATCAGGCGGATCGCTACACGCACTTCAGTTACGAGATGGTTGCGCTCACGCCGCGCTGCGCGGTCGAGTTAGGCTATGAAGTTTCCGAAGAGGATATGGCGCGGCCTTACATTGAAGTCAGCGGGCGCAAGGGATTCGGCGTCAAGGCCGACGATTTGATCGACAAGCTCATCGCCGCTACACGCGCCGAGGTCGATGCGCGCCAGACGGTCAGCGACGAGGACGAGCGCCGGCGCATCGCCGAACAGATCGCGATTGGCGCGTTGCGCTACTTCATGCTGAAGTTCACGCGCAACTCGGTGATCGCCTTCGACTTCAAAGATGCTCTGAGCTTCGAGGGCGAGACTGGGCCTTACATCCAGTACGCAGTTGTTCGCGCGCGGAATATCTTCCGCAAAGCCGGAGACGCCGCCGGAAGCGGTCTTGGCCGAGTTTGCGGGGTTGCCAGCGTTGGACGCCTATCTTCAAGACGAAGATATCTGGTCGCTCTGGTTTCGCGCCGCGCGGCGCACGCTGGTGCTGGAGCAGTGCATTGCAACCTCGGAGCCGGCGTATCTGGCCAAGCATGCATTCCAGTTAGCGCAGGAGTTCACTAACTTCTACCACAAGCATCACATCCTGAGCGAAGAAGATCCCGCGCGGAAGACGTTTCTGCTGGCGACGGCTGCGGTTGCGCTGCGGGAGTTGGTGCTGACGCTCAGTTGGCTGGGGATTGAGAGCCCGGAGGCGATGTAACTCTGGCATCCCGAGTTTTCTAGTCTCCCACCCTTGAGCTGCGGATCAAGAAGCAGGTCCTTCGACTCCGCTCCCCACCCCAGCGACGAAGACCTGTCGCTGGGGACCCCGCTACGCTTCGCTCAGGATGACAGTTATGAGCTTTGAGGTATCCCATCCTTTCGCCAGGAAGAAGGCGAAAGGATGGGGCACGGAACTGTGATTTGACCGCGAGCCTTCCGAAAGAGCTGACAGCTAAAGGTTCGTTGTTATAGCTGATAGCTCCGCACCCACTCCAGAATCGACCGCACGCCGACGCCGCTTGGGCCCTTGGCGATGTAGGGCTTGGAGTCTTCCACCCAGGCCATGCCGGCGATATCGAGGTGAATCCACGGAGTGTCTTCGACGAAGACCTTGAGGAACTCGGCGGCGGTGATCGCGCCGCCCCAGCGTCCGCCGGTGTTCTTGATGTCGCCGATGTCGCTCTTGATCATCTCGGCGTACTCCTCGCCCAGAGGCATCCGCCAGAACTTCTCGCCGGAGGTGGCGAGCGCGGCCTCGAATTTTGCATAGGTCGGATCGTCGTTGGAGAAGGCGCCGGCATTGACATAGCCGAGAGCCACGACGCATGCGCCGGTGAGCGTCGCGGCATCGATCAGATGAGTTGCGCCCAGTTTTCGGGCGTAAGTCAGCCCGTCGGCCAGCACCAGCCGGCCTTCGGCGTCGGTGTTGATGATCTCGATGGTTTTGCCGGGCTTGCCGGGTGAAAGCGGCATTGCGGTCTGCACGTCGCCGGGCTTCTGCGCCGTGCCGGAGGGCATGTTTTCAGCCGCGCAAACGATAGCGATGACGCGCACCTTCGGCTTGAGCAGCGCAATCGCGCGCATCGCGCCGATCATCGCCGCGCCGCCGGCCATGTCGTACTTCATCTTCTCCATGTTGTCGCTGGGCTTGATGGAGATGCCGCCGGAGTCGAAGGTGATGCCCTTGCCGACCAGGCCGAGCACCGGGCCTTCCGTCACGCCCGCGGGCTCATAGCGCAGGACGATCAGCGCGGGCGGCTCCGCGGAGCCTTGCGAGACGCTCCAGAATGCGCCCATCTTCAGCTCGTGCAGCTTGTCGGTGGAGAAGTTCCTCGCAAGCGAGGCCGACCTCCTCGGCCATCTGCCCGGCGCGCTGGCCGAGGATGGTGGGCGTGAGCTTGTTGCCGGGCTCATTGACCAGCGAGCGGGTGAAGTTCTGGCTCTCGCCGACGATGACGCCCTCGGCAAAGGCGGCCTCCATTGCGGCCTTTGCGATTTAAACTTCTCGACGTCGGCTGCACTGGCAGCACCGTCGACTTTGCTCGCTTCCTTGTCTTTGTCCGCGTCGTCTTTGCTCGCGTCAGCGGGCTTCTCAGCATCTTTGACTTTGTCTGCATCCGCGGACTTGGGGGCAGGCGGCGCGACCAGGGTGAAGGACTGAATGCTCTGGTCCTTGCGGTCGCTGCGATAGGTGTCGGGGTCGAAGTCGCCCACAAAGGCGCCCTCGACGGCGGCGCGGGTGCAAAGGACCGGCGGCAGCGACTCAAGTTCCTCCCCGGCAGACGGAGCCTCAGGAAGCGCGAAGACCAGCTCGCGAATGCCGCGCGGCTTGGTGAAGCGGACGGCGGTTCCGGCGGCATTGCGCACGGAGTGCGCCGTGACCTTGGAGTACTTGCCCAGGCCGACGATCAGCAGCCGCTTGGCGGCGATGCCAGCCGGGAGCGTGCAGCAGCAGGGTTTCGTTGGCGCCGGCCTTGAATTCGCCGCTGGCCAGCACGGCCTCGGCGGCGGCGATGACCGCCGGGTCGGCGGTCAGCAGCACGGGCTGGGCTTGGCGTCAGGGCCTTTTGATGTTTGCGTGTCGACGGCCAGAACGGCCAGCAGCTCGGTTTCGATTCCAGCAAGAGGAGCAAAGGACAGTTGAGTCTTCATGGTTTCCTCGGTGTTCTCCTTGCTGATTTCGATGCCAGCCGTCACCGCCCCATGTTGTGCTTGCTGGCGTTGACGGCGGCGCGGGCTTCGCGGTCGGCCTCGCGGCGCTTCTCGGTCTCGCGCTTGTCCCAGTCCTGCTTGCCTTTGGCCACGGCCAGTTCGCACTTCACCCGCCCATTGCGGAAGTAAAGCCGGGTGGGGATGAGCGTATGGCCCTTGATCTGCGTCTTCGAGAGTAGCTTGCGAACCTCTTCCCGGTGCAGCAGCAGTTTGCGGGTGCGGGTCTCGTCGTGGTTGGCAATATTTCCGTGGGAGTAAGGACCGATATGCATGTTGAGCAGAAACGCCTCGCCGTCCTTGATCAGGCCGTAGGAGTCTTTGAGGTTGGCCTTGCCCTCGCGGATGGACTTGACCTCGGTGCCGCGCAGGGCGACGCCGGCCTCGAATTTCTCCAGCAGAAAGTAGTTATGGCTGGCCGCGCGGTTGTGCGCGGCGTCGCGCTCGCCGCTGGCCACGGGGTCGCGGGGCCGGGCCGGCTTTTTGGCGTGCCGGGCGTCGTCGGCTGAACGATCACGTGGCTGGTTTGGCGGGCCATCGGGAAGCGTCCTCGAATCTTCATCCTAGCATTCACAGCGGGTTTGAGCCGACGTCTCAGCGGTGGCTTTGTTAAAATGAGGCATCGTTAGAATGGGAAGTTTCACCGCACTAGGAATTGCGACAAGAATTGCGTCCGGGGCGGCCAAGGCAGCCCGCAAGGGTCCGATGAGCGAACTGCGGGCCTGCATAGACGCCTGGGAGTACGATGAACCGCCGCGCTGATGCTCAGGCTGCCTGCCCGAGCCGTTTTTTCCAGATCGATTCTCAGGGGAGCCGCTTTTGCCGGATTCTGCGCTGCTGGCCGTCTTTGGCCTGTCGAGCGCCGTGCTGCATGCCGAGTCGGCCAACACCTACTTCAAGCACGGCCAGGCTGCCGAGGCGCGCGAGGACTACGACGCCGCCTTCGACAACTACCAGAAGGCCTACGCCAAGGATCCCAAGGACCTGCGCTTCCGCACCGCCTCGACCGCGTTCGCATCACCGCTTCGTCGGCTGCACCTGACCAAGGGCCGCAAGCTGCTGCAGGCCGGCGACGAGCAGGGCGCGCTGGCGGAGTTTCTGCACGCCGCCGAGATCGATCCCGGCAACGAGGCCGCGCAGCAGGAGATTGCCCGCGTCCGCAGCAAGCAAGGCAAGGCGCCGCCCGCAGGCCGAGACCAGCCTGCCCGAACCGGCCGGGGAGCAGGAGGAGCTCGACTCGATGGGCGCTCCGGCCGAGCTCAAGCCGGTCTCCAACGAGCCGCTCACCCTGCACATGACCGAAGACGCCAAGGTGATCTACCAGGCCGTCGGCAAGGCCGCCGGCATCAATGTCCTCTTCGATCCCGACTACACCTCCAAGCGCATCCAGGTGGACCTGAACAACGTTTCGCTGCTGGATGCGCTGCGCATCGTCGGCATCATGTCCAACACCTTCTGGCGGCCGGTCACCAGCAACACCATCTTTGTCGCCGCAGAACACCCGCGACCAAGCGCACGGAGCTGGACGAGCAGGCGGTGCAGACCTTCTATCTGACCAACGCCTGGCAGCAGAACGACCTGAACGACGTGCAGACCGCCTGCGCAACGTGCTGCCCAACGCCAAGGTCTACGGCGTGCCCAGCCAGAACGCCATCGTGATGCGCGCCACGCCCGACGAGCTGCTGCTGGCGCAGAAGCTGATCAACGACCTGGACAAGGCGCGCGCCGAGGTGGTGGTCGACATCGCCGTCCTGGAAGTGAGCAAGAACTGGGAGCGGACGCTGGGCATCGCCTGGCCCAGCAGCGTCGGCGTCGCGCTGCAGTCGCCAACAGCACCACGACCAACTGCAGCACGACGGCACCACTGGCACACCGGCACGACCAGCTCCACCACGACCCCCACGCTCTACGACCTGGCCCACCTCAAGGCGAACGAATTTTGCGGTGACCGTCGGCTCGGCCACGGCCAACCTGCTGCTCACCGACTCCAACACCAAGATCCTGCAGAATCCGCGCATCCGCGCCACCGACGCGCAGAAAGCGACCATGAAGATCGGCTCGCAAGATCCCCATCGCCACCGGTTCTTACCAGACCGGCGCGGGCGACCGCGGTGGTCAGCTCGGCTGGTCAACACCCAGTTCCAGTACCAGGACGTGGGCGTGAATATCGAGATGACGCCGACCGTCCACTACGACCACGACGTGACGCTCAAGATCAAGATCGAGGTCACCGCGCAGAGCGGCGAGTCAGACCATCAGCGGCGTCACCGAGCCGATCATCAGCCAGCGCGTCGTGGACAGGTGATTCGCCTGCGCGAGGGCGAGGCCAGCATCCTGGGCGGCATCCAGGAAAACAGACATCACAGAACCTGGAACGGCATCCCCGGCCTCAGCTCGATTCCGATTCTCAAGTACATGTTCGGCTCCAAGGACCACACGATCAAGGACGACGAAATCGTCTTCCTGGTGGTGCCGCACGTCGTCCGGTCGCAGTCGATCGAGCCGGCGAATCTGCGCACCATCGACACCGGCGCCGGCCAGTCGATCGAATGCGCCGCGTTCCCGTAGACGAGCTGCATCGAAACCTGTCTCAAGCCCGCCGCCTCAACCGCGGCCAGCGTACAGCCCAGCTTGGGCACGGTCCCGGCCAAAGCGCGGCGGCTGCGGCCCCGGCGGCGATGGCCCAGTTGAACGCGGCCGCCGAGATGGAACCCGCAGCAGTCATCCGCCGATCCCGCCGACTCCAGCGGCCCGGCTGCGCGCCACGCGCTCGCGCGTCAGCTGCCCGCGACCAGCCGCTGCGCAGCTGCCGCATCGCGCTCGCTCCAGCACCGCGCAATCGCGCCGCCCGCGGTCACCAACCGCCTGCGCCAGCTCCGCATCGGCGCCTGCCCCCGCGCCGCCAGCCAGTGCGAGAGCGTAAACCTCATGCTCAACCCGCTCTCCGCTCCGGTGGCCGTCGGCAGCACCTTCCAGGTTCCGGTTGTGCTCACCGGCGGAACGGATGTCGCTTCCGTGCCCTTGCAGATTCACTACGATCCGGCCAAGCTCTCGCTGGTCAATGTGGACCAAGGCGACTTCCTCGGCCGCGACGGGCAAGCCGTGGCGCTGCTCCACACGCGACGACGGCCCCGGCATGATCACCGTCAATGCTCGCGGCCGCCCGGAACGCCCGGCATGAGCGGAGCGGGCGTCGTCTGCGTCCTCAGTTTCCAGGCCAAGGCCGCGGGGACAGCACCGTCGCCATCACCGGTTCGGGCGTGACCAGCAGCGCAATGCAGCAAGTCCAGGCGAAGGCGATCGCAAATCACCGTTCAGGTGCGGTGAATCGATGAGGCTTCACCGCACGAGAGCCGTGCCGACGAGGACGAATCGATGAACGAGGCTCAGCCAATCCGGATCGACGGCCCGGCGAGCGCGGCCTGACGCTGGTCGAGCTGATCGTGACCGTGGCCATCCTCACCATTCTTGCCTGCGGCGGCGTTCCCCGTGGCGCGCTTCCAGGTCAAGCGGCAGAAGGAGCGCGAGCTGCGCTACGACCTGTGGATGATGCGCGACGCCATCGACAAGTACAAGGATGCCGCCGACAGGGCGCCTTCCAGACCAAGGTGGACAGCCAGAACTATCCGCCCGATCTGGAAACGCTGGTCAACGGCGTCGACGTGCAGGGCAAGAAGGTGAGGTTCCTGCGCAGGATTCCCGTCGATCCGATGACCGGCAATGCCGACTGGGGATTGCGCTCCATGCAGGACGATCCCGACTCGGAATCCTATGGCGGGCAAAGCGTCTTCGACGTCTATTCCAAGTCCACGGGAACGGCCCTGGACGGAACCAAGTATTCGACTGGTAGCCAGTGACTCTGGCGGCAGAGGGTGCTAGTGAGCGGCAGACGCAAACAGAACCGGGCTTCACGCTGATCGAGCTGATGATCGTGATGGCGATCATCGGCATGCTGGCGTGGTGGCCATTCCCAGCTTCACTGCGCGCCATTCGAGCAGCCCGGGAGGCGGTGCTCAAAGAAGACCTGCACGTGATGCGCGCGGCCATCGACTCCTACACCATGGACAAGCAGAAGGCGCCGCAGTCGCTCGACGACCTGGTCAGGAAGGCTATCTGAAGGCCATTCCCGAGGATCCCATGACCCACACCAAGGACACCTGGGTCACCGACACCAGCGACTCGATGCACTCGCTCGACCAGACCGACCCCGGCATCGACGATGTCCACTCCGGCTCCCAGGAGACAGGCTCCGACGGCCAGCCCTACTCCACTTGGTAGGCTCTGAAGAGATCGCGGAGGCAGGGAAAATGGTTCGACGGATCGATCGAGGGCTGGCGCTTCTATTCTGCATAGCCGCGCTCTGCGGCTCATTATACGCGCAAACGGAAAAGACCATCACCATCCGCCTCCTGGACGGCAAGACCGGGGACCCTCGCGTGGCCTCCGGTTTTCTGGTGCGTATCAACCACGAAAAGACCGTCCATGCCAATTGGGTGGTGCAGAGCGAAGACGGTACCGGCACGCTGACCCTGCCCGAGGGAGCTACCCTGCTCTCGATTCATGGGACCTACGAAGACTCCATGCTGACCTATGTCAACTGCGACTCCGCGGCCGAAAAAGCGAAACCCGTCGATCACTGGTATGTGGTCTCTGAGATCATGACCTCTGGCATTGTGACCCCCAACCATTGCGTAAAGCCCAAAGAGCCGCCAAATTTAAGGCCGTCGCCAAGCCTGGCGAGTTTGTCTTGTTTGTGCGGCGGATGACCACGCGCGAGCAGTGGCGGGAGTAGCCGGCTTCATCCACTCATCAAGATCCGCGGAGAAGATGCTCTTCGAATTGGGTGGGAAGCCGCTCCAGGGAGATCCCGCGATGACCATCGATTCAAAGCCTTCATGTTCCTTTGCCGCTACAGGTCGATTGCCTCTATGCCGGGCTGATGCGAGTGGCGGATTTGGATTCCGCGGCGGATCGGGAAACGGGATTGGGGGGCAAGCTCTTCTATGCCGGGGAGCTCGATGGCATGGGCAGCGCGCTGGTCGCGGCGGCGAACATTGCGGGCGCGGCCACGCTGACCGCCTCGGATAATGCAGCCACGCAGAAGCAGGCCATTCGCGACGGGGTCATCGACTTCCTGGTGACTTCGCTCGACGAGGCTCTGCGCATCCTCAAGAACGAGATTCGCAAGGGCGAGACGGTGGCGGTCTGCGTGAGCAAGGCGCCGGAAGAGATCGAACGCGAGATGGTGGAGCGCGGCGTGCTGCCCGATCTGCTGCCTCCCGGTTCTGGATGCGCCGAGGTTGGAGGCGTTCCTTGGCGCGGGCGCGCGGCGGATTGAGGCAGTCGCGGCGGACGAGAGCCAGACGGTGCTCACCTGGAGCGTGGCCGATCGGCCGGCGCATTGGCTGCCCAGGCTGGATGCCGTAGCCCGCGAATCTCTTGACCGGTCGCAACGTTCGGAGACCTATGCGGCCCAGCGCTGGCTTCGCCTCGCCCCGCGTTTTCTTGGGAGATTAGGTCAGGGAGTCCGCCTGCTGCGCTGCCCGACGGATGCGGCGCTCGATTTTGTCGAGCGGGTGCGCGAGCAGGTGGTGAGCTGCGAGATTGCCGTTCCGGTTGAGATTCGGCTCACCGGTAAGCGCGATTCCGGGGTGCATCGCTTCATCCCGCCGCAGGTTTAGGAAGCACGGCGGTGTCCTACTCCGGTTGGCCGCCGGCAGTCTCGATCCGAGCCCAAAGCTCCTTGACGCCGTAGCCGGTCTTGGCGGAGACGGGCAGCACCTCGTCGAGCTCCAGGCCCTTCTTCAGCGCCAGCAGATTGCGCGTGCGCTCGTTGCCGCTCAGCCGGTCGATCTTTGTGGCGGCCACGGCAAAGTCGCGCCCAGCGGCTCGCAGCCAGTCGATCAGTTGGCGGTCGCTCTCCTGCGCGGGCACATTCGAGTCCACCAGGCAGATGCACAATTTCAAACTGGACCGGATCGCCAGATAAGGCTCGATGAAGGCCGGCCAGCCTGCCGCTGATGGATTTCGAAATCTTGGCGTAGCCGTAGCCCGGCAGGTCGGCAAAGACGAGCCTGCGCCTCTGACTCTGGTCTAGGAGAGCAAAAAAATTGATGGCCCGCGTGCGCCCCGGCGTCTGCGAGACTTTGGCCGCCTTTTCGCCGGTCAGCGTATTCAGCAGGCTCGATTTGCCAACGTTCGAGCGGCCCAGAAAGGCGATCTCCGGCACATCGGGGCGGGGAATTGCTCGGCTGCCATGGCCGAAAGCAAAAACTGAGTTGAATAATGCATCAGGTTTGAGGATACAGGAGAGGGGCATAGAAGCTGGTGAGAGTTCGGAAGCGGGTGCCCCACCTTCGGCGCGAACTTTGCGCCTAAGGTGGGATATTTACAACTATGGCTTTTTACAGTTCTTCGCGATCATTCTACAATTTACCGCATGACGCAAGGCCTGAAGCGCTATCAGTTCGCAGGCGACCTCCATTTCGTCACCTTCAGCTGCTATCAACTCAAGGCTCATTTTGCCTCGCCTTCTGTCCGCTCCTTGTTTGAAGAGACTCTGGAACGCATCCGCGCGCGCTACCGATTTTGCGTGATCGGCTATGTGGTCATGCCCGAACATGTGCATTTATTGGTGAGTGAACTCGGAGATAGGACCGCTCTCAAAGGCCATTCACGCTCTTAAGTTGTCGATGGCCAAGAGGGCGCTCCCGCGGCCCTTCTGGCAAGCCCGTTATCACGATTTCAATGTCTTCACTGAGCGCAAGCATGTGGAGAAACTCCGATACATCCACCGCAATCCCGGTAAAGCGCGGATTGGTGGAACAGCCCCAGGAATGGCGGTGGTCGAGCTTTCGTCATTACGCGACAGGTGAATGCGGAACGGTTGAGATTGAGTCGTTTTGGACTGCAGCTTTGCGGGAGAAGGCAAAGGCCATAAAAGACCATAAAGAACTGTAGCTATCGATATCCCACCTTAGGCGCAAAGTACGCGCCGAAGGTGGGGCACCCGCATTTTCAGCGAAGCAAAAAAATGCTGGCCAGCCCGCCAACTGCGGAGCCTTACTGCGGCGCGGGCAGATTGGCCGTAATCTCGCCTGGTACGGTGGCTAGTACATCGGTCGATGCGGGCAGCGCGGTGGGCAGCGGGCCTTCGAGAGCCAGCGCAAGCACCTCGTCCATCTGATCCACAAAGTGGAGCTTGATGGAGTTCTTGATGTTGTCCGGCAACTCGGCGATGTCCTTCTCGTTGGCGCGCGGCAGGATCACTTCAAAGATGCCGGCGCGCAGGGCGGCCAGCAGCTTCTCCTTCAATCCGCCGATGGCCAGCACCTTGCCGCGCAGCGTAATTTCGCCGGTCATGGCGATGTCGCGGCGCACCGGAATCTTCGCCAGCGCGCTGGCGAGCGCCGTGGCCATGGTGATGCCGGCCGAGGGACCGTCCTTGGGAATCGCGCCTTCGGGCACATGCAGATGCAGGTCGACGTTGCGATAGAACTCGCGGCTCAGCCCCAGCGCCTGCGCCTTGCCGCGGATATAACTCAGCGCCGCCTGCGCCGACTCCTGCATCACGTCGCCTAACTGGCCGGTGATGGTGAGCTTGCCCTTGCCGTCGAGCACCTGCACTTCGGTGGTCAGAATGCTGCCGCCCACCTCGGTCCAGGCGAGACCGGTCACCAGGCCGACCTCGCTCTTCTCATGCACCTCGGAGTCGCGGAACTTGGCCACGCCGAGAAACTCGTTGATATTCGCGGCCGTCAGCTCTTCCTTGTGCTTTGCGCCGGACTTCACCACCTTGCGCGCAACCTTGCGGCAGACGTTGCCGATCTCGCGTTCGAGATTCCTGACACCGGCCTCGCGCGTGTAGTTGCGGATGATCTCAACGATCGCGTCGTCCTTGAAGACGATGTTCTTCTCGCTCAGGCCCGGTCTGCTCGCGCTGCTTCTTCACCAGATATTGCTTCGCGATTTCGAGCTTTTCCTGCTCGGTGTACCCCTGCAGGCGGAGAACTTCCATGCGATCCTGCAAGGCGGCCGGAATGGTATGCATCACGTTGGCCGTGGCCACAAACAGCACCTGCGAAAGATCGTAGTCCACGTCGAGATAGTGA
This sequence comes from uncultured Acidobacteriaceae bacterium, assembly GCA_963843625.1. Classification (GTDB taxonomy): domain Bacteria; phylum Acidobacteriota; class Terriglobia; order Terriglobales; family Acidobacteriaceae; genus Telmatobacter. The sequence continues at coordinate 49,266 of CAWJLK010000014.1, forward strand.
TCCTGGAAGGTCGAGTTCTGCTCCGGGTCAAGAACCTCAAGCAGCGCCGATGCCGGGTCGCCGCGGAAGTCCGACGCCATCTTGTCCACTTCGTCGAGCAGGAAGACAGGATTCTTCGTGCCGGCCCGCTTCATGTGCTGAATGATCTGGCCCGGCAGCGCGCCAATATACGTGCGCCGATGGCCGCGAATCTCCGCCTCGTCGCGCACGCCGCCCAGCGAGAGCCGCACAAACTTGCGGCCCGTGGCCTTGGCGATCGACATGCCCAGCGAAGTCTTGCCCACGCCCGGAGGCCCTGCGAAACAGAGAATCGAACCCTTGGGATTCTTCACCAACTGGCGAACGGCGAGGAATTCGAGAATGCGTTCCTTGATCTTTTCCAGGCCGTAGTGGTCGGAGTTCAGCACCTTTTCGGCGAAATCGATGGAGCGCGTCTCCTTCGACTTCTTCTTCCACGGCACGGCCAGCAGCCAGTCGATGTAATTGCGGCTCACGGTCGACTCGGCCGACATCGGCGGCATGGCTTCAAGCTTCTTGAGCTCTTGAATGGCCTTGTCGAGCACATCCTTGGGCATTCCGGCGGTTTCGATCTTCTTGCGCAGCTCGTCGAACTCGCTCTTTTCGCCGCGGCCCAATTCCTTCTGGATGGCCTTGATCTTTTCGTTGAGGTAGTACTCTTTTTGCGCCCGCTCCATCTGCCGCTTCACGCGCGACTGGATGTTGCGATCAAGATCCAGCTTCTCGATCTCGACATCCAGCACGTCGGCGATGCGCGCGAGGCGAATTGCCGGGTCGAAGATGGCCAGCAGTTCCTGTTTTTCTTCGATGCCCAGTTGCAGATTGGCGGCGATGGTGTCGCTGAGCTTCGCCGGCTCGTCCATGCGCACGGTGGCGATGATCGTCTCGTAGTTGAGCGACTGCTGCAGCTTGACGTACTGCTCGAAGAGGCTGGTGACGCGCTTCATCAGTTGCTCGACGGCCGGCGTCATTTCAAACTGCGTCTTGCCCACGCGCACCGTGGCCACAAAGAATCCATCGCGGTCGTTCACCTCGATGGACTTGGCGCGCTCGACGCCCTCGACCAGCACCTTGATATTGCCGTCGGGCATCTTGACGCTCTGCACGATGTTGCAGATGGACCCGACCTGAAAGATCTCCTTGGCCTTGGGCTCGTCGATCGATGCATCGTGCTGCGTGGCGAGAAAAATCTTGCGGTCGCCGGTGAGTGCCTCTTCGAGAGCGCGGACGCTCGACTCGCGGCCCACGACAAAAGGCGTCATCATGTAGGGAAAGATCACCATGTCGCGGATGGGCATCATGGGCAGCTTGCGGGACTCGGTCTTTTCGCGGGATGCAGTCATAAGGAACCCTTAATTATTGGACGCGCGAAGACAGCCCTGGATGCGCGGCTCGGAACAAAGCTCATGGTTGGATTGTACAGCGAAATGGGGTGGCGGGTTTACCGATCGATAACAAGAGTGACCGACTCCCGATCTGTGGGATTGAATCTATGAAGCCGGAAATCATCACCACTTCCATGAGAATTTGTAATAGTAGCCGGGACGCAGATTCGTAGTGGTCCAGTAGTAAGACAGTCCCTCCGCGCCTCTCCACTCCCTCATCGTTCCCTGGAATCTGCTCCCTGCTCCGCCATCGGGCGGGTACTCCATCACTAACATATCCCTCATCGGCCTATCTTGGGGATAGAGCAGGAAGATAGAAATGTCCTCCGGTTGTTCCTGTTTTCGTGCGTGCGTCGTGAAATCGTCTCCCTCTTCTCCGATGAAGGCATTCCAGTACGTCGCTTCTACGGCAATCTCAAATTGGCTGCCGACGGGAACCGTGCTTACATCCGCAATCACATTCCAGCCATCGGTCTCCGTCGATCCTTCGATCGTTTTCGAATTCTGATAAATCGCGCTGTGAGTCACGCAATGCACATCGAGAATACCCGTTGTAGCGAAGGGCATCTGAAAGGTGTCGGCCGGAGCTATCTTCTCGACGACCAGGTATTTCTTGAGCACCGAGGGCTGAATCCTCTGCTTCTTGTTGCGGAAGTGAAGCCAGGTTAGCAATCTTGAATACCAGGAGGCGGCCTGAGAATCGCGCAAATCGAGCAGGCTCACGTCGCGAACCACATGGAACGCTGGGTTGTCTGTGTTGTTGATCTTCTGCACGTGCTGAACCGATGCCGGCGGCATAGTAACGCTCGTCGGCTGCTGCAACGCCGCCGCGATGATCGGCGAGGCCAGCATGACTGTACCGATCACAATCAGCACAAGCCATGCTGGTCCCTTCAGATCGATCTTCAGCCACGGCAGCGCCACTTCTGAGGGCTCAAGCCGGCGATAGCGCGCAAGGCGAAGCACTGAATAGAGACACAGAAAGGCCCCAAAGACCATCATGATCAGGAAGCAGAATGTAACCAGCGGTCCGGGAATCGACACGAAGACCTCCAAGAAACTGCAGGCGCACAAATCGCAAATCGAACTTAGCGATTGCTGCGGACAAGTGCCACCAACAGCGAAGAAAACTCAATCTTAAAGCGATCACTCGGACGAGTTATATGCCAGAGAACCCCATCCACTTCTAGCGAGCAAGTGACCGGTCTTTCGATCCGCCCCCACACTCTTCGTACTATTTTGAGAGTTTCAGGCTGGCCTGCAAGGCCGCCATCTCGCTTCAATACAACAGAGAAGATAGTCATTGTCAAACAATATTGCCGGCACAGCGCAGTAGCTATCTCCAATGCCCAGAGTTGGATTCGTCTGGGGTTAACTTCCTGCCGAGCACGCGCGAAAGGCTCAGGCATGACAAGCGAAAACTCCGGGCATCTCCATCATGGTGCCGGTTCTGTCCTTCGCCGTTTCAGGCGGCAAAAGAAAACCCCCTTTCTGTTAGGGAAGGGGGCGATCCTATCGGCAAATCAAGCTTGTTGCTATCCGGCCTTTTCCAGCAGGCAGAGCGAGAGATCGCGGCGCTCGACCATGTCCTTGGTGATTTCCATGTCGCGAACGCGCTTGTTATTGGGCAGGTGATACATCAGGTCGAGCATCAGCTCTTCGAGGATCATGCGCAAGCCGCGCGCGCCAACCTTGCGTGCCAGCGCCTCGCGCGCCACGGCGCCGATGGCGTCCTGCGTAAAGTGCAGGCGGACGTTCTCGAACTCAAAGAGACGCTGATACTGCTTGAGAATCGCGTTGCGCGGCTTCGACAGAATCTCGATCAGCGCCGCTTCGTCCAGCTCGTCGAGGATGCCCATGACAGGCAGGCGGCCGACAAACTCGGGAATCAGGCCGTACTTGATCAAGTCCTGAGGCTCGGTCCGGCGCAGCAACTCGGTGTCGCGATGCGAACGGCTGGTTGCCGCATCTCCTTCGGCGGCGTCGATGGACTTGAAGCCCAGCGCCTTCTTGCCTACGCGACGGCCAACCACGCGCTCCAGGCCCACAAAGGCCCCGCCGCAGATGAAGAGGATGTTGGTGGTGTCGACTGCGGTGAATTCCTGATGCGGATGCTTGCGCCCGCCTTGCGGTGGAACGTTGGCTACCGTGCCTTCGAGAATCTTGAGCAGCGCCTGCTGCACGCCCTCGCCGCTGACATCGCGGGTGATGGACGGGTTCTCGTCCTTGCGGCCGATCTTGTCGATCTCGTCGATGTAGATGATGCCTTGCTGGGCGCGAGTTACGTCGCCGTCGGCGGCCTGCAGGAGCTTGAGAATGATGTTCTCGACATCCTCGCCCACATAGCCGGCCTCGGTGAGGGTCGTCGCGTCGACGATGGCAAAAGGCACGTCGAGCATCTTGGCCAGCGTGTGCGCCAGCAGAGTCTTGCCCGATCCGGTCGGGCCGATGAGCAGGATGTTCGACTTGACCAGCTCGACTTCGTTGTTGCGCATGCGATTCATCTGGATGCGCTTGTAGTGGTTGTAAACCGCTACGGCCAGCTTCTTCTTGGTCTGATCCTGGCCGATGACGTAGTCGTCGAGAAAGCCCTTGACCTCTTGCGGCTTGGGCAGGTGTCCGGCGGCATTGGCTGGGTGAGCGGCATCGGCGCCGCGGTCGTCCTCGAGAATCGAGTTGCAGACGGCCACGCACTCATCGCAGATGTAAGCGCGAGGGTAGTCGCTGGGCGACGAGATCAGTTTGGCTACAGCGTCTTGCGACTTGTGACAGAACGAGCAGCGGAGTGCTTCTTCCGGTCCCACACGCGTTTTCATTTTCCGGCTCCCTTAGGTCGAGCTCTTTCCCGTTCTGTCCTGTATCCCGCTAAGTTTAGCAGGTTCGCAGTCCGGCTGGCTGGCAACTCCCAGCTCGCCGGTTACTAGCGCGTAGCCGGCCGATTACGAACGCGGCCGGTCGATGATTTCGTCGACAATGCCATATTCCTTGGCCTGTTCGGCGTTCATAATGAAATCCCGCTCCACATCCCGTTCAATGCGATCCAGCGGCTGGCCGGTGTGCGTGGCCATGATGTTGTTTGTAATCTCGCGGATACGCAGAATCTCGCGGGCATGAATGTCGATGTCCGTGGCCTGTCCGCTCAATCCGCCCATCGAGGGCTGATGAATGAGGATCCTGGAATTTGGCAGCGCAAAGCGCTTGCCTTTGGCGCCCGCCAGCAGCAGAAACGCACCCATCGAGGCCGCCTGGCCGATGCAGATCGTCTCCACCTTGTTCTTGATGAACTGCATGGTGTCGTAGATGGCCAGGCCAGCGGTGATGGAGCCGCCGGGAGAGTTGATGTAGAGATGGACATCCTTCTCCGGATCTTCGCCTGAAAGAAAGAGCATCTGCGCCACGATCAGGTTTGCAACCTGGTCGTCGATGGGCGTGCCCAGAAAGATGATGTTGTCGCGAAGCAGACGGGAGTAAATGTCGTAGGCGCGCTCGCCCCGGCTCGTCTGCTCAACCACCATGGGAACCAATGCCATTGAACCTTCTTCTCGCTCTCTGGGTGAGGGACTTTCGCTCCCTGTTCAGTTGTGCTCATGCGGCCCGATGAGTTTCTGTGCCGGGCCGCAGTTCAATTCCACAGTTCAATTATCGTCCGGTTGCCGCCTTATTTACTGCCCTGTGCGGGAAGCCGTTCATACAGCAGGCTTGCCGTCTTTTCGCGCTGCAATTGCTCCCGGATTCTGGCGATTCCGCCGTCGGCCGCCAGACGAGCCCGAACAGCGTCGATCGGCTCCCTGGCTTGCAGAGCTGCCATTTGCAATTCCTGGTCCAGTTCCTCATCGCTGATGCTAATTTTTTCCTCAGCGGCGATGCGATCCAGCAGGAGATTGGTCTTGACCTCGGCCACGGCGCTGTCGCGCTGGGCCAGACGCAGGCGGCCAAAGTCCAGCTTCCGCATTTGCTCGGTATTCATGCCCTGGGCTGCAAGGGCGCGCAGGCCGCGCTCCAGGCGCACGTCGATCTGCTGCTGCACCAGCGACTCGGGCACCGCAAAGGAGTACTTTTCAGTGAGGGCGGCGAAGAGCCGGTCTTTGGTTTCGCCTTCAATGCTGCGTTTCGCGCGGCTGGTCATGTGCTCGCGGATGCGAGTCTCAAGCTCGGCCATGCTCTCGTATTGGCCCAGTTCCTTGGCAAAGTCGTCGTCCAGAGCGGGCAGGGTGCGCTTCTTGATCGCCTTGACCTCGACGTTGTAGGCCACGGTCTTGCCGGCCAGCTTGGGCTCGCCGTAATCGGCCGGATAGATGACCTCGGCCTTCAGCTCCTGACCGGTTTTGGCGCCTCGCAGAGCCGTCGTGAAGGCCTCCATCGTGTCCTTGCCGCCCACCTCGACCAGCGTGTCTTCGCCGGCTACCGGGGCAGCCTTCTCGTCGCCGTCGACCTGGCCGCTATAAGTGATCTGCGCCCAGTCGCCGTCCACTAGAGCACGATCTTCCTCGACCGGCTCGATGGTGGCGTGGGCCGAGCGCAACTGTTCGAGTTCGCGCTGGAAATCTTCTTCAGTGACTTCGACCGTAGGCTTGTCCACGGTGACCGTTTGATAGCCCTCGATCGAGAAGTCCGGAAGATACTCGAAGACAGCCTTCACGTGCAGCGGCTGGCCGTCCTCGACGGTGAGTTCGGTGACCCGAGGCTCGCCGACAGGCTTGATGCCCAGGTCAAGAACCGCCTTGTTGAAGCGCTCTGGAAGCAGGCCGTCGATTACGTCTTTGCGGATGCCATCGGCAAAGCGGCGGCGCAAGACCGTCTCCGGCACATGGCCGGCGCGGAAGCCGGGGATTTTGGCGTATTTTTTGTAGTTGCCGGTCACCTTCCGATAGGCCTTTGAGACCTCTTCGGCGGGGATATCGAGCACCAGTTCCTTGGTGCACTCGGGGTTCAGGACCGGACCGTGCTGGTGGTCGTGGCCTTCTCGTGGTCGTGGCCTTCATGATCGTGGCCGTCTTCGGGGTGCAGATGTGCCGCCTCGGCCGATTCAGGTTGGGGGTTGTTCTCGACGGTGTCGGTAGAACTCAAGGTTTTGCCTTCCAGGCGCAATGCGCCGAATCAACTGCAAGAGTGGGCTGCCAACTGGCTGGTCCGGGCTTCAGAACACCCCTTCTTGCTCCAGACAGTTGCCCCTTGTTCTCGCTTCCACGCCAGACTGGCGCGGTGCGTCCAGGGAATGCCCTCGTCTCATGGTAAGTGGGTTTGCTGGCAGGGTCAAACCGGAAGGCCAGCCTTCCTCGACGGGCGGCACCGCATTCGATACGTGACTGCGAAGGGACCCTTGCCCGCTCTGGCCTCTAGGTGGCAGGAAATTAGAGGTCCGACGCCGAAGGCTTGCGGACGTAGGGCAAAAACCGGGGGTGGGCCGCGCCGCATTGAGCGTAGTAGACGCGCGCCTCGTTCAGGCTGAGGTCGCCGTTGACCGTGAGGCGGACTTCGGAGGCGTCGGCATCTTCCTGGCCGTCGTCTTCCCACCAACAGACCGGGCAAAGGGCCAGCGCGCCGGGAGCCTCCAACGTCTTCAGGCCGCAGCAAGGGCAGCGAAAGCGAGTCTCCAAGATTTCCCCCACGTGATTGGACGAAAATCGGCGCCTGAAGGTTTACGCGGGAGAGAGATTGGCTCTTCGCCTGCAGGCTTCACGCCACCAGGCGTCGTCTGTGGGTCTGGAGACCCACAGAACAGCCGACCTGGAGGTCGGCGCTACCGATTCACGGATGGGCTCTAAGCCCTTGAGGCGGTTCGCTTAAAGATCCTTGGACATGACGATGAAGTGGTACTCGAATCCCGGCTTGAGTGTGCGGTGAAGGCCGTCCTTCTGGGTGCCGGTTTCGACGAAGCCGTGGCGGCTATAGATTGGGGGCAGCTCCGGCCGCAGATTCAGAACGAGGATGTCGACGGCTTTACAACTCTGGCTGCGCAGGTACTCCTCGGCCGCTTCCATGATCCGAGTGCCCAGGCCCGCGCGCTGGCGTGCCGGATCGACCGTCAGCATCCCCATGTAGCCGCGCTCACCGCGCACCTCAACGTAGACGCAACCCACAAGCCTGCCCTCGCCGTCTTCGGCGGCCAGGATCGCGCCCTTCCGCATCATGGCGGCCAGGCTTTCCTCGTCGGTGCGATTGCCTTCGAGGAAGGTTTCGATGGAAAAGGCGGCGTTGACCAGTTGATTCAGGCGGGTTTTGTCGGCATCGGTGGCCAGGCGAAGCGCAAGGGTGGATGCGAGCTCGGAGGTGGGCGTGGCGTTCTGGTTCATGGTGTCTTAGGCAGCAAAGGGTGCGAGGCGATCAACAGCCTTTGGCTCGCACTACGATTTTAGCGCGGCAGCGGGCCGGTCAGTTTACTCGGATTGGTCGATTCTGTCTGTGAATCATGGTTGTAAATCATTTCTACTTCTCTTGTCTTGCCATTTATCGTGGAAGCTATTGAATTCTCTCCGCTATCTGTGGCACAGTTCCAGTATGGATAAGGGGGCAGTCATCGAGACATTGCGCGTGCATGAACCGGAGTTGCGGGCTGCCGGCATCCTACACCTGCGTTTATTCGGTTCGGTTGCACGTGGCGAGGCTTCGGTCCACTCCGACGTTGATCTGATGGCTGATTTCGACCGATCGAAACGCCTGACTCTAGTGACGATGGCGCGCCTGGAAAATCAGCTTAGTGACCTGCTCGGCACAAAAGTGGATCTGGCTTCCTTCGATTCAATGCGCGAGGCGGTACGGGCAAGAGCCCTTCGCGAGGCTGTCAATGCCTTTTGAGGACGCAAAATTATGTCTCGGCGACATATTTGAAAGCGTCCGGCTCATCGAGCAATTCGTGAGTGGAATGGACTTGGAAGCGTACCTCGCGGATGAACGGACTCAAGCCGCGGTTGAGCGCAAAATGCTAATCATCAGCGAGGCTGCCTTCCGGCTCAAGGACGATGCCGAGATCCTTTGCCCGACAGTTCCCTGGCGCGATATTCGAGGAATTGGCAATTGGCTGCGGCATCAGTATGACCGCGTGGATGTCGAGACGATCTGGAATACAATTCAGGACGATCTGCCGCCATTGAAAGCCGCAGTGGAGAAGGCGCTTGCATCACCTGAACCTCCTTTAGCGCATTGACGCCGGGAACGCCGCGCCGTAGGCTCATCGTATGGAATTCAAGGTAAGCGAACTCGAAAAAGACCCTATCGAATTTGATCTGCAAGTGCCTCCCGGCGCGGTCGATCTGGGCACGGAGGCCGAGCAGCAGGGACCGCTGGCCGCCTCCGGCCTGGCCGAGGTGATCCACGAGCACCGGGGGCCCAAGGACATTGTGGCCGACATCCGCCTGCGGGGCCGATTTGCCGGCAACTTCCAGGTTCCCTGCGCCCGCTGCGTCGAGCCGGTCGAGATTCCGCTGGCCGCCGATTACGACCTCATCTTCCGCCCCGCGGAGGCGGATGCGGAGGCCACGGAACGGTCGATTACTGCGCCGGAAACGGAAATCGGTTATTATCAGAAGGACAGCCTTGTGCTTGAGGATGTGCTGCGTGAGCAGGTGCTTTTGTCCCTGCCGGTCAGGACGCTTTGCAAGCCCGACTGTAAGGGACTTTGCCCGCGCTGCGGCGCAGACCGTAACAGCCAGCCTTGCTCTTGTGTCGGGGACGACCCCCGCTGGGAGGCGCTGGCAGGCCTCCGTAGCCGGATCGAGTCCAAGGAAAAAAGCCCCCAGAGATGATCTGGAACAATTAGGGTGCCGAAGCCTGTGCCGGAAGGCAGTCAAGAAGGCATCCAAGACGTTGTGCGGCCTGAATTTGGCCATCAACGGCTTGGGCCACCCTGAAGCGGGCTGAGCAACGAAAGGAATTTTTCAAATGCCTAATCCGAAGAGGCGCCACTCAACGCGCCGCACCGCACTTCGCCGCTCTCACGATTTTCTGACCGCCGTCGGGGTTTCAGAGTGCCCCGCCTGCCACGAGAAGAAGCTGCCCCATCGCGCCTGCCCCAAGTGCGGCGAGTACAAGGGCCGCGCCGTGATCGATGTCAAGGAAGCAGCCAAGTAGCCTCACAACACTCATGCTCATCGACATTGTCCTTGACGCTGTAGGCACCGACAAAGCTCCGGAGTCGGAGATTCGCGGGGCTATCCTCGCATGCAAGGCTCTGCCTGTCCGGGTCCATCTGGTTGGGCCGGAGGCGGAGCTGCGCGACATTCTGGACGAATTCCTGGGAAACGAAGATCTGCCCATCGTCATCCACCATGCCTCCGAGCGCATCGGCATGGAGGAGAAAGCGGCGCACGCGGTTCGCACAAAGAAAGACAGTTCCATGCGCGTCGGCCTCAAGTTGGTGCGCGAAGGCGTGGCTGCGGGCTTTGTCACCGCGGGCAACACAGGAGCGGCGATGGCCACGGCCAAAATGGTGCTGGGCGCTCTACCCGGCGTCGACCGTCCGGCCCTGGCGACGCCCATGCCCAGTTCGAAGGGCAACCCGTGCGTGCTGCTGGACGTTGGCGCCAACGTCGATTGCAAAGCAACCAACCTGGCCCAGTTTGCCGTGATGGGCGAGATATATGCCCGCACGGTGCTCAAGATCGATTCGCCGCGCGTGGGACTGCTCAACGTCGGCGAGGAGGAAACGAAGGGCAACGACCTGACCCATGAGGCCTATCCGCTCATCAAGGCGCTGCCGATCCGCTTCGTCGGCAACGTCGAGGGGCGCGACATCTTCTCCGGCCTGGCCGATGTAATCGTCTGCGATGGCTTTGTGGGCAATGTGGCGTTGAAGACCAGCGAGGGCGTCGGCCGCTTTGTACGCGATGTGCTGCGCGAGTCGCTCACCCGCACCGTCACCGCCAAGGTTGGCGCGCTGCTCTCGCGCCAGGCCTTCAATGAGTTCCGCGCCCGGCTCGACTACCGCGAGTACGGCGGAGCGCATCTGCTCGGCGTGCGTGGTGTCTGCATCATCGGCCACGGCTCCTCAAACGACCGCGCCATCTTCAACGGCATTCGCGTGGCTTACGAATCCGCCAAGGCCGGCACCAACCAGCGTATCGAGGCCGAGTTCGCACGCCAGCCCAAGCGTGTCGCCCCCGCGGCCAACGCTTCGGGTCAGCTTGCCGATCAGACGGCCGCTCCGGCCTCAAAGCCCGACGCCATCATCAACTAGGCCCGCATGCCTGCCGATTCCAAAGCGCTTCCCGCCTTCGACCCATCCGTTCTCGATCAACTGGCCTGTCCGGCCTGCCTGGGCGTGCTTCGCCTTGAGGAGACACGCTTGCTTTGCGCGGCATGCAGCAGCGCTTACCCGATTGTGGATGGAATTCCGGTACTGATCGCCGGGCGGCAACAGGGTTCGCAAAGCTGATTGAGAATGCCTTCGGCGCGAAGCAGATGTAAATCTATCGCCGGTGATAGAACGGAAACACGATCAGCAGCGCAAGGCCGATCGCCGCAGCCAGCGCCAGAGCCAGCAAACTGTAGATCAGCGTCATTGGGCCTTTCGCCTGGCCATCCTCTTCGCCGGAGGCTCCGGCCGCCGCTCAAGCTCACTCATACTTCAGCGAATCCACAGGGTCTATCTGCGCGGCGCGGGTGGCGGGAACGGTGCCGAAGACCACGCCCACCAGCGTGGCCGACGCTCAGCGCAATCACGACCGACCAGGGCGAGATGGGCAAGCATAGTTGGTGAACAAGCGGACCGTGAGCGGCGGACGCCAGCCCGACAATCGTTGCCAACCACCCCGCCGGCGAGCGAAATAATGATCGCCTCGGCCAGGAACTGGTATTTGATCTCCCGGTAGGTTGCGCCGAGAGCCTTGCGGATGCCGATCTCGCGGATGCGTGCGCGCACGTTGGCCAGCATGATGTTCATGATGCCCACGCCGCCCACGGCCAGAGTGACGTCGCCACCAGACACCAGCACAGCGGTGAGCGCATTGGCGATCTTGGCGGCCACGTCCAGCAGTTCCTTCAGCGTTTGCGCCTTGTAGACCGAGCTGGGCGCGATGGCGCGCCTGCACGATGCGTTTGATCTCGCTGGCCGCTTCGGGCACCTCGTCCATGATGCGCATGGAAAAGTAAATCTGCTTCACGTTCTCGGTTCCGGTAAAGTAGCGCGCCACCGAATAGGGAATCAGGATCGTCTGGTCGGCGATCTCCGATTGGCCAAAATCGTCGACGCTCATCTTTGAAGACGCCGATAATCGTAAACGGAATGCCGCTGATCTCGAAGCTCTGGCCGATCGCCGAGTCGGCGCTGCCGAAGCGATCGTGGGCAAATTTCTCAGTGACCACGGCGCACTTGATGTGGGCCGACTCGTCGGTTTCGTCGAAGAAGCGGCCTGCGGGCACGAGCAGGTTGCGAATGTCCCGGTACTGCGGGCTCACGCCCAGCACCAGCGTGTCCTTGACCACGCCCGAGCCAAAGTTGATGCGGGCGTGCATCTCCATGACCGGCGACGAGTACATCACGCCGGGCAACTGCGCCAGCACGGCCTTCTCGTCGTCGCGGGTCAGCGAGTCGTTGTAATACGGTGCGCTCGGCTGCCGATGGCGCCGCCGCCGGAGTATTCGAGCTCCACCGAGTTGGTGCCGATCTTCTGGATCAGTTGGAGAATGATATTGCTTGCCGGTCAAGCCGATCGTCACCACCAGAATGACCGATGCCGTGCCGATGACCATGCCCAGCGCGGTCAGCGCAAAGCGCACCTTGCTGGCGCGGAAGCTGTCCATAGCGAGCTTGAGAATCTCGCTCAGCACCATGGTGCGGCGGGCGCTCAGGAGAGTCTCTTGAAAGGTGCTGCTGCGCATTTGCTCGGTAGGATTCATCGCTTCCTCTAACAGATTACAGTGGACAGCCGAGTCGGAAAAAAGACAACCCCGGCCAGAGCCGGGGCTGTCGGGTAACAAAAACCTCTGCGAACTATGCTTCCTTGGCCATCACGCGGCCTACTTCCTTCAGACGGGCGGCCTTGCCGCGCAGTCCGCGAAGGTAGAACAGCTTGGCGCGGCGCACCTTGTAGCTGCGGATCTTCTCGATCTTGTCGACGACCTTGGAGTTGAAGGGGAAGATGCGCTCCACGCCCTGGCCAAAGCTCATCTTGCGAACGGTAAAGGTGCCCTGGGGGCCTTTGTTGATGGCGATGACCAGGCCCTCAAAGGCCTGCAAGCGTTCCTTATCGCCTTCCTTGATCTTTACCTGGACGCGAATCTGGTCGCCGGGCACAAACTCGGGAAGATCGGTGCGCTTGAGCTTGTCTGCCAAGCGCTGCATTACGGGATGAATTGACATGGTTTTTTCCTGCTGATGAACTCAGAACTTTAAGTTTACTACAGAGAAGGCGAGGTGCATTGTCGCCTGCGGCCGCGATTGCGCTATAGTTTCCGGTATGGACGAGAAACGCGAATTGCTGCGCCATACCCTTGCCACCGTCGCCTATCGGGCCGCACGGCCCTCGAGGGCGCGCCCGATCAGTTTGCCGGATTTGACGGCGCCGGCCGCAGCCGGTGCAGATTCTGGCCCACATGGGCGATCTCTTCGACTGGGCGCTGAGCTCGGCCACGGGCAGGCAGCGCTGGCACGCCACACAGCCCCGCGCCTGGGCCGAGGAGCAGCAGCGATTCTTTCAGTCGCTGCAAACGCTCGATGCATTTCTGTCTCGGACCAGCCGCTTCAGGCGCCAGCCGAACGGCTCTTCCAGGGCCCCATCGCCGACGCGCTGACCCACGTGGGCCAGTTGGCCATGCTGCGCCGTCTCTCCGGCAGCCCCACGCGCGGCGAGAACTTCTATCGTCGCCGAGATCAAAGCCGGTCAGGCGGGCGCGGATCAGCCCGCTGCGGCTCAGCCTTTCAAGGCGCGCTAGCGACGTTCATCCCCCCAACCGCAATCCGCAACCGATTTGCAGAGAATTATCTTCTGTTGGCGCACAATCGAAGCGTGAGGGGTAAAAATGGCGAACAAGTTCGGAGAGCCAAAACATGGGAGCCGCGTGACGAGGGGAGAGCTCTCCCGATCCGTACCGATAAATAATCCCCCCACCCCCCTTTATTTATTTTCAAAACCTTGCAGATATTTAATTGGTAAACCCTCTCCGCTGGGTCGAGCGACCGGCAATGCCGTCCGGCAGCGAGAACAACAGGTGAGGCAGCCTCTATTGGAAGGCCAGCGGCTTCCACGCGCCGTTCTGCTTGAGCGCCAGTTGAATCGGCCGCGGCGGGCCTTTGGGCGGAACGGTGACTTCGATCCAAAGCTCCTGGCCGGGCTTGAGCGGCAGCGGGTCTGCGCGTGCTCGGCGATGTAGAAGTTCACAGGCTCGTCGAGCCGCAGCTCGTCGCAGGACGCGCCCGGCATGGCCTCACACATCATGCCCCTCGATTTAGCGTCGGCCTCGGAATCCGAATCGCGACCAGTTTGTTGTTCTCGACCTTAGGTTGGCGCGGAAGTCGAACGGGTCCTGGCGCAGTCGACGGTGAAGCCGGCGGCTTGACGGCTGCCGTCGATAGTCGCGCGGGAAGGTGGCTTGTTTCGCCGAGGGCAGCGTGCTTTGGCAGCCATCGACCGTGAGTTGCAGGCTCAGGTAGCGGCCGCGCATCACCAGTTCAGGATCGAAGGCCGCGGCGCGCGTCCAGACGCGCGGGCAGCGTCCAGCGCTGGTAGAGATACTTGGCCGCGATCGTGGAGACCAGCGCCAACTGGATCACGAGCAGCGCGACGGAGGCTTTGGAGATCTTCATTGCGCCTCCTCAGCGCTGAGGCTGATCAGCGGCTTTGTCCATGCCGGTCAGCGAGTCTGCGCCGCGTCTTCTCGAGCGCCCATCCGCCGGCAAGGAAGAGAATGCCCAGGCCGATCAGGCCCAGCGAGCGGCCGAGCTTGTCGAAGATGTCGCTGAAGTAGAACCAGCCCACAGAACGGCGAAGCCGACAATGCCCAGATTGACCAGCGCTTGCTGGCTTGCCGCACACCCCACCAGATGATGAAGACGGCAGAAGGCCGCAACCAGCGCGTGGGCGGCGAGGTTGGGTTCGGTGCGGATATATGAGCCGCTGGTCCGCACTGCCGTAGTTGTAAGACTGCGTCCAGACTTCGCTGGCACCAGGGCAGCGCGATCGAGAACGCCAAGCGCGACAGCCACGGGAATGAGCGCTCTTGCGGACCTTGAAGAGCGGCGAAGAAGAGCGGCACCGCGGCAATGGCGATCCAGCCCCAGGCGCGGAGCCCGAAGCGGACAGAAAGGTCTGCGTGTGCCCCACGAACTCCACCATTCACAGCAGCAGCACGATTCCCACCACGGCGGCGATCGCCGCCACGGCAAAGAGAATTCCCTGGACAATCTTGCGCTCGCGAGCCGAGGAAAAAGGTCAGGTAGAGGATCGCCCAGACGACAGAAAGCGGCCCAGGTAGACGCTCTCGCCGATGTGGCCTTCGGCGGCATAGGACGAACTCGGAAAGAATCCATGCCGGGACGAGCAGCAGCGTGAGAGTTTGCTGCGCCTCATCGTGCAGCAGCGCCCAGCCGGCCAGCGCGGCGATGGCCCACAGCAGCATGGCCGCCGGCCAATGCTCCTGAATGTTGAAGATCTGGCCGACCAGCGCGATGGCCGCGCCGGTTGAGAGCGGTTCCCACGGCGTGCAGCGCGGTGGCGAGGCCGTGATAGCTCTTGCGCGTGAAGGCCCCGCCGAGGTGGAAGAGGCTGACCATGCCCAGCACCACGGCAAAGCGCGCGCCGGGGCCGATCTGGTCCCAATGGGCGGAGACGAAGAGCGACCACGCCGCAGGCCAGCAGGATGGCGCCGAGAATCAGCGCGACCAGCCCCTGCCAGCGCAAGCCGCGCGGGCTGCTTCTGCTCCGACTCCCAGGCGCGGATGCGGCTGGCCGCTCCGCATCCAGGACGCCGGCCGTTTGCCAGCGATTTAGCAACGATCTCAATGTCTGCCATAGCTGTTGCCCAACAGTAAAGCACATTCGCGGCGGGTCATGGCGCGGAAATTTGTGCCTATATCATTGAGGGAGTATGCGATTCGAGATCGTCACCATCTTTCCGGGGTTCTTTGCCGGCTTCTTCGAGCACGGAATCCTGCGCCGCGCGCTGGCCGAGGAGCTGGTGACGATGGGGGTGCACGATCTGCGCGCCTTTACCCACGACCGGCATCGCACGGTGGACGACCGGCCCTTTGGCGGCGGCGAAGGGATGGTGCTGAAGCCGGAGCCGCTGGCCGAGGCGCTGGCGTCGCTGGGGATTGAGGCAAGGCCGAGCGCATGCAAGGGTACAGGGCTTCAGCCCGTACATTGAGCGAACTAGCAAGAAGTCGGGGCTTGAGCCTCTGAGGGAACTACCGCCCAGCGAGCCCAATCCAGTCCGCGATGACGCGAGTGATTCTGCTTTCGGCGCAGGGGCGGCCGTTTACGCAGGCGATGGCGCGGGAACTGGCGACGCTGGAGCGCGTGGTGCTGATCTGCGGCCGCTATGAGGGCGTGGACGAGCGCATCAACGAGCTCTACTGCGACATGGAGCTTTCGATCGGCGACTACGTGCTGAGCGGAGGCGAGCTGGCCGCCGCGGTGGTGGTGGACGCGACGATGCGCCTGATTCCCGGCGTGCTGGGCAACGAGGCTCCGGCGAATTTGAGAGCTTTGGCGTGGCCGACGCCGAGATTGCCACCGATGAGGATGGCGTTCCGCGTTCGCAGCACGGCGCGGGCGGGCTGCTCGACTATCCGCACTACACGCGGCCGGCGGAGTTTGGCGGCCTGCGCGCGCCCGAGGTGCTGATGAATGGCGACCATGCGGAGATTCGGCGCTGGCGGCGGGAGCAGCAATTGCGCAAGACGCTGGCCAACCGGCCGGATCTGCTGGAGGGCGCCGCGCTGAGCAAGGAAGACCGCAAGCTGCTGGATGCGATACGGCAGGAAACTGAGTAGCTGAGCCGAAGAAGTTAAGAGTTTTCCCCGGCGCATTCAGATCGATCAGGCCCTCGGGCAAGCCATTTCGACCCGCTTGGCTTTGAGGTCGATGTTGCGCAGGTAGCTTTTGGCAAAGGGAACCAAAACTTCGCCTGACGCGCCTTGCACGACGAGCAGCGCTACCGGACCGGAGCTTCGGTCTACCTCTTCGATTGGGCCGACGGTCACCGGCTCGGCTCCGGCCACGTCGACCAGCGTGCAGCCGATCAGGTCGCCGATGTAGACCTCGTCTTCGGCGAGCGGCGCGCGCTCGCGTGCGCGGGATGGCGACGATCAGGCCTTTGAGGGTTTCGGCGGCGGAGATGGAGTCGATTCCGGCAAAGTGCAGCACGATGCCGCCTTTGTGCGGCCAGTGGTGCGATGAGTTCGACTTCGCGCGGGGAGGCAGCGCCGGTTGCAGCGCTTGGCCGACTTTGTATGCGCGGGATCCGCGAGCAGCCAGAGGCTGCCGGCGTTCGGCAAATTTTTCAGGGAAATCGGTGAGGAGATCGGCGAAGACCTCGCCTTTGCGTCCCTGCGGGCGGCGAATCCGCGCCAGCCAGGTCCAGGCGTTCAGGCGGGGTCATCGCCGCCTCCCGCGGGGGCCGGGTGCGTCTGGGGCCATGCTTATGGTTCGTCTTCTTCGAGGATGTCGAGCGTGTAGCGGTGATGCACCTTCATGCTGACGGCGCCCAGAATGGTGCGCATCGAGCGGGCGGTGCGCCCCTGCTTGCCGATGACCTTGCCCACATCCGCCGGCGCCACGCGGAGCTTGAGGACCGTGTTTTCATCACGGCCAACGCTCTCCACTTCAACGGCTGCCGGCTCATCCACCAGGGCCCGCGCAATCTCGCGGACCAGTTCTTCCACTTCCACCATCGCGTCTTGGGTCATGCTCGTATCCCTCACCGGATGCATCCGAGGATTGGCAACCAGGAATTGGCGACCAAGAATGAAGCACTTGGATCGATGCGCGCATACTATCAGCCCACACCCATCGCCGTCAGCAATTGGTTGCGCGCCAACTCACAGATGGGCGCACACCGTCGGGGAAGCTGGAGAAGATCAGGCTGCGGCTGGTTCGGCCGCAACTGGCGCGGATTCTTGGCGATCAGCGTCGCAACTCTGGGCGACAACTGCGCGCCCACGCCGCGCCAATAGGCGACGCGCTCGTGCTTCAGGTCGACCGTGGCCGGGTTGGTGCGGGGGTTGTAGGTGCCGACGACCTCGATCGAACGGCCGTTGCGGGCGCGGTCCTTCTCGATGACCACGATGCGGTAGTAGGGCTGCTTGCGGGCGCCAAAACGCGCCAAACGAATCATTACCACGGGTATACGGTTCCTTTCAGCTTCCTGTGCTCTGTTGCGATTCTTGGGGTTTTTCCCGGCGGACAGTGTGCAACCGCGCCAAATGGGCCAGACGGACACGTCCAGCCGCGCAAGACACAACAACTAAGTATCGCCGAAAGTGGGTGGTTGAGGCAAATTGGCAGCCGGCGCCTTGGACGAGAAGCGCTCAGTCGGTCGTGGCTGTACCATAAAACTACGGTCGTCTCGATCTTCGCTTGAAAGAGCACCCCACGATGGTTCGTGAGTACCACAAAATGTATTCCAGCCGCCTGGGCCGGGAGATGGAGATGCTCATCTTTGGCCACGCGGGGCTGCCTGTCGTGGTCTTTCCCACCTCTTGCGGGCGCTTCTACGACTTTGAAGACCGCGGCATGATCGCCGCCCTTGAGGGCAAGATCGACTCCGGCCAGTTGCAGCTCTTCTGCGTGGATTCAGTGGACGCCGAGAGCTGGTACAACCGCAAGCCACGCCCCGCGCTGGCGCATCGCACGCCACATGCAATTCGAGGAATACCTGATCCACGAAGTGGTTCCGTTGATCCGGCAGCGGAACCCCGACCCGCGCCTGATCGCTGCCGGTTGCAGCTTCGGCGGCTATCACGCCGTCAATATCGCCCTGCGCCATCCGGAGATCTTCATCGGGCTTCGTCTCGCTCTCCGGAGCCTTCGACCTGACAAGTTTTTTGCACGGCTACTACGACCAGGACTGCTACTTCAACCTGCCAACGCACTATCTGCCCAATCTCAGCGATCCCTGGTTTCTCGACCGCTTTCGCCAGAACAGCTACGTGCTGGCCACAGGCTGGGACGACCAGTGCCTCCGCCAGAACCAGCATCTCGACCGGATCATGAACGAGAAGGGCATCCCCCACCAGCTCCACGTCTGGGAGGCCGAGAACTCCCACGACTGGCCCACGTGGCAGCGCATGGTGCAGGAGTACCTGTGAAACAGAGAACAGAGATCAGGGGTCAGGGAACAGGGATCAGGGGTTAGAATGCTTGGAAACAATTGCATTCATTGGCGATCCAATAACAACTGACAACGGAGGTTAACTCGATGAGTGAACTCAATCCCTACGCGCGCTATCTGGATGGCCGGCCGCTTGCAGACCATCCTGGCCTCAACAGTTCCTGAGATCGCTCGCGCATCTTGAGGCCATGGGTCCAGAGCAAGGCCGCGATCCCGCCCGCTCCCGGCAAATGGAGCGCTGCGGAGATCGTTTGTCATTTGGCGGACTGCGAATTGGAGTTCGCGGGTCGTCTGCGCCAGACTCTGGCCGAAGATGCGCCGACCATCCAGCCCTTCGATCAGGAGAAATGGGCGGCGATGTATCCAGGCATTACTGCGGAGCAGGCTTTCTCTGCCTTTTCTGCTTTTCGCGCGTGGAATCTGCTGCTGATCGGCGCGGCTCTGCCTGCTGCCGCGACCAGACCGGTCACCCACCCCGAGCGGGGCACGATGACCTTTCTGACCCTTGTCGAGACCTTGGCCGGCCACGACCTGAACCATCTGGCGCAGCTACAGAAACTAGCTGGCTCTGGCGCCAGTTAGTTTCTGTAGCTCCCGCTTATAAGACAAGGTACGAGTCAGTAGTCTTTGCTGCGAAGAGCGATGACCACTGACTCTTAAGCGCTACTTGCCGGATTTGCCCTTTTTGCCGCCGGCTAACTTGGCAGCGGCCTGCTGTGGCTGGTCTCCGCTATGGTTGCGATTGTGGTGCGCCACGGCCTTGGCGATTGCCTCGGCGGAGAGCTTGCTTCCGCTCCCAAGATGCAGGACATCGTCTGTGATTGCACTGTCGGATTTCGCTGTTTCCATTGTTTTCACCTTTTTCGAGGGAGGGCGCTCGATCTGCAAGCTGCCGTGCAAGGTCACAGACGGATCCCTTCCGGCTTGGCGGAAAATTCTCAGCGGCGCGGGGAAGGCGCTCTGAGGCAGGCAGGGCAGGTCACAGGTATCCGCCTCAACCACCCTGAAGAAGAACAACCGCGAAGCGGCTGCTCCTGCTACTCAGGATCATCTCATTCGACATAGGCAGCGAGTATGCGTTGTTTTGCTCACCGGCTACGTGTGGAGCTTTTTGAGCAGCCACGCCATGTTCTGGCCGAGTGTCTTCATGGTCCTGATGCCTTCTTCGTCCCGCTCGACATCGCCGATCTCGCGGCCGATGCCGACGTTCCAGTAAGACGACCCAGGCACGATCATCTCGCTGAAGAAGAAAAAATGGTTCAAAGCGTCGAAGGCTGGAATCGCTCCAGCACGGCGCACAGCTACGACGGCAGCGCCCACCTTGCGGCGGAGAAAGTTGCCGTTTGCCCTGGAGACGTAACAGGCGCGGTCCATCAAGGCCGAAATCTCCGGCGAGATGTTGGCGAAATACGTGGGAGAGCCGAGAAGAATGCCGTCAGCCTCCTCCATCTTTTCGATCAAGGCATTGCCCATATCGTCTTTCTGCGAGCAGCGGCGATCCTTGTTTGCGGCGCACTTGCTGCATGCCCGGCAGCCGTGAATCTTCGCCCCGCTCAGCTCGATCAGTTCGGTCTCGATCCCTTCGTTTTCAAGTTCCTTCAAAACGTATTTGAGTAGGATGGCAGTATTGCCGCCCTTGCGGGCGCTCCCGTTCAATGCAACGACTTTCGTGCGAGTTCCGTTCATGAGTTCCTCTTCCCTTTGCCGGCCAGCCTTGCAGGTTTGCGGCCGTGATCCCCAACTCTCTATTTTGCTCCTTCGAAGGAATTGATTGCTACCTGCGGCACGTTCGAGCCAGGGCAAACGCATCTAGATTTGGACTCTGAGTAGTTTGAGCAGTGCGCACCAGTCCCTTTAATGACGCCCATTCTGCAGATGCATCCAGCAGGCTCAGATCCCCCAGCACCGCGCAGCGGCGCCGTTCCACGCACCCATGGCCGCAGTCTATTTCTTCATCGACGGCATCGGCGGCCAGCATCCGGAACGAGTCCTTGATGTCGGCCAACAGCGAGGGCTGATTCTCTTTGACTGCCAGCACGTAGTCCGCAACTTGCTCGACGATATGGCCGGCAATCGACCTTTGGCAGCCGATGGCATCAATGGTCACCACTTCGCCACAGGTCAGCCGGGCAATCGAGCCAACCCATGCCGCAAATCCCTTCTCCAATTCCTCCGGGGCCAGAGCCGCAAAGACCCGGTTGAAGGTGTCATGGGAGGGAATCCCGCCCGGCAGGCGAAGAAAACTGCTCAACCACTCGCGCTTTGCCTTGCTGTAGTTTTCGATCTCGTTCCAGCCGTTGGCCCCGCTCAGGATCGCCGCGCTAGCAATCAGAAGAATTTCTTCCAGCAGGTGCTCACGCGTCCGCTCCACTCGCGGGTCCTTCAACTCAGCGAAATACTTCAGGGGATTTTCCATATCCCCACCTCAACCGCTTCTGCCTTCCATGCATATAGCATTTATGATGCGTTTGCCCTGGGAAATAGATCCGTCGCCGAGCGGACAACATCTTCATTCTGTTACGATTCTTGAGACCTCCCGCCACTGGGCAGCGTCCTCCCGGACAGGCGGGGTTCTTGGCTCCGCACAATTTCGTCAGGAGGAAAACATGATCCGCAAGATAGCCTTCACACTTCTCTTCGCAGCCTTCACCGCCATCGGAGCCCATGCCGCCGACTTCAACGGCAAATGGACCGCCGAGTTCGACACCGCGATCGGCTTGCAGAAGTACACCTATGACTTCCACGTCGACGGCACAACGCTGACCGGCACAGCCAAGAACGAGCACGGCGAGACCGCCATCACCGAGGGCAAGATCGACGGCGACAACATCAGCTTCGTCGAGAACCTCAACTTCAACGGTATGGACATCAAGATCAATTACACCGGCAAGATCAGCGGCGACGAGATCAAATTCACCCGCAAAGTAGGCGACTTCGCCACCGAGGAACTCACCGCCAAACGGGTCAAGTAGGCGACCTCGGCATCGCTTCATTTACAGGGTGGTTGAGGTTCGTGGACTCCCAGGTCCCAAATGCGGGACCTGGAGAGTCCCATTCTTGTTGGGGCGGTCGGAGATGGGCTGCCCGCTTTTTTCCGCGATCAGTGCGTTGGCGCTCTCGACGGGGGGGAATACGGTGCATCCGCTGATCCAGGACCGGATGGCATATTCGGCGCCAGGTCGTCTCCGGTCAGAGATTCTCGATTCGGAACCGAATCGGCGATATTGCACGAACGCAACGTCATTCAGGTAGGTCTTTGCAGAGCCCTGATAGCGCGACTGGGAATGCATTCCCGTCTGTTGCGCTGTATGCGCCTGCAAAATGGAGACACTTCTCGACGGGCATATATAGCTTTTCCCCGCAATATCCGTCGGGCTATATTCGACCAGAATATCGGCTCTGGAGACCAGTTCACCCTTCAGCATTTCCGCCTCCATCGAGATGCGCAGTATCGCTCCACTCGCTGGATCGAAGGCAATTTCCCCGTGATAGGCGTCGTTTTCGCTAAACACGCGCATATTCGCAATCCCATCGCTATTCCACCCATCAATGACGCAACAGAACTGCACATTATAGTGTGACTTCTCGCTGGGAACGGAGTAGTGGAAGACCGCCACTTTGCCGCTCGCTCCCTGCTCCCAGCGGCCCCAGGTAATCTTGCCCGCGAGCGCATCGGCCACTGCCCTTCCCAGAATCGGCCCGAACTCTCCCGAGGTCATCAATCCCCCAGCATTCGGAGTATGCTTCAGATGCCTTCTGGTCCACCACTTCCTTGTGGTCGCTGTACGTCACCATAAGGTTAAAGCTGCCCACGGAGTGCAAGGGCATGGCAGAAAGCGAGGTGATGCCGGTCTGACCCAACTGATTCTCCTGCGGCTGGTCCTCGAAGCGGGTCGTATCGCGCACCGCAATCAGATTGGGCAACTGGGGGACGGTCTTATTCACATAGCCAACGACGGCAGTCAACATCTGGCGCGTCGCAGTTGGGTCCGGCGCTGGGTCGGCCGGAATCTCCGCCGCCGGCGGGTTGAGAAATGCCGCCGAATCGGCCAGAATCACCAGCGCTTGCCTGGCCTTGTCTCCGGACAGATCGACGCTCAAACTCTTCAGCCTGGCCGAGCTAAGGCGTTCGGTCAATTCCATTCCTGAGAGCTGCTGCGCCAGTTCAGTGTCGGGCTTGCCATGAGCCGTGGCCAACACCTGCTCTAACTGCGCAACAGTAACCTTTTCCTTCGCGACTTCCTTTGCCGCGAACGCCGACAGAGCCATGCCCGCCAGAAACAACAACACCGTCAGTTTCCGCATCGTTCGAGCTCCTTGAGAAATGACGATCCAATCTTAGCCGATCTCAAGAGGTTGGGAAAGCAGCGCTCCAGAATTCACCGAGATCGTCTCCAGCACACGCAGTCCATGATGCATCAGTGCCGGGTTTCCCCAGTCTCGACGTTGAGACTTGGGGAAACCACGAACCTCATTTTGCCACGTAACTCGCCTACGCCGTAGCCGCGTCTGCTACCGACTGCAAGCCGCGCGCTTCGATTTCAAACTCGCGGATTTTGTACTTCTGTATCTTGCCGCTGAGCGTTGCCGGGAACTCGGTGACGAAGCGGACGTGCTCGGGGATCTTGTAGTAGGCGATCTGGCCCTGGCAGAACTGCTTGATCTCTTCTTCCGTCGCTTCGACGCCGGGCTTTAGGCGTACCCATGCCGCGACGATCTCGCCCAGCCTTGCATTGGGAATGCCGACGACCTGCGCCTCGCCGACCTTGGGATGCGTGTAGAGGAACTCCTCGACCTCGCGCGGATAGATGTTTTCTCCGCCGCGAATGATCACGTCTCTCGAGCGGCCGGTGAGGTGGATGCAGCCGTCCTCGCGCATCATGCCCAGGTCGCCGGTGTGCAGCCAGCCGTCTTCGCGGATGATCTGCGCAGTGCCTTCTGGATCGCCGTCGTAGCCCTTCATCAACGCATAGCCGCGGATGCACAGCTCGCCCTGTTCGCCGAGAGGCACACGCTCGCCAGTGACGGTCGAGACGATCTGGATCTCGGTCTGCGGCATGGCGCGGCCCACGGTCTTGACGCGAATCTCAATCGGATCGGCGGCGTCGCTCATGGTGATGACGGGCGAGGTCTCGGTCTGGCCGTAGGCGATCACCAGTTCGCCGATGTGCATCTCGTTGAGCACGCGCTTCATCAGCTCAACCGGGCAGGGCGCGCCGCTCATCATGCCGGTGCGCAGGCTGGTCAGGTCGAAGCTTGCGAAGTCGGGCAGCGCGAACTCGGCGACATACATCGCCGGCACGCCATAAACCGAAGTGGCGCGCTCGTCGTGAACGGCCTTGAGCGTGGCCCGCGCGTCGAAGGTCCAGTTGGGCAGGATGATGGCCGCGCCGGTGTTCACAGCCGTCATGGTGCCGATGACGCAGCCGTAGCAGTGGAAGAGCGGCACCGGGACGACGATCTTGTCCTGCTCGGTGTAGTGAAAGCCCTGGGCGAGGAACTGGCCGTTGTTGACGATGTTGTGATGGGTCAGCATGACGCCCTTGGGCAGTCCGGTGGTCCCGCTGGTGTACTGGATGTTGGCGATGTCTTGCGGATCGACGTGGTCGGGCAGCCGGCCCTCGGCGTCGAGCAGCGCCGGCCACTCCGGCGAGTCGAAGTAGATGGTGTGCTTGCAGCTCAAGGTCGAGCCCATGGCGGGCGCGGCCCAGGATCTCTTCGTAGTCGGCGTGCTTGTCTTTGTGCCAGAGGAAGAGCGCCTTCATGCGCGAGCGCTGGAGGGTGAACTGCAGCTCGTGCGAGCGGTAGGCGGGGTTGACGTTGACCAGCGCCGCTCCGGCGCGGGCGCAGCCCATGTGCATCATGATCCACTCGATGCAGTTGGTGGACCAAAGGCCCACGCGGTCGCCCTTGCGGATGCCCAGCGACCAGAGGCCGCGGGCGACCTGGTCTGCCGCGGCGCTCAGCTCGGCCCAGGTGAGGCGTTTCTGCTGGTGGCAGCTGGCCACGGCCAGCCGGTCGGGAAAGCGGCTGGCGGTGCGGTCGAGCAGGGCGCCGATGGTGAGATCGAGCAGCGGCCGGTCGGGGCCGCGCGTATAGCTCAGGGTGCGAATGTCTTCTTCAACAGGCATAGTTGTGGCTCGGAATCAACGAACGGAAGTGTACACCCCGGCACCATGCGCCAAATTGTGACACAGCCCACAATCATGCTGCGGCGCGGTGGCCTTCTCATTCACTCTCTTCAATGCCCTCGCCTCTTCGGATGAAGAACGGCGGATGAGTGAAGCTCAGTTGCATCAGTTGGATGAAAGATTTGTCGGGATGAATGTCTCAGGCGATAGTAGACAACCCCGCCCGCTGTCCCATAAACAAGGGCGCAGGCAAAAACGATCGGGATGACCCTCGTGACGAGGAAGACAATCAGCTCCCATGGTCCCCAGGGGCCTCCGACCTCAACCACTTGTCCGTATCGAGTGAGCACCCAGTAGTCGCGCCAGTTCGTGGCCTTTGAGCTTGAAGTAGAGCTTGCCGTCGGCCATTCTGGGATGACTCACGTCGGAGAGGATGGGAATCTTTTCGCCCGAGGCCGTCTCGAGAAAAGGACGAAAGCCAGTGATGCGTGGTGAGTTTGCCGTCTCGATTCCAGCCGATCTTGTCCATGTGAAGCGCGCAGGGGCAGAGATTCGATGCATAGCGGGGAAGCTGAAACTTCGGCAGGATGATGAGATAGTATTCCTGGCCGGGCAGCGCCTGATAATAGCCGGCTCCGGCGACTGGATTCTCCTTGGAATCCAGCTTCATCGTCTCGCCGGGCATGACGAAGAGCTGGGCGACGACTCCGTGATCGGCGTCTTCGATATCGACGACGTCCCGCGGAAAAGTGCTGTCGTTTCTAATCTGCTCAAGGCGCAGGGAAAATGCCGGCAGAGCCAGTGCGGCGGCAGCGAACAGGGTCAGCGCTGAATGAGGCTTCATGGCCCATCTTTTTATCACACGCCGGAAGGGTGGGGCAATTGCGACGGAGGCCGCACGTGCTCAGTTCGCCAATCCGCATACGAGAGCGGGTCCGCTGACGTAGAATGGCATGGCCGCAGGAAAACGCTTTCAAAGGTCGGGAAATCCGCCCCGTTGGCCAGCGACTTCCGGCGATTCAATTTCACTTTCAGGGATGGAATGAGATGAAGACGTTGATGCATGTGTTTGCGCTGCTGCCCGTTGCCCTGCCGGCCCTGCTGGTGGGCTCCTTCGCCCTCATGGGCCTCGCCCAAACCGTTCCTCCGGCGGCGGCCGATCAACCCGCGGTCGAGATTGGCGGCGCAGAAGGTCGTCACGATCACCCGCAAGGCTGTCAGCACCACCAAGCCGGAGTTCACCTCCGTGACGGTCGCGCCGGGCCGCGGCATGGAGATCCTGCAGATCACCGCCAACTTCCCCGGCAAGGGCAATGTGAACGTGCTCGCCTCGCCCGATCTGGCCGGCGCAAAGAAGATGCTCGACGTGGAAGATGACGCCTTTGGCAACCTCGGCTACCGGCTTGGCGCGGCCATTCTGGTTCCTTATCCCAACCGGATTCGCGGCAAGCTCTCGGCTGACGGCAAGACCCTGACGACGGAGTGGCAGTGGCCACACGATCACCCTGCCGGCCAACAACATGGGCCAGCCTGCCCACCGCCGAGCGCCATGCCATGCACGGGCTGATCCTCAAGGCCAAGACCGACGACGTGAGCATCGAAAAGATTCCCGGCGGCCAGGAGGTCGCGGGCGTCATCCATGCCGGCGACTTTGGCGGCCACTGGCTCTCGAAGACCCAGTTGGTCATCGCCGTCCGGCTCACCGGCAGGAGCGCTGGACGTGACCGTCGAGGCACAGAACGTTGGCAATGAAGACGAGCCGATGGCGATTGCCTGGCACCCCTACTTCAACCTGCCCTCGGGCGACCGCACACAGGCCCGGCTCACCATTCCGGCCGACAAGGTGGCCGAGGTGGACAACTACGACAACGTCTTCCCCACAGGCAAGCTGATGCCCGTCGAGGGCACCAAGTTCGACCTGCGCTCGGTCGCCGGCGTGCCGCTCGACGATACCTACTTCGACGACAACTGGAGCAGCCTCCACTGGGACAAAAAAGAGTTGACGGTGCGTGTCGCGGACCTGGCAGCGCACTACGGCGTGATGATTGAGGGCCTCTCGCCGGAGATCAAGGCGATCCAGGTCTACGCGCCGCCGACACAGAATTTCGTGGCCATCGAGCACCAGTACAACTTCGGCGATCCCTTCGGAAAAGAGTGGGGCACGACCGATACCGGGATGGTGACTCTGAAGCCCGGCCAGCGCACCAAGTGGCATGTGCGGCTGAATTTGTTTGTGCCGTAAGCGAGCGCAGGCTGCCCGGTGCCCCTGTCTTTCCGCAGAAAGAAGCGGAAAGGATGGGGCGTCGGGTCCGCGTTAAGGCATCCTCTTCCGCCGCCGGCGCATGCAAATACCGGCTGGCAAAGGTGATGAAGGTTGGCCAGTTCGGTCCGGGCGTGTGCCCGCCTGCGTGCTGCCGGAAGGCCAAATCTCCGCCGGTGAGAGCCGTTCCGATGGGCGGGAATTCCGTCGTTCCCAGATCCTTTTTGCCCAGCAGTTTGTAGACCGGCCCTGCGTTCACTTCAGCCAGGAACATCCCCCTTGCATCGGCCCATGCGTCTCCTCGGGGATTGGCATATCCATCCCCCTGGCTGGAACCTGCGCCGATGAATACCGGCCGCGGCGCGACCAGGGCGATCAATTCGTGGTTATCGACCGGCAAATCGCCGGGAGTCAGCGGACCGGCATACTTCAAGAAGTTGCCGGCCATCCAGTGATATTCGCTGGGTGCGGCCACATTGCTCAACTGTTCGCCAAAGATATGCCGGTAGAGCTTGGCCCCCGCCTCGCCTGACGAGCTGATGTAGCCGACGGCGAAGCGCGGGTCATAAGCCATGGCCACCAGGGCCGCCTTACCGTTGCGGGAGTGGCCCTCAATGCCCACCTGTTTTGCATCGACGGATTTGTCGGTCTCGAAATAATCCAGCGCCCGGCTGGCGCCCCAGGCCCAGGCGCGCAGAACGCCCCAATCGTCCAGCTTGCGGGGCTGACCCTTGTTGACCAGGCCAATGATCCCCTGGGTGAGTCCGGCGCCGTTGTCAGGCTGGTAGCTGGTGGGAGAGAGAACCGCGCAGCCCCAGCCCCTGGCCAGCACCTGCTGCTGCCATGTCGGCTGATTGCCGTCCGCCCCGGTTGGAGCCAGATCTGGAATCTGCCGGACAAGGGCCGCCATGGCCTCGTTGCTGAAGGCTATCTCCATGATCACCGGAACCGGGCCGGGCGCATTGGCTGGGGTACTCAGGGTCAGGTCGATATCGACCGTGATCGCCGGGTAAGCCGAGTTGTCCACGTGGCCTACGAGTTTCTTGGTCACCACCGGAATGTTTCCATATTTCTCCTGAGTGGTGCTCAGTACCTCCCAGGTCACTTTGGGCAGATTGGCTGGGATGCGGCCGTAGATCTCGCGATCGAAGTCCTCGACGATCTCGGGGCGGCGCTGGGTCCACCAGATCTTGGCCGTGGTTACGCGATGGCCGTTCTTGAGCAAAAGCGGGTCGGGCAGGTTGGGATAGACGGCCGCTTTGGATTCGTCGTAGTTGGCCGCGAAGGGCGATTTGGCGTCGGTATCAGCCGCGCGGCGAAGCTGCTTGATTCCAAGCAGGTCCATGATCCGCTGGTGATCCCTCTCGGAGGCAGCTTGAATGGATAACTGCTCACGGGCAGGCTCGAGGGCCAGCGGTGGAGGAGCCGCGACGGGAGCGGTCTGCGCGGCCAGCCGCAGAGCGCACGAAGAGGCCAGTGTCCATAACGCCGTCAGGAGAAACCCCCGACAAAAGATGAACCGCAAACCCTGCATGGAAACCTCAATTCCGGCCTCTCTTCTTCAGGAAGGCGGACGCCGCCCAAGAATATCGGGTTGCTTCAATTTCAACAAGCGAGAATCGCTCGAAGCTATTCGTGGCCCGGCTCCGGACGGAAGGCATCCCCTGATTCCCCACGGAAAAACGAGTGGATTCAAGTCAGGCCCGATTTCGCCGATGAACCCTTCGTGTAGCTTCACGAAAAGAAAGGGTTCCCGCCATGCATTGGCTGCGCAACCTCCCCGTCTCCCGCAAGTTTCTTTACGCTTTCGGCATCGTCTGCGGCCTTTGCATCCTGCTGGGAGCCTTCACCTACTTCACTTTCCGGGGCATCGCCCAGAAGAACGCAGTGGTGAGTGAAAACCATCTGCCCTCGCTGATTTACATCGGCGACGTTCGCAACGGCGTCAACGAGGAAAGGCGAGAGGATCTGGAGTTGATGCTGTGCGTGACGCCGGCCTGTTCCGCCGCCCATCTCGCCAAGCGCCAGAAGGCGATCGCCCAGTACCAGCAAGCCTTGAATGCGATGGCGCCGCTGATCGTCCCTGAAGAGCGCGAGCAATATCAAACCTTTATTGCCTCGATCAAGGCGTACCAGGACAAGAGCGATCGCGGCGTGGCGCTGCTCGCAGCGGGCAAAACCGGCGACGCGCTTGACCTGCTCTCCTCCGACACCCTGATGGCCTCGCTGGCAGAGGCTTTGACGGCGGCGGAGAGCGAATTTCTGGTTCACGCAAAGATGGGGATGGAGCAGGCCGCCAGCGTCACCGGCGACAGCAAGCGCGCCCTCTGGATCGGCTCCGGAGCCACGCTGCTGATCGTTCTGCTCTGCGCTCTGATCGGCAAGGTGCTCACGCGGCGAGATTGCGCCGCGATTGGGTCGCCTGATGGCCGCCCTGGAGGCTTTGGCGGCCAAGGATCTAACAGCGCACGTCCGGGTGAGCGGAACCGACGAGATCGGCCGCCTGGGAGATGCATTCAACGCCAGCGTGGCCTCGATGCGCGGCGTGCTGGTCTCTGTCGCCCAGGGCGCGGAGACTCTCTCGACGGCCACCACCGAGATGAGCGCCCGCTCGGTCCAGGCCGCGGCAACGCCAACACCCAATCCAGCAAGACCAACCAGATTGCGGCGGCGGCGCAGGAGATGACCGCAACCATCGGCGAGATCAGCCACAACGCCGAGAGCGCCGCCTCTGCCAGCCGGGTCTCGGCCGAGACCGCCGACCAGGGCGGTGCGGTGATGCAGGCCGCCTCCGTGACCATGGAGAAGATTGCCGCGGCCACCAGCTCTGTCTCCAGCAAGATGACCTCGCTGGCCCGCCGCTCCGAGGAGATCGGCAAAGTGGTCAACGTGATTCAGGAGATCAGCGAACAGACCAACCTGCTGGCCCTGAACGCAGCCATCGAGGCTGCTCGCGCCGGTGAGCATGGCCGCGGATTCGCTGTCGTCGCCGGCGAGGTTCGCCGTTTGGCCGAGCGCACCAAAGGCGCAACCGAAGAGATCTCCGGCACCATCCGCAGCATTCAGGAGGAGACCCGCGAAACCCTCCAGGTGATGCAGGAGAGCCGCGCGGCTGTCGAAACCGGCATGGGAGAGACCGCCCACGCCCGCCAGAGCCTGGAGGCGATTATCGAGTCATCCAAGCAGGTCGAGCACCAGATCCACCTCATCGCCACCGCCGCCACCGAGCAGACGGCTGCCTCCGGCGAGATCTCGGAGTCTGCCGGGCAGATTTCCCAGTTGTCGGTAGAGAATGCCCAGGGGGCCGAAGAAGCTGTCGAAGTCCCTGAAGAACCTGGCCTCGCTGGCCAGCGACCTGGACGGCATGATTCGCCAGTTCAGTCTGGAAAACGATCGGCAGGACGGCGGAAGATTCACCGGTGACAGCCATCCATCTGCGCGCCCTGCGTTGCGGACCGCGCACTCGTAACCCAACTCAGTTGGCGGCAGCCAAACCCAGATCTGCGGTCCCAGCAATCAGCCTCGAAAGCTGGCGACCGGGCTGCCGCCCCTTTTTCCCCGGTTGTCAGTATCTCCGCAGGTAGGTCCTCGATAAATGGTCGTGCCAGCAGAGGCGGTCGTCGTCAAACAGAGCCCAGGCAACGCCCAAACCCACGGGAACCAGCGAGAGCAGCAGCGCTCCCAGACGGCTTCGCAACTGAGCGCTGGTGGGAATCTCGCTATCGAAGGTGCACAGTGAGACGCGGGCGCATCGCATCCCCGGCGTGGCCCCGGCCAGCATGAGGAAGAGCGCTTGGTAGAGCATCCCGGCAAGCAGAAGCGCCAGAACCGTCCCGAGCACGAGAATCTTCGCCGCGGGCAGATGGCCGATCCTGGTTGCGGCAACGAGGGCTGGAGCGGCGACGATGCCGGCGATGAGCGCGCCATCGACCAGCGCCGCCATCATCCGGCGATCGAGAGGAGCCAGATACAATCCCGACTGCTCCTGGGGCGACTCCTGGGGCTCCGCTTCTTCGTGGAGCTGAGGCTCCAGCTTGATGTCAGACCAATCGGGCTCCGGCCAGGCGGCAACAGGCTCGGCGACGTCCTGCTCGGGATAGGTTGAGATCGCACCGGGGTCCACCTCGAAGATGCTCAACTGCATCTCCGCTCTCTGAACCGCATACGGCCCCTCGGCGCGGCGCGGGCGCATCTTGCGGGTGGCGACCAGCTCCCGCGGAAACTCGATGAGATTGGCATGAATAGGAAGATCGGGCTCGACGGGCTTGATCTCGTCATTGCCCCAGGCTTCGTCGGCCAACGGCTGCCATTCCCACCTCTCCCGGTTGGGAGCCGCATCAGACCGGAGACGCAATGAACGAGATCGCAGCTCTTCGATCGAACGCGGTGCGGCCTCGGCGGCAAGGGCTGAGAGCGGGATCGGCGTGGCGGCCAGAGTTTGGCTCTGGAATCAGGATTGAAATCGGGGCTGAAATCTGCTCGATGGGACGCAAGCGAAGATCAGGCTCCAAACGGTGATGAGCGCATTCGTTCTCCCAGTCCTGAAGCGAGGCCGGAGGTAAAAACGGCATGCCAAGGTGGAGAGGCTCTGCGTCCAGCTCCAGGTCCCGCGCAGTGGATCGCGCAGACTCGACGGCTTGCGGCACATCGCGAGCGGAGGCGGAAGCGTCAACTGGCGCGTCAGCAAAGACCGTTTGGGCGGCGGCAGGCGCCTTTGGAGCGCAGAAACGCCAATCGCGGACGGCGCGAGGAGCTGGCCTGTGCCGGGCGTCGAGCAACTGGCTATAGCTGGGAGCCTGGGCATAACGCGCGGCCACGCGGGCGGCGGCCTGGGCGGCCCGGCTGCTGGCGGCTGTCCAGGCATGGGTCGGCGCGGCCGGCTTGGCCATGGGCCATCCCTTGCGGTTCTGGTGCGCGGCAATGCGCAGGCTGACTTCCTTTTTCCAGGAGGTCGTCGTATCGGGCTGGCCTACAACCAATGTGCTCAAGGCTCCAGATTCCCTTCTTACGCGTCGCTCCGGCCTCTTGTCAGGCCTGGAACGGCTGTTTCGGTCCTTCGAGCCGGGACGGCATCCGAGGCTCGCGGACGTTGCTTTCTCAAGCGAAGGGAGGTTGCGGAAAGGGACAGGCGTGGCGCATTCCGGCACGCCGGGTCGTCGAACCCGAGTGCGGTGAGGAGCGTCCGATATTTGCCTGCTGCCAGAGCTGCGGGGCGCGCCTCCCATTCAAGGCAGCCTGTTTTGCTATGCTGACCTTGGTCCCTGGGATGCGTGCTCGCACTATAGTATTTATCACGATGCTGGCCCTCTGTCACCTGCAAATCAGGGGGCAGGCGTTGACCAATGCGGCACCTCCGCCGGCGCAGGAGCCTGCCATCAGCCGATCTCTCCAGCGACCTCTGCCGGACGACCCAGGCCAGGAGATGCTGCCCGTCGCGCAGCCGGAGCCCGAAGCCGCCAGCGGCGTGCCCGTCGAGTGGGAGGCCAAGCAACAGAGCCGCGTCGGCGACACCTGGACCCTGAGCGGCGACGTGGTGGTTCACTATCGCGACTACACGCTGAAAGCCGATAAGGTCGTTTATCACCAGTCCACCACCGAGCTGGAGGCGGACGGCAACCTGCAGGTCGCCGGCGGTCCCAACGATGTGATGATCTACGCCTCGCGCGGCGACATGCGGCTCAATATGCATACCGCGCGCTTTTACAACGTGCATGGCTCGCAGGGTGTCCGCAGGCTCGGCCGCACCTCGGTCTATTCCACGACCAATCCCTTCCTCTTCTCCGGCAGGGTTCTGCTCCAGACCGGCGAGGGCCGCTACAGCATCATCGACGGCACGATGACCAACTGCCGCCTGCCCCGGCCAGACTGGCAGTTGTTCTCCCGTACCATCAAGCTCGAGAACGGCACGGCCTCCTCGGCCAACATGCTCTTCAAGTTGCTCGGCGTGCCCGTCTTTTACCTGCCCTATCTTCGCCACCCGGTGGACGATCTGGGCCGTGAGAGCGGATTTCTGATCCCCGTCGTCAGCACGGGATCGTCGATCAAGGGCTATACCTTTGGCGAGCAGTTCTATTGGGCGATCAATCGCAGCATGGACATGGTCGCCGGCTCGGAATACTACAGCAAGCGCGGCTGGGCGCCCAACGGCGACTTCCGCTACAAAGGTCCAGGCCTCGACCACCTGACCGTGCGCTTGAATGCCCTCTTCGACCGCGGCTTTGTGCCGGCGCCCACATCGCCCCCGGCCGCCAATTGCCTGCCACACCCAACCAGCACCGGCGCTTGTCAACCAGGGCGGCATGGACATCAATGCGGTGGGCCGCAAGGATCTCACTCCCGAAACGCGCATTGCCGGCAACGTCGAATACCTCTCGTGCTACGTCTACCGGCTGGTCTTCAACGACAACTACTCGCAGGCGGTCAACTCCGAGGTGCAGAGCAACGTCTCGCTCACCCACGCGCACAATGGCTTCGTGCCGTCGGCCTCGCTCGATCGTTTCGAGGGCTTCGCCAGCTCGGCCAACGGCGACGAGGTGAGGATTCTTCATCTGCCCAGCCTGCGCTTCGATGTGCTGGACCGCCCGCTTGGCGCCTCAACGCTCTACTGGGGCATGGGATCGTCGCTCGCTTATCTGACCCGCGCCGAGCCTGCCGGCATCCCAGGGGGAACCAGTTTTCACGCTCGCAACATCGGCCGCTACGACATCTATCCGCATCTCGCATTGCCGCTGGCCGCCGGCGGCTGGAGCGTGCTGGCCCGAGGCCGCATTGCGCGAGACAGCCTATACGATCAGCCAGAATCCCGACCTGACCGGCGCCAACGGCGGCACTCCCGCCATCAGCCACGATCCGCTCAACCGGAGCGATCTTGAAGCCTCGGTGGACCTCCGGCCGCCGGCCCTTGAGCGGGATTTCGCGCTCACCCGCTGGAATCGCGTGCTGCGCCACGTGATCGAGCCCGAGATCACCTACCGGTACGTCACCGGCATCGGCGCGCACGAGCGGAATGTGCTGCTGATCGACACCACGGACATCGCCACCAACACCAACGAAGTGGGCTTCTCGCTCACCCAGCGCTTTTACCTGCGCCCCAACGGCAGCCAGCCCTGCGCCGATCCCGAGGGCTGCCCGCAGCAGGCGCGCGAGTGGGCAAGTTGGCAGATTGCGCAGAAGCTCTTCATCGATCCCAACTTCGGCGGGGCGCTGATCGCCGGCCGGCGCAACGTCTTCGACTCGACCCTGGACCTGAGCGCCGTCGCCTTCCTCACCTCGCCGCGCAACCTTTCGCCCATCACCTCGAGGCTGCGCTTCGAGGCAATCGACAACCTGCGCCTCCAGTGGGATATGGACTACGACCCCAAGGCCGGGCGGATGGGCGCAGACAACCTCTTTGCCGGTTACAGTTGGGGCCGCACCACGGTGGGCATCGGCCATGCGCTGCTCAACGCGGTCGACGAGACGGGCAGCGCGGCCTCCATCATCAAGAGCCAGCAGGTGCAGCCCTTCCTCAACATCGGCAAGCCCAACGGCGCCGGCTTCAACCTGGCCGCCAACGGCGGCTACGACTTTGTTCACGGCGCGCTGCAATACGCCGGAGTCCAGGCGGTCTACAACTGGAACTGCTGCGGCCTGAGCTTCGGCTACCGGCGCTTCGCATTGGGCTCGGTGCGCAACGAAACCCAGTGGCTTTACAGCTTCACCCTGGCCAACTTCGGTTCGGTGGGCGACATCCGCCGCTCCAACACCGCCTTCCGCGACCCGACCCAGCCGCCACCCTACTAGAGAATTTTTGGTTTTACGATAGACCTCCGTGCCCCATCCATTCCGCGTTTTTCTGCGGAATCGGGGTCCCCAACGACAGGTCTTCGTCGTTGGGGTGACAATGGGTGGGATACCACGAACCCATACCCGCGTTCAAGCAGACAATCCACCCAGCCTCCGCGCCTTTTTCCTGGCGCGGACAAGCCGAAGGCGTCTGCCCCACCGCAGGTGGCGGCTGCCGCCCCGCAGGCTGGTGGAGTATCCTTTTCTCAAGAGGATTCTCATTTGTCACGCATTCACTTTCTGGCTGGTCTGCTCACTTGGTGGCCATGGCCGTGGGCTGCAAGGCCCAAACTACCCCCCAGGCAACACTGGACCCGGCGACCAGCCGCCGCATCGAGGTCATGGTTCGCTCCCAGTTCAATGTGCCGCAGGACGTAAACGTGGCCATTGGCGCGCGCAAGCCAAGCCAGATCGCCGGCTATGACGCGCTGCCCGTCACGCTCTCCAACCCCAGCGGAACCAAATCCCAGGTGATCGACTTCCTGATCTCGACCGACGGCAAGACGCTGGCCCGCCTGGAGAAGTTTGACCTGGTGAATGATCCGGTCTTCTCGATCGACGTGGCTGGCCGGCCCATCCGCGGAAACCCGGCGGCCAAGGTCACGATCATCAACTTCGACGATCTGGAGTGCGCTTACTGCGCCCGTCTGCACCAGGAGCTCTTCCCTGCCACCTTGGAGCACTACAAAGACAAGGTGCGCTTTATCTACAAGGACAATCCGCTTCCGCCGAGATGCACCCCTGGGCGATGCATGCCGCCGTGGATGCCAACTGCCTGGCCGCGCAGAGCCACGATGTCTACTGGAACTACGTGGATTATCTGCACACTCATGGACGGAGAGATCAATGGCGAGAGCCGCGATCTGCCGCAGAGCTTTGCCGCGCTGGACCGCATCGCCCGCCAGGAAGCCACGCTGGGCAAGCTGGACGCAGCCAAGCTGGACGCATGCCTCGCCAAGCAGGATGAGAGCGAGGTGCGGGCCTCGATGAAAGAGGCGAAGCGCTGGGCGTGGAAGCGACGCCCGCAGTCTTCGTTGACGGCGAACGCATCAAAGGCGGCGCCGTGCCCAGGGAACAGGTGTGGATGGTGATCGACCGCGCCCTGCGCGCAGCCGGCGAAGAGTTGCCCGCGTCGCCAGCCCAGATTCCGGCGACGGGCAAGTAATCGGCCGGATTTCGCATCCTCGCTCAGTTGCTCAAGGGATGGCAAATGCGGCAATTAGCGGTCGCGCCTGCGAAATTGCATATCGCGCGGCCACCCTTGGGATTTATTCTTGATTGCCGGGGGCCTTTACGCCTCTTGGGGGATACCAGGTTGCATATCGAATCTGTTCGCCGCACGCCCTTCCGTTTGGCCGTACCTGCTGTTTGCTGTGCAACCCTGCTGGCCGTTGTCGGCGGCTGCCACCGCGCGCCTTCGCCCGATGTGGTGGCGACGGTGAACGGCAAGGAGATCATGCGTTCGGATCTGGAGAAGTATTACAAGGCCAACCTGGGCGACAATGCTCCGAAGCCCTCCGCCGAGCAGGCCGACATCGTCCGCCTCAATATCCTGCGCCAGATGATCGACGACGAGATCCTCTGGCAGCGCGCGGCCAAGCTCAACCTGGCCGCCAGCGACGATGACGTCAATGCCAAGATCACAGAGATGAAGGTACCCTTCACGCCCGAAGAGTGGGAAAAGCAGCTCCAGGCGCGCAACGTCACCATGGACGACCTCAAGCGCGATCTTCGCCGCTCTCTGACCAAGACCAAGCTGCTGAACAAGGAGATCGAGTCAAAGATCGCCATTACGGACGCGGAGATCAATAGCTACTATACGGCGCACAAGTCGGAGTTCAATCTGATCGAACCGCAGTACCATCTGGCGCAGATCGCGGTCACCACCGCGCCCGCGCAGCAGGCCGGCAATCTGCAGAACAACAAGGCCTCCGGCGAGGCCGACGCAAAGAAGAAGATCGAGGCGCTGCACGCCAAGCTGGCCGGCGGCGAAGACTTCGCCACTCTGGCTATGAACTTCTCTGAGAATCCGAACACCGCCCCGAATGGCGGCGATATGGGCTTTTGGGGCGAGACGCAACTGCGTGCCCAACCGGATGTTTACAGCGCGATCAGCAAGCTCAAGCAGGGACAGATCACCGATATTCTTTCCGTCTATGACAGCGCGGGTCCCGGCCGCAAGATGATGGGATACGCGATCTACAAGCTGATCGCGCGCGAACCGGCCGGCCAGCGCGAATTGAACGATCCGCGCGTGCAGCAGATCATCCGCCAGGGGCTCCGCGAAGGCCACGCGCAACTGCTGCAGAACGCCTACTTCGAGGTGCTCCGCGACGACGCCAAGGTTCACAACTACTTCGCCGACCAGATTCTCAAGCAGAGCGCGCAGTAGACGTCCTGCTCTAAAGCATTTTTGGATTTACTACAGACTTCCGTGCCCCATCCATTCCGCGTTTTTCTGCGGAATGGGTGGGAAACCTGCAAAATTCGGGTCTACACAATTCCTAAATGCTATTGGGCGCCTTCCGGCCCTCGATACCGCGCGAGACCTCGAATTCACACTTGCCGTGTCCTACAGTTGCAGATCGCCAATCTCGGAGGGAGAAGGGGCTTCAGCCCCCTGAAAAGCCCGTAAACATAGGGCCCGGGAACTTCCGTTCTATCCGGGATTTGACCGAAATGCAGCTGTAGTATTTGCTGCCAGTGAGTAATACAGCCCGAGCTTCTTTGGGTTTCCGCGCGTTGCGGTCTAAAATGAACAATTGAATTTCAAGAGGCGCTATATTTTGCATATTATTTATCGCTTTTTGCTACCCTGAAACTGGTCGACTTTTCTCTCAGGGTCGACCCAGTTTCGGGGCATCCCGGAGGGGTACCCCCTCCCCCCTCTTTCCTGTAAACCCATGAAATCGTGAAGGAATTGTCTCGCGTTGGACCGTAAGGACGTTGGTCAAATGAAACGGCCTCCGCGATCTGCGGAGGCCGTCTGTTTTGGTGCCTGAAAGTTTGGAAACTACTTCAGGGTGCCGTTGGAATCCATGGTGATGCCGCCAGGCCCGGCGTTCTTCTTCTCTTCGTTGGCCTTGCGCGTACCCATCGCCTTGTTGCGCCAATCGTCGGCTGCCGCCACATCGGCCTTCACCGCCGCCGCGTCGCCGTAGTCCACATCGGCCTTGCGCCGGTAGATCAGGTTCAGATAAGCCATGGCATCGTCGTAGTTGGGCCGGTTTGCCACCGCGATGTTGAGATACTGCAAGCCTTCATCGACCAGCGGGGCGTTCTTCGCCTTCAACTTCTCCATAACGTTCTTCGGCGCCTTCACATTTCCAGCGCCGTCGTCGTTGATGCCCGCGGGCAACAGCGCTGACAGGGCGTTCTCGTGCGCCTGGGTCCAGTCGATCATGCCCACCCAATAGGCTGCCTCGGGATCCTTCGGATCCTCGGCCAGGACCTTCTTCTGCCACTCCTTGGCATCATTCAGCTTCTTGATGTTGAAGTAAATGCCGCCAATCTGCTTCATGCTGTTGATATCGTGCGGGTCCTTGTTCAGAACATCCTGGAAGATATCGATAGCCTGCTGCGCGTTCTTCATATTTTCCGGCGTATCCAGGCCGGGCACAACGTTCTGCGCCAGCGCGGTGGCCAGATAGCTCTTCGCCATCGGCAGGCTCGGATCGAGCTGCGTGGCTTTCTGGAAGTGCCCGATCGCCTCTTCGTAGTGAGCGCCCTTGTACGCTTCCACTCCCTTGTTCAACTGGTCACGGGCCGCGAGGCGGTCGCATCCGCTGATGGTAACCACCATGCCGGCCAAGGCAACCGCGAGCGCCATAATTCGTGCGGGTCCATTCATCTTCGTATCCTTCTCCTTCAAGCGTGCGCCTATCGGCCGTTCGCCTGGAATCTCTAAGGTCAGCTGGCCGCGGGCGGGAGGTGCCGAAACCAGGATAAAAAAATTGTACTCCCGAATTCCTGCCGGAAGTACCGCATCCGGATAAGGTTGGCGGGCCAGAAATCTACGGGTGATCCCAACCCTCCCCGGTCAGCATGAACTCTCAGCCGCCCGCGCACACACCCCCTCGATGGATGCGCGGCAATGCAAGCAGTTACTCGCCTGCCATGATCTTCGGCGTCATCAATCCGATATGGTCCACGTTCGCCGCGCGACCGATATCGATCACCTCGGCGATATAGTGGAAGTCCAGATCGTCGTCGCCCTTGACGAACATGATGCGCTCGGCGCGATTGGCGTAGATCTCGGTCAGCCGGGCCTGAAGCTCTTTCATCGCCGCCGGGCCGCCGATGCCGTTATACACCACGGTGTCGTTGATCTTGTACGAGGGGACCTTGCCCGCCTCATGCAGAACCTGCACCACGATGGTGCGATCAGTCGGTTTGTTCCTGCTGCGGGGTCTTGGGCGGCTGGGGCACCAGCGCATCCAGGCCCTTGGGCGTCACCGGCACGATGACCATGAAGATGATCAGCAGCACCAGCAGAATGTCGATCATCGGGGTGACATTGATGTCCGACGAGTAGCCCCCCGCGTTCCCAGTTGTCATTGACATTGCTAAATACTCCTCGTTTGCTCAGAAATCGTTCAAGGGACAAGCGCAACGAAAAACTACTCGCCGCCCGAAAGATTGCCTTCACGCTTCTGCGTCAGCAAGCCCACGTCTTCCACGCCTGCGGTGCGCACGGCGTCGATGGCGTCTTCCACCGCCCGGTACTGCGCACGGGCATCGGCGCGAACATAAATCGTCTTGCCGGGCTTGTCGGCCAGCTTCTCGCGAACCTGGACCCCAAGCTCGCTGAGGGCCGTGTGATTTTGCCCCAGGAAGACATCCCCGCTCCGGGTGATGGCCACGACAATAGCATCTTCCTTGTCGGCATCCGGCATGGCGGTGGGATTGTCTACCTTGGCCATCTCGACCTGCACCTTGTTCTGCAGCATGGGGGTGATGACCATGAAGATGATCAACAGCACCAGCATCACGTCCACCATGGGGGTGACGTTGATGTTCGAGTTGACCTTACTGCCTTCGTTGCGAACCGCGATTCCCATTGTGAGGGCTCCGTTGGCTGAAAATTTTTAATCCGGATAGCTTCCGGGCCTTGCCTGCGACCCGCCAGCCGGCGCGCGGTTGGAACCGGCAGGCGGGAGAGAACGTTCGCTCTCCCCGCCCGCCGCAGCTTCCCGCTCTCGCCGCGAGGCGCCTCGCTTAGCGCCTGTGGCTCTGCTTGATGAAGTAGTCGACCAGTTCGCTCGAGGAGTTATCCATCTCCACGTCGAAGCTCTCGACACGTCCGGTGAAATAGTTGAAGGCCATAACGGCCGGGATGGCCACGAGCAGGCCGAAGGCCGTGGTGACCAGGGCTTCAGAGATGCCGCCGGCAACCGCGCCGATTCCCGAGGTCTTCTGGGTGGCGATCTGCTGGAAGGCGTGCAGAATGCCGATGACGGTGCCGAGCAGTCCGACGAACGGAGCCGTGGCGCCGATGGTGGCCAGAACCGCGAGGCCCCTCTTCAGCTTGGCGTGAACGATCGCTTCGGCGCGCTCCAGTGCGCGGCCCGAGCTGGCGATCGTCTCGTCGGTGGCGGTGCCGCCGGAGGAGCGGAACTCCTGCAGGCCGGCCGTGACAACCTCAGCCAGGTGGGACTTCTTGTTGCGGTCGGCGATCTTGATCGCTTCTTCGAGCTTGCTGTCCTTGAGCGCGCCGGCAACCTTGGGCGCAAACTCGCGCGACTGCTTGCGGGCGGCGGAGAAGTACAGGTAGCGGTCGATCATCACGGCCAGCGACCAGATCGACTCGATGAAAAGGATGATGGCGATGATGCGAGCCGGCCAGCCCATGTGCTGCCAGAGTTCCATGGGGCTGAAGCCGACTGCCTGATCTTCACCTTCGAAGATGAATGCCAGATTGGCGGCCGCGTGCGAAGCGAAGTGTGTGAGCTGAGCGAGAATCACTGAATCGTTCCTCCTAAGGAGTTTTCTTGTGGACTGACTTGCTGTTGCTGGGAATGCGGCTCTTTAAGGGATTCGCATTCAGGTCAAAAGCAAGGCCCTTCCCCCAGGATGGCGGGAAGAACCGAATACATTCCTCATCCGCCCAAGGTAAAGATCACGTTGACCGTGGTCTCCACTTCCACCGGCTCGTTGTTGAGCAGGTAGGGCCTGTAGCGCCAGGATCTGACTGCATCCAGAGCGGCCTGCTGCAACATGGCCGGCCCGCTGACCACGCGCAGATCCTCGATCGAGCCTGTCTTGGAAATCTTGGCCTGCAGCACCACTGTGCCCTGCACCCTGGCCGCCTTGGCGATCGGCGGATAGATGGGCTGGGTCTTCTGCAGCAGCATGCCTGCGGCTACGCCGCTGGAGATGTTGATCTTCTTCGGTATGGCGGCCTTCACCTGGGGCGCTGCCGAGCCGCCGAAGATGCTGCCCATGACTCCGTTCGCGCTGCCGCCGAAATCCGAACCGGCTACGCCGAACGAAGCCGACGGCGCTTCCTTCTCGGTGACCATCATGACGTTGTGCGGGATTCTTGTCGGAGCGGTGAGCTGATTGTTCATCATCTCCGATTGCACGTGGACCACATGCACGGCCTCTGGCGGAGGCGGAGGCGGAGGCGGTGGGGGTGGAGGCGGAGGTGCTACGAGGGCCATCTGCATGGCCGCCTTGGGCAGAGCCTCGGGATAGATGAGCGGAAGGAGGATCATCAGGATCAAAACCGCAGCCTCGGCAATGAACATCGGGATCATCCAAGGTCCGCTTTTGCTCTTGATCCTGCCCCCGGATTCAAACGTGGAATCTTCAAACATGGCCAGCCTCGAATCGTGTGTGTGCTTACTTCTATTTAGACACCGGGGAATGTGAAAATGTTCCCGGCATTGAAACGATATCATAGAAGCGCGGCCCCACTGTGTTTCTGACCGCGCTCTCCCCTCAAAAACCAGCGAAAAACAGCGAACTCTCAGCCCCTAAACCCTGGCTCTTTTTGCCGCCGGAAGAACCGCCGCATGGCCGCTCCTGGCGCGCCATTCCTGCCATGCCACTAACATGGGCGCGGCCACGGCAATCGACGAGTAAGTGCCGATGAGAATGCCCACCACCAGCGCAAACGAAAAGCCCCCCAAAACCGGTCCGCCAAAGATATACAACGACAGCACAGTAAGAAACGTCAATCCCGAAGTGAGCACGGTCCGGCTCAGCGTCTGATTGATGCTGCGATTGACCACGTCGGGCAGCGATTCGCGCCGGCTCATGCGCAGATTTTCGCGGATGCGGTCGAACACGACGATCGTGTCGTTCATCGAGTAGCCGACCAGCGTCAGAATGGCCGCAATCACCGTCAGGCTGATCTCTTTGTTCAGCAGCGCGAAGGCGCCGACCGTGATCAGCGTGTCGTGGAAGCAAGCCACCACCGCCGCCACGCCGTAGATCAACTGGAAGCGGAACCAGAGATAGACCAGCATGCCCGCCATCGACCAGAGCGTGGCCAATAAAGCCTGCTTCTCCAGTTGCTTGCCCACCGTCGGACCCACAACTGAAACGTTGCGCACCGTGAAGGGGTTGCCGTAATGCGCATGAAGCGCATCGACGATCTGCTTCTCGACCCTGCGTCCAGCGCGGCTTCATTTTGCTGCTCCGGCAGGCCGATCAGCACCTCGTTGTTCGAGGGAATCGTCGTAGGCCACCACGCTGGCATCCTTGATGCCGGCCGCCGCGGTTGCGTTGCGGATCTTGTTCAGATCCGGGGTCTGCTGGAACTGCACCTGCACCTGCGTGCCGCCCTTGAAATCCACGCCAAGCGGTACCGGGCTGCCGATCTGCGCCCAATGCATGCTCATCGAGATAACGCCGGCCACGCTGAAGATCAATGAAAAGCCGAGGAAGTACCACTTCAGCCTCAGCCAATCCACATTTACGCTGCGAAACAGTTCCACTGGTTCTCTCCGCTTCCTGGGAGGCCGAAGCCGATCCTGGCTCCAGCGTACTTATGTTTTTCTCTGCCGGTTAGCCCGCTATCGGCAAGTCCTGCAATTGGTTCTAGATGGAGACAAGTTCACCTGGCTTCATCTTATTCAAATGGGCATCGAAGATGACCCGCGAAACAAAGACCGCCGTGAACAGGTTGGCCGCCAGGCCGACCGTCAGAGTGGTCGCAAATCCTCTTACCGGGCCGCTGCCGAAGACGAACAGAATGGCCGCTGAAACGATGGTGGTCACGTGCGTATCGACGATGGTCACCCACGCATGTGCAAAGCCTTGATCCACGGCCGCCGATGCAGCCTTGCCGGCGCGAACCTCTTCCCGGATGCGCTCGAAGATCAGCACGTTCGAGTCCACGCCCATGCCGATGGTCAGAATCACTCCCGCAATGCCAGGCAAGGTAAGCGCGGCGCCCCAGAAGCCCAGCACGCCCAGCAGAATGATCAGGTTGAAGATCAGCGCAATATCGGCGTTGATGCCCGCGCTGCGGTAATAAAAGAGCATGAAGGCCATCACCACCAGTACGCCCACAATGGCCGCCCTCACGCCCTCTTTGATCGAGTCCGCTCCCAGCGATGCGCCGATGGTGCGATTCTCAAGCGGTTTCAGCGAGGCGGGCAGCGCGCCGGTGCGCAGCATCTTTGAGAGGATTTCGACTTCATCCGGGCTGAAGCTGCCGGTAATCTCGCCCGAGTCGCGGATGGCGCTCTGGATCGTGGCCACTTCCTTGACCCGGCCGCCCATCACCACCGCCATGCTCTGGCCCACGTTCTTGCTGGTGTAGTCGTAGAACTTGTCGCCGGCCTCATTGGTCAGCGTGAAGCGCACATTGCGCCTGCCGTTCTGATCGGTTCCCGGATCGGCGGAGCGGAAGTCCGTACCCGAAACCACCGAGACGCGATGCACAATATAAACGCTGTCGGAATCGGAGCCGGCGCCAACGGTACCGGAGCCATGCACCAACTCTTCGTCGGGCGGAACGGAGCCGCCCACGCTGCTAAGGGCCTCCTGGTCGTCCTTGTAAGGACCGCCCACCACGGCGTGAATCTCAAGCCGCGCCGTGGACTGGATGATGCTCATGACCCGGTCGAGATCGTCGATGCCCGGCAGCTCGACCAGAATCTGGTTGGCGCCCAGGCCGTACTCTTCAATCTTCGGCTCGCTCACGCCCAGCGTATCGACGCGGTCGCGAATCGTCTCAATCGCCTGCTGGACGGTCTTCTTTTCGAGAGCCGTCACCACCATCGGCTTCATCGTCATCGTGAAGCTGTTGTCGGTCCCGCCGCCGGTGACGTCGAATTCGCCTGAGTACTTCGACTCAAGCAAGGAACGCACATCGGAACCCTTGCCTGGCGTCGTTCCCTCTAGCCGGATCACCTCAGGCTTGGTCGTCGGATCGGGCTTGAAGGCCTGCGAGAAGCTCAGGCCGGCCGTCTTCAGGTCCTGCTGAATGCGGCCCACCGTGTTGTCGGTCTCCGAGTTGACAGCTTCCTCGACCACCACCTGCAAGATCAGGTGAACGCCGCCCTTCAGATCGAGGCCAAGATGAATCCGTTTGGACATCGCGTCCAGCAATGCCTTGCCGGTGACACCCGACGGCACCCCGAAGATGCCGTAGATGCAAATCACGAGGACCGCGACAATCGCTGCAATCTTACCGTTGAGATTCTTCTTCATCGTCCCGTTTCTCTAGTCCGAACCAGTCTTCAGCAGTTACAACCGGCCGCTGTTCACTGTCCACTATCCTGCGTCGTCACCGAAGCAATCGCGTTCTTGGCCACTTCCATCTTGATGCCGTCGGGCGCGACCTTGATCACCATCACATCGTCTTTGATTGAAAGAATGATGCCGCGAATGCCGCCAGCCGTCGTAATCCGGTCGCCCGTCTTGATCGAAGCCAGCATCGCCTGCCACTGTTTTTGCCGCTTCTGTTGCGGGCGAATCATCACCAGGTACAGAACCGGAATCAGCAGCAGAGGAAGAAGCATCGTGATGCCCCCTCCGCCTCCGGCTGCCTGCAAAAACATCATCAAACCCAGACTTGCTAACCCACTCATTCCCACACTCGTCTCTTGCCCGCCCTGGAC
This sequence comes from uncultured Acidobacteriaceae bacterium, assembly GCA_963843625.1. Taxonomy (GTDB): domain Bacteria; phylum Acidobacteriota; class Terriglobia; order Terriglobales; family Acidobacteriaceae; genus Telmatobacter. Next base: position 94,225 of record CAWJLK010000014.1, read on the forward strand.
CGCGCTCGTCGCGCAGCGTTTCAGCAGGGCTCAGGCATCTCCGGCTATCTGCCGGAAGCCCGCCTAAAAATTTTGTCTCCGGGAACATCCAGACCGATCCAGGCCGTCTGTTCGTTCCGGCCCAGGCGCTCAATAGGAGGGTCCGGCTGGCGCGCTAACCGGGGACACTTTCCGTCCCGCGCCCAAATCCAACTACGACCCAACTGCCGTCTGCTTCCTGTTCGACACAGCCTTCCTCTGGAAGCCCAACTCCCAGCCGCGCCTGTCTCTGCGCACACGTACCTGCCGGGCTCCAAAAAGAGTGCCTCAATAGATAAGATACGCGCAGCCGGGGGCGTGTCAAGGAGCGGGTCCTTTCCGGCTCTCGGCCGCCGGGTCCAATCGGTCTTCCGCGCCGGAGTTGACCATGCCTTTATAAACCCCTTACGGGTCGATTACACCGTTCTTAGCGCCGCGGAGGTCTGCTGGAAACAGGACTGCTCCGCAGACCGCCCCGGCTTCGCAACACCCAGCCACGGCAGCCGCCTGGCAGCGAAAGGAGACCCTCCATGCTGGTCCTCGACCTTCGCTTCCTGTTTCTGATTCCCGTCGCTCTGGCTGAGGCTTTCCTGCTCTGGACGCTCTGGAATCTGATCCAGCAAGGCAGGACGAAGAAGGGCCAGGCTCCTTCCCGGCTTACAAGCTTCTCGCGGGAGCAGGGTTCCGCTGAATCACGGGTCTTCAGCTTTCCGCAGTCCAGTAGCGCAACTCCGGCCGTGCGCAGCTCAGGCAAAGACGCTGGCCCGCCACTTGAACAAAGCGGTCAAGGCTCGCGCCCTCGCCATGGGCTTGCCGGTTCGCCGACTCCCCCCTGATTCTCTGGCCAGCTACTTCGACTTGCTTTCCGTAGCGGCCGCCGGCGTCTTCGTCTCGTCGCCCGCATCCTCCACTAACACCGCCGAACCGGGAACGACATCGAAGCTCACGGCATCTTTCCCCGTTGGATGAAAGGAAACCCGCAGTGGCTCGCGCTGCCACTCGGCGGGTCCGCAGACCGGCCCGGGGTGGCTCTCGGCATCGAACGCCGCCAGCTTTTTCGCCAGCACAGCCTTCCGCGCCGCAACCTGCGCCACCACGCCATAGAGGCTCTTGCCGCTGGCCGTCACTCCGCAATAGGCCCCGTAGTCGCGAAACCAGCTCACCTGGCTCACGGCGGGATCGTAGTGCGGCAGCTTGAGAGCGACAACGTGGCCGGTCACGCGATCCACCAGCAGCCACGGGCCCCTCTGCCAAACCCATCGACTGGCCGCCGAGGCGGGCTTTTTCTCGGCAGTGCCAGTAACTTCAGCCTTATCGCCCGGCAATGCGTCGTTGAGCTTGATCGCGCGCCGGACCACAAAGCTGCGGTCGGTCACGTCGTGACTCTCACCGGTTGTCCACTCTTTGAGAACGCCATCCACCAGCAGCGCCCGAATCTTCAGGTCCGAATCACCAGCAGCCGCGCCAGCCGGGTCGCCAGCCTTCGAGTAACTAACCTTCCGCGCCGCACCCAGCACGACCACATGCGCCTTGCGCGGAGCTGCAAATACAGCCGAACCACAAGTTAGAAATCCCGCCAGTGCTATAACCCAAAACTTCGTTCCCTTGCTCATGCCGTTCGCTCTTTTTCTCTTTCAAAAATTGGTACCACGTTCTTTGCCGGTAGAAATTGGTGTGCTGGCAGACGCTTCGCTAAAAAGACAAGCGAGCGACACCGTCATAGATGCATCGGCTGCTCAAAACCGAACACAGCGTCTGAATCGTATCGATATCCCAGGTCCCAAAGTCGAGACCTGGACCCCCTCCCAAGCCAGCTAGAGCGGCTGCAACACAGCGGAGAGTCTCTTGAATTCATCGATCGCTCGTTGAACAGTGCTCCTAAAAGTTCCAGCGGGCCAGAGAACCTCTCTAGCCTCGGCGCCTTCCTGCCGAAAGATGAAGCGCTCCTGCTGCCCGGCATCTATCAGAACAGCTTCCCAACCATCGAAAAAGGGACCCGTCAGCCTCGGAAGCACCTCGTATCGCGGCAGGTCCGAAGGGTCGTCGACAAATCCAGCAGGGGCTCGATCATCGTCTCCGTAGCGTGCCCACATCACTAGATCGAGGGCTTCCAAGGCGGTGACAGATGGTTGCAAAGGACCTGATGGCCCTGTAGGAATTTGCTGCGCGGACTCCACCAACGAATCGAATCCGGTCATAACCATCTCAATTTCGGAGGGGCAGCCGACCACTTGACCCTCAACCCATAGCCAAATGCTTCCCCACCATTCGTTCCACGATTTCGGTGGCTCACCGACGCCCTCGAACTCGATTGCGAAAGTCCACCGATCACCGCTGCGGGAAGAGAACCTAACCTTTTGTTTCATCGACGACGCCGTACCCCCAATTAGTTCTGCCGGGTGCCCCATCCTTTCGCCTTCTTTCTGGTGAAAGGATGGGATGTCTCGAACCCAAACCGTCGAACTAGCGTCCGGCTGATCCCTTACCCTGTGCCGCCTCCACCGCCCTCGCCACCCTGAACGCCGTGCCCTCATTCAAATGCGCGGCCAGCACCTGCATCCCCACCGGCAAACCGGACTTCGTCGCGCCGCAAGGCACATTCACGCAGCAGATTCCCGCCAGACTCGCCGTCACCGTGTAGATATCCGCGAGATACATCGCCAGCGGATCGCCGGTCTTCTCGCCTAACTTGAATGCCGCCGTCGGCGCTGTCGGAGTCACAATCACATCGACCTCGGCAAAGGCGCGCAGATACTCCTCGGCCAGGATGCGCCGCACTTGCTGGGCTTTCAAATAGTAAGCATCGTAGTAACCCGCTGAGAGCGCATAAGTGCCGAGCAGAATGCGCCGCTTGACCTCGGCGCCAAATCCCTCGTCGCGCGAGTGGCTGTACATGTCGGACAGCGTCTCGGAGTCTTTGGATCGGGGTCCGTAGCGCACGCCGTCAAAGCGCGCCAGATTGGCGCTCGCCTCGGCCGTGGCAATCAGATAATAAGTCGGAACGGCGTAGCTTGTATTCGGCATCGAGACCGGCTTGATGGTGCATCCTGCCGCCTTCAGCGCGGCAATGCCCGCCTCGATGGCCGTACGCACCTCAGGGTCGAGCCCTTCGGCAAAATACTCGGCAGGCACGCCGACGCGCAGACCTTCGACAGGCTTGTCGCTCTCGGCGGCGTAATCCGGCACCGGAGCGGGAGAGCTGGTCGCATCCATCGGATCGTGGCCGGCAATCACGCCCAGCAGCGTAGCCGCATCGCGGACATTGCCCGCAAACGGCCCCACGCGATCGAGCGAAGAGGCATAAGCGATCAGCCCATAGCGCGAGACACGGCCATAAGTCGGCAGCACGCCCACCACTCCGCAAAAACTGGCCGGCTGGCGAATCGATCCGCCGGTATCGGACCCCAGCGTGGCCACGGCCATGTTGGCCGCCACAGCCGCAGCCGAGCCGCCGCTCGAGCCGCCCGGAACCCGCTCCGTGTCCACAGGGTTGCGCACCGGCCCATAGGCCGAGTTTTCATTCGACGAGCCCATGGCAAACTCATCGCAGTTGATCTTGCCCAGCAGCACCGCGCCCGCCGCTTCGAGCTTCGCAACCGCCGTCGCGTCATAAGGAGGCCGATAGCCCTCGAGAATCTTCGACCCCGCCGTCGCCGGAGCGCCCTGCATCACCAGCACGTCTTTGATGCCCACGGGAATGCCGGCCAGCGGAGGCAGAGGGATCGCCCTTGGCGGCCAGATCGTCGATGCGTGCAGCCTGCGCCAGCGCGCGCTCCCTGGTCAGGCTCAGGTAGACATTCAGCCGCGGATTCACCTGCGCGATGCGGTCGTAGTAGCTCGCAGCCAGATCGGCGGCCTTGGTGCGGCCCTCGGCGATCTCCGCGCGCAGCGCGGCCAGAGTCTTCGGCTTTTCTATAAAACTTTCGGCAGGCTTAGTTTCGCTCGGACAAGTGACTCTTCCTCGTTTCCTGACTTTATAGCGGCCTCAATGCAACCTGTTACTGCGGGTGCCCCACCTTCGGCGCGTCTCTGTTTTTGCGCCTAAGGTGGGATACCACGAACCCCGTGGCGCGCAAGCGCCGTCTGCCGCACCGCAGGTGCTCTACCGCTCAATCACCTTCGGCACCTTGAAGAAGGCCCCGTCCGTCTCCGGCGCCTGGCTCATCACGACGGCGCGATCGAGCGAAGGCCGCAGCAGATCCGCGCGCAGCACGCTCTCGCCTGCCGCATTTTTCAACTCGCTCACCTGAGCCAGCGGCGTCACGCCGGCCGTGTCCAGCTCGTTCAACTCGGCCACGTAGTCCAGAATGGCGTTCAAGTCGTTCAGCATGCCCGGAGTCTCCTCCGGCGTCAGTTCGAGGTGGGCCAGTTCGGCCACGCGCTCCACCTCTTCCACGGTAACTTTGGCGGTCATTGCTCTTCCTTAAGTGGCGGCCTTGTTAAGGCTCTCATCCAGGCGTTCACGATGCAGGTCTGAAGATTGAGTATAACTTTTCAGCTTTGCGCTCCGCATGCGGGCCGCATCAGTCCACCGTGAGCGTAAGCGTGATCTGGTGCTGGATGCCGCCGGAACTCACCGTGACGGGGATCGAGTAGGTTCCCGCCGGGGTGATGTTGTTGCCCGAGTTTGGAGGAGGCTTGGAGACGCCTCCGCCCGAGGAGGTGCAGCTGGAGAGGCCGCCCGCCAGAATCGCCAGCAGCACAACCAGCAGCAGCATCTTCCGCCGTTTCCAAAGTCGCCAGCGGCACAAGCACGATCCCGCAGGCCAGCGGAAGAACCGGCCATAGCGCAGGCCGCGCGAGCCGCGCCGACGAGGAGGTCCCTGTGGCAATCTCGACCGATTCGTTGCCGGTCGTGTTGGCCGGAATTGTCTCGCCGGCAGGATTGAAGGTGCAGGAAGAGTACGAAGGCAGCGAGCCGCACTGGAGGGTAAACGCGCCCGTCGAGCCGCCGAGAGGCGTAATCACGAGCTTGTAGCTGGCTGTCTGGCCGCTGGCGATTGTCGCGCTCGACGCGCCCGATGAGGCAACGGTGAAGTCGAAGCCCATTCCCGACAGGGGCACGGTTGCCCCCGTAGCCAGACACGCTGCTGCCCACCGTCAGGCTCCCGCTCTGCGCGTCCTGCGCTGGCCGGCTCAAACTCCACGCCGACCGTGCAACTGGCCCCGGCCGCAAGCGTCGAGGGACAGGTGTTGTTCACCAACTTGAATCCCGCAGTGGCCGCGACGGTAAAGTTCGCAAGGCTCGAGGTCGCCGGCGGGATTGGTCAGAGTCACCGTCACGGGCGCGCTGAGCTGTCCCACACTCGTCTGCGGAAAGTCGATTTGGCTCGGCTGCGCCTGCACCGCGCCCGGCGTTCCGCCAGTTCCGCTCAACGGCACGCTGGCCAGCGTCTGCCCGTTGGATAGCACCGTCAGCGTTCCCGTATATGTCACGGCCAGCGCGGGCGAAAAGATGACTCCCGTCGAGCAGCTTGCCCCAGCGCCAAGGCTCGCGCCGCAGGTGTTTTGCGCCAGGCTGAAGGGAGGCGTGGCCGCAAGAGTCAACGGGCTGACCGCCGAAGCTGCCTGCGTTGGTGATCGATCACCGTCTGCGATGCGCTGCTCTGCCCCGGAGCTACGATCAAGAAAACGAGCTGCGCCGGGTTCACGTTGATCCCCGCCGTGCTCTGCCCAGTGCCGTTGAGCGGCACGCTCACCGCCGCCACGCCTGGGGTCGATGAGGAGACCGCCAGCGATGCCGTCGCGCCCCCCGCCGCGGCCGGGGTAAAGATCACCTGCACCGTGCAACTGCTCCCATTCGCCAGCGTCGCGCCGCAGGTGGTCGCGCCGAGAGAAAAACTCGCGGCCGAGAGTCCGCTGATATCGAAGCCCACATTGGCCATCGGCGAGCCGCCGGTATTGCTCACGGTCAGCGTCTGCGGCGCGCTGGCTACGCCCACCTGCTGTCCTGTAAAGCTCAGGCTCGCCGGGCTGACGCCGATCACCGCCGGAGCGATGCCCGTCCCGTTCAAAGCCACCGTCTGCGTGTGCAGCGCATCGGAGACCGTCAGCGTCCCGCTCTGGCTGCCCACTTGCGTCGGAGCATAGACCACATTGATTCCGCAGTTCGACTCCGGCGCCAGGTTGGCGGTGCAGGCATTCGTCTGCCGGAACGGCCCGCTCACCGAGATCGCAATCGAAGTCAGCGGCACGCCGCCGTTGTTGGCCAGCGCACGGTCTGCGCCGCCGACAACTGCCCAACCACCGTGCCGGGAAAGGTGAGCGAGGCTGGCGACAGCAGCATCGGTCGGCTGGGCCAGCCCGGTCCCGGTCAGCGCCACCGTCTGCGTTCCATTCGCGTCGGTAAAGGTCAGTGCTCCTGTCGCCGCTCCGGCCTGCGCCGGCGTAAAGGTCAGCATCAGATTGCAGGCGGAGTTCGCGGCAATCGAAGCGCCGCAGGCATTGCTCGCAATCGCAAAGGGTCCGGTGATTGCGCTGGTGAACGCGACCGCCTGCGAACTGCTGTTGCCGGCCGTCACCTGCAAAGCCGTCGAAGTAGTTCCCACCTGCCAGCCGCCAAAATCGATGCTGGGCGGGCTCAGGCTCACCGCGCCCGAGGGCGTGCCGGTTCCGCTGAGCGAAACGGTCAACTGTCCTCCGCCGACGTTCGCGTACGACGGTCAACGTACCCGTCCGGTTGCCCGTCACTGTTGGAGCGTAAAGTCACCTGAATCGTGCAACTGGCTCCGGCGGCCACGGTCGCATTCAGGCAGTCGTCGGTCTCGCTGAAGTCTCCGCTGGCCGCAATCCAGGTCGGCATCAGATCCGCGCTTCCCGTGTTGGTGACGGTCACCGTCTGCGCCGCGCTGGAGCTTCCAACCATCTGGCTCGCAAAGGTCAGTGAGTCCGGCGTCGCGGCAGCATTCGTCAGCGCAAGTCCCGCGGTCCACACGGGGGCCATCCAGATGCCGCGGCCATAGGTGGCGGCCACCAGATTCTGAACCGTCGCGGTTACGCGGAGCCGCACTGAGCGCAACCACCGGAGCCTGCGGCAGCCCGCTTCCAAAGGCCGACCAGCAGCCGGGATTGGCCTTGGCGCAGTTGGCGATCTGCCGCGTCGAATAGACCCCCACATCGGTGGCCAGATAGACCGTGCTGGGGTCCTGCGGGTCAACCACAACGCGTTGGCCGGAGCCGCGGGCAGGTTGGCCGTCAACGCCGTCCAGTGCGCGCCGCCGTCCGTCGAGCCATAGAGCATCTCGCACCGTCTCGCGCAGGTTGCTGAATCCCCGCCACGGTCACGTAAACCGTCTTGCCGGTCGAGTCGTGCGGGTCGATGAAGATACTCGATATCCCCATCCCGTAGATGGTTCATCGCAGTTCACGTCGTTGCCGACCGGATTCAATGTCAGGTCCGTCCATACAGGCATCGCGCCGCTCGACGGATCGAAGATCGCCGAAAATACATGTCCTGCCAGCGTCCCGCCGTTCTCCGCCGAGCCGTACATGCCGACGTAGATCGCTTCCCCGCCCGAAGGCAGCGCTATCGCGGCCATCGAACGAATCAGCGTGTCGCCGTTGCAGTATGGACTAGCAGTCCCGTCGAGAATCGGGCTGATGGCATTCGCCGCCGTCCAGCCCGTGCCGTTCGTTCCTCCGCGCCACACCCGGCAGGTGGCCACCAGCAACTGCGAGTGGTCCAGCGGATCGACCAGAAAGGGCGCAGGCTCGGTCATGGTGAGCCCATCGCCGCCCACATCCGCATCGTTCACAACCGGAGTCGAGCCGAAATCCGACGGGGTGCACAGGCTCGTTTGCGAACACAGGTAAATCGAGACTCCAGCCTGGCTGTTTACGAACCAGTTGTCGTTGTTCACCGGATCGATCTGGACCGGACCGCCCTCGCCGCCCAGAATCTCGGGCCAGTCCGCCGTCGGAGCGCGTGGTGCCCTTCACGCCAGCTGTTCCGTTCGCTCCCAGGCCGGCCATCATCGTGTAGGGCGTCGCGCCTGCCTGCGAGATGCTCGCCACCTCGGCCAGCGAACCAAGACTTCCGTTCAGATTTTGAAAGTGAGAGGCATCGGTCACCGAGCAGACTTGTCCCGTCTCGGCGATGGCGTCGGTCGAGCGCCACAGCCCGCTGTCGTTGCCCACCAGAATCTCCAGCGGATTGGCCGCGTTCCAGGCCAGGGCATGCTGGTACTCGCCCACCTGCGCGCAGAATCCAACCGTCGAATTGGTCGTGTTGCGCCACGGGCAGCCCTGCGAGTAGGGGCAATTGGTCTTCCACAGATCGTTTGCCCCGGCCAGCAGCGTCGTGCCGTATTGTGCTCCAAGGCCGGAGGGAACCGCGGCCAGCGCCAGGTTGTAGTCGCCGTTTTGGATGGTCGCCGGACCCAGCGATGTATCCGTCTCAAGAGCCGCCGTACCCCATTGCTGCGTGTGCAGAGCCGTCCACAGCGTCGGGCTGGCGCAGGCGCCGCCGCTCACCGCGCACTCGTCCTGCCAGATTCCCTGGTCCTGGTTATATTCGTCCACTGTCCAGGCAAACGTGTCGCCGGTTTGGGGATTCACCGCCAGCGCGCCGCGAAAGATCGGGCAGCCGGGCGAGCCCGCGTATCCGGTATTGGGCGGGCAAAGAACGGAGGTCAGGCCCGCGCCGGGCTGCACCGTCATCCGCGTCCAGGTGATGCCGTCGGCCGACTGGTAATAGCCGTGAAAGCGCACCGCTGCCACAAACAGCTTCCGCACCGGATTCCACACGACAGATGTAGCCGCATTGCCGTCGGGCAGCGCAAAGCCGTTGTTCGGCCCCTGTACATCCTGGCCCGGCCCATCCGTGATCGTCGCCAGCGACCAGCTTGCTCCGCCGTCGGTTGAGTAGTAGAGCCCCTCGTAGCTCGTGCCGGAGTTGACCGAGTTCACCAGCATGCCTTCGTAGGCCTGCGAAACAGCGGCCACCACCAACTGCGTGTTCACCGTGCTCCAGGCAAAACCGGCAAAGCCCTCCCCGGCAAAACCGTAGAGCTGGTCCGCGGTAAATGCGATCAGGCTCCAACTGCCTCCACCGTCAGTCGAGCGCAAGATTCCGCCGCCGTAGTAGGAGTCCAGGCCGTCGTTCGGGTCGCCTGTGCCAGCCAGAATCACTCCCGTTCCCCCCGGCTGCACCGTCAACGCGCCGATGCTGATCGAGGCCTCCCGCACATTATTCAGCGCGGGCAGATTGTCGGTGAGAGGGATGAAGCTGATGTTTGCCGGGTTGGAGGTGGCCGCATTCTGCGACTTCCACACTCCGCCGCCGGTCGTTCCTATGTAAAGCGTGTTACCGGTCGCGTCGGATGGATCCAGCGCCAGCGCTGAAATGCGGCCCGTGACCAGGCCGAAGTTCCGCGACTGCACGGCAACCGGCCCCAGCGGCAGCCAGCTTTGGTTTCCTTGTGTCTGGAGCTGCGGCTGGGCCTGAGTTTTGTTCGCCAAGCTCGTCGCCCGCCCGCGCAGAGTCGCAGCCCTGCCCGCCGCCGCGCCACTCGTCCAGCCGCGCCGCGCAAGAAACCGCGCCGCCTGGACCACCCGCGGAGGCAGCGTCTCTTCATGAGGCGCGGAAGGGGTGGAAAGCCCGGAATCTCGACCCGCGGCAGACGCAGGGCTTTGCGCCGCCATCCACGCGGTTGCCGCCGCCACGAGCGCCGCAACCGCTATCGTTCGAATCGCCGTGCACCGGCGCGCGGCATCGCCGCACGAGGCGCAGTCTCCGAAAAGCCGCTGGAATCCCCAAATGCTCACACGCGTCCTGTATGCAATTCCTGAAGAGGATCTCTGCATCCCCTCTCTCTGGTATCGGCGTCGTCCGAGGGGGACTTGATGGAAATCCAGTGGATGGAACGTACAAAACACGCAGCTTACGGGATTGGAATTTGGTAAGGATTATAGAGCAGATACGGGACGGATGTATCGCCGCCGCCGATTCGGCCAGTTTGCAGCCGCTTCCGTTGAAATCTCAATGCGGCAGTCTGGTTAAGATAGACCCATGACTCTCAAGGGAAAACTCGTCTTCATCACCGGAGCCTCCTCGGGCATCGGCGCGGCCACGGCACTGGCTTTCGCCGCCGAAGGAGCACGCCTGCTGCTGGCCGCCCGCCGTGCTGACAAACTCGCCGAAGTAGCCTCTGCGGCCCTCGAACGCGGAGCCGAGGCGGTTCATACCATCGTCCTCGACGTGCGCGACCGCGAAGCCGTTCAACAAGCGATCGACGCGCTGCCCGAAAAGTGGGCCTCGATCGACATCCTGGTCAACAACGCAGGACTGAGCCGGGGTCTGGAAAAGCTCTACCAGGGAAGCATTGACGACTGGGAAGAGATGATCGACACCAACGTCAAAGGCCTGCTCTATGTAACCCGCGCAGTGGTTCCGGGAATGGTGGAGCGCGGAAGCGGCCATGTGGTGAATCTGGGCTCGACGGCCGGCGAAATGACCTACCCCGGCGGAGCCGTCTATTGCGCCACCAAAGCCGGCGAGCGCGCTATCAACGATGGCCTGCATCAGGATTTGCTGGGTACGCCGATTCGCGTCACCACGGTCGATCCCGGCATGGTGGAGACTGAGTTCAGCATCGTCCGCTTCCACGGCGACACCGAACGCGCGACCAATTTTTATAAGGGAATTGAGCCGCTCACGCCCGAGGACATTGCCGATGCGATTCTATGGGCGGTGAGCCGTCCCGCGAATGTCAACATCGCGCGCATCCTGCTTACCCCGGTGCAACAGGCCAATTCCCTGCTCAATTACCGCAAGGGATAGGGATATCGCTCGGAATCGCGGCCAACAAAAAAGCCCGCGCTTTGCGGGCCATCCAACTTACTTCATTGCTTCGAGCTGCCCTTCAATCTGTGCAAGGGCGGCTTCCAAAGCGGCCCGGCGGGCCGGGTGCGAAGTCCGTTGCGAAAGAATGTTCTCTCGCTGCAGATTGAGCGCCTGTCTCTTGCGGGCGCGTTCGGTGCGCGCCTGCTCAGCCCGGCGCTTGGCTTCCTCGCTTACAAAACCATGGCCGGGGGCGACCTCCGGTTGATGCAAGGCAGTTGCCATCATTCCTCCAGGTACATCATCTTGCTCACGGATTCGCTTTCCTGAACCGCGAGGGCTGTCTTCATTCTACGAGCCTTTGATGGCCTTGCGTCCCGCAAAATGGAAACGGTTACCAGCAATGCCAAGGCCGCTCTCAGGTACGCACAGGTCGGATCGCGCCCTTTGGCCTTGAATCTTCGAGGTTTCAACCCCTTGGCCCTGTGAGATACCCTGATTGTGCATACGCCTCCCTCTCGCGCCGGGTGAGCTCTCTTGATCGTTGAAATCGAAAAACTGACAAAGATCTACGAATCCAAGCTCCGCGTGGTCGCCGTCGACGGCATCGACCTTGAGCTGAAGCAGGGTGAGATCTTCGGCCTGCTGGGGCCGAACGGGGCCGGCAAGACAACGACCATCTCGATCGCCACCACTCGATCGCTGCCCACCAGCGGCACCGTCCGCATCGCGGGCATCGACGTGGTCCAGCATCCCGCCCTGGCGCGAAGGCATATTGGAGTGGTTCCGCAGTTCAATACCCTCGACCGCTCGCTGACCGTCTATGAAAACCTCTACTTCCACTGCCGCTACTTCGGCTTCAGCCACGGACACGCCAAATCCCGGTCTCTGGAGCTGCTGACGCAATTCATGCTCACCGAGCGCAAAAACGTCTACCCTCCGCAGCTCTCCGGCGGCCTGGCGCAGCGGGTGCAGATCGCGCGAGCCATCGCGCACCGGCCGACGGTCCTGTTCCTGGATGAGCCCAGCGCCGGCCTGGACCCGCAGAGCCGCATGGCAATGTGGGAGGCTGTCGAAGGGCTGCACAAAGAAGGCATCACCGTCCTGCTGACGACGCACTACATGGAGGAAGCCGACTCGCTCAGCGATCGGCTGGCGATCATCGATCACGGCCGGGTGCTGGCTCTGGGCTCGCCGCAGAAGCTCAAAGCCACCTTCGGCGCACACACCGTCTTCAATCTGAAGTTGAAATCTCAAGCCGGCCTGGAGACGGTCGTCGCCACCCTGAAGAAGCGCGAGGAGGTGACCAGCGTCGAGATCACGCCCGACGGCTTGCGCGTGATTGCGTCCAGTTCCGACGGCCTGCTGCCGAAACTGGTCCAAGCCGCCAATGGCCACGGCCTGCGCGACCTCGAGATCACCGAGCCGAGCCTGGAGACCGTCTTCATTCAATTGACGGGGAGGGACCTGCGTGAATAGCTCAGAGCCGGAAAACCGGGAAGAGAGAACCGGGAATAAAATTCCAGACGCGCTCCTCGCCGGACAGCGCGGCTTGGGGAAGATTGTGAAGGATATTCAGTGGCTCATCCTGCGCGATCTGGAGGTGCTGACAAAAGATCTGCGCGTGCACAGCGGCGGCAAACCCGGTCAAAGCAAAACGGACCCCGGTAAACCAGATCCAGGCAAACCGAAGCCGAGCAAACTGCGTCCCATCAAACCGAACCTGGCCAAATCAGAGCCAGTCGAATCAGACCCAGGCAAATCAGTCTCAAGCGCTCCGGCCTCCGGGATCTTCGTGAAGGCCTTTGCCGGTCTGTTTCTGCGCGACCTGCGCGTGCTGACGCGCGAGTTTGTGCCCTTCCTGCTGCGCGTGGGAATGCAGCCGCTGCTGTTCCTCTTCGTCTTCACCTTCATCCTGCCGCGCATGGGCGGAGGCAATCCGATGGCCGTCGGCAACGTCGCGTCGGGTCCCACGGTCGACTTTGGCACCATCCTCTTGCCGGGACTGATGGCCGTGGCGATCATGTTCTCTGGCATCGCCGCCGTGGCGCTGCCGCTGTCGAGCGAGTTCGGCATCACGCGCGAGATCGACGACCGGGTGATGTGCCCGCTGCCGCTCTGGGCCGTGGCTCTCGAAAAGGTCTGCTTCAGCGCCATGCAGAGCATCATCGCCGCTCTGATGGTGATTCCCATGGCCTACTACGTTCCCGCCGTGCCGGTGGTAGCGCACATGTGAGAACTGGTTCCTTTTGTGCTGGTGCTTGCTGCTGGCGAGCCTGCTGGCCGGGTCGCTCGGCCTGGTCATCGGCTCGACGGTGAACCCCAAGCAGATTGGCCTGGTCTTTTCGATCATTGTCGTGCCCATCACCTTTCTGGGATGCGTCTACTATCCCTGGGCGTGGCTCGGCAAGATTCCCTGGGTCAAGTACGGCGTGCTCTTCAATCCCATCGTCTACATGAGCGAAGGCCTGCGCGCCGCCGTTACTCCCGGCGTCGGCCACATGCCCTGGTGGGCGATTCTGTTGGCGCTGGTGTTTTTCACCGCCGCCCTGGGCCGCTGGGGGCTCAAGGGATTTCTGGGCAGAGTGCTGTCGTAGAGTGTGGGTTTGGTGAAGCTTGAGGCCCGTTTCGTCAGGCTGCGGTGGGAATCTTTGCCGTCAGTTGAACGCCCAGAGCATTCATAAGAGCCAGCGTGGTCTTCAGCGTAGGATTTCCTTTTTCACTGAAAGAACGATAGAGCTGCTCGCGGGACAATCCAGTTTGCCCGGCAATCTGGGCCATTCCCTTGGCGCGGGCGACGACACCGAGCGCGTGCGCGATGTAGCCTGCATCGTTGGTCTGAAATGCCTCCGCCATGAAGATCGCAATGGCTTCGTCCGATCCAAGATCCTCGGCAGGATCATATGGGGTCAACTTCTCGTGAATCGTTTGCTTAGGCATTTTCTTCCCTCCATTCTCCGGCCAGTCGCTTCGCTGCTTGGATATCCTTCGACTGTGTGCTCTTGTCGCCGCCGCACAGCAAAATGACGATGGTGTTGCCGCGCTTGATGAAATAGACGCGATAGCCCGGTCCATGGTCGATTCGCAGTTCGCTGATTCCCTGCCCAACCGGCTTCACGTCCCCTGCATTCCCAAAAGCCAAGCGATCGAGGCGAGAGGCGATCAAGGCGCGTACCCGCTCATCCTTGAGCCGCGAACGCCACTTCCGAAAGGTCTCGGTCTGCCTGAATTCGATCATCGCAAATCTTGTAGTTTATAGACTACCACGCTTTCGGCTCATTTTCACCTGACCTCTGAGCCACTCCCTCTGCTTGCTCCTCCGCAAGCGGGGATCAAGAGACCGGCCTATACTAGACCGGTGACGAACCAGGGCCATTTCTGCGAAAATTGCCGATCTTCCTGGCTCCGGCGCTGCTGCTGGCGGCCGGCTGCGGCAGCGGCCTGGTCACTGCAAAATCAGCGAGTTCAGCCTTCTTCGTCACTCCCGGCAACGGCTCCATCGACACCAACTGCACCGGCTGCAATGCAACCAACGGGCAGGGCGCATCCGTCCATCAGTTCACGGCAACGCTGGCCGGCGGCGAGGCGGCAGGGGTCACCTGGTCGGTCGCTGGCGGAGACGCAACAAGCGGGCCGGGGAGCATCAACTCGAACGGCCAGTACACGCCGCCCAGCTATCTCACCGCGGATCGCGCCGAAGTGGTGGTGACCGCGACTCTGACGGCGAACCCCAGCGTGCGAGCAAGCTCCGTACTGACGGTGACGCCGGGATTCCTGCAGCCGCTCACGCCGGAGAACGCGGCCCTGGGCGCTAACGGAAGCCTCACCGTCACCGGCATTTCTGGCCGAGGCGGGCGGCTCAACCGGCATCAACTTCAGGCTGGCAAACTCGCCAACCGGCGAAGGCGGCGGGCAAGGCTCGCTGAGCGCCGTCAGTTGCCAGCGCGCCAGCCAGAGCCTTCACCTCCTGCACGGTCACCTACACGGCGCCGGCCGCGGTGCAGGCAACCGGGCCGACCTACGTGGTGGCCACGGTGGGCGGGGCTTCGTCCAGCACTTCCAGAGGCCGCCTCCGTCGTGCTGGTGAATACCGCCGGGGTTACGAGCAACCCGGCCACACATCAGGCCCAATTTCCGGCTTCCGTCGCGCTGGGCAGCTCGGGCGGCAACAACGCCGACTACGACACCCGCGGCGAGCAGATTGTGGACTGCTGCAGCGGCACGCTGGGCGCGCTCGTCGAAGATGCTTCCAAGCGCCAGTACCTGCTGAGCAACAACCACGTGCTGGCCAGAAGCGATCACGCCAGCGTGGGCGACGCCATCGTCCAGCCGGGGCTGATCGACAACAATTGCTCGCCTCTGGGAGACAGCGCCGGCGTCCAGCCCGTGGCCTCGCTGACAGGCTGGCTGCCGCTCGCCTCAAAGCTGACCAATGCCGACGCGGCGATCGCTCAGCTCACCTCGCGCGCCGTGGACCCTTCCGGCAAGATTCTCGAGCTGGGCGGCAAGCAGGCAGACGGCACGCTGGCCGCCGCGCCTCCCGGCATCACTTCGACAGGCGGCAAGGGCGAGACCGGGACGCTGGATCTGAAGGTGGCCAAGAGCGGGCGGACAACCGGGCTGACTTGCGGCGGCATCTCGGCCGTCGATCTCGATGTGAAGGTCGACTATTTCTCGACTGCGCTGAGACCCGGCCCTACCTGACCAAGACCTTCACCCATCAGCTGGCCCTCAGCGGCAACCAGTTCAGCGATGCGGGCGACTCCGGCGCGCTGGTGGTGGATGCCGCCAATGCCGAGCCGGTGGGCCTCTACTTTGCCGGCGGGACAGATGTCTCCGGGCGTGAGCCAGGGCGTGGCCAATCCGGCCCCCGAAGTGCTGAATGAACTCGGCGCGCAGCTAGGCGGCGGCAGTTATACCTTTGTGGGCGCGGCCGACCACGCGGTCAGTTGCCTCAGCTACGGCGACAACACCGTCGCCTCGGCGCAAAATCGCCCGCTGAGCGATGCGGAGTATGCGCGCGCCCAGCAGGCGCTGGCCCAGGCGCGCATGCTTGTGAACTCCTCGGCCGGCATTCTGGGCGTGGCCGCCGGCAAGAGCAGCGACCATCCCGGCGAAGCCGCCGTGATTCTCTATACGGACGAGAACAGGACGGTGAGCGTCCCGGCCACGGTCGACGGCGTGCGCACGGTGGTGATTCCCACCACGGCCAGGGCGGTGGTCTTCGGCTCGGCGCCGCAGACGCCGCTCGATGCGGCCGCCGTCTCTCTGCCGGCATCGGCGCTGGCGCAGGCCGTAGCCGTCAAGAACCGGGTGGCAGCCGGCCTGATGCGGCAGAATCCAGCCTTCTTCGGCGTGGGCGTGGGCCAGAGCCTGGACAACCCGCGCGAGGCGGCGCTGGTCATCTACGTGGACCGCAATCGCCTTCCCGCACAACTGCCCGCGACCATCGGCGGCCTGCGCACACGCTACGTGGTGATGGACCGGCTGCACGTGACGCGCTCGTATGCGGCTCCATCGCCGTCAGCGCGACCACTGCATGCCGCACAAGCCGCCGGGCCAGCCGGGCATCGATTCGTTCGGAACGATCAGGCCGAGGAACATGAATCTGAAGTAAGGCGGAATTACAGCCCAGCCAAACCGTCGCTTGGCGAACTCCAGCCTCGTCCGGCACGCTTCTTCACTTCGCCGCCAGCGCCTTGGCAATCTGCCGCCCGTGAAAGCGGCCATTCTCGATGAAAATCTCACTGGTGCGCGAGCCGGCCACGATGACCCCTGCCAGATAGATTCCCGGCACGTTGCTTTCCAGCGTCTCCGGGTTGCAGACCGGCAGCCGGTCCTCGCCCTCGAAGCGCACGCCCAGGCCCTCAAGGAACTCGAAGTCGGGGTGATAGCCGGTCATGGCGAAGACAAAATCGTTCTTGATGGTCACGCGGCCCTGGGGCGTTTCGATGACCACCGTGTCCGGCGTGATTTCGACCACCTGGGTGTTGAAGTACGCCTTGATCTCGCGGTTTTTGATGCGGTTTTCGATGTCCGGCTTGATCCAGTACTTCACATTCGGCGTGATCTCCGGCCCGCGGTAAACCAGCGTGACCCGCGCGCCGCTGCGCCACAACTCAAGCGCCGCAATGGCTGCTGAGTTCTTGCCGCCGATCACCAGCACATCCGTTCCGAAATAGGGATGGGGATCGAAGTAGTAGTGATGCACCTTGCTCAGGCTCTCGCCTGGAATGTGCATGTAGTTGGGCCGGTCGTAGTAGCCGGTGGCAATGACCAGTTTGCGAGCCTGAATCCTGCCGCCGCGGCCGAAGCGGTCCATCGTGCGCACGGTGAAGCCGCCGTCTGAGCCTTCAACCCGCTCCACGCGATGATACTGGCGGATATCCAGCTTGTAGTACGCCGCCACATGGCGGTAATACTGGAGCGCCTCGTTGCGATTGGGCTTGGTATTTGTGCTGGGAAAGGGGATATCGCCGATCTCCAGCAGCTCCGGGGTGGTGAAAAAGGTCATGTGCGACGGGTAGTGAAAGAGCGAGTTGCAGACGCAGCCCTTTTCCACCATCACGACGCTCAAACCGGCCTTTTTGGCCTCGATGGCGCAGGCCAGGCCGGTGGGTCCGGCGCCTACCACCAACAGATCGAAGATTTCACTCGGCGCTGCCGTAGATTTCTGCGGCGCTTGCGGATTGGAGTTGCTCATGGTTCTAGCTTAGGACATTGCGGCGGTCCCAAACGGCAAAATCGGTCGATATGCCGTTCAGAGGCAGAATCGGGAGTAACCAACGGTTCTCCGTTACAATCAAGACTATATGATTCGTTTCTCGACTGCCGGAGAGTCGCATGGCGAGGCGCTGATCGCTCTGGTCTCAGGGCTGCCTGCCGGCGTGCCGGTTGACCTGGAGTTTGTGAACCGCGAGTTGTGGCGGCGCCAGCAGGGCTATGGGCGCGGCGGGCGGATGAAGATCGAGACCGACAAGGCCCACGTGCTGAGCGGCGTGCGGCACGGCAAAACCATCGGAACGCCGATCGCCATCGAACTCGTGAACCGCGACTGGAAGAACTGGGAAGAGAAGCTGCCCGTTGCAGAGGGCGACCCGGCACTGCACCAGGCGGTGGCCTCGCCGCGGCCCGGACACGCCGACCTGGCAGGCGCTCTGAAATACAACTTTCCCGACGCCCGCTACGTGCTGGAACGCGCCTCGGCCCGCGAGACCACGGCGCGCGTGGCCGCCGGAGCCCTGGCCAAGCTGATGCTGCAGACGCTGGGGATTGAAGTGGCCAGCCACGTCATCCGCGTCGGCCGCGTGGAGCTCGACCGCTCCGCCGCATGGGAGGAGATCGCCGCCCTTGCAGCCATGGACGAGGTCGTGCTGGGCTGCGTGGATGACGCGATCGAGCACGCATGAAAGAAGAGGTCGAGGAGGCCGCGCGCACCGGCGATACGGTCGGAGGCGTCTTCGAGGTGGTGGCGCATGGCGTGCCTGCCGGCCTGGGCACCTACGCCAACTGGGACGAGCGGCTGGACGGCCAGCTCGCCGGGGCGGTGATGAGCATTCAGGCGGTCAAGGCGGTCGAGATCGGCCGCGGGATGGTGGCCGCCGAGAGCTTCGGCTCCACGGTTCACGATCCGATCTACTATGCGACGGAACCCAACAGCAAACCCACCCGCTTTACCCGTCCGCAGAACAATGCCGGCGGCATGGAGGGCGGCGTTTCAAATGGCGAGGATATCGTGGTGCGCGGCTATCTGAAGCCCATCTCGACTCTGCGCAAGCCGCTCAAATCGGTACGCTTTGATACCCGCGAGGCAGACCAGCGCAAGTTACGAGCGGTCTGATATTTGCGTGGTGCCCGGCGGCCGGCGTCGTGGCCGAGGCCATGGTGGCGCTGACCATTGCCGAGCCTGGCCCAGGAGAAGTTCGGCGGCGACTCGGCTTTGGAGATGAAACGGAATTTCGACGGGTACATCGAACAGATACGGAGCTTTTAGACAGCAAGATGATTCTGAAGATCGTCAAATATCCCGATCCGGTGCTTTCACAGCCCGGCGAACCCGTCACCGAATTCGATGCCGATCTGCGCAAGCTGGTCGCCGACATGTTTGAAACCACCTACGCCTCGCAGGGCATCGGGCTGGCCGCGCCTCAGGTGAGCGTGTCGAAGCGCCTGACGGTGATCGACCTCAGCATGGGCAAGGACCCCAAAGACAAGCTGGTGCTCGTCAATCCCGAAATCATCTCGAGCGAAGGCAGGCAGTACGAAGAAGAAGGCTGCCTGAGCTTTCCCGAGATCCGCGAGAAGGTGGCGCGCGCCGCCAAGGTGCGCGTCCGCGCGCAGGACGAAAAAGGCAAGTGGTTCGAGATGGACGGCAGCGATCTGCTGGCGCGCTGTTTCCAGCACGAGATCGACCACGTGGACGGCATGCTGTTCATCTTCCGCATGAGCGGGCTGAAGCGCGAGCTGTCCCTGCGCAAGATCCGCAAGATGCAGCGCGACGGCGAGTGGTAGGCCCGATGAAGCTGGTCTTCTGCGGGACTCCGCGCTTTGCCGTGCCCACGCTCGAAGCGCTGCTCGCGGCCGGGCACAAATCGCCCTGGTCGTCACCCAGCCCGACCGGCCCGTGGGCCGGACAAAAGAACTCGGGCGCCGCCGGTAAAAATCGCCGCATTGGCCGATGGCCTTGAAGTCGATCCAGCCGGAGAAGATTCGCAACAATCAGGAATTTCGCGCGCGGCTTGAAGCGATCGCGCCCGATGCGATCGTCGTGGTCGCTTATGGCCGCATCATTCCGCCCTGGATGCTCGCGTTGCCGCGGCTGGGCTGCATCAATCTGCACGCGTCTCTGCTTCCGCGCTATCGCGGCGCCGCGCCGATCCAGTGGGCCGTGGCCATGGGCGAAGCCTTCACCGGCAACACCACCATGCTGCTCGAAGAAGGACTCGACACCGGGCCGATCCTGCTGCAGCAGGCGCTTGCCATCGGGCCCGAGCAGACCGCGGCGGAACTCTTCGACATATTGGCCGAGGGCGGCGCGCCGCTGGTGACGAAGACGCTGGCCGGACTGGACGACGGGACGCATCCAGCCGAAGCCGCAGAATCACAAGATCGCCACACTCGCCCCGATCCTCACGCGCGAAGACGGCCGCATGGATTTTGCCGCGCGCACGGCGACGGAGTTCAAGAATCGCTGGCGCGGCTTTCAGCCCTGGCCCGGCGCCTTCACCACCCTCGAAGGCAAAAAGCTGATCGTTCATCGGCTGAGCGTTGCGGATGCTTCGAGCTTTGCTGGCGGCAGCGGCGACGATCCGGGCCATATTCACGTCGAGAACCACCGCCTCTTCGTGGCCTGCGCCGGAAACACCTGGCTGGAGCTTCTCGAAGTTCAGCTCGAAGGCAAGAAGCGAATGACAGCAGCCGAGTTTCTTCGCGGCAACGCGCTGGCTCCCGGCGCGCGCCTTGGGACTCCTGCGCAATGACCGGCAAGAAGAAGACCGGCGTAACAAAGTCCGCGCCGAAGAATCGGGCAACGGATATTTCACCTGCCCGCAGAGCAGCCTTTAGCATTCTTCAGGCCGTCGAGCGCGGCCAATCGCACTCAGACGATTTGCTGCGCGGCAAAGCCGTCAACGCGCTCTCGGACCCAGACCGCAATCTTGCCACCGCGCTGGTGCTCGGCGTGCTGCGCTGGCAGATTCTGCTCGATCGTCGGGTGCAGCCGCTGCTGTCACGCCCCAACGCGAAGCTCGACGCGGAGATTCTGATCGCGCTGCGCCTGGGCGCATTTCAGTTGCTGCACATGGACCGCATCCCCGCCCGCGCCGCGATCGACGAGAGCGTGGAGCTGGCCAAGCAGGCCGGCCATCGTTTCGCCTCCGGCATGGTCAACGCAGTGCTTCGCAAGCTCGCCGGCTCGCTGCGATCTGAGGCGGAGCTTCCTGCGTCGAAAGGGCGCAACGTCCCCCGCGTCGAAAGAGATCAGACAGAATGGCTTTGTCCGGCGAGCAGGGAGTTGCTTTAAAGGGCACGATTTCAGTCGTGCCGCAAATGGCCATCAGATTCAACATGGGCTTCAGCCCCGGAGGAGAATCGTTCGGGCGACCTCGCAGCCCACCCAACCTGGATAGTCGAGCGCTGGATCAGTCTCTACGGCCTTGAAGCAGCACGAGCCATCTGCCATCACGGCCAAAGCCAGCCCGTGCAAACGGTGCGTCTCGCCACCTCAATCGTCGAAGCCGAACTAGCCGCATCCGGCATTCATCTCGAACCCGGCCAACTGCTCGCCTCCGCCCGCACGGTCATCTCCGGCGACGTGACCGCAACCGAGGCCTTTCGCGAGGGCCGCGTGCGATTTCAGGACGAGGGATCGCAGTTAGTGGCCGAGTTGGCCAGTCGCAATCCCAGCCAAAAAGCAAAAAGCATCCTCGATGCCTGCGCGGCTCCCGGCGGAAAAACGCTGATCCTTGCTGAGCGCAACCCCAGAGCCCGCATCGTGGCCTGCGAATCGAGCGCGCCGCGACTTGAGCAGTTGAAGAAGCGGTTGGCCTTTCTCGGCGAACGAGTCGAGTGCCGCTTGGCTGACGCCACCACGATCACGGATAACGGAATCTACGATTTCGTGCTGGCCGACGTGCCGTGCAGCGGTTCCGGAACGCTGGGCCGCAACCCTGAGATTCGCCATCGCCTGCGCTTTGAGGACCTCGCCCGCCAGGCCGATCGCCAGCGTGCGATTCTCACTGCCGCGTTGCGCTCGGTGCGCCCCGGCGGCCACGTCGTCTACTCCACTTGCTCGCTGGAGCCGGAAGAGAACGAGCAGGTCGTCGCCGCTGTGCTTGCAGCAACTCCAAACGTCCGCCAAGTATCCCTCGAAGCCCGCATCGCCGAACTGCTGGCCGAGAGAATTCTCGCCGCATCTGGCGCGGAACGGTTGGGCAATAGCCTCACGCCGGAGGGGTCTCTACGCCTGCTGCCAGGAGCGTTTCAAACGGACGGTTTCTTCATTGCCCTGCTCGAACGGCAAGCTAACTAGCTAATTCGCTCCCAAGCCGCAACCCCTCGTAGTCGCGCCCCAGCTCGGCGCAAAGCGCTTCGACGACCAATTCGTGATCGTCTCGCTGCGGCAATCCGGAGACAGTCACGCACCCCACAATGCCAGCACCGGCTACGTTGAGCGGAAACGAACCGCCTGCCGCTGCATAGTCGGCAACAGGCACGCCGAGCTTCTCGTGCAGCGTTTCGTTCTTCGCCTTCAGGCTCAAACCTATGCGATAAGAGCTGGAATGGAAGCGCGCAACTACATTGATCTTGCGCCGCACCCACTCCGGATTGTCGGGAGTGGTGCCGTCGAGCGCGGCATAGAAGAGCGGCTGCCCAAAGCGCCGTATGTCGATCACCAGCGACAAGCCGCGCTCCTGCGCCGTCGTCCGCAGGCGAACTCCCAGCTTCCACGCCACCTCGGCATCAAATCGCGGCAAGACCAGCTCGCGTTCCTGTAAGGCAATCCGCTCCAGATCTTCGCTCAATCCCATTTGCGTCCTCGTTTCTCTGCGCTCCGGCAGCAAGCGCAGCTCGCTGCGGAAGCCGGGCCGATACAGCAGCGCCATCGTCAGTTTTACCAGAGTGCTCGGCTCTATGTGAAAGCCACTGTTCTCCATCGGCGATGACCTTGTGCCCACAAGGCGGCCGTCTTTGGAGCGGCCTTATGCGAACAAGCACCTCGTCGATTGGCCTAAACTGTCTGTGAGGAGTTCCGATGACCATCATCCGCCAGGAAGATTTTGTTGCGAGCATTGCGGGCGCGTTGCAGTACATCAGCTACTACCACCCGGTGGATTACATCACCAGCCTGGCGAAGGCTTATGAGCGGGAGGAGTCGCCGGCGGCCAAGGATGCGATTGCGCAGATTCTCGTCAATAGCCGCATGTGCGCCGAGGGGCATAGGCCCATCTGCCAGGACACGGGCATTGTGACGGCGTTTCTGAAGGTGGGCATGGATGTGCAGTTTGCCGCCGCACCGGGCGAGGAGCGCAAAGACATCCAGACGATGGTCGATGAGGGCGTGCGCCGAGCTTATCTCGATCCGGACAACAAGCTGCGGGCCTCGATCCTGGCCGATCCGGCGGGGGCGCGGAAGAATACCAAGGACAATACGCCGGCCTGTGTGACGGTGGAGCTGGTGAAGGGCGATAAGGTCGACGTGACGGTTGCGGCCAAGGGCGGCGGCTCCGAGGCCAAGGCCAAGTTCATCATGCTCAATCCCTCCGATTCGGTTGTGGAATGGGTGCTGAAGACGGTGCCGACGATGGGTGCCGGATGGTGTCCGCCGGGGATGCTGGGCATCGGGATCGGCGGCACGGCCGAGAAGGCGATGCTGCTGGCCAAGGAATCGCTGATGGATCCGATCGACATTCAGGATCTCAAAGCTCGCGGGGCCACGAATCGCGCCGAGGAGCTGCGCTTGGAACTCTACGACAAGGTCAACCGGCTGGGAATCGGCGCGCAGGGGCTGGGCGGGCTGACCACCGTGCTCGACGTGAAGGTGCGCGACTATCCGACACACGCGGCCAATCTGCCGGTGGCGATGATTCCCAACTGCGCGGCGACGCGGCACGCGCATTTTGTACTGGATGGCTCGGGACCGGTCTATCTCGATCCGCCAAATCTCGACGAGTGGCCGAAGCTGACTTACGACGTGTCGTCGGCGCGGCGCGTCAATCTCGACACGGTGACGCGCGAGGAGGTCGCCACGTGGAAGCCGGGCGAGGTGTTGCTGCTGACCGGCAAGCTGCTGACCGGCCGCGACGCCGCGCACATGCGCATGACTGACATGTTGAATCGCGGCGAGAAGCTGCCGGTCGATTTCCGCGGACGGTTCATCTACTACGTTGGGCCGGTGGACCCGGTGCGCGAAGAGGTGATGGGGCCGGCAGGGCCGACGACGGCGACGCGCATGGACAAGTTCACACGGCAGATGCTGGCCGAGACGGGATTGCTGGGAATGGTTGGCAAGGCCGAGCGCGGACCGGCGGCGATCGATGCCATCCGCGAATTTGGCGCGGTCTACCTGATGGCGGTGGGCGGCGCGGCTTATCTCGTGTCGAAGGCGATCTACGGCGCGCGCGTGGTGGCCTTTGCCGACCTGGGCATGGAAGCGATTTATGAATTTGACGTGCGCGACATGCCGGTGACGGTGGCTGTGGATTCAAAGGGAACCAGCGTGCACCAGACCGGCCCGGCCGAGTGGCAGCAGCGCATCGCGGGGATTCCGATACTACAGTGAACAGGGGTCAGAGATCAGGGATCAGGCTCGCGGCCTGCAGGATAGCGTCTACGACTTGCTCTGGAGTCAGTGTGTCGACTTGGATCGAGAGATGCGCCTCGCGATAGAGCGGCAGGCGGCGCTCGTAACGGGTGGCAAGGTTGGCCTGGTCGGCGAGAACGGGGCGGCTCTGCTCGGTGCCGCTGCAACGCTTCAGAGTGGTGGCTAACTCCACTTCAAGATGGACCAGCAGCGTGCCGGGAGCGGTGAGTAGCAGGCTGCGCGTGGCGGGATCTTCGATTGCGCCGCCGCCGAGGGCGAGGACCAGCGCATCGGTTTGAGCGAGGCGTGCGATGGTTGAGTGCTCGCGCTCGCGGAAGGCCGCTTCGCCGTGGCGTGTGAAGATCTCGGCGATCTTCATCCCGGCCTCGGCCTCGATCACGTCATCTGACATCGAGAAACTTCCAGCCCAGCCGCGCAGCCAGCAGCGGGCCGACGGTCGTCTTGCCCGAGCCCATGAAGCCAGTAAGGACGATGCGGCGGGGCTGAGCTGCTTGTGCTTCGGATTGTGCGTTAGCGGTCATGGATGCATCTTGCGGCTTCAAGAACCGCGTGCGCTCCTTACAGTATATGGACGCAAAGCCAGGAGTCGCGGCCAATCACCCCACAGCGATCACAACGGCTCCGGCGGTAATGAGCAGGCCGCCGACGATGGCTGACGTATTCAGTTTTTCGCCCAGCAGCAGCCAGGCGAAGACGATGACCAGCGGCACGCTGAGCTTGTCGAACGGAGCCACGCGCGAAGCGGGCCCAAGTTGCAGGGCGCGGAAATAACAAATCCATGACAGGCCCGTGGCGAGGCCCGATAGCGCGAGAAAGAGGCAGGTGCGGCGGTCGAGCGCGCGAATCTCGCCGTGTTTGCCCAGCGCCAGTACAATCGCCCAGGCAAAGACGACGACCACGCTGGTGCGCAGGGCCGTGGCGAGGTTCGAGTCAACATGCGCCACGCCCACCTTGGCCAGCAGCGCGGTGGCGGCAGCAAAGAAAGCGGAAAGCAATGCCCATCCGATCCAGGTCATGAAAACATGGTACGCCGCCATCGCCAACTCCAGGTTATGAATACGAAACGATTAGGGCGCATCGGTGAGCTCATGGTAGCCCAAAAAAGCCGAGCGGGTCCTTCGACTCGCTGCGTCCGCTCAGGATGACAATCGGATGGGATGCGGAGTGAACGCGGTGAGGGGCGAAACAATAAACTGGGAGTAATGCAAACCGGCAAAGCCAGCAAGACAGCTCTTCGCGTCGCGATTCGACGGGCCGCGCACCAATTGATGGAGCAGCCTCGCATTCTCGACGATCCGATTGCGGTGCGGCTGATCGGCCCGGCCTACGCGCGCGATCTCGAACGCGCCAGCCACAAGGTCGCGCGGGACTTCCGCGCCTTCATGGCCGTGCGCAGCCGCTATGTCGAAGACAGATTAGCCGAAGCCATCTCGAACGGCGTGAAGCAATACGTGATTCTCGGCGCGGGACTGGACACCTTCGCCTATCGCAATCCATTCGCCTCTCTACACGTCTTCGAGGTGGACTTTCCCGCGACGCAGGAGTGGAAGCGTGCGATGCTCGACGAGGCCGCGATCTCAGTACCCTCGAATGTCACCTATGTGCCGCTGGATTTTGAGCACAAGACGCTCGCCGCGGGACTGGCCGAGGCGGGATTCGACGGTGGCGCTCCCGCTTTCTTCGGCTGGCTGGGAGTGGTGCCGTATCTCACGCTCGCCGCCTTTCGCGCAACACTCGACGCCATTGCGAAACTGCCGGCAGGCAGCGCCGTGAGCTTTGACTACGCGGTTGCGCCCGAGACTCTCAGCAAGGTGGGCCGCACGGCCTTCGATGCTCTGGCCGGGCGTGTGGCCGCGGCTGGCGAACCATTTCAACTCTTCTTCACGCCGCAGACGATGGCGGCAGAACTCGACCGCGCCGGATTTCGTCGCATCGAGCAGTTGAATTCAGACCACCTCAACGAGATCTACTTCAAGAATCGCGCCGACGGGCTCAAGCTCTCTGCGGTCAAGCTCGGGGTGCTGGTGACGGCCTGGGTTTGAACTGGCAATTCCATCCCAGTTCCACAGTTTCACATTACATAGGGGGGTGGGGGGTAGGGCTGTTTTGGGCGGGAAAACTGGACTAACCCGTTTGTTTTGTGCGAAATATTCCTTTCAAGTTGCATGCAAAAGCCTCTGAAATCGATGGAAAATGGCCAAAAAACGGCTCAAATCTGAGCAAAACCGGGGTAAAAGTGATGCTTTTCGAGCGGCCGCGAGGTGATTTTCGTTTTCGGCCTCGCGACTCGTAGTGGTTGTATGAACCCCGGTGAGGTGACCGAAAAACATCCCTCAGGGGCTAAAGCCCATCATTTGATTCGTTGCGTTTTCGGCACGACTGAAGTCGTGCCCTGACGCTTATCGCAGCTCTGCGGGCGTTCTTCCGCAACCTGTGAAGTCGTGCCCTGGCGCTTATCGCAGCTCTGCGGGCGTTCTTCCGCAACTGTGAAGTCGTGCCCTGACGCTTAGGGATGCTCCGGACGAGTTTTTCCGCAGCCTCTCAAGTCGTACCCTTTCAAAACCTGGCCTTTTTTCGCCGCCCGTTAAACCGTGCCTTTTCAAGATCCATTTCAGGGTAGCAGGATGCGGGAAATGATCTGCAAAATGCATTCATGCGATTGCCCTGCGGCATTGGCTTGAGCAAGTCTTTCGAGCGGAGGTCGCACTGTAAAATCGGGTCATGCGTTCCTTTGTTATTCTGCCGGTCGCGGCGGTTCTGCTCGGGCTTTCCGGCTGCGGATACCACACGCTGGGCGCGGCCACTCATCTGCCGCCCGGCGTCGCCACGCTCTCTGTGCCCGAGTTTGCCACGCAGACCGAAAGCTATCGCAGCGAAACGGTGATGACCGAGGCCGTCATTCGCGAGTTTGCGACGCGCACGCGGCTGCGCGTCACCCCGAGCGCGAGCACGGATTCAGACGCGGTGCTCCACGGGACCATTCTCAAGGAGCAGGTCGCGCCGCTCACCTATAACACCACCACGCAGCAGTCGTCGAGCTTTGTCATTACCATGGTGGTTTCAGTTACGCTCACTGGCCGGGACGGCAAAGTTCTCTACGAAAACAAGAATTACGTCTTCCGCCAGCAGTATCAATCGACGACCAACCTGCCGACTTTCTTCCAGGAGAATCCTGCAGCAGTGGAGCGGCTCTCGCGCGAGTTTGCACGCCAGTTGGTGGCCGATGTGCTGGAAGGGTTCTAAGAACACCCACTCGAGCCCGGAAGCAACTGCCTTATTCAGGAGCTTCCGCCAGTCTGACCCGATGAGCCGTTGTGCCTGGCAGCATGAAACCGGCGAGTATCAGCCAAACAAACCCTGGAAATCGTGTGAGCGGAATCAGGAACACGGCTTGCGGTACGACGAGATTGAGCCAACTCAGTTCCCCACAGGCTGCCAGCACAAGCCCGGCAATCACCATCCACTTCGGCAGCAGCCTCCGAAATCCCGCCGAGACAGCAACTCCAGCGATCAGCAGTCCCATCGGCACAGAGAAGCCAACTCCACCGAAGCCGAATGAGAGGAAGTACAGCCCCTGCAACAACGCCGCATCCTGCGCTATGCCAGGACGCACCATGACCCACAGCACATGCGAAGAAGCCATGATGTCAAAGGCCGTTGCAAATCCGCCGAAGAGCGCGATGTACGGCCCCGCGGCGCGCACGCCAAGAAAACGCAGTCGGCTCACCATCGTTGCCGAGTAGATGCCCAACGGAATCGCCGCTCCGAATTGAAGAAACGCGCAGAGCAGTACCGGCAGGGGATGCGCCTGGAAGTACGACGCGATCACCTGACCCGGCTCCCAGGGCCCCGGAAAATGCGCGCCATTGGTGAAGGTGACGACCGGATAGAGACCGGCCAGGAACAGGATCATGTAAACGATCGCGAGACCGCCAGGATGCGGACCACGGTGACGTTCGGTGGTTGTCGAAGTCGGCGCTGCTTTAGATGGGTTCATGACTCCTCCTTCCAATTCGATTCCAAATAATAATGATTCATCTAATGAATGATTGTCAAGTGATATGATTGTCGCATGATCTTGGACAAAGCACTTCCTCCAGGTCGACGTCCCTCAGGTGCTGCATTTCTTCTGGCCCAGGTTGGGGCGCAAGCGGCGCATCGCTTTGCTCAGAGGCTGTCTGAGACGGGCTTGACACCGGCCGATGCGGGGCTACTGAGAAAAATCGCTTCTGACCCCGGCGTCAGCCAACAGGCCCTGGCCGGGCATCTCGGCGTCATGCCAAGCCGGATGGTCGCACTCATTGACGAACTTGAAAGCAAGGGCATCGTCGAGCGCCGGCGCAGCGCAGAAGATCGCCGCAACTATGCGCTGCACTTGACGGAAAAAGGTCGTCGGATCCTGGGCGAGATCTCTCGCATTGCCGCCGAACATGAAGAGGCCTTCTGCGCCGCACTCAATCGGGAAGAACGAGCTCAATTGAGCGACCTGTGCAGGCGCATCGCTGAAGACCAGGGGCTGACTCCCGGCGTGCACCCCGGCTATCGATTCCTGGGAAGAAGAAGGTGAGTTCTCCACACATGTGTGGGTTTTTTCGTCGAATCGTATTCTTTAGGTTGGTTTCGCAGCGCCGGGGAGGGTATTCTGGAGCCGAATGGCAACTGCACTATTTCGCCGGGGATCGAAGCAGTGACCGCCGCGCGCTGGGGCGCCGGATTCACCGCGACGGGCCGCTTTGTGGCGGAGATCGAGGCCGCGGCTGCCGGCAAAGGGCCGCTGAAGCCCGGTTACGTGCTGGCCGGCGACGAGACATTTCTGCTCGACCGCTGCCGCGCTGCTGTCCTCAAGGCATTTGTGCCGCCGGATCTGAGGGATTTCTGCCTCTCGGATCTCGATCTCTCCACGACATCGATCTTCGAGGTGCTGGACCGCGCGCAAACTCCTTCGCTGATGGCGCCCTTCCAGGTGATCTTTGTCCGCAACGTGAAGCAGCTCTACACGCGCGGCGCAAAGAAGGACGAATTCGCCGCGCTGGACCGCTATTTCAAGTCGCCCAATCCGCAGGCGCTGATTCTTTTTGTCGCCGACTTCGTGCGCATTCCGAGCGACACGCGGCGCATGGAGATGGACGACAAGAATCGCTTCGAGCGGCTGACCGAGACGCTGGGCGAGCACTGCGGCATGGTCGAGCTGGCGCGCGTGAACGAAGACGACGCCATGCGCTGGATTGCGGCAACCGCGCAGGAGCAGGGCGTTCGCATGGAACCGGATGCGGCCCGCGAACTGGTCGACGCGCTGGGCGCGGATATGATGCTGATCTCGTCTGAACTTGAGAAGCTGCTGCTCTATACCCAAGGCCGCGGGCGCATCACTCTGGGCGACGTGGAGACCATGGTGCTGGGCGCCAAGCAGCGCTCGCTCTATGAACTGACCGACGCCATCACGGCCCGCGACCGCGCGCGCGCGCTGGCGCTGCTGCAGGGGCTGCTGAACAGCTCCGATGCAGGCGAGGACTCGGCCATCGGCCATCTTTACATGCTGGCCCGCACCTTCCGCCAGATGCTGGTGATTCTGGAAAAGAACGTGCGCGACTCGCGCGCCATCTGGCAGGCGCTGTGGCAGGGTTTCCGCATGCCGCCCTTTGCCGCCGACGATCTGATTCGCCAGGCTCGCCGCTACAAGAGCCGCCGCGACCTCACGCGCGCGCTTCGGCTCATTGCCCGCGCCGATCTGGAGCTGCGCTCCTCGCCGCCCGACAAGCGGCTGGTGCTGGAGCGGCTGGTCTTCGAGCTGGCTTCGGAGCCGAAGCCCGCGCCGCCGGTCTGGGCCTCGGCGCAGTTGTCATTCGAGAGCTAAATCGACGTTGCCTCTTCCGGACCGCGAAAAATCCTTTGTTCAGTTTTTTAGTGCACGCCGTGCTCATGCATACAGGGTCCGTACTTTTGATCCTCGCCCTGAATATGTTTCGTGAGCCAATCGGAGAGGAAATTGAGCAAGGTAACGCTGAGGGTGATATCGCCCTTCTCGAAGCGGGCGACATAGTCCCCAACCTGTTTGGTCAACTCCCGGTGCGCCAGGCGATGCGAAGCCAGCGCCGGGTACTGCGCCTGCTCCATCATCGCTTCTTCCGCTGCGAAGTGATCGACGGTGTATTTCACCAGGTCGTTCAGAATCTTGCCGGCCACCGCGCGCGCCTGCCCCTTCATCATGGCGGCATGAAGGTCGTTCAGAGTTTCAATCAAGACTTTGTGTTGTTGGTCGAGGGTATCCACCCCGACAGAGAGCTTATCGGTCCAGGTCATGAAGGCCATGCGTATCTCCAGACGGCTTTCGCCAGTGATGCAGTTATCGGTCAGGATGCTATAAAGTTGAACGTCGTCTCGGCCTGAGTCCTCAGAGGGAGCCTGTTGCAGCTCAGCGTATGCCGTGCTGATTCATGCAGGGTCCGTACGACTGGTCGATGGCCAGAATGTGCTTTTTGAGCCAGTCGGAAAGGAAGGCGGACAGCTCGTTGCTGAGAGTGATATCGCCATTTTGGAATCGCGCAATATAGTCCTCGACCTGTTTGGTCAAAGTGCGGTGCAGGAGCAGGTGTTGGGCCAGCTCGGGATACCCGGCGCTCTCCATCATCCGCTCTTCATCTGAAAAATGATTGCGCGTATAGGTCAGCAGCCGGCACAGCAGCTCGCCGACGATTGTGCGGGCCTGGCCTTTCATCATCGCTGCGTGAAGGTCGTTGATGGTGTTGAAGAGGATGGCGTGCTGCTCGTCGATCGCCTTGACTCCGACGGAAAGCTTATCGGACCAGACTACAAGTGGCATGAACTTTCTCCTGCCGGAGCAGTCCGGCAAGAGAACTATCGGCCATTTGAACGAAGAATTTGAGCAAAACAGTCCAAAATGAGCGTGACGCCTGTGAACACCTGGATCATCATACGGTTCATCCGGCTTAGCGGCTTTTTTCAGTCCACGCCCCGCTCGTTGAGCCATGAGCCGTACTCCCGATCCGTGCCCTCGATGTGCTCGGCGTAGGAATCGCGCAGAAAGCACAGCAGCGGGCGCATCTGCATCTTCTCTCCGTGTTGCACGCGATGGGAGGATTGAAGAATCTGCGCGAGGATTCGCTGGTGCTCGATGCGATGCTCGGCCAGGCCGGGGAAGGCATACTGCTCCAGCAGCTGCTCCTCGCTCCAGAAGTGCATGCGCGTAAACTCGATCAGCCGGTCAAGAACCTCGCTGACCTGTTCCCTGCCCGAACCGCGAACCGCCGCCAGCCGAAGCTCGTTCATTGTATCCATGAGTATGCCGTGCTGGTCGTCCATGGCTCTCACGCCAACCGTGCAGGCGTGATTCCAGGTCAAAAGGGTCACATGAGCCTCCGTGCATCGCTGCCTGTGTTATCGGTCAGCAGACGCAGAATGTTAATGAAACGGCAGTGACGAAGGTTTGCTCAAACGTTTTTCTGCGGCAGGCCGGCGACCGTCGAGTTCTTTCATTCGAGAATGATGGCCGGTTCCGAGGCAGATCCCGCGGCGCGGCCGCGAGTTGTCAGAGCTATGGCAGCCGCCAGAATGAGGCCACCACCAACCCCTGCGTAGGGACCCAGATGTTCACCGAGCAGCTCGACGCCGAGCAGCGAGCCGACCAATGGCTCGAGGTTGAGGAAGATTCCAGCGCGCGAGGCCGGCACATGATGGATGCCCCAGTTCCACAAGAGCGTGGTCGTGGCCGTGCACAACAGCCCGCTGATCGCCAGCGCCACCCAGGCAGTCAGGCTGACATGCACAAACGGCGGCGGCGCGGCTTTCCCGTGAGTCCAGGGATTCAGCAGCAATGGGCCCAGGATCCAGACGGCCAGCATCGCTGTTCCGGAAAGAATGGTGTAGGCCGTGACCACAGGCGGGCTGTGCGTCAGCATCAGCTTCTTGCTGAGCAGAATCCAGGCCAGTGCGATCACCAGCGAGCCCAGCACCATCAGATCGCCGCCAAGTGAAGGCTCGCCGCGTGCCGCCGTGCCATGGCTGCCGCCAAGCACAATCAACACAGCACCCACAGTCGAACCAAAGACGGCCAGCCAGCCGATCCAGTCAAGCCTTTCCTCTCCAGACCCCTTGGGAGCGAAGAGCGCTGCAACCGCGGCCAGCATCACCGGCATCGAACCCACCATCAACGAGGCGTGGCTCACCGTCGTTCGGGCCAGGCCGTGAAACTGGAGCAGAAACTGCACAGGCACGCCGAGAAATGCGCAGATCAGCAACAACCGAGCCTCTTTGCCCGTCAGCCGGAAGCGGCTGCGATGCACAAACGCAACCGGCAGCATGGCTAGCGAAGCAAAAAGGAAGCGGTAGAGCACCATGTGCTCCACGCTCATCTCGTTGAGCGCCAGCCTGCCAAAGTAGAAGCCCGTGCCCCACAGACACCCGGCCGCGAAGCACGCACTGTAGCCCAGAAATGCGATGCGTCCCGCTGTCGTCTTCGTTGTCATCCTTCTCTTACTCTCGCACAAACAAACACCGGGCCGTATCACTGCAATAAGCCGGTCTCATCGGCGAAAATGATGATCGATGGCGAAACGGATGCAGAAGGCGGGAATGGGGTTGCGTAGAAGGTCGTGCCTGACGGCAGCATGGGTCGCGCTCTTTGCGCTTTCATCGGCCTGTGCACAGCAGAGCCTGCCTGGCACGCCTGAGCCTTCCCACCCAGTCAGGCCGCGTCTCTTGGCCGGCAAGCTTCCCGACAAGCCTTCTCAGCCTCCAGCATTCAAAATTCCCGTTACGCCGCTCGGCTTCTCTGCTCCCTCCGAGTTCTACCTGGGCCAGCACACCAGCATGGTCTCTCTCGACTTCCTCGATGAGAACCGGCTGCTCTTCACCTTCCACGTCCCAGGGCTGATTCGCCGCGATGCCAGCGACAACGAGGAGCGCCAGATTCGCGCCGTGCTCCTCAAGCTGCCGTCAGGAGCAGTTCAAGCCGAGGCCCTGTGGACGGTTCACGACCGCACGCGTTACCTCTGGATGCTCAACGACGGCCATTTTCTGCTGCGTGACGGCAGGGATCTCAAAGTGGGCGACGCTACGCTTGACTTGAAGCCCTATCTGCGCTTTCCGGGAGCGCTGCTCCGGCTGGAGACCGATCCCACGCAAAAGTTTCTGGTGACCAACTCCCTCGAGCCCGCCACGCCCAGCCCGGCAACACGTCAACCCAGCGGCCAGAGTCTGCCCCTTCAGCCCAGCGGCGAACCAACTGCAAGCGGCGGCTCCCAATCGCTAGGGTTGGGAACGCCGGGAACGACCGAGCCCGCTCCAACTGAGGAGCAACAGCCTCCGGCTCAGCCCGACCTTGCCGTCCGCATTCTGCGCCGGGACTCAGGCGAAGTGATTCTGGTCAGCCGCACCCGCACTCTCGTTCACCTGCCGGTCAATGGCGACGGCTACCTCGAGAGCCTGCGCGGCAAAGGCAACGCGTGGCTGCTCAACCTGAACTACTTCAGCGGCGGAAGCACGATTCTGGGCCAGGTCGACTCGGCCTGCCCGCCGCTCTTCGACTTCATCTCGCAGCGGGAGATACTGATGACCGGCTGCACCGAACCCGGCGAATGGAGATCTGGTGGCGATAAGGACCGACGGACACCGCCTCTGGGAGGCCGAGAGTCCTGACACAACGGTCTGGCCGCTCGTGGTCAGAGCTCCTGACGGCTCTCGGCTGGCGCGGGAGACTCTGGTCGTTCCCATCCCGGTCGGCCTTCGCGCACCTCTCGATCCGGGCGATATCAAGGGTCAACTCGTAGAGGTCATCGACGCCGCCGACGGCAATATCGCTTTGGAGACCGCGGCCAGCCCGGCCCTCGATGCGGGTGGAAATGTAGCCATCTCGCCCTCCGGCCGTCGAGTGGCCGTGCTCAACGGCGGCGAGATCCAGGTCTACGAACTGCCCGCCGCGCCACCGCTCCCGGAACTTGCCGCTCACCCCGCCGCCCGATGAACGGCTGCACCGCCTCTGGCAATTGCAAACCGTGTAAACTGGGCTCCGGGAGAGATCTTTTGGCCACGGCTCCACTTCACTATGCGGTTGCCGCGGTTACCGACCTCGGCAGGAAGCGCCCCGGCAACGAAGATGCCTTCGGCTATTCGGTCGAGCATGGCGTCTATGTTGTCTGCGACGGCATGGGAGGCGCGGCGGCCGGAGAGGTTGCCAGTTCCATCGCCGTCGACGAAGTGCTGCGCCTGCTCAGGGCGCGCATTGTCGACGACTCCGCGCCGCTGCACACCTGGATCGAAGAGACTGTCCGCGCCGCCAACCAGGCAATACTCGCCCGGGCGCAGAGCGACCGCAAACTAACCGGCATGGGCACCACGCTGGTCGGGCTGGTCACCGAGGGAAGCCGCGTGCTGGTCTTCAACGTAGGCGACAGCCGCTGTTACAGGATGCGCGGCGCCAGTCAAAGCGAGAGCGAGCCGGAACAAGCCAGGTTGCAACAGATCAGCCTCGACCACTCGCTGGTTCAGGAGCAGGTCCGGCAGGGCCGCATGACCAACGCCGAGGCCGCGCGCTCACCCTTACGCAGCGTGATCACCCGCGCCCTGGGCACACAAAGCGATGTGGAGCCGGATTTATTTGAACTGGAAGCCCGAGCCCGGCGACATCTTCATGCTCTGCTCCGACGGCCTGACCAACGAACTCGCCGACCCGGCGATTGAATCTCTGCTCGCGGCCAATCTGCCGCTCGATGCACTCTGTTCCAGCCTGGTAGCCGCCGCTAACCAAGTCGGCGGCCGCGACAACATCACCTGCCTGCTGGTGCGTGCGGAAGGCAATTGATCCGGGCCGCGCGTTCCAGTTTTGTAGATGCCGGTCGCGTCGCCGATCTCTTCCTATGGCCTGAAAGGGAATCCCTATTCCGCGAGTTTTGTAAATTATGATTATCCAACAGCTCACGCTTGCCGATAACTAAGATCGTGGATCTTCAGATCCCGGCAAGCGCCATGCGAAATCTGGATAGGCGCCTGCGGAGGCTGGCCGGCGGAGTGGGAGACGATCGAATGAAAGACAAGCACAAGAAGAAGCACGCGGAGACTGATCTGGCGGCAACGCCGGTAAACGGCAAACAGAAGCACGGCGATCTGCCGACGCCCATTCTGGGCAACGCCGAGACACTGCATCTTGGAAAAGACTGCGACTACGACCGCGAGCTGAGCCGGTTGCAGGTCGAGCTGGTGAAGCTCCAGGAGTGGATTAAGCAGGAAGGCCTGCGGGTTGTGATTCTCTTTGAAGGCCGCGACGCGGCAGGCAAGGGCGGAGCCATCAAGCGGATTACTGAATCGCTCAATCCGCGCGTCTGCCGGGTGGTGGCGCTGGGCACGCCTACCGAGCGCGAAAAGACGCAATGGTACTTCCAGAGATATGTTCCTCACCTGCCAGCGGCGGGCGAGATGGTGCTCTTCGATCGCAGTTGGTATAACCGTGCCGGCGTCGAGCGGGTGATGGGCTTCTGCACGGAATCTCAATATCAGGAGTTCATGCAGAGCTGCCCGGAGTACGAACGCATGCTGCAGCGCTCGGGGATTCGCCTGATCAAGTACTGGTTCTCGGTCAGCGACGAGGAGCAGGAGCGGCGTTTTCAGGACCGGATGAAGAACCCGACCAAGCGTTGGAAGCTCAGCCCGATGGATCTCGAATCGCGCAAGCACTGGGCCGAGTACTCGCGCGCAAAAGACGAGATGTTCGCGGTGACCGACACCAAGATGTCTCCGTGGAATGTTGTGAATGCGGAGAACAAGAAGTGCGCGAGGCTCAACGTCATCCGGCATCTGCTGTCGTTGTTCGACTATCGCGATCTGACGCCGGAGCCGCTTGCTCTGCCGAAGCTGGAGAAGACGAAGTACGTGCGGCCGCCGATTCAGGAGCAAAACTTCATTCCGCAGGTCTACCGATAGAAGACACAAAACGGAACGCACTTCAAAATCATCACTTCAGTTGCTTGAGCAGAGCGACGAGGCGCGCGAAGCCTTGTTCGCGGGCAGTCTTGTTGCCGGGCACTGTGTTGCCAGGGTCCTCGCCTGCGCGCATGAAGCCGTGGCCCGCGCCCTCGTAGGTGACAGGCTCATACTTCTTGCCGGCGGCCTTCATGGCTGCGGTTGTCGCGGGAACTGTCGCGCCGATGCGTGCGTCGTTGCCGGCGTAGAAGGCGTAGACGGGAGCGGTAATCGTGGTCACGTTCGCGGGTCCGGGACCGTAAAAAACAAAAGCGGCCGAGAGGTCTTTGCGGTGAGCGGCAAAGGCGAAGGACTTGCCCCCGCCCCAGCAGAAACCAACCGAGACGATCTTGCCGTTGGCCGCTGGAATCTTCTTTGCATAGTCGGCGGCTGCGTCGAGATCGGCGTTAACCCCGTCCGGATCGAGAGCGGAGACGGCCTTGACGGCGGCGTCCTGGCTGGGGAATTCGCTCGATCCTCCGCCGCCGGGACCGAAGCCTGAAAGAAGATCGGGCGCGACGACGATGAAGCCCTGCGCGGCCAATTCGTCGGCCATCTCCTTGGCCCAATCCGTCAGGCCGAAGATCTCGTGAATCAGAATGACGACGGTGGCCTTCTGTTTCACTTCCGGGTAGACGACGAAGGCTTGAAGTGTGCGGCTGCCGTGGTGGAGGGCAACGTATTCGTGGTGGCGGGGCGAGGCTTCGAGACGCGTCTTCGCCCACTCTTGCGCCTGAATGGGCAGAGAGAGCAAGACAAGGAAGGCGACGCCGACGAGGAGCTTGAGGGGAAGGAGAAGCTTCTTCATCATGGCCAGAATTCTAGCTGCACTGCATCGGCTGCGGCAAGAGTCCGGAGGAGTTTCATTCGCTATTAAGAACCTATCGGCATATATTGGTAGCGCCGACCTCCTGGTCGGCTGTCCTGTGGGTCTCAAGACCCACAGGCGGTGTCTGGCGGCGTGGACGCCGTCAGTACAGCCGGTCTGGAGACCTGCGCTACAGTCCTTTCTCAACTTACGGATAAGTTCTAAGCCGCGCCAAGCCTTGCCGCGCAAGATCGGCTACCGCTCTGGCCAAAGTGACTGAGGCATTTAGCGACTCTGGCCGTTCGAGGCGGAGGTTGAGTTTTGCGGCGAAGTCGCGGAAGAGAATATCCACGTCGTAGAGGATTTCGACGTGGTCGCAGAGAAAGCCGATGGGCTGAAGCATCAGCGTCTTCACGCCTGAGGCTGCGAGGGCTTCGAGGGTTGATTCGACGGTGGGACCGATCCACGTGCCGCCGCTCGCGCCCTGGCTCTGGAAGGCGAAGAACCACTGCGGAATTCCGGGCACGCTGGCGGCGACGAGAGCCGCGGTGCGCTTGGCCTCCTCGGCATAGGGATCGGCGGCCTGGCCTTCGGAAGCCTGAATCGTGCGGCAGGGAACGCTGTGCGCGGTGAAGAGAACGGGAACCGGTGCGCCCATCTCTGCGCTGAGCTTTGTCCAGGCGGGGCGAAGTCGCTCGGCAAAAGCCTCGATGAGCAGCGGATGCCCGGCCCAGGCTTCGGTGAAGTCGATGCGCAGGCTATCTGATTCAACTGCGCGGCGATAAAGGCCCACGCTGGTGCGCGAGTTTTGCGGAGCAAGACAAATCACGGCGGCGGCTTCCACTCCGTCGGCGCGCATCTGGCGGACTACGTCGGCGATGTAGGGGCTCCAGTTTCGCATCGCGACGTAGACGGGCACGGGGTCGCCCGCGGCGGCCAGTTCGGCTTGGACGAGGCGGCCTTGCTCGTGGGTGATCTCGGTCAGCGGGCTGTGGCCGATGAGCGCGTAGCGGCGCTGAATCTCTTCAATGACCTCGCGCGGCAGCGGGCGGCCGCCGGTGACGTTGCTGAGGTATTCGGGGATTTGCTCGACGGTTTCCGGAGTGCCGTGGGCGAGCAGGAGGACGGCTTGTCTGGATGGGTTGAGATTGTGTACCTGCACGGGCATTCCCTCGCGGTTGTAGCGATTTCGGAACCGCTCTATACCCGCTCATCGCGATAAGACCGCGATGAACGGGGCACAGCTTCTGGTCGTTCATCCGTCTGGAAGGATAGATTACCAGTGGGAGCTGGGGTGTTGACAGGGTAGCTGGGTTGGCGAGTTGGCAGGTTGCGAGTTGGCGGGTTGGCGAGTTGGCGGGTTGGCGAATCAGCAAAGTGGCGGAGGTAGGCAAAGGTACAGGGGCACCCTGCACCCTGCCAATGCACGCCTAGGGTGGGGCGCCCGAAGTCGGTTCACTAATCTGATTATCTGATTATCTGATTATCTATCACGCTATCGAGCCGGAACTCCTTGACCATTTTGACTACGGCCTGGACATTCTCGACCGGCGTGTTGGGGACGATGCCGTGGCCTAGGTTGAAGATATGGCCAGGGCGTCCGTTGGCTGCGCGCAGGATCTCCTTGACGCGCAGTTCCAGGACTTCGACCGGCGCGAAGAGCGTAATGGGGTCGAGATTTCCCTGCACGGCGTGGCCGTGGCCTACGGCGCGCCAGCCTTCGTCGAGGGGCTGCCGCCAGTCGAGGCCGATGACATCGGCGCCGGTTGCGGCCATCTGCGTGAGCAGGCCCGCGGTCTCGACGCCAAAGTAGATGACCGGCACGCCCATCTGCTGGACGGCGCGCACCAGGCGCTTCGATGCCTCGAAGGCGTAGTCGTTATAGTCGGCGAGTCCGAGCGAGCCGACCCAACTGTCGAAGATCTGGATGACGTCTGCGCCGGCCTGGACCTGGAGGCGGCAATACTCTTCGAGAACTTTGACCAGCTTGTCGAGCAGCAGCCGCCATGAGAGATTATCGCCGTACATCATTTTTTTGGTTTCGATGTAGTTGCGTGAGCCGCCGCCCTCGATCATGTAGCTGGCCAGCGTGTAAGGCGCGCCGCAGAAGCCGATGATGCCGAGCCGGTCGCGGAAGTGGGCGGCGACTTTTTCAATGGCGCGGGCGACGTAAGCCAGATCGTCGGCGCGATCGGTGCGCAGGGCGCGGACATCGTCGGCAGTGCGCAGAGGATGATGCACCACCGGG
Source organism: uncultured Acidobacteriaceae bacterium (assembly GCA_963843625.1). Classification (GTDB taxonomy): domain Bacteria; phylum Acidobacteriota; class Terriglobia; order Terriglobales; family Acidobacteriaceae; genus Telmatobacter. Next base: position 133,370 of record CAWJLK010000014.1, read on the forward strand.
CCCTCGCCAGCCTGAAACTCGAAATCAAGGCCCATGGGCTCGAGCGGCAGCAGCAGATCGGCAAAGATGATGGCCGCGTCTACGCCGAGTTTTTCGGCGGCGGTGATGGTGACCTCGGCGGCCAACTCAGGCTGCTTGCAGATTTCGACCAGCGTGTGATGCTTGCGGATCTCGCGGTACTCCGCCATGTAGCGGCCGGCCTGGCGAAGAAACCAGACGGGCGTGCGGTCGACGGGGCGGCGCAGGCAGGCGCGGACAAAGCGGCTGCCGTCGAGGATCGTGTCGGGGTTTGCTTCAGCGGCAGGGATGGGGTCGATGGGAGTCAGATTCACCGGGCCGGAGGGAATGACCTCGTCTGGCTGGACGGGCTTCGGGGCACTAGATCATTTTTTGGAAATGTGAGAACGAATTGCGTTTCCCACCGATTCCGCAGAAAAGCGGAATGATGGGGCCGGAAGTGTACAGTAAATCCGAAAATGCTCAAAAAAAAGGCCCCCGTGATTAACGGGGGCCAAGTTGCCTTGGTTCTCTCTAATTGCGAGAGCTTGATTGGCGGCCAGCGGCGGGGGAGCCGCAGGTGCGGGAGGGAGCCTCGGGGGGGAGACTGCGGCCCTTAAGGCCGCTCCGCGCCGGTCGAGGAAGCCATGTCGTGGGGGGACGAGGCTTCCTGGGCCGCCAAACTGTTTTCCATCAACCGGACATGCACGCTGCTAGCCTTCACCTTCTGGGTCTCCTCTTCGATAACAACGGGAGCATTGCCCAGGGCTACGGTGTGCAACCGGTAGACGGGAATCTGATGTTCTGTGACGAAATAGCGCTTGACCGCCTCGGCCAACCGCCCGGAGCTTTGAATTCCGGCGGTGCTGGCCAGCGGAGAATGTCCCTCGATTTCGAGGATGTATCCCTGATGGCCGGTCAGGCTGGCTGCGAAATCGTCCAGTTGCTTGCGGGCCGCTGCCGAGAGAATCGGCTGGCCGCCGCGAAACTTCACTTCGACCTCGCTGGCCTGTTTGATACTGGTCAAGGCCGGAGACGGTCGAGTTGAGCTGGTCCACATGAGTGGATGCGCCCTGTGCCAATGGTATTGGCTCTCTGGGCCTGACTGCCGGCGGCATTGGCCGCCTGATTGGCTGCATTCAGCCGTGGACTGGGCCTGACGGATGCCCGCCTGCGACCTCCGGTCCACATCTTGAATGTCTCGGCCGTTCTTGGCGTTGACTTCATCCAGCTCGTTGAGCTGGCCTTTGAGGGGGTCCACTCGGTTGTTGACCCACTTCTTGCGTGCAAAGGGATTGACCCTGCCCCAGAAGCCCTCTTTCGGAGGAGTGACAGGTTGCATCTGTGCGGCCATGGGGGAGGGCTGCTGTTGGACTGTGGCTGACGGATCGCTCTGCTGAGACGTGGACTGCCCCTGTTGCGCGAAAGCTGGAGTCGCAATTGCAGATGCCAGCAGAAGAACTGCAAGCTGGCAAGGGAACAAGATGCGATGCGATATAAACGTTTTCATGGAGTGAGTACCCCCTGGTGTTCGTTCTCCGCCGAGCTTGCGCGGGTTGAGCTGTTCTGTCTGCTCGCCCATATAGATAGCAATGCGCGCGCCAAACGAACTCGCCGGAGAGAAAAACGATAAATTGTTTTATATTCTTATACTTAGATCATGCTTAACAGGGGAGATTCAGTCTCTCCAGGTTCAATCCTGGCGGGTCCGATATGTAATTTTTGCAAAGAGAGGTACTTTCTACCGAGTAAATCAGGGCGATAGGTCTATTTCGTCTCGACGTGCAGGATGCGAATCTCAGGGTAGGCGCCATCCCAGTCGGGCGAGACGGAATCGAAGATGAGGCGGAATTCCCGCTCGTCTCCGGGCTTGAGCGGGGCGGCGGAGACCGGTTCAACATCGATATAGGGTTCGCGCATGCGGATCAGCTTGAGCGGCAGAGTCTCGTTCTGCGCCACCTCGTGGGCATAGTTGCGAAAGAGGGCCTGCACGGTGACGGCGGTGACGGTGCGCGTGCCCTGGTTGGCGATGTGGCCGTCGAGGTAGGTAACCTTGCCACCGGCCAGGTTGCTGGATTCGCTCATCTTCATGCCGGTGAGAGGGAGGCTGGCCGCATAGGGATCCAAAGGCGCGGAGATCGGAGATACCGTCTCCTTGCCGCGGCTGTTTCCCCGTTCCAGGGTAAAGATGACGCCGGCGGCGATCGAGAGGACGACTCCGGCAGCCACAATCAGAGGCAGCCAGTTGCGCTTTTCCTTCACGCGGGAGGAGACGAGTTGTGGCCCAGTACTCACCAGCGGAATTCTACACCTTATATGCAAAGGAGTTCCTCGCATCGCTAGTATTTTGATCCATAATGGGTATTTGTGGCACTCGATGTTGGAACGGCAGATGGATGAACGGCTGCCTAACAGGAGGGCAACATGCCAGAACCAGAGGACGATTTCCAGGATTTACGGGAACTGAAGCCATCCTACACATTTATTGGTACTCCGGCATCGGCCGAGCATCTCGAGATCGCGCGCATCCACCACCGGGAAGCGAAGCAGATGGAGGAGAGCGCACTGGCGTCTGAGGCCGAGGGCCGGCTCGAGGAGGCCAGCCTGTTGAGGGATCTGGCTAAGTCGCGGCGGGAGACGGCAATGGAGTTCGAGAGGGCGGCCAAGGGCCAGGGCAAAGACCCGATTGTTACCGACATACTTTCCGATCAGGAAGAAACGACCAAGAACTTTGTCCCGCACGAGTCAAACTATAAGGTGAAATTGACCGCCGCGGAACAAGAGGCTCTCGACCACCTCGCGGAGTATACGGCTCCTCCTCCGCCAAGCCCTATCGCCAGGGCGATTGCGTGGTTCAAGAAGTCCTGATCCGGCGGGCGAAGATCGCAAACAGGCGCGGGCTACGGGAAAACTCTCCCTATCCGCGAGAATGCCATCCTATTGAGGCTATGCACGCCTCATGGCGCGAAAAACGGCGACGATGTGCCATCCCACGGTGCCAAAGAACACAACAATAAAGACCGGCGGCGCAATCGCGGGGATCTTGTTCGAGCCGTCCCTGATTCCCGCTAGAATGAACCACTGAATCAACAGAAATAACCACACCAGTTCAACTTTGAACCACGCGAGCATCTGATGGGTTAATGCCTGGATGCGCTCGCGACTCTCTGCCGTGAGGTTGACCGCGGACTTAATGCCCGTGGGCAGCAGGGAGATGACGGTGATGAGCAGATAAATTCCGGCGGCGACCACCGGCAGCAGAACCAGTGTGGAGGGCGGTCCCCATCCATTGGCGTTGCCTGCGGCATCGAAGTGGACTGGAACGCGCGCCGGCAAAGGCTCCGCTCCGTTGGTCGCCTCATAGGTAATCCAGGCCATCACGGCCAGGCCCGCCAGGCTGATCACTTCAAGGATTTTGCGCATGAAGTCCTTTCCGGACGACTGTCTCGAAACGATACAGTTCATCTGCTCTTGAGTGGCATTTTTCGCTTTGATTGTATCGGAACGAAACAGGAGTCTGGAGATTGGAGCATTTTTTGGTAATTGTGTAGACCGAATTTTTGTAGGTTTCCCACCCATTCCGCAGAAAAACGCGGAATGGATGGGGCACGGGAGTCCACAGTAAATCCGAAAATGTGCTCAATCAGCCGAAGCGAGCGCGCTTGACGGTTTGGCGGAAGTCTTCGCCGCTCATCTCGACACGGACGCACATCTCGGCGAGGCGAGACCTCATGCGGTCGCCGATGCGGTCGCCCAGAGTGTCCTCGTTTGTGGCGGGCTGGTTGCCCTTCTTATCGACGACGAAGCCGCCACCGGCCGGCTGGTCGGGGTAATTCGTGGTGATGATGGTGGTCTGATTGTCGTTGTAGCGGGTATTGAGGATGAGCGCGACGGTGTCCCAGACCCATTCGTTGGGCTTCTGTGCTCCCAGGTCATCGAGCACCAGCACCTCGGCGGCAAAGATCGGCTTGAGCAGCTCCAGTTCGGTGGTTTGAACCTGGGAGTTGTAGCTGTTCTGAATGCTTTTGAGCAGCTCGCGATAGTCGCAGAAGAGGCCCCGGACGCCGCGCTCCTGGACAAGTCTCTGAAGGACGCCGACGGCCAGATGAGTCTTGCCCAGGCCGGCTGTTCCAACAAAAAGCAGTCCATTGCCACCGGTCGAGGCCGGATAGGCCTCGACAAACTTGCGGGCGATCAGGTGAGCCTTGGCCAGCGAAGAGTTGGCGCCGCGAAAGGCTGTCTCATAGGTATCCAGCGAACAATGGCGGTAGCGCTCGGGTATGTGGGCGGCGGCCAGGCGGCGCTCCTCGCGCTGCATCTGCTGGCACTCGCAGGGACGCGAGACCCATTGCCCTTGAGGGTTAACCACTCGGACCAGCCCGACTCCATCGCAAATTGCGCATGCGCTCATCTCTTCAAGCGTAGCGCATTGGCCGGTTGAGGACGGTAGTGCATTGCAGGTCACGGAATGTGGAAAAGCTTGTGCTTGCTGCTGAATCGTGGCAGATGCGGGACACTGCGCAATTGCGATCCGCGGCAATTTTATTCAGAGAGACGATTTGAGGCCGGGGTCGGCGTCTTTCCAGAGATTCTTGAAGTTCTTATAAGAGGCAACACTCTTGGCGTGATCGCCCGAGAGCTCATAGGCGCGCGCAAGACCAAGCATAGCCCTGGCACTGACCGGATCAGTCAGAGTCAGATGTGAATGATCGAGGATCTTTTGGAACTCCGCGGCCGCCTTTGCTCCCTGCCGCGCGGCCAGATAGGTCTCGCCGCGAAAATAGATGGAATAACAGGTCAGAAAGGCGACACGATCCACGGCATGCGATCCGAATTCAGTGGGCATGGCTGGGGCAAGTTCACTGAGGATGGCATCCGGGTCTTTCACCGGCGCGCCACTGTGCAGCGCCGCGGCGGCGCGGATCGTGGGAAGATATTGATCGCGCACCATGGTGTTTTGCGGAAAGCGATAAGCGAGGTCATTGGCCAGGCGCAGGGCCTCGGCCGAGTCGCCGATCACCGCCAAGGCCACGGCTGCAACGGCCTCTCCTTCACGCCCCGTTGAAAGCTGCAGTGCCTTTTGAGCCTGCCGCCGGGCTTCTTTCCGGTTTCCCGCCCAGGCGTCGTTCATGGCAGACTGGGCCATGTAAAGAGAAGCACTGTCAGGCTGCCCGGCATGCAGAGTCATCTCGACCGCCCGCTCCGAAAGCGAGCGAGACTCATTCAACCTTCCTACGCGTGCAGCGGCCTGTGCCTGGTAGTAAAGCAAGATGTCTCGAAACTCCGAGGTACTCTGCACTTGAGCGGTCTCCCGCGCCATCCCCTGAGAGTCTCCCTGCTCATATGCAATGAGGTAAAGGCATATATGGAGCCATGGACTGTCCAGTTGACGGGCGCGCGCCGACTCGGCAGCAGCCTTGGCCTCCGGAAGTCTATTCAGCGCCATATAAATGCTGACAAGATTTCCATTCCAGATGCGGCTGCCTGGATTGCGCCGCAATGCCTCTCGTGTCGCTTCCAGAGCCTGGTCATAATGCCCCAGGATGAAATACACATTGCCGGCATTGCCGATGGGGATATCGTCATGCGCGTAGATCTGGGATCGCAACTCGTAGGTCTTGCGTGTCTCGTCCAAATCGCCGGTTACGAATTCGTGATAGAGCGAGAGGATGAACAATTTTTCACGCTCGCTAACGTGATTGCGCAGTTCGTAGGCTTTGAGCAAGTTATCTGACGCCTGTCCCAATTGACCCAGGTTGATCTCGCAGACCGCGAGGCGCGCATAGGCCATGGCAAATTTCGGATCGAGCGCGATCGCCCTCTCAAACAGCTCCGCGGCGCTCGCTTCATCGAGCTTGACGACGTGCACCTGAAAGCCCAGGCTATAGGCTTCCAAGGCTTCCAGAGAAGGTGTGGTCACATTCTCCGGCGGGGCATCGTATTTCTGCACCGAAGCCAACGACTCGCCAAGCTTGCGGCGGAGCATTGCGGCGCTCCTGGCCATTTCGTCCAGGACGTGCTCTTTTCTGTCGACCTGCGATTGTTCCGTAACCAGAACCTCTCCGGTATGACAGTTCGTTGCCCTCAGTCCCAAAACATATTGGCTGCCGAGTGCGGCGATCGACCCATCCACGACGACGGCTTTGCCAGTGCGCTCACAAACTTCTCGCGCCAGGTCCACGGTGAGGCGCGCATCCTTGTCTTTGCCCATCAAGGCCAGGGTCTGCGCCACTTGAGCATCCGATAGAAGGCTCAGATACGGCGATTGTTCCAACTGAGCTGCCAAACCCTGACGCAAAGCGTGATCAAAGATCACATCGCCCGTTGTGTTGGTGAAATCGGCCAGAACAACGGTGCTCGTATTGGCCGAGACATTGCCATACACATGGGTCCAGAAGAAAATGAGCCCGCCTGCCACAGCGAGTGTCGCGATCAAGGCAAGCTGCCATCCCCAGCGCCCGATCCGGGCTGAGGACGGCGCCGGCGCGGGAAGATCGGTTTCTTCGAGTGGCGGGCCGGCAGCCTTGCGAGAAGAAAAACAGGGAACGTAGCCGCCCTTGGGCAGCTTGATCTGAACGGCGTCTTCTTTTCCCTCGTTCGCATAGTAGAGGTCGATGGCTGAACGCAATCGCCTCGCCTCAACCCGTACGACCGGATCCGTGCGGGAGTCGTAGGAGTCTTTGCGCCCGCAAACCTCAACGCCGATGCAATATTCCTTCAGATCGCCAGATTGGCCTTGCAGGGTCTTTTCAACGACATAGGTGAGAAAGTGGGTGAGGCGCTCCGAGCGTTGAAAGGGATCGCTCGCGAGGATGCGCTGAAGTGCCTGGTTGACTTCCTTGCGCACAAGATGCGGGGACAGTGAATCAAAGCCCTCAAAAGTCTTTAGACCGGCATCCTGCATCTCTTGCTGCGTCATCGAACGGTTCTCGTCAAGTCAACCAACTCATTTTACCGTAATATGATCAGACGCCTGGGCAATGAGATATCAATCTCCACACCTTAAAGGCATCGGCAAGCCACTAAAGTAACCTCGAAGACCTGCCCTTTGGATTTGCGCCAAGGCCACCTTGTCACATCCGTGGCAGAGATCATCCAACTCAGGGATTGCCAATTGGAACAACATCAATAATTACTATACTTTACAGGAAGAAACCGTGCATCTGCCGTAAAAAATTCCCACGGGATTCTTCTTCTCCTCTTCGGACATTTCAGAGAGACAATCGGGGGCCGTAAACGGCAACCTTAACTCCCCTGCAATGCTTGTGCCGGCTTTGATTGAATTCTTGCCATCCTCCTCCAGCGTTCCGCAAGCCGTTTTACGGTAAAACACTTTCACCTGCCATCCGGGTTGGCTAGTCTCGCTGCACTGATTCCGTTCAGTCCCTCCCCCACCGGAATGCCGGTTCATAACCGGCCGGTGGAGCTCTGCCGTTACAGGTCGGCTGCCGTGCGTTTATCGAGACTCTCTCCAAAATCCGATTCACCACCGCTTTCCAGAGTCCAGGCTTCGGGAAAAGAGGCATGTCTCGCAAAAGGCTGGCCGCGCCACGCGCAAAGTCACCTCGTCCCCCCTTGAATTCAACCTGCTTCGTCGCGGAGCGTTTGCTGAGTTTGCAGAAGGTTCTCTCAGGAGTGAAGGTCAGTTCAATCTAAACCTCACAGTCGGGTCTGTGATCAATATGGAGGCTTCGAATGTCTTACAAACGGTTGTCCATGCTAGCTGTCATTTTGACCTTGGCATCCATTCTCTCGGGATGCGGGGGTGGTTCTAAGTCTCCAACGGTTGCCGTAACGGCCTCTGTAACGACGGTTGATGGAACGGATACGGTGAAGCTGACAGCGACCGTAACGAACGACAAGGCGGCGGCTGGAGTGTCGTGGAGCCTCAGCGGGGGCGGAGCACTCTCAAGCCAAACCACCGCTTCGGCGACCTACACGGCTCCGGCGGCAACCACGTCTGCGCAGACGATTACGATCACTGCAACCTCGGTGGCAGACACGACCAAGACGGGAACCGCGACGATCACCATTCCGGCGGCTCCGACGATCACGACAACCGGCGCCAATCTGGCGAGTTCGGTTGGGACCAGCTACGCGGTGACTCTGGCCGGCTCAGGCGGCATCGCTCCCTATACGTGGACACTAACCAGCGGCTCGCTGCCCGCCTGTCTGACCATGACCTCAGCAGGTGTTATCAGCGGCACGATTTCGGCTTCCTGCGCCGGCACCTACACACCGACCTTCACGATGACCGACTCGGGCACACCGACCGCGTTGCAGGCAACCCTGCAGTTGACGATAGTCATTGCCGCAGCGACGGAGATCAGCTTCACCGGTACAGTGCCTTCGACCGGCACCTATAATGTGGCCTTCTCCGGCAGCGCGGCGGCGACCGGCGGAGCCGGCACGCTGACATACGCTTTGACCAGTGGTTCGGCTCTGCCGACGGGAGTCACTTTGAACGCGGCGACCGGCGCAATCAGTGGTACTCCGACGACGGTTGGCTCCTATAGTTTTGCGGTAAAGGCGTCAGATGCTTACGGCGATTCAGCGACCTCGCCAACCTACTCGCTGGTCGTGAGCTATCCTGCGATGCACATCACGACGAGCGCTCTGCCGACCGGCTATGTTGGCTCGGCCTATACCTCGACGACGCTGGCAGCAACGGGCGGCGCAGGAGTCTCTTCCAATTACACATGGGCAGTGGCCAGTGGCTCAGCATTGCCAACCGGTCTCTCGCTTTCTTCAGCCGGTGTTATCACGGGGACTCCGAGCGGTTCCGTGGGTACCACTAGCGTGACGTTTGCAGTGACGGATTCGACATCGAGCCTCAGCACCAGCGCAGCGCTCTCGATCCAGATCAAGGCAGGAGTTACAATCACCGCGGCAACCCTCCCCACCGGTTATGTGGGTTCGGCATATCCCAGCACCCAGTTGGAGGCAACCGGCGGTTCCGGCACATATTCCACCTGGACGCTGGCGACCGGATCCGCGCTGCCCGCGGGCCTTACGCTCTCCACTTCGGGAGCAATCAGCGGTACCCCGACCGGATCGGCGAGCTCAACCAGCTTTACCGTCCGGGTGACCGACTCCGCCTCGAATACAGCGACAGCTAGCTTCAGCATCACGGTCGCGGCTGGAGTGACTATTACAACCTCGACCTCTCTGGCCGACGGCTATCCCGGCACGGCTTATTCGGCCGTAACCCTGGCTGCAACAGGCGGCACCGGAACCTACACCGGTTGGGCAGTGACCAGCGGCTCTGTGCCCGACGGAATGACACTGAGTTCCGCAGGGTTATTGAGCGGTACTCCAACGACAGCCGGCGACTATTCGTTCACCGTCAGGGTCACCGATTCGGCTTCGAATACGGCCTCGGCTACCTTCACACTGAAGGTTGAAGCAACTCTTTCGATCCCAGCGATCTCTCTGCCATCTGCCGCAACGGGCAATCCTTACTCGCACACCCTGGCAGCGGTCGGTGGTTCAGGAGGCAACGTCTGGTCGGTTTCCAGCAGCGACCCGAATACACTTTCCACCTACAACCTGAGCCTTTCAGCCGATGGCCAAATCACCGGAACGCCCACAACGACCGGCACGGCGGACTTTACCGCCGTGGTAACCGACTCAGCCAGTCATACCGCGAGCCGGACCTTCAGCATTGTGATCTCAAACATGACGGTCAACACGGGCACGTTGAACTATGGCGTGGTCGGCACCGCCTACTCGCAGACGCTTACGGCGTCGGGCGGCTCGGGAACCTACACCTGGTCGGTCATCTCGGGATCGAGCAATCTGCAATCGCTTGGCCTGAGTCTGACCTCAGACGGTGTTCTAACCAGCAACGGCGCTTCGCTGACCACCGTAGGCAACGCGGTCTTCACGGTGCAAGCAAAGGATTCCAACAACGTAACGGCAACGGCGGACTACACCGTTTATGTCTACAACGCACTGGCCTTCACGACGACCTCGCTGAATGGGGCGGTCTACAATTCAAATTACTCGGCAATGATTCAGACCTCTGGCGGCTCAGGCAGCTATACCTGGATTGTCAATGGCACATCGATTCCGACAACGGCAACCGAAACTGCCCTGACCAATGGTGGAGGCCTGACCGGCTTGAACAGCGGTGGCGCAGCACTGCAAATTGGCGGCATACCCACCAGCTATGGAACCATCACACTGGCGGTTCAGGTAACGGATGCGGTGACCGGATTCAACAAGAGCCAGACCTTTACGATCAGCGTGGCCTCGCTGACGCTCTCGATCGATCCGCAGTCCGTGCCGCAGGGCATGGTGAATATGCCATACACCTTCGGGAACCTCAACATCCAGAACGGCAACGGACCCTACACCGTCACCTACACGAATGCGCCGGCGGGCCTAGCGGGCAATTCGAACGGCCAACTGGCAGGTACGCCAACCGCGTCCGGCACAACTACGGTGACAGTCAATGTAACCGACAGTTCCACGCCGACGGCTCAGATCGGAACCACTACCTTCAGCTTGCCGGTGGTTCCCGAAACGGTGGGCACCGACAACAGCAAGCTCAATGGCCAGTACGCCTGCTCACTTAATCTCTATTGGAAGGGCGGCGTAACTGGCGGCAACGGTACGAGCACGCTTTATCAAGGCGGCGTGGTATTTGCCATCGCCGCGAATGGCAGCGGCGCAATCACTGGCGGTGAGGCGGACAACAACTCGCCATCCAACGGGCACAACTACACGGCCTCGATTACGGGCTCATATGCAATCGGGTCGGATAACCGCGGCTACATCAACATCGGCAGCGGCCAATTGATCGTGTCCGTTGCCGGAGCCAATCTCAGCAGCAATGTCTTCCAGGAATTGGCTCTGACCGCGATGGACGATGCGGGCAGTTCGCCCAGCGGCCAACCAGGAGCCGGACACTGCTACAAACAGGTGACCACCGCGTTGAACGGCATCCGGCCCAGCGGCAGCTCAGTCTTTGGTATGCGCGGCGAGAGCATGGATGGGGATTCGGAGGCCGTGGTCGGCCAGGTCGTCTTCAGCGGCAGCACAGCTACTGGCGTACAGGACATGATCGTCGGTTCAGGAACCCCGAGCAACGAAACCTTCTCCAACGCCACCACTGCAACCGATACCTACGGACGCATGACGATGTCCACCTCGGGAGTCGACAATTCGGTTCTTTATCTGACCAATGACTCCAAGGGCGATACATTGATCATGACCATGTCGGGGCACAACGGATCGAGCAATGCCGACTTTATGATCGGCCAGGCAAGGACTCAATCCTCAACCAGCATCGCGGCCAGCCATCCGATCAGCGGCAATGCTGTCATGTACATGAGCGGCTCGGTCACCGTCTCCGGTTCGTCGCCGACCTATAGAGCGATGGCCCTGCAACTCGCCGGCAGCACCAGCGCCAAGCAGGTCACGGTCAACTCCATCATGGCAAACAAAGCTGGAACCTTCTCGCTGGATACGGAAGATGTTTACGGCAAAACCGTCTCCTACACGACGGATACCAGCACCGGAAAAACCATCCTGTCCGGCACAACCGGAGACTACCTCTACCTCTACGACACCAACGCAGCCGTGGTCTTGTTTGCCGACACCGGCAGCGGCGGCGGAAGGCAGAACCTGATCGGCTGGCTGGAACCGCAGACGACTTCAGGCCCGTGGATCCTCAGCGACATAGCGGCCAGCGCCATGATCTATAGGCAGCCCAATGGAAACCATGAGTCCAACTTGAACAATGGCGCGATGACCGTGGCCACCGATGGCACGATTAGCAGCTTTGCTCAGGACACAGGCGGCAGTAACTTCGCTTCCTGGGACGAGCCGCTCAGTGGAACGGTTGGGGTGACTGCTACGGGCGCGCTGGCTTTGAACTCGACCGATGGCGCCAGCTACGGGCTCTTCGACATCAACATGACCAGCGGGAGTTCGACCAGTACACAGGTCGAATGCTACGCAATCAGCGTCAATGCAGCCGTCCAATCCACAACCAGGGGAAAGATGGTTTGCATCGATACATCGAGCCAAAGTGCGTCCCTTACGATCGTTCAAGAGTAGGCGGCTTTACCGCTGAATTACCAGACCCCGCCCTCGGGCGGGGTCTGCTCTCTAAGTCTGAAACACCTGCGAACGACAGCAAAACCAACTTGGCGTGAACGCAGACATGCTTCATCGTCCCGTTAGCGTGACGCATGCTTTACCACAGGGCGGCCAGTCATCCGACTGGCCGCCCTTTTTCTTTTGGCTGAATGCCCGATGAGGCTGGATTGAGCCTCTGTTTCGGTGCGGATTGCCGAGGACAGAGGGGCGATTGCCTACAATGGTTCTGTGCGGGAAACGATCCGACGGCCCGCGAAGAGAGGGAGAGACTGCCTTGCATCGAATGATTTTGCGCACCGCTTTTGCGTCTATGGCCCTTGTTGGCCTTCTGTCAACGGCCGCTCTGGCGGCGCAGGCTCCAGCCGCTCCAACAGAGACAAAAGCAGCGCCCGCACAGGCAGCGCCGCCGGTCTCCGCATGGCAGAGGGAGTTCGATGCGCGCATGTTGACGGATTTCGGCTGGCTCAACCGTTTCAAGGAGGCCGATTTGGCGCTTGGACTGCCCGCCAAGGGCGAAGACCGCGTAGTCTTCATGGGCGACTCGATCACCGAAGGCTGGCACTTCGACGGGCCGGACGCGGCCTTCAAAGGCAAGCCCTACATCAATCGCGGCATCAGCGGCCAGACCACGCCGCAGATGCTTGTGCGCTTCCGCCAGGATGTGATCGACCTCAAGCCGAAGGTGGTGGTGATTCTGGCTGGCATCAACGACGTCGCCGGAAACACCGGACCGATGACGCTGGAGGAGACCGAGGGCAACCTGGCTTCGATGGCCGAGCTGGCCGCGGCCAATGATATTCGCGTTGTGATGTGCTCGGTGCTGCCAGCCTTTGATTTTCCCTGGAGGCCGGGCATGACGCCTGCGCCCAAGGTTGTCGCGCTGAACGAATGGATCAAGGCCTATGCGGCAGAAAAGGGCCACGTCTATGTGGACTACTACTCGGCAATGAAGGACGAGCGCGGCGGACTGCCGGCGAAGCTGAGCGCGGACGGTGTGCATCCGCTGCCGGCCGGCTATGCCATCATGCAGCCGCTGGTGGAGGCGGGGATCGAGAAAGCGTTGGGACGGTAAGCAGGTGCTTGGACCGGATCAACGAATGAAGTGCCAGCGCGGCCTCCCGGCCTTTTCGACTCGTTGGACCATCCTCTGCAGCGCGTCAGCGCCCTGTTTGCGGTCTCCGGCGATCAGATAAGCGAGGATCGCGCCCTGAAAGAGTTGCAGGAGTTCTCCGACGGCCTGCACATCGGGGAGGAACGCCAAGAGCGTCTCTTCCCAAAGACGCTGCTGCTCCAGGTAGAAGGCCTTCGCGCGCTCCGATCCACTCCAAGCGCGCCGGGAAAGATCCATGATCAGGAGCAAAACACCCCTGGACTCAGGCGCCGTCGATTGTTCCCATAAGTTTTGCACGACCGTTGCCAAAGAAACGCCTGTCGAGAATTCTGAACCGCTAAACCTCTCGCGCAGCCGGTCTTCAAAGAGAGAAAAAACCTTCTCTTCCAGATTTTCGCGGCTGCCGAAGTAGTGAATCAGCATCCGCTTGCTCGTCCCAACCGCATCGGCAATCCGGTCCAGGCTCAGGTCGAGCGAACCCGCGCGGATAAACGCTTCCAGGCAGCTCTGGAGAAGCCGATCGAGGTCGCGTCCACTATCACTATCTTTTTTAACTTTCATCTTGCCTCCGAGTGTACCATATGGTACAACTCCTTATGTACCGATTGGTACATAATCTACATTCCCCAGGAGGTCCCATGCGCGCACGAGAAATCACCCTTCTTTTGATCTTGGGTACAGTATTTTGGATTGCCGGCACGCTCTACTACGAAAAACGAGGCCCATTGATCTTCGAGACAACGGCGCTGCGTTATTGGAGCAATTTCATACTCACGCCGATCGTCACGTCAGGTCTCTGCGTGCTGATTTTGCGCGGGCTCGATACCCCGGTTTCGGGCTGGGCATCCGCCATGTTGCTCATCGCTCTGCCCGGGATGGTTGGCGAGGCTCTGCTGCTCTCCCATTTCTCCACGCTGATGCCGCGAATGCAGGCGGCCTCTGGGGGCAGGTACGCGGCATTTCTGTTTGTAACCTACGCGGTCACCTTGGGAATTGCCGAGATGGCTACATTACGAGCGCCGCGGTGATGCAATGCTGGAGAGGCACGCCCTAATTGCCTTTCCAGCTGAATCCACCTACAATAGAAGAATTGCAGGAAAGGTTTGCCCACAGAGATGCCCAAGGAAAAGATTCATCCCAATTACGCCGCGGTGAAGGTTTTGTGCGCCTGCGGAAACAACTTTGAGACCCGTTCGACCCACAAGGGCGACATTCACGTGGAAATCTGCTCGGTTTGCCACCCGTTCTTTACCGGCAAACAGCGCCTGGTGGATACAGCGGGCCGCGTCGAGCGCTTCCGCCGCAAGTATGCCAAGTCCGACGGGGCAGTGGCAGCGGCAGCGGCCAAGTAAGCGTCGCTAACCGGATTGGACGATTGGGCCTCCGCTGTGGCGGAGGCCCAACTTCGTTCAGGGCGGGTCCGAGGCGGATAGAGGTTCGTAGTTTCCCAGGTCCCAACGACGGGACCTGGGGCACCCGTGATTCGTAGGCAGTTTAGATGGCTGGCAAAGGCTTTACCGTGAAGAAGGACTGGGACAACCCCAAAGAGCACGCGATGCCCGAGGGGGCGCGGGTGCCTGCGGAGATGCGTATCGGCCCGGTTCTGGTGGCTCCGGCCACGGTGCTGGCTCCGATGGCGGGGGTTACGGATACGGTCTTCCGGCGGTTTATTCGCCATGCCAGCTTGTTCAGCAGAGATCAGAGATCAGAGATCAGAGATCGGAAACCCACGTCGGACTCCGTCGAGACCACCGTCACCAACACCCAGTCAGGCTGCGGTCTGCTGATGACCGAGTTCACCTCGGCCGACGGGCTGGCGCGGATGCGGGAGAGCAAGCGGCAGCGCTATCTGACCTTTTACGACGACGAGCACCCGATCGGGGCGCAGCTCTTCGGGGCCAATCCCGAGACGCTGGCCGAGGCGGCGCGGATCGTCGAGGAGACCGGTTTCGACCTGGTAGACCTGAATCTGGGCTGCCCAGCCAAACGGGTCGTCGGCTCCAATGGCGGCTCCGGCCTGCTGCGCGATCTGCCGCGCATTCAGGAGATCTTCAGGGCAGTCCGCAAGGCGGTGACGATTCCCTTCACGGTGAAGTTCCGGCTCGGCTGGAATGACGCCGATATCGTCTGCATCGAACTGGCGCGGATGGCCGAGGCCGAGGGGCTTAACGCAGTTGCGCTGCACGCACGGACCCGAGAGCAGGGATATAGCGGGCAGGCGCGCTGGGAGTGGATTGCCAGGGTGAAGCAAGCGGTGGCGATTCCGGTCATCGGCAATGGCGACATTCAGAGCCCTGAAGCCGCGGCGGCGATGGTGGCCGAGACCGGCTGCGATGCGGTGATGATCGGACGGGCCGCGCCGACGAACCCATGGATTTTCCGGCAGATTGCGCAGTACACTGCCACCGGCAGCTATCAGCGGCCCACGGTGGAGGATCGTTACCGCATGATTCGCGCCTATTTCCAGATGCTACTGGACGAGGCCGAGGCCACCAAGGATCTGCCGCGGGCGGCGCGTCTCGGTGAAACGGCCGGCAAGATGAAGCAGTTTGCCACCTGGTTTACCCACGGCGTGGCAGGCGGCGCCAAGCTAAGGGCTGCTATCTATCAGGCGCGAACGGGAGCCGAAGTGCTGGCCCAGGTGGACGCATTCTTCGCGGCTCAGATTGCGGCCCGTGTGGAATCCGGCGTGGAACCCGAGGCAGCACTGGAAGACGATCCGGCAGCGGACTTTCCCGCAGAGATGCTGGTCTGCGATTAAAAGCCACTCCGTAAATTGGTAACCCGGCCTCCTGGTCGGCTGTTTTGTGGGTCTCCTGACCTACAGACGACGTCTGGCGGTGCGGACACCGCCAGTACAGCCGGTCTGGAGACCGGCGCTCCATTTTTGCGAACAAGTTTTAGGCCCCGAGCTGATGAATTCGCCTCGGGCGGCTGGCAGCGCCAGTGGAAGCAATCATGGGGCGACAAATGTGAGATAGGCCAGCACGCACAAACCGATAAACATGAACACGAGGAACGCCAAAATCCCCTTCAATAGAAGGCTGTGCTCGCTTTTGCGGGGAAGGATTCGGGTCTCGATCAGCCGCGCCATCTCGATGCTGATATTGTCGCGACCGCCAAGCTCCAGGGCCAGATGCAGAAGATTGAGGGCTGAAACCTCTACCGATGGGCCGTCAGCCATCCTCTGAATCTCTATCTCGGGAACAGAGCGCCAGAGGCCATCGGAACAGAGCAGAAGCGTATCGCCGACTGCGAGTTGATGTTTTTCGAGGTCGATTTCCACCTCGGGTTGAGCGCCAAGGCTGCGGGTCAGCACCGAGGCGTCGGGATGATGGAAAACCTCTTCCGGAGCAATCAGCCCTCGGCTGAGCAGCGACTCTGCAGCGGTTTGATCTTGCGTAAGGCGGGTAAGACGTCCGGCGCGCAGCAAGTAAGCGCGGCAATCGCCGACGTGGCCAATCCATGCGTGGGTCCCCTCGGCATCCTGTTGCACCAGGGCTACGATTGCGGCAGTGCCTGAGCGCACACGTTGCGGCGCATCGGGCTCTTTTTCAACGGGCGTGATCTTCGCATTGGCCCGCTCGATGGCCTCGCGGATGGCCTTGTCGCCGGGATAGTCGCTCGGAAGAGCCGACAGATACGAGTGAATCAACTGGAGCCGCCATCCTCGATGCGCCGACAACTCCCGTATTGTCTCCGCCAATGCCATCGGCAACGATCATCAGATCGCCCAGGTCGATGGGAAGATGGAGCACGGAATCCTCGTTGACCTGGCGCAGAGTGCCGCGGTCGCACTCCTCGGCAAAGAGAATGGTTGGCTGCCCAAGGACCGGTGAATCGTTCATACCTGAACCTCATATGCAAGACGGAATCTGCACCTTATAGTTAAGCGCAAACTCGTGCAAAAAACACAGAAGTCTCTTCGGGCGAACCTTCCTCATCACTCTGGAGGAAGCTTTGCCACCGTTCGGCTGGCCTCGTTCATTTCGATGATTGCTCGTGCCGGTCATTGCGGATCGCTGTTCCGCATGCGCTGGCCTCCGTTCAGCATCTTGCGCTCCGGCCAGCCAATCTAGCTCGCGATAGGCATGAAAGGGGGAGAATCCCGAGAGTCAAAAAACTGTAGTGGGCGCGCATCCGCAATTGTACACCGGGTTACGATTGGGCAGCCGAAAAATCCACAGCCATTCGCGGCTATGAAGGGCGAGGCGTGGATCGAAGCCACGCCGCCGAGCCTGGCAGGCCGATGCTCTATCTGCACAGCCTGCGAATAAAAAGCGAATAGCCGGACTTCGATGCGAAATCGACGCACTGGTAGCGGCACGGCTGAAGCCGTGCCCTTTCAAAACCAGATTATGAAGCAGCCCTTACTTGAATAGCCTGGGGGCGAAGTCGTTCAGATCGCGCCGCCAGGTGAGCCATTCGTGCGCTGTGCCGGGCGATGAGAAGTAGACGTACTTGATGCCCGCCTTGTCCAGCATCGTGCGGAAGGCGCCGATGGATCCATGGAAGAAATCGGGCTCCTCGGTGCCCATGCCGAGCCAGAGCAGCTTTACCTTCTCGTTGAATGCCGCTCCGTCCTTGAAGGTCCCGTTGAAGGCAGTCGCCGGATCGAGCGGGTCGGCGCTCAGGCCGTTCATCGTGCCGCTGAATCCGGCCATGTAGGCGAAGGTGTCCAGATGGCCGGTGGCCAGATGCAATGCCTGGTTGGCTCCCATGCGAGAGGCCGGCCATCGCCCGGTGCTCGCGGTCCGGAATCGTCCGGAAGGTCGAGTCGATCATCGGGATGACCTCTTTGGTCATCACGTCCTCGAAGGCGCTGAAATCTCCGCCGCGCCTAGCGCGGCGGCCCAAAGGGCCCAGTGGGCCGCGAGGCGTAGCCGTTGTCCATCACGATGATCATCGGGCACGGCCTTCTTCTCCGCGATCAGGTTATCCAGAATCAGGTTGGCGTGACCCTGGAAGATCCATCCGGTCTCGTCCTCGCCCGAGCCGTGCTGGAGATAGAGAACCGGATAGCGCGCGCTGGGGTTGGCATCATAGTCCGGCGGCGTGTAGACGAAGCAGCGCCGCCACTGGCCGGTGATCTTCGAGTGATAGATGCGGATGCGGACATCGCCGTGCGGCACATCCGTTCGCAAGGTAGTAGTCAACGCCATCCTCGGGCACTTCGATTCCGCTCGCGTCCATGCCCGTGCCGAAGTACGTGTGGCTGCCCGGATCGTTCATGCGGACGCCGTCGGCATCGAGCGCGTAGTAGTGGAAGCCCACGAACAGCGGAGGCGTGACCACGCTCCACACGCCGTCGCTGCCGCGCGTCATGGGAAATTTCTTTCCGGTAATATCCACATCGACCGACTGAGCCGTCGGCGACTTGAACTGGAAGGCAACGCTGTGGTCTGGCAGAACGCGCGGATACTGTCGCGCCCATCACGTTCGTCGTGGCCGGCTTGGCGTCCTCAACCGACGAGGCGCGCACACCCTCCGGCGACCGGCGCCAGGCAAAGTAGGCATCGAGCGCCTTGAGCCCCTCCTCGTTGGGAAGAGGCCCGGTGTGCGGCGTTCCGGCGAAGTACATCAGTTCGGGATGCGCGTCGTTGAATGCTGGCCACTTGGGCATTCCTCTTGCCGTTCGGGTCGCCGTACTTTGCGAAATTGGTCCAGTAGGTCACCATCGCGTCGGAGATGGTCAAGGTCGGTTGCGCTCGGCTTTCCCGAGGGCCGCCCGTTGGGTGCCCGAAGACGTACTCAACTTCCATGCCGTGCGGCGAGCCGTGTCCGGCCTGCGGCGAATCGGCCGGATAGTCCGGGTGCTGATCGAAGTAGTAATAGAAGGCCTTGGACTTTCCCAGATTCGGTCTGCATCCGCGCCCATGTCCAGGTACCCCAGCCGAAGGCCGCATCGCGGGTCAGGTCGCGCGCGGTCTTGGGCACAGTACTTGTCGCCGGCTGGATAGGCCTTGAGCAGGCTGTCGGCAAAGCGTTCCGTAGCGCCTGCGCACACCGTCGATATAATCCTGCGGCGTGCTGTCGCGGGAGAAGGTCGCGCCTTCATCGGAGTTGTAGCCGACCAGGACGGGCGTGTCGTTGAACTGCTTTCGTTCGTAGATCGAGTACTGATCGGAGGGAATCACCCAGCCGTCGACGATCGGCCAGGCCATGCCCGCGTTGGGCTGCCAGCAGACTTCTCCGCCGGCAGCTTTGCGGAGATCGGCGATCGATTCAGCTCCCGCGTTGCTGGCGAAATCCGCACCGTCGCGTTCGGCATCGGCGAGCGGGCGCATGTTCTCGCCCGGCGCGCCACCTGCGCGCGGAGGACCAAAGGAGCCGCCGCTCTCTGAGATCGCCCCTTGAATCAGGCCTTTTGCCAGCGGCGAGGCGCACAGCTGGCTTACCGCGATGCCTCCGGCCGACTCGCCGAAGATCGTGACCTTGTTGGGATCGCCGCCAAATGCGGCAATGTTCTTCTTGATCCACTGCAACGCGGCGATCATGTCGAGCAGGCCGTAGTTGCCCGAGACGTGCTGCGGCGATTCCGCGCTCAGCCCCGGATGCGCGAGAAAGCCGAGCGGCCCCAGGCGGTAGCCGATGCTGACCAGCACCACTCCCTTTTGCGCCAGCTTTTCTCCGCTGTACGTTGGAACGGAGGTCCCGCCGACGCTGAACCCGCCGCCATAGATCCAGACCAGCACGGGGACTGCGTCGCCGAGGCCGACTTTGCCGGCGTCCAGACATTCAGATAGAGGCAGTCCTCGCTCGTTGTGATCCCAGCGGATGCTCTGCACGCATTGCGGCGCGAACTTGTCGGCGGGGCGCACGCCCTGCCACTTGGCGCGCGGGCTGCGGCGCGCGCCAGCGCAGATCGCCAACTGGAGGAGCCGCGAAGGGAATTCCCCGGTAGACGGTCAGTCCATCTTCGATTGTGCCTTGCAACACGCCCTGCTCAACCTTTGCAGTGGTGTTTGCGGCCGCATTCATCCACGGCATTGCTGCGATAGCGATTGCAAACAAAATCGATTTCATTGTCAGATTCCTTCCTTAGCTGTGATGCGGGAGAATATGCACCGTCACGCGCTTGTAGCGTGTCAGGGACGGCGTCCCTTTGTCGGTGAGCTTCAAAATGATATGCGCGGTTGCGGGTGCATCAACATTGGGTGCGGTCACAGCCAGACGCTTCTGATTCCGCGCCGCGAAACCGAAATCGATGCCGGCATGAGGGTCGCCAGCCTCTTTGTACTGAAACCAGTAATAGCTGAGGGAATCCCCGTCCGGGTCACTCGATCCGGTGGCATCGAGAAAGAACTCCGCTCCGCTGTCGACAGTGATTTCATCGGGCATGTTGAGGACCGGAACCGGCGGGTGATTGCACTCGCGATAAGTGTGAGTCGCCCAGCACATGCGCGCGGCAAAGTCGTTCTGAATCTCCTCGCGCCAGCGCCAGATGGTAAGTTGCGCCGACTTGTAGACAGGGACGTTGTCGCTGCGCACATCGTATGGGTTTCCGATGACCGGTGGGCTGTAGGTGTCTTCGGCGTTGGTCCAGAGCGGTCGCGTCTCCGGCTCCCGCGGAACGTTGCCGGTCCCCATCGATGCGGGATACTTGAACTCCGGAGTATACAGCTCGTAACGTCCGCCCCACCCTCCGTAATTCGGATGCTCCGCATCGTTCAGGCCATTCGGGATCAGTGAAAGGTAGGATGGCGTGTCGCCCTCAAGGCCGTATGCAATATCCGGATACACCGCTCCCAGCGGCCCGTGTCCCTGCTGGATATTGCGCGCGATCCATTCACGGCTGACGACCTCCTGGTTCGAACCCGGTGGAGAAGTCGTAAAGCCGGTCCATGTGGCAACGTCGAAGTTCCCCGGACTACAGATGTAGAAAACGGCCGGGAAGTTTTTGCGAATCCACGTGCCCGCGTCGTCCTGATCGGAGATTGTGTAGACGCGCAGCTTGCGGTAGAGCACGTCAGCCTCAGCGGCGGAGCGGGTCTTTTTTATCTTCCACAACGCCTGGGCAAGTGTGTTGGGCCCACCCCAGACCGAGATCCACAACGGACGGGGATCGGTCCGATTGAGTTCTTCGACGATCAGTTCGGAACCGGGTGAATCCTTGCCCTCGCCGACTCCTGCCATCCCATAGACTGCGAGTCCGGTGCGCACGCGGCTCAAAAGCAACTCAAAGGCTGGATAACCGGGCTCATGCAGAATAAGGTGCGGCCTCGCCTGCTTATATGCTTCGAGAACTTTGCGAATGCTCTCCGGCTCGGTGCGGTTGCGCTGGAAGGTTGAGGTCGTCGCGACCAGTCCGCGAATGTCGATTTCGTTTGAATAGGTCAGCAGCCTCACGAGCGACATGGTGTCGTCCGGGTCCGCCCCGATATCTGTCAGGATGATCACCCGGTGACGACTCGCCGTAGCAGTGCCGTGTTCGGCACCATTCTTTGTCTTGCTCTTTTCCGTGGGCTGCAACGCGAAGGCATTGCCAACCGTTCCGATGATTACTGCGAACGCGGCCAGCAAAGCAAGACCGCGATTGAAACAAGGAACACTAGCAAATCTCATCACACGATCCTCGAGAGAATGCGGAACCCGCCCTGCGCTCATTTGTCAATCTTGCCATAAAGAACAATACGGAGATTCGCAAGCACCAGAGCCGCATGCAAACTTCCATGGAGAGGCCAAGAAGCGTCAGGGCACGACTTCAAAGCCTGCCCTGACGCTTATCGACTAACAAAAGAGAATTTTGCAAGAGACTCACCAGTGAAACTTAGAGCATTTTTGGGAATTGTGTAGACCGAGATTTTGTAGGTTTCCCACCCATTCCGCAGAAAAAAGCGGAATGGATGGGGCACGGAAGTCTACAGTGATTCCGAGAATGCTCAAGGGCGCATTCAACGGGTTGTCCTGTGATACCGGTTGGGCGCGCCGGGCGTCGGAACGTCGTTGGCGATCTGTGCCCCAATGGCATGCGCCTGAGTCAATGCCTTCGTGAGGGTGATGCCCGTGCCGGAGACTTGCGCGCCGACTGCGTGCGCACGAGCGAGCGGCGTCTTGATGCTGATCGAGGGGGGATTCCAGGGAAAGACGGAGTCAATCACCGCCGTCTCGGCGTTTGCGCCGCTGTCGATGGTGATCGTTTGACCCTCGGCGAAGCCTGTAACTCCGGCAACGATGATTTTGGTTGCATTCGCTTCGGTGGCAGTGCGCACAGTGGTGGCTCCGGGGGTGCCTACCGCAGCGATAACAGCGGTTTCAAGCTCCGCACCTGCGTCGATCAGAACCGTCTGACCGGCGTCAAAGCCTGCTACGCTGGCAACTTTGAGGTTCGTGGCGCCGGCGGTCGCGGCGACCGACAGCGTGGCCGTGGCCTGCGCCAAGAAATCGCCGCAGTTGCTATCGGTGTTTGCGCCGTCAGGGAAACGGCCTGCGCTGGCTGTGACAGTGCCCGCCGAAGCGAAGACGTCAGAGCTTGCAACTACGCCGGGCGCGGGCGCGAAGCAGCCGAACTTTCCGAGTCCTGAGACGGCCTGATAACCCTCGGCCGCCCATGGGTCGACAAGGCCGCCGTAGTTGAGGCTGTCGACAACCAGGCCGGCGGCGTCCCGCAGCACCATGCTGCCCTCTTTGACGGTGATGGTGCGGCCGAATAAGGGAGCGTAGGTGGTGAGTTCGGGGCCTCCGAACCACTGGTTGGGTGCGGGCGTGCCCTGATAGCCCGCGGTCGTGACTGCGGCGTCGCGCACAACCGCGTTGATCTCGTGATTCTTGGCCAGCGGGCTGTCGAGCGTGATGCCGGTGCCGAGCGGCTGAACAGGCTCGTTGCTCGAATGAGCAAAGGCCGTCGCCGGCTGAAAGCTGATCCCCGTTCCGCGGTTGCTGAAGGGAATATTGGCCGCGTGGTTGAACTTGAGCGGGGCAGCGAGGTCGAGGCCCGTACCTGGCGATACCACCCACTCGTCGCGAATGTGCGACTGGGCGAGGGCCGGCGTGAAGTCGATGCCTGCGTTGCCGTGGCCCTCCGCCACTGACAGCAGTGACGGTCACAACTCTTTGCTCGCGGGAGTGCCGACGGTGATCTTGTCGCCGACGGCAAAGCCGTCCGCGTCTGCGAACCTTGATATTGGTCGCGCCTGCGCTCGCATCGGCCGCGAGATTTGTGCTGGCTCGCCTTCGTGCCGACGTGCGTCACGGTGACGGTCTCGATTCCATGGCCAACGCTGTCGATGTCCAGACGGATTTTGTCACCGGCCGAGATATTGGCGACCGAGGTCACCTTGAATGTTCGTGGCTCCGGCAGCCGCGTCCGCAGCCAGATAGGCTTGCGTGCCCTGCTTGCCGACCGCGGTAACCGTGGCGACTTCGTACTGCTCCTGGTCTCTAGCGACGGAGGGGTAGGTGGCGCCATGGCCGAGGGCGATCTTCTCGCCGACCGCGAATCCAGCGGTGCTCGTGACGGGCACGTTGGTCGAGCCGGCTGGAATGGTGATCATCGGCCCATCGGGAAGCGGTTGCCAGAGTGTCGTATGGTTGCTGGCCGCCGTTCCCATGTTTGCGATCTTGCGCGTCTCCGCATTCGGAGCCGGCGCCGATGGTGATCGTGTCGCCGGCCTTCATGCCGTTCGTGCTGCGGACATGGATGGTGGCGTCGCCCGCGTGCGCGGGAACCGCCAGACCGGAGTTGGAGAGGCCGAGCAGATAGAAGCCACCGGCCGCCAGCTTGGTTCCGGCCGGGATCTTTACCGCCGAGAAGATGGCCTGCTGGGTGGGGTGCTCGGTCAGAGCTCCAGTTGGAGATGTCGACGCTTTGGGCGCCTGCGTTGTAAAGCTCGATGAACGAGTTGGTCGAATTGGCGGGAGAACCGGAGCTGATGCGAAACTCATTGATCTTGACCGGGCTCGCGTTCCGCACCTTCTCGACTGCTGTCTCGGATTGCTTCGCGCCGCTGGTCGAGTTCGTCCACGAGGCGTTGCCGACCAGGTCGCCGTTGAAGGCATCTGGTCCCGAGGTGACTTTGAAGGTCGCGCTCACGCTCGCACCCGGCGCAACCGGGCCGGCGAAGCTCTTCGACGTCTCCGCGGTGCCTGCAACAAATGCGGTCCACTGGCTGCGGGCGCGGAGAGGCTCAACTTGATGTCCTTCGCGGGCGCGCCGGTGGTGTTCGTGAAGGTCAGAGTGGTCTGCTGCGAGGAACCCGGCGAGAAGGTCTGCAGTCCGGTCGGAGTGGCAGTTGCCGATGCCGGGGCCAGGCTCAGCCGCGGAACGCCGTAACCGGCAGCGACGACGTTGGCCTGCACTAGCTGGTCGGTGGCATCGGTTGGGAATGTGCCCGCGGCCGTCATCGCGCCTTCATAAAAGGTGCCCTGCGAACCATTGCTGTTGTCGCCGCCATTGCCCAGCAGGATGGCTCCCTGCTTGCGCATCGGGTCATAGGTGGCGTTGACGCGCGGCCCGTCGAACATGACTTGCAAGTGCGCCCTGCTGCGCGTCGCCGCCCATCGAGGTCCAGTGGTGCGGTTCGCCCTTGGCCATCGCGGTCACGAATCGCCAGTTGATGTCCGGCAAGGTTGTGCAGAACTTGGATCCATCCGGATTGACGCAGCCAACGAGATTGTTCTCCTGATCGGTCATCACCCACGGGCCGGGAAGGGTCCCGTGATACCAGTACGGGGCATCGCCGTAGTAGGTGGTTTCCATCGTGCCGTTGTCGTCGTCGCGGCTGTCCGTCTCGGCGTTGCCGTAGTCGAAGCAGCAGCCGTGAGTTGAAGTGCAGGCCGTTGATGACCCAATACTGCCCCTCCGCCTGGTCGTCGACCGCGGTGCCCTTGGGGTCGTCCTGGCGCAGGCCCATGCCGGGCTCGATGAAGACGCCGTAAGCCTTGTGGCCCATGATCGTGATCGGCGCCATGTCGGCGATCGGAATGTTGTTGAACCCACCCATCGCCGGGCCGCTGAATCCGCCGCGAGGCGCCTGGGTGAGGTCGTTGTGCTTTCCGGATTGGTCGTAGATCGTGGTGATCCAGCAGATCGTGTTGGCGCAGAAGGCGTCTTGAGCAGCCGCGTCGGCGTATCCGCCGGCATCCGTGGCGGACGGCTGGACGACGCCGATGTCCAGGGTCTTGCCGTCCGACTGGCGCAGAACCTGGTAGAGAGGTCCGTTGTAGGAGGCGTACAGCGCGCGCGTGGTGCTGTGGGCGGCCACGCAGGCATCGCCGGCGGCGGCGTAGATGTCACAAGGGCCTTGCGGCCTGGATGGAGCAGCGTTGGTCCCCGCTCCGGCCTGAGCCGCCATCGTCAATGTGGCGCCAATCGCCGCGAGCGGCAGTGCTAGCATACGTGCAAGACTTATCCTTGTTTTCATCTTCGTCCTTTTTGGGTTGCTGTCCGAAATTTTCGGTAAACGATTACATGAAGACGCTAAACCGAGCCCGTCGCGACCGTCAAGAAGACCCACACCACTCGGATGCCAGGTTGGCGTGCGCTTCATTCTCTCTCAGGAGTTCGCTTGATCTATAGACGGAGTTCGCATGCTGTATAGACGCAGAGCAATTTGCATCAACCTTGTCCATCCGGGTTCTGCTCGATCTGTGCCTGGCGGCTCACCTCTCGGAGTTTCCTGGATGGGCTCCCATCCATGTCAAAAACTCGGATTCTGATGATTCAAAGGATGCATTTCGCCACGATTGGACTAGCCGAGTCCTTGAATTAGCCGATAATCAGCATGAACCTTCGCACAGCGGTTTGCAAAGGGAGCATGCTGTGATCGGACTACGCAGGCGAGTTGGCGCCCGAGCCTTGCCCAGCGCTCGATCCTTGCCCAGGGAGAGTGTGCGCGGAACCCTGTTCAGGCCAGCTCATGCCCCGTCCAGCGTGATGATTCAGGCGTTAGCACAGCCAGCCCGATACCCAGCGGAACGAATAAGTTGCCGCGCGGTCTTTCGCAACGCGCTTCTTGTTCTGATCGCAAATCTGGCTCTTGTCGCACCGTTGCGGGCGCTTGATCCGCAGAAGCAGATCGACCAGTATGGCCACGATAGCTGGACCTCTCAGCGCGGTCTGCCGGGAGAGGCCGTTTATCAAATTCTCCAGACCAGGGACGGCTATCTTTGGCTTCGGACAGGGTCGGGACTCGCGCGCTTCGACGGCGTCCGTTTTGTGTCCATGGACGCTGAGATCGGCAGCGAGACTGTCAAAGCCATCTGCATGGGCGCGGACGATGATCTGCTGATCCGCACGGCGACCAGAACCCTGATCTACAAGGACCACCGATTTTCCGACTACCGGCCCCCAGCGCCTTTGCCGGGCGGCGGGATTCGGGTTCTCTTCGAGAGCCGGGAGCATACTCTTTTTGTGGGCGCCGACGATTTCATCTTCAGAATTGAAAAAGATGGACATGCCACAACGCTGCGCGACAAGACGGCATGGATCAGCACTTTTTTCGAGGACCACACGGGAAAAATATGGATTGCGGGAACCTCCAATATTTACTTCTATGAGAACAACACCCTCTCCGGGCCACTGAAGAAACGCGGCCGCCTCAACATGATCAATGCGTTCAGCGAAGATCGCCAGCATCGAATCTGGGCAGCCACGGGAGATGGCCTTTACATGCTCGATGCCGAAGGGCAGCTCGTGGATCCGGTTTCGCCTAAGGACCATTCCCTGCTCACTGCATTACTCGAAGATGCGCAGGGAAATATCTGGGCGGGCACGGAAAAATCAGGAATCGTGCGGGTTGCGAAAGCTGGAGAACTTTTTACTGGCTACTCTTTTTTCGGATTCCAGGAAGGGTTGACCGACGACAATGTTTTATCGCTGCTCGAGGATCGCGAGGGGAGCATCTGGATTGGTACCGCCAGCGGACTGGACCGGCTGCGCGACACCAAGCTCAAAACCATCACAACCAGGGAGGGCCTTCCCACCAACCGGGAGAAGTCCGCCGTAGCTGTGCGCGACGGATCGGTGGGAGTATTCAGCGATAACGGCGGCTTGAGCTACATCCGCGACGGAATCGCAACGCTCTTCAAGCACAATCGCCAATTGCCCACGACCTACGGCTCCGCGATCTTCGAGAGCAGAGATGGAAGCCTGTGGCTCGGCTCCTATGGCGGTCTGAGCCGGATTCAAGGAGAGAAGGTTACTGTCTACGATGGAGACGGCCACTTCTCAAAGTTTTACATCTCCGCGATCGCCGAAGACGATGAAAGCCTGATCGTCACCAACTCGGAGTCTCGCGCGTTTCGCTTCAAGGACAACAAGGTTCTGCCCTTTACAGTGCACGGCAAGACCACACCCATCACGGATTCCGGAATTTATATCTTTACGATCTATCGCGATCCGCTGGGGACACTGTGGTTCGGAACCAGCAAAGGACTTTACAAGCTGCCTCCGGCTGAAGACATTATTCAAGGAGGCTGGCAACTCAAGAGTCTCTTCGAAGTCACTTCCATCTTCGACGATGGCCGCGGCAATCTGTGGCTGGGCGGGCGGACTCCGGGAATCGTCCGCTTCCATATCGCCGACAAGAAGGTAACTCACTACACAAAAAGCGAGGGGCTCTTCGATGGTCTCGCGTCCTATATTACGGGTGGCGACGATGGCAATCTCTGGATCAGCGCCGAGGACGGGATTTACTCCGTCCGCCTGGAGAATCTGAATGACTTTGCCGACGGCCAGGTGAAATCCGTTTCATCAACGCGATTCGGACTTCCGGATGGCATGAAAACCACTGAGCCCTCCGATGTCGCATCGCAGCCGGGCGGGTGCCGCTCTCCCGATGGCAAGCTGTGGTTCACCACGAAGAAAGGGATTGTAGAAGTCGATCCGCTGCACATGATTCACAACAGTCTCGCGCCGCCCGTTATCGTCGAATCGGTCTCTGTCGACGGCGCCGAAGAGCCCCCAGGCAGCGACTTGCAACTTGCGCCCGGCAGAAGAAATATCGAGATTCACTACACTGCGCTCAGCCTCCGGATTCCGGAGCGGGTCCGCTTCAAATACCGTCTTGAAGGATATGAGAGCGAGTGGGTCGAAGCAGGCGCCCGCCGCGTCGCATACTACACCAATCTTCCTCCTGGAAAATATAACTTCCGCGTAATCGCCATGAATGACGATGGTGTGTGGAATCTCCATGGCGCATCTGTCCGCTTCATTCTGGAGCCCCGTTTCTATCAGACCAAGTGGTTTTATTTTGCCTGCCTGCTGATTCCGGTCTTGATCGCATTTGCCGGCAACAGGCTCGCCACGCGCCTTATCCGAACGCGAGCCGACCACCTGGCCAGATTGGTTGAGGAGAGAACTGCCGAACTGCGCAAGAGTCAGGAAGAAC
This sequence comes from uncultured Acidobacteriaceae bacterium, assembly GCA_963843625.1. Lineage (GTDB taxonomy): Bacteria > Acidobacteriota > Terriglobia > Terriglobales > Acidobacteriaceae > Telmatobacter. The sequence continues at coordinate 161,915 of CAWJLK010000014.1, forward strand.
TTGAACAGCTTGCCCTCTTCGACACCCTCACTTCATTGCCGAACCGCCGGCTCTTTACCGAGGACTTCGACAGGATGTGCGCCCAGGAGAAGGGAGATGAATTCACCTTGCTTCTCATCGACGTGGACAATTTCAAAGCAATCAATGATACTTTCGGCCACGACGCCGGAGACGCCTTCCTGGTCGAGACATCGAGCCGCCTCCAATCGGCCGTTCGGTCGACAGATCGGGTTGCACGGCTGGGCGGAGACGAATTCTCCATTCTCCTTATCGGCACCCATGATGAGGAATGGCTGAATAAGATATGCGACCGGATTGTAGATAGCTTTTCCACGCCGGTCATTTTCAATGATGTAGCCATAGGCGCGACCGTCAGCGTCGGGGTTGCGTCGTTCCCCGAGGACGGCGATACCCAGGAGAAACTCTACAAAGCCGCCGACATAGCCTTGTATGAGGCCAAGCGCCTGGGCCGCAACAACTGGCAGAGGTTCCGCCAGGAATTGCAGCCTGAGATGTAATTGGAAGCCGGGATCGCGGCTATTTGCAATTGATTTTCCGCGGCAAATATGCAGATTATCGATTCTAAAGTGGTGGGCGAGGCGGGAATCGAACCCACAACCCCCGGCTTAGAAGGCCGGTGCTCTATCCGATTGAGCTACTCGCCCGTACCGATTTCTATTCTAACGTTGAGCGGCTGAAAACGCATCTGCCAAAGCCGCCAAAGCTGCCCGGAGCGTCAGTGCGGCTTGCGCCGGAGACTCGCCGCACGCGGTGAGATAGGCGGTAACTCCGAAGCTCGTGTGCTCCTGGTCTGGGGAGTCTGGGGTCATAAAGGCGCGGCGTATGACAAGGTCGGCGCGGCAGCAACCGAGCGGAACGGCGCGCAGACCTCCGCATAACTTTTTACACTCCTCTGCTGCGATCTCCGGCGACTCCCATTGCCGCTCGCCCCTGGGCAGAAGGTCGATGTAGCAGCCCATGGCGTGGGTGGAAGAACCGGACGGCGCATCCATTTCGTCGGGATCGAATTCGCCCGCTTCGAGGCTTGGCCAGAGATCGCACTTCGATGTCCAGACTCGCGAATCGGCGGCGTTCAGCCTGATCAATGCCTCGGCCAGCGCGGGGAACTGAGAGGCCTCAGGCAAATCCCAGGCGCGTTCCGGCTCGCGTTGCAGATCGACAAACCCAGCCCAGGCCGCATCGATCACCGGCGCGGCCATGCCCGCCGCATCTGGGCCCACCTCGAACTCCCAGTCAGCTTCCATCAGCTTCCTTGACCGCGGCCAAGAGGAAACGCATCACCGTAGCCTCGGCCCAGTGAATCTCATTGCCGGGGTCGCGCGAGAGATAGGCGCAGTGGCCACCATGGCGCGTCTCGACGAAGTAGATGAAGGGGTTGGCGAGCAGCTTTGTGCGGGTCTCCGGCAGCAAGCGAATGAAGGGATCGTCCTGGGCGTGCAGAATGAGCGTAGGAACGGCGATCTTGTCGATCACGCGGGCACTGGCGGCGCGGTGATAGTAGTCGTCGGCATCGCGAAAACCCCAGTAGCGGGCAACGATCTTGTTGTCGAACTCGCGAATCGAGCGCACCGGCCCGATCGCCTTCCTGCTCGCATAGATGGCTGGAAAGAGCTTTGCCTTGCGGCTATAGCGCGACAGCAAGGCCCCTCAGAAAACGCCATTCATAGGCGCGGTTGAGAGGCTCGTGCAGAGCGTCCGCGCCGGGCGCAAGATCGATGGCCGGGCAGACGGCGGCCACGGCGCACAACGGCGGCCGGGCGCCCCACTCCCCGGCGAGCTTGAGCACAAGGTTGCCGCCCATCGAGTAGCCGACCAGCGCCACTCGTTCCAGGCCGAATCGCTCGCCATAATGCCGCACCACGACGCCCACATCGCTCGAGAGTCCTGAGTGATAGAGCGTTGGCGTCAGCGTTTCGGTGCCGCCGCAGGTACGCATATTCATGCGAATGACGTTGCAGCCTGCCTCCCACGCGCGTGCTGTGATGCCCTGGATGTAGCGGGAGTCCGACGAGCCCTCGAGGCCGTGAACCAGCAGCAGCGTGAGCCTTGCCGCTCGCACTCGCTCGGGCTGCCAATGGCAGTGGCAGAGTACGCAACTGCCGTCGGCCGGGTCCACCTCGACGGTCTCTGAGACTGTCTCTAGCCGAAAGGCCGGCCGGGGAAGGAAGTTCCCGACAATCGTTTGCAGGTGGCCGTTGGCCAGGCCGCGCCTCGGCTCAAAGGGAATGAGCCACGCCGGCGCATCTGGGGCCCGCACGTCAACCACTGCGTTGTCTGGGATTCCGAGGGTCACGGGCGCTCCGAAACGAAGTGCTTGCTACTTGTGCGGTCCGTGAAAATTTTGAGTTGGCGGGTGGAGATTGATCTTCTCGATCTCCTTTGCCGTCCCGGTGTGACAGATTTGATGTTACCACCGATGCACTTATTCTTCATCACCGGTTCGCAGGTGTGCGACGATGCACTCAGGATGGGAGCCTGCCGCGGCCAACTCGTGCACAGAGGGAATCCTGCTCTGTGAGCAGAATTCCTCTGTACACATGAATCAAGTTACGATTATTCACCCAATGGCTTCGATGGCCTGGCCGGCTTCGGATGCAGAGACTGCCGGTAATGCGCAAGCAACTGTCCGCGATTCTTGCTCAAGTCCAATCCGGTTGGTGCGGCCGGATAAGGCTTGTTGCCCATCATTCCCTTCCAGAGAACGCGGTTGAATGCTCCGCCGTCGACCTTATCCGCGTCAGTGAAATCAAAGCCCTTGGTCACACGGGCCCAATATTTCGCGTTCGGCGTCGGATTGGTGCATGGCAATGTGGGGCCGGGGAGCGGCAGCTTGGTGCAGTAAAGAATTGCCGCCGGAGTGGCGGTGAAGCTCCACGAGGACGGGGTCGTGTTGAAGATGTCGCTCATGGGCGTTGCCAGCGCGTCGTTCATGTTCATTGGCGGCAGGCCCAGGACCTCCTCCATCGTGCGGATGAAGTCGAGTGTGTTGTAAGCCGTCGAGACAACTCCGTTCTTCACATAGGCGCCCGCGATGTAGGCTGTGCTGCGGTGTGAATCGATATGGTCGCCACCATCCTGAGCGTCGTCTTCAAGCACAAAGATCAGAGTGTTGTTGCTGTAGATCGGACTGTTGGCGATCTTTTGCACCAGCAATCCAACCGCATAGTCGTTGTCGGCCACATCCCGCTCGGGAGTGTTGACGCCGTCGATCGCCAGCGCGAAGTTTCCGGTGTGATCGTGCATGAAGCGGACCAGGGATAGATTCGGAAGCCCGCCCTTGGCGTAATTGGCATCGAAGTCCCGCTCCCACTCCTTGAAGCGATAGTAGTCCGGGAACGCCGGGTCGAAGCCGCGGAAGTAGGGATCTGTGAATGGCGAGAGAGCGACATTCGTTGACGGGGCAACGACGGTCTTGGTGGAAAACGGATCATGCGCCAATGGAGTCTGGCATGCCGGCTCGTTGTAGCAAGTCGTGTCGATGAAGAACCCATAGGAGTGAACCGTCAGCCCTGCGCGGAGCGCGTTGTCCCACAGATAGCCGGTGTTGATTTCATTGTTCGGACCATCGGGCGCGTCCACGTCGGTCTGGCCCGGCAACAAGTCCTCACCGTTTGGCACATTGGGCGAAAGGGCGCCGCCTGGCATCAGAGGATTAGAGGCCTGACGTTGGGCAAGGGTCGGCAAGGCCACGTTCACGCTGCGAGTAGAACCTTCGCCCTCAAGGGCAAGGCCTCGCTGCGCATAGTTGACCGGATATTGGTGTTCGATGATATCGGGTGCGCGCGCAGAGGTGCTCCACGGCCATCCGTCATAGCTGACTTCAGCGGTGTCGCGGAAGTTGTCGAGAGTTACAAAGGTCTGCGCGAGATTGTGCTGATTGGGCGTGATCTCCTGACCAAACAACGTCAAAGCAGGATCACCGTTGCCGCGGCCCAGGTCGCCAAGAATCTGATCGTAGGTCCTGTTCTCTTTGAGGATATAGATCACATGCTGGATGCCCTGATGCACGGCCGATAGTACCGGACCGGTTGTGGAGGTGGCGGCGAACCGGTTGTTTTTCTCAACTTGCGTTGTTAAATCTGAAAGCCCCGCTGTGGCGCCGGCAATCGGGAAACTCAGCAGGCCGGCCTTGGTCAGTTGCGGGTTGTATTCTCCCGCGGGCATGCAACTTGGGTAGCCAGTCGGTCCGTAGGCATAGCACTCGTCTGGATTCGCGCCTGTCGGCGACTTCATATTGACCACGTACGCCCAGCTTCCGTCCTGGTTGAAGCTGAGTGAGTTCGGGTACCATCCTGTCGGAATCAGGCCAGCTACCTGATCGCCGTGATTGGTTCCAGTCAGTTGCACCACGGCAATGTTATTCAAATTGCCGTTGGTTACATAGAGTTGCGTCTCATCTGGCGAGAGCGTCACGCTGTTGGTGTTGGCGCCGGTAAACTGCGTCAGTGAAAAAGCCGCCAGCCGATCCGGAGGAGCGATGACCGGGATCGATTCAATCACCGTGTTCACCGTTGCGGGTATGGTTTGGCCGGGGCCGCCTGTGTTCGCAGAATTGATGTCGATCACGTCCACCGTGTCCGACTGGTCTTCTGCAACATAGAGCAGCGTCTCGGCTTTGTTGATCGTCATCTTGTTCGGCTGGCCCTTGACGGGAATCCGGGTTGTTACCGAGGGGCGAAAGGTGCAAGCCGAGGGGCAGCCTGCATACAAACTCACCACGTCGATCTCGCGGTCGCGAATGCTGGATACATAGGCTTTTGTGCCGGTTCCGCTGCCTGCCATCACCACCCAGAACGGATACTCCCCGCCCGGCGTTCCGGGAGTTGCTCCGCTGGCGGCCTGGCCGGGACGCAGGTCCAGTTCCGTGCCTTGCATGGTTCCACGGCCGTGTTGCATGGATGCTGGGTTGGAGGCATCTGTATCTGGCACCCATTGCGCCAGCCAGGCGCTCAGGCCTCCTTGAAAAATCGTGACCGAATCGTTGAAGTAGTTTGCGACCACGAGGAAATCGCCGAGCTTCGATACTCCAATGCCCGCGGCCATGGGAGCTACAAAGACAGCACTGTTGACTGAGGCAATCGAATTGTTGGGTACAGGAAGGCCGTTGCCTGAGAGATGCCCCTGGACAACAGGAAAGGGCGGCGGGGTTGTGATCGGGGGAATCAGGTTCCGAGAATCCTGGCCAAGTTGAAGCTCGGCTGCCAGCCCCCAGACTCCACCCGTTTGCGTGACGATGTGGACGTTGTCGCCGTTCGGCACGACGTAAAAGCCGAACTTGTTCTTACTGTTCGGAATCGGATCGGTGCCAAAGGGTGCATCGCCCATGCCACCGGAGACATAGAAGGCCTGACCGCTCGGATCCCAGACAATTCCGTGGTAGGTGTTGGGAACTGGAATCGACTGCTTGAAGACTGGCGCACCATTCGAGATGTCGAAGATGAAGATGTATTCGCTCGAGTAGAGAGGGTCAAAGAGCGGGAATGCGCCTTGGAAGACGCGGTTGTATCCGCTGGTGAGAACGGCCAGCGTTTTGTAATCCGGACTCACCGAAGTGCTGACCGCTTGTCCCGCGAGCCATTCTCTGGGTGCAACGGCAGGATTGAATGAATCGGTTACGACCATGCCGGTATCCAGGTATTGGAAAGTGGCCCCTGAGGTCTCGAGCGGCGTAATCGTTTGAGCCATGTTGGGAATGGCTTGAAGCGGATCATAGATCGTAATCGTCAACGGCGCCGTGGTGTTGCCGGTCGGGCTTGTAACGGTCACTGTGTAGGTGGCCGTGAAGGGCGGAGGAGGCACTATCGTGGATGGCACGGCGGCAGGTGTTCCGGTAACAGTGCCCGAGCTTGCGTCCAAATCCAATCCGGCCGGAAGATCGGGACTCACACTGTACGTGCTCCCGGTTGGGATTGTCGTATTTTTCACCGGAGAGTCCGAAGTAATCGGCAAACCAGCAACAAAAACCGGAGCAGGAGTGCTATAGGCCAAACCTGATGGAGAGACGCCTGCGGCATTGATCGTGATGGTCAGTTGCGCCGTTGTGTTGCCGGAAGCGTTGCTCGCCGTGACAGTATATGTTTGTTGCGACGAGGCGTTCAGAGGGGTTCCACTTATCACGCCTGTTCCGTTGTCTGCAAGGGTCACCGCGGTACCGCTCAGATTCAATCCTTGCGGAAGCGGCGGAGAGATACTGTATCCGGGAACCGGAACCCCAGAATTGATGTAGCTGAGCGGTGGCCCGCCTGTGCTTGTCGGCCAGTTATCCGGGATCGGCACTCCAACCGTATAGACTGCGTTGCTTGGGTGATAGGCCAGGCCTGCCGGAGCAGCTACAGCCGTGGAAAGCGCGGCGTTGACAGCGATGGTCACGAAGCCAGCCGTGCTGCCTCCTGAGTTGGTGGCCGTTACCGTGTATTTGACTGACGAGGCAAGCGCTGTCGGCGTCCCGCTGATGACTCCGGTCGTCGCGCTCAAGCTCAGGCCTGCGGGAAGGGCGGGAAGCAAGGAGTAGGAGATTACCGTCCCACCACTGTTCCTCGGAACGTTCGGCGTGATCGGCGTATTAATGATGTAGCCCGACGTACCGGCAGCATAGCTGAGCGCCGTGGGCGGCTGATCGTTCACCGTGATGGACAGGGCCGTTGTAGTGCTGCCCCCCGCGCCGGATGCCGTAACCGTGTAGCTGGCTGCCGAGGCCACTACGGTCGGGGTTCCACTCAAGATACCTGTGCTGGTGTTTAGACTGAGACCGGCAGGAAGGGCCGGAGTCACTGAGTAGGAAGAGACCGATCCGCCGCTGATCGCCGGGTTATCCGGTGTGATGGCGACGCCCTTGGTGAAGACTGCCGTACCGGCCGAGTAGCTGAGCCCCGAGGGAGCTTTACCTCCGCCGCCATTGCTGCCGCAACCGCACGCCAAGGCGACTAAAACTGTCAGGGGGAGGACAAGTCCTCGCAGGATTCGCATAGAAGCTACCTTTCTTGCGCCTCAGGCGCCGTACAGTGGCAAGTCTTGCGCCTCTCCAAACCGAGGACCGGACAACCATACCACAATCTGACTGAAGTGAATGTCTACATATGCTCGCTGCAGAAAAAGTGTGCATGCAAGGTCCCTGAGACAAAGGTCTACGTAGACCAGATATCGTCAAAGATAGAGACTTAGGATAGAGGTACACGCAAAAAAAGAGAATCGAGACTAACTAATTCGTGTGAGGTCACCCGCGACCTGATGGGATGAGGCCAGGAATTGCCGGTACAAGTCAAGCGCAAAGCAACTTGAAGTCCAGTTGGTTGAGTAGCTTCAGGCCTGTTGCAGCGGGCGTTTGTGTGCACCGGAAAACAGCAACCGAAAGCTGAAGCGCAGCCCGACAAATGCCGATAGCACCCTCACCGGACAATTTCACGCTTCGGTGAGAATCTCTAAATGATCAGTTTCGTTGAACGCCGTTTGCTCCTCTTTTTTGGCCTGACTTTGCTCGCAGGATGCGGCGGTTCTTCAGCCCCTGTTGTCCCTGGCCCAGTCAATCCCCGACCTCTCGCAACGGATAACATCAACCTAATCTTCGTGCTAAGCCCCGATGTGGAATTTCAGGCTCAGGGCGATGTGAGCAGCTCGACGGGAAACCTCACCAACCAAGGCTTGCAGCGGTCGCTTCTGATGGCTCCCTTTTTGCAAGAGAAGGTCCTAGGAAACAACAACGTATCGGCCATCTATGCGCTCGAGCCCATGAGCCACCTGCAAACCGCCGGCAACTATCCGGATATGGCCGCCATCGAGACCATTCAGCAGTTCGCGATGATGAACACGGATACTCTGCAGTTCAACCCCGGCGAGTCGGACCTCTACACCACCAACAGCTTTCACATCAATGTGTCCTACGCCGTCGGGCAAACCATCGACGGAGTCGCTCCGCCGTTATTCAACTGCTCGGGATGCCAGGGGATCGACTACGCACAATCAGGGAGGCGACAACGACACCCTGCTGTCATCTCTCGTCAAGGGCGGCGTGCCGGGTTACTACGTCTTCTCTGCGCCATGGGATACCACCCTGGCGATGATGACGACTCTGAACCAGGCAAAGGGTTATAGCCTGACTCTACCCACCAGCTATCCGGGCCCAAACAATATCTATGCGATCACGGTAACGCCGTCAGGCACCGCAAGCCTTGTGACCTACGACAGCAATGCGATGCCAAAGGCAACGTATCCCACCCTGACTCCCGAGCCCGCCGTGAATACGTCATGTCAGGCAAAACTCTTCAACTACTCGGCGTCCCCGGCGAATCCGCCGGTGATCAACAGAAACGAAACACTCTATCTGGTTCGCCACGCCGAGGCGCATCCGATCTCCTCCTGGGAAAACGGCAACTACGTCGCAGCGGGACAATGGCGCGCGCTAGCTCTACCCATCGCACTGCAAGGCAAGATCAGTCCCGATCAGGTTTACTCGATCGATCCCGCTCAGGCCGGCCCATCGGGCTATTTCGATTGGTCCTATGTCCGGCCATCTTTGACCATCCAGCCCTACGCCATCGCCAACAACTTGCCCTATCATCTGGTCTCCGACTTCCAGTTGAACGATGTATCCACCGTGACTCAAAACACGATCGAATTCTTCTTCGACGATCCGCAGTTTTCAAATCACAAGATATTACTGGCTTGGGAGCATTTGCATTTTCCACCCCTGGTGACCGCCCTGCTGAAGAGTTACGGCAGCAGCCAGACCGCGCCAGCCTGGGCCTCTGGCGACTACGACTCCATTTGGACTGTGAAAATCGACGCTGCCGGTAACATGACGGTGGACAACTCACTTTGTGAGGGCATCAACTCGACCGCTCTTCCGAACTCGGCTCCGCAATTCTGATCTTCGCGGGCGTGAAAGAAAGGTGTATACAGTGAACCTCCTCCGCTCTGGACGAAACCGCCCACTCGCTCTCCTTCTCTCAGCACCTCTTATGCTTCTCTGGGGATGCGGCGGGTCGAGCAACCCCGTCACTCCCGCAGTCACCAATCCTGCCCCGCTCACCGCGGCAAATGTCAATCTGATCTTCGTCGTCAGTCCCGATTTGAAATATCAGGCGAGCGGGGATGTGGATCCACAAACGGCGAACCTGACTGCGCAAGGACTGCAACGAACGTTGCTGCTGGCTCCGTATCTGCAGCAGAAAGTTCTGGGAGGTGACCTCGTAACTGCCATCTATGCGCTTGAACCAATGACTCATCTGCAAACATCGAACGGTTACCCCGATATGGCGTCGCTTGAGACCGTGCAGCAGTTTGCCATGATCAACCAGTTCAGCATGTCGAATCCCACTCCGAATGTGGATCCAACCATTGGCAACAATTTCCCTATCAATGTGTCGTACGCATCTGGACCTGTACCAGCCGGGGTTGCCACACCCGCGCCGTCGTTACAATGCGCGGCCTGTCAGGGACTCGAATTCAACGACCTCGCAGGCAACAATGAAGAGTTGGTGAGCGGCATTGCCAGCGCTAATCTGCCGGGCTTTTACTTGTTTTCAGCACCGTGGGAAACCACCCAGAGCCTGTTGGTAAGCTTCAACACCGCTAAGAAATACAATCTGGCAATTCCGACGAGTTATCAGGATGCAAATAACATCTACGCAATCTCGATCTCCCCTTCAGGGAGTGCCACTCTCACAACCTATAACAGCAAATTAAAGCCCCCAACTACCTATCCGGTTCTTGACCCTGGACCGGTGACACCCTCAGCATGCCAGTACGCCTACTTGACCGCAAGTGCGACGAATCCACCCTCGACAATCAACAAGAACGAGACACTGTACTTCATTCGCCATGCAAACGCTCATCCATCGAGGGTCTTCTCAAACGGAAATTATGTTGCTCAAGGACAATGGCGCGCTCTCGATCTTGGCGACGCTATCTCAACAGCACTCAAGGGAAGACCCCAGCCGACCCATGTATATTCGCTTGACCCCGCCCAGGTTACCCCCAACGCCGGACTTGTCGCAGGAGTGCCAACATCCTTTTCACACAACACCCTTGCCTTGACCGCAGAACCCTACGCGATCGCCAGCAAGCTTCCGTACTCACTCGTGTCGAATTTCTTGTTGACTGACACGAATGGACCTCAGGAGGCTAGCGACTATTTCTTTCAAAACGGTCAGTTCTCCCATCAGACGATTCTTGTAGCGTGGGAGCATGCCAATATCCCCGAGATAGTGACTGCACTGCTCCAGAGCTATGGCAGCGTCACCAGCAATCCGCCCATCACACCAACTGCCCCGCTCACATGGAATCCCTACGACTATGACTCCATTTGGACAGTAACAATCGACTCTGCCGGCAACATGACAGTGGATAACTCACTCTGTGAGGGAATTGATTCCAGCAAGCTGCCCGCAACCGCGCCTCAATTCTAGTCCCGTCCTAACCAGACCGATTTGAACCTCGCGCCTCCCAGGGACGATCGATTTCCCTGGGAGGCTGCGTAAGCCACGGACACTGCTCAGTTAGTTTTCCGGGATATCGGAACTACCTGACCCATAACCCAAGAAGCCCGGTTTCGTAGCTTCCTCATCGACTTCATTCGAGGACGCACTCTCTCCGCTTCCGTTGGTTGCCGTCACGACGTAGTAGTAAGTCCTGCCCGGCTCGGCGGTGAAATCGTACGAGTTGTTTGTGCTGGTCTGAAAGATCGTCGTGAAAGGTCCGCTCGGACTATTGCTGCGCTTCACGTTAAACTCAGGGCCGAACTGCGGAGTGGTCAAGGGATCGGGAATCCAGCTCAGGAAGACAAATCCATCTCTTTGCCGGGAACTAAGCACGGGAGGCTGATGAATTGTTTCCACAGTCGTGGCTGTCACTTGCGACGACTTGGCGCTTTCACCGGATGGGTTGACTGCGGTTATTGCGTAGAAGTCAGTAGAACCGTTGCTAATTCCCAGGTCAGTATACTGAGTTCCACTTTGTGGTGAGGCAGGTGAGCTTGCTAAAATTGATCCCATCTGTGGAGCGATACACATTGTAGCCCGCCGCATTTGGCACTGGCGCCCACGAAACGATCGCGATGGCTCCTCCATAGAAGGGATCGAAATCACCGCCACCAGAGGCTATATTGACGGGTCCCGGAACCGAAGGCACACTGGACGGACTAGGAAACACGCTTACCTGCGAAGATACAGCGCTGCTCCCTATCATGTTTGCAGCCCGCACCACGTAATAGTAAGTGGAACCATTAGTGACCGTGTTGTCCAAGTAAGTGTTAGCGGCCAACGTCGCAACTGGCGTGTATGGACCGCCACTTTGCGTGGAGCGTTCAACGGTATAAGAGTTAGCCGTCGCAGTAGTCGCCCACGAGAGAGTGACTTGCGAGTCACCCGATTTTGCAGTCAGGTTAGACGGAGCTGAAGGCGCCGCGGCTCCTCGTCCTCCGGATTGCAGCGCGATCAAGATGGCTCCGTTTCCCGACGGCAATACGGTTGCGTCCGTTGTTGCAGCGGCCAGAGAGAGACCGTGGAACCCGCTGCCAAGAGTAAGCGACAGAGGCGACGACAGGCCGTCTGAAGCGCCGAGCACCAGATTCCCCACAAGCATGTCATCTACCATCACGTTGACTGACGCTGAACTATCGCTGGCATGTCCATACAGTTGCAAGGTGTAAGTGCCCGGCACGATGGCGCGCAGCAAATAGAGATTCGGCGATCCTTGTTGAATCGTAAGTCCCGATCCCGGATGCGCTTCACTGGCAAAAATATCGGGAGTACGCTGACTGGGATCGAGTGTAGCCGTTTGCCCGTGGATGAAAGGCAGAACCTGTCCCGCAGTGATCGCCGGAGGCCGCGAGTTGAGAACCGCGACTGCGGCTTGATAAGTCGGAGTGCCAAGATGCTCGAAATCTTCGACCAGCATCCAGTCTCCGAATTCACTTACGTCTCCGCGAATTGCATAGTAATTCGTGAGATCCCCGCCTACTGCAAACCAGTTGTCGAGGAACTGATGTTCAATGCTCGGAATCATGCGGCGGTCGCGGATCACGTAGGCTCCGGTTCCCGCGACGAGAGATCCCGGTCCCGACTCATAGGAAACCTCACGCAGACCGTAATACGTAGCGACAGCCTGCCATCCAATCAGAGCGCGGCGAGTATCGTCGCTCCCCGTCCACATCGTTGCAAAGGTTGCATCCACCGTAGAGGTATCGCTGGCCGAGTAATATGGAGCTTCGCCAACTCCATAGAGAACGTTCTTCGCCAGTTGCCCGCTCTGCTGCTCTTCCCACCCGATCGCATTGAAGAAGGTCAACTCTGTCTCTTGCTGCCACAAAGCTACCGGTCGCACTCGGCCCGTGCCATTGCTCGCGCCAAAAACCGATTCGAAGATATGTGCAATCTGGAAGGTGCGCTCCATGTACCGCTGATCCACGGTGATCCCTTCTGCGTTCGCCTGGATCAGGTTGAATATGAATTGTTGGAAACTGAAGTTCCAAACCTCATTGCTGTATTCGACATAGACATGAAGATCGCGATCCAGTCCCCTCGTATACTGATCTCCATTCTGGATCAAGCTGGCCAACTGAGTTACATAGTCGTCGTCCGCCGAAACGGGAATGTTGATCCACATGTCATGATGCGTCGCATTCGCAAGCATGATCATGTATTCCCAAGCCACTCCCCGCGACTGGTTGCCGTTGGTGTTCCGCGACGGCAGTCCGGCCTGATATGCATCCGTAACCTGAACGCGGTTCTGCCAAGTGGTCGTTACCACGCTGCTCCCGAAAAACGTCTGATAGCTATTGCCGGCGTCGGGGCTAAGAAAACGGATCGCGGCAAACGGCTGCTGATAAGCGTTGAGCGAACCGCGCGTAAAAACCTGATTGGTGTCGGCGGGATATCCCGGCTGGATCAGCCGCATGTTGGTAAACCCGCTGCCGGGTTGATCGGTCGGCAATCGCTTGGTATTCAAGAATTGTAGTTGCAAGAGAGAATGGCCGGGCTGCAGTACCAGGTCGGCGGTAGTTTGGTTTTTCCGCGCATCGTACCTCTGATTCTGCACCAGAAGTCCGCCGACCGCTGCTTCGGTGTTGGGCACAATCGTAGCTTGGCCGGTGAACGAGAGCTTATAAACGCCGGCTATATCTTCATTGATCGCTGGCGCATCCGGAGCGCGCCAGGGCATGTTCCTTCGCTGGTCGTAGTCCATGCCGGCATCGCTCATCGGCCACCCGGACGCATCCAGGGGAACCGATGTTTCAGTGCCCACAGTGTTCCAACTGGGAATGGAGTTGATCAGGTTGACCCAATCCCAGTCGCCATTCACACCAAACGGAAGGCGGCCGCTTTGGGAGGACGGGGTTGCAGACTCGGCGTGGAATTGAGCCGGAATCATCAGGGCTGCAGCAACGAGCATGAGTTTCCAAAACTGAAACCCACAGTGCACTCGATCGATGGGGAGCGATTGGTGCTTCATATAACCTCCAGGGGATTGGGAAGGTCATTCCCGGTACAATTTCCCCCAAACGATAGGAAATTGTCAAAGGGGAAAATCCTTCGCGTGCATAAGCCGCCACGCTAGCCTCGTATTAATGCAATGATTGGAATACTTTGTACTGCGTCTGGCGAATTGTGAATTTTCTTCATGCAATTGAACAAGTGCAGCGGGTCACATAATTGACCGGCACAAGCCGTCTGCCGGATTGGAAGCCGAACAACAGTTTTCTCTCAAGATCATCCTTGATCTTGGGGCACGAGAGGGATTTTCCTTGCAGCAAAACGGGGTCTCTCGATTGGAATCGAGCAGTTGCGGATGCATTGTGAATGGGCAACCGGCGACTGCGAGAATTGGCTCACTCCATCGAAAACTCGCGGCGATCCGTCATGGACCTTCGGACGGGTCCGCGGAAATCGATACGTCCAAATCTACAAATGACGTCGCATTTTGTGGCAGACCAGGGGCATAACAGTTTCCGTCAAGAGCCGCATTCTTTGGACAGCTTGTACTGTACTGTGCGCGTCGAGGAGATTGCGCGTATTGCCAAACAACGACGAATCCTGAATCGCTCAACCGAACGCCCGCCGATGGCGGCAGATCTGTCCGCGTACATCCTGGCGCCGGTGGGCACTGATCGTTTGCCACCCAGAGTTTTAGCGCTGCGCCGGACTTCGACATTCCAGTTGAATTCGATCTTTCTCTTTCCAACTGCATTATGTTTTCCGCTGTATTGATCTTGCTGCTTCCATCCGGCACATCAATTCCCGAGCAGTAGACGCCGGGGCGCGCTCCGCGCTCGCGAACAGCATCGATCCACGACAGAACGTATGCAGCTTGTTCAGGAAGTAGCCGTCCACCTTGCTCTACATCGAGGAAGATGCGAACGTTCCTCGGGAAACCCTCCCGAACCGCGGAATCGGTGGCAGCGTTTCCATCAGATCGGCCAAGAGCCTCGGCGTCCTTTCCTTGAAGCTCATTGCTGAGCCTGCCATTGAAAAGCAGCAGGAAGCCAAAGCCTTGTTTTTTGATCAGCGATCGCTTGCCGATCCACGGGTTGTGATCAAAACCTGGAGGGTTGTTGAGCCAGTAGCTGGTGTAGCGGTATTCCTTGCGCAGCGCGGCCATCGCCGCATCCCCCGGATAGTCGTTCTTGTCAAACCCCAAGTAGACGTGCTGAGCAGAACCGATTGAAGCTAAGGTCGCGATCCTGATCACGCAAGAAAGAAGAATGATTCTCTTCATACCTCTCGACAACTCCCTAGATACAAGAGGATTAGATCAAACAGGAATATCTCACATGGACCCACAACCCGGCCTCCATTGAGTCATCGGTAAGCGCCATTACAGTTGCCGTACGATGCGGAGTACTGTCATGTCGTCATTCTGGCCATGTTGCTGCGCGATCTCAGCGACATTCGTCGCCGTCGAGCGCGCGCGCAACATCGACTCCACACGGGCAAATCCAAGAAGCAACCCCTGGTTATCGCGTGCTTCGACGATCCCATCGGTCAGCAGAACGATTACATCCCCGACAGCCATCTCCATGCGAGTTTGCGCATAGGCGGCGTCCTCTGCCAGTCCCAACGGCAGTGATCCAAGGAACTGGACCTCTGTTCCATTCAAATACGGTGGAAGGTGACCGGCGTTGGCCAAGCTTAAACTTCCCTTTTCTTCCAGACGAACGGCCAGGCATGTGGCGAAGCCCTCGTGCATGCGTCCGTAGAGGCGGCGGTTCAGTTCCCTGAGAATCTCGGCCGGCTCATCAGTGTAGCCCGTCACGGTGCGTAGCGCGCCAACGATCATGGACACGATCATGGCAGCCCGCAGGCCCTTGCCGCTGACGTCGCCAATGACGATCAACGTGCGCCCGCTCTTCAGAGGAATGACCTGAAAGAAATCGCCTCCTACTTCGGCAGCAGGGCGGTAGGCGCTTTCGATGGCATAGCCGTCGACCTGTGGCAGGTCTTCGGGAACCATGACGCGCTGGACTTCTCGGGCGGCGGCCATTTCGCCCTCCAGCGTGGATTTTTCAGCTTGTGCACGGATATGGCGCCTGGCTTCGCTGATCGAGACGAAGACGAATCCAATGTAGCCCAGTGTGACGAAGACAATGACCGCACAACCATCGAAAAACAGCCGGCCATGCAGACGCGCGGTTTCGGCGGCGTCCATCTGTACAGGAGGCGGCGCCTCCGGAAACCAATGCGCCAACAGCCCCATGCTTACAAATTGCACAGCGAAAATCGGGAGGCATGCCATCCAGAACTTTGATCGCAGAGAGATGCTTGTTACGGCATAGGCGACGGCAAAGAAACCTGTGAGTATAACCGACATCCCGAAGAGCGCTATCGGCTGGCGGCCCATGCCGATGCTGTCGCCAGCAAACCCGAAACTGGCAAAGACAAAGAAGACAGCAAGCAGAAAGATAGTGATCGAACTTCGAGGGGTGGTACGCCAAGGGCTAAGAGTGTTCATTGGATCTGTGTACCCTCATGGATACTAAGAATAGAACCGGGGGAACCGGTTGTCGTCAATCGCAGCACTTTGAACCGAATGGTCGTGGGGAGCGTTACGATTCCCGTCACGCCGCACTGAAAGCCGCTGCCACATGACTTGCCCTCGATGTTGAAGACAACATGAGCACTCATAGCACGCTGGAGAGGATAATTTCTGTAAGTTATTGATTTTAAATTGGGGCGGCGGGCGGGGATCGAACCCGCGACATCCTGAGCCACAGTCAGGCGTTCTGCCACTGAACTACTGCCGCCATCTACCTCCTGATTGTAGCATCGAATGAGGTTGTTTGACCTCGCACTGCCCAAGGGACGAGCCATGCCACACACCGATCCCAGCCCGAAGACCGCTGCTGCCCCGGCAACGGTGCAGCTTTCGCCTGAATTGCCGTCTCAGGACCGCTGGAATCGCGGAGCGTGGCTCTTTCGGGACCGGACGCTTCATGGGCTGGAGATTCTGCTGGACGAGGCCTTCGTTCTTCCCGGCACCAGCTTCCGCTTCGGCCTCGACGGAATTATCGGCCTCGTTCCGGGTCTGGGCGATGTGATCGCGGGGCTGCTTTCGCTGATCATTCCGCTGGCCGCATGGATTCGCGGAGTCCCTTACGTCACGCTCGCCCGCATGGCGGCCAATCTTGGCATCGGCGTACTGGTGGGCTCGATTCCTCTCTTCGGCGACATCTTCGACGTTGCCTGGAAGGCCAACCGCCGCAACTATCGCCTGCTTGCCCGCCACCTCGGCGAGCCCCGCCGCCACACCTGGCGAGACTGGACTTTCCTGCTGATGCTTGCCGCCATGCTGGCTCTGGTCTTCGCTATTCCTGTCGCATTGGTGGTTTGGTTTGCGGCCTGGCTCATCGGTCGCTGAGTCCGGTCCGGGGAGCGCGCAACACGAAAGCAATCCGCGCTACAATCGAAGGAGTCGGGGCGTAGCGCAGCCTGGTAGCGCATCTGCTTTGGGAGCAGAGGGTCGGGGGTTCGAATCCCTCCGCCCCGACCATTTCCTGCTTAGTCTTCCTTAGATCGAATCGATCCACCGTGTAGCTGTGCAGATTCCTTTTATTCGCGCCAGAGTTGCTCGATCCCAGGCCTCAAGGGCGAGACCTGGGGCACCCGATTTAATGGCAATTTGAGATTTGGAACCAGCCCTCAGCGCATCGGATAAGCGCCGGGAGTCTTTGCCTCCGATTCGCTCCATCCGAGCAGTGAGCGAACCTCGGCAGGAAGCAAGTTGATCGCTGGCACGTTGGGCAGTGAGCGCTGCAACTCGAAATTCCCTGCGTCGGGTCCTTTCAGAACCGAGCGCGGAGAGCGATCGATCTCTACGCCGTTCTTTTCAAAGGCTGGCCTCAGCTTGCGGAAGTCGTCGAGCGTGGCAAGCTGCGAGGTGCAGCCCTCAGCCTCAGTCGGAGCAAAGACGATCAGCGGGAGCGACGATGCGGGGCGGATGTAGACGTTGCCATCGACTTCGGTGGCCTGCGAATGCACGAGCTTGCCGCAGAGCGAGGGCGAGCGCTGCGTAAAGTCCAGCGGCGGATCGGGGTAAGTGCCGGAAACCGCGATCACGTTATGGACGAAGATATGGCCTTCGCGCTGGTCGATGGCCGGCCCCGTGGTCGAGTGCCAGTCGAAGACGTCGCCCTTGGCCACGCGATCATTCCGCTCAAAGGATACGCGCGCATTGACGAAGGTGTTGTTATAGGCATGCACGTCTGCCGAGTTCAGCACGAAAAGTCCGCGGTTCGCATTCACCACCACATTGCCGGCGATGGTGGCTCCGCGCGAGATCTCGACCATGAGGCCGTTAATCGCGTTTTCTACATAGTTATCGACCATCACAGCGTCGCGGTTGCCCACGTCAAACCAGATTCCGTTCGAGTTCGGCTGTTCGAGAACCAGGTTGTCTCGGACGGTGACGCGATGGGTCTGATTGAAGATCTTGACCGCCGAAGGGTAGTAGCCGGTGAGCTGCTTGATGTTGTTGCGGCGGATGATGTTCTTCTCCAGCAGCACATCGGACGAACCGATGACGTAGATGCCTTCCGTGCCGGTATCGCTGACGAGCGAGTTGCGGATAATCAGGCCATCGCCGCGGAAGTATCCGGCCACGCGAGAACAGTAAGTGATGGTGACATTCTCGATCAGGGTATTCCTCACCTCTTTGCCATAGGTGGCAGGATCGGAGATGCCGACGGGCTCGTTGGTGGGCTCCTCGGCCGAGGTAAAGTGCCGCTTGCCCTCGATCTCAAGCGCGCGATAGGCATATTGCGTGAAGGTGATGCCGCGAATCACCGGACCTTTGCCGTCGGAGGTCTTGCCGTGCGCGGGTCCGGCGGTGCGGACCAGTGCGCTGTCGAATGCGGTGATCTCGACCTGATGGTGCGCGGGGTCTGCGCCGATGTAGACGTACCCGTTCTTGTAATCGATGGAGTAGGAGTGCGGATCGAGCTCTCCTTCCCAGCCTTTGGAGCTGAGCAGCTCGCCATCGACGAAGACCATGTCGTTGTTGAAGCGGTAGAGAGGCGTCGCGACGCCTTCACGTTTGCGATTCCACCAGGGCAGAGGCTCGGCTGGGAAGAGATGAGACCATTTGGTGCGCCAGACGTTGTTGGGCAAGGCCTCCCATTGCGTCGCGATCTCAGTGCCTTTGAGGACGGGATGCTCCTCCTCGTAGGGCTGGATGGTGATGCCTTGATTGAGCACCAGGCCGCCGGTTCTGTAGACGCCGCCGCGCAGAACGATGGCGTCGCCGGTGACCACGCGCTCGATTGCCGACTCGATGGTGGTGGGATGGGCGAGTTCGGTGCCGGCCGCATCGCTCTTGCCGTCGGGAGCAACGAAGTAGATCTTTCCAGCCTTGGGAAGTTCATAGCGCTGGTCGATGGGACCGTAAGGCCCGCCGGAGGGCTGTGCGTTGACCAACCCGGCAAAGAGGAAAAATGCGGAGAGACAAGTAAAGCGAAGAGTCTGCATGGATATTTTTGCGCCTTCTTTTGCCCGACCTTGCCCGGTGACACGACCCGGTAAGGTGCAATGAGCAATGAATCTATTTTAGGGCAGTCGGCAGATACGAAGCCCCAACCGGCGTTCACCACTTTGCTGCGTGAAGCTTCAAGCCAGAAAAACAAGAGACGCCTGGCCCGCAGCAGGCGGCTGCATCGCAGAAAAAAGCAATGCCGCGTGTCGCCGTCCTTCCAACGGCGGCACGCGGCATTGCGCGAAGCGGCAGGGGTTGTCTACCGCGAGACGATCTTGGCCAAACGCGGGTCCTTCCAGAGTGGGGCAAAGTCCGGATCGGAGTAGACAGAGGCCAGATCGCGATACCTACCATCTTTGGCTCTGCCCAGATAATCCAGTGCTCCCTCAAGGTTGCCGCGCTTCATATACGACTTGGCGATCAGGAACAGGACGTGGGCGTGCTGTTCCGGCGTCATCACCTGGGCGATCGATCCCCCCGTGCTGTTGGTGAGGACATCGGCGTCTAGCTCCAGAGCGCGGCCATATTCGTTCATGGCGCGATCGATTTGAAAGAGGCCCATCCAGGCTTCCGCAAGGTTGAGGTGGGTGGAGGCAACTGACTCATCCAGCGCCAACGCCTGCTTAAAGTAGTTGATGGCCGGCTTGTACTTCTTCTCCAAAAGGGCAACAGCGCCAAGATTGTTCAGTGCCGCCACCAGATGGGGATCGTACTTGACCGCCAGCAAAAACTGCTTGCGCGCCGCTCCTTTGTCGCCCAGTTGCAGCTCGGTAATGCCAAGCTTGTTATAGAGCGTGGCATTTTGCCGTGAGTTGCGAATGGCCGCCCGATAGTAAGTAGCCGCCTTGTAATTGTCTTTGTGAAGACGCGCCAGGTCTCCGTTCTCTTCCGCGGCCTTGGCTGCCTCAACATTGTCCATCTTGGCCGCGCTCGGAATGGATTCTGTCCTTCCGTACGGAGCCGCCATCATCACCAGACTCGTTGCTACGAGTATCATCACCAGTCTTTTCATGGGTCACCTCTCCTGCATTTGGGTATTTCGCGGGAGGCGGCGATGCGGCTTGCCGGCTCAGGCGATCTGTTCCCTGCATTGACTCAAGTAAAGATCGAGCGCTGGAAGCCCGCAACGCTATACCTGCTACCCACCTCCCGGGTGGGGTTAAATCATCAGACTGCGCATTCTAACTGACTTATTTACCATCGGTTATGATAAGTAGTCCGGTCGCCGTGAAAATAGTAACCTGAGGCAGGCGATGGGGGTTACACGTCGCTACACGCCTGTTTCCCCGGCTACCTACACCGTTAAGCACTAGCCAAACGAGGAAGGATCGGTAGCATTACAATCAGTCCGGGGATGGTACCGATGGCAATTGAGAGCCCAGAGACGATCGATCTGGAGGCACAGCGCGCGGAGCTCGAGACGGTGCTGCGTTCCCAGCAGTTCATGCGCGCCCCCACGCTCGCCCATCTGCTTTCTTATCTGTGCGAAAAGTCGTTTGCCGGGGAGGCCTATCAGATTAAGGAGTATTCGGTAGGCGTAGAGGTCTTTCATCGCGGATCTTCCTTCGATCAGGACTCCGACTCGATCGTGCGTGTGGAGGCGAACCGGCTGCGCAAGCGCCTGGCTGCCTACTATGCCGAAGAGGGCGCATCGCATCGGCTCAAGATCACCATTCCTTTAGGACAATATGTTCCGGAGTTCAAGGCCGTAGCTCAGGAAGAGCCCGCGCAAGTGGAGGAGAAGACGGCTCCAGCCGATCTCGCCGCGGCAGACCGCTCCCGGACCCTGGTCGCCCAAACCCAGCCTGCGGGAGGGTGGCTTCGCATCTCTGGCCGCTGGGCCTGGTGGATTGGAGCAACGCTTGCGTTTCTACTTGTCGGATTCGGCAGCGTCGTTTTCTTCCACCGGAAAGGCGCGCAGGAGCCGCAGGCAGTTGAATCGAATCACTCCTCTGCCCAGCCCGCGGAGGCGCAACTTGGCCCTCCCATGGGCGAGGAAGTACGCATCCTGGCCGGTTCAAGCCGCAGTTTTGTCGACCATGCTGGAAAGTTGTGGAACGCCGATGCCTGGTTCAGCGGCGGCACGGCCGTAAAGAGCGCGGTGCAGCACATCTGGCGCACCCAGGACCCCGATTTCTACCGCACCAGTCGGCAGGGACAGTTCAGCTACAATATTCCGCTGAAGAAAGGCGTCTACGAACTGCGCCTGCACTTTGCCGAGACGGTCTTTGATCCGGAGTTCACCGGAACCGGCGGCGAAGGCAGCCGCATCATGACCGTGCACGCCAATGGCAGAACGCTGCTGAGCCGCTTCGATATCGTGGCCGATGCCGGAGCGAGCAACACTGCCGATGCGAAGGTCTTCACCGGCATCGAGCCGGCGTCGGATGGCCAGCTTCATCTCAGCTTCTCAGGAGAAGAAGGCAAGCAGGCCGCCGTCTCGGCCATCGAGATTCTGCCGGGATTCCAGGGACATATCCGGCCCGTGCGGTTGCTGGCCCGGCAGACGCCGTATTACTCCAACGACAGCCACTGGTGGAGCCCGGATGACTACTTCCAGGGCGGACAGTTGGCCAGCTACGGAACGCCCGTGAAAGGAACCGACGATCCCGAACTCTATGAAACCGAGCGCTGGGGTAACTTCTCGTATGCGATTCCTGTTGCGCCCGGAAAATATACTGTGACGCTGTACTTCGCGGTGCGCCACGGCGACTGGGACCAGGTTACTTCCCCTTCCGACCTTCATAGGCCGGTGGTCGCTCATGTCTTCGATGTGTACTGCAATCGGAATGCGCTTCTCAAGGATTTCAACCTTCCCCAGGAGGCGCGCCAGACCGACGTGGTCATTCGCAAATTCACGGGCCTGGAGCCAAACGCCCAGGGAAAATTGCTGCTGAGTTTCGTTCCCGTAGAGGGCTATGCAACCGTGACCGGGATTGAAGTCCTTCCGCAGTAACTCCGCTAACTCGCTCGATTGCTCCTTCCTTTTAAATCCAAGTGTGGTTCGCCGACGTTACAAGAAGGTTGTCGGCCCCTTATCATTACCGCTATGAGCAAAAAACTCCGCTGGGGGGTTCTCAGCACCGCCAACATCGCCCTCAAGAAAGTGATCCCTGCCATGCAGCAGGGACAGCACACAAGCGTCACAGCCATCGCATCGCGCGATCTTGCCAAGGCACAGAAGGCTGCCGCAGCCCTCGATATTCCCACGGCCTACGGCTCTTATGAGGAACTGCTCGCCGACCCCAACATCGACGCCATCTACAATCCACTTCCCAATCAGCTTCACGTTCCCTGGACCATCAAGGCCGCCGAAGCCGGCAAGCACGTTCTCTGCGAGAAACCTCTGAGCCTCACCGTCGACGGAGGCCAAATCGCTGCTCGCCGTTCGCGCCCGCACCGGAGTCAAGATCGGCGAAGCCTTCATGGTCAACTGTCATCCCCAATGGCTTCGGCTGCGCGAGTTATTGCGCGAAGGCCGCATAGGCGAACTGCGCTCCATCACCGGCTTCTTCAGTTACTTCAACATCGACCCCAACAACATCCGCAACCAGGCTGAGAGCGGCGGTGGCGCCCTGATGGACATCGGCTGCTATCTCATCCACGCCTCGCGCTACGCCTTTGCGAAGGAGCCCTCGCGCGTAGCAGCGCTCATCGACCGCGATCCTGAGATGGGCACCGACCGCCTGACCTCGGCGATTCTTGACTTCCCCGGCGGCCACTCCATCTTCACATGCAGCACGCAGTTGGTTCCCTATCAGCGCATTCACTTCCTCGGCACGCGTGGCCGTATCGAGATCGAAATTCCTTTCAACGCGCCTCCCGACCGGCCCACTCGCCTCTTCATCGACACGAGCGGCGATCTCTCCGGCAGCGACATCGCGACGGAGATTTTCCCGGTCTGCGATCAGTACACCTTGCAGGGCGATGCATTCTCTGAGGCTGTTTTGGAAGGTAGTGATGTGCCAGTTCCCATCGAGGATGCTATTGGAAATATGGCTGTCATCGACGCGATCGTCCGATCCGCAAACTCAGGCCAGTGGGAGACCGTGCGCGCTTGAGAATCCGCCATCACCGCGACGGATTCGCTGTGATCGGGAAGATGTGCAAGCTGAAATCGAGGATGCCGCGGCAAACTCGCGGCGTTCATCGCCATATCGAGCAGAAAAGGCGAGAGCTGTGGCAGGCGGGGAACCTGCGTCAGCCTTGGTCCTTCTAGAAGATCGCAGACGTTAGCAATTTCGGAAATGCTGTAGACCGATGGCATGGCCTCAGGCCGGCGCAACGATCAGAAACGACAGCCTGTGGCGATGTGAAAGGGTACACGCTATTTCCGAAGATGCATTAACTTGCCACGACGGCCTTCTGTGCCGCCCAGCGCTTTTTGGCGGCATCGGCGATCCGCTTCCGGCCCTCGGGGCTCAAATTTCTTTTCTTCTTGGCTGTCTTCTTGGGCGCTGCAACTGCCTTCTTGGATACAGCCTTCTGTGCCGCCCAACGCTTCTTGACAGCTTCGGCGATCCGCTTCCTGCCTTCGGGTGAGAGCTTTCTTTTCTTTCTTTTTGCGGGCTTGGATGCGGCGGGTATAACTTCGACGGCGTTCTTTCTAGGTCTGCCGGGCTTTCTTTTTGCGGCCGGCGCAGCGACGCCACTTAGCAACGCGCGTGCCTGTTGTAATTGAGCAATCTCGTGATCGATCGTTGCCAGAATTTCCGATACTCCCATGGTTCCTCCCTGATTGAGTCAAGCGAACAGACTATATCTCCGCGATACTAAGTCAAACAACGCGCACGCCGGAGCCCGCCACTCGCTCTCACTTACAATACTCGACAAATGGCGTTTTGACAAAGACTCTTTCTCTCTAACTCCCGGTGAATTTCTTCTCTGGCACTCTTTGCGCTAACACAACTTCTTCCATTCGAGATCGTTTGAGTTGTACTGAGCACAAGACTGTTTCAGTGCTCTGAACTGGTTGTATAAACCCCGTTCGCAAGCAGAAGAACATCCCTCAGGGGCTAAAGCCCGCGGTTTGATTGATCTTTTACGGCACGACTCAAGTCGTGCCCTTTCAAGGCTCCTCTACGCCAACCCGTTCCCAAAGCCAATCAGTTCCTAAAGCCAGCCAGTTCCTAAAGAAGGTAACCTGAGTGCCAGGTCAATTCGCATTCACGAGTTTCATCGCCGGCTCTTTCGGGTCATGGTTACGAGTGAGCAAAAAGTAAACCACTGGAGTAACCACCAAGCTGAGCAGGATGGATATGCCCAACCCACCTATGACCGCGATGGCCAGTGGTTGCAGCATCTGCGATCCCGCGCCCAATGCAAATGCCAGTGGCAGCATTCCGCATACAGCGGCAATCGCGGTCATCACAATAGGCCGCAACCGGCGCTGCGCCGCATGGAGCATGGCCTCCCTCGCCGAAGCACCCTGGGCACGATACTTTTCGTCCGCGTCGAGCAACAGAATGCCATTCTTGGCAACGATGCCGATGACCATGATCAGTCCCATGAACGAGGCGACGTTGAAGCTTGTCCGAGTCACCAGCAGGGCGAGAATTACGCCAGAGATCGACAGCACCGACGAAGTGAGAATGGCGATCGGCGCGGAGAAGTTGCGGAACTCCGTCAGCAACACGCCAAAGACCAGCGCCAGCGCCAGCAACAGAACACGCAGCAGATCGTGAAATGATTTCTGTTGCTCCTCGTAGGTTCCGCCATATTCGACGCGAACTTGAGAGGGCAGATGCAGACCGGCAACTGTTTGCCGGACCTTGGCCATTGCGCTGCCCAGATCCGATCCTTCCAGGCGGCCAGTTACGACCACTAACCGCTGCAGATTCTCTCGCCGGATTTCGTTTTGCGGGGGCAGTTGCTCGATCGCAGCCAGCGAGCCAAGCGTTGCCATGTGGCCTGAGCTGCTGTTGAACACGGTGTTCTGGATGGTCTCCAATGAGGCGCGATGCTCATCGCCCATCCGCACGCGAATCGTGTAAGGGCGGCCGTTTTGAATCAGAGGATCGGCGGCAGTTACTCCATCCAGGATAGCGGTGGCGTCTTGCGAAACCTCGGCAGGCGTGAACCCCATGCGCGCGGCCACAACGGGATCGATCTGGAAGTTGGTTGCCGGACCGCTGATGGTGTTCTCAATGCCGTTCTGCACATCGACTACGCCGTCAATTTTGGCGATAGCATCGGCAACTCTTGGGCCGGTCTGTTCCAGCATGGCAGGATCGTTGGCGAAAAGCTTGATCTGGATCGGCTCCGGCGCATTGGAAAGGTCGCCGATCATGTCCTGCAGCACCTGAATAAATTCGACATCCAACTCCGGCTCGGTGGATTTGATTTGCGCGCGCACATCGCTCATCACATCGTCGATGGCGCGGCTGCGTTTGGACTTCAGCTTAACCGTGAAATCGCCGGTATTGGCCTCGGTCACAGCCGCCAGTCCCATCTGCATGCCGGTGCGGCGCGAGGTGCTCTCCACCTCCGGGGTTTCGTGCAGGATACGCTCTACATGCTGGAGAACCCGGTTGGTTTCGGCGAGCGAACTGCCCGCGGGCATGATGTAGTCAAGGATGAAGCCGCCTTCATCCATCTCCGGCAGCAGGTCGGAGCCCAGCGCCGAATAGCCAACCCATGTGCCCAGCACCAGCAACAGGCAAATCCCGCCGAGCCACAGGGGTTTGGCCAGCGACCAGTCGAGCGCGCTGCGATGAATGCGGATTGCCGACTGCAGCAGACGGCTGGCCCTGTGCTCCTCTTGAGCTTCACCGTTGCGCCGTTCACCAAGCAACACGAGCGTGAGCCCCGGCGTCCAGGTGAGGGCCAGCACAAGGGAAGTGAGAAGCGATGCGGTCATCGTGATGGCCAGCGCGCGGAAGAAGCTGCCGGTCACTCCGGTGACCACGACCAGCGGCAAGAAGACAACCACAGGCGTAATGGTGGAGCCGATCAGCGGAGTGGTGATCTCATGCAGCGCATTGCGCACTGCGTCATCGCGGCTCTCGCCGCTGTCGCGATGCAGCACGATGTTTTCGACCACAACGATCGCGTCGTCAATCACCAGGCCGATGGCGGCGGCCAGGCCGCCCAGCGTCATCAGGTTGAAGCTCTCGCCGATCACCCACAGCACCAGCACAGTCACCGCTACGGTGACTGGAATGACGAGCCCGGCAATCAGCGAGGAGCTCCAGTCGCGCAGAAAGAGAAAGATGATCACGCAGGCCAGCAGAGCCCGATGAAGATGGCGTCGCGCACGCTGGAGATGCTGTCGCGCACAAGCTGCGACTGATCGTAAAAAGGCTCGAGCGTCACGCCCGGCGGCAGCTTCTGCTTGAGTTGCGCCACCTGCGCGGCCACCGCGTCGGCCACGGCAACCGTATTGCTCGACAGGCTGGCGGGCGATATTCAGCAGCACCGCCGTCTTTGCCGTTGGCGGTGACGGTGGTGTAGACCGGCATGGTTGCCTGCTCCACCGTGGCCACATCGGCCACATGCACCGGAGCGCCGGCCGGCGTGGTCTTCACCACCAGTTGCCGCAGTTCGTTCGGCATCGTGCACCTGCGCGCCCACCAGTCCCAGGATCAACTGATGGTTGGCCTCATAGAGGCCGGGCGAGTCCACGATGTTCGATGCCTGGATTGCATTGACCAAATCGGAAATCGTGACGCCGGAGGCCTGCAGAAGCGCCGGGTTCGGAACCACATGAAACTCCGGAACCTGGCCGCCCTGCACGGTCACGGTGCTGACGCCGGCGACGCGATTCAGCGGCGGCTTCAGATCGTAGGTGGCGATCTCCCACAGCCGGGTCTGCGGCACGGTGTCGGAGGTAAGGCTGTAGCCGAGAATCGGAAACGTGGCAAAGGTCAGCCGGTTGGTCGTGATCCTGACCGTGGGCGGCAGCGTCTGCTGCACCTTGCCCAACGCCGCATCCACCAATTGCAGCGAGCGGAACATATCCACGTTCCAGTCGAAGAAGAGGCTGACCTCCGCCGAGCCGCGGCTGGTGGTCGAGCGCACGGTCACCAGGCCGGGCACGGAGTTCACCGCGTCCTCGATGGGCTTGGTGATGGTCGACCTGCATCTGCTCGACGGGCATCACGCCGTTGTCAACGCCGATGACCACGCGCGGAAAGTTCGTCGCGGGAAAGACCGAGATGGGCACCTGAAAAGCAAGGTAGATGCCGGCCAGGGTAAGCACGACTGCAAAGAAGAAGATGGTGCGGGTTGAACGGGCCAGCCAGAATGGCTTCTTGCCATCCGCCTGGCCCAATGCGCCGTTGGCAGATTCGTCAGCCATCAATTCTTCTCCAGCCTTTGCCGGGGGTCGGCTTTTGATCGTCGTCGCTTGGCCGCGCCGACCTTGACCTTCGTGCCATCGTCCAGGCCGTATGCTCCGCGAGTGATCACCATGTCGCTGGGCGCAAGGCCTTCTGTAACCTGCACGTCCTCGTCGTCCGATGATGCCAAGCGTCACCGGCTTGCGATGCGCTGCGCCATCCGAGCCGACCACCATCACGGATTTGCTGCCATCCTGCGCAGTCAGAATCGCGGAGGCCGGAATCTTCAATGCCTGCGCTTCGACCCTCCCGGTGATGGAGACCTTCACCGGCGTGCCAACTTTGAGTTTTCCGTCTTTGTTGTCGATCTTGAGCCAGACCTCGACGGTCGTGCTGCCGGGGTCGAGCGCCGGGCTGATCAGCGAAACTTTGGCGGGCACCGGATCGGCCACGCCCGGCACGCGCACCGAGGCTGCATCGCCCACCTTCATCTGTTGCGCCAGGCTCTGCGCGATGTGCGTCTTGGCCAGCAGGCTCGACGTGTCCATCACCGTCATCAGCGGCGTTCCCGCCGCCGCTGTTTCGCCCGCGAACAGCGGCCGGTCGGTGACGACGCCATCGATCGGGCTGCGAATCTCCGCGTAGTGCAGACCTGCGCTCCGCGCCCTTGTACTTGCCCTCGGCCGAGGTCAACTGTCCCTGCGCTGCTTTCAGCGCCGCCGCGCGGCTCACGTTCTGCATCGATTCCAGATGCTTCGCCGCCGCATCGTAGGCGGCCTGCGCCTGCACCAGCGCGGCCTGCGCCGTATCCAGGTCGCGGCCCGGAATCGCGCCCTCGGCAAAGAGTTGCTTGCGGCTCTCAACGATGTTCTGGTTCAGATCGAGATTGGCCTTGGCCTGCGCCACATCCAGCTCGGCCTTCTGAGTTTCTTCCGGCACCTGCGCCTTGGTTGCCGTGGCGTACTGCGCCTCCGCCGCCATGTACGAGCCCTTGTTGTCCAGTGCCGCCGCGGCCAGATCGCTATTTTCGAGCGTGGCCAGCAACTGGCCCTTCCTTCACCGGCGATCCGCGCTGCACATAGAACTTCCGCACCGGCGCGCTGATCTTGGCTGCGATCGCCGCCTGCGCCACCGGCGACAGCACCGCGTCGGCCATAATGTGCTCGGCGATCGGGCCCTGCTCCGGATGCTCGGCCTGCACCGTCACTTGAGTCTCAGGCGCAGCTTCCTTCTTGCAGCCCGGCAAGAGAGCCACGGGCAGCACAACCACCCCCATCAAAATCCGTCGAACCGTCGTCAAGGCTGCTCCATGAGATAAATTCCTGCTTTTGTCTTCGCTCGTCATCGGCTCACATCGTTCCCGTCAGTCTCTGCAAATCGGCACGCGCCGCCTGGTATCGCACCGCCCATCCTCGCGCGCATTCTCCGCGCTCACAAAGGCGTTCTGCGCATCCACCACCTCAAGCACCGTGGCCTCTCCTTCTGAGTAGCGCAGCTTGGTCAGCCGCAGGCTCTCTGCCGCTGTCGCAACGCTCAAATCCAGTGAGATGAGCTGTCGCTGCGCCGTCGCTGCCTCGGAGTACGCCTCGTCCAGTTGCGCAATCAGTTGCCGCTGCGTTGCCGTCAGCGCCACGCGCGCGGCATCGCGGCGGATCTCGCTCTGCTTCACCTTATGTTGTGTCGAGAGCCAGTCCCACACCGGAATATCCACCGTCACGCTGGCCGAGTAGCCCAGGTTGTGCAAGTGGTCCGGGCCATTCACGGCAAACTGCGGAGCGTCGATGCCGTAGGTGAAATTCAGCCCAAGGTCGGGCAGATAGGCTGCCCGCGCCGCCAGCACATCGGCATTGCTCACGGCCAGTGCGGCCAGCGCGCTCTTCAACTCCGGGTTATTCCTGGCGGCCGCTTGCTCGACTTCGGCCCTTGTTGGCAATGGCGCAGCCTTCGCCTCCGGCGAGAGCAGATAAGGCGTTCGCGGATCGGGAAACAGCAGCACCCCCAGTTCCAGCCGCGCCTTTTCCGCCGCGACCTTGGCGTCCGCCAGATCCCGCTCCCGCTGCTGCTCAGAGAGTTGCGCCTTCACCACATCGGCGTGAGCCGCCTCCCGCGCTTGTTCACGCTCGGTGGTCAGCACGGTAAAGTCGGCCGCTTCCTTGTGGGCTCGCTCGGCAACGGTCATGCTTGTTGTCAGCGGCAATGGAGCTGTAAAACAGGCTCGTCACGGCCGCCACCAGACCGCGCCGCGCAATCTCCAAGCTCTGCCGCTGCCCGCGCCGCCGCCGCATCCGCCCGGTGCAAACCGGCCAACGAATTCAGACCCAGCGTCTCGTTGACCATCACCTGACTGGCATACTCCCGAACCGCATTGTTCGCAATGAACCGCGGCACCGTCTGGCCGCGATCGGTCTGCGTGTAAAGCGCCTGATTGTGATAGACAACGCTGGGCAATAAGCCGCCGCGCGCGATCAGGCGATCGAGACCGGCCGCTCTGCTCTCTGCCGACATCGCTGCATATGCGGGCTCATTGGCCTCCGCGCGCTTGATCGCCTCATCGAGAGTAATGATCGTTGGTTGATTGCCGGCTGGTTGACCTGCGGTGGTGGCTTGAACCGTCGATTGTCCGCAGGCGGGCAGAGTTGCAGCCGCAATCAGAGACAAGGAGAAGATTGCAGCGAAAAGAAATCCTGGACGGCCGCGCCATGCTCTGCGGAATTTTTCGACTGACAGCAAAACAATCTCCTTGGTTGTCAACACTAGACTCGCAATCTTAACGACATGAAGGTAGCGCCGGTCTCCTGACCGGCTGTAGCGCGGGCGTCCTCGCCCGCGCTTGTCCATGGTCAATTACAAATTCTTGCAGTCACGACACTAGATACCTGCGACAGCTTCTACACGGCTCGGTCCTGGTAAGTAGATCCGAAATGTCGAACCTGGGCCAGGCTCGCATACGACATCGATCCTGCCCCCGTGAATCGAAACCGCCCACTGCGCTATCGACAGGCCGAGCCCTGCTCCTCCCACCGCGCGCGTGCGGGATTTATCCACGCGGTAAAATCGCTCAAAGATGCGCGTGCGATCTTCGAGCGGAATCCCCGGACCATCGTCTTGAACCTCCAGGCTCGGATTCCCTTCACTCTCTCGAATACGAAGTACGATTTCGCCAGCTTCGGGCGAGTACTTCAATGCATTGTGAACGAGGTTCACGATCGCCTGTCTCAGAATGGTCCGGTCGGCCGCGACGAATACGGAGCTGCTTCCTTCGACTCGAATGGTCTGGTGTCTCTCTTCAGCCAG
Organism: uncultured Acidobacteriaceae bacterium; assembly: GCA_963843625.1. Taxonomy (GTDB): domain Bacteria; phylum Acidobacteriota; class Terriglobia; order Terriglobales; family Acidobacteriaceae; genus Telmatobacter. Next base: position 192,466 of record CAWJLK010000014.1, read on the forward strand.
CACTTCAAGAAACTTCACTGTTTCCTGGGCAAGATCGGAGAGGTTGACGCGGGTCAACTGCAATTGAATTCTTCCAGCATCGGCGCGAGCCATGACAAGAAGGCTGTCTACCAACGCGGCAAGACGATTTGCCTCTTCGAGCATACTTCCGATCGTGTCGCGATAGTACCTCACATCGCCGTGCATTTGCAGCGACACTTCACCAACGCTTTGAATCGCGGTGAGGGGTGTCCGCAGTTCGTGCGAAGCATCGGCTGTAAACCTTCGCAACTGATCGAAGGAGCGTTCCAGCCGCGCCAGCGCTTCGTTGAATGCAGCTCCCAGTTGGCCCAGCTCATCATTTGGATTCTCGATGACGAGACGCTCATTGAGTTGATCGGCTGTGATCTTCGCCGCGCGTTGCGCCATGGAATCGACGGGCTTGAGAGCTCGCGCGGCAACAAGATATCCGGTGAAGGCAACCACAAGGACGGTGAGGGGCAAGGCCATGCCCAGGACCGTCACCATCTCCCAAAACTCATTCCAGAGAGGTTCTTCGCTTACAGCGAGACGAACAACAATGGGGCCGGAATCCACGTGATGCATCCGGCTTATGAAACGCACTCGCAAGCCAGAAGGCAGCCGCAGGGAGTGCGCGGGCTCGTGGCCGGAATCCGGGCGGGCCGCTGGGTTCGGGCCGAGCGTTTGACCATGGAGTTGTTCGCTGCGGTAGAGCAGTTTGCCTTCCTGCGACCAGACCTCCAGAAGGTATCCCCGGCCACGATCGTTTTTTTCAGCCTCGCCGTCGTGCGTACTGATCCGCAAATTTCCGTCCGGACCAGTCGATAGCGCTCCCTCCACCGTCTCAACATCGCGGTGAAGGCTTGAATCCAAATCTTCGTGCAGGTTTCGCAAAAACAATGCGGAGACGCCCGCTGCATAGAGCAACAGGCCGGCCGCCAGCAGCGAGGCATAGAGAACCGTCAGGCGCGTGCGGAGATTCGACCGCAGGAGTCGCTTCATGATTCATCCTCGCTCAGAGTGAATCCCACGCCTCTCACCGTGTGCAGCAGCTTCTGCTCAAACGGATCGTCCATCTTGCGGCGCAATCGCGCGATATGCACGTCGATCACGTTGTCGAGAGGCGTGGCTCTTCCAGTCTCCTGCCATACATCGCGCGCAAGCATCTGGCGTGAAACAACCCGGCGATGATTGCGGGCCAGATATTCGAGCAGTTCAAACTCACGCGCCGTCAGATCGATGCGACGGCCATCCCGGCTAACCGTTCTTCTGACGGGATCGATTTCAAGCGATGCGATGGTCAGCATGGCCGTTGGTTCCGGTCTGTTACGGCGCTGAAGTGCCCTGATGCGTGCACTCAATTCCGCAAACGCGAAGGGCTTTACCAGGTAATCGTCGGCTCCGGCATCCAGTCCTGAAACGCGGTCTTCAATCGCGTCTTTTGCCGTCAATAGAAGAACCGGAACCTTGAGTCCCTGCTTCCGCAAAGCGCCCAGAATCTCGATTCCATCCCGGCCCGGCAGCATGATATCCAGAAGAATCAGATCGAAGGCGCTGGAGCTGGCCTGAAAGAAGCCATCCTCTCCAGTCTGAGCCCAGGCAATCTCATATCCTTCAGCACGCAAGCCTTCGCACAGTGCGTTGCCGACCTTGATTTCGTCTTCGACAAGCAGGATTCGCACAATGTGGCCTCAATTCTTTATAAGCCCACAAGCAGGTCTTACCGCTGAAGTGTTTCTTAAGAGTTCCTGAAGTGAAAGTCAGGATTGATGTGGATCTTAGGCAGACAATGTCGCTTCCGCAGTGTTCAAACCTCTGCAAGAATGGAGCGCCGATCTCCAGACCGGCTGTTGTGCGGGCGTCCCCGCCCGCGCTTGTCCAATGCGAACGACCAATTCTTGCAGTCATGACACTAGGTCTTTAACCGTTTGATTCTGTACCACCTCCGTGCCCCATCCATTCGCCTTTTCTCTGGCGAATGGGTGGGAAACTGCGAACCCTAAAGTGCAAAATCATGCGGTCAGAGACCTCGGTGCGTGCCTCTGCGATCTAGTTCAAAAGTGGTCATACTGCCGGGTTGTCAGACTTGCTCGCCGGAATATTCTGAGCCACCACCCAGGCGGCGGCCGCAATGATCCATGAGATGAAGAATGCGGTCCACGGCATGCGTGTCGAAGGCGCGGTGGCAATCGCAGGTATCCAGACGAGAATCGTAAACAGCGAGATCATAGCTGTTTCCGCCATCGCGGCTAAACGCGGCAAGATCGAGAACAACACGGCAAGGCCGCAGGCGATGTGCCCGGCGCCGGTCAGGTAGGCCCAGCCAACGCGGAGAGGAAGCCATGCCGGCACCAGGTCGATCGTCGCCTTGACATACACAAAGTGTGAGAGCCCGATGGGCAAGAGCCATACGGCGAAGAGAACCCGCGCGATGCGTACGCCTCGTTCGCCGGTCAGCAAGCCTAATGGCGAAGCTTCAGGAAGATCGGAAAGCTTGGCAAAGAGGACCCATCCCCCGGCAAGAAGCACGGCAAGCTCGCCAAAGCCCAGCCAAACGCCTTCAATCTTTGGCGCCACGATGAGAGCCGGCACCTTCAACAGCGCCCAAAGGATGAGATAGGGGAACAATATGCGGACCGACCAGGCAACAGTGGCTCTGAAGAGCAATCCGATTCCGCCGAGAAGCATAACGATCCCCGAAAGATAGGCAAGCTCTGTTCTCCCTGGGACCCATGGGGCGACAGGCTGCCACACCAGCGCGAAATCGCCATAGATCAGAGCGAGAATGCCGAGGCCAATCAAGCCGGCGGCGAAGAGAGTCAGAGCGGGTTGCTGGCTTCGAGTCATCGGAATCGAATCTTATTGAAAGGCCGAAACCCCTGTCAATGGTCGTCCATCAAGGACTTGGGCCGAATCTCGGTCATCCATCGATGCTCGAAAGCCTACGGCAATTGGCCTATTCTCTGCGCAGGATGCAGGCGAAACGAGGAGGGGGCAACGCGAACGGATCATCTGCCGCAACATGCCACAAATTGTTCGGAAGGGTGTCTCGTAAACGATTGAATTTATGGTGGGCGCTGCAGGATTTGAACCTGCGACTTCCACCGTGTGAAGGTGGCACTCTACCGCTGAGTTAAGCGCCCTTTTTAGGGATTCCGGCAAGCTCTGGCGACAGGCGCGCCAGCAGGGCATCCCATGGGTTAGAGTAACACCAGCGGGGCTTTACGGCCAAACCTTGCCGCCCAATCGGCCGGTCGGAACCCGCACTGAACCGCACATGCGCTGGAGAGACCGATTAAGCCGCCACACAGACAACACCATCCCCAACGGGGAGGTGATTCTGTGCCCGGCTCCAGGCTTCGGAGGCGCTCTAACGGCGGGTCAGAATGTGTGTGCATCCGGCCTGCCCGGAGCAGGACTCCTCCGCGGCAGGTTTTGCGCATTCGGGGGCCAACGGGGGGTCCAGCCGCTCTGGCGCGCGCCCTGAGCCGGCCGCCGATCGGAATTCCAGCCCGGAAACCTCCTTTTCGGCGCAACCTTCTACCCCGGATGGGGTTCCAGAAGATATGGCGACCTTGGTCCTGGACAGTCCATCTCTGGGGGCAGGCCCGGCTGCGGGGCTGGACAGGTGGCCGGCTGCGGCCTCAAGCCTTGACCCTGCGAGCGACGCTGCCATCATGCTGCGCGTGGCCGCGGGCGACGAGTCGGGGTTCAACTACCTGGCCGAGAAGTATCACCGGCCCATCATCCACTTCCTTTTTCGGATGGTGCGCAACCAGGCAATCGCCGAAGAGCTGGCGCAGGAGGTGTTCCTGCGCGTCTACCGCTCCAGGGAGAGCTACCGGGCAGAGGCCAAGTTCAGCACATGGCTCTACCGGATCGCCACCAACTTGGCGGTAAATCACGCGCGCGACACCAAGAACGAGCGGAGCGCGCGGACTGTTTATCTCGACGCTCCGGACGAGGAGAGCGGCACGAAACCGGACGTGGCCGACGAGACGCCTTCGGCGGAAGAGCGCCTGATGCGCGAGGAGCGCATGAAGGCCATCCGGGCTCATGTGATGGCGCTGCCCGAGAGGCAGCGGATGGCTGTGTTGATGCATAAGTATCAGGGGATGGATTATCGCGAGATCGGTGAGGTGCTGAAGCAGAGCGAGTCGGCGACCAAGTCGCTGCTCTTTCGCGCCTACCAGACACTGCGAGAGAAGTTGAAGGATTTTGTTTGAACTTTGGTTGATTGGATTGGCGAGGGCCGGGTGCGACCGGCAGGGAGTGGGGTGGTACCGATGAAACGGACCAAAAACAAATGCGACGGAATGGGCGCGAAGCTGGCTAACCTGCTGCTCGATCCAGCCGCGGTCTCTCAAAAGGATCAGGCTCATGTCGAGGGGTGCGAGCACTGCGGCCGCGAGTTGGATGAGCTGCGCGCGACCATGGCCCTGATGGATGCGTGGGAAGCGCCGGAACCGAGCCCTTATTTTCTCACCCGGCTCGAGGCGCGCCAGCGCGAAGAGCGCGAGGCCGGACCCGCCGGCTGGCTGGCCCGGCTGCGCGCGGCATTTCTGTACGGGTCGCGGAGCCACGTTCGCCCACTGACGGCGATGGCTCTGACTGTCCTGTTGCTGGTGGGCGGCGGAACCTATCTGGGCATCACCAACTGGGAGCAGCCGCCGGCTCCTCCAGAACCGACCGCAGTTGTACGCGACCTGCAAACCATGGACAGCAATGCTCAACTGCTGGACCAGTTGGAGGCGCTCTCCAACAACGTCGACGACGACAGCGATAACAGCAACTAAAGCGTCTTCGGCGCGGCAAGTTTTGGGTAGAAATAGGCGGCCGTCTTATCCTTCGCACCTTTAGCGAAGAGCCGCAAGCAAGTGGGGCTGAGAGATGTTGGCCGGAGCACACAATACGGGATGGATTGAACGCTCTGCTTTCGCCGCGGCAGTCATGATCCTCTGTGCGCCAGCGGTCTGGGCCTTCAGCCAGCACTCCAGCTCTCCCCCGCCCCATTCTGCTCCGCCGCACAGTGCCGCTCCCGCCAATCGCCCTGCACCGTCCAATCGCCCAACTCCGGCGTATCGTCCCGCTCAGCCACGGAACCAATCCCGGCCGGCTCCGCAGCGTCAGGCATGGCCGCAAGGCAGCGCTCCGCAACGTCGGGGCCCGGGCTACCCGCAGACTGCGCCTCGCAACGGTTATCCAAACTACGCTCAACCAGGCCCTGCTTATCCCAGTCCCGCTCGTCCGGGCTCTCACTATCCGGGTCCGCCATATATGGGCCCAGGGTATTCTCGTCCCGCCTATCCGGGGTACAAGCCGCCCACACAGGCTCCGCAGGGCCACTTGGGCGACTGGCTCAATCAGCACCGCAATCTTCCCGTTCAGGATCAGGAACGGAGCTTGCGCGGCGACCCCAGCTTCAAGCGGCTCCCCCCTGCCGAGCAGCAGCGGGTCGTGCAGCAGTTGCATCAGGTGGATCAATTGTCCGAAGCGCAGCGGCAGCGCCGCCTGGCCCGTGCCGATGCACTGGAACACCTCTCGACCCAGGAGCGTATGCAGGTGAATATGTCTGCGCGCCGTTGGGCCGCCCAGCCTGTGGAGCGCCAGAACATGATGAAGAACGCTTTCCGCGACCTGCGAGCTGTGCCTCTCGATCAGCGCCAGACGGTGCTCAACTCCAACCGCTACCAAGGCGTCTTCAGCCCCGAAGAACGCAGTATTCTCTCCGACATGCTGCGCGTCGAGCCCTACCAGGCGGCACGGTAAACTCCGAAGCGAGCCCACTCATAAAAACACCGACAGAGAGCTTCGCCGCCGCCATCCCGTTCTTTGCCGGTAGAGCGGGATGACGAAAAACTGTTGCTGGATGCACAAACGGCGGAGGGCGTCATAGCGACATTTCCTCCCGTCGTAGGCTCACTGCGGCTTCGGTTGGTCGGCTTGGCCCGACTCATGTTGCAAACTGTCCTAGTCTGGGTCTGGAATCGGAGATACCTTCAAGTCAAGCAGCTTTTTCAAGTGCAGAATACGAGGCGGAACCTGATTGGGTCGCCATTAAAATTTACCGATGAATATTCCCGTAATCATCAGGTATCTCGTTCCAGGAGGCTTTGAGTAAAGAGCTTTTTCTAGCTCCTTTTGCCCTCGGAATCTTCCCGTCCGGTCTATAGCCATTCCGCCATTTCGGCAAGCCTTATCGGTTAGACCTGTGTTTTCTATTCCGTCGCTTTCAACTCGCGCCACAACGCGAATCAGTTTTCCGTTATACCGTTCTGGCGATTGCGAAATGGTGCAAACGGAGGTCTCGCCTGTCTGGTCAGCTTTTGCCGGCTCTTGGGCTGAGGCAAAAGGCATCACAGGCAATACGAATCCCAAAATGGCAATCAAGCATTTTGTAGTCCTCAATCGTTGCAATTTGACCCTCCTTTACTACACCAATCATTAGTAGACTGGCCGGGTGGCCCACATCTGACCAAAAGAAAGAGATTGGGTGGCCCAGGTCTGGATTTTCAGACCTGGGAAACCATGAACCTCGACCAAACAGCCGGCTAACGAACAACCAAAACAGTGACCCTATCGCCGATACCTGAATCCTGCGAAGTCTCTGAAAAGTGAGCTACTGCTTCAACTCCAGCGGAGCCTTCAGTCGAATGTCCCTCGACGACGCACCCACTTGAATCTCGAACGTCCCCGGCTCAACAACCCATCCCTTCTTCTCCGGACTCCAGTAAGAGAACGCCGACCGGTCCAGCGTGAAGGCCACCGTCTGCGACTCGCCCGGCTTCAGCTCCACGCGCTTGAATCCCTTCAGCTCATGCACCGGCCGGTCGATCTTCGAGTGGCCGTCGTGCACATAAAGCTGCACCACCTCGGCTCCGGCGCGCTTGCCCGTGTTGCGCACCGTGAGGCTCACCACCGCTCCGTTGTTTCCGGCGCTCTTGGCCAGCACCAGCGGCGTCACTTTCAGATCGCTGTAGTCAAACTTCGTATAACTCAGGCCAAAGCCGAACGGAAACTGCGGCTCGACATTTTTCGTGTCGTAGTAGCGATAGCCGACGTAAATTCCCTCGGCATAATCCACCTTCAGATTCTCGCCGGGATAGTTTGCCGGCCGCAGGCGAGTCCTTGAACTCCTTTGGGCAGCGAGACCGGCAGCTTGCCCGAGGGATTGGCGTCGCCGAAGAGAATCGAAGCCAGCGCAGTGCCCGCCCTCCTGCCCGCCGTACCACATATCCACCAGCGCCGGCGTTTTGTCGATCCATCGCGTCATGGTCACAGGGTCGCCGGTGTTGAGCACGACAATCGTGTGCGGATTGGCCTGCTCGACGGCCTCGATCAGCTCGTCCTGGCCGGCGGGCAGGTCCATGGTCTTCACGTCGAAGCCCTCCTGCTCGATCTTGTTGTAGCGGCCCACCACCACAACGGCCACGTCGGCGTGAGCGGCGGCATCCACGGCTTCTTTCAGCAAGCTCGCGCGCGCCTCTGGAGTATCCTGCGCGGGGTCTTCGCCTTCCATGCCCACGCCCAGCGCATACTTCACCTTCATACCGCTGCCGGCCAGCTTCTTGATTCCATCCAGCGGCGCAATCGCGTACTTCGGGCTCGACCAGCGAACTGCCGCCTCCGCCGGTGCGCGCCACCGCCGCATTCGGCCCGATCACGGCGATCGAATGAATCTTCTTCGCGTTCAGCGGCAGCAGACGGCCGGCGTTCTTCAGCAGCACGATGCTCTCGGTCGCCCCTTGCAGCGCCACCGCTGCCTGCGCCGGCGTGTCCACTTCGCCGCCGCCCGCGTGCGGATGGTCGAAGATGCCGCTCACAAAAATCACGCGCAGAATGCGGCCCACGTTGTCGTTGAGCTGGCCTCGGTGATCTTGCCGGCCTTGACCTCGGCCAGCACCTTGTCCGCCGTCCAGCCAGCCGCCGCTATTGCCCGTCTCCAGCAAGCGCGGATTTGCCAGCCATGCTTCGCCGGCGGCCCGCCCGGCATCTCCAGATCCATGCCCGCGTTCACCGTTGGCGCTGTCGAATAAGTGCTGCCCCAGTCGGAGACGACAAAGCCCTTGAAGCCGAACTCGCCTTTGAGAATGTCGGTGAGCAGCGCCGGATTTTCCGCGCAGTGCACGCCGTTGATCTTGTTGTAGGCCGACATCACGGTCCACGCACCGCCTTCCTCGACGGCGGCTTTGAAGGCAGGCAGATAGATCTCGTGCAGCGTGCGCTCGTCGATCTGTTCGTCGATGCGGTGGCGCTCGAACTCCTCGTTGTTGGCGGCGAAATGCTTCACCGACGGAATCACGCCCTCGCCCTGCACGCCCTTCACATAGGCCACGCCCAGCCGCCCGGAGAGATAAGGGTCTTCGCCGTAGCCCTCGAAGTTGCGCCCCCACAGCGGCACGCGGTTGATGTTCACCGTCGGCCCCAGGATCATGTCCCGGCCCAGCGCCTTCACCTCTTGCCCAATGGCCTGGCCCTCGCGTTGCACCAGGTCCGTGTCCCAGGTCGCAGCCATGGCCACGCCGGACGGGAAACGACGTGAGATTGCACCTTCAGCGGCGAGCCCGGCAGGCCCGGTGATCGCCGAACTGCCCGCCCACGAACGCACGCCCAGCGGCCCATCGGCCATCTTGATCGCGGGAATCCCCAGCCGCGCAATCGGCATCGACTCCATCCAGCCCGAGCCGGCGAGCATGGAGGCCTTCTCTTCCAGAGTCATGCGCTTCAGCAGGTCGGCCACCCGCTTGTCCGCGGAGAGACGCGCATTCTTGTAGGGCGCCTTGGCCCGAACGGCAGTCTTGGCGGCACTTTGAGCCAGATTGGCATTGGGGAGGATCATGGTGACTCCGGCGATTGCGGCGAAGAATGTAAACATGGCACGGCGCATCGATCAGGCTCCTGGGACGGGCAACTTCCCGTCCAATTACCACCGGCAATGGTAGTGGATAAGAGCGCAGACAGACAACTTCGAGAGAACATTCTCTCACCGCTCAAAAGCCTCGGGGTAAGGCATTTTTGCTTTTGCTGTAGACCTCCGTGCCGTTTTTACTGTAGACCTCCGTGCCCCATCCATTCCGCGTTTTTCTGCGGAATGGGTGGGATACAACAAAGCTTCGGTCTAAACTATTTGCAAAATTGCTCTAAGTTGGTGCTTTGAAAGGGCACGGCTTTAGCCGTGCCGAAGATACTTCCTGATTGACGCGGGCTTTAGCCCCGGAGGCAAGTCCTCAGTCCGAGACCATCACTTCTCCCGGCAAAATCGGTCGCGTCCGCGGCAACACGCCATGAGCGGCAATCGAACCCACCAGCGCCAGCACGCCCACAAAGACCACCAGCTTGATCGCGCTGGTCGCTTGCGTCTGCGGCAGCGTCTTCCACAGCACCATCAGCACGGTCTGCGCCGCCGTCACCGCCCAAACTGAGCCATAGAAATAGCGCCGGTGCGTGCCTTCGTGCTTGGTCGAGGGCTCAACGCGCGGCAGCTTGCCCAGCGCGCCCAGCAGCAGAATCACGGCGGCCAGCGGCAGATAGGCATAGTAGTAAATCTGCTTCATCATCCAGACGCCGGTCACCGAGGCGATCGTCGAGCCCGGCCAGGTTCAGCAACGCATAGTTCAGCACGGCGTTCCACGCGAAGGTGTAGCAGACCCGCCTGTAGAGCGGATTCGGCTTGTCCTCGTCAAAGCGCAGAATGTAAGGTCCCGGCTCGCCGCCCGGCACTTTTCCGCGCACCAGTGCAATGCCCGTGCCCACCAGCACCGCGCCCAGCCACAGCGAGTTGCCCAGGCTGAAGCCGTGCGCGAAGAGCGAAAACGTCAGCGGCCCCGGCGCCAGAAAGAAGACAAAAATCCAGATCGGCCAATGACAAGCGCGATAGACGCGAGTATTCCGCGTGCGCATTTTACGTTCCTGCGCATACTCCACTTTTCCGTTGTAGCTCATGCCGAGAAGTCTCGCAGAGCCGTCACACGCCCGTCAATGCGAACTCACCATCAGACCACTCATTCCCAATATTCTGTCATCCTGAGCGAGCGAAGCGAGGGTCGAAGGACCTGCGGTTGTTCTCTCGGGCTTCACATTTCTTAGATTTATTGCCTACTTTTTCGGTGTATTGAAAGGGCACGGTCTTTAGCCGTGCCGCAGGGGAAGCAATAGGATTCCGGGCTTTAGCCCCTGAGTGACGTTCTTCGGGTTCATCGATGGGACCACTGCATCCAGCTACTCCGGTCATCTGCTGCAGAACGCGTTCTCCGGAATGACCAAGTCGCATAAATTCAGTGGATTCTTCATTCAAATCAGTCGAAACCGATGGACTGGCTAAAATCCTAGGCTTGAACAATTCTCTTTTGATTTCACCCGAAATCACTACAACATGAAGATCATTGGTAGCTCCCTCGATTCTTCCCAGGAAATCTGCGAATTGCCCATATGACATCTCTGAATCAACGACCACGTAGACAACTCGTTCGGCTCGGTCTTCCATTAGACTGGCGACTAACGATCGCAAATGGCCAATAGGAATCTCGTCATCATTGATCCACGTCTTTCCGTCTTTTGTGAGCCTCAGAAACTCAAATCGGCCATCGCAAGTGATCTCATGCTGGAGGCTTCGATGAACCCGTAACATCGGAACACTGAATCCAACCGACTTTGGTCTTTGTAGCCCGAAGGTGCATAAGCTCAGCACAAGAAACAAGCCGGCCATGGGCCAGCCACAAGCGCATGCAGTCGGTTGGGGTCCATACAACATTTTGACACCGCCGGACGCGGAAATGTTCCCGCAAATTGGAAATCCCCCCAACCGCCCCTAAGTTACAATGAAAGATGGGCCAAGGCCAATCCCTCTGCGCAATGCGCGCAACAATCGCAAGGAGCTAAAAGCTAGATGGCGATTCCCGCCACACAAATGCGTCCCGGCATGATCATCAAGCACAAAGACCAACTGCATCTGGTCTTCAAGGTCGAGCACCGCACTCCCGGCAACCTGCGCGCCTTCATCCAGGCCAAGCTGCGCAACCTCAGGACCGGCGCCATGTTCGAGCACCGCTTCCGCTCCGCCGATGCCATTGAAAAGGTCGTCGTCGACGAAGTCTCGATGGAGTTCCTCTACGCCGACGGCGACGACTACTACTTCATGAACCCGGTCGACTACGAGCAGACCGTGCTCAAGGGCTCCACGCTCGGCGACGCCATCGAATACCTCACGCCGAACTGCAGATCAAGGTCAGCTACCACGACGGCCAGGCTGTCGGCATCGACCTGCCCGCGTCGGTCGAGCTGACGGTCGTCGAAACCGAGCCCGGCCTGAAATCGGCCACTGCCTCCAGCGTCACCAAGCCCGCCAAGACCGAGACCGGCCTCGTCGTCCAGGTTCCCGCCTTCATCAACGAAGGCGAAAAAATCCGCGTCGACACGAGCGAAGGCGCTTACATGAGCCGCGCATAAGCTCTCTTGATGTGAGATCATGGACCAGGTAAGATCATGAACCGAAACGATTTTCAGGAAACTGCCGAACTTCGTCTCCGAGAATCCAAGGTCTTGCTCGACGCTGGATTTTCGGATGGTGCATACTATCTTGCAGGGTATGCGGTGGAATGCGCTCTGAAGGCGTGCATCGCCAAACGAACCCGGGAGTATGACTTTCCTGAGAAGAAGCTGGTCAACGACAGCCATACCCACGACTTAGGCAAGCTACTGAATTTGGCAGAGCTGAAGGACGAGTTAAATGCGGTGATCGTGAATGACCCCGCAATGGAATCGGCTCTCGATAAGATTCAGGATTGGTCTGAAACCAGCCGATACCAGAGAAAAACGACTCAAGAAGCAACGGCGCTGCTGAAAGCAATCGAAGATCAGGAAGGAGGACTGCTCCCGTGGATACGTCTGCATTGGTAAGTTACGACATCGAAAACGGAAAAGAAGTGATCGAAGCGCTGGATCGGGATGGCAAGACTCCCAACGTAGCCCTCTGGGCGAAGCTTCCAGATTACGAGAATTGGAGATTGGTAATCGCTTCCGACAATCTCGACCGATCGTCCTCACTGTCCGGCTACGAGGAAATCAATTCGGCGATGAAGAAGGCCGGGATCTCCTACCGTAAGCGACCGCAAATCTTTTGGCGCCCCATGGACAAGCCGTTTATTCAGGCTCTACGCCGTTCCTTTGCGTCTGCCGCCGACACATACGGAATGCGACTCGGAGGCCAGATGTTTGGCGATCAATATCTCGAAGACGCATTTGTTTATCGCATCCGGTAAAGCGGACAGTAGTGGTACGGCAATGCCCTTTGCCTGGATCGATCCTCAGGGACCAGTCGCATGAACCCGCTACTATCCTCTTTAATCGCTTGCCTGATCTGGCCATCAACCGCCGCCGCGGCACAAACGCCGCCCTCGACCGCGGCTGACCGGGCAGAGGCCGTCCAGGGCGATAATGCCTTCGCCGTGGCCTTGTACGGCCAACTGCGAAATCAACGCGGCAATCTCTTCTTCTCGCCCGTCAGCGTCTCCACCGCCCTGGCAATGACCTACGCCGGGGCGCGTGGAGCCACCGCCTCCGAGATGGCGAAGACTTTGCACTTCACTCTGCCACCCGAGCGCCTGCATCCGGCGATGGGAGCGCTGGTTGCCGATCTCAACGCCGCGCACGAAGGATACGAGCTTCGCCTGGCCAACGCCCTCTGGGCGCAAAAGAACTATACCTTCCTCGACGATTTCCTCAAGCTGACCAGGGCGAACTATGGCGCGGGATTTCAACCCCATCGACTTCAAAAGCGCGGCCGAAGCCTCGCGGTTGACCATCAACCAATGGGTCGAGAAAAAGACCAACGACAAGATCAAGGACCTGATCCAGCCCGGCGTTCTCAAATCTGATACAAGGCTGGTGCTGACCAACGCCATCTATTTCAAGGGCGACTGGCAAACGGCATTCGACAAGAAGGAAACCCGGGATGAGGACTTTCACCTCTCTCCGGCGCAGACAATCAAAGCTCCTCTAATGCACCGCACGGGCGGCTACAACTACTTCAATGGCGGGAGTTTTCAGGCTCTCGAAATTCCCTACAAGAGCGGCGAATTGTCGCTGATCGCTTTCCTGCCCAACGATCTGAACGGCCTGCCTGCCTTGGAAAAATCGCTGACCGCCTCCGACATGAAACAGTGGCTCGCCAGTTTGCGGCCTGTTCCACAAGGTCATCGTGACTCTTCCGAAGTTCAAGCTGACGCGGCAATTCGAGCTGCAGCAAACACTCGGCGCGATGGGGATGCCAAAGGCCTTCGAAGCCGGCGTCGCAGATTTCTCCGGGATGACCGGCAATCGCGAACTCGTCATCTCCGCGGTGATTCACAAGGCCTACATCGATCTCGACGAGCAAGGAACCGAAGCCGCAGCGGCAACCGCGGTGGTGATGCAAAGAGCCCTCGCTCTTGCGCCAGGCAGGAACCAACCGCCCGTCTTCCGGGCAGACCACCCATTTATCTTCCTCATCCGCGACAACCGCTCGGGCAGCATTCTATTCATGGGCCGAGTGACCGACCCCACGAAATAAAGCCGGAAGATCCCGATCCCTTGGGACGTACCTTCTGCCAAAAGCGGAGAGGCCGCCGGTTGACGCCGCATCCATCAAAAAAAGATTTTCTTGCCTGCTCACCCTTTTTGTGTGTTACAGTCAGTAACATTATGGCGAGTAACACTCAAGCAAAGCACGATCCTGCGGAACTGGGCGAACTGGAACGCAGCATCCTGGCGATTATCTGGCGGCTGGGCGCGGTGACCGCGGAACAAGTCCGCGAAGAGCTCGACCGTCCGCTCAAAGACTCGACGGTTCGTACCGTTCTGCGCCGTCTTGAAGAGAAGGGCTACCTGGCGCATTCGATGGAGAACCGGACCTTTCTCTATCGCCCTGCAGAGACGCGGCAGAGGGTTGCGGGCCGAGCCGTCAAGCGCATCGTGGATTGGTTCTGCGATGGCTCAGTCGAGGCTCTGCTGGTAGGAATGGTGGACTCCAAGGTGCTGAATCGAGCCGAACTGCAACGCCTGGCCGAGCGCATCGCCGCTGTGCAAAAGGGCGCGGACGGCAAGACTGCGGCTGGTCTAGCAAAGGAGAAACGGTGATGATCTTCACTCTGATCGAGGCCGCGCTGCGCTCACTGCTTGTGGCGGCGGTCGTGTGGGCCGGAGTGCGCGCACTGCGAGTGAGCAACGTGCTCGTGCAGAAGACCGCCTGGGGACTTGTGCTGCTCTCGGCTCTCGCAATGCCCGTGGCCATGCGTTGGCAGGCTCTACCGCCGGCAATTTCGGTAGTGCTGCCCGCAAAGCTCTGGCGACAAGCCCTGGCCAAGCCAGAGGCTGCCGCGCCGGTAACGACTGCGATTGAACGGCTGCCGCCGGCACTTCCGCAGTCGGACTCGATTGCGACTGAAAGCGTTTCTCGCGCGCCCGAGGGCAGCTCAATCAAGCCTCTGCGATTTTCGGGCCCGGCGATCTCCAACGTCAGCGAGCCTGTTTCGTCAAGCGCGAGTCAAGCGCGGCGGTCCGCCGGAGGAAAAGAATCTGCGCCGCGCTGGAGCCTTCCGCAACCCGGCACGCTTGCCGTGCTTCTCTACTTCGCAGTCTGCGCGGGTTTGCTGTTTCGGCTGCTCATCGGAGTCGGCGCGGCAATCCGGTTGTGGCTCAAGGCCAATCGAGTTGAGATCGATTCTCTACCTCAGCGATACCGTGGGCAGGCTCAGACACTGCGCGTCAGGTCGAGCCCAGCTATCTCCTCTCCGGTGACCATCGGCTCGGGAGTTCTCCTGCCCGCATGCTTTCGCGCATGGGACGCAGAGAAGCTGCGCATTGTGCTGGCGCATGAGAGATCCCATGTGCGCCAGGGAGACTTCTACCTGCAAATGCTTGCCGAGCTCTATGCCGCGGTCTTCTGGTTCAGTCCGCTGGGCTGGTGGCTCAAGCGCAAACTCGGCGATCTGAGCGAGACGATCAGCGATCGCGCCGGTCTTGGTGCGGCCGCCAGCGGTCCCACCTACGCCCAGATCCTGCTTGAATTCGCGGCAACGCCGCGCCTAACCATGAGAGGAGTTGCCATGGCCCGCCCCAGCAATCTTTCCCGCCGCATCGAGCGGCTGTTAAACGAATCGACTTTTCGCCAGGCCTTTGCAGGCGGCGGACGCCGCGCGCTGCTGGCCGTTCTTCTGGTCCCCGCGGCGCTCTTCGCGGCTTCGGCCCTGATTCGCGTCGAGGCTGCAAGCCAGTCCGCGCCCGCCGTTGTTCCGCAACCGGCACAGGAGCCTCTGCCGGAACCCGTAGCGCCGGCGCCTCCAGACTCCGCAATCGACGCACCCCTTCCTCCCGAGCCTTCGGCAGATCTGCCCGCTCCATTGCCGGCTAGCCAACCCAGCCCGGCCGTGCTTCCCGGATTCGCTCCGCCCGCACCGCCTCCGCCGCCTGCCCATTTCGTTTTCTCACACGGACACGATATGACCATGGCCTCGAACGGTCGGGAGGGACACGGCCACGGCAACGGTTTTTCTTACAACTACTCCTACTCCGACAACGGCGACAGTTATGCCTTGATTGGCGGCAGCGGGGAGCACAACATGTTCTCCGGCCATTGGCATGAAGGGCATGCCGACGCCATCGAAAAGGCGCGAAAGATGGCCCACGGAGATTTTCTCTGGTTCATGCACGGCGGCAAGTCCTATCTCGTCGATGACCCGGCAATCGTTTCGCAAATCCATGCCATGTACAAGCCGATGGAAGAGCTCGGCAAGAAGCAGGAAGAGCTTGGCAAGCAACAGGAGGCGTTGGGCAAACAGCAGGAGGAGCTGGGCCACAAGATGGAGAGCGCCACGATGCCGACACCCGACATGAGCAAGGAGATCGCCGAACTCCAGGCGCAGATGGAAAAGCTAAAGGCCATGAAGGGGAAGACGATGACCACCGATGAGTGGGCCGAGATGGAAAGCAAGCTGGGCAATCTCCAAGGCAAGCTCGGCGCCATGCAGGGTGAGATTGGTGCCAAGCAGGGCGCCTTTGGCGGAGAGATGGGCAAGCTGGGAGCGATGCAGGGAAAACTCGGTGCGCAACAAGGCAAGCTCGGCGCAGAGCAGGGCAGACTGGCTCAGGAAGCCGATCGCCAGGTGAAGTCGATCATCGACCAGAGCCTGAGCAACGGCAAAGCCCGTCCGGTCGAATAGCCGTTCCCAAAAAACTCAATCTTTCTCAACGCAAGTGAGGCGGGCGCTCCCCGCCTCACTTTTTTGGTGCGCCCAGCATGTGCGCACTCTTGCGGGTGCAAGTCCCGCCGTAAGCAGGTCACGGCATTCCTTTCATGGGGCGCGTCACCGATCCGACGAGGTAGGGTTCGCGCGGTATCCTTTCTATGCGATGTGCGTCCAGGCGTAAATATCGATTCACACCACAATCACACAACCCCAAGGAGGATCGTCCAAATGCCCATCCCCAGTCAGATCACCGACGCCGCCAACACCTTCCAGTTCAACGCCGGCCTTTTCAAGAAAGGCTTTGACGGGTTGACCCGCGAAGAGTGGCTTCGTCGTCCCAACGACAAATCCAACCATCTTCTGTGGATCTTCTGCCACGCGATCTGGGCTCGCGGAGTCACACTCGGTTTCCTCGGCTCGGAGTATTCAAAGCCATGGTTTCCTCTCTTCGCACGCGGCGCCAAGCTCGACGAGTCGGCGCAGTACCCCACGCCGGAAGAGGCCAGCGCAGCCTGGGAAGAGGTCTCAACGCGTCTCACCTCTGCAATGGAAGGAGCCTCGGAGGAGGTATTGTCGAAGCCATCGCCCCAGGGAATTCCGAGCGCCGACGGCAAGATCAGCGGACTCGTGGGCTTCCTGGCAAATCACGAAACCTATCACGTGGGGCAGGTAGGATACCTGCGCAGTTGGCTGGGTCATGAAGGCGTGGCCGGATAAGTCATTTCAACTCGTCAGTTCGGGTCATGAAAAAGGCCCTGCTCGGTTGAGCAGGGCCTTTCATTTGAATCAACAGCGGGTTGATGGTTCTCAGTGCTTCTCCGCGGCGGAGACGATCTTGGCTTCGGCTTCGGCGATGACGCGGAGGGATTCGGTATAGGCCGCTTCGCTGTCGCCTGCTTCGTCCCACAGCTTGTGGCCGCGGGCTAGCTGCTCCTCGGCGCGGGGCACATCGATCTCTTCGGGCTTGAGAGCGTCGGAAGCCAGGATCGTGACGCGATCGCCCAGCACCTCGGCAAAGCCCCAACTCACGTTGTAGCGCAGTATGCTCTCTGAGCCGCTCGCTTCGCCTGCCTTCAAATCTGTTCCGCCGTGCACCACAACGTCGCCGGCGCCCAGTTCGGCCACCAGCGGCGCATGGCCGTAGAGTACCTCCATGTCGCCCGACTTCGACGGCAGCTCGACGGCATCCGCCGCATGATCGAAGAGGATGCGCCCTGGAGTGACCAGCCGGACGCGGAGTTGATTGGTTTCGTCAGCCATATGTCCTTTCAGGACAGTGGACAGTTTTCAGTGAACAGTGATCAGTAAAACCTGTTGCCGTAGTTCCGGCTCAAACTGTTCACTGTCCACTATTCACTGTCCACTGCTTTTCTACACACTCGCCTTCATCTTCTCGGCGGTTTCCAGCACTTCCTCGATGGCGCCCTTCATATAGAAGGCCTGCTCGGGGATGTCGTCGTACTTGCCCTCGATGATCTCCTTGAAGCTGCGCACCGTGTCGGCGATCTTCACATAGCTTCCCGGCATGCCGGTGAACTGTCTCGGCAACGTGGAAGGGCTGCGAAAGGAACTTCTGCACCTTGCGGGCGCGTGCGACGGTGAGCTTGTCTTCTTCGCTCAGTTCGTCGATGCCCAGAATGGCGATGATGTCCTGCAAGTCCTTGTAGCGTTGCAGAATGCGCTTGACGCCCTGCGCCACATCGTAATGCTCCTGGCCCACAATGCGCGCCGACAGAATGCGCGAGGTCGAGGCCAGAGGATCGACGGCCGGATAGATGCCCAGCTCAGACAACGGACGGCTCAACACAGTCGTCGCATCGAGGTGAGCGAAGGTCGTCGCCGGAGCCGGATCGGTCAAATCGTCGGCGGGCACGTAGACCGCCTGCACAGAAGTGACTGATCCCTTGCTGGTCGAAGTAATGCGCTCCTGCAACTCGCCCATTTCGGTGGCCAGGTTGGGCTGGTATCCCACGGCGGAAGGCATGCGGCCCAGCAGCGTCGAAACCTCAGACCCGGCCTGCGTGAAGCGGAAGATGTTGTCGATAAACAGCAGCGTGTCCGAGCCCTCGACGTCGCGGAAGTACTCGGCGACGGTCAGAGCGCTCAGGGCCACGCGCAGACGCGCTCCGGGCGGCTCGGTCATCTGGCCGTACACTAAGGCGCACTTCGAGTTCGCGAAGTCGCCCGGCTTGATCACGCCGGACTCGGTCATTTCGAGCCAAAGGTCGTTG
Source organism: uncultured Acidobacteriaceae bacterium (assembly GCA_963843625.1). GTDB lineage: Bacteria > Acidobacteriota > Terriglobia > Terriglobales > Acidobacteriaceae > Telmatobacter. The sequence continues at coordinate 210,917 of CAWJLK010000014.1, forward strand.
CCCTCGCGGGTGCGTTCGCCGACGCCGGCAAAGACCGAGAAGCCGCCGTGGTTCTTGGCCACGTTGTTGATCAGTTCCATGATGACGACCGTCTTGCCCACGCCGGCGCCGCCAAAGAGGCCGATCTTGCCGCCCTTCAAAAACGGCTGGATCAGGTCGATGACCTTGATGCCGGTCTCGAACATCTCCTCGTGGGTAGACTGCTCGTCAAACAGCGGCGCAGGCCGGTGAATCGGCATGCGCGTCTTTTCGCGGATGGGGCCCAGATTGTCCACCGGCTCGCCGATCACATTGATCACGCGGCCCAGCGTCTCTTTGCCCACCGGCATGCTGATCGGGCCGCCGAGATCGATGGCCTTCATGCCGCGGACCATGCCGTCGGTGGCCTGCATGGCCACGGTGCGCACGCGCCCCTCGCCCAGGTGCTGCTGCACCTCGACGATCACGCTGATTGGCTCGGGCACGGTGAAGCCCTCGCTGACGATGCGCAGCGCTTGATAGATGGGCGGCATCGTCGCTTCATCAAATTGGACGTCCACCGCGGGACCGGAGATCTTGATTACCTTGCCGATATTCTCTGCCATTTTTCTGCCTTTTCAATACGAACTTTTGGTGCTCCACCCTCGCATTTTGGGTGCCCCACCCTCGCCGCGCACTTGTTTTTGCGGCTAGGGTGGGATGCCACGAACCTATTGCGCCGCGGCGCCGGAAACAATCTCGATGATCTCCTTGGTGATGGCCGCCTGGCGCACGCGATTCATATGCAGCGTGAGCGCGTCGATCATATCCGAGGCGTTGTTGGTTGCCGAATCCATCGCCGTCATGCGGGCCGCGTGTTCGGCGGCAACCGACTCGGTCATGGCGTGATAAAGCATGGACGAAACATACTGCGGAATCAGTCCCGCGAAAAGTTCCCCGGCCGGCTGCTCGTAGATGTAGTCCACCTGGGCGGTGCCGAACTTCTTCGCTTCCTCGTCGGCCTCGGCGGTGTCCACCGGCTCGATCTCGATGCCCGCGCTCAGAGCGGCTTCGGCGGCGCGTTCCAGCTCTTCCTTGGTCGGCTCGGTGGCTCCGGTGATCTGCGGAATGCCGATCTTCATCAGCGGCAGCAGCTTCTCGACCACCAGCCGCTGCGAGATCACCGACTTGAACTCGTTGTAGACGATGTAGGCGGCGTCGATCTCTTCATGCACATAGCGCGCGATGATGCTCTGCGGCCATCTCCAGCACGCGGCTGGCTTCGAGCTTCAGCAGCATGCCCGGATGATCGCCGGTGACCTCGACCGGCGCCTTGCGGTCTCTGACTTGGACGGCGTGTCCGCTCGCGTCCGTCTGATCGCTGTAAACAGCTACCGGATAGCGGCGGCGCATCAGGTCGCGGCTCTTGCGGCCCACGGCCTCGACGTCGATCTCTTTGTCCGGGTTGCCGCTGATGAACTGAAAGGCCGTCTTGAGAATGTTGGCGTTGAAGGCTCCGGCAAAGCCCTTGTCGCCGCTGACGACGATGAGCAGCACTCGCTTCTCCGGCCGCGTGATGAAGAGCGGATGGCAGAGGTTGCCGGTCGTCTCGTCGTAAAGATCGACGCGGCGGGTCAGCGACTCCAGAACACTGGTAATCATCTTGGCGTAGGGCCGGGCCGAGAGCGCCCGCTCCTGCGCCCGGCGCAGCTTGGCCGCCGAGACCATCTTCATGGCCTTGGTGATCTGCCGCGTGTTCTTCACGCTGCGAATGCGCCGCCGTAGATCGAGTACGTTTGCCATAATGCTTTCCAGTTGTCAGAGCATCAGCTGTCAGTAGCTTCAGATGCCTGGCTATCGCTACTGCCTTTGGCTCTCCATTTCTGATTCCTTGTGCTTCGATCCCTGCGGATGTGCATTCATTCGTGCCTTTCGAACTGTGCTACGATCGGGAAACCTAGAACGCTGATCCCTGATCCCTTACTTCGCCGCCAGCTCCGCCTTGAAGTTCGCCGCGTATTCCTTGAGCGCGGCGTGCAGCTTGTCGCGCAGATCGTCGTCGAGCGCCTTCTTCTTTGGTCAGCTCTTCGATCAGCGCGGTCTGCGCCGAGTCGAGGTACTTGTAGAGGCCGTCCTCGAAGGCGCGAATGTCGGTGACCGCGAGATCGTCCAGATAACCCTGCGTGCCGGCAAAGAGAATCACCGTCTGCTGCTGCCAGGTGAGCGGCTGGAACTGCGGCTGCTTGAGCAATTCCGTCAGGCGCTGGCCGCGGTTCAACTGCTTCTGCGTCAGCGGATCGAGATCCGAGCCGAACTGCGCAAAGGCCGCCAGTTCGCGGTACTGCGCCAGATCGAGCTTCAGCGTCGCGCCCACCTGCTTGACTGCCTTGATGGCCGCCGAGAAGCCGACGCGCGAGACCGAGAGACCCACGTTGACCGCGGGACGAACGCCGGAGTTGAACAGGTCGGTCTCAAGGAAGATCTGTCCGTCGGTGATCGAAATGACGTTGGTCGGAATGTAGGCCGAAACGTCGCCCGCCTGCGTCTCGATGACCGGCAGCGCGGTAAGCGATCCGCCGCCCTTTTCCTTCGACATCTTGGACGAACGCTCCAAGCAGGCGCGAGTGGAGATAGAAGACGTCGCCCGGATACGCTTCGCGGCCCGGCGGACGGCGCAGCAGCAGCGAAATCTCGCGGTAGGCCATGGCGTGCTTCGAGAGATCGTCGTACATCACCAGCGCGTGGCGGCCCGAGTCGCGGAAGTACTCGCCGATGGCCGTCGCCGCATAAGGCGCGATGTAAAGCATCGGCGCGGGCTCAGAGGCCGAGGCGGCCACAATGACGGTGTGGCCCATGGCGCCGGCTTCGGTGAGCGTCTGGACGACCTGAGCGATCGAGGACCGCTTCTGCCCGATGGCGCAGTAAATGCAGATCAGGCCGTTCTTGGCGTTGTTGATGATCGTGTCCAGCAGCACGGCGGTCTTGCCCGTCTGGCGGTCGCCGATAATCAGCTCGCGCTGGCCGCGGCCGATGGGAATCATGGCGTCGATGGCCTTGAGTCCGGTGGCCATGGGCTCGCGCACGGGCTGGCGGTCGATGATGCCGGGGGCCAGGCGCTCGATCGGCAGAGAACTCGTCGACGCAATCGGTCCCTTGTCGTCGATCGGCTGGCCGAGCGCGTTCACCACGCGGCCGATCATGCCCTCGCCCACGGGCACGCTCAAAATCGTTCCGGTGCGCTTGACCTCGTCGCCTTCGCTCAGTTCCGTGTAGTCGCCCAGAATCACGGCGCCCACCGAATCCTCTTCGAGGCTCAGGGCCAGTCCGGCGATGCCGTGCGGGAAGCTGAGCAGCTCGCCGGCCATCACCTTGTCCAGCCCGTGAAGGCGGGCAATGCCGTCGCCCAGCGATGTGATGGTCCCGACTTCGTCGACCTGGACCTTCGAGTCGTAATTCGCGATCTGCTCGCGAAGAAGTTGCGTAATCTCGTCTGCCTTGATCTGCGCCATTTTCTGTCCTTTTACAGGGTCAGGGATCAGAGGTCAGGGATCAGTTTGATCCCGCTAATCCTAACTTCATTTCCCGGCTCCCAGTTACCAAACTCCAACTATCTGAAAACTGTTCACCATCCTGCGGTCATCGAGTCCTAACTGATCTCTGACCCCTGATCTCTGATCCCGTCAACTGTTCGCCGTCAACTGCTTCTTTCAACCGTTCCAGCCGTCCGCGGAGCGAACCGTCGTAGACCGTGGAGCCGATGCGCACCACCGTTCCGCCGAGAATCGACTCATCCAGCTTGAAGCTGGCTTCGACGCGCGCGCCGGCCAGCTTGCCGACTCCGGCCACCAGTCCCGCGCGGTCCTTTTCACTCAGCTCGCGGGCGGTGACAATCTCCACCTGGCGAATTCCCTGCCGCTCCTGCAACTCCGCGCGATACGCCTCGACCACCTCGCGCACCTCGCCGATGCGGTCGTTGTTGATGAGCACCGCCAGCAGGTTGCGCAACTGTTTCTGGAGGCCGAGCTTGGCGTTCAACTTGTCGAGGATGGCGACCTTCTGCGCGGCGGCGACGGCCGGATTGGCAAACAAGGCGCGCAACTCGGCGCTGCCGTCGAAGGTTGCGAGAAAATCTGTCATCTGCCGGTCGATCGCCGCCGTATCGAGCTTTTCCTGGGCCACCACATCGGCAAAGGCGCGGGCATACCGCGCAACAAAGGCTGCCATCTAGTTCCGCCCTCCCTTTTCGGGCCGCTGCCGTTGCTGCCGTCAGGGCCGCGTCGCGAAGGAATTCGGCGATCAGGGCCCGGTCGGTCTCCGGCGTGAGGACCAGTTGCTTCGTGGCCTGCTCGATGGCCAGATCGGCGGCAAAGTGGCGCAGCGAGCGGCGGGCCTGAGCTGCCGAAGCGCCAATCTCCTGCTCGGCCGCGGCGACGATGCGTGCGCTCTCTTCCGCGATGCGTGGCGTGGATGCGCTCCATATCCTGGCGGCTCTCCGCCTCCACCTGGGCGCGAATCACCTTGATCTCCCCGTCCAGCCCGGCGAGCTTGGCTTCGATGGCGCTCAGCCGGGCGCTGGCATCCTCGGTCACCTTGCGGGCCGACTCGATATCGGCGCTCACCTTCTCAGAGCGCTTGCGCAGAAGCTTGGGCAGCATGCGAAACAGAGGAATGCCGATGGCCAGCACGATGATCGCGAAGTTGATTCCCTCGAAGATGTTGGCCGTGGTCTCCACGCTCAGATGGAGCATCCGGGCAATCGACTTCACCACGCGGAGCGTGCAGGTAGACGTTGTTCTCCTCCTGCTCGGACTTGGGAGCCTCTTCGGTCTTGGCGGCCTCGGCGCCGGAGGCTGCATTCGCTGCGGAAGCCGTCGCCGGCTGGGTTGCCGGAGCCGGTTCCTGGGCCGTCAGCCGGAGGGAGACAGAGGCCGCCCCGGCAGCCAGCGCCAGCAAGAAAAGAATGCGGAAAATTCGATGGGAACAACGCGATTGCGGCATGAAATCTCTCAACGGGAACCCCCGGCAGCCACGGGCAGTACGGCGCGGACCACCTGGCGTGCCAGATCACCGGCAGAGGCCTGAAGGTCGGTCTTGGCGCTGACGCGGCCTCGGCTTCCAGTTCCGCCTTGGCCTGGCTCACCTTGAGGCTGGCGGCTTTGCGGGCCGCATCCAGAGCCGCATCGCGCTCGGCATTCCATTGCTTGATGCGCTCTTCGCGTATCTTGAAGACCTCGACGCGGGCCTGGCGCAGTTTGGCGGCGTATTCGGCTGCCCTGGCCTCGGCCTCGGCAATGGCCTTTTGCGCATCCTCGATGGCGCCATCGGTGCGGGCGCGGCGCTTTTTCAGCGTGGCCGTCAAGCGGCCCTTGCACCAGGAACTGATAGGCGAGGACCAGCACCATGAAGAGCAGAATCGTGGGCACGGAGCCGAGAAAAAGCGTCCCGAGTTGTTGGAATATCTCTTGCATGCTGGTCCAGCTTGTTCAATCTTAGTCGAGTTGATTCCGGTTGCCCTGCACGCCCCCGCGTGCGGGAGCCCAGGTTGCCTGGATGATTCAGGCGCTCCGCGCGGCTTTCTGGCGCGGGTGGAACACCTTTTTGTATCAGGAGCCAACCTTCAAGTCAACGCAGAGGATCCTTAATTCAAGATTCTATCGGCGGCATTCCCGAAGCCCCGTGATGGTGGTCACGAATGGGAATTATTCCGTAAAAAAGCTCTTGATTTTGTCGGAAACAAGCCTAGACTGAGATTATCACCTAGACCCGGTCCAGGGTCCAGCGGGCTGCCGGCCTCGGGAAGTCCTTCCACTCCCGAAGTTGGTGGTCCGCTTCTTCATTTTCAGGGCTAAAGCATTTCTCCTCTTGGTATGGAGCGACCGTCCCTCCGATTCGTTTCTCTTGCCCCGGAGGGGCAATCGACAATAGCCCAGGGTGGAGCGTAGCGAAACCCTGGGAACGCTGCATTCAAAGGCCTCTGCGCCCCGGAGCGGGCGCGGCGAGACGAACCAAACTTCTCTACGCCAAGAGGACCAGCCTGCGGCCTGTCGCTACGGAATAACCGCGGGTTTCTCCTTTTCCAAGAGTCCTTGAGCGCGCAGCCAGGTCTCCAGCAGGGCCGGCCACTGGTCCAGAGATGCGTCTCCCTTGCCCAGACCGTAGCCGTGCGGGCCTTTGGCGAAGATATGCGCCTCGGCGGGCACACCGGCCTTGACCAGCGCCTCATAAAACCGCAATCCCTGCTCCACCGGAACCGTCTGGTCGTTGAAGGTATGGAACCAGAAGGTCGGCGGCGTCTCCTTGGTTACATACAGATCCGGCGAGTAGGCCTTTCTCAGCTCCTCGCAGCGATCCATCAGATTGAGGATCTTGCAGTAGCTCAGGTGCGAGGTGTCGCGTGGAAATCGCGCCGATCCACGGATAGCCGAGAACCAGATAATCCGGGCGGCTTGAGACGCGCTCGATTGGGTCCTCGGCATCGGGCTTGCCTGGGATGAACTGCGTTCCAGCAAGCGCGGCCAGGTGGCCTCCGGCGGAAAAGCCAATGACCACAATGCGGTTAGGGTCGATCTGGTAGTCCCGCGCCCGCGCTCGCACCGTCTGGATGGCCCGGCGTGCGTCGAGCAGTGGAACCGGAAGCATATAGCCATTCGAGGAGAGCCGATAGCTGAGGATAAAGGCGCGAAAGCCATGCGCGGCAAACCAGTCGGCAATCTGCCGGCCCTCCAGGTTCCCCGCCAGATGGACGTAGGCGCCGCCGGGGAAGACCACGACTGCGGAGCCATTCTCGTGGCCCTGTCTGCGGCTCGAAGATCGTCAGTGTGGGCGTATCCTCGCAGGCCTTGCCCTTGGCCTCGGGAGCTTCGCCCGGCCACAGGCGAATCGTCTGAATCCCGAGAAAGGCGTTGTCGTTGCCTGTCGTCGCGCAGGGCTGTTTTTGCGCCCAGGTCGGCGAACAAGCCAATAATCCGGCGACCCAAACCACGAAAAACCGCTTCACGTAGCCTCCTTGTGCTCCGCGAGGATTATACAATTCGCACGAAATCCCCGCCCCGAATAGCAAGGCCAGTCCCTAGTCCCTGTTCCCTGGTTTTCTGACCGCATGATTCTGTATCTGTAGCGCCGGTCTCCAGACCGCGTGCGGTCTCCAGACCCGCATTTGGTGCGAATTCGCGCGGCCAGAGACCTAGTCCCTGTTCCCTAGTCCCTGCCTTACAGCCAAATCGCCGTGTGAGCCGGATCAGGAGTCTGCGGCCTGCGCCGTGAGATCCTCAGCCAGCTCAAAGCCATAGCGGGCAAAGTAGTACGCCGCGCCATGCAGCCGCTCCTGCAATCCGCCGCCGGGATAGAGCGCCTGGCCGATCGCCTCTGCGTGGCGACTGAGCGAGGCCTCGCGCTGCAACTCGAAGTTGGCCGCCAAACCCCGCAGGCGATTCATCTGATAGCGTATCTTGCCCGCCGCGGTTTCGGCCGACTGGCCAAGGCCGCCATCGAGCGAACGCATCCAGTCGACCAGCAAGGTCAATTCGGTATCGAGCGCCTCGCCGGCCGACGCCAGCTTTTGCTTTCCCTCGACCGGCATCGAACGGGCTGCAAGCAACTGCGCCAGCGAGGCCGGCGTCTCCTCGAAGACCCGCTCCAGCCCGAGTTCGTGTTGCCGCAGAAGCTTTGCAATCGCAGGCTCGATCAGCGTCGCCGAGAATCGCGGCAGAGACGGCGTTGCCCGGCCCAGAATCCTCTCGTAGAGAACGTCGGACTGGGCGAAATAGGCGATCTCCGCCGGTCCGCCGACGACCGCCGACGAGGAGAGCAAAAAATCCTGAAAGACGGGCCGCAGCAGCGCCGAGGGCGAGATGCGCTCCGGCTCCGCGTCGAGAATGCCGAGCAGATCGTCAGTGGAATAGTATTGCTCTCCGGCCTGCCACTGGCCTGCTGAATGGGTTGTGCTGGGGGTGTGGCGCTTGAGGGCCACGCGCGCGCCGCTTTGTTCGTCGATGAGAAAAAGCAAACTGGACTGTGGCTCGACAGCGACCTGGGCGTGATAGCCGGCCTCCTGAAGCTCCCGCTTGCGGGCGAGCAGTTCGGCGTGCAGATCGTCGGCTCGCTCGATGGCCGCGCGCAGCACCGGCGCGCCCATGCGATGCATCGCGCGACCTCCGGCGTCGAGCACCAGCAGTCCTTGCGCCGCAAAAGCCTTCGCGTAAAACTCCCTGAAAGCCTGCGCCAAGGTGCGGCCGGGTTTGTAGGCCGCGGCCAGCGCCTCCATCGCGTCTGAAGCACCAAGCAGCTTCCCAGCTTCGTCTACAAGCGCCGTGATCGTGTCGTCCAGCACGATGCCGCCAACCGGCGGCGCAGCCTCTGCCGCATTGTCCCGGATGCCGGGGTATAGACCAGCTTGCGCAGTTCGCGGCCCGCCGGAAAGACGACATGGTCGATCTCGGCAAAGTCGTGGTCCTCGGTCGCAAGCCAAAACACGGCCACATGGGGGCTGCCGCAGGCCGTCGCCTGGCGAGCGCGAGCCAGCGCGGTGGCCGCTTTGAAAGGCGTAAACAGCGGCCCGCCAAAGAGCCCCACCTGCTGCCCGGTCACCACGACACCCGCGCCGCCGCGCAACGCCTCAAGCGCTGCCGCTGCCGCCGGGGAGGGCGAAGCATTCTGTTCGGCGAGCAGACTCACCAGCTCCGGCCAATGCGCCGGCACGGCGGGGCGAGTCGTCCAGCCGGAGCCTGCATGCAGCGAAGCGTAGAACGGCCGCACAGCCTCCGCGCCCGAGCAGTAATCGAGGAAGAGCCGGTGCAGTCCCGGCACAATGGAGATGGGAAGGCGCTCCGCGGTCAGCAACGGATTCTCTTGGCGATCTTCAGTTTCAATCCTGGTCTCGATCTGAGAGTCTCAAGGCGAACCCCTGGCGCGCAGGCGAAGTTGGAATTCGGCTTCCATTTAAGGATGCCACGCCAGGCCGCGGCGATGCACGAGCAAATACTGGATTCTACGGAAGCCGCCGTGCGTATACTCTGTATCTGATTACGCGGCAGCGCGAACCGCGCCGTGACCGCCCCTGGAGGAGAGACAGACGATGCCCAAGAAAAAGAAAACCGCAAAGAATACCGAGCCCGAAGAGACCAAGGCCGCCAAAGCCAAGACAAAGAAATCGGCACAGGCAAAGAAACCCAAAGTCAAAAAAGCCTCCAAGGCCAAGGCCGAAAAGAAGCCCAAAGCCAAAAAGCCCGTCAAGTCCAAGGCGAAGAAGGCTCCCAAAATGCCGAAGCCGGTAGTCGAGGGAGCCGAGCAGATGATCAGCTCCGAGACGCTCTTCGAGGGGCCGCTCTTCCGCGTGGTGCACGACAAGCTGCTCGAGCCCGGCGGCCGTCCCAGCGAGCGGGACATCATTCGCCATCACGGCAGCGTGGTCATCCTGGCAATCGACAGCACCAAAAGCAAGCGCGATCCGTGGATCGTGATGGAACGCCAGTATCGCCATGCCGCCGGGCAGTTTTTGTGGGAGCTGCCGGCAGGCAAGCTCGATCCCGGCGAAGACGCCATGGCCGGGGCGCAGCGCGAGCTCCAGGAAGAGACAGGCTACCGCGCAAAGAAATGGAAGCCCTTCCTGGTCTACTACGCAAGTCCAGGATTTCTGGGCGAATCGATGCAGGTCTTCGTCGCCGAGGGCCTGATCGCCGGCGAAGCCCATCCGGAGGACGACGAGCAAATTGAATTCCGTCTGGTCAAACTCTCCGATGCCGTCAAAATGATTGAAAAGAGAGCGATTCTCGACGGCAAGACGCTGTGCACGGTGCTCATGTACGAACGTGAGTTAGCGGGCAAGCGGGGCAAATAACACCAAGAGGTCGTTTGAATCCAGTGTCTTCGCGCAGGGCCGGCCGTCTCAAGCCGGCCCTGCTTTTTTGCGCGGCCTGGAGTTGAAATTTGTGTGAACCTTTTTTCTCTTTTTCACGTCAATACAGATACCGGTGAGCATTCCCCGAAAATCTTTTTGCTCACCCAACTTCACAGGACATCAAGGAAGGCAGGCACCTGTGGCTCAATACAAAGGGAAGGTCAAGTGGTTCAACAACGCCAAAGGCTACGGATTCATAGGCCGTGAAGACGGGCCGGATGTATTCGTCCACTATTCGTCGATCCAGTTGGATGGATACAAAACACTGAAAGAGGGCGATGACGTCGAGTTCGACATCGTTCAAGGTCAGAAAGGCGCCCAGGCAGACGCAGTCGTTCGTCTGAGAGATGCCGTCCGAAACACAGCCTAGAGGTACGGGAAGACCAGGCAAGAGAGTCATCGCTGTCGAGCGATGCGCTAGAGTGCGGCCAAAATACAATTTCTTGTCACACCCCGCACGGAATAGCATAAGCCTATGATTTTCCACCCATTTCTGCGTATCCTCGGGTGAATCGCGGCATTGCGGAGGCTTGTCACTGGTCTCGCACAATGAAGCAGCCCGACCGCAGTCGCTCGACGTGTAAGCAACTGCGCCTTCCGTATTGATCCCGGCACATCGCCAATAAATTGCAGGAATTGATGGCCCATGATGCGCCTATCGGGATAAGATAAGGGCGCTATGAGCTTACTCCATCAGGAATCCGGCGAAGAGATTGACGATGCAGCCCTCGGTGAATCGTTCACCAAGGGAAGCAGCCATGTGGTTTGGGCCAGCGTGATCGCGATCGTGGTGGTGAGCCTCGTCGTCGCCTTCTATGCGTGGACCGGCCAGAAACGCCCGGTCGTCAGCGGTGAGGTCGTTCAGGTCTGGGCTCATCCGCGGCATGTGGAAACTTCGGGCTTCGACGCCGCAGGAGCGCCCAAGGCCGTCGACAGCTTCGACGAGGTCCTGCTTTTCGCGCACATTAAGCTCGAAAACCAGACCCAGCATCCGCTCTATCTTCAGGACATTCTGGCCAATGCCACCCTGTCAGACGGCATTCTATCCGTCTCGGCGGGAAGTGCGGCCCAGTTCGACGAGGTGTTCATCGCTTATCCTGAACTGTCCGCGCTGCACACTACGCGTCTCTGCCGCCGCGCATCACCATCGCTCCGGGACAGAAGCTGGACGGAACCGCCCTTTGGGCCGTCCGGCGAACCAAACAGGAGTGGGACGCGCGCAAGGATCTGAACTTCACCTTCAAATTTCAGTATCAGTCCAGCGTAACGCTCGCGCCCCACACGGCTGTTATTGAGCAGTAGGCGGAGCCGGCGCGCCCTTGGGCGTTGACAGATAGCCGGAGACCTGCGGTTCTTTCCGCCGACGGAGTTCACCACAATCTCGAAAAGCTGCGGATCCTTGCCGCTGTAGAACTGGAGCGGCTCGTTCAGGTTCCGGTCCTTCTTCTCGTACTGTTTGTCGTCGGAGTAGACGACCAGCGTAAACCGGCTCTTCTTGGCGTCGGCCTTCTTCAGTTCCAGGCTCACCGTGCCTACCGGCTTCTTCTGGCCCTTGTTCAGGGTGAACTCGTAGTAGTTGCGGTCGCCCTTGTGCTTCAGCAATCTCCAGTTCATCGTGATTGCGCGCGATCAGGCTGCTGTGGTCGCTCAGATCTCCCTTCATCGACTGCAACTGGCTGATGGTGGTGGCCAGGTCGGTCTGCGTCTTGCCCAGGTCGGTCTTCACGCCGCCCACATCGGTCTTCACGTTCGACACATCGTTGGAGACGGCGGTCACTTGCTGCGCGGTCTGCTTCTGGGCGTTCTCCAGACGCTTGCTGTCGGCCTGCTCGCGCTGCATGATCTGCCTGGGCGCGGGCATCCATCTGCTTCTGCGTCAGTCCCAGCGAGTTGCCCAGCTCCTCGGTGGCCACCTTCAGCCGGGCATTGGTTTCGCGCAGCTCCGCGGCCAGCTTGACGTTCTGTTGCTTGGCATCGGCCAGCGCGGCTTCCTGGCCGTTCAGACGACTGCTCAGCGTGTAGCTCCAGATCAGGGCGCCCACGCCAAGCAGCAGTGCGACCGCGATGGCTGCCAGCAGCGCGCCAGAATAGGTTCGGGGGGTATCTTCGACTTCACTCATCTGTTTACCTTTCGTGAGCGGCCCGCCTTGCAGACCGGTTGTGGTGTGGCGTCTTCGGCTCAGCCGTACGCCGTTCAACAGGAATTTGCTTCCCGGGGCTCCCGTTTCTTCGACGGGCTCTTCCCGGATTGCCGTTTGCGAGGCTCTCGCTCCGGCTTCTCCAAGGCAACCTACAGAATATAGAAATAATCCGGGTTGTGCAGAAAAAACTCCACAGCTCAACGGCTCACAGCCACGAAGAGCGGTTTCGGACCCGATTCCCGGCCCCAAGTGTTCCACTCCGTGACAACCATCGAATCGCTGCGATATAAACATTAATACAGCACATTCTGGCGCCGGGCTCCATTCTTGAGGCCAGGATAGCCGCCCCATCATCAGGAAATCATCGCAAGGGGGAGACCCAAGGGCTATGTCGACTGCTGTCGCTGGAAAGGGTCTGGAAGGAATCGTCGCGGCCAACTCCGGGATCTGCTGGATCGACGGAGAAGCGGGCGTGCTGGCCTATCGGGGCATCGATATTCACGAGCTGGCCGAGAATTCGACCTTCGAGGAGACCACCTACCTGCTCTGGAACGGGATCCTGCCCAACCAGTTCGCGCTGCGCGAATTCCAGTCGCAGCTCTCGCTGGCCCGAGGCCTGGATTACCGCATCGTCGACATGCTGCGCGGCATTCCCGCATCCGCCACGCCCATGGAAGTCCTGCGCACCGCCGTCTCGGCCCTCAGCTTCTACGACGCCGACGAGAAGGACAACTCCCACGACGCCAACGTGCGCAAGGGCTACCACCTGACCGCGCAGATCGCCATGATCGTGGCCATCTACGACCGCATCCGCAAGGGCCAGGAAATCGTGCCGCCCGACCGCTCGCTCACCCACGCCGCCAACTTCCTCTGGATGCTGAACGGCGTCAAGCCCTCCGAGACCGCCACCAAGACCCTCGACATCGCGCTGATCCTGCACGCCGACCACGAGCTGAACGCCTCCACCTTCGCCGCCCGCGTCATCGCCGCCACCCTGTCCGACATGCACTCCGCCATCACCGGCGCCATCGGCGCGCTCAAGGGCCCGCTGCACGGCGGCGCCAACGAAGGCGTGATGCGCCTGCTCTACGCCATCGACAAGGCCGGCGCCGATCCGGTCGAGTACGTGAAGAACATGCTGGCCGCCAAGCAGAAGATCTCCGGCTTCGGCCACCGCGTCTACAAGACCGAAGACCCCCGCGCCACCCACCTGCGCCGCATGAGCGAGCAGCTCGGCAAGGACGCCGGCCAGCCCAAGTGGTACGAGATGTCGCGCGCCATCGAGCTCTACATCAACACCGACAAGAAGCTCAACGCCAACGTCGACTTCTACTCCGCCTCCACCTACGCCACCCTGGGCATCGACATCGACCTCTACACGCCCATCTTCGCCATCAGCCGCATCGCCGGCTGGGCCGCCCACGTCATCGAGCAGCTGGACGACAACCGCCTCATCCGCCCCCGCGCCGAATACATCGGCCCCGCCTACCCCGCGCCCTACATCTCCATGGAAGAGCGCGGATAAATTTCGTCGGCAAGGGTAACCTCAGCCGGATCGCTCGTCTTTCGGAATAGCCTCATTCATGGTAATCTGGCTGCTCAACAGGCTGCGGGGACCTGGATTCGCACTGATGGCATTTTTGCTTTTACTGTAGACCTCCGTGCCCCATCCGTTCCGCGTTTTTCTGCGAAATGGGTGGGATACCGGCAAAATTCCGGCCTGCACTATCTGCAAAAATGCTCTGGAATCCCCGCCGAGAGCCGCCGAAGACGAAGTAAGCCAAGCAAGACAACCGAAAGAAAACCCGCCAGGGCGAATGCACGCCGGCGACGGGCCCTTGTCGCTGGATCAAAGCAACCCACGCGTGAGCCTCCGCCTTGGACCAGGTGCCATTTCCAATATTCAGAAGGAGAAAACATGATTCTCGGTTTGAGCTTATCGACTTTCACCATCCTGCACGTAGTTGTCAGCCTCATCGGCATCGCCTCGGGATTCGTCGTGGTCCTGGGACTGATCGCGGGCAAGCGCCTGCCCCGTTGGACGGCGCTTTTCCTCATCACCACGGCCCTCACCAGCCTCACCGGGTTCCTCTTTCCCAATAAGACAATCACACCTGGCATTGTGCTTGGAGTTCTGTCGCTCATCTCGCTGCTGTTGGCCGCGATTGCGCTCTATGCCGGCCGACTCTCCGGCGCGTGGCGCGGAGCTTATGTGATCGACGCCGCGCTCTCGCTCTACTTCAACTTCTTTGTGCTGGTTGCGCAGCTCTTCGCCAAGGTGCCCGCGCTCAAAGCCATTGCGCCCACCCCGGCAGCTCCAGCCTTTGGAATCGCTCAATTGATCGTCCTGGCGTTCTTCGCCGCGCTCACGGCTCTCGCATTCAAAAAGTTTCGCGCGGACCATCCGGAATCCCAGCAATCCTGGGGCAATCGTTCTTCAAGCGCCGATTGACGCATCGCTGCAAGGGCTCTCAGTCCTGGCGCTGCTTCCACATCAGGTAGAGCGCCCAGGCTGAGAGCGTGCAGTTGTCGCGGATCACGCCCGTTCAGCATCATCTCCTCGAACTCTTCGACCGGAACCGAGCGGACAATCATGTCGTGCTCCTCGGCGTCCGGCTTCCTCGCGCTCTCGGTCAGGCCTGTCGCGAGAAAGACATGCTGCCTTTGTCTTGCAAAGCCATAAGAGATCCACAGCTCTCCCAGCCGGATCATCTCCGCGGCTTCGAGGCCGGTCTCCTCTTTCAGTTCGCCGCGCGCCAGCTCCTCGGGATTGTCGATCTCCATCTCCCAGCCGCCCTGCGGCAGCTCCAGCGCCCGCTCCTGAATGGTGTAGCGGAACTGCTCCACCAGCCAGATGCGCCCCCGGTCGATGGGCACAATGATCGCCGCATCGTCCTTCTCCACCACGCCGTAGATTCCTTGAGCGCCATTGGAGCGCAGAATCTCATCCTCCCTCACGCGCAACCAGTGATTGCGATAGACCTCGCGGCTTGAGAGAGTAGTGATGGACGGGACAGCGGTCGATGGAATTGTGTTCACGGCGTTTCCTTATCCAGCAATGCGGTGGTTATGCGGTCGCTGTTGTCTTGAGAGCGGTCGTCCTTGCTTTGAGAGCGGTCGTCTTTGTTTTGAAAGGGCGCGGCTTTAGCTGCGCCAACAGAGGCCAAGGGATAGATTTGGGGCTTTAGCCCCCGAGGGAATACATCTAATTCAAAACAACCATTCGCGGAGCTATACGAGTATTGCTTCCGCACGTTCTACCAACCTCGCCTTGACCGGATTGTTCGCAATATACGCACAATGAATCTCATAATCTTCATCGTCTCGAATCCGATGATCTGAATATCCCGTAACCCAAATGCCTCCGAGCCATTTGAACTCCCGCTTTGCTCGAAATGAAAACCCGCCTTTCAGGCATTGAATCGCCAATTCAAGGCTCGCGCTGGGCGTAATGATCAGATGAAAGTGATCGGGCATCAATACAAACGCATGGAGCAGATAACGTTCTGGCCGGTATCCATACATCGATTCGAGGAATAGCTTTGCCCACCGCTCATGCCGGAAGAATGGCTTTCGCCCCGCTGTATTCGAAGTCACGAAGTAAGTTTGCCCGTTGTCGGTAGCAACTTCTCGCTTCGGAATCATATCTTCCCTCGGGGGCTAAAGCCCGGCCTCATCTTAGCCATCCAGCGGCGCGCCTAAAGCCGCGCCCTTTCAAAACCCCACCCAAATCCAAATCAACCCATCATAGCTGACTCTGCATGACGCGATGATTAAAGCGGCGATTATTCCTCTCGCAGCCGGTACCGCCGCAACCGCCCCACCAGCGACGCCGGCCCGCTCACCCTCAGCCGCACCACGTTCCCTCGTACTCCCGCGCGTGCACGACCATCCCCGCCTCGATCGCCGCCAGCACCGCGCCCTCGTGCTGCGGCACGCGCAACTCCGCCTCGATCAGCGGATCGGAGTGCAAGCGCGCGATCGATCGCATCCGAGCAGCGCGTCCATGCCTTCGCCGGTGCGCGCCGAAACCGCCACTTCGCCCCGCGACTCGCTTCGCGCTCCAGCAGCCCGTTGCCGCTCGTGCTCGCCCAGCAGATCGATCTTGTTCAGCACCTCGATGCGCGGCTTGCCGAGCGATTCCAGCTCGCCCAGCACCTTCTCCACCTGCGCTTTCTGCTCTTCGCCATACGTCGAGGCCGCGTCGCGCACGTGCAGCAGCACCTCGGCCTGCGCCACCTCTTCGAGCGTGGCGCGAAAGCTGGTCACCAGCGTGTGCGGCAGGTTGCGGATGAAGCCGACCGTATCCGACAGCAGCACCTTGCGCCGGCTGGGCAATTCAATCGCGCGCAGTTTCGGATCGAGCGTGGCGAACATGCGCGGCGACTGCAAGCACCTGCGCGCCGGTCAGCCGGTTGAAGAGCGTGCTCTTGCCCGCATTGGTGTAGCCCACCAGCGCCACCGTCGGCACCGGCACCGCCTCGCGCCGCTGCCGCTGCTGCTTGCGCACCCGCCGCACCGCGTCCAGATCGAGCTTCAGCTGGTCGATGCGCCGCTGAATCTGCCGCCGGTCGGTTTCGAGCTTGCGTTTCGCCCGGTCCGCGCGTGCCGATGCCGCCGCCCAACTGCGACATGGCTTTGCCCCGCCCCGTCAGCCGCGGCAGCATGTACTCAAGCTGCGCCAGCTCCACCTGCAACTGGCCCTCGCGCGTTCGTGCATGGCGCGCAAAAATGTCGAGGATCAGCTGCGTCCGGTCGAGCACCCGGCAGGGCAACGCGTTCTCAAGGTTGCGCAACTGAGTCGGCGTCAGATCGTGGTCGAAGAGCACCAGGTCGGCCTCCGTCGAAGCGGCGACCCCGGCAATCTCCTCCACCTTGCCCGTGCCGATCAGCGTGGCCGGATCGGGCTGCGGCTCGGCGCTGCAAGAGCTCCGCGACAACCACGCCGCCCGCGCTCGAAACCAGCTCGCGAAACTCAGCAAGAGATTCTTCGGCGTCCAGCTCCGTGGACGAACGCGCCTGAGCCGCTCTGGCCGCGACGAAGCATCTGAGACAGCGAAGACTGGCAGCCGCCGGAGCATCTCGCCGGGCAGGCCTCGTTCGAACGCACAGCCGCCTGCCGCGCGCCGCCTGGGCCGCGCGGTTGGCGCGGAGCGCGGACGCCCAGGTCCACGCCCACCAGAACCGCTCGCTCCGGCTTCCTTGCGCCGTCTTCGCCGCCGTGACCCGCTCTCTTCAGCCGGCCGATCGAGGGCGTCCCACGCCTGCTATCGCCGTGCTCCCCGATCAGCGTCGAGGGCACTGAATTCGGCACGGGCAGCGACAGAGTGGGTCCCATGCCGTTGATCGCTGAGACCGGACGGTGCTCGGTATGCATCACGGTCCGGTTGCTCACCACGGTCGAAATGGCGTGCTTGAAGATCAATTGTTCCTGGCTGTTGTTCTCCAGCAGCACGGAATACTTGTCGAAGGACCGTGATTTTCCCGGTGAGCTTGACGCCGCTGACCAGATAAATCGTGATCGGGGTTTTATCCTTGCGAACTGTATTCAGAAATGTGTCCTGAATATTTTGTGCCGGCTTGTTCTCCATGTGCCGATCTCCTGCTTTCTTTGGTGGGGGTGTACGCAACTAAATGCTGCATATTCTTGCAAATTCGGCGGGCACGGCGCCGGAAATCCCGGGGCCGCCAATTCCCGCAATGTGACTACATTATAGGTCCAGGCCGACCTTTTCAACCTTCAGTTTAAACAATCTTCAATCGCTTCCCAGAACGTCTTTGCGATCAATAGCCACCCGGCTTACGATCCCTCAGACGAGTGAGACCTGTTTGAATTGCTGCTCCCCGCCAACGCGCCAACCTGCTAACCCCGCAAAGCGGAGCCAACTCGCGGCCTTTGACCGCTAATTCATTGTCTACCGTATCTTTTAGGTGGTTCGACTTGCGGGAAGCAAAGGTCACCATCTCTTCCAAGCGAATCCGCAGGCTGCTACCATGAGGTTGTGAAGGTCGCTCCCAATCCGCCTCAAACTTCCGCCCCGCCCAGCCCGTGCCCATGCTGGACCTCAAGCGCCAGTATCGGCCCCTGCACGACGAACTGCTCGCAGGCCCTCGGCCATGTGCTTGAGACGCAGCAGTTTATTCTTGGCGAGCCGGTAGCCGCCTTCGAAAAATCCGCGGCCGCGCAGTTGGGCGTGGCCCACGCCATCGGCTGCTCCTCGGGTACCGACGCGCTCTGGCTGGCGCTGGCCGCCGCCGGCATCGGTCCCGGCATGCCGTCATCACCACCCCTTTCAGCTTCTTCGCCTCGGTCAGCGCCATCCTGCGCGCCGGAGCCACGCCGCTCTGGCCGACATCGAACCCACCACCTTCAACCTGGATCCCGGCTGCCGTTGAAACCGTGCTCGAAGCGACCGAGGCCGCCCGAAGTCAAGGCCATTCTCCCGGTCCACCTCTACGGTCAGTGCGCCGATTGGACGGCCTTCGCCCGTCTCGGAAAAGAGCGCGGGCTCAAGCTCATCGAAGACGCCGCCCAGGCCTGGGGCGCCGAATGGAAGGGAAGCAGCGGGAGGTCTCGGCGATGCCGCCGCCTTCAGCTTCTATCCCACCAAGAACCTCAGCGCCGCCGGCGACGCCGGCATGGTCACCACCAACTCCGCCGAACTGGCCGAGCGCGCCCGCATGCTGCGCCAGCACGGCATGCGCCGCCGCTACTACCACGACGAGCTCGGCTGGAACACCCGCATGGACGGCTTCCAGGGAGCCATCCTCGCCGTCAAGCTCAAGTACATCGACGGCTGGAACCAGGCCCGCCGCACCGTGGCCCGGCGCTATCACGCGCTCTTTCACGCCGCTGGGCTGGCCGAGGCCGGCCCGTATCCCGCCCACGGCGTCGTCCTGCCGCACGAAGTTCCCGGCACGCGCCACGTCTGGCATCAGTACGTCATCCGCACCGCCCGCCGCGATGCCCTGCGCGAGTTCCTCGCCGACCGCAAGATCGGTTCCGAGATCTACTATCCCGTCCCGCTGCACATGCAGGAAGCGCTTAAAGAGTCTCGGCTACACAGGAAGGCAGCTTCCCTGAAGCCGAACGCGCCGCCCGCGAAGTCCTCGCCCTGCCCATCTTCCCCGAACTGCGCGAAGACGAGCAGCAGACAGTAGTCGCCGCCATCGCCGAATTCCTGAGCTGAGGAATCGGGAGAGGGACAGAAAAAACAGGGAACCTCTCCTACGTCTTTCTGGGCCGGTCATCTACGACTGACGAGCAAATCGGGATTCACAGTCATGACGTAGTAGATTCCGTTCAGGTTCGCGATCATGTCTCTAAAGAATTCACGCATCTCATCCTGCGAGTAATTGCCATCGCGAAGATCCTGCATCTCGCGCTTGAGTGCCAGATCGAGAGATTCCTGTGGCGACTTATAGAGGCAAATGCCGCCGAACACATTCCAATGCCGGCTCTTGTCAAAGCCATCTTCCTTGTTCCCGGGGAGAAGGAAGTTATCGAGAGCCAGAGAACCTGGCAGTTGATCGCGGCGTATCGATTTCACCCACATAAATGGAATGCGAATAGCTTCGTCGAGCAATCCTACTGCCTTCTTCTTGTCTCCACCCTTGATGCGGAGCGCCTCGCGAAACAAAAGCTCCATTGGCAGATTGTGATTCACTTCGTCCATGTCGGTGAGTTTGCGGCTTGTTCTAGAAACGGCACGCAGATAACGTGGATCATGCTGCGCAAATGCGATGAGCGCGCGAAAATCCTCCTCTTTCGCAGAGCTTTTGTAGTATTGCCACTCGGAACGGTCGAGATAGTTTTGCAAATGAGTCAAATTCCTTGGCGGCGGAAGCGTCTCGAAATTGTAGGTGAGTCCGAGGTCTGTCTGAAGATAGCCTGCAACGACTTTCATTACCGCTTGCCAAGGCTGCTTCCCTTCCTTGAACTCAGCGTAGGTTGGAGATTTGAGCGTATCGCGGAGATGATCGCGGAAGACCAGAATCTTCAGAGGAAACGCCGGTTGGTTCCGCTCGGTCAGCGTTTCAGCATCTTCGACGCCGTCAATCAGCGCAAGAAGCAACTCATACCGTTCTCCTTGCTGTTGAAGCGAACTCATGCGTGCCAGTCTTCTGCGTTGCGTATTCGCGCTCCATCGGGAGAAGTTCCGGCTCCCGCTTCCGCCAATCCCGATCAAAACGGATCGCCTCCGCATAGAGATCGGCGTCTAGCGCATCAGCGTAAGAACCGGCGCTTACAGGCGCATGGAGAGTGGGGAGCCATTTCAGCACAGAATCTTCCGCCTGCGGATAGGGTAGAGCCCAGAGCGGACGAGGATGATACTCGGCGAGCGTGACATATCGATAGAATTCGCGTGGCCGGGGAAACGGTTCTCCCTTGGCTCGCGCGTTGTCTTCTGCCACATAGGGATCGCCCCCGGAAGCGACGAGTGCGCGAAGAATGCGAAGGTCTTCCTCATCTATCATGCCGTTTTGGTTCATGTCGATCTGACGCGCGAGTTTATCGGGAAACGCAAAGGGATCCTTGAGAAAGTCATCCAGTATCTTCAGATCATTGGCTGTCCAACGGTCATCGCCGTCCAAATCGCCCAGCATGATCAGTTCGGAGTGAGTCTCAATTCGATGGGTAGGAATCGCAAACTTCCAGTAGGCCAATCCCGAAATCGCTAGAACACAAACGGCCAAGATCAAACGCTTCCAGATCTTCATTCGAAAGCTCCCTGTCCGCGTGTTAACGAATACTCGCCGCACACGCTTAAGCCTCGAACCAGAATACACGCTCAGAAGCCGCTGTTGCTCTCCTGCGTTCCTGTTCACTATTCACTGTCCACTGTTCACTGCTGTTGTTGCTGCTGCATCTGCTGCAAATCGATAAATGGAATCGGCGACTCGGGCGGCTGCTGGGCGCGCTCCACCAGCACGCTCCAGTCTTCGGGGATCGGCAGCTTGCGATCCAGAGCCGGCGGCTCGGCGCTGGCCTCCACATGCACGGCCACATAAAGCTCGCTGTCCGTGCTGCCGCGGAAGATGCCGTGCGTGGGCGGCACGTCGGCGTAGTCGCGGCCCACCGCAGTGCGGATGTGGCGATGATGCGCGACGAGATTGTTGGTCGGGATCGAAGCCCACCCAGCCCAGTTGCGGCAGCAGCACATCCACCCACGCGTGCGTGGCGTCGGGGGTCGAGCGGTCGTGATCTTCGCGGCTGCGGTAAAGATACCCCGAGACATAGCGCGCCGGGATCTTCACATGGCGCAGCAGCGCAATCATCGTGTGCGCAAAGTCCTGGCAGACGCCCTTGCCGCTGACGATCGCCTCGTCGATCGGCGAATCGACGCGCGTCGAGCGCGGCTCATATTCGAAGTATTCAAAGAGCCGCTGATTCAGCTCCTGCACCAGCATCAGCGGATCGTCGCGGCGAGTGACGCCCATCTGTTTGGCCAGCAGAGTGAGCGCGGGAGTCTCGACGGCAAAGGTTGACGGCAGCAGCATCTCCCAGTAGTCGCCGGACTCGACCAGTTCATCGAGATCGCCCCAGGCCTCGGGCGAAAGGAATCGCGGAACATCGGGCAGCGCCTGCTGTTCGATCACCGACTCGGCAACGATCACAAGCTGGTTGTGCTCGCCCGGAATGTCGAAGTGCTGCACGTTGTTGCCCTGGTGGTCGCGATAGCTGAAGACGCGGCAACGCGGGCTGACCGAGAGCGTGAATGTGAGGCAGTGCTGATTCGAGTCCGAGCGCGGGTGCATGCGCGTCTCCATGATGCTCTCGCTGATGGGCCGCGAGTAGCGGAAGCGCGTGAGATGGCGGATGGAATAAAAGTTCATGCTCGCTCCCGATAATTCGTGTGGTATCTCTGATTAAATCGATGCTTTGAAAGGGCACGGCTTCAGCCGTGCCGTAAGCGATGCGATTTCAGCATGGGCTTTAGCCCCTGAGGGAATGCCGTCCCTCAATACCGACTCGTTCAAAGCTCCTTAACTCGCCAGCGCCGACTGAATCGAATAGTGCACATAATAGCGGTAGATCAGTTCGTGAATGCGCAGGCACTGCTCGCGAATGTTATGCAGAAATTCCGATGTATCGCCGTGAAGAATCTCGCCGATCGTGGTGTAGTCGAGCATGGCGTGCAGGCGGCCGATGCCCGAGATCAACTCCGCGGGCGGGCGGCGGCCGCCGGTGCGCTGGATCGACTCAATGACATCGCGCATATTGTCCACGCAGTAGCGAATGGCGTGCGGAAAGTCGCGGTTCAACAGCAGAAACTCCAGAATGCGTGCGGCCGATGACATCCGCCGTGTACACCTGGCAATAGGCTTCAAACGATGTGCAGCAGCGCAGCAGGCCCACCATCTCAAGGTACTGGTAGCCCTCGTGTTCGCGCTCCTGCGGGTGAAACAGCTCCGGCTGGTGGACCTCGAGCAGCGTGGCCGTCGCGTATGCCCGCTCAAGATAGCGGCCCAGGCGGATAAACTGCCAGCCCTGGCCATGAATCATCGTTGTGTTGCTCACTCCCTTGAAGAGATGAATGCCGTCGATGATCGAAGCCAGCAATCGTTGATGCTGGAGATGAATTGAGTCTCCGCCTGCGGCGAGTGAATCTGATGGAAGAGCCGGTTGAGCCGCTGCCACTGCTCGGTCGAGATCTCTTCGCGCACCTGGCGGGCATTTTCGCGCGCGCCGTTCACGCAAAAAGTCACTGCCGCGTGATTGAGATTGTCGAAGACCAGCTTGTGCGCCATCGCCTCCAGATTGCCGTTCCAGTCCAGGCCCGCCGGCTTGCCCAGCGAAGCCACAAGCCGCTGCCAGCGCTCTCCGTTCGCTCGCCCCGCCGGTGTCGAGCATCAGGCCCATCGTCACGTCGAGCTGGCGCACGGTGTTCTCCGCCCGCTCCAGGTAGCGGCTCATCCAGTAGAGACTGTCGGCAACCCGCGATAGCATCGGTATCCCTGTCGCTCTCCTTCACTTATTCACTGCATGACTTGATCCTGCTTACTCCAGAATCCACGTGTCCTTGCTGCCGCCGCCCTGCGAGGAATTCACCACCAGCGAACCTTTTTCAAGCGCCACGCGCGTCAGCCCGCCGGGCACAATATTCACCTTGTCGCCAAACAGAATGTAAGGCCGCAGGTCCACATGCCGCGGCTCCAGACGATTCGCCGATCAGGCAAGGCGCGCGCGAAAAATCCAGCGTCGGCTGCGCAATGTAGTTGCGCGGATTGGCCTCGATCTGCCGCGCAAACTCCTCGCGCTGCTTCGCCGTCGAGTGCGGCCCGATCAGCATGCCGTATCC
Organism: uncultured Acidobacteriaceae bacterium; assembly: GCA_963843625.1. Taxonomy (GTDB): domain Bacteria; phylum Acidobacteriota; class Terriglobia; order Terriglobales; family Acidobacteriaceae; genus Telmatobacter. The sequence goes on from CAWJLK010000014.1 coordinate 234,214, forward strand.
GCCGCTCTCGCCCACAGCCTTCACCACCAGCTTGTCGAGATTCGCCAGCACATGCTGCCGCTGCTTCTCTTCGCCCAGCAGATACGTCTCCACATTCGGCAGAATCGCATCTTCATTCAGGTAGTAGCGAATCATCTGCGGCACATAAGCATAGACCGCCTTGTCGTCGGCCAGGCCAGTCCCAAAAGCATTCGTCACCGTCACGTTGCCCGCGCGATAGGCATTGAAAAGCCCCGCGCAGCCCAGCGACGAGTCGGCGCGAAAGACCAGCGGATCGCTGAAGTCGTCGTCCACGCGGCGATAGATCACGTCCACGCGCTTCAACCCATCTGTCGTCCGCATGTAGACGATGTTGTCGTGCGTCACCAGGTCGCGCCCCTCGACCAGGTCGATGCCCATCTGCCGCGCCAGATACGTGTGCTCGAAGTACGCGGAGTTGAAGACTCCCGGCGTCAGCAGCACGATATTCGGCTCCGGCCTGCCCTCCGGAGCCAGCGAACGCAGCGTCGCCAGCAGCAGTTGCGGATAGTGCTCGATGGGCCGCACGCCGTAGCTCGAAAAAAGCTGCGGAAAGGTCCGCTTCATCACCCGGCGATTGGTCAGCATGTAGCTCACGCCCGAAGGCACGCGCAGATTGTCTTCGAGCACCACAAACTCGCCGCTGTTCAGCCGCAGCAGATCCGACCCGACCACCGCGATATAAACATTGCGCGGCACCTGCAAACCGCGCATCTGCCGCCGGTAGTGCTTGCAGCTATAGACCAGTTCGCTCGGAATCACCCGGTCGTTCAGAATCTTCGCGTCCGAGTAGACATCGCGCAGAAACAGATTCAGCGCCGTGATCCGCTGCGTCAGCCCGCGCTCGATGCGGTCCCACTCCGCCGCCGTCACCAGCCGCGGCAGCAGGTCGTAGGGAAAGATGCGCTCGGTTCCCTCGTCGCGCCCGTAGACCGTGAACGTGATGCCCTGCGTCAGAAACGAGAGGTCCGCCGACTGCTTGCGCCGCTGCAACTCGTCTTCCGGCAGCCGCGCCAGAGTCTCGGCCAGCGCGCGATAGTGAGGGCGCAACTCCCCGTCCGCCTCGCGCATCTCGTCGTATGCGCGATCGAGCGGATAGTCTCCGTATAGCGAATCCATCTCCAACGGGTGGCTGGCGCTCATGGATACTTGCTGTTTTCCTTGCAGGCAATTCAGGGCCGCGATCGGACGGCGGCCTCAAAGCCCATCCCACCTGAACCCCGTTCTTTAGCTTTATCAGACAGGACATAAAGGACCTGTGAGGAAACAGCAAAACCGGCTCAAAGAACGGAGTATGGCGATCACAAAGCCGGCAGATCTGGCACAAGCCAACGCCAAATCGTCGCCGGAACCGTCAATCGGCAAGACCAGTTTTTCAATCTTGCCCATACCGCACTCCGCCGCAAAGCGATAGAATTCGAGCGAACCACTATCGAAGAAGGAGGTCCCCATGCAAAAACGTTGGATCAAAGTCGCCATCGCCGCCGTTGTCGTGCTCGTCGCCGCCGTTGTCGTGATTCCGTTCTTCATCGACGCCGACACTTTCCGGCCCAAGGTGGAGGAGCAGCTATCCGCTTCGCTGGGACGCAAGGTCGCGCTCGGCCATCTGAGCCTCTCCCTCATCACCGGCAGCCTGGTTGCAGACAACATCTCCATCGCCGACGATCCCGCCTTTGCCGCAACACCCTTTCTTCAGGCAAAGCAGTTGAAGATCGGCATCGAGCTCGGCCAGTTTCTCTTCCATCGGCTGATACGGATTACAAACCTCACCGTAGACTCCCCGCAGATCCAACTGATCCACGGCCAGAGCGGCGCGTGGAATTTCTCCAGCCTGGGTGGCGCCGCCGAAGCCAACCCTGTTCCCCAGCAACAGAGCATCTTTCCCGACCTGACCGTTGGCGAGGTGAAGATCAAAGACGGAACGGCCACGCTCTCGTCCACCCCTGCCGCTGGCAAACCCTTCGTATGTACAGGAATCAACCTCGCCATCCAGCAGTTCTCCTTCATCAAGTCGTTCCCCTTCGAGCTCTCGCTCAAACTTCCCGGCGACGGATCGTTCGAGCTCAAAGGCTCCGCCGGACCTGTCTCCCCGAGCGATGCCGCCAAAACCCCCTTCAATGCGACATTGCAACTGAAGCATTTCGACCCGGTGGCCGCTGGTGTTGTTGAGTCCGGCCAGGGCATCTCGATGCTTGCCGACTTCCACGCGCAGCTTGTCTCCGACGGCGCCAGCCTCACCAGCACCGGCAAACTCGAAGCCTCCAGGCTTCAGTTGTCGCGCACCGGATCTCCCGCGTCAAAGCCCGTCAACGTTGATTACACGGTATCGAACGATCTCGCCACACGCACCGGAAAGGTCTCGGATATTTCCGTCCACACCGGCTCCGTCGTCGTCCATGTCAATGGCAGCTACCACTCCACCGCGACGGGCATCGTGCTCGATCTGCATCTCTCCGCGCCCAAACTCCCCGTCGATCAGTTGGAGCAGTTGCTGCCCATCGTCGGCGTTCATCTCCCCAGCGGCTCTCAGCTCAAGGGAGGCACGCTCACCGCCAACCTGGCCATCGCCGGCCCGTTGAGCGCAACCGTCATTTCCGGGCCCATCGAGATCGACAACACCCAGCTCACCGGCTTCGATCTAGGTTCCAAAATCGGGGGCATCAACCCCCTTAAAGGAACGAGCGGCGGAACGCCAATCGAAAAGCTGAGCACGGACGTGCGCTCCTCGCCGCAGTCCACGCAATTCGACAAAATCTATGCATCTGTACCCCAGATCGGAACAGCATCCGGCAGCGGCAGTGTCTCCCCATCGGGAGCGCTGGACTTCCAACTGGTCGCCAGTCTCAACAACGCCACACCCGTCGGCGCTGCCGTCAACAGCGGCATGCAGATGATCGGCTCATTGCTCGGAGGCGGCTCCAAGCCGACAGCGAATACCGGCATTCCGCTGACCATCTCCGGCACCGCGTCGAGTCCATCCATCCGCGCCAACATCGGCTCCATGCTCAAACAGCAAACCGGCGGACTGTTGGGCAAATCCAACGGCCAGCAAAAGACCAGCCCCTCCAGCGTTTTGAAAGGTCTCTTTGGAAAATAAGTGCAGAGGATCGAAGACGGGGCGCCGACCCAGGCCGGACGCTCCACCCCAGGGGAATCGCATGAATCCATTTTGTTCACCAGACTAGTTTTCTGGCCGCATGATTCTGTATCTGTAGCGCCGGTCTCCAGACCGGCTGTCGTGCGGGTCTCCAGACCCGCATTTGGTACGAATTCACACGGCCAGAGACCTGGTTCCAATTTCAATCGCGCCGGAGGCGCAACGGTAGCTAGCTCCGCGCTTCAGCGTGGGGAAGGCTGACAGCAAAAGGCACTCAGCCCCGGAGGGGGGCAAAGAACGAAATTGTCATCAAGACAGCCTTCATGCAATCGATCTGACGCCAACGCCTTTCGGCACCTTGCAACAGCGTCGCCGCTTCGTATAATCGTCAGCATGAGAGTATTTGCGACAGTCGTTGTTTTATGTGCAAGCCTTCTCGTCCACGCCCAAACCCCGGCTCACAAGAGCGTTCCCGCTAAGACCGGAGCCGCCCACCGTGCCGCTGCCAGCCCGCGTCCGTCCCTGCTCAACCCGGCATCGCTTACGGCAAAGGCGCCTGCGGTTTACAAAGCAGCGTTTTCGACGACCGCAGGCGACTTCGTCGTCGAAGTCCATCGCGACTGGGCTCCTCTGGGCGCAGACCGTTTTTACAACCTGGTCCGTGGCGGCTTCTTCACCAACGCAGCCTTTTTCCGCGTCGTTCCCGGCTTCGTTGTGCAGTTCGGGCTCAACGCCGATCCCGCCGTCAACAAGGCCTGGGACCACGCCACAATCAAGGATGATCCTGTTGTTCAGAGCAACAAGCGCGGAAACCTCGTCTTTGCCACCGCCGGTCCCAACACCCGCACCACCCAACTCTTCATCAACTATGGTGACAACACCCGCCTCGACGGCATGGGCTTCGCGCCCTTCGGCACCGTCGTCGAAGGCATGGACGTGGTCGACAAAATCTTTCCTGGCTACCGCGAATCTCCTCGCCAGGATCTGATCACCAACCAGGGCGACACTTACCTGAAGGCCCATTTTCCTAAGATCGACAAGATCAAGCTGGCTCGGATTCTTCCCGCCGTCCCGCCCGCAACGCACGCTCCAGCAGGCGCCAAACCAGCTCAGCACTAGAGCCTGTTATGGACTTTAGCTTGGTGTGGAATTTTCCCACTCGCGCTAAAGTTCATGCCAGGCTCTAATCCCTAGAGCATTTTCGGATTTACTGAGGACTTCCGTGCCCCATCCATTCCGGTTTTTTCTGCGGAATGGGTGGGAAACCTACGAACTTTCGATCTACACAATTCCCGAAAATCCTCTAGTTGTCGTCAAGACATCGTTCATGCAATTGCCCAGAAGCAAAAAGCCCCCCGCCATCAGGCGGAGGGCTTTTCAGTTAGGCCGCTTTTTAGTCGCGGACAGCCGCTTCAGTTGCTGAAGAGCAGAACGCCTGCCGGCTTTTCTTCGCTCGCATTCTCGTCCGCGCTGACCGGCCGGTAGTAGAGCTGGTCGGTGTCGAGATAGACCTCGAGGAAGGCCGGCCGCGCGGTAATCTGCCCGGCGATCAGAGCCTCGGACAAGGGGTCCTCGACATACCGCTGCAAGGCGCGGCGCAGTGGGCGCGCACCGTAGCTGCGATCGATGAGGGTCTTGTCGAGGATCCACTTCTTGGCCTCCTCGGTCACCGAGATGGTGATGGACTTCTGCGCCAGGTTGGCGTTCAACTGCTGAACCAGCAGCTCGACAATCTGGATCAGGTCCGCGTCGGAGAGCGATTGGAAGAGAATCACTTCATCGAGGCGGTTCAAGAACTCTGGATTGAAGGTCTTCTTGACCTCCTGCCTGACCAGTTCCTCAATCTTCTCGCTGACCAGCTCTTCGCGGTCGCTCTGGAAGCCCAGTCCCTGCTTCTTTTGCAGGTGCCGCGCGCCGATATTCGAGGTCATGATGAGGATCACGTTCTTGAAGTCGACCGTATTGCCCAGGCCGTCGGTCAACTGGCCGTCCTCAAAGACCTGCAAGAGAATGTTGAAAACATCCGGATGCGCCTTCTCGATCTCGTCGAGCAGGACCACCGAATAAGGAGACCGCTTGACGCGCTCCGTCAACTGGCCGCCCTCCTCGTAGCCCACGTACCCCGGAGGCGAACCGATCAGCTTCGAGACCGAGTGCTTCTCCATGAACTCCGACATATCGAAGCGAATCAGCGCCTTATCCGATCCAAACAGGAAGTTGGCCAGGGTCCGTGCCATCTCCGTTTTTCCCACGCCGGTTGGCCCCAGGAAGAGAAAACTTCCAATGGGTCTTGAGGGCGACTTCAAACCAGCGCGAGACCGGCGGATGGCGCGAGCCAGTGCGCTGATGGCTTTTTCCTGGCTGATGACGCGCTTGTGCAGCTCTTCTTCCACGCGCAGCAGTTTTTGCGTCTCTTCTTCCTTGATGCTGGTGATCGGAACGCCCGTCCAGCGGCTCACCACGTCCTCGATGTCTTCGCGGCCCACGATGCCGGCAGCCGAGTCGTCGAGGTGATACTTGTCGCGCATCGAGCGCAGTGTCTCGCGCTCCTTGCGCTCCTCGTCGCTGTAAAAACGGGCTTTTTCAAACTCGTGGTTGGCGATCGCCGAATCCATCCGATGAACAATGAACTTGATGCGCTTCTGCACCTCGGTGATCTCCTCGGGCAGCGAGGTCTGGCGCAGCTTCACGCGCGCTCCTGCCTCGTCGATCAGAGTCGATGGCCTTGTCGGGCAAGAAAGCGATCGGGGATGTAGCGATTCGAGTGCGAGACCGCAAACTCCACCGCCGCATCCGTATAACTGACGGCGTGGAACTTTTCGTAACGGTCCTTGATGCCGTGGATGATCTTGATGGCGTCGGCCTCGTTCGGAGGCGGCACCTTCACAGCCTGGAAGCGCCGTTCGAGCGAGCGGTCCTTCTCGATCGACTTGCGGAACTCGGCCGGCGTGGTTGCGCCGATGCACTGAATTTCGCCGCGAGAGAGCGCCGGCTTGAGAATGTTGGCCGCATCGAGCGAGCCCTCGGCCGAACCAGCTCCGACCAGCGTGTGCAGCTCGTCAATAAAAATGATCGAGTTCTGATTCTCCATCAGCTCTTTCATGATCGTCTTGAGCCGCTCCTCAAACTGGCCGCGGTATTTCGTGCCGGCCACGATGAGCGACAAGTCAAGACCCAGCACGCGCTTCTCGGCGAGGAAGCTCGGCACTTCGCCGTCGGCGATGCGCTGCGCAAGCCCCTCGACAATCGCCGTCTTGCCCACGCCCGGCTCGCCGATCAAGACTGGATTATTCTTGGTGCGGCGGCAGAGAATCTGGATCACGCGCTCAAGTTCTCCGTCGCGGCCTACCAATGGATCAAGCTGCCCGTCCATCGCGGCCTGGGTCAGGTCGCGGCTGAACTCGGCCAGCAAACTCGATTCGCGCTGTCGCTGTTGCGGCGGGGTCTTCTCTTGCGCGGTGCGGCCCAGATCCTCGCGAATCTGCGCCAGCTTCAGGCCGCGCTCCTGCAAAATCTCCGAGGCAAAGCACTTCTCTTCGCGCAGCAAGCCCAGCAGCAAATGTTCTGTTCCGATGTGCTTGTGGCCCAGCCGCTCGGCTTCTTCCGCGGCGTAGGCAAGCACCCGTTTGCACTCGTTCGAAAGCGGCAGGTCCACCGACGTCGAGACCTTCTCGCGGATCGTCGTATGCGCCTCGATCTGCTTGCGAATCGATTCCACCGAGGCGTGCGAGCGCAGGAAGCGGTTGGTCAACGCCTTGTCTTCGCGCAACAGGCCAAGCAGCAAATGCTCGGTCTCGATATAGGGCGAACCGAACTGGCTGGCCTCATACCGCGCGAAGAAGATCACGCGCCGTGCCTTCTCCGTATAGCGTTCGAACATGTGATCCCCCTTAACCCGGCTATCGGCTGGAGTGGCTGTCCGGTTTACGTCACCCCACCGACGAAGACCTGTCGTTGGGGACCCCGCTTCCGGCCTCGGCCTACCCGCTCGCGCCCTTCCTTTTTATATCGCCGCCGGGGACTCAGGGAAATCTTCTCTTGGCCCCGAATGGCTCTTTAGGATGGCTTCAAAGTCTCCTTCGCCCCTTAAGTCTTTTGCGATCACGTCGCGAAAGAGACTTCCATCCTGCCCTGCCAACCGTAGTGGAGCTAAATCATCCAATTCGATTGGTTACTTCTTAAGACTCAAATTCTCTGAAAAAGGTGCATTTTCCGTCAGTTACTTTCCTTACGAAGAGCGGCCTGACCGGCTGTGGCCAACGAAGACAACAGCCCACTCTCCAGGCGCAAGGTTCGCCCGCAACGCGCGGCCAGGTCAAGGTTATGCGTCACAAGAATCGAGGTAAGTCCGTGGCTGGCATGCAACCTTTCGATCAGGTCAAAAACACGGCCCGCGGTCGTCTCGTCCAGGTCCCCGGTAGGTTCGTCGGCCAGCAGCAGCCGGGGGTTGTTGACCAGCGCGCGAGCCAGCGCCACACGCTGCTGCTCGCCGCCTGAGAGTTCACCCGGCCGATGGTCGCCACGATCGTCCAGGCCGACCTCGCCGAGCCACTTTGCCGCCGTCGCAAGAGCCTCGGACTTGCGTAACCCGCGCGCCAGCAAAGGCATGGCTACATTCTCCAGCGCCGTAAACTCCGGCAGCAGATAGTGAAACTGCCAGACGTAGCCGATCTCGCGATTGCGAAAGGCCGCTGCCTCGCGCTGCGAGAGTTGGGCCACGTTGATGGAAGCACAGCTTACTGTGCCAGAGGTGGGAGCGTCCAGCGCGCCCAGAATGTGCAAAAGAGTACTCTTTCCTGCGCCGGATTGGCCGACAATCGCCACCATCTCGCCGGCCTGAACCTCAAAGTCCAGCCCGCGAAAGAGCGTCAGTGCGCCGCGCGCGGTCGTGTAGGTTTTTTCGAGTTTTTCCACTCGAATCAACGGCGCGCTGAGGTCGTTCTGGCCAGAGATTCGCGGCTCGTCTGCCCGCGACTCCGAGGCCCGCGCGGTGCGGGTCAAGTCGTCGGCCGCCGCTGGAGAAAGATGGGTCATCCGTTGCGCTTATTTTACTGTGCCGGGGTGGATTTTGCGCCGGGTGCGCATCCGGAGGTAACGCCAGACCATTGATCCGGCTCCAAACGAATGAGCCACCACAAACCTGTCATCCTGAACCGCCACAGGCCTGTCATCCGCAACCACCACAATCTGTCATCCTGAGCCACCACAAACCTGTCATCCTGAACCGCCACAGGCCTGTCATCCGCAACCACCACAAATCTGTCATCCTGAGCGGAGCGTAGCGAAGTCGAAGGACCTGCGGTTGTTTTTCGTTCTGTCCGCGAACGGCGAATCTCTTCCCCCACCTCACTTCGCAGCAGGGCTCATCCGCGCAATCCGCCCGTTGGGACCGACAACGAAAGGCAGCGAGAGCGCATTCCAGTTCCCATCGTCGAGCGGCTGCCATGTCTTGCCGTCGTCACGGCTTACATCTGAACCGTTTGTGCCGACCGTGATCCAAGCCTTGAGTGCTTCGCTCCATTGCACGGCAGAGCGAAAACCATGCGGTGGGATGGTGGAGGCGGTCCAATGCCTGCCACTATCGGAGGACCAAGCCGCTGTGCCGGCGCTGTCATTGGGTTTTGTGTAGTCGCCGCCTACTGCGATGAACTGCCAGTTTGTGAGATACGTGCCTCCACCGTCCTTGTAGAGAACCTCGGTCATCGGACTATGCGAGTCTCGAAAAGCCAGGGAGAAAATTCCGGAGCTCTCATTCCCGCCGGCTAAGGGCACAGAAGTTGCTTTGGCCCAGGCAAAGCCGTATGCCTCTGCTCCCGGTTCACCAACATCGGGAAGGACGTTTAGTCCTTGAAAAACTCTTGCGCCGCCCCTGCCGCCGATTCCGACCCATGCATTTGTTGAAGCGCCAGGATCTTCACGAGTCGTGGACGGGTCCACTTGAGGTGGAATAACCATAGATGAGTTACTCGCTGCGAACGCTGCGCCGCCCGCCTTGTCAGGATCGATAAGATCGGCATTACGGATTGGCCAGTGTTCCCATTGGGTTCCGCCGTCGCGAGTTTCGAGAGTCAGGAATTTAGCACTCTTGAGCTTCTCTACCCAATGCTTTTTGTAGGAATCCGTAAAGGCCGGATTTTCACGTGCGAAAGGCATCGACTTCACGGGATCGCCGAGGAGAAGACCGTGTCTCCGGTCCCAAAAGGCAAAGGCGTCGTAGAACCCTTCCGGGTCTGAATTCTTGAGCATCAGCAACCATGTCTTGCACCCATCGGTCGTTTTATAGAGTCGACTCTTCTCCCCCGGCCCGGAGGCCATCACAATGGCCGTCTCGGCATCCCAAGCCTGCACGCCGCGAAAGTCCAGCGTTGCGCCGTCTGTCGCGGCATCGGGAACAGCGCACTTCGTCCAATGCGCGCCACCGTCGATGGTCTTCAGCACAGTCCCGCCCGTCCCACTGGCCCAGGCAACCGTTCCATCCACCGAGTCAATCCCGCGCAGCCCGGCCGTCGTTCCCGACTCCTGCATCTGCCAGACCGCCGGTGCCGGCGCTTGCGCAACAGCCAAGGCCGTGAAAGCCAGAAACAAAATAAGACGTATCACTTGCATGGCTCGCAGTATAGATGGGCACTCCCCGACTATGCTATCGAGCGTTCTCCAGGTCAGGGCAATCGCATCAATCGACTCCGTGAACGGCGATGGTTCCGCACGGCGTTGAGGCGGGGAAGCAGTTGACCTCGTCCCGGAGGGACGCATCGATAATAGCCCCGGATGGAGCGAAGCGGAATCCGGGGAGAGCGTCCAATCCCTCTGTTCGCGTCCCGTAGGGCCGCGGCGAAACGCTTCTCTCTCGCTCCACCACGTTCATGCAATTGCCCTGAGGGTTCTCCAGGTCCTCACCGATTCCAACTGGAGAAGTGCTATGATCGTTCGCATTCCACCAATTGACCTGCGCTGGAGTGCGGCCATGAATCGTGTGCGCAAGATCGCGATCGCTCTGCTGGTTTTTCTCGGCCTTTCTGCGATTGCCGGAGCTGTCCCGCTGATCCTCTATCCAACTGGAGCACCCTGGGGATTCATGTCGCTTGAGATGCTGCGATACTCCCCATTCCACTCCTTCCTGATTCCGGGGCTCATTCTCCTCCTTGCAAACGGTGTGATGAGTCTCCTGGTGCTTTATTTAGCCGTTCAGCGGCGGCCGGGATACGGTTGGTGGGTGGCCTTTCAGGGATGCGTGCTGGCTGGCTGGATCGTCGTCGAGGTGATTATGCTGCGCCTCATCATGTGGGCACACTACCTCTATCTGGCAGTGGGGCTCGCACTGATTGTCTCGGGGATTGCGCTCATACGCGAGAAGCGCGGGGCGTGAGGCCTTCCGTCTCAGTACTCGATCTTGTTCGTCGAGGCAAGCCACGCGGCAAAGCTGGCCCAGGCCTCTTCGCCGAGCAGTTGCGTCGCCGGGAGCAGTTTGCGGTCGGCTTTATCCTTGCGCAGTTCCCGGTAGAGAAAATCGTCATCAAATCCGGCTCGTGCCGCATCGGCAGCGCTTGCGCCAAAGTAAATCGCGTCCAGGCGCGCCCAGTGCGCCGCGGCGAGGCACATCGGGCATGGCTCGCAACTTGAATAGAGCTGGCAGCCGTCCAGAGAAAATCTCCCCAGCGCTTTTGCAGCCGCGCGGATGGCGTTCACCTCGGCGTGTGCCGTTGGGTCGTTGGTTGCGGTCACGGTGTTCGCGGCCTCGGCGACAATCTGGCCGTCGCGCACGACAACTGCGCCAAAGGGGCCCCCCGCGCCACTCGCGACATTCTCCGTGGCCAGCGCAATGGCGCGGCGCAGGAACTCGGGATTTGGCGGGCTCTGCATAGCTCCATGGTAAGGCAACCGGGCAAGGAACCGGGCGGAGCATGACGCCATGCGCAGAACAGACTACGTTTAATGTCGCTACGGCTCTTCCGCCACAAGGGCGGAATACTAAAAATGAAGACTCGTGTTGCATAGAATTCCCGCCCCCAGGCGCACAATAAATGAATGCACAATGACCCGAGGCACGGGCTTTTACTAATCCCTATCCCTATTCCCTGCCCACCCCCCGATAAATAATCCCCCCACCCCCCTATCTATATTTTCAAAACCTTGCAGATATTTAATTGATAACCCCTCCTTGCGGCTTTGGCCGTAAACTGAGAGTGCGATGAATCCACTCTCAGGCAAAATCCTCAAGGAACTGGTTCCGGCAGAGCCGGACGCCGACGCGCTTGCGGCAACCGCCCGGGCCAGACAGAAGAAGCCCGCACTGCAATCGGATCATTGGTCCCCCGCCGTTTTGCTGGAACGAGGCGCGTATCTGCATAAGTTGGCCAAAGCCGGCAACGGCTCGGCAGAGCGAGACGCTGAAAGAGTACCCGCACCACTGCGCGATGCTCTCGTTTCGCAGCAGCAACGGCGAGGCCGAGATCCATGAGAACTTCGCCGATGTCTTTTATGTGCTGGACGGCCGCGCAACGCTGGTGACCGGCGGCAGGGTGGCGGGTGCGGTCAGCATTGGGCCTGGAGAGACGCGCGGCGCCTCGGTGGAGGGCGGCAGACCGCAGGAGCTGAGAGCCGGCGATGTGGCGCATGTCCCGGCGGGCATGCCGCATCAGATGCTGGTCGCCGGGGACAAGACGGTTACCTGCATGGTGATCAAGATTCAGGAGAATCAGTGAAATCCATGGTCCTTCAGGCGCGGCGCGTATCCCTTGTCGGAGACCATGATGTGAGAGAAGAGCCAATCGCGCAGGAAGTCCATCAACTCCAGATCGAGCATGGCGACCGGCGAAGATCTGATCCGCTTCTGCAAGCTTGAGATCTGGCCGATAAATTTCTCGTGCTCCATCATATGCTCTGAGGTGGCCTCGTAGCCTGCCTTGATCAGCATTCCCTCTTCCCTGGCAAAGTGGAATTTGATGTAATCCACCAGTTCGTTGAGAACAGCATCGAGAACTTCCCTGTCGTGGCCCGCCGTGATTCCAAAGTGCAACTGGTTGATGATGCCGATCAGCTTCTTGTGGTCTTCGTCAAGAATCTCAACCCCCACGCTGAGATCCTTTGTCCAGGTCATGAATTCCATATGGAGTTCATCCTTTTCTTAAGGCCTTGCTCGTCCGCGAACTGTCCCCCGAAGTCCGCGAACGTCGTGCAATACGGCTTGATCCGCCTGCATTCATCGGATCATGATGCTTCAAAGAGCAAAATACTGCAAGTCCGATTATTTCGATTTCCTGTCCCCAGTCTCCTCGAACTCCTCGTTGAGCCATTGGCTGAATGCCTGAAACTCCTCGTCGCGGCCCAGGAAGTCGCGCACCATCTGCCGCCCCGGCTTCGACCCGCCCTGTTCGAGCACCGCTTTGCGGTAGCGGCTGCCGGCATCGCAGCCGAGCAGGTCATTTGCATCGAACTGGGCAAAGAAGTCCAGCGCGATGACCTTGTCGAAGGCATAGGTGTAGTAGTTGGACGAGTAGCCGGTGAGATGGCCGAAGCTGGCATACATGCGGTTGCCTTCGAACCAGGTCCAGGGTTGCAGGCTCTCGTAGAGCCGCTTCGTTGTGCCGTCGAGATCAAGGCCTGCCGGGTCCTGATCGTGCAAATCGAGGGAGAGGGTCGTGTAGTAGAGCTGCGAACGCACCCAGTCGGCGCGCCCAAACGCTCCGGCCAGCTTCATCTTCCTGATCGTCTCGGAGGAAAGCGTCTCGCCGGTCTGGTAATGCTTTGCAAAGGCCTGGAGCAGCTTCTCGTCGCGGAAAAACTCCTCGAGCATCTGCGAGGGCACCTCGATGAAGTCGCCCTCGGTGGCGAACCCGGAGATGCCTGCCCATTCAGTCTGCCCGCCGAGAATGGCGTGCATCAGGTGGCCGAACTCGTGGAAGTAAGTGACCACGTCGGAGTATTGCAGCAGGCCGGGGTCTTCTTCCGTGGCGGCCGGGAAGTTGCAGATGAGAGCTGCCTCCGGCATCGTGCGGCCGCGGACGCCGGTGACGATGGGCGCGGCGGAGAACCACTTATCCTTGCCCTCGCGGGGATGCATGTCGAGATAGAAGCGGCCCACGTGCCGGCCGCCATCGAATACATCGAAGACCGAGACATCCGGGTGCCATGCGGGCGCCGTCGAGGGACGAAACTCGATCTTGAAGAGGCGCGCGGCTGTCTCAAGAACGCCAGCCTCGACCTGCGCATAAGGAAAGTAGGGCCGCACGGATTGCGAATCGAAGTCGAAGGCCGAGCGGCGAAACTGCTCATACCAGTAAGCGCGGCTGGTGATGTCGATGGCCGTGAGCCCAGGCTGGCGCTGGCGCGTGAAGTCGAGAATCAATTCGAGTTCGCGGCGGGCGCCATCCAGGCTGGCCTCGTTGAGTTTAGCCAGAAAGACGCGCGCGTTGGCCGCCGAGCCCATCATCTGATCGGCGGTGGCCAGATCGGCCCAACTGCGAAAGCCGAGAACACTGGCGATCTGCTGCCGCGTGGCGAGCAGTTCAAGAAGAATTTGCTGGTTGGCCGGGTAGGCCCTTGTGTTGTAGGCCAGGAACATGCGCTCGCGCAGCTCTGCGTTCGAGGCAAAGGTCATTATCGGCTGCATGTCGGGCGGGTCGGTGGTGAGGGTGACGCGGCCGTTGGCGTCCGGCTGATGGCGCGCGATGTAGTCGGCGGGCAAGCCGTCGAGTTCGGCCACCGTGGCTTCGATGGTCTTGCCGCCCTCCTGAATGTTGCGGCTGAACTCGAGCGAGAGGCGCGTGGCCTTCTCCTGCAGCGATTGCAACAGCTCGCGCGTTGCCTGGTCCTTATCGACGCCAGCCAGTCGGTAGCCAAGCAGCGTGCGCTCGACAAAGTGCTTTGTCGCCGCGCTGACGCCATCGAGTCCGATGGCGGCCAGAGCCTCATAGACCGCGCGGTTCAGGCTGAGAGCGCTGCCAGCCTGCGCCACGCGCTGTGCTTCGATCTGCGCCTGGTCGCGAACAGCTTTGTCCGCGGCGACCGAGTTGAGCACGCCGGCCTGCGCCCCTGCCAAATTAAGCTGCTCGATGGCCGCATCGTAGAGTCGTAGCGAATTTTCCGGCGTACGCACGCCTTCAACAGCAATCAGGGTCGCCAACAATTTTTCGTGCGCTGCAAGATGGCCGCCGACCCAGGCGGAGAGCGCCTCTGCAGAAGCGGCTCCGCCCGCCTCCCATGCGTGAAGCTCTTCCGTTGCGGCGGCGGCAGGGTTCTCAGTCAGCATGTCAGGCAATCTCCTCCGAAGTACTAGAGTGCCACATCGGAGCGAGTTTGCGCTTGTTTCCTGCATGGATAATCGTCGTTTGGAACTTCGCATGGGTCCTGTCCACGTACGCTGCCGCGCGATTTGCGAGTTGGCGATCGATCGTCTGCTGCATGCGCGCGCGCATTTTTACGCAGCTTCGGCACACTTCAATTGGGGTCTGACGACGACCTCGACGAGGCCGCATCGCAAAATTCTGAACCGGCGCAAACGAGTTTCGATCTGGCACTCAAAAAAATTGTTGCCTATTTTTCCACCACCATGTCGTTTTTCTCTTGACACTTGCATTACATAAATCTATACATTCTTCAACTGCATTATCGTTTGCAGGGACGAACCAAAAATCGTCGAAAGGGAGAATAGGCAAATGGCAACCAAGAAAGCAGCCAAGAAGGCACCCGCGAAGAAGGCGGCTAAGAAGGCCGCGAAGAAGAAGTAGCGGTTCCTCCAACCAAAAGGCAACACTTCAGGGGAACGCATCATGCGTTCCCCTGAAGTGTGTTTGGGGGCGAATTCATTCGGCAAAAAGGACTACACTGTACTCGCGATGAGTCAAGAGGGGGAAGCGTGACGCGCCGCCGCTGGATTGCCGAGCATTGGGACGAAGCCACCGCAACGCTGGTGGGCGCGCAGGCCGAACACATGGCGCGCGTGCTGCGCGCGCAACCCGGCATGGAGGCCGACGTGGTGGCGGGCGGCCACGTCTTTCATGCGCAGGTGGCAGCGGTCGCGCCCGATGAGGTCCGTTTCAACCTGATCTCCGAATTGGAAGCCGACCCCGCTCTGCCCGTCACTTTGGTAATGGCCGTCTATAAATTCGATCACATGGAATGGGCTATCGAGAAGGCCACCGAGTTGGGAGTCGCCGCAATCGCGCCAGTCGTTGCGCGCCGGACGGAGAAGCATTTGGCCCAAGGAGCGGCGAACCGTGTCGAGCGCTGGCGGCGCATTGTGCATGAGGCGGCAAAGCAGTCGCGCCGCTCCGATGTGCCGATTGTCTTCGATCCGTCGCCGCTCGCCGCGCGTGTTCGTGCTGAGTCAGAGGCCGCGGGAGACGATTTGGGCTCTGCGCATATCGTTTTGGCCGAGCAGGAGCGGACCACGACGCTGCGCCATGCGCTTAAAGAAGTACTGGCCGCGGCTGGGACGGAAACGCCTGCCATCGAGATCGCCATCGGCCCCGAGGGCGGGTGGGCTCCATCGGAGGAGGCGCTCTTCGACGCGAATGGCTGGCGCGCAGCATCGCTGGGTCCGCGCATTCTGCGCGCCGAAACGGCAGCGATTGCGGCGTTGGCGGTTGTGGCTTCGTACCTGGAATAGTTTTGAAGGCCGCCTAAGTCTGAGCCATTTGCAATGTGGGATTGATTCGGCGCACAGCATCACAGATGCGCAAAGCGCAGCAATAGGCCGGCCAGCGCTCCGCCTAGCAGAGGCCCGAGAATCGGAATCGGCGCATAGCTCCAGTTCGAGCCGCCTTTGCCGGGAATCGGCAGCAGCCAATGAACCAGTCGCGGACCCAGATCGCGCGCTGGATTAATTGCGTAGCCCGTTGTCCCCCCGAGCGAAAGACCAATTCCCCACACCAGGCTCGCCACCAGCCACGGACCAACTCCCGCAGCCGGTCCGGCCGCCGCCACTCCATGCGAGAAGATCGCGCCGGCCACCACCACCAGCACCGCCGTGCCCAGCACTTCATTGAGAGTGTTAATCAGCGGGTTCGGCACCGCCCCATTCGTGCAGAAGATGCCCAGCTTGCCTGCCGGGTCAGGAGTAAGCTTCCAATGCGCTGCGTAGTGAAGCGTCATCAGCACCGCGCCGCTCATCGCTCCCAGCAACTGCGCCGACCACATTCCTAACATCTGCGAATAATTCCCGCTGATGACCGCGGCGGCCAGTGTGATGGCCGGATTCAGATGAGCGCTGGGGCTGCCAAAGGCCTGCGCCACCAGCACGCCGCATAACACGGCCAGCGACCAGCCAGTCGTGATTGCCAGCCAGCCTGCATTGGCCGCATATGATTTGCGCAGCGTCGCGCCGGCGCCGACGCCGCTGCCCAGCAGGATCAGAACTAGCGTGCCCATGAACTCGCCAAACCACACAGAGTGCATCGAAACTCCATTCATGAATTCGATCGGCGTCTAGCAAGCACGCTCGATCGATCCCATAAGCCCGCAACCGGATCAGAACCACGTTTGTCGCTTGTAATTCAGATAGGATACGCCGAATTTCTCCGTCAGCACCCGCTCCTCCTTTCTGCTCCGATAAACCTGCACCGGAAGCAGAAAGGCGAAGATCAACAACAGCCACGGCTTGTCTGCCCATAAGAAGAGTCCCGCGACCGTCAGTGCCCCAAAAATGTAAATCGGATTGCGGATTCGGGAATAAAGGCCGGTTGTCACCAGCACGCTTGCCTTGGCTTGCACGGCAAACGCCTGTCCCAGTTGAATGCGGGCGAGAGCGAACAGCAGGAATGCCGGAATTGCAATAGCAACTCCGGCCACTCGCGGAACCGTGAATGAAAGTCCCCGGAATTGCACCACAATAGCCGCCGCAAATACAGCGAACAATACCAGCGTTCCGTAGTTCAATTTCACAAACGGCCTCCAGAGCCTCGCCTTGTCGAGGGCTGAGACTACTGTGGAGTTTGCGGCGCGGGAGCTTGCGGCTCCGATGCTGGCGTTTGCGGTGCCGGCGCAGCAGCAGGACCGAGCGGCACGTCGCCGGAGTTCTCTGCCGGAGTCTCGGTCTTCTTCTTGTCTGCCATGCGCGTCTTGTCGCCGGTGGTGGTGGACTTCTTCTTCTTTTTCTTTGAAGTGTCGCCGGCCAGGCCTAACGGAGCTGCCTGCGCCTGACGGTCGGCAATCTCAGCAGCATCGGGCGCGATGGGAGCCATGGTGTCGATCCTCGGTCCCTTGGCCTTAGGATGCTTGGGCTCTTTCGCGCGCGCGCTGTAGCGGCTCTTTTGCGTCGGCTTGGCAGAAGTCTCCAGAGGATTCACCGGCTCCGGAGTGGAACTGGCCTTATCCGGCCCCGCGCCTCCGCCTGCATCCTCGGTCTGCGTCTCTGGCGCAGTGGGCAGAGTCTTGCTAGGCGCCTTACCGAAGCGGATTTTTTCCTTCTTGCCGGGCTTCATCGAAGTCGCTTCGAGGCTCGCGTTATGCTTCTTGCTCTTCTTTGCCGGCGCTGCGGTGGCGGCAGATGCGGATTCGACGGGTGCCGCTTCCTGAGGCGACTTCTCCCGGAAGCCGCGCGCGCTTTCGCGGAAGCGGGTGCGCTCTATCTTTTTCTTTTTCTTGGGCGTCGGCGGAACATATGCGCTGTAGACCGGCTTGGTCTGCCTGGGACTTGCGCCGCTATCGATATAACCCGGCTTAATTTCGATGAAGGCCTGCACGCGCATCGTGGTCAGATAGTCGCGCATTGCGGGCTCCATGCGGGCCATATAGAAATTCTGCTCAACCTCTGACTGGACATCCTTATAAGTCGGGACGCCTCCAGGCGTGTGCTTGACCACCTTGAGGATGATATAGCCCTGCTTGGTGCGAATCGGCTCGGTATACTCTCCCGACTTGAGGGCAAAGGTCTTGTCCTCGATCACCTTGGCCAGCTTGTCGCGTTGGAACTGGCCGATATCGCCGCCCTCCGCGGCCGTGGAACCGTCGCTGAAGGTGCGGGCGAGTTGGGAGAAGTTGCCGCCGGCATGGAGTTTGGCCTCGATGTCTTCTGCCTTGGCCTTGGCTGCTGCCAGTTTTGCAGGATCGTCGGGTTGCACGCCCCCTGGCTCCGTCACAAGGGGAGCTGGCGTGCCTGTGGAAACGAGAATCTCAGCCAGCTCGACGCTCTCCGGCCGCGCGTAATCCTGCTTGTGCTGTTCGAAGTAGCGCTCGGCCTCGCCGGGGGTGAACTGAATCCTCTTGCCCACCTCCTGCCGCATCACATCCTGGGTGATGATGCTGTTGCGGACGTTGGCCTTGAAATCCTCAAACGATATCCCCTGCTCCTTGGCGGACTTTTCCAGGTCTTCCATGGTTTCAAGGTGGTATTGCTTGCGGATCTCATTCAACCGGTTCACCAGCTCGGTTTCGCCGTTGATCCCCAGTTCCTTGCCCTTGGAGAGCCAAAGTTGCTGGTCAATGAGGTTGCGCAGCAGGTCCTTGTGGGCCGCGGAGATCTCCTGCATCGAGGCGCCTCTCTGGCGCATCTCGTCATCCAGTTCCTTCATGGCGCGGTCGTAGTCGGCGCGCGTGATGATCTGATCGTTGACGCGGGCGATGATCTCGGCAACCGTAACGCCGCCATAGGGGCTCTCCGGCGCGGCAGGATGCGCTGTTTGCGCCAGAGCGGAACTTGCAAGCAGCACCGTTGAGAACACGAAAGCCGCGGGAGTGCGAAAGAGTCGAAGGGTCATAGGGTCAGATTTCATGGACGACGGGGGTAAATCTCCGTCTGTTCCATAGACGCCATTGTAAATGGCTGGGCAGCAGCAAGGCGATCTTGGGGCAATTCCGAGCCAAATAGGGGTCATTCGGACCTGGTTTTTCCTGGAAATTTCCGGGCAAGACGCGGATAGGAGAATCCGCGGCCTCCCCGCTCTGGAGTACGCGGATCGCCTCCCAAATGGGCGGAGCGGCGCGATTTGCCGCGCAAGTCCCATCGAATGCGGCCGCGTAAGCACAGATCCAGTTATCGGCTGAGTATCTTCGGTTACGCGCGAGCCGAATCAGGCCTTCCCTGAGAGGGATTTGGTTTACTTCCAATCTTTATGCGATCCACTATGGACTCAGCCTTATGATGCGCTTATGAGATTCGCAGGGGTAGACCGTCTCATTCAGTCCACAACGGAGTTCGCTATCAGGCCGGTCGTGGTCGCGGGCTTCTTTGTGTTCCTGGCGTTCCTGTGGACGCTGCCGCTGCAGCATGTCGTCGCGTATCCGTTGTTGTTTCTGTTCCTGGCCGCGGTGATGGGAAGCGCATGGTTTGGCGGCACGATTGCCGGATTCGTCGCAGTGATCATGTCGGTCCTGCTTATCGATTTTTTCTTTGTTCCTCCGTTGTATTCCATGTCCGTGGCCGTTCCGTCGCAAAGTTACGTCGCGGCATTTGTGATCTTCGCTGCCGCCATCAGCTGGGTCAGCTCGGCGCGAAAACGGAGCGAGGTCGCCATACGCGATGCGCGCGATCTACTTGAGGTAAAGGTGCAGGAGAGGACAGCCGAGCTGGAGCAATCCGTCCTTGAGATCAAAGAGAGCGAGCGAAGGCTGCGATTGCTCTCCGAGGTCATTCCGCAGCAGATGTGGAGCGCGGACGGCGAGGGCCGCGTCCAATACTGCAACCGTCATCTGATCGATTACATCGGAGTGACGGTCGAGGATCTCCAGGGCGAGGCGTTTTTCGACATCGTTCATCCGGTGGACCGGCCGATCTTCAGCCGGACCTGGCGCGGCGCGCTTGCCGCAGGCAGAGCCTTCGAGATGGAAGCTCGCGTGCGCGGCGTGGATGGAGACTACCGCTGGTTCCTGGTCCGGAGCTTTCCCCAACACTCCGCCGATGGAAAGGTCGCAGGCTGGTACGGCATCCATATCGATATGGATCAGCAGCACCAGGCGCAACAGGGACTGATTGTGGCGCAGGATGAGCTGTCGCGCCAATCGCGTGCCTTGAGCATGGGAGAGATGGCGGCCTCGATCGCGCATGAGCTCAACCAGCCACTGACCGCTGTCGTCTCGCACGCCTATGCCTGCCGGGAGTGGCTGCGAACGCAGCCAGCCAATATAGAAAAGGCGACAGTCACGGCAGACAAAATCATCCAGGAAAGCACGCGCGCAAGCGCCGTGGTGGCCCATGTACGCGCCATCTTCCGCAAGGACGCGCACTTCAGGGAATCCACCGACCTGAATCGTCTAATCCAGGAATTGGAGCTTGTGCTGCGCGAGGAGGCCATCCGGAGGAACATCTCCATCAGACTTATGCTTGCGGAGAAACTGCCGCAAGTGGAATTGAATCCGGTTCAAATCCAGCAGGTGCTGCTGAATCTGGCTACCAACGGCATGGACGCAATGATCGATGCGAATGAGCTGCGCGAGCTGGCGATCTATTCCGGGATGCAAGGGGACAAGGAAATTCGAGTGACCGTGGAAGACCATGGAAAAGGCTTGGCTCCCGAGGCGGAGACAAAAATGTTCGAGCCGTTCTTTAGCACCAAGCCGGCAGGAACGGGAATGGGATTGGCGATCTGCCGCAGCATTATCGAAGCGCACGACGGCCGGATTTGGGCCTCAAAATCACCAAACGGCGGCGCGATGTTTCACTTTACTCTCAGGGTGCGGCCATGATGACCCACATTGGATCGAGAGACGCAACACGGCAGACGGTCTTCATCGTGGACGACGATGCGGCCATCCGCGATGGGCTCTGCAACTTGCTTGAGTCTGTCGGACTGAATGCCGAACACTACTCCTCAGCGGAGAGTTTCTTTGACAACTGGAATGGCGGGAGATCGGGATGCCTGGTGCTCGATGTCCGCCTCCCGGGAATGACGGGGGTCCAGTTCCAGGAGATGATGCAGCAATCAGGCATCACGATTCCCATCATCTTCATGACCGCTCACGGAGATGTGCAGATGGTGCGAAAGGTGATGAAGGCGGGTGCAGTCGAGTTCCTCGCCAAGCCGTTTGAGATTCAAGATCTGCTGAATGCCGTCGAGCAAGCTTTCGCCCAGGACCGAGCGCGCCGCGAAGAGGAGGCTATTCTGAACTCGATTCAGTGCTGCATCGACACCTTGACCGAGCGGGAGCGTGAAGTGATGTCGATGGTCACTACTGGACTGTTGAATAAGCAAATTGCCGCGGAGTTGAACTTGAGCGAAATTACCGTCAAGGTGTACCGCGGCCACGTCATGGAAAAGATGCGTGCCGGATCGCTGGCCGAGCTTGTCAAGTTGTGCGAGCGGGTGAAAATGCCGGCGCGCGCAAAAGCAAACCAGGCTTAAGTGCTATAAGTGTCAGCGCGAATCTCTTCACCGCAAACAGACTATACCAAAGTATAGGTTGTTTTTTCTGAATAACCTTTTTAACCTGACTCTATAACCGCTCGGCAATTGGTTCTCAACCCTGCAGTGGGATCGCAGTTCGCAGCAGCTAACGCGCACGAGCCGCTCTATCTCATCCGGCTCTTCGGAATCGTACTTGCATTATTTCAACCTTAGTTTTGATGGCCTTCGCGGCCATTGAGGAGAAGCTCACCTTCAGGCTCATCCGACGGATGAACGTTGAAGTAGACCTGCATGATCTTGCGGAGGAACGATGGGCATTCAAGCGCTACTCACCGAAGTTTTGCTCTCTGGTTTCTTTGCGATCGCCTGTATTCGCGCCCGCGGCGAGTCGCCGGATGCCTGGGGTCTTGCACCGCGCAGGCTGTTTGTCTTGACCGACCGGGTGGAACGGCTGCGCCGCTCAAGATGGCAGTGGTTCGCGATGGTGCTCCTTCTTGTTGTGGTGCGAATGCAGCGTGGAGCCCCGATGATCGCCGAAGTCACGGTCTTGCTGCAATTCATTATCTTCTTGACACTTCCTACTCAGAAGCTGGCGCGAGAGGTGTCGCGACAGGCATGAGACAGAGGCATGGCGACCGGTATGAGAGAGCTGATCAATGCCGCGAACTGTTTGCGCAGCACACGGGGGAGGATGCTCTCCGGCGAGTTTTCACGGGAGCCTTTGCAGTTGCTGCGTTTGGAGTGGAAGAACGGGTCGGTGGAATGCGAGTGGCTGATGCGCCCCCCCGACAAGTGGGACAGCGACTTGCCGTCGTATTTGGTTGAAGAGCACCAGACTTTGCAGGCATTGAGAGATGCAATGAGTTTGCGGAATGTCGTTTTTGCTTCCTTTCCCGACGTGGATCGAGCGGAGTTGCGCATGTTTAGAAAAGAAGCGAACGGCGAGACAGAACTCATGATGACGGGAACCGTGTTACGCGATGACAGCGTGCTTCCGCGCGCGGGATCTGTGGCAATGCAGGCGATGCTTTGCGGTTTTCGTTTCTGCCTGGTGGAAGGTGTGCTGAAGAGCATGAATCAGGTTTCCGTTGGGTGTCACTGATAAGGCTTTGAAGATGTTTTGAGCGATCAGGGAACAAAGGCGATCGCGCAATCGATGAGTCCCCCGGCAGTTCTATCTCCGGCAAGCAACCAGGGCCGGCACTAACACGTTGGAACAATCGAAGGAGGGCAGTTATGGCGGCAACAACA
The DNA here is from genome assembly GCA_963843625.1 of uncultured Acidobacteriaceae bacterium. Classification (GTDB taxonomy): domain Bacteria; phylum Acidobacteriota; class Terriglobia; order Terriglobales; family Acidobacteriaceae; genus Telmatobacter. Next base: position 256,858 of record CAWJLK010000014.1, read on the forward strand.
TCGCAAGGCAGAGAATTCACGCTATTCATGGCTGGGGCTGACCGCAGCTTGCGCCGGAATCGCATTCTTCTCATCGGGCATGGCCAAGGTGGCGCTTGTACTCGGCGTCGGTTGCCGTTGCCGTGTCACTTTGGGGGTTCTTCAAGATCAAGCCTCTCGAAGGCAAGACCGGCAGGCGGCGCGCAACCCGCCGTGATGAAACTGATCGGCGTGGCTGTGGTCGCTGGCGGGCTGGCTGTTTGTGCTGTTTGGATCTGCACCTGACGGCCGGCGTTGGCGGGCGGATGGTCACCTCGATCGTGGGCCTGGCCATCTCGCTTGCCGGAATCTGCTACGTCTTGGCGCCAGCAGTCAGCAAGAACGCCATCTGGAAAGCTTGATGACTCTTCCACTTTATCCATCGGCGATGATCAACCCACATATGGAGCTCAATCGATGAGAATTGCACGCTTTGCAACTTGGACTTGCGCCCTGGCGGTTTTACTGATGGCAGGCGCAGCGACTGTGGCTCGGGCTGACGCTGCACCTTCCGCGTCGGCTGCCGAGTTGAAGGACGCCCTCGCAAAGGCGCCCACAACCGCAACTCTGGCCAATGGCGATCCCGGAGGCGCACTCACCGGCACCGTCAGCGACGTGCCCGTTGCCGATGCCAAGGCCGGCCTCACCCTGGGCGACGTCGCCAACCAGGTAGGCCAGAACAAGATCGCCATCAACTTCGTCTGGACCCTGGTCACCGGCTTCCTGGTCATGTTCATGCAGGCCGGATTCGCCATGGTCGAGGCGGGACTTTGCCGCGTCAAGAACGCCAACCACACCTACATGATGAACTTCTTCGTGTATACGTGCGGGTTGTTCGCCTACTGGATCATCGGCTTTGCCATCCAGATGGGCGGCGCGGCCGGCAACGGAAATCTGGGCGGGTTGCAGTCGCTGAACACGCGAGCACATGCTCACCCTGTTCGGCACTCATTGGGGCATCTTCGGCGAATGCGGCATGTTCCTTGCCGGACACACCTACGACGTCGGCGTGATGGTCATCTTCCTGTTCGAGATGGTCTTCATGGATACGGCGCTGACCATCGTCACCGGCGCCTGCGCCGAGCGCTGGAAGTTTCTCGCCTTTGCGGTCTCCTCGGTGCTGATGGGCGCGTTCACCTATCCGCTTTATGGCAACTGGGCGTGGGGCGGCGGCTGGCTGTCGCAGCTGGGCACCAATCTCGGCCTCGGCAAGGGCTATTGCGACTTTGCCGGATCGGGCGTGGTGCATGCGGTCGGCGGACTGACGGCGCTGGCTGTGGCGATGATCATCGGACCGCGCATCGGCAAGTTCAACCGCGACGGATCGAGCAACGCGATCATCGGCCACGACATCTCGGCGGTGCTGATCGGCTGCTTCATCCTGGCCTTCGGCTGGTTCGGATTCAATCCCGGCAGCACGCTGGGCGCCTCCGCCGCCGGCAACCTGCGCATCGGCTCGATCGCCGTCAACACCATGCTGGCCGGCTGCACCGGCAACATTCGGCGCGCTGCTCTACATGTGGGTGCTGAAGGGCAAGCCCGACGCCTCGATGAGCGGCAACGGCCTGCTGGCCGGCCTGGTGGCCATCACCGCTCCCAGCGGATTCGTCAGCACCCTTGGCGCAGCCATCATCGGCTTCATCGCCGGCGTGCTGGTCTGCCTCAGCGTCGCCTTTGTCGAGAACTACCTCAAGGTCGACGATCCGGTCGGCGCCATCTCGGTCCACGGAACCTGCGGACTGTGGGGCGTGCTCTCGGTGGGTCTGTTTGCCGACGGCACCAGCAACTACGGCGGCGCTGGAACGGCGTCACCGGCTCGGTCACCGGCCTGTTCTACGGCGACGCCAGCCAGTTGGTGGCGCAGATCGTCGGCATCGCCACGCTGGTGGGCTTCGTCTTCACCTTCAGCTTCGTCCTCAACTGGATTCTCGACATCATCCTCGGACAGCGCGTTTCCATCGAAACCGAAGTCGCCGGCCTCGACCTGCCGGAGATGGGGCAGCTCGGCTATCCGGAGTTCGTGTTCCGTCCGGAACCGGACTTCATGCGGCTGCCGAACAAGCCGTCGCATAGTTTGATGAAGAACATTCTCCTGGTGCAGCAAGGGCAGATCTGCCAGGCCTTGCTGCACCCTTTTTCTCTTGCCGCAATCCGCTAAGAAAGTGTCTTGACTTGATGGAGATCTCAGAATGAATACTCTGCGCGAATCCACATTCACAGGCGGCGAATCGTTGTCTCTTGCCCCGCCGGCTACAGCCCCGATCGCACTGCCCGATACGCTGGGCCCGGATGCGTCGGTCCAGTTGCAGCGCATGTTCCGCGACCCACGCGTGCTTGAGCCCGATGAGCGCGGAGATCTGGTTGCACAGTCTTCGCAAGGCTGTCGAACTGGCGCCGCATGTTCCCGAGGTGCGCGTGATGCTGGGCATGGCGCTTTGCGTCGACCTGCAGGCGCAGGAAGCCATGGAGCAGTTGCGCGAAGCCGTGCGAGCAGGCTCCCGATTGCTTCATCGCCCGGCTCAAGTTTGGCGAGTTGCTCATGCGCCTGCGCATCTGCGACCAGGCCGCCGAACAAACCCGACAGGCGCAGCAACTGGCAGCAAACGATATGCAAGCGCAGACTGGCGCGCACGCAGGCGGCCACCATTCGCACGATGCGCCGGGAAGGAATCGAGCGCGGAGGCTATTCAAGCGTACTTCCCGCGTCTGTTCGCTTTGGCCGCAAATCCGGGCAGCCCAGGACGCGCAGCCTGTGCTGGCCGCTGCCAGAGTAGGACGAGAGTATGCCCGCGAACTCTGCAATTGGCGCTGCTGATCGCCATCCTTCTTCCCGCCGGGAAATTGCGGCTTCGCTGTGCACGCGCTTCGGCATTCCCGCGATTCTCGGCGAGCTTATGGTGGGCGTGTTGGCCGGCCCCGGTGCATCAACATCCTGCATATGCGCCTTTTCACAGGCACTGCCGGCCGCGGATTGCTTCCTGCTGCTGGCGCAGATCGGCGGCCTGGTCCTGATGTTCATCGCGGGCCTTGAAACCGACATCGAACGCATGCGCGAGGCCAGCGCCACCGCATTTCCTGGTGGCGTTGTCAGGCGTCATCTGGCCGTTCTTCCTGGGAGCGGGCGCAGCGCACCTGCTCGGCCTGCCCTGGAACAGCGCGCTGCTTTCTGGGCGGCGCACTGACGGCTACCAGCGTTTCCATTTCGGCCCGCACACTGATGGACGCTGGAAAGATGACGTCGCCCGAGGCCTCGGTGATTCTCGGCGCGGCGGTCATCGACGACGTGATGGGACTGTTTGTTCTTGCCTTCCTCGCCGCATCGTGCAGCACAACCGGCGCCGGAGCCTTCGGTGTGGCTGCCGATGGCGTCGTTCTGGTTGCAGCAGCATATTCCCTGGGCAGCCCAGCATCCCCTGTTGGTCCAGATGTCGCTCATCGCGATTTGCGTGACAGTCTTTTTCGTTGTCTCCTATGGCGCGGCGAAACGCTGGATCGATCCGCTGATCCGGCTGTTCCGGCGGCTTGATGCCAACGAGGCGGTCACCAGTTGCGTGCTCGCTCTTGTGCTTCTCTATGCAGTCAGCGCCGAATGGCTGGGCAGCGTTGCCGGAATCACCGGGGCCTATTTGCTGGGCTATGTCTTCGCCGAGGCCGAGTTGAAGACCTACATCGAGCGCACCTTTTCTGCCATCGGCCACGGCCTTGCTGATTCCGCTTTTCTTTGTTTCGATCGGCCTGTCAAGCAACTTCCGCGCGCTCGGCGGCCACTGGCTTCTTCTTGCCGTCATTTTCGTTGTCGCCGTGGTCAGCAAGCTGGTCGGTTGCGGCATGGCTGCGCTGGTGATGGGCATGGGGCCGGTGCGAAGCTTTCGCGTTGGCTGCGGCATGATCTCGCGGGGCGAGGTCGGGTTGATCGTGACCGCGATGGCAGCCAGCACCGGCATCTTCAACGAGTCTGAGATCGCGGTAATGGTCACTGTTGTTTTGCTGACGACCCTGTTCACGCCGCTTATCATGCGCGGCGCCTTCCTCATCAAGCATCCCGATGAGAACGACGAGAAGACGGAAGAAGAAGACCGCGGCTCGGAGTACAACTCAATCGTCGAGTCCCACGCCGAAGCCTGACGGCTCGGCCGTGGTCGGCTTAACGAGGAATCTCGCCCATCCGGCGAAGAAACGGAGCCATGGTCAGGCCCTGCACGAAGACGGAAAAGGCCACGACGGCAAAGCTGATCGTGATGATCTCTTCGCGCAGCGGAAACATGGGAGGAAGCCCGAGAGCCAGGGCCAGAGCCAATGCTCCCCGCAATCCGCCCCAGAAGAGAATATGTTGATGCTTCCCTGAAACGCGAAGGGCAGATCGCGAAAAGAGGAAGCAACAGGGATAGATTGCAAAAGCACGGCCCAGCGTGACCAGAACGATCGCCGTCGCGGCTGAAAACCACAATGCCGCGAAATTCTGCCGTGCCTCGTGCATTCCGATCAGCAGAAAGACTAGCGAGTTCGCGACAAATGCGGCATATTCCCAGAATGCTTGAACGGCTTCTTTGCCGCGCTCTGAGATCGCGTTGAACCACTTGAAATTTCCCATGACAAGTCCCGCCGTGATGGTCGCCAGAACACCTGACAATCCAAAATGGTCCGCAAGAAGAAAAGAGCCATAAGCGGCGACGGTGGTGAAGGTGATTTCAACGAGATGGTCGTCGGTTCGCCCGGCGAGCAAGAGAGCGCGCAACAGCGACCACGGCTCCGCAGAGAATGCCGCCACAAGATTGTCTTCAGAAGCATAGCGGCAATTTCGATGCGACTGCAGATGCTGACCCGATGCGAGCGCGACAACAACACCGAAGGCAACCGCGGCCGTGCCATCGTTGAAGCAGGCTCTCAGCCTCGATGAGCACAAGCAAGCGACCATGAGCCTTTGCTTCTTTGAACGTTGCGATGACGGAAACCGGGATCGGTCGCAGCGATAAGTGCGCCGAATACGAGAGCATCGATCCACTGCCAGCTCGCCAGATAATGCATTCCGAACCGCGGTCACACTGGCCGAGAGCATGACGCCGACAGTCGCCAGCACGCACAATGACGTGATAGATTCCGCCGCAACTGGTCCCAGTGAATATAGAACGCTGCCTCAAAAAGCAGCGGAGGAAGCAGCGCAGTGAAGATGAGATCTTTGGTGAGAGAAATCTTCGGCGCAAATGGCAGGAAAGTGAGGATGATCCCTGCCACAACCAAGCCAACGCTGTATGGCAGGCGAAGCCGCCTGGACAGCATCGCAACGACGGCGGCGATCAAAAGCAGCAGCGTTCCGGTTTGGAATTGGAACTCCATAAGCTTTTCCCCGACCTGGCGATCCGAATCCCCGCAAAATCTCAAGAATAACTCTACAGTATGAGGCTCGAGCCTTTGTCGAGTAGCCTTCCATCTTTGTCGAAGGTGGTGTTTGCCATTCCTGAGAAACCTGCGGCATTGTTGATCAGGCGCATTCGACAGGGGAAGCTTCGCCAAATCGATCTGTGAGCCTATGAATATGAATGAGAGCAGTTTTCAAAACCGCTCTGTTTCACGATTTCAAATTTGAATTCAATTGCCCTGGCTCTTCTTCGCGATGTCGAGAGTCCCGATCATCGGGAAGGTATATTATGAATCGTTCTCCGATTTCCAGTTGCAGTTGCGTTTAGAGCACAGTTTGAACAATTCCAGAGGGCCTATGCGAACTCATCGCTTTGCAGTAGCAGTGCTCATTTCCGTTCTCACCCTGCCCATGGCTGCCCAACGCCGTGTGCCAAAGGACCTGAGCGGCGTCAGAGGATTCAACTACCAGTCCGCCGAAACCGTCGGCCACGCTGAATTCTGGCTTCAATACAATCCCGCAGTCACCGAACGCGACCTGGATTATGCCAAGCGCCTTCAGTTGAATCAGGTGCGAGTATTCGTTCCTTACGCGGCCTGGGAGAAAAACAAAGAAGCACTCAGAAAGAACCTGATCCATTTTGTGCGCGCCGCGCACGAGCGTGGCATCGGCGTTATGCCGACCATGCAGTACAAGTTTGGAGAATGGAAAGACAAGGCAGCATGGCCTAATGCAAGGGACTTTGTCGCGGACTTGATAGCCACCATAGGGAAGGAGCCCGGCCTGGAAATCTGGGACGCGGAGAACGAGCCCGAGTGCTGCAAACTGCCGCCCACCGCGGACAATCGACTGCGTATGGAACATGCCGTTTACATGGCCAAAATCTTCCACGAACTCGATCCCGTGACTCCGGTGACGATCGGCGCAACCTTAGCGGAAAACATGATCGAGATGGGCGATGCGGTGGATGTGCTCTCGTTCCACGATTACAGCCCAACCCGCGCGCAAATTCGAGCCAATATCGAAACCGCGAAACAGTACGCGGCGAAGACCGGAAAGCCTCTCATCAATACCGAGATCGCATGCATTGCCCGCGCGAATCCATACGACGTCTCGCTTGAGGAGTACATGCAAGCCCACGTCGGCTGGTACATCTGGGAGTTGATGATTACCGGCAACTGGGGTACTGTCCACGGCGTGTTCTACCCGGACGGCACGGTGCGCGATCCGTCCATTCCCGCCGCGCTCCTCGGCTTCTTCCGCAACCGTGGAAACAATGTCGTGGAAGATGTTCCCGATCGCGAGGGCAATCTCACGGACGCGGTGACAAAAAACAAGGCGTGGCTGGCGAACCCGAACCCCGATTGGAAGGCAGGATTGGACCTTGCCGAAACTTCGGCGAACTTCATCGAGGCTAGCCAATTGGCGCCCATGCACAATCTACCCAGCCGGCAAGTGATTCTACTGCGCGAGGGTCAGCCGAATATGCCCGCCTTGCGCACGATGCTTGAGAATTTCACCTCCGTGCTCGAGCCTTACCAGCTGCCTGCCGGCGACCCTCGCCGTTCGCGGCCGCCAGGCTTCATCCAATGACCTGCTGACGAATTCTACTGTTTTCCCGTTTCGGGGCAGCAGACGACGCTGGTTTACAGGGCCGGCGCGAAGATCTCCACGAAAAAACGAGGTTATAAAGTGACGATGAATCGACGTGAGTTTCTGGCAGTTTCGACGGCAGGGGCCGTCCTGTTGCCGCAGAGCATGAGGGCCTTCGCTGCTCCAAACGCGAAGATCGCAAGTCGCAATCGATGCTTCCAAAGCTGGCGAGCCGATTACTCCGCTCATCTTTGGAGGCTACATGGAGCCGGCCACCACGCGGGTGTGGGCCGAGATGTTAACGGACAGGAAATTCGCCAACCCGATTACCAGTGCCGCGCCGCCGCCGGTGAATTCCTTTTTCCGCCGCTTTGCAGGCGAGCCGTTCAAGCCGATAGGTCCGGACAGCTCGGTCGCGATGGACACTGTGCGTCCGTTTGTAGGCCGGCACAGCCCACGCGTGACGCTCGCCGGTTCCGAGCCTCGCGGCATTCAGCAATCCAAGCTGCGTGTGGCACGCGGCAAATCGTATGTGGGCCGCATTTATCTCGCCGGCGATCCTGGCGCCAGGCTTGCGGTTCGCCTGGTGTGGGGACCTGGACCGAACGATTCGCAGGCGATCGCAATCCCGTCGCTCTCGAGTGAATACCGGAAATTCCCGTTGCACTTCACGCCGACGGCCGACACAGAAGATGCACGCCTCGAGATCGCAGGCACCGGCAGCGGCGCATTCCATGTCGGGACCGTGTCTCTGATGCCAGCGGACAACGTGCATGGGATTTCACGCCGGCATGATCCGGCTCTACAAAGAGATGGGTTTCAAGATGGCCAAGTGGCCAGGCGGCAACTTTGTCTCCGCTTACGATTGGTACGACGGTCTTGGAGATCCGGACAAGCGTCCGCCAAGACTTCAGCCGATGTGGTCCGACAGGGTTGAGTCGAACGACGTAGGCCTTCATGAGTTCGTCGCTTTCTGCCGATTGCTCGACGCCGAGCCCTATCTGGCCATCGACAGCGGGTTCGGGGATGCTCGATCCGCGGCAGAGGAAGTGGAATACTGCAATGGCTCCGCCAAGACGCGCCTGGGAAAGCTTCGCGCGGAGAACGGCCATCCCGAGCCTTTCAATATTCGTCTGTGGTGCATCGGCAATGAGATGTACGGCGACTGGCAGTTCGGCTACATGTCGCTCAACCAATACTGGGTGAAGCACAACTACATTGTTGAGGCGATGAAGAAAGTGGACCCGGGCATCAAGGTGACAGTGTCCGGCGCAAGCATCTGCGAGAAATCGGTCGGCGGCGCGGAAAAGAAAAACGATTTCTTCCCGGACAAGTGGGAGCCGCCTATGACGGCGAAACTTCCCTACGAGTTCGGTAGCTTGAATGACTGGGACGGCTGGCTGCTGGAAAAGTGCGCCGATAACATCGACAATCTCTCCGAGCACACTTATGCTTACCCCGACCTTGCATTCGACGCCGAGAAACAGCGTTTTGTTGACGTTCAAGACGCGTTGCAGTTCAGAACCCGAAGGTTGGCGAACCGTATTGGCGAGGCATTCGAGGCCTGGCAGGGGTATCTCCAAAGGATGCCGTCCCTCAAAGAGAAGAAGATCAAATTCATCTTCGATGAATGGGGAGTTCGCAACCGCTCGGCGGATGGAAAGTCACACCAGCCGCCGGGTATGGTCTCGCCGCTCTCTTACGCGCTCCTCCTGCACGAATTGTTTCGCCACTCCGACATGGTGGAGGCGAGCTGCCCCACCGGAGGACTATTCACCGTCTTGATCGACAATACCGGCGAGGCAGTGGGTTATGCGGTCGAGGGACTTGTGTTGAAGCTCATGTCGAACCACTTCACCGGCGCTATTCCGCTGCAGGTCGGCGGAAACTCGCCCCAGCAGCCGATGAGGGGCACTCCCATGGTCGACATCGGAACAAGCCCAACCGGAAGCCCGACGTATCCTCTCGACGTTGTGGCAGCTCTCTCGAGCGATCGAAAGACATTTATTCTTTCCGTCGTCAACCCCACGGAAGAGGCGCAGGAGTTTTCACCTCGGATTGCAGGCGTGTCGCTGCGCCAGGAGGGTAAGCTGTGGCAGATAGCGGCGTCCAGTGTGAACGCGGCGAACGAGCCCGGCAAAAACCCCGCTGTTCAAATCCTGGAATATACGCAGAAAGCGTTGTCGGAAACAGTGCAGATCCCGCCCATAAGCATTAACATCTATCAATTCAATGTTTCGTGAAAAGGCGATGCCCAACTCCACATGTTTGAACGCGAGTTGCACCAGACCGCACAAAAACGTGAATCGCGGCTAAGCGCCGCCTGACAATCCGGCAAGCCTGCGCACTCTGGGCGCGGCGTCAGCCGAGGAAAAAAGGAGAGCCATCATGTCCACATCGGATTCTCGAAAAGCCGCAAATTTGAATCGCCGCGATCTCCTGCGAATTTCGGCGGCAGCCGGGCTAGGCCTGGCCGTGAGCAGGCCTAGTGTTGCAATGGACAACACCAAGACCGCTGCTCATCAGGAACCCGGCAACTGCTCAACGCCGCGCACCGCCGTCGCAAACACGCAATACGGCAAGGTACGCGGCTTCGTCGATGGTGGCGTCTTTACCTTCAAAGGCATTCCCTACGGACAGAACACGGCCGGCGAGAACCGTTGGCTTCCAGCCCAGCCACCCAAATCGTGGAAGGATGAGTACCCTGCCCTGATCTATGGCGCCAATTGCCCGCAGACTCTGCACAACTTCGCTGCCATCGAGCAGTCGTTTCTGCAGGACTGGGATGACGGCTACATGAGCGAGGACATGCTCAAGCTGAATGTATGGACGCCGAGCCTGACAGGCAAGCGCGCCGTCATGGTGTACTTTCACGGCGGCGGTTACAGCTTCGGCTCTTCCTACGAACTGCCCTCGCACGAAGGAGCGCAGATGGCGCGCCACCACGACATTGTCTCGGTCACCGTCAATCACCGCCTGAACGTTCTGGGTTTTCTCGACCTCTCGGAATTCGGTGGCTCGGCCTACGAGGACTCGGTCAACGTCAGCATGACTGACCTGGTAGCGTCGCTGAAGTGGGTGCGGGAAAACATCGCCAACTTCGGCGGCGATCCCGATCAGGTGATGATTTATGGCCAGTCCGGCGGCGGATCGAAGGTGACGACACTCATGGGCATGCCGTCGGCTCATGGACTCTTTCATCGCGCCTCGGTGCAATCGGGCGGCGGAGGCAACATTCCCTCAGCCGAACAGTCGCGCGAGTTCGCGCGTCAGGTCATCAAGGAACTTGGCGTTGCGCAGGGCGACATGGCCGCATTGCAGAAGATGGAGTGGTCCACGTTGGTTGCCGCCGGAAATAAGGTGGCGGCAAAGATCAATCCGGCGATGCGCGGAATGATGTTCGGACCGCCGACCGGGCCGGGCAGCTCGCCACGCGTCGGCTGGACGCCAACGATGGATGGCCGGATCGTCGACGTGCGTTCGTTCAATGAAACAGCGCCGGAGACCTCCAAAGGCGTGCCGATGCTGATCGGCTCGGTCAGCGAAGAAGGCAATCGGATGAGCTCCAACCCCACCGAGGAAGAGTGGCACGCCACACTCGCCCAGCAGATGGGAGAGGCCAAGGCCACCGCATTGATTGCCGCGATGAAGAAAGCGCATCCGGAGAAGGCGATCCGCACATTATCCTACGGCGTTGCCGGGCTCGGCGGCCGCAATCGCGTAGTGAACATGGCCAAGATGAAACACGATCTGCACGCCGCGCCGGTGTACGAGTACTACTTCACCTGGCAATCGCCGATGCTCGACGGCGTTGCCGGCGCATGGCACACAGCCGAGCTGGCATTCTGCTTTGATAACACCAAACGATGCGAACAAGGGACAGGCAATACTCCCGAGGCGCAGGCGCTGGCGAGAAAAATGGCGACGGCGTGGGCCAACTTTGCCCGCACCGGCAACCCCAGCCAGCCAGGATTGGTTTGGGAACCGGCGGATCCGGTTCGATGCCAGACGATGGTCTTTGACAACCGCTGCCGGATGGTGGACGACCCCGAAGGCGAAGTGCGGAAGATCCTGTTGAGTTGAACGTGCTCTGCTGGCATCGAGGTGATGCGGGAACTGCTTCTCCATGCGCCAGCAGAGTAACGCTCGATCCGGATGCGTCTATGCTGTGGGGTTATGCCAGCCGCCGTCTGCAGCGATAAGCGCGTCCGCCGCCTTCGGCCCCCACGTGCCACGCTTGTAAGGGTGCACGCGCTGATGGTGTTTGAGAACCCGATTCACGGCTCGCCATGCCGCTTCAACAGCATCTTCGCGCGTAAAGAGGGCTCCATCTCCCTTCATGGCATCGCCCAAAAGCCGTTCGTAAGGCGTCTCCTCATCGGGCTGTTTATCTGAGAGGTAAAGCTCTCGCTCTTCGCCGATGAATTCCTCGCCTGCAAGCTTTACGCGAGCAGCCAGAGCAATCGCCGAGTTGGGAGAGAGCCGGAAGCGCACATAATTCGGCCTGCTGTTCGCCTGCACTGCATCGGCAAAGAGATTTTGCGGGGGCCGCTTCAGTTTCACCAGAATTTCGGTTGCGGTGACGGGCAGGCATTTACCCGAACGCAGATACCACGGCACTCCGTTCCAACGCCATGAGTCGATGAAGAGCCGCAGCGCGCAATAGGTTTCCACATCGGAGCGCTTCGCCACGTCCTTCTCCTCTCGATAGCCGGCATACTGGCCGCGTACCATTTCGTCGAGTTTCAGAGGGCGCATCGCCTTGAAGACCTTGGCCTTCTCGGTGTGCACATCTCCGAAGTCCCGCCCCGCGGGCGGTTCCATGCCAAGCAGGGCCACGATCTGGAAGAGATGATTCTGAATCACGTCGCGCAGGCATCCCGCTGATTCATAAAACGCGCCGCGCGTGCCCACGCCGAAATCCTCCGACAGCGTGATCTGGATGCTGTCCACGTAATTCCGGTTCCAGATCGGATCCAGAAATGAATTCGCAAAGCGAAAGTAGAGGATATTCATGATCGCTTCCTTTCCCAGGAAGTGATCGATCCGGAAAATTGAGTCTTCAGGGAACACCGCATGTGCAACCCGGTTCAACTCGCGCGCCGAAGCCAGATCCCGTCCGAAGGGCTTTTCGACAATCACGCGCGCATTCTTGGTCAGACCTGCTGCTCCCAGTCCTTCAATCACTGTCGCGAAAAGTGCAGGTGGGATGGCAAGGTAGTACGCTGGACGGCGCGAGTCGCCAAGCGCCTTTTTTATTGCAGTGAACGTTTGTCCGTCTTTATAGTCGCCGCTCACATACTTGAGCAGTGACAGAAGGCGTTGAAATGCACGCTTGTCGTCGATTCCCCCCGACCGTTTGATGCTGTCCGCTACACGCCTTTGCAGCCGCTCCAAACTCCACCTTGGGAAAGCAACGCCGATCACAGGTACGTTCAGTACGCCACGCTTCACCATTGCATAAAGGGCGGGAAAGATCATTTTGTGAGCCAGATCGCCCGTCACACCGAACACCACCAGAATGTCTGACTGCCGCTCGGCCATTACGCATCCCTCCTGGCCACCATCTTCCTCGTAGCCACCCAATTGAAATTCTAGCGCGGATACACCCATCAAAGACGCGATGCTGGGCGACCAGACGCTGTTTTCGCATTGCGACGGTGTGGGGACGACGTGGGGACTGTACACGCCGATTCTGGAGGCCTGGGCGGCGAAGAATCCGGAGAAATTTCCGAACTATGCGGCCGGAAGCTGGGGGCCGGAGTGCGCGGATCATTTGATCGCGCGCGGGGGACATGCCTGGCGGAATGATCTGGGGAGAAAAGGATAAGGCGGGGACTGGGGACCAGTATTCAGGCCGTATGACTTGGCAGGCGCTCTGGGCGAAGTGCGGGCGGGACGCCCGCACGACAGCCGGTCTGGAGACCGGCGCTACCCCCCACCCGTATTCTGCGAATAACACACGTGTTTTCAATGTGTTACAGGGTATGTGTTGCGCTGCAAATTCTTGATTACATAGCGAGTTATCCGCAGAATATTGACAATAAATCAGTTAGGCAGTCTCTCTCCGTGTTTTCCTGGACAGATCGTGTCCCCACCTCCACGATCAGGCGACCTGCGTCCGACTCAATATCCATGATGCGCCGCGGGGAGATAATTCTCTGCAAGCACCTGCGGTGCGGCCAACTGCTCGCTTTTCGCTCGCATGGGGTTCGTGGTTTCCCACCCTTGCGCCAGAGAAAAAGGCGCGAGGATGGGGCACCCGGCCACCCGCCCGTCGGAGAAACGCAGGATTGGGTTCATGGTTCCCTAGGTCTCAAAATCGAGACCTGGGCCACTCGTCCGCGATATTCAGGTTTCATTTCCCAACTAATCCATCGGTGGCTATGACATATTTGCAGATTCGATAATCCCCTCGCACTCCCATAGTGGCCTGCACGGAGGAGTAAGAATATGGATCGCCGATAAAGTTCGGCGTTTCGGATTGTGCGTCAAACTTTTGCCCTCCGGCGTACGTTATAGAAAACCTGCCGGATCCATAGGGAGCCAAGTGCGTGACCCTTACGATCATGACTTCGCGCTCGTTCTTCTGGACGTTCTTCACATTCCCGTCGCCCTTTTTCCCGAAACAGTAGTTGTAGTCATCGTAGATACGTTGCGGCGGATCGCCAGTCGATGCGACCTTCGCAGATAACTTATCCTCGAGATGTTTGTTATAGCCAATTAAGAACGGAATTTGGACATCGTAGACATCATCCGCTCTGCCGTTTCTCACCGAAAAACTGAAGGTCTCGTTCGGGTATCCCTGAAAGGAAACGCGCGCTGGACTTATCGTTATTCTGGGCCAAATGAAATATCCCATCGTAGCTAATACGCTGCCGTGTACGAGCATAAGAACAACGACCCACCTGGCGGATAGGTGGTATTTGTATCCATCGCGAGCCATTCGCCACGATGCAAGCCAAAGTACAACGAGAACCGCCACTATGAAGATCGGAAGACGGGGAACTATTGAAGGCACTAAAGCCATAGCAACACCCGCAAATACAAACCATATTCGCGCCTGCTCTTTTTTCCGTTCCTTCCGTCTGCGCTCTTCTCTACTACTGGACATGCCTCTTTGTTCGCCCTCTCTTTCCTGTGCGTCAAGCATATTGTTATCTCGCCTAATTACTCGCGGATCACTTTTACGAAGATGCCGTCGGGGAGTTCGCCTTCTAGGAGGTGGACTACGCCGCCTTTAACGTAGCCTTCGAGGATCTGGCGGGTGGGCTTGGCGGGTGGCTGGCTGGGGGCTGGCACCGAGGAAGGGGCCAGCTTGCCATAGGGCCGGGCGGCTGTTGTGCCAGCTCCGCTAGCCCCGCTGACGGCACTGCTCGATTTGCCCATGCCTTTGTCCATGGCTTCGTTGGCCAGGCGGTCGGCGTGCTTGTTGCCGCCGCGGAGGGTGTGGCGCATCTCGAATTTGGGGATTTGGCGGGAGAGCTTGCGGGCCTCTTCAAAGAGCGGGCGGAGGACGGGGCTTTTGACCGCGTACTTGCCCTGCATCTGCTTGACCATCAGTTCGGAGTCGGAGATGACGGTGAGGTGCTTCGCGCCGTTTCGACGGCCCATTTGAGAACCCCGAGGAGGCCGGAGTATTCGGCGAAGTTGTTGGTCTGGATGCCGAGGAACTGGCTCAGTTCGGCGACGACTTTGCCTTTTGAGTCTTCGACGACGGCGCCGTAGCCGGCGGGGCCGGGGTTGCCTCGGGAGCCTCCGTCGCAGTGGGCTGTGAAGTGTTCGGCGGGGGCTCGGGGGCGGGATCGGGAAAGAGATTTTCGTTCATTTGGTTTTAGTTTAGCGTTGGGGTCGGACCGGTTCCCAGGGGCTAAAGCCCATCTTTCTGAGGCCGACCTTCGGCACGAGTTCATGTGGCTGCGAAAAAGGGTCTGGTTTCGAGGGAATTCAACGAAAAATGTTTCCCAGGGGCTAAAGCCCATCCCTTGTTCGTTGGGTCTGCGGCACGACTGGAGTCGTGCCCTGACGCTTAAGGATGCTCCAACGAGTTTTTCCCAGCCTGTGAAGTGCGTACCCTGGCACAAGGCTGGTTGATGAAGGATGGCTGGGTTCGTGGTCTCCCCGGTCTGCAAATGCGAGGGACCGAGGGCACCCGGGGTATCCCACCTTTTTGGCGAAAACAGAAGCAGGTCCTTCGACTCCCTGTGGTTCGCTACGGTATCGCTCAGTCTGACAACTAGAAAAATGGGGGGCCCTGGTTCGTGGTGATTGGAAAGGGCGGGGTTAACGCCAGGCTTGTAACCCTTCTAGGCCTGCGCTCACCTACGCGTGCATTCGTCGCGTCTATCGCAGTGCAGACAGAATTAACTCCCCGGAGCGGATCTCATGGCAACGGACGCGGCGATCTACGCCTGCTCCCCCGGTTCAAATGACGGCTGGCGTGGCTTGGCCGGCAGGCGAGGAGGGTACAATCCTCCCAGGGTATGACTGCGACCAGGGCAATGAACGGACAGAAGAGCGCTGAGGAGCGAGCGCAGGCGCGCGCGCCGGAGATGGAGCTGATTCGCGAGGCGCAGGCGGGGTCGCGGGCGGCCTTTGACGCGCTGGTGCGGCAGTATGAGCAGCAGGTGTCTGCGCCTGGCGCTGCACCTGACCGGGAGCGAGCACGACGCCGAGGACATTTACCAGGAGGCGTTTCTGAAGGCCTACCGGTATATCGGGAACTTCCGCTTCGAGTGCTCGTTTTACACCTGGATCTACCGGATCGTGACCAATCTCTGCCTGGACCAGTTGCGGCGGCGCAAGACCCGGCGCGAGGACCACGCGGTGTTTGTGAACCACTCCGGCGACGAGATCGACGTGCTGGCTTCGGTTTCGGACGACCGGTCGTTTTCGAACCCGGCCAAGGAACTGGACCGCAAGGTGCTGGGCGAGCGGATTCAATTGGCTCTGGGCAAGCTGACGCCGCGGGAGCGGATGGTTTTTGAGTTGAAGCATTACCAGGGGCTCCGGCTGCGCACGATCGGAGAGATGTTGAACACCACGGAAGAGACCGCCAAGAATACGCTCTTCAGGGCGACCAAGAAGCTGAGAGCGCAGTTGGCGGGGTTGCGGTAGAGCGGCCGGTGGCAATCCTCCTAGTCTTGAGGGGATGCGGATTTCGCCGGGCGAGGGTTGGTTTTTTAGGGGCTGGAAGGACGTAGAGCTATGAATTGCGAAGTTGCACATGAGCGGATTGTGACGGCGGCCTATGGGGAGCTGGCCGACGAACAGACGCATGAACTGGAGCGGCACATGACCGGCTTGCCCGGAGTGCCGCAAGGAGCGGGAGCAACTGCTGGCGCTGAAGGTGCTGGCCGATGCCCATCCGGTGACGGAGCCGGACGCCAACCTGATGGCGCGGTCGCGGATTGCGGCTGGAAGAGGCGCTGGACGCGCTGCCGCCGATGCGCTGGTTTGAGCGCCTGGGCCAGCGGCTGATGAACAACTTTGCCAGTTTGCAGGCGGCGCCGGTGGCGGCGTGCCTGCTGCTGGTGGTGGGAGCTGGGGCGGGCTCGCTGGGCGGCTACGAGGTTGCGGAGAATCGCGCGGCGCAGCGCCGCTGCGAAGCAGCGCCGGCCGTGCAGCGAGCAGCATTCGCAGCCGGCACGGTCACGACGGCGGGAACTGCCGCGCCGGCGGAGATCGCCAACATCTCGAGCATTGTGCGGCAGCCGAACAGCGAGATGGTGGAAGTGCGCTACAACCAGCTGGTTCCGCAGCAGATCGAGGGCTCGCTCGACGATCCGGCGATTCGCCAGTTGCTGATGCTGGCCAGTCGAGAACTCGGCCTCGGCGGGGGTGCGGGACAACTCGGTGGGCCTGCTGGCGGCTGAGTGCCGCGCCGGCCATGGCTGCAAGGCCGCGGGGATTCGCGATGCGCTGATGGTGGCGCTGCGCTACGACAAGAACGCGGGCGTGCGCGAGAAGGCGATGAAGGGGCTGGAGCCTTACGTGGCCGAGGATCGTGCGGGTGCGGGATGCGATGCTGGAGGCGCTGTTGAACGACAGCGACCCGAAGATTCGCACCGCGGCAATCAATATTCTGGAGCCGGTGGAGGCCGATACGAGCGTGCGGCAGGTGCTGTATTCGGTCTCCAATTCGGACCGGAATCCTTATATCCGGACCGTTTCGAGGCAGGTTTTGAGCCGGGTGCCGGAGATTCAGTAAGGGGGATCACTTTCCGGGAACTGCATCGTCAGTGGAGAATGCGGACCGGATGAAGAAGTCGCGGGAGAAGAAGCGATGAAGCACTTTTTGAGGCCGTACCGGAGATTTGGGGTTGTGGCGATGCTGGGGGCGGGTGCGTGGCTGGCGATGGCGCCGCATGCGGCTCAGGCGCAGGCGCGAGGGATCGGTCCAATTGTTTGAGGAGCCCGGTCCGCTGGCGTTGCACGCCAGCTCGCAGGGCTACCTGGGCGTGGACCTGGCGGACGTGGATCAGGAAAAGGCGCAGGCGCTGAAGCTCAAGGAGTTCGCGGGGCGGTCATCACGCTGATCGACCATGACGCTCCGGCCGGGCAGATTGGGCTGAAGGTCAACGACGTGGTGCTCAGCTGAACGGGCAGGCCGTGGAAGGCGCCGAGCAGTTGCGGCGGATGCTCAAGGAGATTCCCGCGGGGCGCAAGGTGAGCCTGGAGATCAGCCGCGACGGCAACATGCAAACCCTGGCTGTGCAGCTGGCCGACCGCAAGGCGATGGAGCACGAGGTCTGGAACAAGATCGGCACCGACGGCAGGCGACTTGGCGCAGCGCTCCGGGGATGGGCATTCTGGCCGGCGGAGGCGATGCGCCGCTGCCGGGCGGCTTCCACATGCCGTTCTTCGGCAGCAGCCTGAAGGTGGGCGCGATGGTTGAGCCGCTGACCTCGCAGATGGCCGAGTACCTGGGCGTGCCGGGCGGAGTGATGGTGAAGCAGGTGGCGCGCAAGAGCGAGGCCGCAGACGGCCGGGCTGAAGGCCTTCGACGTGATTCTCAAGGTGGGCTCGGACACCATCGGCACGCTGGCGGATTGGGATCGCGCGCTGCACGCCAACCAGGGCAAGCCGGTGCAGGTGACCGTGCTGCGCGACAAGAAGCAGCAGACGCTGACCTTGCAGGTGGATTCGAAGCACCACGGCATGCTCGACTTCGATGGGGATATCTTCGATGACGAGTGCCCGATGCTGATCGGCGGACTCGATGAAGATCTTGCGCAGAGTGCGGTTGCGCAGGTAGAGAAGCTACGCGACAGCTTGAAGAATGAAGATTTCAAGCTCGATCAGAAGCAGATGGATGCGTTGCAGAAGCAGATGGATGAGTTTCGCAAGAACTTCAAGGTCGAGGATTTCAAGATCGACCCGAAGCAGATAGATGCGTTGAAGCAGCAGATGGATGAGCTGCGGAAGAACTTCAAGGCAGAGGACTTCAAACCCGATCAAAAGCAGATGGATGAGTTGAAGAGGCAGATGGAAGAGTTGCAGAAGACGCTGCCGGAGAAGTTCAAGTTGGAACTGAATCAGTTGGAGGCGCCGGGGCGGGCTTGAGAGGGGATCATATGCAGCCCACCCTAGCCGCAAAAACAAAGACGCGGCGAGGATGGGGCACCCAGAGTAGTTATTCAATCAAGAGATTTAATGCCCCCGGCTTATTTAGTCGGGGTTTTTCATGAGCCAATAATGGAAGCCGTCGACGATGGCCATCAGCGCGGCCTGATTCAGGTCGCCGCTGACTCCGGCGGTGGTCCAGGGTTCGTGGCCGTCGGCGTTGAAGCTGACGGTGACGCGGACGTGGGCGGCCGTGTCGTGCGCGGTGACATCGAGCGCGGTGACGCTGAAAGTGCCGAGGCGCATCTGCGCGATCGCCGGATGCCATTTCTCCAATTCGCGGCGCATGGCTTTGGTGAGCGCATCGACGGGGCCGGCTCCTTCGGCGCGCGTTGTGGTCACCTTCGAGTCGCCGATGGAGAGCACATGGAGGCCTGAACGTAGCGGTTCCCGGTCTCGTCGGATTCGTCCAGCACGCGCCAGCTCTTGACGCTGAAGCGATCGTGCAGAGTCCCGAGCACCCTCATGCAGGCCAGCTTGAAGGAGACTTCGCTGACCGTGAAGCCGCCGCCTTCGATCATCGACTGGTTGGCGTCCATCAAGGCCTGCGCCTGCGCGGAGTCGAGCGGAACGCCCAGGGTCTGAGAGAGCATGACGATGTTGGCGCGGCCCGATTG
The DNA here is from genome assembly GCA_963843625.1 of uncultured Acidobacteriaceae bacterium. Lineage (GTDB taxonomy): Bacteria > Acidobacteriota > Terriglobia > Terriglobales > Acidobacteriaceae > Telmatobacter. The sequence goes on from CAWJLK010000014.1 coordinate 276,067, forward strand.
GCCGTTGACGCCGATGACTGGGACTGGCGCCGACACGCGCGGGATCGCACCAGAGATAGGCGCCGGGGTTTTTGCGTTCGCTGCTGCCGTGCATGCCGGCCCATGTGCCGAATGCGCCGGGGCCGACGATGGGCGTGCCGTGCGGCGGTTCGAGACCGAAGGCCGAGTAGGCCGAGTGAGCCAGACTTGTCAGTCCAGCAAGTGACTCGGGAGTTACAAACTCGGCTTCGCCTCTCAGTTGCATGCTGCCGATGACGGTGGTCAGGTTCACGTTGCCGCAGCGTTCGCCGGTGCCGAGAAGGTGCCTTGGATCTGAGCGGCTCCGGCAAGGATCGCGGCGCGGGCATTGGCGACTCCGAGGCCGCGATCGGTGTGGCCGTGAAAGCCGAAGCTGGCGCCGGGGTAACTCCGCACAAGGCCTTCGATGACTTGGCCGACCTCGTCGGGTTTGCGCCGCCGGTGGTGTCGCAGACGACGATGCGGCTGACCTGCTGGCCGGCGCACTGCGCAACGATCTGGTGGAAGTAGTCGAGGCTGTGCTGGCTGAAATCGGGATCGCAGTCGTTGCCGTTTTCGCGGCGTCCGCAGGCGGCGTCCATGGCGTGCTCCAGGTCGACGATGACTTCGAGGCCGTTATCTTGCAGGCACTCGATGGTCTCGTAGGTCATGAGCAGGTTTTCTTCGGGCGTGGTTTCGAGCGATTTGAGAACATCGAGCAGGCGGGATTTGACGACGATGACGGCGGCGGGAATGCGCTGCTTGTTGGCGACCATGAATTGCACGTCGGACCAGTCCTGCGACATTCGTGCCGCGGCCGCGCGTTCTGCCGAAGAGGGCCAGCTTCATGGCGCCGGTGTCGACCGGATGAAGTGCGGCAGTCAAGTCCGAGACGAATTGATTGGCGCCGGCAAAGCCGATCTCGGCATAGTGGACGCCGAAGGCGGCCATGTGCTGAAGAAGGCTGACGGCATTGGGCACCGAGATGTCGATGTTCGGCTGCTGCAGCCCGTCGCGGAGACTTGTGTCGAAGAGTTCGACTCTTACCGTTTCAAATTCCTTCATTTCTTCCCGCATTCGTTGGTGAAGATATCGATGGCGATCGATCCAGAGCAAGCAGATTCATCATACCGTGGGGCAGCTTTTCAGCCGCGCTTTTTTCCGCCGGGTTTGCTGCCGAAGCGCTTGCCGCCGGAGGGTGGACCGGAGCGTTTGGGTCCGGTTGGCTTGCCTTTGTAACCGGAGCTTTTGAAAAGCTGCCGGGCTTTGGCCCGCGAGACGAAGGCCTGTCTGGCTGGGGCTCCAAGGGCTTGGGCTTCCAGCCGGAGCCGCCTGCTGGCTTGTCTCCGTAGGATTTGAAGCCGCCGGGCTTGGAGACCGACTTCGCAGAGCGTCCCTGGCTTGCTGCTGGGCCGCGCGCCGCCTGGGCGAGGCTTGCCGCTGCTGGTGGTGAAGGGCCGCGGGAGACCGCCTTCGCTGCGGAAGGGCTTGGGCGCGCTCGAACGCTGCGAAGAGGCCGGACGGTCGAAGCTGGGACGGCCTGAGGAAGTGTGGACGGCTGGGCCTGTCTGCGTAGGGGCGGGGCGAAGTGGGGCGGCTCGAACTGGAGCGGGGGGCTGCGGAACGCGGCTCGAAGTTACTCGCCTGGAAGGGACGTGGCTTGTAGGGACGCGCAGGGCTGGGACGCGAAGAACTGGACCGGTCCGGACCGGTGATCTCTTCAATGTGGAGATTTGGCGGACTCACCGGGCCCAAATCGTCGTCGAAGTCGCGTGTTGGGCGGGCCGGAGCTTCGCGGCGGGGCGGGGCAGAGCGCTTGAAGTCTGGCTTGCCGGCCCGTGGCGGGCGCTCGGACCGGTCGTGACGCTCAGGCCGTTCCGGTGCGCTCGGGCTTTTTCCATGCGGGCTTGTCGAATTTGGGTTTGGCTGCGAAGGGCCGGCCTGTGGCGGGTCTGCCGGTTCCTGCCGAAGCTGGTCTTGCAGGCCCCGTGTTGGGGCGGTCATACGCTGGCCGGTCAAAGCTGCGGCCAGCGGGGCGGGCCGAACCGAAGCTAGCCTGATCGCCTCTGCGTCCCGGACCCTCGTCTTCATTGTGCGAGAAGCTGCGGACGGGGTTGGGTGAAGAGGTGCGGCCAGCGGCGGGGCGGAATCCCTCTGCGCCGGCGCGGTCAAAACGGGGGCGGTCAGGACGGGCACCGGCACGGTCAGGACGGGTGCTATCTGGGCGGAAGGGCTTGGCTACGGCATTTTTGCTGTAGGGGCGCGCCGGGCTGCTGGGACGGTCTGCGCCAAAGGCTTCTTTGTGCGGCCTGGGGCGGGCGAAAGGCCGGGGATGGTTCAGCAAAACGCGAGCCTTCAAGCGGCTTGGTTGAGCTTGGGCGGCCGCTGGGCTTGGGGAGGACTGTGGGCAAGAGGCCGGCGTCGGCCAGATTGCGGCGGCGGATATCCTTGGACTTTGGCGTGCGCAGCTTGCCTTCGGCGGCCAGGCGCAGCTGTTCGACTTCGCGCGGTTCGAGTTCGCGCAGGTTGCCGGGCTCCTGGTCGAGGACCAGCGGGCCATAGCCGGTGCGGCGAATCTTTTCGACGAAGTGGCCGATCTCCTCGAACATCTTGCGCAGTTCGCGGTTGCGGCCTTCGATGAGAACGACTTCGTACCAGGGATTGTCGCCCTGGCGAACCTGGCGGATGCGGGCCGGGGAGGTGCGAACCTTGGACGAGCCGGGCTTGCCGCGTTCGATGGCGACGCCGCCGCGCAGGATGTCGAGTTCGGCCTCGGTGGGCTGGCCGGCGACTTTGACCAGGTAGGTCTTTTCCACGCCCGAGGCGGCCTTGGTGAGGCGGTTGGCGAGTTCGCCGTCGTTGGTGACGACGAGCAGGCCTTCGCTCATGTAGTCGAGGCGGCCGACGGGGTAGAGGCGCTCCTTCATCTTCTCGAAGAACTGCATCACGGTGGGGCGGCCCTCGGGGTCCTTGACCGTGGTGACGAAGCCGCGGGGCTTGTTGAGGACGAAGTAGCGGAGGCGTTCGGCGCCCTGGAGCAGCTTGCCGTCGACGCGAATGTGATCGCGGCCGAGGTCGGCCTTGGTTCCGAGAACGGTGACGATCTTGCCGTTGACCTGGACGCGGCCTTGCTCGATCAGCGACTCGGCGCTGCGGCGGCTGGCGATGCCGGCTGCGGCGAGAATCTTTTGCAGGCGCTCGAGCTTGGCGGGGGGACGTGGCTTGGAAGTGGACTCGGGCTCGGAGTCGTCTTTGGAAGAATCTTCAGCATCTGGGCTGGCGGATTCAATTTCGGATTCGATCTCCCCTTCAGAGGTTTCGGAAGAACTCGTGATTTCGGGTGGAATTGACGGGGAACTTCCTTCAGGGGCTACAGCCCCCGCCAAATTTGCGGCATCTGCGGCACGACTAAAGTCCTGCCCTGACACGGTGCCTTGCTCTTCTGCAGGCTGTGAGGCACCGGTTCGTTTTGGCCGCTTTTTGCGGGGGTTGAGACCCCCGCTTGCCACGAATCGGGCTCGGCTGCGAGGGAAGTTCTGGCCTCGCCGTCGGTCACGTCACCGATGGGGTCTTCAATTTGAGTCTTCGGAGTTTCAGACTCAGATGCGGTGTCCAATATTGGTTCAGTTGATTCGGGGGTGGTGGACTCGGGCTGGAGCTTAGCTTTTTTCTTCGCCATGGGGAAGTATCTCGGTTTCTGCCTGCTCGGTGGCGGGAGGCGCAGCAGGAGCGGCCTCTTCGGGGGGTGGGGGTTCGTTGCTGACCGCCGTCTCGGCGGTCTCGGTGGTTTCCGTTTCGGATTGAATCTCTTCGGCGGGCGAGTCTTCCAGTTCCTCGCTGGCGGCTTCGTCGAACTCCGGACCCTCGGCAGGGTTCGGTCTCTGCTCGGTCTCGTAGCCGGCGGACTCCGGCTCTTCGAGCTCAATGGCGGCCAGCTTCTCGAACTCCTCCATCGAGGGCAGCTCGGAGACATCTTTGAGGCCGAAGCGGAGAAGGAACTCGCGGGTGGTCTTGTAGAGGATGGGCCGGCCGATGACCTGTTTGCGGCCGGCGGTGGCGATCAGCTTGCGGGCCAGCAGCGAGCCGAAGACACCGGACGAGTCGACGCCGCGAATCTCGTTGACCTCGGGCGCTGTGACCGGTTGCTTGTAGGCGACGACGGCAAGGGTTTCGAGAGCCGGCAGGGAGAGCTTGAGCGGCGGCTTGAGGCTGCGGACGAAGAGCCGCACGGCGTCGTGGCACTCCGGCTTGGTGGCGACGCGGAAGCCTCCGGCGATCTCGCGGATCTCGACGCCGCGGTTGTCGCTGGCGTAGGAGGCGATGATCTCGTCGAGAAGCTGGCGGAGGACGGCGCGGACATCGCGGTCGCGCTGGCGGGCCTGACGGCGGGCCTCGGCCTCGGCGGCGTCCGCGGCTGCGGCTGCGGATTCTTCTTCGGTTGGTGCGGGTGCGGCTTCTGCGGCGGTGGTTTCTTCGGCCTCGCCGGTTGATGCGATCTCGGGAGTGGCCTCAGCGGTTGGCTCGGGGGCGGACTCCGCGACTGTCTCTGGGCTTGCTTCGGGCGCAGCTTCGACGGCTTCCTCGACGGGGAGGGCGGCGGGTTCAGCCGGGAGGGGCGCGGCTTCGACCGGCTCCAGTTCCGTGTAGGCGAAGTCTTCGGTCAACCCGAGGGGCAGAGTTTGGGCGGCTTCGGCAGCTTCGGCGGCCTGTTCGGCGGACGCAGCTTCCTGCTGCGCCTTCCATTCAAGGGCTTCGGCGGCAAAGAGGGCGGCGAGCTGGGTCAGTGTGACCGGCTCCTCCGCGGCATAGATGACAGCTTCCAGCTTGGCTTTCAGGCTCATTCTTTATAGGTACCTTAAGTATGGTATCGGATATGGGGGCCTGGATGCGCGCCGATTGAGGGCTGGCGGGCAATAAAGCGGCTTTTTTAGTGCCGACACGACAAAGGCTGGTCATTTAGCATTTCAATCATGCACTTGCGCTTCCCCATGTTTTTGCTGCCGCTCTCGCTTTATCTCTCGCTTGCCGCCCTGGGCCAGGACCCTGCCGGCTCGCCTGCCGCCAAAAAAGACAAAGAATGCGGCATCAGGGCAATCCCGACTTGTGCCCTGCATGTGATGCAAGACGAATGGGGAATCATCAAGGCCCCTACGCATTTGCGCGATCCCGATTTGCCTTGGGTGACGGCCTTCGGTCTGGGCACCACACTTGCCATAGCCACGGACGTCGATGCCATGCAGAAACTCGGCGTGCATCCGAACCGGGAGGACAAGGCGCGCAAGTATTCAGACTATGTGGGTCTCTATGCGCCTCCGGCCGCGCTGGCGCTGGGATATTTTGTCGGCGGCGCCCAGCATAACCATCATCTCCAGGAGACCACGATCCTTGCCGAAGAGGCGATGGCTGATTCCTTCATTCTGAATACCGCGCTTGGGTACGCGATCGACCGGCAGACGCCAACGCAGGGCCACGGCCAGGGAATCATTTGGCCCAATGGCACCAAGACCTGGCCTGATGGGCAGTCCATGCCTTCGGATCACTCCATCCTCGCGTGGTCATTCGCGCATGTGGTTGCATCGGAATACCCCGGCTGGGCAACCAAAATTACGGTTTACTCGCTTGCCACCAGTGTCTCCGCCGCGCGGGTTGTAGCACGCAAGCACTTTCCTTCCGATGTTTTTGTCGGAGGAGTGCTTGGATATTACATTGGCGGATATGTCGTTCGACGCCGCTCGACAAGCAGCTCTTTCGATAACATCTCTCTGGCTCCCGTGCGAACGCCAAATGGAACCGGAATTGAACTCTCCTATAATTTTGCGCATCGATAGGCGGAGTTCACGCATTCATTCGATCGAAAGAGAGTTTGTCTTCGGGATCTCGTCGAAGCCGTAGGTATCCTACGCGGAAAAACGCGATTTCGGCGGGGGACGCCCGACTGCCCCGAATGTGCTCTTCGGCGGTAGCGCAATCGGATGCTTTAGAATCTCGTCAAGGCGTTGACGCCGATCATCCTCAGTAACAAACTGGGCTGCGGACCGGGAGACGGTGGCTGAGTCCACAATCCCGGTTTTGCCAGGCATGGATGGCTGGCGCTGGGGAGATTGAAAGACATTCGGTTAGCGATTTCGCATCGTCTCTACGGGACTGTGACTCGTATATTGACGCTTACCCAGGACTGCGCTGCGCTTGTCCTGGGCTAGTATCAACACTCCCTCCGGGAGAACGACGTAGGCAGCTTCATCCTCTCGTGGATCTGCAATGCCGGTAGACAACTGGCACAAGCCGGTTCATTGAAAAAACGCTCCGGGAAGGAAAGCGAATGAAATACGCAGGATTACTGGTGATGGCAGCCGGATTCTTCCTCTCGATTGCCGCGCTCGTGATGTTTTCCGCGCCAGCACAGCGTGGGGCCTTCGTGGTCTGCGGCCTGGCCGTCGAGATCCTGGGACTCGTGGTTGCAGTGCGCGCGCATATGGAAGCGCGCGGAGAAAGACGCCCATGAACTCGCAAGCCGCTCTGCCTCTGACCGACTCTGCCTTTGCGCTGACTCTGGTCTTGCTGCTGCTGGCCCCGCTGGCCATTGCCGGAGTTGCGCTGATCAACACCGGCCTGGGCCGTTCGCGCTCTGCCGCGCAGGCGGTGCTGGGCAACCTGGCGATGGTGGCTGTTGCCGCGATCGTCTTTGCCGTGCTGGGCGCGGCTTTCACGGGTTACCCGGCTGGCGCGGGCCACACCTTCTTCGTTGCGGGCAAGCCCTGGAACTGGCTTGGCGCATCTCCGTTTTTGCTCGGCGGTCTCGGCTCAGCCACGCCTCTATCGCAACTCGCACTGCTCTTTGAATTGCTGGCCGTTGCGATGGCGGTCTTGATTCCGTGGGGTTCGGGAGCGGATCGGCTGCGCCTCAGCGCCGGCCTGACGATCGCCGCAGTGCTGGCTGCAATCGTCTTTCCTCTGCTGGCGCATTGGGTCTGGGCCGGGGGCTGGCTGGCGCAGTTGGGCGTCAACTTTTCGCTTGGCGCGGGATTTGTGGATGGCGGCGGAGCGGCCACGGCTCACGTGCTGGGCGGCATCTGCGCGCTGGCCGTGGTGTGGATCGCGGGATCGCGCAAGGGCAAGTTCCCCAAAGAGGGACTGGCCACGGCCATGCCCGGCCACAACGCCGTTTATGTTGTCTTCGGCTGCCTGCTGGCGCTGGTGGGCTGGCTGGCATGGAATGTGGCCGGCGCGGTGATCTGGCTGCATGCGCCGCTGGCCGCGCTGCCGGTGACGGCGGTCAACACGCTGCTCTCGGCTTCGGGAGCCTTGGCGGCTACCTTCGCGGTGACGCGCGTGCGCTTTGGCAAGCCCGACGCCAGCCTCTGCGCCAACGGCTGGCTTGCTGGACTCGTGGCCTCGAGTGCCTGCGCCGGGCTGGTTACGCCGGGCGAGTCGCTCATGATCGGTCTCGTCGCCGGTGTCATCACGCCGCTGCTGGTTGAATTGCTCGAGCTCGCGCTCTCGATCGACGATCCCTCTGGAGCGATCACGGTTCACGCCGTCGGCGGCCTGTGGGGACTGCTGGCCGCGGGCATCTTCGCATCGCAGCCGGGGCAACTGCTGGCTCAACTGATCGGCATCGCTACGCTGCTGGGTCTGGTGCTGCCGGCGGTCTATCTGATCTTCAAGCTGCTCAACCGCTTTATTCCCTTCCGCGTTGACCAGGACGGCGAACGCATCGGCATGGACCTGCACGAGCTGGGCGGCGGAGCTTATCCGGAGTTTGTGATTCACCGGGACGATTCGTATCGGTGAGGCAGGGAATAGGGAATAGGGACTAGGGACGAAGGCCCGAGCGTTGGGATGCTCTCACTCGCCGCGCCAGCAGCAGCATCAGCACGAAGAGCGCCACGCGGCACAAGCGCGAGGCCGGCATAGAGCAGCATCTTCCGCATTCCCGGCAAGCGCAGTCCGTGCGAGATCTTCCGATGGTCGTCGTCATCGACGCCCACCTGTTCCTGATGCTCCAACTCCCAAGCCATTTCGCTGGCGGTCGCATAGCGGTGGCGCGGTTCGCGTTCGAGAGCGCGATTGAGAATCTCCTGCAACTGAGGGGCGATCTCGGGCCTGAGCTTGCGTGCCGGCTTGGGATCGGCCAGCAGGCGCTCATTCATCACCGCCAGTGGATTCGGTCCACTGAAGGGCGTCTGGCCGGTGAGCATCTCGTAGAACATGACGCCGAGCGCATAGATGTCGCTGCGCTGGTCGCCGCGCTGGCCCTTCACCTGCTCCGGCGAAATATAGTCCGGCGTGCCCAGCAGTGGAGACGGCCCGGCATAAGTCAGCCTGCGCGCGTCCTCTTTCATGGCGATGCCGAAGTCGATCAGCTTGATCCGGTCCTGCTCGTCGACCATGATGTTTTCCGGCTTCAGGTCGCGGTGCACCACGCCGTGCTTGTGCATGTAGTCGAGCGCGTCGCAGATGGCCAGAGTCAGGTTGACGGCCCGGTCGATCGGCAGCTTCTGTTCTTCATTCAGGATCGACCGCAGAAGGCGTCCCTCGACCCACTCGATGACCATGTAATTCCGGCTGCGCCGCTCAGGCTCGTAGGTCTTCACCACGCCGGGGTGGTCCAACTCCTGGCCGATCTGCTGCTCGCGCTTGAATCGCTCCACCAGAACCGGGTCGGTCTCAAGCTCATCGTAGGGGAAGCTTGATGGCCACCTGCTTGCCGTCTTTCAGATCGGTGGCCTTGTAGAGCGTGGACATGCCGCTGCGCGCCACCATCTTATCCAGGCGGTAGTGGTCCAGCGTATCTCCGGCATCGAGCGTGGTCATCGGTTCAACTAGCATAACAATTCAGCCCTTCCATTCCATCCTTACCACGCAATTCGTAAGAAATCCCTCAAGAAGATCGAAAGGTTGGTACGCGAGCGCGTGAGATCCCTGTGCGGAACCGAGAATGTGACGGCCTTTGCATGGATGGCATCAAGGATATCTATATTGTGGTTTTCTTCATTTATTCCTTATGTCTTCGATGCGTTACTAGAGTTAATCCGAATTGACCGGACCACCTCAGGGAAGACGTAGACCCAGCTCTTGGGAACCCACATAGCAGTTTGAATCTGTGGCTCTGAAGGCTTGGCCGGCAGGGTGTTTGCGCCGGACAGGACGCGGCTTTATGCCTTCTTTTTGGCTGAGTTCATTCTGTGTCCTGCAACAAAAATCATTTTTTTGGAGGAATCGTACCGATGAATAGGACCCCGATCCGCATACTGCAAGCGATGGCTGGAACGGCCATGGCAATCGCCTTTGTAGCACAGCGCAAACACCGGCCCCAGCGCCCGCGCCCGCTCCTGCCGATCAGCCCGCCGCGGCTCCCGCGGCTCCTGCCGCGCCCACGTGGAGCGTCGGCCCCATGGATCTGAGCGGCTTCATCGACGGCTACTATAGCGTGAACTTCAATCGCCCCACGGACGATGATCGGCGGCGCGAGCGGCAACTCAGGTCAATCAGCTTTATAACTTCAACGACAAGACGGATCAGTTCAACCTGAGCGCCGCGAAGCTGACCTTGAATCACGATCCCGATCCGATCGGCGCGCATGTGGACTTTATTCTATGGCCGCACCAATGCGCTGGTGAACGGCGGCAACGCCGACCAGCTTGACTATCATCGAGCAGGCGTTCCTCAGCATCAAGCCGCCCAAGGCCAAGGGCTTCGAGCTGGACTTCGGCAAGTTTGTCACTTCGGCCGGAGCGGAAGTGATCGAGGCGAAGGATAACTGGAACTACTCCCGTTCGCTGCTGTTTGCATGGGCGATTCCTTACTTCCACTTTGGCGCGCGGACCTCGATGCCGCTGTCAAAGACCGACACCATTGGCGTGCAGGTGGTGAATGGATGGAACAACGTCAGCAAGACCAACGGCGGCGCGACGATCGGCCTCACCAATGCTCTGGTAAAGCCGAAGTATAGCTGGTTTCTGAACTACTACGGCGGCCCTGAGAACCCCAACACCACAAACGGCTTCCGCAACCTGTTTGACACCACGCTGCTGCTGACGCCGAGCGGAAAGTTCAACGCCTACCTCAACTACGACTACGGCCAGAATCGCGATGCAAATGTGGCGAATGGCGGCGATGGAGCGCTCATTCACTGGCAGGGCGTGGCGCTTTGCCGCGCGCGGCCAGGTGTCGCCCAAGTCCGCATCTGGCCGGGCCGGTTTGAATACTTCAAGGACTACAACGGCTTTGAACAGGGCATGCCGCAGAACCTGAAAGAATTCACAGCGACTTATGAATACAAGTGGCTCGAAGGCGTGCTGACACGGGTTGAGTATCGCGGCGACTTCTCGAACCAGAACTTCTTTACCAAGGACGCCATCCCGTTCGCAAAGAAGAATCAACAGACGCTGACGGTGGCATTCATCGCCTTCTTTGGACCGAAGCGGTAAGTCACTGCAACTCACAGCTCCGGCCTGGCTCATATTCGGTCAGGCCGGAGATACAACGTCTACTGTGCGGCGAGCTTTCCGTTCTCTGCTCTGGGAAAATCCTACTCCATATTTTAGTTTCCTGATTTCATCCTTATCGGTTCAGCACTAGGATTCAGGTAATTCAAGCAGCTTACCATCCCGGCCCGGAGAGAAAAACGAATTCGGGCGAGCCAAACAAAGATCCCGGGGACGCAACACCGGGAAGCAGACTCAACGAACTTCACTTTCCAGGAGAATGCACATGGCAGATCAAAAAGCACCTCAGATGCAGGCCACCCTGGGCCTTACCGGGCTGACCAGCAACGCAATGGCTCTCATTGCCCCCGGCGCCTTTCTTTGGCTCACCTTCTACATCCAGGCCACGACTGGAACGACGGCGCCAGCCATGTGGCTGGGCATCTTTGGCGCTCTGCTGCTCTGCCTGGCCACCGCTGTTGCCTACGCCGAGATCTCCAAGCTCTATCCCGGCACCGGCTCGAGCTACTACTACGCCGAACAGGCTCTCCTCTCCAAGGACAAGATGTTCAAGTATGCCCGCGTCGCCAAGTTCATCGTCGGCTGGGGCTCTCACCTTTACTACTGGGTTTATCCCGGCGTGATGGTGGCCGTTACGGGCGTATTCGTGCGGCTATGTCGTCGGCTTCCTCTATCCCAACGTCATGAGCGGCACGAACCCCGGACCGATCTTCATGGCGCTGGTGGCGGTGGTCTTCTCGATCTTCGTCGGCTGGATCGCATCGAAGGGCGCGGGCGCATCGACGGCCGTCAACCTGGCGATCAACATCGTTCAGATCTCAGCGCTGCTGATCTTCAGCGTGCTGGCGATCGGCTATCGCACCAGCCATCCCGCAGGCTCGCCGGCCTTCCAGTACGACGGACAGACACTGGCAACTTACAGCTACCAGTTCGCAACGGACAAGACCGGAGCCACGCTGCGTGACGCCAGCGGCGCGCCTCTGCCGCTGCTCGATGCGGCCGGCAAGCCGGTCCCCTTCACCATCGATTATCCCGAGAAGGACCCGTCAAGCGGCGCCTTCCTCACTCATCCCAACGCGGCGTCGGTGATTGCGCCGCACAAGTTCAGTTATCTGTTCATTCAGGCCACGGTCGCGATTCTGATTCTCGTCGGTTTTGAATCGGTTACCTCGATGGGAGGCGAGGCCAAGAATCCAACCAAGCATATTCCCATCGCGGTGATCTCTTCGCTGCTGATTCAGGGGCTGGTGTGCTACCTGATCGAGTATTTCGCGGCGAACTACTTCCTTAACTCGGGGTATACATGGCGAACGCGGCCAGCTCCGCCGCGCCGGTCGGCGACATGATGATCATCGTCGGCGACGCGCTGCTGGGCCACGGCAATGGGCACTACTTCATGCTGGCCGAGGCATTCACGGTCTTCCTGGCGCTGATCGGTACCACGCTGAGCTGCATGAACACCGGCGCCCGCGTGACCTACGCCATGGGCAAGGACGACGAAGCTCCCGAGCACTTCGGCATGCTGCACGCCGAGTCGCTTAGCCCGCGCAAGGCTATCTGGACGCTGGTCGCCATCTCGGCGGTCATCGGCGTCATCGGTGTATCGTTAGTCTTCGGCGATGCCGGCGCGCCCTCCGATGCGGCTATCAAGGCGCTGCCGCAAGGAATCTTTTCGAGTGTCGGCTACCTCTCGCACGATCAGTTAGCGGCGCTTCCCAATTCGCTGCTGACCGTCACCCTTACCTCGAACTTCGGCACGTTCATCCTGTATGCGCTGAGCTGCTTCCTGTGCATGGTGGCCTTCCACAACCGGCCTGACTTCAGCTTCGTCAGGCACTATCTCATCCCCGGCTTCGGGTTGCTGGCCAACCTTGTCTGCATGGCCTTTTACCTGATCAGCCCGGTCTTCGGTCTGGGCACATTCAAGGAACCGCTGCTTGCTCTGGGCATCTCGGCAGTCTGGGGCATCTACGGAGCCATTTACTTCATCCGAACTTCCAAGGCAAAGGGCAAGGCGATCTTGCTCGGGGACAAGTCGCTGGCTCGATAGCGACTCCATTGCTGAACCGAAATTGCTGGGTGGTTTCTCAGCCTCGACTGCGTGACCCAGTCGAGAGTTGGAGACGCCACCCAGTAATGCTGTGAGGTGAATAGATGTTGCGCAATCCGCAAAGCACCCTCAGGCCATTCAATGAGAAGATATTTCAGGTTGCGGCGCCCATGTTAGACGTTCAGTTCGGCCAGGCCAGCGATTTCGGCAAAGTTCGCACCAACAACGAAGATGCGATGGGATCTTTTGTGCCCTCAACGCGCCGCCAGGGACGCAGCCACGGCTATCTCTTCGCGGTTGCCGATGGTGTCGGCGGCATGGACCTGGGCGAGGTGGCCTCGGCAACGGCGATCAAAACGGTCACGGAGGACTTTGCCAAAGCGCCTTCAGGCTCCATGCTCTCCAGTCTGCTGCCACGGTTGATTCAGCAGGCCAACGCGGCGGTTCACGACTGCACGCTCGATCCGCAGTATCAGGGCAGGAAGATGGCCACCACGCTGGTAGCCTGCGCTCTGCGCCACGATCAGGCGGTGGTCTCGCATGTGGGCGACTCCCGCTGTTACCTGGTCCGCAACGGCCAGGCCAAACAAGTTACGCAGGATCACACATGGGTCAACGAACAGAGAAAGATGGGATTGCTGACGGCTCAGGAGGCCGCCGAGTCCGACTCTCGCCACGTGCTGACCCGCTCGATGGGGCCGGAGATGTTTGTCTCTCCTGACACGACTCTGCTCACTCTGCTGCCCAACGATGTGCTGGTTCTATGCACCGACGGGCTGCACGACGAGATGCCTGAAACGCTGCTGGCCGAGATCGTTTCGCAGAAGAAAAACATGCAGGAGATCGCCAGCGAACTTGTGGCCCGCGCCGTCGAGATCGACGGAGGCGACAACACCACGGCGCAGGTGATTCGCGTGCGGTCGGTCGAGCAGGTGGGCATGTACCGCGGCCGTCCGTACAGGCTGCCGGTTTAAGCCGGACGGAGCCGAGGACAGCGGAAACCTTTACGAAATCCTTGCTTCTGTTCTCCCTTTCACTGATAGAGTTGACAGAGATTCACTGTAGGAGAGTGCTGTCCGATGGGTTATCACGACGGCTATGAGGCCGGTGCGCAGATCGATTCCTACCGCATTGAAGAGCCGGTTGCCCGCAGCGGCATGGCTACCATCTATCGCGCCATCGACACGCGCGATCACCGCAAGGTTGCTCTCAAGATTCCCCACCCGGACATGGAAGCCGATCCGATTCTCTTCGACCGTTTCAAGAGAGAGTCGGCCATCGGCGAAAAGCTTCATCATCCCAGTGTGATGCGGGTCTACGCCGACCAGAAGCGCTCGCGCATTTACATGGTGATGGAGTGGTGCGAAGGCCGGTTGCTGCGCAAGATCCTCGACGAAGAGGGCAAGCTGACACACGACCGCGCCATCCACATTGCCATCGAGGTGCTGGATGCGCTCGAGTACATCCATGGCAATGGCGTTGTGCACCGCGACCTCAAGCCGGAAAACATCATGGTCGATGCGAACGACAAGGTCAAGCTCATCGACTTTGGCATCGCCGGCGACTCAGCCGCGCGGCGGCTGACCTACGCCAACTTCACCTCGACGCTGGGGACGCCGAATTACATCTCGCCGGAGCAGGTGAAGGGCAAGCGTGGCGACGGACGCTCCGACATCTTCGCCATGGGAGTGATTCTCTACGAGATGCTCTCCGGCAAGCTGCCCTTCTCTGGCCCTTCTCCCCTGGCCGCGATGAATGACCGGCTGTTGAACCATCCGCTGCCTCCCAGCGTCGCCGACCCCTCGATCTCTCCGCAATTGCAGGAGGTGATCTATCGCGCGCTGGAGAGGGACCCCAAAAACCGGTATGCCAAGGCGAGCGAGTTTGCCAGGGATCTGGAACATCTGGATCAAGTCGGCGTGGAAGACCGGGTGGAGTTGCGCGATTGGCAAAGGCGCAAATCCCATCTCTCGCGCAGGATCATGTATTACACGGGTTTGGCTCTCATTCCGGTCGTGATTCTGCTGCTGATGATTCTGGTGGCCCATCACCGGTAAGATTCAATAGCTGCCGGCCCAGGGGCGGTTTGCCGGCAGGGGTCTGCAACCTGGGTTGAATCAGCCGGAAAAAGCTTCCCCCCAAACGCTCCGCACGCCCAAAAGAATCTTAGATTTATCAAAAGAATTCTGGGCTTAATCGTGAACTTGGAAGCCTTTTATGCCGATCATATCGATGAGTGTGTTTCCTGTGGTGTGAGCTTGTCTTCCGGCTTGCCCGCACGACGGCGAGGTTTGTCATGCCGAAAGGCTGGTTCCATCGGATTTTGGTTTCACTCCGGATTCGAGAGATTCATCGGGATTCAGGCGAAAAGGGTACACGATTCAGGTTCCCTGGTGCGGCCCTCTGGGCAGCCATTGGGCTGATTGTGGTTATGCTCGTCTCCTTTGCCAGTGAGCCGATGCTGCGCCACTGGCGGCTTGGAGGGCACTTCGATTCGATCGGCGACCTGCGCACTTTGCCGCAAGGCAGCAGCGTAAGGCTGCGCGGTACCGTCACCTATTCGGATTTGGAACGGCTCTACATTCAGGACGATACGGGTGCGGTCAGGATCGTGTTGAGAGATCCTAAGCAGACGTTCAACGCCGGCCAGATTCTGGCTGTTACGGCCCGCATCACCGCCCGCTACAACCGGCAGCTCGGTCCCAGCAGCGTCAAGCTGGTAGACGGGGTCGCGACTCCTGATGGCCAAACCACGCTGCCCGCAGCCGAGCTCCAGTCATTCCGGACAATTCCCAGCCGCTCGGCCAGCAACACGCGCTCTCAGTTGCAAGGAATTGTCCGCGAGGCATCGCAGGACCAATGGCATCTCTCGCTGACGCTGGCGATGGACCGGCACGAGGTTCGCGTGATCGTTCCGCGCTCAGGGATCAACCTCGATCCATCGAGTCTGGTGGATGCCCAGGTGACAGTGACGGGGGTGCCCGAGCTAGGCGAACTCGACAACAGAGGCCGTCATCAAACCCGGCTGTACGTTTCTAATCCGGCGAACCTGAGGGTGAATGCCCCTGCTCCGGCCGTTGTACCCCTGGTCTCTTCACTGGAGGACCTGGCGGCATTTCCCGGCTATCAAGAGGGCCACCGCGTCCGCGTCCGCGGGGCGGTGGTCACGCAGCAGTCGGTCGGCGCAGGACAGACAACGGTCATCGGCGGAAGTCCAACGCTGGTCCGCGTGCTACTGACCCATCCCCAGAGTCTGAGCCGGGGCACGGTGATTGAGGCTATTGGCTTTCCCACACCGGGAAGCTTCGTTGGAGATCTCATTCACGCAGACCTGAGATCGATCTCATCGGCTCCCGGCGGAGCGGCAGAAACGGCAACGCCGGCGGTGAACGCGCTGCCGACTTTGACGACCGTCGCGGCGATCCGCGCCCTGGACAACCGGGAGGCGGACCGGGCGCATCCCGTGAGGTTGCACGGCGTGGTCACCCACTTCGACACCGACTGGCATTTTTTCTATCTGCAGGACACAACTGGAGGGATCTTCGTCTGGGCCGTCGAGACTCCGGTGGCGACTGGAGAGGAAGTGGAACTGGAGGGCACGACCAGTTCGGGCAACTACGCCCCGAATGTCACCGCGCTTCACGTCAAGGTTCTCGGCCCCGGCCGCTTGCCCGCGCCAATGGCGGTCACCGCAGAGAAGGCGGCGTCAGGCCTGGAAGACTCCAAATGGGTGAGCATCGAGGGAGTCGTGCACTCCTTCATCGTCCAATCCGTGGGTACGCACGGGGAGATCCACGGCATCATGGAGGTTGTGACGCAACTGGGCAAAACCCGCGTCTGGACCTTTAACCTTCCGCAGGAGTATCTGAAGGGCTTGGTCGACGCCAATGTCCGCCTTCGCGGGGCCTTTGGCACGATCTACAACCGCGACGAGCAACTCATGGGCTATGCTCTGGCCGTCCCGCGCAAGGAAGACATCACGGTGCTTCAGCCCAGACCCACCGGTCCAGGACAAACGCAGCCCATCCCGATCTCGCATCTCTTTCGTTATTCCCCGGAGACAGATTTCAGCCACCGCGTGAGAGTGCAGGGCGTCGTTACCATGAATTCGCTCGACCGCGGCCTCTATCTGCAGGATTCCACCGGCGGCCTGCAGATACAGACTCAATCGGAGGATCTGCAGGTTGGAGATCTGGCGCAGGCGGCGGGCTATGTGATCTCCGGGGGGTCCTACTCTCCGGTTATGAGCGATGCCCAGGTACGAAGGCTGGGAAGCGGTTCCACGCCCGCACCGAAGGTTGCCAATTCGGGGAGCATCGACACCCGCCTTAACAACCAGCTCGTGCAGATCGATGCACGGCTGCTGCGGGTGGTCAACAGCCCGCATGGAAAGACCCTGATGCTGGAGTCGGGGACGCGAACTTTCAATGCGCAGATCGACGACGATAACTCCCTGCGCTCCTTCGATGCGCTGAGTCCGGGCAGCCTTCTGCGCCTGACCGGCATCTTCCAGATACAGATCCTCACGGACCAGCTCGATCGGGCCGAGGATCTCGATCCGGATGCCTTTGTTTTGCTCTTGCGGAGTCCGGCGGATATCAAGGTGCTCCAGAGTGCGCCGTGGTGGAACCAGCGGCGTGTGTTTTACATGTTCGGTATCGTCCTGTTGGTCGCCGCATTCGCGATGGTGTGGGTGACGATGCTTCGCCGTCAGGTGCGGTCGCAGACGGCGGCCTTGCGCCAGGCGATGTATGCCGCCGAGCAGGCCAACCGGGCCAAGAGCCAGTTCCTCGCCAACATGAGCCATGAGATCCGGACGCCGATGAACGGCATCTTCGGCATGACGGAACTGGCGCTCTCGACCGATCTGACGGGGGAGCAGCGCGAGTTCCTGACGATGGTCAAGACCTCGGCCGACTCGCTGCTGGTCATCATCAACGACATCCTGGACTACTCGCGCATCGAGGCCGGGAAGCTGACTCTGGACTCGACCCGGTTGAGTGTCGCCGACGCCGTGGTGGACGTGCTGAAGGCCTCCGCTCTTGCCGCTGACAAGAAAGGGCTGGAGCTGGCATGGATTGCCGCGCCGGATGTTCCCGCGACGCTGCTGGGCGATCCGAACCGCCTGCGCCAGATTCTGACCAATCTTGTAGGAAACGCCATCAAGTTCACCGAGGCCGGAGAGGTGGTTGTCACCGTGACGACCGAAGAGGCGGAGGGCAGCCATTTGAGGCTCCGATTCGCCGTGCGGGACACGGGGATCGGCATCGAGCCGCGCAACCAGGAGAGAATCTTCCAGGCCTTTGAACAGGAGGACGCCTCCACCACGCGCCACTATGGCGGAACCGGACTGGGCTTGGCAATCTCGCGGCGCATGGTTGAGGCCATGGGCGGCCGCATCTGGATCGAGAGCACTCCCGGCGTGGGCACCACACTCTTCTTCACCGCCGTCTTCGAACAAGCTCCTCCTCTGACGGAGCCCGAGCCGCAGCCCAGTTTCGAAGATGTTCGAGGCGTCAGCACCTTGGTGATCGACGACAATGCGACGAACCGGCGTATTCTCATCGAAATGACGCGCCGCTGGGGCATGCGGTCGTCGGCCGTGGCTTCGGGTCAGGAGGGACTTGCCGAGTTGCTGATAGGCAAAGAGCGGGGAGAGCCTTACCGGCTGATCCTGCTCGACCAAGCGATGCCGGGGATGGATGGGCTGGAGGTCGTCAAGCAAATCCAGGCCAATCCGCTGCTCAAAGGCGTGGTGATTATGATGCTGAGTTCCTGCGATCAGATTGACACCGCCAGGCAGTGCCGCTCGCTGGGGATATCGACCTACATCGTCAAGCCGATTCGTTCGACCGAGCTTCTGGCGAGCATTCGCGCCGGGCTGGGTGTGCTGGCCGCGCAACCTGCCGTCGAGCGGCCCGCTCCCACCACCCTGCGCCGCGCTCTGCGCATCCTGGTGGCGGAAGACAACCTGGTCAATCAGAAATTGGCCGTAGCCCTGTTGCGCAAGATGGGCCATGAGGTCACTCTGGCTTGCGACGGCCACGAGGCCTTCAAGCTTTGGGGGGACGGAAGCTTCGATTTGATTTTGATGGATGTGCAGATGCCGGAGATAGATGGGACCGAGGCCACGGCGCGCATTCGAGCCGTCGAGAAGGAGACGGGAGAGCACATTCCCATCATCGCCATGACTGCCTATGCGATGAGCGGAGATCGCGATCGCTACCTCGATTCCGGCATGGACGAATACATAACAAAGCCAGTGAGTTACAGGCGCATGGAACAGGCCATTGGCCGATTCTTCAGCTTCGAGGCGCGTCCTGAGGATTCGCCGGACGCGGCCGAACCGGTTGAGAATGCGAGGAATTGAGATCATGACCGAAACCAACCCGATTCGCAATGACACCGCGTTGAAGCTCGATGAAGCCGAGATTCTCGCTCGCATGGACGGCGACTGCCAGTTGCTGGCCGACCTTTGCGAACTATCGCTGGCGGAGTTGCCAGGAATGATTCAGACCCTCGACGTGATGGTGAAGACGGACGACGCAAACGCGGTGCATCGCGCGGCCCACCGCCTGAAGGGCGCGTTGAGCGTCTTTGGCGTGGGGCCGCACACCGAGGACTGCTTAGTCATCGAGGAGATGGCGATCAAAGGCGACCTGTCGCGGATGCCGGAGATTTTGAACCGGCTGGGGAGACATCTGGAGGAATTCCGCGTCGCGGTTGCGGCATTGGGAAAGGAGATCCATGCGCGTGCTGATCGCCGATGACGATCCCATGCAACGCCTTTACCTGACGCGCTGCCTCTCTTCTTGGGGATATGAAACGCTGGTCGTCGAGGATGGCGAGGAGGCGTGGAAGATCCTGCAGCGCGACGACGCGCCGCAAATGGTGCTGCTGGATTGGATGATGCCGGGTATGGACGGAACCACCCTCTGCGAGCGCGTTCGCGGACTCAAGGACCGGCCTTACACTTTCATTGTTCTGCTCACCTCGCGGAGCGATCGCCAGGACCTGCTGAGCGGCCTCGGCGCCGGCGCCGACGATTACATGACCAAGCCGGTCAACACGCCGGAGTTGCAGGCCCGTCTGCGTTCCGGGCAGCGCATTATCGACCTGCAGAACAAGCTGCATATCGCCTATGAGAACCAGAAGTACGAGGCCACGCACGACTCGCTGACCGCCATCTGGAACCGCCCCGCCATTCTCGATTTGTTCTCTCGCGAGTGCGCCAAGGCGGCGCGGGAAAAATCGGCCATCGGAGTGCTTATTGCCGATGTCGATCACTTCAAGATCATCAACGATCACTTCGGCCACGTCTGCGGCGACATCGCGCTGCGCGAGATCGCCCGGCGAATGCAGGGCTCTCTGCGCCCCTACGATTATCTCGGACGCTATGGCGGCGAGGAGTTCCTTATCCTCGTTCCGGGCTGCGATCCGCACACGGTATGCGAGGTCGCCGAACGTATCCGCCTGGGGGTATGCGAACGGCCGATCGTCGCGCGGGAAAATGAGATCGCCGTCACGCTGAGCATCGGCGTCAATACCGCCGCTCCCAAATCGGTGGAGCAGCGCGACGAGTTGCTCCAGCGGGCCGACGAGGCCCTCTATATCGCCAAGAAGAATGGCCGCAACCGCATCGAGAGCGTCTAAAACCTGAAAGCAACTACCGGGACGGAGTTCGCAGCGCTGCGCTCAACTATCGCCTGAGCCTCGCGCGTAAGGCGCCCGCGCCGTGGTGCATGAGGATGCACTCCGAGCCGGCGGCGCACCGGTAATGAATCTCTACAGGGTAGTCCTGCCATCGGGGGTCGGAGGCTGATCCGCCACCTTTTTCGAGGAAGAAGACCTTTCCCGATCTGGTTTCAATGACCCCGCGTGAGGCGTCGAAATCGACGATCGAGTCATCTCCTTCGATGGAGAAACCCACGACCTTCTTCTGCTCGACCTTCTGCGGCCCTCTTTCTGTGGATCGCAACAATCTCCGCGGGCGTGCGCCCGGCGTCGGCCGTTATCGCTTTCTGGCGCTCCAGCAATGCATCCTGCTCGGCGATGCTGGGAAAGTTGGGCGTGAAACTCCAGGATTGAACCTTTTCGTAGGCTTTGGCCGTGCACGATGTTGCGCCCTGAGCGCTGATGGCGGTGATTTGACCATCCGGTCCGATCTGATTCTTGAAGATGTCTTTGCCGTTTTCGCGCGCGGCCTCCTGGGCGTCCGCTTGCGAATAATCGATGGCTGGCGCCGGCTGTGGGCTTGAGGCTGCCTGCGCATTCGTCTTCTGGTCCTTCACATTCTTGATGTTCTTATCGTCCTGCTCTTCGGGCGCGGGCTCCGCCAGTTCCGCGGCGCCCCTGGCGTCGTACCGCAAGAGGATCTCTTTGGAGCACAAGGCAAATCCTCCGGAGTCCTGCAGGTGGATTTCGATGGAAAGGGGATGCGGAGACTTGGCGACCGCCAGCGCGAAGGCAGCCTGCCGCGCCGGATCGTCCGGTTCAATCGAGACGCGATAGTTCAGCGTCTTGTTCCATTCGACGTAGAGTCGGCCCTTCAACCCGGCTGCGCTCGAGTCGACCGGTCCGAGGTCGTAGCGCCCATTGGGGGTGCTGTTCGTGAACCAGGTCAGGCTGGCGATGATGGCGCCCAGCAGAATGCCGAGACCTATGCCGATTGCGGCATAGACCCTTGTCTGACTCTCGACGAACTTGAGAATCCCCGCCCTCCACCCTTGGCTCGGCCGTTCCGGGGTTCGCCGATCCGGCATCTGGACAGTTGGAGCCTCAGCGATCGGGGTATGGACCGGCGGCTCTACGCTTCGCGCGTTGAGTTTCTGGGATGGATTGGCGAAAGGAATAGAGTTCCTCTCGCTCCCTCTGTTCCTCTTCTTTGCTCTTCGTGGCCGCGTCAACGACGCGATAGGCGTTGATAGGCAGCTCTTGATCCTCAGTCCGCTCGCCGCCTGGCGCCTCCGCAGGCTTGTCGAGAGCCGACATGTCCCAGTCTTTTCTCTTCTTTCGATTGGGAAACCTCGGATCCTCGTCCATCAGCCACCCCCCTGTTACCGCTCTTTGGAATCAATCACATTGGAGCACACATTGGCTTCGTTGAAAACCATAAACTTACGAACCGGCCTTCTCTGATTTGCATCCAAACAACTAGACTGCACCTGAACAGGAGAAATCGCAATGATTATCGGCGTTCCTAGAGAGATCAAGGACAACGAAGCACGTGTGGGCGTCACTCCTGCGGGTGTGAAGGCTCTCACCGAGGCGGGCCACACTGTGCTCGTCGAGACGCAGGCCGGAGCGCAATCCGGCTTTCCCGACGAGGAGTACCAGAATGCGGGCGCGGAGATGGTGGGCGAGGCGGGCTACGTCTGGGGAAAGGCCGAGACCGTGGTCAAGGTCAAGGAGCCCATCGAGAAAGAGTACGCGTTTTTCAGAGAGGGTCTTGTTCTCTTTACTTATCTGCATCTGGCGCCGCTGCCTGCGCTAACTGAAAAGCTGCTCGAGTCGAAGGTCATCGGCATCGCCTACGAAACCGTTCGCGACCGCCAGGGCACGCTGCCGCTGCTGACTCCGATGAGCGAGGTCGCCGGACGTATGAGCGTGCAGGTGGGCGCTGCGTATCTCGAAAAAGAACGTGGCGGTCGCGGCATTCTGCTGGGCGGCGTGCCGGGCGTGCCTCCTGCGCATGTCACTATCATTGGCGCCGGAGTGGTGGGCTCGAATGCGGCCCGGATCGCACTGGGTCTTGGCGCCAAGACGACCATCGTCGATGTCAGCCTGAGCCGGCTACGCGAACTCGACGACCACTACGGCGGGCGGCTCGGGACACTGGCCTCGAACAGTTACAACCTGTCTCACGCCACGCGCGAGGCCGACCTGGTGATCGGCGCCGTTCTGATTCCCGGCGCAACCGCTCCCAAGCTTGTGACCCGCGCCATGGTCTCGCGAATGAAGAAGGGTGCAGTCATCGTGGATGTAGCCATCGATCAGGGCGGCTGCGTTGAGACGGCGAAACCCACGTCGCACTCCAACCCGAGCTATCTAGTCGATGGCGTCGTGCACTACTGCGTCACCAACATGCCCGGCGCGGTGCCGAATACTTCTACGCTGGCGCTGACCAACTCGACCTTTCAATACTTGCTGCGCATGGCCAATCTCGGCGTTCGCGAAGCGCTGCGCCAGGATGCGGGCCTGGCCGAGGGGCTGAACACCTGGCTGGGCACACTCACCTGCCGCGGCGTGGCCGAGAGCCAGCAGCGGCCGTGGACGCCGGCGGCCAGCGTGATTGGATAGAGGCTGTTGCCGTAAGATGATCCAGTATCCGGAGGAGTCGATGGAACGCCGTAAGTTTCTCGCTGGTTCAGTTGCTGCTTCAGCTTTTTCTCTTGCCACCGATCTCGCGGCGCAGGCCCCGCCGGCCTCGCCCGCGCCTGTTCCCAGCCGCGACTTCTATCAACTGCGCCGCTATACGCTGCAACGAGGGCCGCAGGCCAAGATGACCGAGAGCTATTTCGGCGATGCGCTCATCCCTGCGCTGGTCCGCATGGGGCTGGGTCCGATCGGGGCCTTCCAACTCGACTTCGGACCCGAGACCCCGGCCTTGTACCTGCTGGTTCCGGGTTCCTCCGTCGAAGCACTTGCGGAACTCGATCTGCGTCTCGCGCTTGATGCTGAGTTTCTCAAACGCGCCGACCCATTCTGGAATGCGACCTCCGCTTCGCCCGCCTTTCAGCACGTCGAGATTTCTCTGCTCGCAGCATTCGCGGGCTGGCCGAAACTGACGCTGCCGGCCTCGTCCACAACCAAGGCCAAGCGCATCTTTCAGCTGCGTACCTACGAGAGCCCGAGCAATGGGGAACACGTGCGCAAGGTTGAGATGTTTCACGCGGGCGAGTTCGACATCTTCCGTGGCATTGGCTTCCATCCTGTCTTCTTCGCCGATACGCTCATCGGAGCGCGCATGCCCAACCTGACCTATATGCTGAGCTTTGCCGATATGGCTGAACTGGAAGCGAAGTGGGATCTCTTCCGCAACGATCCGGCCTGGAAGAAGCTCTCGGCCAGCCCCCGCTACAGCTACGATCAGCTCGTGACCAACATAACCAATCTGGTGCTCAGCCCGCTGGCCTGCTCTCAGATCTGACGCGTTTCGCGGCGGCTTCATGCGCTGGGCAATTTTTGAGCTGGGTGCTGCTCGTCCTGCGAGGCAAGCTGTTTGGGCTATTTCTGGCTGAGCCCACCCTGGCCGCGAAGACAAGAGCCGGCGAGGGTGGGGCACCCGCACACTTATCCTGGCCCTGATCCCTGCCCCCGGGTCTCTGACCCCTGACCCCTGATCTCTGCTCCCTGATCCCTGCCCCCTGTTCCCTGGCAGTTCTATAATCGCCCCATGCGCTTCGGCGGAGATTCCCGGTGGCGGCCGGTTGCATTTTATGCAGCCGGAGTGCTGCTGTTTTTCGCCTTGCTTGGCGCGCTCCAGGCCTTCAACACCTCAAACGTACACTTTCTCAATCCTGAGACCGCGGGTGAGACACTCATCTTTACCGGCCTCACGGGCCTGGTCTTCCTGTTGCTTCTGTTGCTGTTGATGCTGCTTCTGAGGAACATCCTCAAGGTCTACACCGGCCAGGGCAGCAGCGGCCTGGGAGCGCGTCTGCGTTCAAGGATGGTGCTGGGCGCTGTGCTGATCGCGCTGATGCCGGCGGCCTTCATGTTTCTCTTCAGCTATCAGTTGATGAATCGCTCGCTGGACCGGTGGTTCTCTCCCAACACCTCTCAGATGCGCGAGGACTCGACGCGCGTGGTGCAGGATCTGGCTCAATATGTCACTGGCAATGCGCGTGGAGAGGCTGAGTCCGTTGTTGTTTCAGGCGCCGCGGACAAGAGTCTGCAGGCGCTCGATGATGTATTGGCTTCCCACCGCATCACTCTGGACGGCGGCTTTGTCTTTGTCTACGGCAAAGACGAGCGCGTGATCACGAGCTTCCAGGCCCCGCCGGAGTCGAGCCCGGCAACACTAAGGCCCTGGCTCGATGAAGGAAAGCAGGAGAGGGCGGTCGCGCTCCATGGTCCGCTTTCAGTCAACCTGCTTGCCACCGCGCGGCGCAGCGATCAGCCTGTGATCGACGTGGCAGGCGGAGAGTACGCGCTCGGCATTGCGGCTACTTCCTCGGGGAAGGTGGTGGTGACAGCGCTTCCAATGCCTCAGGGGCTTAGCCAAGCCGCGATGCGCATTCGCTCCGGCTCGGTCACTTACACTGAGCTTTTCCGCGCGCGCAATCGCATTCGCACCACGTTCTTCCTGATCCTGCTGCTGATCACCGTCTTCGTCTTCTTCCTCAGCGTATGGCTGGCGCTGTTTCTCTCCAAGCAGGTCACCCGTCCGGTGGAGGCGTTGGGTGAGGCGATGGCCGAGATCGCCGCCGGCAAATATGAACATCGTGTGGCGCTGGCAGCCACCGGGGAGATGGGCGAACTGGTGCGGGCCTTCAACCACATGGCGGCGGATCTGGACACTAGCCGTCAGTTGGCCGAGAGCTCTTCCGCACAAGTGACCGCGGCCAACGTGGCTGTGGAAGAACGCCGCCGAGAGCTGGAGACGATTGTCGAGACGATCCCATCGGGCGTGGTCACGCTGGATAGCTCGGGCACGATTCTGCAATCCAATCGCGCCTTTGCCGCGCTGATGGGCCGGCGTGTGGACCTTGGCCTGGCTGGGGAGAAGATCGAGACGCTCTTTCCCGCCGAGTGCGCCGACGATCTGACCGGCGTCATTCGCCGCAGCCATCGCATGGGCGCCGCCTTCACCGAGATTGTGGTCCATTCCGGCGGCCGCACCATGCATCTGGCCATGACCAGCGCACGCCTGGAGTTGACTCTCGGGCGGCCGGGAACCGTGCTCGTGGTCGAAGACACAACAGAGCTGTTGCGCGCGCAGCGGCAGTTGGCGTGGAAGGAAGTGGCGCAGCGAGTGGCGCACGAAATCAAGAATCCGCTGACACCGATCGCCCTCTCGGCCGAGCGCATCGGCAGGCATCTCGACCGCGGCCAGCCCGACTCGCCCGCAGTGATTCGCAAGTGCAGCGAGGTGATTCTGAGCTGCGTGGCCACTCTGCGCACGCTTGTGGATCAGTTCTCCGCGCTGGCCGAGTTTCCCGCGCCGCAGCCGTGCGCCTGCGACATGAACCAGGTGGCCGAGGAGGCACTGGCGCTTTTTGCCGGCCGGCTCGATGGCATCACGATTCAGCGCGATCTGGAGCCGGGATTGCCCCCGGTGCTGGCCGATCCTGAAGCGATCCGCCGAGCTCTGGCCAACCTCATCGACAACGCAGCCGACGCGATGCAGGGCAGTCTGCTGCGCGTGCTCGGTATTTCGACTTCGCTCTGC
Organism: uncultured Acidobacteriaceae bacterium; assembly: GCA_963843625.1. Classification (GTDB taxonomy): domain Bacteria; phylum Acidobacteriota; class Terriglobia; order Terriglobales; family Acidobacteriaceae; genus Telmatobacter. Next base: position 301,955 of record CAWJLK010000014.1, read on the forward strand.
GACGATGCCACGGCGGTCGAGGTCCAAGTCTCCGACACCGGCCACGGCCTCACCGACGAGATTCGCGAACGGCTCTTTCTGCCCTTCTATTCGACCAAGCAGCGCGGCACCGGTCTGGGGCTCTCTATCGCGGCAAAGATCGTGCAGGAGCATGGCGGCTCATTGCGCGCCGAATCCAATGCACCCAAGGGCGCGCGCTTTCTGCTGCGGCTGCCCCTGATGGATCCGCTGCCGGAGAATGGCGCGGCAACGCTTGCTGACTCCGCCGCTTCGGCCGGCTCTGAGAAGGGATCGCTCTGATGAATCACATTCTGGTGGTGGACGACGAAGCGGAGATTCGCACTTCTCTGGAAGAGATTCTGCGCGAAGAAGGCTATGGCGTGGCGAGCGCGGCCACAGCGGCCGAGGCCATGGTGCTGCTGGAGGACGCGGCCTATGACGTGGTCCTGCTCGATATCTGGCTGCCCGATCGCGACGGTCTCGACGTGCTCGACGACATTCACGGGCAGGGAGCCGCAACCCGCCCTGAAGTGGTCATCATCAGCGGCCACGGCTCGATCGAGACCGCGGTGAAGGCCACCAAGCTCGGCGCCTACGATTTCCTAGAAAAGCCGCTTTCGCTCGATCGAACGCTCATCGTGCTCAAGAACGCGGTTGAGGCGCGCCGGCTGCGCACGGAGAATCAGGAGTTCAAGCGGCAGTTCAGCGTAGGCTCGGCGCTCACCGGCGAAAGCGTGCCGGTGAAAGCTCTGCGCCAGCAGATTCGCCTCATGGCTCCCACCAACGGCCGCGTGCTCATCTACGGCGAGTCGGGAACCGGGAAAGAATTGATTGCGCGCGCGATTCACGCCGAGAGCCTGCGCAAGGATCAGATTTTTGTCGAGCTGAACTGCGCCGCCATTCCCGAGGCGCACATCGAGGCCGAACTCTTCGGCTACCGGCATGGCGCACAGCCCGGCGGCTTGCCCGAGCAGCGCGGCACGCTCGAACGCGCCGACGGCGGGACGCTCTTCCTCGATGAAGTCGGCGACATGAGCCTCAAGACGCAATCCAAGGTGCTCTCGGCGCTCGACGATCAGCAGTTCACGCCGGTCGGCGGCACGCAGGCCATTCGCGTGGATGTGCGCCTGATCGCCTCGACCAACAAGGATCTCGAAGAAGAAATCGCCAAGGGCAACTTCCGCGAAGACCTCTTTTACCGGCTCAATGTCGTTCCGTTTTTTGTGCCGCCGCTGCGCGAACGCAAGCAGGACATTCCGCTGCTGGCGCGCGAGTTTCTTGCTGAGTTTGGCCGCCAGTACGGCCGCCCGCGCATGGAGATCGGCGACGAGGCGCTGGATGCGCTGGCCCAATACCATTGGCCCGGCAACGTTCGCGAACTGAAGAATGTCGTCGAGCGCGTGCTGATTCTCAATCCGCGCACGCTGCGCATCGAGCGCAAGCATCTGCCGCCGCTTGACCCACAAGGCCGGCACGCGCTCGACTGAGGAGTTTTCAACGCTGCAGCAGGCCCGCGACGCCTACGAGCGCGAGTTCATCCTGAAGAAGGTCGAGGAAGCGCGCAACAACGTCAGCCGCGCCGCCGAGATGCTGGGCCTGGAGCGCAGCCACCTCTACCGCAAGATGAAGACGCTGGGGATTAGCGTGAGGGAGTAGATTGATTGCCAAAGTACCCCCCCAGGTGTCTTCTTTTGGCATTAATATACCTGGCTCATCAATCAGACGGAGCGCCATCCCAAATGACGGTTCCATCTGTTTTGAAACCTCTAGCGTTCATTACTATATTTGCTTGAACGTTCTCACTTGTTAACGTTCCAGCACTGAATTCTTTGGCTCTAGTGGGGTCTTTGAATTGCAGTGATCCATAACCGTCTTTCATGCCTGGTACGTCATCGATAAATTCTTGCGTTACGGTTAAGCTAAAGCGAACTTGAGCAGGCGTCAAATTGCTTACCGAGAGCATTCCTGTCTCGTTTGAGAATTCCTTGATGATTCTGGTTTTTCTGCTCATTTGCTGGCCTCTTCTACTTTTCGTGCTCGATTTCGATGGTTTCTTCGATTGCCTTCAAAATTCCATCAGGAGTAATCTCAACTTCTTTTCGGTTGATTCGCAGCCGTTGAATCTTCGATTTCTTCATCTTTCCCGAAAGCCAATCTGCGAGCAGCTTCGATGCAACACTTGTCCCGAACGATACAGCGATTACTACGAGCGGTGCAGCGTCCTGCGTAATGTGCCGCTTCTGCATTGGCATTTCGCCGAGCTGGATAACGGCACCTCCTGGGACATCTTTCGTCATTCCGGTTGAAATTTCTTTGGACTCGAATAAGTCGAACAGAACGTCCACAGGGCAGGACATTTCAAAATTCATTGGCTTCTTCATGGACCATAATTATAGGCCATTGTGAAGTGCAACAAATTACGCCGCCGCGCTCCCGGCCAGCGGCTTCACCTTCTTGCGCTTCTTTTGTGAGGCAACCCAAAGGTCGTGCTGGGCCTCAAGACGAATCCAGAAATCCGGCTCGGTGTTGAAGGCCTCCGAGATGCGAAGGGCCGTATCCGCCGAGGTGCCGCGCAACCTCAGTTACGGAGCGACCATCGAGATAGTAGGCGAGCATTCTTCTGGGATGAGCGGGGTTGTGCATTCGCAGGATGAGAGCCTCTACACGGTGCAGTTTTAGCACCATGACTGCAGCTCGAAGGCGGCTTATTTTTGAAGAACTACCAACCCGCGGACTCGTCTCAACGGCTGTTCGGAAGCGCGCACCTGTTCGCGAAAGCGAACAACCTGTGTGTGGGACCGGTCAATAGATCCTCTAACTATCTTCTTTTCGATCAGCTACTTGAGAGACTCGCACCAACCCATAGCTTTGGCAGGGGAATTGCTTTCAACGTAGTGGCGAAAACCGTGCACGGAGGTGTGCGATGGCATATTTTGAACGGATGCGCGATGTGATGTCCGGACCCTTCAGCCCCGATGTGATCCGGCAGCGGACGGCGGCCGGGTGGCAGATGGTCTCGATCGAATGGCGCCGCGAGTTGCCGGATTCGGAAGAACCACCCGAAGGCGGATTCTCCGAGGACATCCCTTACGGACTGCGCATCTCCGACGACTGTACGCGGCTGGAAGCCGATCCCAACGAGCACCAGGTGCTCATGCTGATGATGGAGTTGCTGGTGCAGGACTTTTCCTATTCGAGCATCGTCAGCGACCTGAACGAGAAGGGTTTTCGGATGCGGGACGGGAGGCCCTGGAGCCGGGTTGCGGTCTTTAATATGATTCCCCGCCTAATCGAAGTAGGGCCGCGCTTCTTCACCTCTGAGGAGTGGGAGAATCGGCGTCAGCGGTTCTCGCGGGCAAAGGCACCGGAGCTTCTATAGCCGTGTGCCCCATCCTTGCGCATTTTTCTGGTGCAAGGGTGGGATACCACGAACTACGCCGCCGCGCTCACGGCGAGGGGCTTCACTTTCTTGCGCTTCTTTTGTGAGGCGACCCAAAGGTCGCGCTGGGCTTGAAGGCGAAGCCAGAAATCCGGCTCCGTGCTGAATGCCTCCGAAATGCGCAGGGCCATATCGGCCGAGATACCAGCCTTGCCATTCAGGACACGCGAGAGCGCGGGCCGGGTGACTCCCAGGTGCCGCGCGACTTCGGTCACGGACCTGTTTTCAAGGTAATAAGCAAGAATCCTGCCGGGATGTGCTGGGTTGTGCATCTGCATGGTGCGAGCTCCTTTCCTCAGTGGTAGTCCTGATAATCGACGAGAACTGCATCTTCTCCCTCGAAGCGAAACGTGAGCCGCCAGTTTCCATTGACGCTGACTGCCCAATGGGCTGCTAAGTTAGCCGTCAGCGCATGAAACTTCCATCCGGGAACGTTCATGTGTTCGGGCCTTGTTGCGGCATTCAGGGCGGTCAGTTGGTCATTCAGTTTCCTGGCGTGGCTGGGCTGAATTCCAGCCTTCGATCCTGTCAGAAAGAACTTCTCGATCCCTTTGTGCCGGAAGCTGCGAATCATTCTGCAAGAAGTGTACAGCGTAACGTCACGCTGCACAATAGCGAATGAGAGAATTTTTGGCGTCACAATCCGGTCGGCGAGATCGGGCGCGACCATACAGACTTGGGAACAGAAACGAGCTTGGATCGTCGGGAAAACGGGGTGGATTCCCCTCTCGGAACATCCACCCCGGATTGTTGCAGGTCATTGCATGTCGAAGCCATGCCGTGCTCAGTGCGAGGACGTTGAGTGCGAGCGACTCCCCTTTTCGACATGGGAATGCGAGGTGATTCCCATCATCGTCTGCATGATCTGGATTCCGACCGGCGACCCCAGCCCGGTCGCCGGATCCCAGCCCTTGCCAGCGGAAAACGCACCGTTGTTGCCGGACGAAATGTCGTGGAAGCAAGTCGATTCGTCCATCTTGTAGAGTGCCGGGTTGATGAAGCCGGCGCGGGATTGAAGCTTCTGGTTGAGCAGTGCGACAAGGCCGGCCCAGAGCGGCGCCACGGCGCTGGTTCCGCCGACGACCATCTTCTGGCCGTCGACAAGCACGTTGTAGCCGGTCTCGGGATCGGCGTCGCCGGCCACGTCGGGCACTCCGCGGTTGGGCTGCTTCACGTCGTTTGCCTGGTAGTCCGGCCGCGCAAAGAACGTGCTGAATCCTCCTCCGGTGGCTCCGCCCTGCGCGCCGTCATTCCATACGGTTTCTTTGGAGATGACGCCGTTTGGCCGCAATCAGGCGCGTACCGCCGGCCGCCAGCACATGAGGACTCGACGCCGGGAAGTCAACGTGGTTCTGGTTGTCGTCCACTCCGTCGCTCGAGCCGTTGTCGCCGGCTGCCACGGTAATGGTGATGCCGAGCAGGCCGGCCTCCTGCGCCACTTCGTCGAAGTTTTGCATCGACTGATTGGTCCAACTGGACTCAGCTCCGCCCCAACTGATCGAAATTACAGTGGGCTTGCGGAGCTGGTCGTGAACCGCCATACTCAACGCATCCTGGAATCCGCGCGTAGTGTTGGGTGCAAAATAAACGACGATCATCGCGCCCGGAGCCACGGCTCCAGCCACTTCGATATCCAGCATCACCTCGCCGTCGGCGCTGTTTGCCGTGGTGGGGCGATTCTTCGCCTGGTCCACGGAAGAGGTCTTGACGACCGGAACCGGGAACTTCAGAGACCTGAAGTATTCCTCGATGTCGGCCGGGCGATATCCGCCACCCAACTCGATCAGGCCGATTACCTGCCCGGTCCCGTTCACGTCCTGCGGAAAGTCGTAGAGCTTTGCTACCTCCGCGGGAGAGAACGATTTGTTTGAGGCGCGGGCTCCAAAAGCGCGAGTGTCGCCGCGATAGCGGAAGTGAGGCTTGGCAACGGGTCGATCATCGAGGCCGAAGACTCCCTGACGAACGGAGCGATTTCCTCCGGAAGCTGAATCGCGCCAATGCGTCCGCGGTAGTATCCGTCCGGATGGTCGTAGTCGACCAGTTCGATGCCGAAGGCCTTCTCCATATTGGCAGCGGTTCCGGCCAAGGTTACCGTGCGGCGCAGCACCTCATCGCCCCGCTCCAGGACTTGCAGATTATTGTCTGTGGCAAACTTCCGGATCATGTCAACGTGGTTGGGATCGGCGCCATACTGCGAGGCAAAATCGCTGTGGCTCATGAATTTGTCAGTGTGTTTGGCGGTCTCAAGAGGCTGGCGATGCTTGAGGATCACCGAGATTTCGACGAGTTGATGCGGATCGGTCGGGCCAATCGCGCGCGCTCCTTGCAGCGGCACGCGCTCGCTACCGGTCAAGGCAACTTTCCTGGAATTTGACATAGCTGACTCCTTCTCCGATGGGTTTCCCGGTGGATGAAGCGCCAAACGCGATTCGAGCAGGCGGCAAGGGGAGAACCTCCGAACCATGATCCCTGGCCGTCTCCGCTACGCTCCATGCCAGGGGAGGGCATGGTTTGCGCCCTGCGTTCGAACCGCGAACCTGCCGGGGTTCTTCGCAGGCGAATCAGATCGCTGGTAGAGGGTTGGAGAAGTTGCTGGCAAGGGGAAGTGCCTCAAAACACCTCTTGCAGGCATTCATTCCGGACAGGCCGCACAACGGGAGAAGTAATTTGGCGCGGCTGCCGGAAGCTTTCCGCGGCGCCGGTCGAGAGCAGCATCCGCACATTCCGGGTACGAATATACTCCTGGAAGTTAGGAAAGATCACGATTTTTTTGAGGACCGGAAACTGACCATCGAGCTGTGCAGCGAGAGTGGCGCGTGCACGTGCATAACCCTTGCAGTGCGTTGAGCATGGCTGGCTCGGCACGGACGCCGCTACTTGAAGATCGGCCCCTCCGACCCCTCGTTATCCCCCAACTGCGGGTCGACACGGAAGTCCCAGACCGACTGGTTGATGTCTGAAGCGGAGATGATCTCCACCAGCGCATACTCGCCGATGGTGAGCGGCTCGATCGGGCGTGATCTTGAGCCAGTGCTTGCCCGGCAGCACCTCGACCTTGGCGGGAATCACGTTTTCATCCTGGGTCACCGTGCCGGTGTGGCTCACATGCACCGCGCCTACGATACGCACCGCCTTGCGCTCGTCCACCCTCACGATGGCAAAGCCCGACGCAGGCGAGTGAGCGCCGTGCTTGCGGTTGGCCACCTCCTTCGCGCCGTGGGTCTCGACCGTCAGGGCGTGGGAGAGCACCTTCTCGGCGTTATCGCTCGCGGCCAGCGCCAGATAGATGGCCGGATCGTTCACGTGCAGGTGAACCTTTGCGTGCTGCCCTGCGAGTTCCAGGTTGGCCTTTGCGCCGGCCAGCGGATTCAGCGTGCTCAGGCCATGCTTGTTTTTCGCATTCAGAGCCAGATCCACGGGCAGCAGCTCGACAAGCTCCGGCGTGCCCTGGAAAGTGTCCAGCGCAAAGACGCCGTCCTCGTCGGGCAACTCGAGGCCCTTGGCCACTTCGGGCCGCCGCGCCAGTTGCTCGGCGCGTTCGGCGGCGTCTTCTTTGTCGATATCCGCTGCTTCTTTCATCGCCGGCGAGGCATCATCTACCGGCTGGCTGGCGTGATCGCGCTCCCACTTGCGCGTGGCCTCCCAGTCAACGAGGTCGCAGGCAGCTCTTCCCAGTCGCCGCCGCGCTCGACGGAGATATAGCGCACCCGGTCGCCAACAATCTCGTATTTGCGGACGATCTGGTAGGTTCCGTCCTTGAGAATGAGGCGATGATTGGTGCCCGTGCCGGGCACATCGGGCTTGAGCGGCAGCGGCTTGCTGTTTATGGGACGGGTGTTGGGCTGAGCCGGCTGTGGCTATTGCCAGCAGGAGCGCCAAGGCAGTCCGCGCCACAATCCGCATTGGAGCGAAGTCGACCATAGCTCAACAGTTTAGACGGCCTGGGCACGCTCTGGCAGGCTGGCGAGCTGAGAATCGGAGCAAATATCGCAACCCTCGCCGTTTCCGGCGCGTCCAATCCTATGTATCATTTAGGTTAGGGATGGCCAATTGACTGGATTTCGGACACATTTCAGCGCAAGCCGCCGTCGCGGGGCTCGCGGCTTCCAGGCCGCTGTGCTGGTGTGTCTAGCCCTGCTGGCGTTGCTGGTCGTCGTTCAGGTGGCCCACGTCCATACGGTCGAAAGCGATGCGGACCACTGCCAGTTATGCATCGCGATGCACTCGGCTGTGCCGGTCGCGGCCATCGCGGCCGTGGTTGTTCTGGTTCGGATGCAGAGCGAGGCTCCGGTCTTTGAGGCGCGCACGGTCGTCCGGTATTGGCACCCCAAGCTCTTCACACGCCCTCCACCATCCGGCTGCTAGAGCCTCTCTTTCGATCTTCCAATTCAGTTCGACTTCGTTGCTCATTGCATCTCATTCAGGCGCGGCGTAGTCGCTTCCCTTCAAGCTGAATCTGGAATCGGAACGATGGCTCTCTTGCACTGAGGATGCCGTGGCGCTCGAAGCCACAGCCCACTTTCCGCATATGCAGACCTGCCCTGGAGGTTCCCCATGCTGTTCAATCGTAGCCATATTCTTCGCATAATCTATGTGCTTGTCTTGATCTCTGTGCAGATCCACGCGCTCTCTGGAGCGAGCAGCGGTGGCAGCAACGCGGGCTCAGTGCGCGGCACAGTTACCGACCCTTCCGGCGCCGTGATTCCCGGCGCGGTGGTTCATCTCACAAACGATGTCAGCGGGCTCGACGAAACCGTCTCCACCGACGCGACCGGCCTATTCGTCTTCGCGAACATCCCCTTCAACCCCTACCGGATCAGCGTCTCTGCCAATGGCTTTGCTCCCTTGAGCCAGAACGTCGAGATTCGCTCGGTGGTGGGAGTCACCCTGAATCTCGTCCTCCAGGTGGCCGGCGCCGATCCGACCGTTACGGTTGAAGCCGGCGGCGATCTCGTCGAGACCGATTCCACCTTCCACACCGACGTGGACCGCGAGCTGTTCACAAAAGTGCCGTTGGAGAGTGAGTCGTCCGGCCTCAGTTCGCTGGTCACTCTCTCCACGCCCGGCGTCTCGGCGGATTCGAACGGCCTCTTTCACGGCTTGGGCGACCATGCATCCAATTCCTTCTCCGTGGACGGCCAGTCGATCACCGACCAGCAGAGCAAGGTCTTCTCCAACCAGATTCCATCCAACTCGATCCAGTCCCTCGAAGTGATCAGCGGCGCGCCGCCGGCCGAATACGGCGGCAAGACCAGCCTTGTGATTGTGGCAACGACGCGCTCAGGACAAGGCGTTACCAAACCGACCGGCAGCATCAGCAGCTCCTATGGCGCGTTTGGATCGGCGACAGCCGGCTTCGACCTGGCCTACGGCGGCAAGAAGTGGGGGAATTTCGTCGAGGCCGACGGCCTCAACTCGGGCCGCTTTCTCGATCCGCCGGAGTTTTCTGTCTTTCACGACAAGGGGAACGAACAAAATATCTTTGATCGTATCGACTACGGTTTCACCGCTGTCGATTCGATTCACTTGGACCTGAATTACTCGCGCTCATGGTTCCAGACGCCTAACTCATTCGACAACCTCAACGTGCAGAATGTAGTGAGCGGCGGCGCATCGGCCAGCCCGGTCTTCGGCAACGTGGGCAACACCGATCAGCATTCAAAGATCGGCACCTTCAACATCTCTCCGACTTATACGCGGGTCCTAAGCAATAACGCTGTGCTCAACCTGGGAGCATTTGTGCGCAGGGATAACTATAACTACTATCCCAGCGGCAACCCTCTGGCGGATCGCGGGCCTGCCAACCTTCAAACCTCGTCCATCGCGCAATATCGCACGCTGACGAATGCCGCAATTCACTCCGACCTGACTTATGCCAAGGGGATCCATAACATCAAGGCAGGCGTGCAATACGGGCAGACATTTCTCCGGGAAAACGACAGCCTGGGAGTGGTCGATCCTATGTATAACTCGCCGTGTCTTGACCTGAGCGGCAACCCCATCGCCGGATACTCCGATCCTTCTCAATGCCCCAATGGATCGAATCCGAGTTATCTTTCCGTGCTAGCGCCCTACGATCTTACTCGCGGCGGCGGCATCTTCAGTTACTTCGGCCACACCGATGTGAAAGAACTCGGGCTCTACATCGAAGACCAGATCAAGGCAGGCAACTGGCTCTTCAATCTTGGAATGCGCGGCGATGTTTATAACGGCCTTACATCGGCACAACAGGCGCAACCGCGCGTCGGCATTGCCTATAACATCAAGCCGACCACGACCGTGCTGCGCGTCTCTTATGCGCGCACGCTCGAGACGCCCTTCAATGAGAACCTTGTGCTCTCGAACAACGGATGCTCGAATGCGGTGCTCGCGCCGCTGCTGGCTTGCACTTCTGGCGTCTCCGGAGCGCTGCAACCCGGCTTCAAAAACGAGTTCCACGCCGGTCTGCAGCAGGCCTTTGGCAAGCGGGTCGTCGTCAGCGGCGAGTACATCTGGAAGTACACGCACAACGCATTCGACTTCAGCGTGCTGGGCAACACACCCATCACCTTTCCCATCGATTGGCATAACTCGAAGATTCCCGGCTATGCTTTGCGCGCCGACTTTCCTAACTTCCATAACTTCAGCGCCTATCTTGTAGCATCATCGGTTGCTGCCCGTTTCTTCCCGCCGCAGGTGGCGGGAGCCGGAGCTACGGTGGGCCATGCAGGCCTGCCCTTCCGCATCGACCACGACGAAAAGTTCAACCAGACCACTCACTTGCAATACCAGATCGGCAAGCGCGGTCCATGGGCTGGATGGAACTGGCGCTATGACTCCGGTCAGGTCGTCGGGCAGATGCCCTTCGCGCCCGACTTGACCACGCCGGTGGATCTTAGCGGGCTCACTTACGACCAGCAGGCCGAGGCCGGCATTACCTGCGACGGCGTGAAGGCCACGCGCAGCGCGGGCTTCCAGTCCTGCGCGCCCTCGCAGTACTCTTCGACGCTAGTCAGCATTCCCGCGCCGGGCACCGAGAACGACGACAAGAATCCGCCGCGCATCGCTCCCCGCAACCTCTTCGACGTCACCGTCGGTCAGGAAAATCTTTTCCACAAAGACCATTACAAGATTGACTTCGATTTGACGGCAATCAACGTGACGAACGAGTACGCACTCTATAACTTCCTGTCGACTTTCAGCGGCACGCACTACGTAACTCCTCGTGCACTGACGGCGAAGATTACATTGAATTTCTAATGACTCCGGCAGCGGCAGTGGGTTTGACAGGGGCTTTGCGGCGGAGGACGGCAGCGGAGATGAGAGTAATGATAAGTCCGACGGGCAGGGGTTCAATGAAGGTATAGGCCATGTTGACGAAAGGGTTCTGGTAGAGCTGCTGAGAGTGTTCGATGGCAGCCACCTGTGCGGCGATGGTGGCGGGGTCAAGTCCTGAGGACTGGACCTTGTGAATCTGCGCGGCGAAGTAGCTGTCCATGAAGTGGGGCATGAAGTTGAAGTAGAGCACCTCCCACGTTGCGACATAGCAGACGGTGGTGATGAGGGTGATCAGAATGCCGCAGGTGAGGGCGCGGCCGAAGGAGATTTGGCCATCGAGGGTGTTGTCGCGGTAGCTGCGGATGCCAAAGTAGACTAGCAGGAACGACGCCACCATGATGGTGTAGCCGATAAGCATACTGTGGCCGGAGCCGATCTTGTCGGCGAGTAGAAGCGAGCTGTCCATAAGGACAGAGATCATGAGGCCTGAGATCAGGCCGAAGGTGAGGACGGTTTTCTTCATAGCTGCCTCCTGGAGTGATTGACGACAGAGTCACGATGCGGTGGAACGGTGCTGGATGTCGTCATTCTTTCGGATGATTTTTTGAGGAACGGAACAAAAATCGTGCTTTCGGGTGATGCGGTTACGGCAAAAGTCCCAGTTCTTTTCCACGCTGTACGGCCTGGGTGCGACGGGCGGCTCCGAGCTTGTCGAAGGCGCGGGCACAGTGTGTCTTAACGGTGTTTTCAGAAACGAAAAGCTGCGTGGCGATTTCGCGATTGCTCAAGCCGCGTGCGACCAGGGCGAGGATTTCGAGCTCGCGTGCCGTGATGCCGAGGGATTGCTGGCGGGCTGTATTGGGCGCGAAGGGAGCCGGATTGGAACGTAGGGGGCGGGGGCTTCCGCTGGGACAAGCACTTCCCTTACCACGACCGTCTCGTGGACGGTTTCGCGACTGCGCGTGATGCGGAGGCCGAGCCAGATTCCGAAACTCGCGAAGAGGATGGCGACGAGCGCGCTGTAGATCTCGACGGAGTGCTCGATGACAACGAAGCGGTATTCGGTGTATTGGAGAGTGGCGATGAGGAGGCCGCCGGCGAGACCGAAGATGAGGACGTGGCGCTTCATGATGGAAGTATATCCTCGCCTCTGGCCGACTCTGCTTCTCAGAACTATCTTCTGCATCCGCAAGAGCGGGCCATAACTTCCGCAAAGTGCATCGCCTCGCGGTGGCCGAGCTGCGCGATCTGCTCGCGGCAACTGAAGCCGTCGGCGACGATGATCGTCATGGGGCCGGCGGATCGAACGGCGGGCAGCAGGCCATCGTTCGGCAATCGTCTTCGAGACCTCGAATTTGTCGGCTTCAAATCCGAAGGGCCCGGCCATGCCGCAGCAGCCGGCCTCGATTGGTTCAACGGTCGCGCCGGCCTTGCGCAGCAGTGCGATTTCATTGGCCGGGCCGCCGAAGACGGCCTTGTGGTGGCAGTGGCCGTGGAGCAGAATGTGCGCGCCCTCAAGCCGGCCTGCCAGCAAAATCAGGCGCCTTGGCGGCGAGAAAGTCGGCCAGCAGCCAGACTTGCTTGCTCATGCGCTGGGCGCGTGCATCGTTGGGAAAAAACTCCGGCAGCTCGTCTTTGAAGACGCTGGCGCAGCTCGGCTCAAGAAAGATGAACGGCATTCCGGCCTCGATCTGCGGCGCCATGCGGTCGAGAACGTTTGCGAGATAGTCGCGCGCCGCGTCGAGCAGACCGAAGTCATAGAGCGGGCGTCCGCAGCAGATGTGCCCTCGTGGGACTTCGACCTGAAACCCGGCCTGCGGTGAGCAGTGACTCGGCGGCGGCCAGCGTCTGCGGATGGTAGTAGTTATTCCAGGTGTCGGGCCAAAGCACAACTTGCGGTGCGGCCAACTGCGCTTCGCGCCCGGTATGTCGTTGCGCGATGACCGGCTTGTCTCGACTTCACGGTAGCTCCTGGGCGCGAGCGCGGCAGTTGCCGCTCCTGCGCCACGCCCGCGATGTGCTTGATGAGCGGGCTGGTGAGCGGGCCGGTCAGAATCGCATTGGTCAGCGCGGGCGCGAGCGAGCCCCAGCGCGCCAGCCGGTCGGCAAAGCCGAAGATGTAGTGGTGCAGCGGATGCAGCCGGCCCTTGTAGCGCTGCGCCAGAAACTCCGACTTGTAGGCGGCCATGTCCACCTGCACCGGGCACTCGGTCTTGCAGGCCTTGCAACTCAGGCAGAGATCGAGCGCCTCATGCACGGCCTGGCTCTCGAAAGCCTTCTTCGCGCAGCGCGCCGGCCAGCATCTCCCACAGCAGGCGCGCGCGGCCGCGTGTGGAGTGCTGCTCCTCGCCGGTGGCGCGATAGCTGGGGCACATCACGCCGCCCTCGGTCTTGCGGCAGGCGCCCACGCCGACGCAGCGCTCGGTGGCGCGCTCCAGCGATCCTCCATCGGTGGCAAAGACGAAATGGGTTTCAAGCTCGGCGTGAGAGGCCGCATGACCGGCTGCATCTCGCAAGCCCGTGATGCAGATTTTCTACCGGGTCGTAGACGCGCACCGCGTCCACCAGCTTGCCGGGATTCATGCGGTTGTCGGGGTCCCACAGCGCCTTGAATTCGCGGAAGGCCTGCATCAGCTCCGGGCCGAACATCTTGGGCAAGCAGCGCCGCGCGGGACTGGCCGTCGCCGTGCTCGCCGCTGAGCGAGTCCGCCAAAGCTGAGCACCAGATCGGCGGCGCGATCGATGAATTCGCGGAAGTTGCGCAGCCCTTCCTCGCTGCGAAAGTCGAAGTTGATGCGCATGTGGACGCAGCCCTGGCCATAGTGGCCGTAGAGCGGGCTGCGATAGCCGTACTCGCCCATCAGCGCGACCAGCTTGCGCAGATAGGCGCCGAGTTGCGCGGGAGGAACGCCGGCGTCTTCCCAGCCCTCCCAGCCATCGGGCTCGCCGGGGACAAAAACCATCGCGCCAAGCGCCGACTCGCGCACATGCCAGACGCGCGCGGCATCGGCGGCGTTGTAGATGCGAGCGACGGGCGCGACCGGCCAGCTTCTGCGCCGCGCGCGCCAGGGCTTCGGCCTTGGCCTGCGCTTCGGTCGCGTTCCATGCGCCCATCTCGACCAGCAGAAATCCGGCGCCTCGGCGGAAGCAGTGCGACATCGTCGAGCGCCAGGCCCTTGCGGCGCATGAAGTCGACCAGCATGTCGTCAAAGCCTTCGAGGCCGATCGGGCCGATGCTCGAGCACGCGCGGCACCGCATCGGCGGCAAGAAATGCATCGCTGAATGCCAGCACCGTGAGCACGCGGAAGGGCGGGCTGGCGGTGAGGTTCAGCGTGGCGGAGACGACGGTGGCGCAGGTGCCCTCCGAGCCGACCAGCGCGCGGGCCACGTGGAAGCCGTTCTCGGCAGCAGTTCGTCGAGGTTGTAGCCGGAGACGCGGCGCGGAATGCGCGGAAATTTCTCGCGGATGAGTGTGGCATAGCGGTCGCGCAGGCGGGCGAGGCCGGCGTAGATCTGGCCGACGCGGCCGCCGGCGCGGATTGCAGCTCTCAAGCTGGGCGGAGGCTGGTGCGGCCGACGGTCATGCGCGTGCCGTCGTAAAGAACAAGTCGAGCGACTCGACGTTGTCCACGACCTTGCCGCCCAGCAGGCCGTGCACGCCGCAACTGTTGTTGCCGATCATGCCGCCCAGGGTGCAGCGCGAGTGCGTCGCCGGGTCGGGCGCGTAGGTGAGGTGATGCCGCTCGGCGGCCTCGCGCAGCCGGTCGAGAACGATGCCCGGCTCGACGCGCGCCAGCTTTGCTTCGGGATCGATCGAGGTGAGGCCGCGCATGTACTTGCGAAAAATCGAAGACCACGGCCACGTTGGCGCACTGGCCGGCAAGGCTGGTGCCCGCGCCGCGCGGAAGAACGGCGGCTCCCGTTGCGCGGCAGGCGGCGAGAGCGGCCTCTACGTCGGCGGCGTCGCGCGGCAAGACAACGCCGATCGGAAGCTGGCGGTAGTTCGAGGAGTCGGCGGCGTAAAGCGCGCGCGAGCCGAGGTCGAAGCGCACATCGCCGCGAAAAACGGGGCCGCGCAGGGTCGACTTGAGCAGCGCTTCCAGTTCGCGATGCGCGGCAAAGCGCTCATGCTCAAGCGGCGGCTGGTTCATCAGCACGGAAATTGGCGGAGTGCCCACGATGGAATGTTACCGCGTCGCGGTGCTTGCGGGTGGGGTTCGGGAAGACGGATCGTTGCCGCAATGCCATCGAACCGGCCCAAACAGGACGATCTTACCGATCCTTCAACCACAGTCTGAAAGATGCACAATTGCGTGGAGCCGGATTCGGAGAATAATCTGGATGACGTTGAGCGGCATAGGATCTGCGTCCAGCATGAAATGCCAAGGGCTTGGATTTCTTGCCGCTTTCGGAAGGAGAGAACGTTGAAACGCAAGATCGTCGGCGTATTGAAGCGGAGCGCATGGAGTCTTTCAATCCAAGTTAGCTTGATGCTTGTTCTTTCGATCTCAGGTGGCAAGAGCTTTTCGCAACAACCGGCAAACGCGAACACAAATGCCGCCAATTTGGTGAGGATTGCCGCCTCGACGGGACAGAACTGGGAGACCGGGACGCGAGGGCGGAGGTCGCAGCGAGGACACACAGGGGCGCAGGCTGCGCCAGGGGTGCCAGGTGAGTTTGATTTCTATCTGCTGAGTCTCTCCTGGTCGCCGGGGTTTTGTGCAACGCATCGAGGCGGCTCAGAGTGCGCGCGCCGCCTGGGTTTTGTTGTCCATGGAATGTGGCCGCAATATGGGAGCGGCGATTATCCAGTAGACTGCAGCGATGCGCCGGGTCCGGCCAATCCGCGGGCCTACACCGACATGATTCCGACGGCAAGCCTTGTGGAACATGAGTGGAAGAAGCACGGCACCTGTTCAGGCATGACGGCGAATGCCTATTTCGCAGCAATCAGGAGGGCGTTTGCAGGAGTGAGAATTCCTGCCGGCATCGGCGCGGGGCGTGATGCTGGTTGGGTTGCCCCCGAGCGACTGCTGGAAGAATTCGCAAAAGCGAACCCAGGCTATCCGGAGGGAAGTTTCGTGCTCAGTTGCGGCAATAACCGGCTGACGGCAATCGAAGTATGCCTGTCAAAAGATCTTCAGCCGCAGCGCTGCCGGGGTGTGTGGTCGTGCAGGGCGGATGTGATCGAGGTGACGCCGCGATAGGGCTGTGGTTGCTGGCTCAGCGAAGAAGCCTTTACCGCGCCGGCCACTCTTCGACGACGATGCCCAGGTTGTTGAGTTGCTTGATGGCGGCTTGGACGTTGCGGCGAACCTTGGCGCGGTCCTTCCTGTTGGCCACGGGCGACTCAGCCACGGCGATTACGCGGCCATAGCGCCAAGCGCCGGGGGGCAGGGCGATGAGCGCCTTGGCGAGGTCCGCGGGACGAATCTGGATCTCCTGGCGGCGGGCGGCCTCTGGGCGCAGCATGGTTCCCTGGCCCACTGTGCTTGGATTGGCGTCGGCCATGGTGACGCGCAGGTTCAGGGTGTCGGCGTCGACTGAGAGAAAGGGATTTACCCACGCGCCCGGCTCATGCACATCCACGTACATGCTCTTGGTGGGCAGAGGAATGACATCGAGTGAGGCGCGCTCGAGGTCGCTCTCGGTCGCGGTGGCCCGGGCCGCTGCCTGCGCCTGTTTTCCGGCATTGACGGCGGTCTTGGCCACGCCGACCACTGCCTGCTCTTCCTTGTGGCACGAGACCAGGGCCACTGCCAATAGCAGGCCCATCGCCGCAAATCCATATAATCTTCGACGTTGAATCACCCTATAAGGATAACAGGGGCGATGATATGCCTGTTTGATCCACTTGTATGGCTTCCCGGAATCGCACGCAGCGAGCTTCGCGTCGATCGCCTATCCCTCGGCTCTCCTCATAACGCGACTTCGTAATAGAGATCGGTCGATGTTACCCGCTTTGCAAATGCCGGAGGCACGGGTTGATCGATCCTCAGCGTGAAGCCTTTGGTCAACGCATCAAGCCTGGTGAGAAGGGCCTCGAATGGCATCTGGCCCCACCGCTTCTTGAGAGCCATCTGATGATCAACCGGCAACAGGGCTATTTGCAGGTTCGACATTTCTTCCAATCCCAACTGGCGCAGTGTTGCGTTGTGGCTTCCGTGATGTCCGACTTTATAAAGAATCGTACGGTCGAGCAACTCCGGCCCGGTCACTGTGTTTGCACCGGCCTTCCATTGCAGATCCTGCCACGAAAGCCAATTCCCTACCTGTGCGTCAGCGGCAAACAACAAAACAGTTTGGTCGGCAAGTTGCAAGGCAAGTACCAGGCTCGTGTTGTTTGTGGCGCTGTCGAGAGCGAGAGCCAACTCGGAGGAAGACTGTAGCCAGTCGCCATCGATGCGGCGCCACGCCTGGTCTTTTTCATCGGAGTCGATTGCCTCTCCCCAGTAATTCCTCTCGAAGAACGGGATCTGCTTTCCGTCGCTCATCGGAATTCGCCGCCTGGTTTCGAACGGCGCTTCGAGATCCGAATCTGGTCCTGCCAATTGGCCAAGTGGCAGGAGAGCCTGCTCTGTCATGCCGTAGGTTTCAGGGTTTTTTGTGGAGGGATTGATCTTTTTGATCATCTTTTCGTCGTGCGGAGGTCCGAGGACATAGATCGACGCTTCGGTGCCATCCAGTGCTATGGGGGCATCCGTTGGACGGCAATATCGAACCTTCTTGGAGAGGCCTTTGAGGATCTTCATCGCGTCTCTTGTGCTCGTGGCCCCGGCTGCCCCAAAGAACTCAAGCATGCCATTGACTTCACCGGCGGTTACGTCATCCCCCGCGATTCTGAGCCGCTCCGCTGAAGAGGCCAGAGCAAGACGCATCGACGCGTTCGCGGATTGCAAACTCTTGGCCAGAGCATCGTGGGGATCTTCGGTCCATCCGAGCCAGACCTCGTCCACGGATATCTTCTTCTGAAACAAATCCTGCGCCTGAATAAAACCGGATACATGGTCCCAGTGCTCGTGGGTGCCAGCCAGAACGTCGAGGTGTCCGTCTGTGGTGTCGATGATGTCCTGGACGACTTTGGTCATCAGCGCCTTGGGGTTGGCCGTGCCGAGAATTACGCCGCAATCGATCAGCATGTAAAAGGGTGCGCCGTTGCTGCGCGGTATGGTAATGAGGAAACAGTCCCCCAATCCCTGCCGGTACATGCGGACTTTGACACGAGTACCGGCGCTCGCGGACCCGTTGGATGGCTTGCGTTTATTTTGGGCGGCGCGCCCGCTCCGTGCGGGCGTCTTCGTTTTAGCAGTCGTCTTTGCGCTTGCCTTCTTTTTCGTCATGGTCGTTCCTCGATTACATGCCGCGATGTAACATTGCGAACGGTTCACGGTTGGTCAGCGTGTCGAAATAGTTGGCGCGTAGAGAAGTGCCGGCAAGTTGCATCTGGTAGGCCTGCTGCGCCGCCACATCGTCCGGATGTCCTGGGCGTTTGCGCACGCAGTACCGAATTTGGCCGCTCTCCAGATCGATAAGCAAGGTGGATCCGCCGCGGAAGTGGCTGGTCGGTTCGCCAAGCGGAGTCCATGTCTGCGTGATCTCAAGCAGCAATTCGGTCACTTGCTGGCCATCGGGGCCGATTCGGCGAACAGGACGAACGGAGTGCACTTCGAATCGGGACAAGGTTCCGGGCTGACCATTCACTTCCAGCGTGGAACGGGACCGATAGAAGCCAAGCGCCTCGGCCTCGGATTCGCTCAAGTTCTTGCTATCGCTGAGCCACTTATGCACGATGGCGCCGTTGTGGCGCGAGATGTCGAATGCCGAACGGCGCTTGGCATGCAAGTCCCAGCGCAGGGACAATTGATCGAGGAGCTTTTCGATATTCACCGTGACGTCGGGGGATTCCCAGCACATGCTCCCGGCCGACATCGTGCGCAGGTTTCTTGGGAACGATTCCGCGCGCGCGAAAGGCCTCGATGAAAGCCACGCGATAGCCCCACGGGTCGTCTGGAACAAGATCCCGGTCCGCCGTAATGAGAGCGCGTGCGTAGTCTCCGAAGTCGAGATTGACAGGGGGGCAATAGTCTAGGGCGCGAATGCAGATGTTGAGGATTTGTGCGGCTGTCTTGGATGCCTCCTCCGCCAGGCGGTTCACCAAATCCTGGGGGATCGCACCCGCCGGCAGAACGCCCGTCCCGGAAGTTGCCAGCCGGATGAGATCGGCGCTGCGGCGTTTGTAAATAGCCAGGAACGCCGAGAAGACCGCGGAGACAAGAACAGCGCCGCGGTCATGAGGCTCGGTCGCGTTCTGATAGTCGGTGGGACTCGGCTTGATCGGAGTCCAGACCTCTTCGCCATCCTTGTTCGTTACCATTTTCCCGATGGCGCTGCGCAGAGCGCCGTACAATCCGATCGCCTGTCCGAACTGTTGTGCGAGTTCGCCCAGCATATTCTGGCGGCTCAGGTCGCCCTGCGTTCGGGCAATCTGATCCTTGAGCGCCTCGGGCATCGTGAAATGCTGAAACAGCGCCACTATATCGGCAAATGCCTCGTGAAACGCGAGCATGTCGTCATTGGTGGCTTCGCGATAGCGCCGATGCAGACCGTCCAGCAAGGCATGGGTAGTCTCATGCGCGAGGACATCGTGAGACAGGCTGCAGAAGATCAGTCCAGCCGGAATGCCTGTGGCGTCCCCGCCTGAGTCCGAGCCGTCGAAGTAGCCGAACAAGAGAGCTTTCTTGTCCGGGCTATAGTAGGCGTTGGCTTCGCGGAGCGCATGCGGATAGATGCGCAGACGCTGCACATAGTGTTCTTCAATTCCCTTCTTGCCCTTCACCATGTGCGGCGACCACAGCGCCACGCGGCCCAGTGCGCGTTCAAAATGCTCGATGGTCTTCATGGCCACGGCATACGACATCTGCTGATGAAACTGCGGATTGGCTTCAGACGGAGCGTATCCCGACTGGGCAAGCAGCGACGGATGCTGTAGATCGACGGGAGCGTAGACCGAGTTGCTGCCCGGATCGACATCCACCACCTCGAGGTACTCGCCAATGGGACCGGGTTGAAGAGACTCCCACCGGACATCGAGCACTGCCTCATTCAAACGGAACGTATCCATTTGAATATCCAGAAGCGGATCGAAGGCAAAGGTGCGCAATCTGCGAACCAGGGGATCTGGCACCTTGGGCTCCCATTTCTGTTCGCGTGTCTTCACTGTCTCGCGAGGTTTCGAGTTCATGGCACTCTCCCATCTTCCTGAGATCAGGCCTGCGTCGCCGAGTCGCGGCGACGGAATTCATATTCTACTGCGGTCAAGATGCTGTGACCATCGGTTCCTTCTCGTGCGTCCGTTCTCCTATTGCAACGTCAATGTGACGTTGGTGGAGTGAGAATTGATTCCGTTAGCGGCCGTGACCGTGACGGTATAGCTCTTGGTTGAATGCGCAAAGAAGCCGGAGCCTCCACAACCGCTCAGCACGCTCAGTCCCGCAAAGGCCAGCAGCGCGAGCCATACTTTGCCGAAGTGCGAAAGCAGCCGGGAAGTCCTGCGCGCACGCCGCCGGAAGGCCAGGGGTAGCATCAGCAATGCCAGCGCGGCAGGTGCGGCCAAACGGCCGACGGAATGGATGCGATCCTCGTACCGTGTCTGTGCGCTGGCTGTGAGCGTCAAGACCGCGTTGGATGTGCCTGCGCCCGCGGGGATCGAGGATGGATTGAATGTGGCCGTAACACCGGAAGGCAATCCACTCGCCGAGAGCGTGATGGGATAGATAAAGGTTGGATTCACGGGCGTCAGCGTGATTGTGTAGTCGACCGACTTCCCCGGAAGAACGCTTTGTGCTGGCGTTGGAGACGCGATGCTGAAATCCGGCGTGAGCACGGTCGGCGTTACGGCGGTGGATGTGCTGGCAACAAAATTCGTATCGCCGCTGTAGACGGCGGTAATGCTGTGCGCGCCCACGGGCAGCGTGGTCAAGGCGAGCATGGCCGCGCCGCCGCTCAACGTGACTGGAGTACCGTTCAGCAAAGTTGCGCCATCGTAGAAGTTGACCGTGCCCGTCGGTGTGCCGCTGGTTGTGGAGGAGACGGTGGCCGTCAGCGTGAAGGAAGCGCCGAGAATGGGTGTGTTGCTGCTGCCGGTGAGCGCAATCTGAGTTGGCGCGAGGCCGATTGAGATCGAGGCTGCGCCAGCGCTCAACACGACTGAGTAGTTTCCGGCTGCGGAGCCGGACAACGCGACTGTGACCGGATAGGTTCCCGGTGCCGAGGTGGCGGTGGCCGTTGTGGAGAAGTTGGCTGTCACGTTGCCCGCATCCTGCGGAAGCACGCCTGCAAGTGTGCCGGTCAGCACGGGAATTGTCTGACCGTAGACGAGCGTTACCGGGTTGGCCGCGGCGGTCAGTTGCACCGGAGTGATCAGCAAAACGTAAACGCCGCTTGCGATGGCGGCATTGTTAGCGTCTCCAGCATAGGAGGCAACGAGAGAGTGTGTGCCCGCGGAGAGCCTACTGGTGTTGAGGGAGGCGCTATTGGCGGTGAGCAACGCGGTGCCAACCTCGGAAGGGCTGGAGCCCAGGCCGTCGTAGAAGGTCACCTGTCCCGTCGCGGAGTTGGATCCGTTCGAGAAGGTAGCGGTCAGCGTGCCTGTTCCGTAAACAACCGAGGTTGGGCCGCTGAGCGCGAGAGACTCCACACCGCCCGTGCCGGCAATCGTGTTGATCGTATTGCCGCTCACCACGCGCACGCGCTGGTTTCCCGTGTCGGAAAAGAAAGTCTGTGTTCCCTGAACGGCGACTCCGCGCGGTGCGTCCAACTCCGCGGCGGAAGAGGCTTGAGTATCGCCGGAATATCCCTCGTCGCCATTCCCTGCGATTGTGGTTACCTGCCCGCCGCTGATGGCGCGAATCCGATTGTTGTCGCTGTCGGCCACATACACGGTTCCAGACTCGTTCACGGCCACGCCGCGGGGAGCGCCAATGCGGCGTTTGTCGCGGTTCCATCCGCCGTGAAGCCCTTTACGCCCGTTCCCGCCAGCGTAGTGATGATGCCAGTCGAGTAAGTCACCATGCGCACGCGCTGGTTGTGCGTGTCGCCGATGTAAAGATTCAACGCGGCATCGACGGCCACGCCGTTGGGTGAGTCGAGTCCGGCAGCGGTGGCCAGGGCGCCGTCGCCGGAGTAACTCTGATTGCCGTTGCCGGCCACTGTGCTGATCGTCGTGCCGGAGATCTTGCGAATGCGATGATTGTCTGTGTCGGCGATGTAGACGTTGCCGTTGCGATCGACGGCTACTGCGGTGGGATAACTCAGCGCAGCCGCCGAAGCCGCCGCGCCATCGCCAGAGAATCCCGCATCGCCGGTGCCGGCGATGGTCGTGATTGTGCCGCCGGCCACCTCACGAATGCGATTGTTATGCGTGTCGGCTATATAGATGTTGCCGTTGGAATCCACGGTCACACCGGCGGGCGAATCGAGCAGCGCGTCGGTAGCTGCCGCGCCGTCGCCGCCAAATCCCTGCACGCCATTTCCGGCAACCGTACTCACAACGCCATTCACATCCACTTCGAGAACGCGGTTGTTGTTCGTATCGGCGATGAACAGGTCACCAGCCGCATCGAAGGCCACTCCACCCGGCTTGGAGAGAGAGATGTTGGCGGCTTCGGTTGCGTCCACAGAACCGCCACTCGCCTGCGCACGTGTTTGCGCATGACCCAGCCGAGCCAGCGCCGCACGCTGCGCCGCATTCTGCGCCAACGCGCCGTCCATACCCAGCCCAAAGACCAGCCCAGCTACAACGGCAACTGTTGCCCATGCTCCCGGCTTATGGCTCATACGTGCGCTCCACATACGTTTCATCTCTCTCTGCCACATTCACTCGTTCAATCGCTGGATTCCTGGAGATCTTTCGGTGCGGCCCAAACCATCTCAACCGCAACACGATCCTTGTCGACCACCCGAAATCCCAACCGCTCGTACAGCCGCCGCGCCGGATTTTCCGGCGTGACCTGCAATCCCATTCCGGCTCCCGCTGCCGCTGCCTGCCTCTGACACTCTCTCAGCGCACGAGACGCCAGCCCCCGGCCCCGATGCGCCGCCAGCACGGCGATGTCCACAACCCGCCAGCAATCCGGCTTTCGATCCACAAGCAGCCGGCCTGCCGGAGTTCCATCCTCTCCCAGAAGAATCGAATCCACCGCTTCCGGGTATTGCGCGCCGTAGGTCATCATGCGTCCGCGGTACTGCATCTCGATCAGCGGCTCCGCCGCCGTGCCTAGCATGGCGATCAGGCCCTGCTGCGACTCCCGGAAGAGCCGCAGCAGGAAAGTGCCGTCTTGCGTTTGTGCCTCGCGGCAACCGGAATATTCAACCTGCGCTCTCATTGGGCAGGACTCCAAATACTACAACTACCCCCTCGATGGGTACTCGCCAGCCATAGCGATGCAATACTGTAAAGCCTGCACCGGCTGTATATTGTCGTGGGACTGACCGCCTCCGGTATTGTTTAGAACTGCGCCGGCGGCTAGCGTCTTGCCATCGGTGGCTGCTGCGGCATAGCCATTCACGGAGTGCGAAACGCGCGAAGAGTCAATATAAACCGGTTCAGCCAGGAACGCGCCCTGCGGACTCGCGGCGCCGGCGGCGGCTGTGTTCACGGCGATCGCATGGTTGTGCGCGGGAATCTGCGTGGCCGCCAGCGCGACATTTTCGGCGCCGGCTTGTTGACCCAGTGTATAGTTCGACAATCCAACGCCCTGGCCTACGCCCACAGCAGCGCGGCTGCGCAAATCCGGCAGGCCAAAGTTGCTTGTGCCATTGCCGCCGTAATAGGTGCCGAGCAAGGAAAACAGCGCCGAATACTGCTGAATCGGAAGAAGCGTTCCATCGCAGGCGTGCCAGTTGAGTGGAACAAAAGTGTACGGGAATAGGCGAATCTCGCCAAGATAATAATCTGACATTGACGCATTCCTTTCTTGCAGCCGTGCCGCGCTGCTGAAACGTTTCGACGGGCCATTCAACCTCCCGCGGATGGACGTCTTACAGAGCAACTGCCGAAGATCCGCTCTACTGCGTGCTCCGCAGGGTAATGCAGAATCGTTGTTCGACCGGCGAGCGCATCATCTGCGGCGCCGCGCCGGAGTAATCCGAATCGGTCCGGGCGTTCATGCTGGCGCCGACCAGGCGATAAACGCCAGGCTGCGTCGTGCGATCCGTCTGCACGGCGACCTCCACGCGATAAAAGCCATTGGGCATTGCCGCGATGCTAACCGCGGGAACTCTTCCGCCGAGTTTGAGCGTATAGCGCGGCACCAGATTCACTCCGTCCTCGTCCATGCGGCCGAACTGTAGAACGACCGAACCCAAGCCTGTGACGGGCCAGTCCGGATCGAAGACCGGATTCCACTCAAAGACAATCCGGTCGCCGGGGTGAACGACAGGACAAGCGTCCGTGACCAGCGGCACCGCGGCGGATTGATGTGGAGCCTGTGCCGGGGATGGAAGCGCAGGCATGGGCAGTAGAAGCGATAGCGCCCCCAGCGCGCGGCTTGCGGTTTTCAGGTACTGGTGCTCGATATGCATCGCTGCTCCTGACAATGCCATGTGAATCTCCCATGCCCACGGTTTTCGCGGAGCCGTACCGGCCTGCCGGCGATCGTGCTACTGGCAGACAGTTCCGTGCTGTGAATCAAGTAGGGTGTAGTGTCCGTTTGCGTGTACTTGAATTCGATCACGTCTCCGGCCGAAACGCTAAAGGTGTGCGTGGTGTCGGTACAGGTTGTCGTGGCCGTCGAATTGGCGGGCGTGGTCGTTGAGCAAGTCATCGAGGTATCGCTGTCGTTGTGGCGCACGGTGATTGTAACCGTATCGGAATTTGAGCCGGAGGCGTGCACCGCGGTGTGGACGAACAGAGTGCTTACGGTGCATGCGGACGGTACAAGAAGGTTTTCCGTGCCTGCGATTGCTGCGATCGTCGCCTGCCCAATCGGCACAAAATAGTCGGGACCGGTATCAAAGGGATTAGTAAGCACTGCCAGCCAGGTGAAGCCGCCGCTGCTCGGCGTCGCCCAAGTTCCGTCGCCGCGCAGATACGTCGAGTTGATTTCGTTCCGGTGGCGTTAAAGCTTGGCGACGCCGATACTGCTATCCGCAATATTGGCTCCGGTAATCGTGTTGTCCGCGATATTGCCGCCGCCACTGTTTGCGCCGGTGATGGTGAGATTCTTGATGTTGCTGCCGTCAATGGTTGCGGAAGCAATCTTGCTGCCCGTCACCACACCCGAGGCGATGGTCGTTATCGCATTGCTGTCGATGGTTACGTCGCCCGACACCGTCCGCGGATTGGACGGAAGAACGGCGTCGTGCCCGTCAGGTAAATCTGCCCGGCTGCCGTGCCGTTAGTAAAACCAGCGCCCGTCGCGCCGACGCTTCCAGCCGAGCCCTGCTTGGCCAGCAAATCCCAGTACGTGCCCAGACCGGTACTGGCGTTGACGTCCGTTACCGGATCGTGATTCGAGGCTGGTGTGATGTTGATGCAGATGTAGCTCGAGCCGCTCTCGGAAGCCGCATCGCCGATCGAATAGGTTGCTGCCCGCGCTCATAAGCACCGAGAAAGTTCACCGGCGGGCCCTGCGGACCGGTCGCTCCGAGCGCTCCAGTAGTTCCGGTTGCTCCAGTGGCTCCAGTGGCGCCGGTGGGGCCGGTCGCGCCGGTGGCTCCAGTTGCGCCTGCCTTGGCGATCATCTGCCAGATGACCGAATCGGTCGGAGGGATCATGCCCGGTATTGCTGGAGATGAGAGAAACATAGCTGGAGCCGTTGGTGGCGCAGGCGGCGTTGCAGAAAACCACATTTCCGATGGCATAAGCGGTTCCGGAACTCCACTCCGCCGCCGCGCCGATGGAGCCGGTTGGACCTTGCGGACCGGTCGCGCCAGTGTCTCCCTTGGGAATGGTGAAATTCAAAATCGCCGCGCTGCTGGTTCCGGAGTTGCCCACAGCAGCGGAAGATCCCGCGGCTCCCGTCGCGACAGTTCCCACCGTGACCGTGGCGGCGCTTCCAGCCGGTCCAACCGATCCGGTTGCGCCTGTTGCGCCCGTCGCGCCAACCTGCGCCAAGAGCGCCCAAACCGTACCATCAGAACCCGGCGTTACATTGGAACTGCCGCTCAACGCAATCCAGCTTGACCCGTTATAGAAAACGGTGTCTCCCAGAGAGTAGGTTGTCGAACCGCTCCACGTTCCCTGGAAAAAGATCGGTGGCCCTTGCGGACCGGTAGCACCTGTTGCCCCATGGCACCAGCGGGGCCGGTTGCGCCAGTCAATCCTTGCGGGCCAGCCGGACCCTGTATGCCTTGCGGCCCTGCCGGACCGGTCGCACCTGTTGCGCCCGCCAGGCCAATGGGGCCTTGCAAGCCTTGGATACCCTGCGGTCCCTGCGCGCCGGTCGCGCCAGCCGGACCTGCCGGTCCTTGTGAGACGACGGTGATGTCCAGGTGCGCCACATGGCTGCTCTCGTCATTCTCCTTGGAGTCGAAGAGATAACTGCCCGTCGCCGAAGTCAGCGCCAAGCCGAAGTTGCTGGATGGCGTCGTCATCCAGCCCTGCACCAGAGAAGTGACATCGATCACGATAAACTGCTGCGGCGTCGTCGGCGTAAATGTGGCGATTGCTGAGCCCAGCGCAGGGATCGTCGAATAGTTAACCGACGTTTCACTCCACGTGCTTGTGATCGGGAGAACGGTCACTGCTCCAGAATGATTTACCCGGTTAAGGTAGAGTTTCAACGTAGCCTTGCTAATCTGGCTGGCGCCGGTGCCCGCGGGCAGCGAGGACAAGTCAAACTGAATCAGCGTCGTGCTGCCGCCGTCCACATAGAGGTTCGATAGACCGCCGAAGTTGGTAGACGGATGCGCGCTGTTCACGAATGCATCCCTGGCGACTGTAGCCTCAGTAGCATTCGCCGCGCACGTAGCAAGTACAATTCCCGCCACAGCCAAGCACTTTGTCCAGACACACTGGCGCATCGTTCTTCTCCTGTTTGAATTTTCTGCAGGGCCCAGCATCATGCTGCCGTCTGCGAAAAGGCACATCCCCCAACATGCATCGACTAACGTGACCTACATCACATCGGTTCTGCCTTCAGAAGGTGAACAGAACTGTATCGAATTTTGACGAAGGATAGCATAGTTTTCTGTCACTCGCATCAAGTGACTTAGTCGATCCTGAAAAAGCTGCTTTAGGCAGATTGCGATAGCGTGTGGCGGGCATGCGAGCCATTCGAGGCCGTCAGCCCGCTCCAATTGTTCAAAAGTTGGCGCAGTAAATGGCGCAAAAAAGCTCTCAGGAGCTTTTGGAAGTTCATCGCCGCCGCTGCGAGGATGGCATTGAGCGCATTTCCCTCAGCACCTTTCAGCCGATTACGTTCCAACCGGTGTTCATTCTTCAGATGTCCGATGCTGGGTTCGACTGCGGCACGGCGTTTCATCCATCGCCAGAGTGCTCGTGAAGTCCGGCCTCTTCGCCGCTTGTCGATATGCACCGCGACTGTGCCTTCATAGTCATGGCCGCGATAGCCCATGTCCACGTGCGCCTCACTGACTTTGTTTCCGATCAGCCTTTTCACCTGTTTCATTTGCGCGGCCAACGTGTGGCCATCATAGGGATTTCCCGTAAAGCTCTTGGCGCCGACCAACCAGCCACCACGGCTGCTTACCGCAACACTGACCTTGTTGCCGAACTCATATGGCTTGCCCGCCTTGCCTTTGGCGATGCATTGCACTTCGGGCTCATGAACCGAGTAGATTTTGTTCTTGTCGTGCTTCTGTTGGGCATAGATTCGATGTGCGGTAGCAAGTAACTTGGCAAGTTTGCTCGAAGGGGTTTCGGCTTGGCGTTCGATCTCACGAACAATGCGTCCCAACTGGGTTTTCAGCTTACGCGTACAAGCCCGCGCGCGTTTCATCTGACGGGCATGGGCATAACGGCTGGACTGCATCAGCAGGCGGCGTCCCACATGCTCGTAACTCTGCTTGATGACGAGGCCCTCGGCCCGCGCCGTCTTCACCAGCCGCTCGCGCATGCGCTGATAGAGCCGCGCGTCGGTGGGGAAACGAATGGCCTTGGTCTGCACGGTCGTGTCCACGTTGACGCGCCTCAATTCGGCGGGACCAATCACCCGCATCGCCATGCCTGCTTCAATGGTGGCCCGCAACATCTGCTCGGCTCCTGCTTCGCCAAGCCGCTTGCGCCAGCGCGTCATGCTCGATGGATCAATCGGCATCCGATGCTGAAAATGGCGCATGCCACTGAAGTGCTGCGAGTAGGGATTTTCGACCCACGCTGCAACCACGTCTTCATCGCTCAGGTCATGCTGATACTTCAGATAGTGCAGCGCCACCATCAGGCGTGTGGAAATGCCGGGAGCACCCTGGGTCGGATGAAAGGTGCTGCCCAGGGTCTGCTCAAACGATGACCAATCTATGCAAAGACCGAGACGAACCAGTGGATGGCTCATGTCGATCAACTGCTCCAATTCAATCTGAAACAACTCCCGCTGTGGATGTTTCGGTTCACTCTTGGGGCGCATCGGATTTTCCCTGTTTTCGTAATGTTTTCTATGACTTCCAAGAATATTATACCATCAAATTGCGCCCTATGTCATTGATTCTTTGAGTGGTTAACTGATTTTTCAGGAACAACTGACTTAGTCTGACTCAAAGAAAATCTGGGAGCAGGGGTAGTCATGCACTCGAAAGTACGAGAGAGATCCTCGCTGATCAGAGGACCAGCTATATTCCGTTCAGTCGGTATGCGGTGGAGCAGGAGATACGAAAATATTCAGACCGATTCCGGTGCCAATGCCATGAATGCCTCTTGGCATCGGATGCCGTGAGCACGAGGCCACGGGGATGTAAGAATCGCCGTGATCTATCAGCATCACGAACTGGAGATGGTGTGGGACGCGATCCTTGCACGGCACTTTGAACGGCACACCGTGTAAATATGAACTAGTTAAGTTGTTGAATTGAATGGAGCCGAAAGTCGGACTCGAACCGACGACCTGCTGATTACGAATCAGCTGCTCTACCAACTGAGCTACTTCGGCCTCCTCTAGAGATTGTATCGTTGCGCCCGCCTTCGGTAAAGCTCCGCGCCCGGTTCAGGCCGCCAGGGCAAGCAGCCGGATGTGGCGAAGCTGTTCACGATGGCTGCCGTCTCGCGGACGCTCCCCCTTTCAGTTTGCATGCCTCCCATGCCGACACCGACGAGATAAATGTCCAGCGCCACATCGTACCCTAGCGAGCGACGTCCGAAACGCACCGGAATCCCCTCATGAACTCCGGGTTGAGCAAGGGTGCGCCGGGACCCGAGGCGTCAAAGAGCACGATCTCAGGCGCTTGATTGTTGAAGCTGAAAGAAAACTTCAAGCGATTGGGCGCGACCTGCGGAGCCGAGAAGCTGAAGTGGAAGACCGACCAAGGGCCGGTCATCGCAGGCGCTGTGTTCTTTTTGGTGGCCAGCGTAATGTTGCTCGATGGTTGCGAGACCCAATGGAAGGAGGCCGATTGGCCGC
Source organism: uncultured Acidobacteriaceae bacterium (assembly GCA_963843625.1). Classification (GTDB taxonomy): domain Bacteria; phylum Acidobacteriota; class Terriglobia; order Terriglobales; family Acidobacteriaceae; genus Telmatobacter. The sequence goes on from CAWJLK010000014.1 coordinate 331,224, forward strand.
CCGATTTGATCTGCTTGCCGTCGATGTTGAGCACCGCATCGGAGACGCCGGAGCCTTTGACCTCCTTGAGGGTGAATTCCAGAGAAGGCTGGTTTCCGCCAGATGCGAAGAGCGTGGTAGAGATTATTTGCGCGCTCGACAGGAAGTTGAGGAAGCCGGGGTTGATGTGGACCGTCGAGCCCGGCGCGGGAACGAATTGAGAGCCCTGCTGAACCACGAGCGGGTGGAGCGTTGTGGCGTACTGCGCAAAGGAGCCCGAGCCGGGCGCGAAGACATGCGCGACTTCTTCCGCAGAGGCTTCGGTCTTCGACTGCGGATCGAATGGGAACTTCGCCATCAGAGGCTCAATCTGAGCGCAGAATGCCATCGCTCCGCCCTCGGCTGCGTTGGCAGGCGCCTGTGCGGCCAGGTTCTTGGCCGACTCGATGGGCGCTTCGAGCAGATCGAATGTCGTCTGATCCATGCCGCCCGTGGGGTCCGGCACAAAACGATTGCGCAGGGTCTCAGCGGTCTGCTCGGCGGCGAGGGCTGCTTGCATCACCGGCGCGGCTGCCGTGGGATCGATTGCGCTGCTGGCGTTGAGGGTGAGATTTTTCACCGCCTTTTCCAGGCCCTGCAAGGACTGAATGTAGCCCTGGTTGGATGCGCCAATCAGGCGATTGCCGGGAGTGGCTGGCGGAACGACGGACTGCGGCGCCTGGAATGCGGCCGTGATCTCCGGCTCGGCGACGCTCGTGTGGAGCGAGATGAGCGAGAACAGTTCCAGCAGCGCAGAGGTGTTCGAGTCGAGCGCGTCGAGCCTGTCGCCCGCGTCGGTGAAGTTGCGATAGGGAATGAACTGCGCTTGAGTGAGATAAGTCCGCCAGGTTTGCAGGTAGTCGGCAATGTAGGCCTGCCGCAACTGCGCGGAGAGCGCGGCGCGGTCGATCGGCGGCCCGGACGAAGGGCCGAGAACCCATTCTTCTCTGCGGATGTAGGGGTCGGGATGCAGGATCGCGTCCTGCATGAAGGCGAATCCATCTTTGCTGAACGCGCCTTGCACTTGATAGTTGTCGATGATGTACTGCGCCGAGCCGGGGAATTTGCTGTTGAAGTCGAAGGCCGCGAACTTGTGGTTGGCCGCTGCCAGCATGCTCTGATAGACGTGCTCGAATCCCTGGAAGCCGTTGAGATAGAAACGCGCATGCGCGACAACAACGTCGTTTGTTGGGCCGCCGACTCTGGCAATGCACGAAGACGGCTCAGCGAGCAGGCTGGCATAAAACGCGAACTGCGTTTGCGCGAGATGCGCGAGGTTAGGGTCGGGCGTGGCGTTGCCGGCCCACTCCGTCATCAGAGCCGGCGGAAGAAAATCCAGCGTATCCTGCGCGGAGTCGGGGTTAGGATTGCTGACGGTAATCAGGTATGCCTTCAAAGGTCCGTAAGTCGCGCTGTAGTCGGAGTCGGGCGTGGGAGCCGGCGGCAGTCCGCGCAGTTTGGCAAGCGCGTTCTGCTGCGTCGGAGTGAGCAGAAGGCTGCTGAAACTCTTCGCGTAAGCCTGGCAGGCAACCGGGTAGAGAGCGTTCCCGCGATAGAGCCCCATGCGATCGAGGAAGGGCGGGCCGTCTTTGCGATAGCCGCGAAGTTCTTCGAGCACCGCTCTGAGATTGTCGAGGGCTTGCAAGTCGCCTTGCGATGCGAATGCTCCCGGCGAGACAGGCGAGACCGGAACTGCCGCTGCTGTTGCTACACGCCGTTCGAGAGCGTGGTTCTTGAAGAAAGAGACAGTCGCGAAGATCAGGAGGATCAGAACGACTGCGCTTGCCGTTGCCAACATCGCCCGCTTGAGAAAGTTCGTCCTTGCACTGGCGCGGCTGTCCTCGATGGTCGGCTTGTCGGCCAGAAGAATCTTTGAAAATAAATGCGACAGGAAGACCAACCTCGCGGCCTTGTGCGTGCCGCGCATGCCGGCGAAGAAAAACCCGCGCAGAAAAGGATTGACGCCGATCTCGCTGGGCCGCGCGACCTCAGCCAGAAAAGAAACGACGCCCGCCCTCAGCTTTCTCATGTCGCGGGGAAACTCATAGGCCCGCGCCAGGTCCTGCAACTCGCCGCCTCGGGAGAGGATGTCGAGACGAAACTCTGAGAGCGCGTAGAGAAGCTGGTCAAATCGAGTGCCGATCAGCGCCGTCGCCTGCTCCGTATAGAGGCCGGAATCTGGAGCGAGAGCTGGCAGCAAAGACCCGATGGGAAGCTTGACCTCCTCCTCGCTAGAGCCGGTTGACGTAGTCGGCGAAGGGAGCAACGTTGTCCAGCTTGGTAAACAAAACATAGATAGGCAGCGAGATGCCCAGTGTCTGCGAGAGCTCGCGGAGGCGTTCATTCAGGCTCTGAGCCAAGGTGCGAATCTGCTCCGAGGTGCTGGGCGCCATGATCCGCTCGATGCTCACACACACAACGACAGAGCGCCCAGGCAACCGGCTGTTGCTAGAAAAGAACGAGCCGATCCGCGCTGGAATTGTGGCTTTGATCAGCTGCAGCCAGAGCGGAGGCTCGCGCAGCAGCGCCCTACCGGCCTCAACCAGAACGCAGTTGCCCGCCAGCCAGAGATTGGCCAGTTGCGTCGGTGCGACGGCTCCGTCGCGAAAGACATTTCTCGCAATCAGTTCCGGATCGAGGCCGGACTGAAGCACGGTCTGCGTCTTGGCGGAGTTTTCATCGCCGATCACATAGATCAGCGGCAGCGAGGCCAGCGACTTGGCTCTCCCGCGGTTGGCCTGGCGAATCCTTGCATCGGCATCGCGGAGCAGCGTGCTCAGATTGATCGCGTCGGGCGTCTCGGGCCCGGCTGCCTGACCCGAGGCGACGTCGAGCTTGTGCAGATACCAGAGGACAAAGATCGTCGTCAGTGCGCCCAGCAGGCCTAGAATCACGCAGAAGAGAGCGAGCTTGATGCCGGAAAAGTGCAGCGCAAACGCTCCCCAGATCACCAGTGCCAGATAGAGAACAAAGATCGCTACCCCAATCAAAACGCGTTTCATTTGACGTTCTCCGAAACGCTGATTGCGCTGATTCAAGGCCAATGTGTCTTGAGACTGCCCGCCACTCCGTGCGTTTGCGGGCATGGCTCGGCCGAGGATCAGCACGTATCCGATATAAGCCAGCAGAGTCAAGATCACCAGGGCGACGGTCGTGATGGCCAGGCGGCGCACCCAGGCGTCGCGTTTGGCGGCAGGCGGCGCGGCCAGAGTCTCTGCCGGGCGGAAGAGTGCATTAGCGCCTCGAATGCGGTTAATCTTCTCGCGGATGCGGCTGAGGATGGTGTGAATCTCCGAGGCATCTCCTGAGGCGAGGCCGCCGCGATAGCCCAGCAGAAGGCAGTGAGCATGCAACTCCAGCACATCGGCCACTTCAGCAGACTCGGGGCGATCGATCAGTTCCGCGACGTTGCGAAAGAACAATTCACCCGCGTCGCGACCGCCGAACATCTCCTCCTGCAAGGGCCTGCGGGCCCAGTCGGCAAAGGTCGGGTCCTTTGAATTGAGAACGCTCTCATCCAGGAAGCCGACAATCGCGTGAATCGCCATCTTTGACGCTTCATCGCTATAGCCCATCGCGGAGGCGTCCTGCACGGCGGCGGAGATCATCTTGCGCAGTGTGGCGCGGAAGGCGTCGGCATTCTCAACGCGCTGCAAAGATAATTGCGTGCGGAGAATGACGGTGAAGACCTCCTGGAAGGCCATGGCCAGATTATTGGTCCTCATCTCCGGGAGAACAGAAGCGCGAGCGGCAGTCATTGCTGCGCCTCCCTAAGGATGGTGAGGTCGAAGGCGGCGTCGCCCAAGCCGCCGGGCAGGATGCCGGATGAGAAGCTGAGGATCGCGAGGCTGTTGCGCAGGGCATCGATGTCGAGGAAGGAATGAAGAAATCTCCACGGCTCCTGGCGCGGATTGAAGCTGAGAAACCAGAGCGCGTCTTCGAAATAACGGCCTTGCGTCTGGCAGTGGTGGGGGTCTGGATGCATTCCTTCCGACCACACGGCCCGCGACAGGAACTTCATAGCAGGACACCACCATGGGCAAAAATTGGAGATCGGGTTGGGTTGCGTATCGATGCGCAGGCAAGCCCCATCGACAGCAGCTTGACCCTCATCAATCGTACATGCGTCTCTCGCCGGAGGATGCTCGAGGGCATTCTCGGAGATGCTGTAGACCGGAACCGAACTTCAGGCTGCCCGGCATCCGGCTGACAGCCCAGGCGACGTAACAAGGTTCACACGATTTCCGAAGGTGCTTAAAACCTTCGCTGAGTTTATTCGTCGGGTGCGGCAGGGCGCAACCGCAATCTGCGCAAACTCTTTTTAGGCTAATAGGCAAAACAGGGCGACCGAATGATTTATCCTACCCGCATCGCACCGGAGGCATGACGGCATGGAAAAACCGACGACACCGGGTGGACCCAACGCGACCCCGCGGCCGGAAAACTCCGGTCCCGAGCAGGATCTCGGGGCAACGGGTGTCTTCGGGGTCGTCAAAACCCCAGAACCAGTGAAGAGACCGGAACCGGAATGGAGTGCCGCGCAAGATGCCCCGGCGTACCAGTCGCCCGAACAGTTCGACCGGATGCGGACGGCGCCTCCACCCCTGCCGCTGCGGAGTTTCGCCCCCCCGCCAAAGAGGCCGGACGATCCGCCTCCGGCCTCGTCGCCCATGGGAGCGATGCCAACACACGGTGGATTTCCTCCACCGCAGCCGGCTACTTATCCGGCAGGTTACGAGACGCTGGCCGGATCGATACCCGCGCCGGGCGGGAGCATGCCGCAGCCTGCGCTGCACGCCGCTGTCCCGTCACCCATGCCTCTTCCTCGACCACCGGCTCCGCCTGCTGGTGGAAAGCTGCAGAAGATCGTTCCTGTGTTGCTGATTTTGATGATTGTCTTGCTGGTCGCGCTGCTCATAGCGGGCATCTTTGTCATGATGCACTAAGTCCACTTGTCTCAGGCATGATCGGGATCAACGAGGCGGATTCCCGGCGAATCCGCCCCGCGCGGCAAATCTCAACGCAATGCTACGACGGCTTATTGGTTGTCGTATGAATGATGGCGATCTTAGTCTTCCCGTCATTCTCCGACGCCTTGGAACTGATCGTCACCATGACGGATTCCTTTTCGCCCTTTTTGAGTGTCAACAGTGCGGCGTCCTCGGATTCCATGACGGAGGCGTCGTCGCCGAACTTACCCTTGTAGAAATTGATCACCTGATCCTTCGAATCCGGGGTAAGGAAGATGCCGGTCACCGTCGTGCCGGTTGGCAGGCTCATCTTCATGCCTCCCTTGGTCGGACTGCGCGCCAGGATAGATTTCCGTGCCCAGTTCGGCCGCGTTGAATGTCTGCGTGGTGTTGAGTTTGAAGGTGCCATTGGGCGATGTCTCAATCGCAACCTGACCGCCGTTGCTGCTCACGCGCACGTTATGGGCGACGCGCCAGATCATGAACCCAAAGGCTCCGGCTCCCAAAAGGCCGAGCCCCACGAAAATTGCGACGACGATCAGGATGATCTTGAGTGCGCTGCTGCCGGAACTGGCCGGCGGAGCTACGGGCTGGACAGTACCCATCACAGCGGGGCCAGCCGCCGAAGGTGTGCCACATGAAGTGCAGAATTGCTTGTCGGGGGACATCTCGGTGCCACACTTCGCGCAGAAGCTTGCCATGTTGATCTCCTTGCTTTCTGTCCGCTTTCGGGAGCTCTACGTTGCCATCGCGGCTACGAGCCAATATACCTCAAGAAGCGAAAGCCGGGTAACCTTTGTGCATTGCCTCCTGTGCCTGTAAACCCATGAATATTTGAGTCGATCATCTCCAAAGCAAACGAGGGCAGGGATCTCTCCCTGCCCTCGCTCGTGTCTGCTAGATTCTGCCGAAATCCGGCCTACGGGTTTAGAGCGGCTGCACGTCGGCAGCCTGCCAGCCCTTGGGCCCCTTCACCACGTTGAACTGCACTGCCTGACCTTCCTGCAAGCTCTTGAAACCACTCGAGTTGATTGCAGAATAGTGCACAAACACGTCTTCGCCGTTCTGGCGCGAGATAAAGCCGAAGCCCTTCGCGTCATTGAACCACTTCACAGTCCCTTGTTCCATTTTGCTCGTGTTTCCTAAATTGAATTGCGCTGGATGAATCGGAGCGACCACTGGCAGAATCTTGCTCGGTTGGGCGAGTTACTGCTCACGCCCGGTTCGGCTCTAACGCTGGAGACAGTGTAGCATTCTTCCAAAGTTTGCAACGCTGGAATTGTCGCATTTTGCTCAATTTCGTCTTTTCCGTTTTCGGAACCTGTTGATGCATAGGGTTTTATAATGGACCCGCGGCTTGTGATACGGTTGAAGACCGAGATGCCCAAGGATCAAGTACCCCATATATTGATGCGCGCCACGGAGCTCCTTGAGGCGAACTTCGCGGCCTTGCCCGCCTTTGAACCCGCTCCCGAATCGGCGGCCAGCCCGGAGGCGGCCGAACGGGTTTTGGGCGACGTAGCCCGCCGCCTCGGCGACAACTACCCCTACTTTCACCCCCTCTATGCCGGACAGATGCTCAAGCCGCCGCATCCGGTGGCGCGGGCGGCCTATGCGCTGGCCATGAAGATCAATCCCAACAACCACGCCCGCGACGGCGGCCGGGCCAGCTCGGAGATGGAGATCGAGGCCGTTCGGGAGATCGCCGGGATCTTTGGATGGACGGAGTATCTGGGCCATCTGACATCGAGCGGCACGCTGGCCAACCTCGAAGCCTTATGGATCGCCGGGCAACTTGCTCCCGGCAAAAGAGTTGTCGGCTCCGACCAGGCGCACTACACCCACAGCCGGATCTCCGCGGTTCTCAAGCTGGAATTTACCGCCGTTGCCTCCGACAGCAGTGCGCGCATCAATATCGAGGCGCTTGAGTCCGAACTGCGCAAGGGCGATGTGGGCACGGTTGTGGTCACGCTGGGCACAACGGCGCTTGGAGCCGTTGACCCGCTGGACCAGATCCTGGCGCTGCGCGAGCGCTACGGCTTCCGCGTGCATGTGGACGGAGCTTACGGCGGCTACTTCCGGCTGATCTCCGAGACTCTGGCCGAACCGGCACGCCGTGCTTATGCCGCTATCAGCCAGGCCGATTCGATCGTCGTCGACCCGCACAAGCACGGCCTCCAGCCCTACGGCTGCGGTTGCGTGCTCTTTCGCGATCCGGCGGTGGGCCGCTTCTACAAGCACGACTCGCCCTATACCTACTTCACTTCAAAGCAGTTGCACCTGGGCGAGATCAGCCTGGAGTGCTCGCGCGCCGGAGCGGCGGCGGTGGCCTTGTGGGCTACGCAGCGGCTCTTGCCGCTTGTGCCGGGGGGCGAGTTTGCCCGTGGCTTGGCGCGCGGCCGCAGAGCGGCGCTTGAGCTCGACCGGCGGCTGCGGGCCGACGAAGCCCGGCGCTTCCAGGCCCTCGCAGCCGGCCCTCCGGAGCTGGATATTGTGGTCTGGAAGCTGCGCGCGGAGTCGCCTAAGCGTTCCTCCGAACTGGCCCAACTGGTCTTTGACGCCTGCGCCGCCAAGGATCTGCATCTCGCGCTGGCGCAACTGCCAGGGGCCTGGTTTGAACCTGAAACCCGCTCGGCAAACGACGCGGGGCCGGTCACCTGCCTGCGTTCGGTCTTGATGAAGCCCGAGCACGAGGCCTGGCTCGACGAAATCTGGAAGAGGCTGACCGCCTCCTGCGCCGAGGTCATGGGACAGTCGTAGATCGGGAGTTTCGCAGGGAGCAGGGGACTTCAGGCCCGGATCTTCGCCATTTTTCCTGCGCGTGAAAAGAAAACGTTATCATAATGGACGGGAGTCTGTTCTTCGTCCACCGCACACTGACCACTGTCCACTCACCACTGCTCCAGAAAGTGATCACCATGCATGATCCAGCTCTTTTCCGTTTGATGCACCATGCCCGCTTCAACGCCGAGCCGGCCATCTTTGTAGCGCCCGGCCGCGTGAACCTCATCGGCGAGCACACCGATTATGCCGAAGGCTTTGTGATGCCCGCGGCCATCGACTTTGCCACCTTGGCGGCCATCTCGCCCCGCGCGGACGGAAAGATCGTCCTCTACTCCGAAAACTTCGGCGAAGAGATGAGCTTCGAGCTGGCGGCCCTGCCCGCCAAAGCCAGCAAACATTGGTCCGACTACCCCCTCGGAGTGGTTGCAATCCTGTTCGGCGAGGGCCACGCGATTCCTCCCTTCAGCCTGAGCATCTGGGGCGATGTTCCGCTGGGGTCGGGGCTTTCCAGCTCGGCGGCCCTCGAAGTGGCGACGGCGCTGGCTGTTCTATCGCTGACCGGCGCGAGTGTCTCGGGGCCCGTGCTGGCCCGGCTCTGCCAGCGCGCGGAGAACGAGTTTGTCGGCGCCAGTTGCGGCATCATGGACCAGTTCATCTCCGCCAACGGCAAAGCGAACCACGCCCTGCTGCTCGACTGCCGCGATCTCAGCTTCAAGCTGGCGCCGATTCCGGGCGAGGTGGCGCTGGTCATTGCCAACACCATGGTCAAGCACTCCATTGCCGGGGGCGACTACAAGACCCGCCGCGCCGAGTCCGAGGCCGCCTGCGCAGTCATCGCAAGCCATCGGCCCGGAGTTCCGTTCCTCCGCGACGCCACGCTCGACGACCTCGACAAATGGGGTCATGAGATGTCCCCCAAATCCCTTCTGCGCGCCCGCCACATCGTCAGCGAAAACCTGCGCACAGTAGCCGCCGCCGAAGCGCTGGCCAAAAGTGACATGACTGAACTCGGCCGCCTGATGGCCGAGGCGCACCGCAGTTACAGCCAGGACTTCGAGGGAAGTTGCGTCGAGGCCGATCTGATGGTCGAGCTGGCCAACGAACTGCCCGGCCTGATCGGCGCGCGGCTCACGGGCGGAGGTTTCGGCGGCTGCACCATCAATCTTGTCGAACAATCCCAGGCCAAGGCTTTTTCCGCGGCGCTCGCCAGCAGCTACGCCGCCAAAACCGGCATTCAGCCCCAGATTCACATCTGCCACGCCTCCGACGGCGCTCACCGGCTGGCGTAGGCCGCGCAAATTCCGAAGCTTTCCAAATTCGCCGGAAACGCGCTATCCTGAAAGCACCGAATAAGGTGCTCGACGCGGAGGCCAACATGATCAATCTCGCGACAGATATCCAATCGCTCACCACCTTCCGCCGTTCCTCGGGCGACTTCATGAAGCATCTCAAGAAGAGCAAGCGCCCCATGGTGCTCACCGTCAACGGCAAGGCCGCTGCCGTTGTGCAGGATGCAGAGGCCTATCAGCGCCTGCTTGATATCGCCGCCCGCGCCGATGCCGGGGAAGGTATTCGCCAGGGCCTGGACGACGCAAAAAAAGGAAGGGTCCGTCCAGCCAGGCAGTTCTTCGCCGAGTTCGAAGCCGCTCATGGATTATCTCGTTAACATCACGGCGCGCGCCGAGCGTGACATTGCGAGCCTGTACGAGGAGATTCACGCTGCGGATTCCGAAGCGGCTAAGAAATGGTACGAAGGGCTCAAGAAGGCAGTCCTGACCCTCGAAAGTTTGCCAAACCGCTCTCCGGTTACGCCCGAGAACCCACAGCTCAGGCACTTACTCTACGGTCGCAAACCCCACGTTTATCGGGTGATCTATCAGGTGCTGAACGGTGAGAGGCGCGTCGATGTGGTTCACATTCGCCACGGCGCTCGGCGCCGGTTCAAGGCCACAGATCCTGGGCAAGACAAGCCGAGGTCCATCGGTTCCGTCCAGGATCGTTTCGGAGGACTGTAGCAAAACAGTCGAGACGGATCGGCAATCCGCATCCGGCACGCACAATCGGGGGCAATCGGTTCGTCCGCGCACCTTGTCACGCATTCCTTGTTAGAATCGAAGGAACCCCTGACACGATGATGATCGGGAGGGATTGCTATAGCCCGTTCAGCATCCAGGGATTCTTATTTTTGAGATCGCGCATCTAATACCGGGGCGCCGTGGGGACACCAGCAACGATGCAACCGACTTCAACCAAGCCATTTTCTTACGAGACCTTTCCCGCCTCGGGACTTGTCGCATACTTCTCGATGGAGATTGCGATCAACCCCGGCATGCCCACCTACTCCGGCGGCCTCGGCGTTCTAGCCGGAGACACGCTGCGCTCCACTGCCGACCTGGGCGTTCCCCTGGTGGCTTTCTCGCTCGTTCATCGCAAGGGCTACTTCCAGCAGCATCTCAATGAATCCGGCATGCAGAGCGAGGATATCCAGCCCTGGAATCCGGCCGACTTCTGCACCGAAGAGAAGGCGCGAGTCACGGTTTCAGTTGAAGACCGCATCGTGATGATTCGCTGTTGGCGCTATGACCTGGTGGGCCGCTACGGCCACGTGGTGCCCATCTACCTGCTCGATACGGATCTGGAGGAAAACTCCGGCTGGGATCGCGGCCTCACCGATCACCTCTATGGCGGCGACACCAACTACCGCCTGCAGCAGGAGATCGTGCTCGGCATGGGCGGCGTCCGCATGGTCCACGCTCTCGGCCACCGTGTAAATGTTTACCACATGAATGAGGGCCACGCGGCGCTGCTGACGCTGGGCCTGCTTGAGCGTCAACTCGGCGGCGGACCCCTCGGCGCGGCCACTGAAGCCGACATGGAGCAGGTGCGGAAGAGATGCGTCTTCACCACGCACACGCCGGTTCCCGCCGGCCACGACCGCTTCTCCACCGAGCAGGCGATTCGCATTCTCGGCGGCGACCGCACGGCGCGCCTCGAAAAGCTCGGCTGTTTTCGCGATGGCATGCTCAACATGACGCTGCTGGCGCTGCGTTTCTCGCGCTATGCCAACGGCGTGGCCATGCAGCACGCAAAGGTCTCCCGCGAGATGTTCCCCGAGTTCGCCATCGACTCGATCACCAACGGCGTTCACGCGCCCACCTGGGTCTCCGAGCCCTTCCAGAAGATTCTTGACGCGAACTTGTCCTCGTGGCGGCGCGACACCCTCTATCTGCGCAACGCCATCGATCTCGCCGATCAGCCGATTCTCGCAGCCCATGCCGGCAACAAAGAGGCTCTGCTCGCCGAGGTGGCCTCGCGCACCGGCCACACGCTCAATCCCAAGGTGCTCACGCTGGGTTTTGCCCGCCGCGTCGCCACCTACAAGCGCGCGACGCTGCTCTTCACCGATCCCAAGCGGCTGGCCCAGATTGCCGAAGCGGCCGGAGGCTTGCAGATTCTCTATGCCGGCAAGGCGCATCCCCAGGACGAGCCCGGAAAGGCGCTGATCCAGCAGGTCGTCGAAGACGCGGCAAAGCTCTCGAACGATCACCTGCGCATCGTCTATCTCGAAAACTACGACTGGAATCTGGGCGCCCTGCTGACTGCGGGCGTCGATGTCTGGGTCAACACTCCGCGCCGGCCTTACGAGGCCTCCGGCACAAGCGGCATGAAGGCCGCGCTGAACGGCGTGCCCAGCCTCTCAATTCTCGATGGCTGGTGGATCGAGGGCTGCATCGAAGGCTTCACCGGCTGGGCCATCGAAGACGGCGCAGACGATGCCGAAGAGGCCAACTCGCTCTACCACAAGCTTGAATCGGCTGTGGTTCCGCTCTTTCTCGCGCCGCCGGAGCAGTGGGCTCGCCTCATGCGCAACACCGTCTCCATCAACGGCTCCTACTTCAACACCAACCGCATGGTGAGGCAGTACACGCGCAACGCCTACTATCCGGTGAAGCTGATCGAGCGCGCGAACTTGAAGGGGTAGGACATTCTGCAGTCGCTATAAGGTCCGGGTGCCCCACCCTCGCCGCGTTTTAGTTTTTGCGGCTAGGGTGGGATACCTTGAACCCTTCGTTATAGGGACCGCGAGAATGTTTTATTTAGAGCATTTTCGGATTGACTGAAGACTTCCGTGCCCCATCCATTCCGCTTTCCTCTGCGGAATGGGTGGGATACCTACAAAATTTCGGTCTACTCGATTTCCAAAAATGCTCTAGCCTTCGATCTCCCGCACTCTCCGCCAACCCTATCGCATCGGCTGTCGCAAGATCGTCTTCAGCTTCTCCGGCGCGGTTCGCCGAGGGTCGCTCAGATAGATCTCGTGATGCTTGCCGTAGAGATCTTTTCCGGCAGCGTGGATAAAATCGTGCATCCGCTGGATCGTCGGCCCCTCGTCTGAGAACGGCCCCAGGTAGAGCACCTGCGCCGATGGGCCTTCTTCAAGAGTTTCGAAACGCACCCGATCAAGCGCCGCCGGATTCTTCTTCTTGCGCACCTGGTCAAAGGCCGCAGCGATCTCTGCCTTGCCGATCACATCCGGCTGCACAATCATCGCCGTCCACTTCCATGTAGACTTGTCGGCCTCATGAAACACCCGCGGATCGTCGGCCCACCACAGGCCTTCGAGCGGCATCACGCCGTAGTCGATCGCGCGAGGACTCTTCTTGAGAGTGAATTTGAGCGTATAAGAAAGCGAGTAGAGCGCCTCGACGGCCTCTTGAAATGTCTTGGAAGTATTCGGGTCGCCCACGCCATCCACCATCAGATAGGTGAGCTTGGGAACATCCACGGCGACGATAACCCCCGCCTTCGTCCCGTAGAGTTCCTTCCATTGCTTCTTCAGATCGAGCTTCTTCATGCCATTTCTCCGTGCTGAATGTCACCGACGGAAGTATAACTCGAATTCCTGGAGCAACCGCAGTGACGACACTGTGTCGCCTCAGATCCCTAGTCCCTCAGTCCCTAGTCCCTAGTCCCTGCATTTAGTCTCCCGGCGCCTCTTCCAGCTCCGAGCCGAGTCGGTGCAGCTTCATCACCCTCCACTGCAGCCGGTCAAAGAAGAGATAAACAACCGGCGTCGTAAACAGAGTCAGCATCTGCGAGACGATCAGTCCGCCGACAATGGTGATGCCCAGTGGCTGGCGCAGTTCCGAGCCCACGCCCATGCCGAGCGCCAGTGGCAATCCGCCAAAGAGCGCAGCCATCGTCGTCATCATGATCGGCCGGAAACGCAGCAAGCAGGCCTGATAAATGGCCTCGACCGGCGGCAATCCCTGATCGCGCTCGGCCTGCAACGCAAAGTCGATCATCATGATGGCGTTCTTCTTCACAATGCCGATCAGCAGGATGATGCCGATCAACGCAATGATGGTCAGGGGCGTGCCGGTCAGCATCAGAGCCAGGATCGCGCCTACGCCTGCGGGAGGAATTGTGGAGAGAATGGTCAGCGGGTGGATCAGGCTCTCATAGAGAATGCCAAGAACAATGTAGACCGTCACCAATGCGGCGCCAATCAGCCATGGCATATTCTTCTTCATGGTCTGATAGTCCTGCGTCGTTCCCTGGAATGTGGCATGGATGCCGGGAGGCATGCCCATCTCAAGCTGGACTTTTTCGAGAGCCGTGACAGCATCGCCCAGCGCCACATTGGGTGCGAGATTGAATGTGAGCGTGACGGCCGGGTACTGGCCCTGATGGTTCACCTGCAACGGTGTCCGCTGCTGCACAAAGTGCGCGATGGTCGACAGCGGAACCATCGACCCAGTCGAGGATTTGACGAAGATGCCGTTCAGCGCGTCCGGGCTCTGCTGGTAGATCGGGTCCACCTCCATCACCACGCGGTACTGGTTGAGCCCGGTGTACATGGTGGAGACCTGGCGCTGGCCAAAGGCGTCGTAGAGTACGCTGTCAATGGCAGACACGGTAATGCCTAGCCGTGAGGCGGCATCGCGGTCGATGACCAGATTGGCGGCCAGACCCTTGTCCTGTTGGTCTGTTGAGACATCGCGCAACTCGGGCATGGTCTTCGCACGGGCCTCCAGTTGGGGAGCCCAGGTGTTCAGTTCGTTCAGATTTTCATCTGAAAGCGTGTACTGGTATTGCGCCGCGCTGCCGCGCCCTCCGCTTTGCAACTCCTGTTGTGCCTGCAGATAGAGAATCGCACCGGGAACACTGCTCAGCTTGCCGCGCAGCCGGTTGACCACCTGAGCGGCGGAGACTCGGTCAGGGCGCTGGGCGAGCGGCTTGAGAGCAATAAACATGGAGCCCGTGTTGTTGCTGCCTCGGCCGCCGCCGGCAAAGGCTACTACCCCGTGCACAGCCGGATCGTTAAGCGCCATCTGCGCCAGAGTGCGCTGCTTGACGCGCATCGCCTCAAAGCTGATGTCTTGCGCCGCGACGGTTTGGCCGCCCAGCCGGCCCGTGTCCTGCTGCGGGAAAAAGTCGAAGTGCGCAATGGAGAAGAGGTAAACGTTCAAGAGCGCGGTGCCGATGGTCACGCCCAGAATCAGCCACTGGTGACGCAAGACCCATCGCAACCCTGTAGCGTATTCGTTGTGAAGCCATTGAAAGGCGCGCTCGCTCATCGCGTAGATGCGGCCATGGCGGCTTTCGTCCCGCGACTTGAGGAAGCGCGCGCAAAGCATCGGCGTCGCGGTCAGCGAGACAAGCAGCGAAACGGCAACGGCCACAGACAAAGTCACGGCAAACTCGCGGAAGAGCTTGCCAACGATGCCGCCCATCAACAGAATTGGAATGAAGACGGCAATCAGCGAGGTGCTCATCGAAAGCACGGTGAAGCCAATCTCCTTGGATCCCTTCATCGCCGCTTCGAAGGGTTTGTCTCCCATCTCGAGATAGCGGGTAATGTTCTCGATGACCACGATGGCGTCGTCAACCACGAATCCTGTTGCGATGGTCAGCGCCATCAGCGAGAGGTTGTCGATGGTGTACCCCAGCAGATACATCATGCCGAATGTGCCCACCAGCGAAAGCGGCACGGCGATCGACGGGATGATCGTGGCCCATACCTCGCGCAAAAACAGGAAGACCACCAGGACCACCAAAGTGACGCTGATCATCAGCGAAATCTCAACGTCGCGCACGCTGGCGCGAATCGTGGTGGTGCGGTCCACGACCACATCGATCTTGATGGTGGGTGGGATGGCTGCCTGCAAGTGCGGCATCTCTGCCAGCACATTGTCCACGGTAGAGATGACGTTGACGCCGGGAATCTTGAAGACAATAATCAGGACCGCTGTCTTCAGCTCCGAGGGCGGGCCCTTGTCCGGATTGATGGCCG
Organism: uncultured Acidobacteriaceae bacterium; assembly: GCA_963843625.1. GTDB lineage: Bacteria > Acidobacteriota > Terriglobia > Terriglobales > Acidobacteriaceae > Telmatobacter. Next base: position 346,293 of record CAWJLK010000014.1, read on the forward strand.
AGACGCCTGCCGTGTGGATGTCGGCGATGCTGTCGGTCACCTTGCCGATGTCGGTGACGCGCACCGGCGCCGCGGTCTGCTTGTTATAGCCAACGATAATCGGCGCGTAGTCTTTGGCCGTGAAGATCTGATCGTTATCGCTGATCTGCCAGCGATGATCCGCGTCCTGAAATGCGCCCTTGGGCCGATTGGCATTTGCGCCCGACAGCGCCGTGCGCACAGCCTCCAGACCGACGCCATTTGCGCCCAGTTGCATAGGATTCAACTCGACGCGCACGGCGGGGCTCGAGCTGCCGCCGACGAAGACCTGGCCCACGCCCTGGATTTGCGCGATCTTCTGCGCCAGGATCGAATCGGCAAGATCGTACATCTGCGGCTTGGGTACGACGTCGGAGGTCAGCGCTAGGATCAGGATCGGAGCATCGGCGGGATTGGCCTTGCGATAGCTCGGATTCTGCGGCAAGTAAGATGGCAACTGGCTGCGCGCTGCATTGATTGAGGCCTGCACGTCGCGTGCGGCAGCGTCGATATTACGGCTGAGGTCAAACTGCAACGTAACGCTCGACGAGCCCAGAGAGCTGGACGAAGTCATCTGGCTGACGCCGGCAATCCGCCCAAACTGGCGCTCCAACGGAGTGGCGACCGACGAGGCCATCGTCGCCGGACTGGCGCCGGGCAAGCCCGCGCCCACGCCAATCACCGGATAGTCCACGTCGGGTAACGAGGCCACGGGCAGCATGGAGTAAGCCACCGAGCCGGCCAGCAACAAGGCCAGCGAGAGCAGCGAAGTGGCTACCGGGCGCTTAATGAAGGGTGCGGAAAGATGCATCGCTCGGGTCTCCTCAGTCCGCACTCACCGGTTGCTCGTGGCTGATGGCTAGCTCGCGCGGCTTCATGCGCTGCGCCAGCTTGTCAAAGTAGAGATAGGTCACCGGAACGGTATAGAGCGTGAGCAGTTGCGAAAGGATCAATCCGCCGACAATCGTCACGCCCAGCGGCATGCGCAGCTCCGCGCCCACGCCGCCGCCCAAAGCCAGCGGCAGGCCGCCCAGCATGGCGGCCATCGTCGTCATCAGGATCGGTCTGAATCTCAACTGGCAGGCCTGGAAGATAGCCGCCTCGGCCGATTTGCCCTCGAGGCGTTCGGCCTGCAACGCAAAATCGATCATCATGATGGCGTTCTTCTGCACAATTCCAATAAGCAGGATGATGCCGATCAACGCAATCACACTGAACTCGGTGTGCGTGATCATTAGTGCAAGCAGCGCGCCCACGCCCGCCGATGGTAGCGAAGAGATGATCGTGATCGGGTGGATGTAGCTCTCGTAGAGCACGCCCAGCACGATGTAGACGGTGATCAGCGCGGCCAGAATCAGCAGCGGCTCGTTGGCTAGCGAAGTCTGGAAGGCCGCCGCCGTGCCCTGGAAGCTGGCGTTGATCGAGTCCGGCATCTGGATGCGCTGCTCGATGCGGTTGACAGCTTTCACGGCGTCGCCCAGCGACTTGCCCGGCGCGAGATTGAAGCTCACCACCGTCGATGGGAACTGCCCCTCGTGGCCGATCGCCAGTTGCGCGCTCGATTGCTCCCAGTTCGCCAGCATGCCCAGCGGGACCTGCGTGCCATTGCTCGACTTGACGTAGAGATTGTTCAGCACCGAGGGATCTGTCTGAAAGTTCTTCTCCACCTCCATCACCACGTGGTACTGATTGAGCTGTGTGAAGATGGTTGAGATCTGTCGCTGTCCAAAGGCGTCGTAGAGCGTGTTGTCGATGTCGGCCATGGCAATGCCGAGCCTCGCAGCTGTGTCGCGGTTGATCACCAGCTTCGTGCCCAGTCCTTGATCCTGCAAATCGCTGGCCACATCGGTCACCGTCGACTCCTTGCCGAGTTCGGTCACCATCAAACGCGTATATCTGGCCAACTCGGCCTGGTCTGGGTCTTCCAGCGAATATTGAAACTGGGTCCGGCTGACGCGATCTTCCACAGTCAGGTCCTGCAGCGGCTGCAGAAAGAGCTGAATGTTCTGCCCGCCTTCAACGCTTCCAAGCGAGGACTGCAACCGGCGGATCACCGCGGTCGCTGAGATCTTGCGCTCCTCCAGCGGCTTCAGGTTGATCTGGATGCGCCCCGAGTTCAGCGTTGTATTCGTTCCGTCCACGCCGATAAACGAAGAGAGATTATCGACCGCAGGGTCTTGCAGCAGAACGTCAACAAGCTTTTGCTGACGCTCGGCCATCGATTTGAAGCTGACCGTCTGCGGCGCTTCGCTGATGCCCAGAATCACGCCCGTGTCCTGCACCGGGAAGAAGCCTTTAGGGATCACGATGAACAACAGCACAGTGGCCACAAACGTCGCGATCGTGACCATCAACGTGATGAAGCGATAGCGCAGGACCACCGTCAAGGTGCGTCCATAAAATGCAATCACCCTGTTGAAGACATCTTCAGACCAATTGTAGAAGCGGGTTTGTTTCGCGACCTTTTTATCTTTGAGGATGCGCGAGCACATCATCGGCGTCAGCGTCAGCGAGACCACCGCCGAGACGAGAATCGTGACCGCCAGCGTGATGGCGAACTCGCGGAAGAGCCGCCCCACCACGTCGCTCATGAAGAGCAGCGGTATCAGCACCGCGATCAGCGAGACCGTCAGCGACATGATGGTGAAGCCGATCTGTTCGCTGCCCTTGAGCGCCGCCTGCATCGGGCTCAGGCCTTCTTCGATGAAGCGCGAGATGTTCTCGATCATTACGATGGCATCGTCCACCACAAAACCAGTCGAAATGGTCAGCGCCATCAGTGTCAGATTGTTCAGCGAATAACCCAGCAGGTACATCACGCCGAAGGTTCCAACGATCGACAGCGGAACCGCGACCGAGGGAATGATCGTCGCCGCCAGATTGCGCAGGAAGAGGAAGATCACCATCACCACCAGCGCGACCGTGAGCATCAGCTCATACTCAACATCTCTCACAGACGCGCGGATCGTCACAGTGCGGTCGGTCAACACCTTCACCTGCACCGAGGCCGGCAGGCTCGTCTTCAACTGAGGCAGCAGCGCCTTGATGCGGTCCACCACGGCAATGATATTGGCGCCCGGCTGGCGCTGAATGTTGACGATCACCGCGGGCTGGCGGTCCATCCATGCAGCCTGCTGCGAGTTCTCCGCGGCGTCGACAATCGTGGCCACATCGGAGGCGCGCACCGCCGCTCCGTTGCGATAGGCAATGATCACCGGCTTGTAGTCGCCGCTCGAGAGCAGTTGGTCGTTGGCGCCGATGGTGAACGATTGCCGCGATCCGTTCAGCGTGCCCTTGGCCTGGTCCACGTTCGCCGCGGCCAGCGCCGTGCGCAGATCTTCAAGGCTCAAGTTGTAGGCTGCCAGTTGCGACGGGTTGGCCTGGATGCGCACCGAGGGCTTTTGTCCTCCGGCGATCGAAACCATTCCCACGCCCGTAACCTGCGAGATCTTCTGCGCGAGATTCGTGTCGGCCGCGTCTTCGATCTTGTCCAGGGGAAGGGAATCCGAGGTCAGCGCCAGCGTCATGATCGGCGCATCGGCGGGGTTCACCTTGCTATAAATTGGCGGATTGGGCAGGTCGGGCGGCAGGAAGCTGTTGCCCGCGTTGATGGCCGCCTGCACTTCCTGCTCGGCCACGTCGATGTTCTCGTCAAGATTGAATTCGAGCGTGATCACCGAGCCGCCGCCCGAGCTCATCGAGGTCATCTGCTTCAACCCCGGCATCTGGCCAAACTGCCGCTCCAGCGGCGCGGTCACCGACGAGGCCATCACTTCGGGCCCGGCGCCGGGATAAAACGTGAGCACCTGGATGATCGGGTAATCCACCTCAGGCAAGGCGGAGACCGGCAACTGCTGGTAGCCCACGAAGCCCGCCAGCAGGATCGCCGCCATCAGCAGCGAGGTGGCGACCGGGCGCAGAATGAATGGCCGGGAAGGACTCACTGCTTATTCCCCTGGCTTCCGGTCTGACCGCCGTGTTGGCGCGGCGTGTTGATGGTGACCGTCTGCCCCGCGCGCAGCCGGTCGGCGCCGTCCACCACCACCTGCTGGCCCGGCTCCAGGCCGCTATCCAGGATCGTCACCTGTCCCTCGGCCAGAGCAATCTTCACCAGTTGAATCTTCGCGCTCGATGTCTTCTTGACAGGGTCGGTATCGACCACCCACACATACGGTCCCTGATTGCCGCTCTGGATCGCCGCCGACGGCACCACCAGCGCCTTGGGCCGGTTTTCCATAATCAGGTGTATGTTGACGAACTGGTTGGGAAACAGCGCCTGATCCTTGTTGTCGAAGACCGCCTTTAGCTTGCCGGTTCCGGTGGTCGTGTCGATCTGGTTGTCGGCCGTGAGCAGAATGCCGCTGGCCACCTTCACCGTATCGCCCTGGTCGTAAGCGTCCACAGGCAGGCGCTTCGCCCCCCGCATCTTCCCGAGCACCGCGGGAAGCTGATCTTCGGGCAGCGTGAAATACACCGCAATGGGCTGAATTTGATTGATGACCACCAGGTTGGTGGTATTGGCCGTGATGATGTTGCCGGGGTCCACCAGCCGCAGGCCGATCCGTCCAGTGATGGGCGATTGGATCGTGCACCAGTTCAACTGCAACTGCGCATTTTCGATGGCAGCCTTGTCGGATGCGATAGCCCCCAGATACTGGCCTTCGACCGACTCATTGGCCTGCATGCTCTCCTTTGAGACCACGCCTGCCTCATAGAGCGCCTTGTAGCGCGCATACTCCGCCTGGGCGTTCTTCAGCAATGCCTCGTCGTGCGCCAATGTGCCCTTGGCCTGGTCCAGCGCGGCCTGGTAAGGCCTGGGGTCGATCACCATGATCGTCTCGCCCTGCCTCACCTGCTGGCCCTCGGTGAACCTGACCGGTTCGAGTTCGCCGCTCACCCGCGCCTTCACCGTTACGCTCATATAAGGCGTCACCGTGCCCAGCGCCGTCAGGTAGACCGGCATCGGCTTCTGCTCGACGGCTGTCACCTGCACCGGAACCGGACGGCTCATCAGCGCCGCAGCCTGACGGGCGCTGTTTGCCGCGGTCAGCTTCTGATTCTGATAGATCTTCCAGGCGACAATGCCAACGACGGCGGCCAGCACCAGGTAGACGACAATGCGCACCCAGTGCCTCTTGGGACCGTGGGGCTGTGGATGCAGGCCGTTCTCGGCCCGATAAGACACTGGAGCGCTCTCAATGGACATGGTTTCAATTCCCATCATTTTCTCGTGAATGAGTGCCCGCGCCGCGGGCATCGATGCGGCCATTCCGGGCTTCGGTCAAACCACCCGTTTTCATTTCTACGGACGGTTAAGTTGACTGAAAGGTTTCGTCCGCCCGTGCGGCATTCGTGCAATGCGGGATGCCGGATTCACTATGGATACAGATACTTCGTCGATCGAATCCCACTCTATTGTAAGCGAATCGAATCCCTCCCGGACAACCGTCTCCTCACCTGCTAACTACTCTTTGACGCTATACTTGACGCAGAGTTTACCCGCTGCCGCCTTCGATTCCGCCCCGCCGCTTTCACTTGCTCAGGACACTCTTCCGCGGCCGATACGGCATCGCATACTTCAAGAGGACGCCTTGCTCCAGAATCCCGAAATCGCCGAGCCTGCCGAGCAATCCGGGCACTCCAACTCGGCGCGCCCGCTGTGCGTCGATCTCGACGGCACGCTGATCAAGTCCGACTCGCTCTTCGATGCCGTCTGCAAGTTCATGCACGGTAATCCGGCGCGCTTCTGGCAACTTCCGCTCTGGCTCGCCAAAGGCCGCGCGCGCCTCAAGGCAGAGGTAGCCCGTCGCGCTCCGCTCAACGCCAACCGCCTGCCCTACAACGCCGAGCTGGTCTCCTATCTCCGAGCAGAACGTCGCGAGGGCCGCCAGCTCTACCTGACGACCGGTGCCGATGGTCCGCTCGCCGAGCGTGTGGCGGCACATCTGGGCATCTTTGACGGCGTCCTGGCCTCCGACGGCGTCACGAACCTCACCAGCGGAAAAAAGCTGGCCCTCCTCAAATCCCGCTTCGGCGAATTCGACTACATCGGCAACTCCCGCGCAGACTTGCCTCTGCTCACCAATGCACGCCAGGCGATCGTCGCCAATCCCACCCTCGGGCTGCGCCTCGCCTTGCGTCTCAGGCGAATTCCCGTGGCCCGGATCTTCCTTGACCGGCGGCCGCTCCCGCGCACCCTGCTCAAGGCGATCCGCATTCATCAGTGGGCTAAAAACGTTCTTGTGTTTGTGCCGCTCCTGCTCTCGCACAAGTTGAACGCCGCGGCCATCTCCGCGGTCGTTGCCGCATTCTTCTGTTTCAGCTTCATGGCCTCGGCCAGCTATCTGGTCAACGACCTGCTCGACATCGACAGCGACCGCCGTCATCCGGTCAAGCGCTTCCGCCCCTTTGCCGCGGGCGATCTGCCGGTCACCGGAGGCGTCGCCCTTGTGTTGGCGCTCATCGCCGCCTCGGTTGCGATTCTGCCATGGCTTCCTCATCAATTTGCAATCTGGCTGGGAATCTATATCGTGGCGACGACGGCTTACTCCTTCTATCTGAAGAAGGTGGCCCTGGTGGACGTGCTGATGCTCTCCGGCCTCTACACGCTGCGGCTGCTGGCGGGCGGCGCGGCCACGGGAACCCAGATCTCCACATGGCTGGCCGGCTTCTCCATCTTCCTCTTCCTCTCCCTGGCCATGGTCAAGCGCTTCAGCGAACTGGAAAACCTGCGCGAGCGCGGCCTTGCTGCCACTCATGGGCGAGGCTATCTGGCCACCGATATCGAGCAGATTCGCAGCTTCGGCACCTCCAGCGCCACCGCCGCCGTCGTGGTTTTTTCCCTTTATATCTCGCATCCCGACGTTGCGGCACTCTACAAGCACTCCGGCCGCTTATGGTTCATCGTCCCCCTGATGCTCTTCTGGCTCTACCGGGTCTGGCTCCTCGGTTCGCGCGGCGAAATGGACGGAGATCCGGTCATATTTGCCCTCCGCGACCGCATCAGCCTGCTGGTGGGAGCTTGTGTGCTGGCCGCGGCCATCTCAGCTTTGTAGCTGACAGGATTCGCGGTTTCTCGTACGCCCGTCTGCCGCCTGAATCCTTTCGCCAGGCTCATACGTCTTAAAAACAACGCAAAATAGCCCGTCGGTCCTGCGCCGTTTTGTTTACCGTCTTCGTTTACCATTGTTATTTCAACAGGTTGTTGGAACGGAACTGGACGGAATGCGCCGTCCCGTCCCGGAAAAGTTTGAGCCGGTCGAGACCGGACCAGGGAGGTTGAGGCTTCTTTCACCCTGGCCGCACGCAGCCCCTTCAGACCAGCACCCGGCTCGGGAGCGAGTACCTGACCTATGTGGATTGTCCGGCTTGCGCTGCGGCGGCCTTATACCTTCGTCGTCTTTGCGCTCTTGATCCTGATCCTCGGCGTCTTCAGCATCAAGACGATGCCTACGGACATCTTTCCCAATATCGACATCCCCGTCGTGACTGTTGTCTGGAACTTCAACGGCCTCTCCGCACAGGAGATGTCCACCCGCATCGTCTCCAACAGCGAACGCGGCATCACCACCACGGTCAACGACGTTGAACACATCGAATCGCAATCTTTCAACGGCGTCGCAATCATCAAAATCTTCTTCCAGCCCAAAGCCAACATCGGGGTCGCCGTCTCCCAGGTGACCGCCATCAATCAGGTGCTTTTGCGCTCCCTGCCGCCCGGCACCACGCCGCCCTTCATCATTCAATACAACGCCTCCAGCGTGCCCGTCTTGCAGTTGGGCCTCTCCGGCGAGGGCCTCGACGAGCAGCGGTTGTATGACCTGGGCACCAACACCATCCGCACCCAGCTCGCCACCGTCGAGGGAGCGCAAACGCCCTTTCCCTACGGCGGCAAGCAGCGCCAGATTCAGGTGGACCTCGATCTCGCCGCGCTGCAGGCCAAGGGGCTCTCGCCCGTCGATGTGGTCAACGCCGTCTCCGCGCAGAACCTCATTGCGCCCTCCGGAACCATGAAGATCGACCGCTTCGAATACGCGGTCGAAACCAACTCCGCTCCCGCGCTCATCAACGATCTGAACAATCTGCCCATCAAGGCGGTCAATGGCGCGGTCATCTACATCCGCGACGTCGCGCATGTGCGGGACGGCTGCCCGCCGCAGACCAACATCGTGCGCGTCGACGGCAAGCGCGCCATCCTGATGAACGTGCTCAAGACCGGCTCTGCCTCCACGCTGGACATCATCACGGGCGTTCGCGCAAAGCTGGCCTACATCAAAGACCAGTTGCCGCCGCAATTGCAGATCAACGCCCTCTCCGACCAGTCGATCTTCGTCCGCGGCGCCATCGAGCGGCGTGGTCCGCGAGGCCATCGTCGCCGCCTGCCTCACCGCCATCATGATCCTGGTCTTCCTCGGCAGTTGGCGCTCCACAATCATCATCGCGATCTCCATTCCGCTCTCCATTCTCTGCTCGCTCAGCGTCCTCGCCATGCTCCACGAGACCATCAACATCATGACCCTCGGCGGCTTTGCGCTGGCCGTCGGCATCCTCGTCGACGACGCGACCGTCGCCATCGAAAACATCAATCGAAATTTGGAAGCCGGCAAGGAACTCGAACAGTCCATCCTCGACGGCTCGGCGCAGATCGCCGTTCCGGCTCTCGTCTCCACCCTCGCCATCTGCATCGTCTTCGTGCCCATGTTCTTCCTGAGCGGCGTGGCGCACTACTTGTTTGTCCCCATGGCCGAGGCCGTGGTCTTTGCCATGCTCGCCAGCTATCTGCTCTCCCGTACGCTGGTCCCCACCATGGCAAAATATCTGCTCAAAGAGCACGATGACGCCGAGGACGCGCACAAGCTCTCTAGCCGCAATCCCTTCGTCCGTTTTCAATTGGGTTTCGAGACCGCCTTCGACAGCTTCCGCCGCGGCTATCTTCGCCTGCTGACTCTGTGCGTAGACCATGCGCCGTTTTTTCTCATTCTTTTCATGGTCTTCGCTCTGGGTTCCATGGCGCTGTTGGAGCCCCAGCTCGGCGAAGACTTCTTCCCCTCGGTCGACTCCGGCCAGTTCAAGATTCACGTCCGCGCACGCACCGGCACGCGCATTGAAGAAACCGCCGCGCTGTGCGACCACATCGACTCGACCATTCGCCGGAACATCCCAGCCGACGAGGTGGTCACCATCGTCGACAACATCGGCCTGCCCTACTCTGGCCTGAACCTCTCTTACTCCACATCCGCGCCCATCGGCCCGGCCGACGCCGACATTCAGGTGCAGTTGACCAAGGATCACCATCCCACTGCCCGATACGTCGAAAACCTTCGCAAGGTCCTCGCCCGCGAATATCCCAGTGTCACCTTCTACGTGCTCCCGGTCGACATCGTCACCCAGATTCTTAACTTCGGTCTCTCCGCGCCCATCGACATCCAGATCGTCGGCCCCAATCTCGACGGCAACCGCGCGCTGGCCGAGCGCGTCGCTCAACGAGGTTCGTTACATTCCCGGTGCTGCCGACGTGCGAATCCAGCAGCCCTTCGACTATCCCAAGATGACCGTGGCCGTCGACCGCACACGCGCCCAGACCATCGGCCTCACCCAGAAAGACGTGGCGCAAAGCCTGCTCGTAGCCCTCAGCGGCAGCTTTCAGACCACCCCCAGCTTCTATCTCGATCCCAGGAACGGCGTCAGCTACAACGTCGCCATTCAGGCCCCGCAATATCGCCTCGACTCGCTGGCATCGCTTCAGAGCCTGCCCGTCACCGGCAACTCCGCCGCCAGGCTTGCCAAGCGGATCGGCCGCAACAGCCGCTCCCGGCGCTCCCGTTCCAACTCAGATTCTCGGCAACCTGGCTTCCATCAAGCCCGGCTCCGAGATGGGCACAGTCAGCCACTACGACATTCAGCCCGTCCTCGACGTCTACGCCAACGTCGATGGGACCGACCTGGGCACAGTAACCAAAGCCGTCGAAGGCATCATCGCCAGCCACCAGAAGAACGGCGATCTGCCCCGCGGCTCTCACTTCGATCTCCGCGGCCAGAGCGAGACCATGAAGAAGTCCTACGTCGGTCTGCTCGGCGGCCTCGCCTTCTCCATCCTCCTCGTCTATCTGCTCATCGTCGTCAACTTCCAGTCATGGCTCGATCCCTTCCTCATCATCTCGGCCTTGCCCGCCGCGCTGGCCGGCATCGTCTGGTTTCTCTTTCTCACCAACACCCGCCTCAGCGTTCCCGCGCTCACCGGCGCAATCATGTGCATGGGCGTGGCCACGGCCAACTCGATTCTCGTCGTCAGCTTTGCCCGCGAACAGCTTGAAGTCCTCGTCGGCGATGCGCGTAAGGCAGCGTTGAATGCCGGCTTCGTCCGCCTGCGCCCGGTCTTGATGACCGCCCTCGCCATGATCATCGGCATGGTGCCCATGGCCCTCGGTCTCGGCGATGGCGGCGAGCAGAATGCGCCGCTCGGCCGGGCCGTCATCGGCGGCCTGCTGCTGGCCACTGTGGCCACGCTCTTCTTTGTTCCCGCATTCTTTTCTCTGATCCACGGCTGGCTCGAAGGCCGCCGCAAAACGGCTCAACGCCTGCAACCCGCCGGAGTACCGGACGAGTTTGACGAGATTTCGGAGTAATTCTTATGAGCAACCAACCCAATCCGAACCAGCAAGCGGCCAACGAACACGAGACCGCACCCGACCAGCAGCCCCTGTCGCCGCGCAAGACCCTCATCGGCGTCGCGTTGATCTTCATCGTCCTTGCCTGTCTCGCTGGCTTCGGCATTCTTCGTCGCAAGAGCGCGGACAAGGTCCTCGCCGACACCACTCAGCAGCTTGCCGCTCCCACGGTCATCGTCGCCCCGCCCAAGCCCGGCGCGCCGGTCGACAACTTCGTCCTCCCCGGCAACGTCACATCCTTCACCGACTCGCCGATCTACGCCCGCACCTCCGGCTACCTGACCAAGTGGTACTTCGACATCGGCGCGCGCGTCAAAAAAGGCGCTCTGCTCGCCGAGATCGCCACACCTGAAGTCGATCAGCAACTCGCGCAGGCCGAGGCCGACCTCAGCACCGCGCAGGCCAACGCCAACAACGCCCACATCCAGGCCGATCGCTACACCGGCCTCGTTCAATCGAACGCCGTCTCCCGCCAGGACACCGACACCTTCGTCAATCAAGCCGCATCCACCGCCGCGCAGGTCCGCTCCGCCCAGGCCAACGTACAGCGCCTCCGCGAGCTGCAATCCTTTGAAAAGATCTACGCTCCCTTCGATGGCGTCGTCACCGCGCGCAACGTCGATACCGGCCAGTTGATCGACCCCGGCGCGGGCAAGGAGCTCTTTCACCTCCAGGCCATCCAAACCCTGCGCGTCTTCACCAACCTGCCGCAGCTCTACTCGTCCAACGTCAGGCCCGGCACAAAGATCGGCCTCACCTTCCCCGAGCACGCGGGCAAAATCTATGAAGGCACCCTCGTCCGCACCGCCGAGGCAATCGATCCCGCCAGCCGCACCCTGTTAGTCGAGATCGATGTCAACAACAGCGCCGGCGAACTCCTTCCCGGCTCGCTCGCCGAGGTCCACTTCAAGACGCCGCCCGCCGGCCCCACCTTCATCGTCCCCGCCGCCGCGCTCATCTTCCGCAAGGAGGGCCTGCGCGTAGGAACCGTCGTTCAAGGCGAGGGAGGCAGTGGCACGGTCGCTCACCTCGTCCAAGTCGTCATCGGCCAGGACGACGGCGCCAGCGTGCAGATTATCTCCGGCCTCGGCCCCAGCGATCAGGTCATCCAGGACCCGCCCGACTCCCTCATCGAAGGCGAAAAGCTCCAGGTAGTCACCCCAGCCCCCAGCGGGAGGCAAGTGACCATGCTTGCGCCTCGTGCCGCAGATAGAGTCCTCGAACCCGCCAACTCGCCAACTCGCCATCGCCGCGAAGCGGCGGCGAACTTGCCACAAACCCAAACTGGGTGCCCCACCCTCGCCGCGTCTTTGTTTTTGCGGCTAGGGTGGGTCATCATCCCAGCCGCCTTCCTCACCGCCTGCAAACCCGTAGGCCCCAACTACAACCGTCCCGTCTACCAGGCCCCACCCGCCTACAAGGAAACCGGCGCATCCTCCGTCGTTCCTCCGCCCAACCCCGCCGGAGGAGCATGGCAGCCCGCAAATCCCTCCGACGGCATGCTGCGCGGCAAGTGGTGGGAGATCTACCAGGACCCGCAGCTCAACCAGCTTGAAGAGCGCATCGCCACCGACAACCAGACCCTTCGTCAGGCCATGGAAAACTACCTCGCCGCCCGCGATCAGGTCACTGCCGCCCGCTCCACTCTCTTTCCCACGCTCTCGGCCGATGCCACCGCGACGCGTCTTCATACTTCAAAGAACGGCCCATCCTATTCGTCCGCCAAGCCCACCGGCTACGGCGATCTCGTCATCGGCGGCCAGGCCAGTTGGGAGCCCGATCTCTGGGGCCGCATTCGCCGCACCGTCGAGGCCGCACGCTCCAACGCCCAGGCCACCGCCGCGGACCAGGCGAATATCGGCCTCAGCCTTCACGCCGAGATGGCCGCCGACTACTTCCAGCTTCGCGGCCTCGACGCCGAGACCAAGCTGCTCAACGCCACCGTCGCCGACCTCGAGAACCAGCTCGGCCTCACCCAGCGCCGTCTCCAAGGCGGAGTGGCCACCGAGGCCGACGTAGCTCAGGCCCAAACCGAGCTTGAGACCGTCCGCGCGCAGCTCGTCGACATCGGCGTTGCCCGCGCCCAGTTTGAACACGCCATCGGCACCATCGCCAACCTCAGCCTCTCCAGCTTCAGCATTCCGCCCTCGCCGCTCGATCATCCAGTTGCCCAAGGTCCCTCTCGGCGTCCCTTCGCAACTCCTCGAGCGCCGTCCGGACATCTCCGCCGCCGAGCGCCACGCCGCGGCTGCCAACGCCCAGATCGGCATCGCTGTCAGCGCCTACTATCCCACCATTTCGTTGAACGGCACCGGCGGCTTCGAGAGCACGCACGGCGGCACATGGATTCAGGGTCCAAGCGCGATGTGGAGTTTAGGCGCGCAGGCCGCGGAGCTTCTCTTCGACGCAGGCCAGCGCCACGCCCTCACCGACGCGGCCCGCCACAGCTACGAAGCCCAGGCCGCGGCCTATCGCAGCCAGGTCCTTCAGGCCTTCAACGAAGTCGAAGACCAGCTCTCCGGCCTCAGAATTCTCGAACAGGAATCCGTCGTCGAGCAGCGTGCCGTCGACTCCGCGCAGCACTCTTTCGATCTATCGAATCAGCGCTACAAAGGCGGCGTGACAAGCTATCTCGAAGTCCTCACCGCCGAGCAAGCGCTCCTCCAAAACCAGCGCACCGCCATCGACCTTCAAACCCGCCAATTCGTAGCCAGCGTAGGCTTAGTCCGCTCCCTCGGCGGCGGCTGGGATACAAGCCAATTGCCGAAATAGCGGTGAACGGGGAAAAGCGAACCTGCACCGCCAAAGCGTCTTCCAAAGCTAAACGTTGTGTCAAAACACGCTTTCATGGGTCGCGGCAAATGCTTCATGACATCGGCGCACGACATCTAAGACTGCTGAAAACTCACGGCTAAGAATGCACAAACGCCACGCCTAGAACTGCAGAAAAACTCACGCCGAGCCTCGACAAGCGTCAGGGCACGACTTCAGTCGTGCCGAAAACCGCCAAAAAAACGATGGGCTTTAGCCCCTGAGGGAATTGCTGCAAAGTCTGCTAAGCGTAGTGGTGCATTTTCCGGTTAGCCGGTCATTCGCTCGGAACAGGGCTAATGTTGCGTCAAGCTGTCGTGGGGAAAGGTCGTCGCCGGATCGAGTTCGGAGCGGACGGCCGTGGAGACCCGTTTAGATTCGATGGGTTTCAGGTGTGCAGCTTCGCGCTGCGCCTGCCGGCAGGGCACCTCTTCGATCTGGTTCTTCTCTACGTAAAACCCTCCGAGGTTCATCATTTTCGAGAACAGCCGAATGCAATGATGGCCGCCGTTTTCTACATCAATTACCAGAGGACCCGCGTCGGACCCTTCAGGACCGCGGAGATTGAAAGAGTGTGTCCCCGGATTGAGATGGAAGACCGCGAAGCGGCCATGCCGAAACTGGACAATTTCCTGCGCACGAATCCGCTGGGAACAACGTGCAGAAGGAAGCGGCGCAGGAACTCGACGCGTCGAGCGTCATGGGGCGCGGCTAGCTGCCGTGGGCATAGTCGCTGCCAACGGAAGGTGACGTTCTCGTCGTCGATGGACAGGAGGCGACGGTTGGAGATGGCGATGCGATGGGTGTAACGGGCGAGATACGGAGCACTGCGCGGTCCGCCGAAGGGAGGCTTGGCGTAGACGACCCATTTCTTGTTGCTGAGCTCTGCGGCTAGCTCGTCGAACATGCTAGGATCGCTGGAAGTCGGCGGCGAGGCCTCGACATCGAACAGACCCTTGCCGATAGCGCTTCCGAGACAGTACGATGAACTTGCCGCGGAACACGGAGAGCAGGACCGGCATGGGCAGCAGGAACAGCGGGTGGCTGGTACGGGATCCAGCGCTGACGATCGGGCGACAGACCGCCGGCGGGAACGACGCAGTGGACATGGTAATGGGGCAGCAGGTTCTGGACTCCAGGTGTGCAGGATGGCGAGGAATCCGATCTCTGCGCAGAGCCGTTTGGGATCGGCGGCGACTTCAAGCAGGGTCTGGGAACTGGCGTCGAACAGCAGATCGAAGAACCGCCTGGAAGTGTGAGCGCCAGCGGGTTCAGATCGTGGGGCACGGTGAAGACGACGTGGAAATAGTTGGTGGTGAGCAGTTCGCGTTGCTGCGCTTCGAGCCAGCGCGGCGCGAGCCTGCGCCTGGCACTTGGGACAGCAGCGCGTTCGACAGGAGTTATAGGAGATGGGCGCTTCGTGACCGGCACTCGACACACTTGTCCTTATGTCCGCCGAGAGCTGCGGTGCGGCAGCGCTCGACGGCCGAAATGCCTTCAGCGCCTGATAGCTGAAGCTGGCCTGGAAGCGTTCGAGAAACTGCCTGCCCTGTGCGCGGACGATGTCGGCCACTTCGATGGCTGGCCGACTCATGAACGACGAGGACGATGATAGGCGGCGACTACTCTGGTCACGCTGGACAGCTTCAGCTCTTCGATCGGGTTGGCGACCTGGTGAAGTTGGTGCTGCGGCAGATGCAGATATTTTTACGGCCTCTCCGGCTCCAGCTCTTCATGCCGAGCAGAAGCTTGATGGTTCGCAGGTCGGTTCCGGCTTCTAGCAGATGCGTCGCCCAACTATGTCGAAGCGTGTGCGGTGTAACACGCTTGCGGATACCGGCTCGCTGCGCTGCTTCAGTGCACGCACGCCAAACGATCTTCTCTGAAATCGGCTGATCGCGGGTGGCGATGCATGCGCGAGGGGAAGAGATAGATACGCGGCTTGAGCCAGCGCCAGTGAGCGCGGAGAGTCTCCAGCAGAGCCGGGCTCAGAGGCAGATCGCGATCCTTGCCCCCCAAGCCATTGACGACTGAATGACCATGGGTTATCGGTCGATGTCGCAGCTTCAGCCGGGCGACCTCGGAGCGGCGCATGCCGGTGCCGTAGAGAAACATCAGCAGCGACCGCTCGAAGAGGCTGTAGCTGGCAACGATCAGACGAGCGAAAACTACGAGGCTGAGGATCTAGGGGAGATAACTAGCGCGGTCTAGGGATAGGGCAGGAACTGGCGGAACTCGATGCGGGAGAAGAGAGAGCACGAAGAAGAACCGCAGCGCGGCCACATGGTACTCCACTGTGTCGCGGCTCCGAGCGTTCCTCACCTTGAGCAGGTAAGCCTGGTAAGTGCGGATATGATCCGGGCCGAGCTTGTCGGGGACTTGCACCGGCAACGGCTGCTCCGGCCCAAGATTCTCAGCGCTCACGGCGGCAAAGATAAAGTTCTCCGGCGGCACCGGACACCCCGCCAGTCGCCGCAACATCGCCAACTGCCCCGCATGGCTCATTGCATCCGAACACGGTCCCTGCAATATTCTTTCCAGTGTGATTTCGTGCAACTCCGTGCCGATCTCAAGATGACGCGCCAGATTCGCCAGCGTCTCGTGAAAGTGCGCCACGGCAGACGAAAAATCACGAAATTCAGGCGCATCGTACCTGCCTCCGACGAAAAACGTCTGCGCGTATCCCAGCACGCTGTCCATGTGCCGGATCAGCTCATGCGGCGTGCGCACCTTCGGAGCCATCCGGAATTCGCCAAACTCCGGTGGAGCCTCGCGCAGCGCCTTCTGTGTCCTGTACGCCAGTGCCGCCAACAGATGCGTCACCATCTTCCTTTTGTCGTCCATTTGCCTGCTCCTCAGTGTCCCGTCTCTTAAGCGCTTCAAATCATAAATCTGTCATCCTGAGCGACCGAAGCGAAGCGAAGGGAGTCGAAGGACCTGCTTCTTCTCCACTCAATGCTTCAACAAACTTAGGAAAGCCACCCTAGTGCCTGCTCCCCGTCCCCTGCCTTATCGAATCCACCCGCAGATAGCTATAAGCCGCCGACGGCACATCGCTCAGCGGCAGCGCGGGCCCTTCCCACAGCAGCCGCGGCGAGCCCCGGCTCACCGAATGCAATCCCTCCAGATGAAAGATATGCCTTCCGGCGCGCAGCCCCAGCGAGCCGCGATCGTAGCGCATCGCATTGCCCGGCGCACCGCAGACCTGCGCAAATGGCGGCCCGGTTTTCGCCACTTCCACGCCGTCGATCACCAGCCGCGCGCCGTCGCGGGCGAGCAAGTGAAATGTGTACCCTCCGTCGGCGGGAATGTCGATGAAGCCGTCCCAAGCCACGGCGTAGCGCGAAAACCCCTGCGAGTCCGCATGCAGATTGGGTCCTTCGCCAGTGAAGACCGCGTGCTCGTTGACCAGGTTTGGCAGCTCGGTCCACACTCCGGGATAGATCTGCCATGCAAGGCCCGGCAGCGTGGCTCCGGCAATGCTCGCCGCGTCGTGCCAGCGAGCCACGGCCACCACATCCTGCGCAGCCCAATCCTGATTGGTCGAATCGGGGCCGACCTTGCCCGCTTCCACATGCAGCAGAACTCTGAATCGTCCGGCGCCAAATGCAGCCCCATCCAGCTCGGTGCCCTCGGCATCAGGAAAGCGATGCAGCACGCGGCGACCAGTCGCCTGCGTCCCATCGCCAAAGAGCCACGTATAGCGCGCGCCGCGTGAGGGCTGCGCAGTAAATGTCACCGCCTGGCCCGGCGTAAAGACCGGCGGGTCCACGGTGAAATGCCGCGACCGGCCCATGCGGAGCAACAAACTCCGCCGCCGGCGCGCCTCCCGAAACCGTCAGCGGAACGTCTGCATTTCCGGCCGCGCGGCTCTGCCCATACTTCACATTGTCGAGAGTCACGTCCGTCACATTGCCTGTGATCGTCGACTCGGCCAGCGGCGGCTGATCCAGCGCCCAGATATTGCGGAACGTCACTCCATGCACAGCCGGCTCTTCCTGCTCCAGTTGCAGCCAGCGAATACCAGTTGTCCAAAAACAGATTCTCAAAATTGAAATCCGAATGGTCACCCCCGGCGCCGTTTGCGCCCCAGAATCCGAGTACGCCGAAGGTCTGCCCGCAGGCACCGATGCCGCCGTGCAATATGTCGGAGTCGCGCAGCGTGAATCCCTTCGAGTTGAAAGTCTTTCGCGGCCAGCCCGCGCGCACAATATTTGAGATGCTCGTTGAGAGCACGCTATGCTCGATCGTGATGTTGTTCACGTCGTGCCCCGGCCGCACGATCTCCTCGTCCTTGTAGCCATCCCAGTTGCCCTGCATGGCAAACACATCGTCCGACGCGCGCAAAAATGAATCCGACACGATCGTGTCGCCGCCGCCCAGCCAGTCCATGCCGTCCTGGTTGGCATTGGCCGTGTTGCCGCCGATCAACCGCAGATCGTTAAATCGGAATCCCGATAGAATCCTTCATCTGGATCGACCACGTCCGCGACCTCACGATGCAGGTCAGCCCGTCGATCTCCACATTCTGCGCTTCAAGCGCGCCGATGCAATGCCAGTCCGGCTTCTGCATCCAGCCTTCGTCGGCGTTGGGGTCTTGTGGGCCGTCGTAGACAATCGTTCCGCGGCCCAGCACCTTTACGTCATGCACCTGCCACAGATTGAGGCTGCCGTAAAAATACGAGCCGGGCGCAAGATAAATGGTCTCGCCGCTCTTCGGGTTGAGGCTTCCGTGATAAACCCCCGGCTGGTAAACGTGAATGACCTGCTTGCGCGGCATCGGCGGCGGAGGCGTTCCGGCAAAGAGAAACAGGATCTTGGCGTAATTCAGAAAATCGCCGGGCCGCGAGATGGAGAGCTTGGCCGGCCCCGCGAGCCTGAAGCGGATCGTCTGCCCTTGCCTCACCGGCCGCAGATCGAGCCGCCAGGGCTGAATGTCCACGCCCTTATCCCAGAAGCCCGCCTCGGCCGCGGTAATCTCCACCGTCACCGGGCCCGTCATGTCAAAGCTCACGTAGTCGTAACTCGCCGCCGCGTGCGCCACGTCCACCGGAGTGCCATTCACCGTAACGGTAAAGGCCGTCGAGCGCATCTCCTGCGGGACCGGCGCAGCCTGCACGCGCGGTGCGGCGTGGGCGGCGATGGGCAGCGCAACAAGTGCCGCGAACAGTGGACGAATACCCAGCAAAAAAGCCAACTCCGGCAAAAAGTGGAGATAAAACCACTCTAGCACCGGACGGCCGCTGCTTCAGATCCCCTCGCCCATCGAGACCCGCTCATCCGAAGACGAGTCGGACGGTTCAGGCAACACAACTTCCTGCCTCATTTCAAATCATCAAAATATTTCAGCCGCCCAGTCGTCTTAGAAATATACTCGGCCCAGAATCGCAGAGAACTACGCAGCTTCACATTGCGCAAGCTCTTCGGAGGCAATGAAATGACTAACCAACGTGATCGACAACTCCCAGCGAACCGCCGCCAAAGTAGTAGGCGTTTCTTACCTGCTAACCTTCGCTATCGTGGTCTACGTCCACTATGGAATCCTCTGGCGTCTGATTACCAACAACGCCGCGGAGACCGCCCGGAATATCCTGGCGCACGAAACGCTCTATCGCATCGGTGTCGCAGGCACCGTCCTATTCAGCGCAGGCGTGATCGTGCTGCTTACGGCTCTTTATGTAGTTCTCAAGCCGGTCAATCGGGGCCTTGCTCTTACGGCGGCCTTGTCATGGCTTGTCTGGGCTTTCATGTGGCTGATGATGGCACTCAACTACTTTCACGCCTTGCAGCTTTTCAAAGGCGCAGATTATCTAAAAGTATTTGAAGTCGAGCGGCTGCAGGCCTGGGCCATGCTCTATTTCAGAATGGGATTCGATGTCTATTACATCGGCTTGCTCTTTTGGGGATTGGCGTCCACCATCTGCGCTTGCCTCTGGTTCAAGTCGCGCTATATTCCCCGCGCTCTCTCTGCCTTCGGCGTGCTCTCATCTGCATTTGCCGTGGCCTGTACCTTAGCGCTCTTCATCAATCCCAACTTCGACAAGATCGTTGGCCTTGGGTGGTTCGATTCGCCGATGGGTCTCTTCGATATCGCTCTGAGCCTCTGGCTTCTCTTCAAGGGATTGAGTCCCTCTCGAACAGATGTAGCCCGAGCGCAGCTCAGCGAGGCCTAAATCCCCTCGCCCCTAAATACCTTCACCCATCGACACATACTGCCGCTGCTCCAGCTCCGCGCGATAAGCCGTGCGCTCGGCCTCTTCGGCAGTGAACTGCTCGGCCGGCCGGCGCTCGCCGCCCAGCCGCTCTTCCAGCTCGTCCACGCGCGCAGACAATGCAATCAGCGAATCCGAGAGCGGGTCCTTGATGTCGTGCGGATCGGTAATCAGCACCCGCTCGCCGTTGCGATAGACAATGTGCGCCGGAACGCCGACCACCGTCGAGTTCGGCGGCACATCCGACAGAACCACCGATCCCGCGCCCACCCGCGAGTTCTCGCCGATCGTGATATTGCCCAGCAGATTGGCGTTGTTGCCGACAAAGACGCCGTCGCAGAGCGTCGGATGCCGCTTGCCGTGCTGCTTGCCCGTGCCGCCCAGCGTCACGCCCTGGTACATCGTCACGTCGCTGCCCACAATGGCGGTTTCGCCGATCACCACGCCGGTCGCGTGATCGATAAACAGCCGCCGCCCCAGCAGCGCGCCGGGATGAATGTCCACGCCGGTATAGAAGCGGCCAATCTGCGAAAGGATCCGCGCCAGGAGCCGCAGTCGCCAGCCCCACAAAACATGCGAGACGCGGTGAATCCACACCGCCCACAGCCCCGGATAGCAGAGCAGAACCTCAAGCCGCGACCGCGCCGCCGGATCGCGCTCCAGCACGGAATTGATGTCTTCGCGAATTCGTGCAAAAAATTCCATGATCCAACCGAACTACGTTCTTAACGCATTTTCGGAATTACTGTAAACTTCCGTGCCCCATCCATTCCGCGTCTTTCTGCGGAATGGGTGGGAAATCTACAATATCTCGGTCTACACAATTTCCAAAAATGCTCAAAAAGCACAAGCCGCTCACTTCGCCGATTGGCGCAGACCCAAGCCAACACACTCAACAACGAAGCAAACTCTTGACGCTGCCGAATCGCTCTTTCGGAGTCCTCAGAAGCGTCAGGGCACGACTTCAGTCGGGCCATTCGCTATTTGATTGAAACGGACGGGCCCAGGCCCGTCCCCTTCAAAGCATACTGCCTCACACCAACGCGCCTAGACCGCAAGCGCCTCCACCGGCAGAGCCAGCGCCTGCTGGCGCAGCGAGTCGAAGAGCACGCTCGTCAGGTAGCGCTCGCCAAAGTCGGGCAGCACCACCACGATCAGCTTGCCCGCATTCTCCGGCCGCGCGGCCACCTTCAGCGCCGCGGCCACCGCCGCTCCCGAGCTGATGCCCACAAAGATGCCCTCCTCGAGCGGCAGCCGCCGAGCCATCGCGATCGACTCGTCATTCGTCACCTGGATAATCTCGTCCACGATCTTGGTATCCAGCACGCCGGGCACAAAGCCCGCGCCGAGTCCTTGAATCTTGTGCGGCCCCGGCTTGCCGCCCGAGAGCACGGCGCTGTCGGTCGGTTCCACGGCGATGGCCTTGAACCCCGGCTTGCGCTCCTTGATGTATTTGCTCGCGCCGGTGATCGTGCCGCCTGTGCCCACGCCGGAGACGAGAATGTCGACCTTGCCGTCCGTGTCGTCCCAGATCTCCGGGCCGGTGGTCGCGTAGTGGATCGCCGGGTTGGCCGGGTTGTCGAACTGCTGCAGGATGTAGCCGTTCGGAGTCTCCTTCAGCATCTCGTTGGCCCTGGCGATGGCGCCCTTCATGCCGTTGGGTCCGGGCGTCAGCACAATCTCCGCGCCAAAGGCCAGCAGCAGCACGCGCCGCTCCAGGCTCATCGTCTCGGGCATGGTCAGAATCAGCCGGTAGCCTTTGACCGCGGCCACAAAGGCCAGCGCGATGCCGGTGTTGCCGCTGGTCGGCTCAATCAGCACAGTCTTGCCCGGCGTGATCTTGCCCGCCTTCTCGGCGGCCTCGATCATCGCCAGGCCGATGCGGTCCTTCACGCTCGCAACCGGGTTTTGGCTTTCCAGCTTCGCTACGACGGTCGCAGGCAACCCGGCCGCCACTTTGTTCAGCCGCACCAGCGGAGTGCGGCCAATCAATTCAGTTACGTTCGCAGCAATATGCGCCATGATGATCTCCTCTTTCCGGGATTCGCGCCCGGATCGTTCGCTTCATTTTTTTGGGGTGATGGTCGAGCTGTCGGGCGGGGAAGTTCTGTGCGCGAACACCGGCGCACGTCTCCGTCGCAACTGGCACCAGAGCGGTGTTAGCGACATCGACGCATGAGAAAAGCATAGTACCATTCGCGCCCGATGGCAAGCCGAGATGCGTTTGAACTCCCCGCGATCTCCTTGCTGCAAAGCAAGTTGCCTCTGGCAGCCGTCAAACTTCTCCGCGAACTCGCCAACTCGCCAACCCCGCGCAGCGGGCGCCAACTCGCCGCAATCCAAGAAATCGGTGCCCCAGGTCTGGATCTCTCAGACCTGGGAAACCACAAAGCATCCATCAGCAATTCCTCACCCCGTATTCCGCAGCCCCGCCGCGATCCCGCTGATCGTCGCCGCAATCGCGCGGTTCACCTCCGGCGTATCCTCGCCGGCCCGCTTCCGCCGCAGCATGTCCACCTGGATCAGATGCATCGGATCGACATATGGATTGCGCAGCTTGATCGAGCGCGCCAGCACCTGATTCGACTCCAGCAACTCCTTCTGCCCGGTCACCGCCAGCAGCGCCCGCACCGTCCGATGGAACTCCGCCTCCAGCAGATCGTAGACGCGCTCCCGCAGCTCCTCATCCTCCACCAGTTCGGAATAGAGCCGCGCCGTCGCCAGGTCCACCTTGCCCAGCGCCATCTCCACATTGCGCAGCAGGTCGATAAACAGCGGCAACTCATGCGTCATCGTCTGCAGCAGCTCCAATGCCCCCGGCCGCGCCAGAAACTCCTCCAGCGCATACCCCACGCCAAACCACGCCGGCACCAGCAGCCGCGACTGCGTCCATCCAAACACCCACGGAATCGCCCGCAGATCCGCCAGCTTCGTCGACGCATTCCGCCGCGAAGGCCGCGACCCGATCTTGGCCTGCTCCAGCTCGCCCACCGGCGTCGATTGCTCGAAGTAAGTCACCACATCGGCATCGTCGAGAATGTGCTTGCGATAAAACCCAAACGAAATCCCCGACAACTCATCGAGCGCCGCCTCCCACTCCGGCTTCAGCACGCCGGTAAAATGCCCCTCCGGATCGCGCGCATTCGGCCGCGCCAGCGCATCGAGCGAAGCCGCAATCATCAGCTCCAGATTCCGCTCCGCCAGCACCTCGTCGGCATATTTGAAGTTCAGCACCTCGCCCTGCTCCGTAATCCGCAACTGCCCTTCAAACGAATCCATCGGCTGCGCAAAGATCGCGCGATGCGTCGGCCCTCCGCCGCGCCCCACCGTCCCGCCGCGCCCATGAAACAGCCGCAGCTTCACCCCGCACTCCCGCGCCACCACATGCAGATCGCGATGCGCGCGAAAGATCTCCCACGTCGAGGTCAGCATGCCGCCGTCTTTATTCGAATCCGAATAGCCCAGCATCACCTCCTGCCAGTTGTCCCACGTCGCCATCAGCTTGCGATAGTCCGGCCGGCTCCACAGCTCGCGGCACACCTCCGGAGCCCGCCGCAAATCCTCGATCGACTCAAACAGCGGCACCGGCATCAGACCAGGATCTCTATCTGCCCCTTCAACTCGCACGCCGCCCAGCCGCGCCAGCCGCACCACAGCCAGCACGTCTTCCACTGAAGAAGCTCCGCTGATCACGTACTGCCGAATAGCCTCCGGCGAGCAGCCATTCTTGATCTCCGCCACCACGCGAAAAGTCTCCAGCACGCTCGCCGTCTCAGCCGACAATTCCCCCGGCAGCGTCGGCGCGACAGTATCCGCAATCGCCTCCTGCAGCGCCGTCGTATGAACCCGCGCATGCTGCCGGATGTCCAGCGTATGCAGATGCAGTCCAAAGGTCCGCGCCTGCAAGATCAGCGGATCGACCAGCGTCCGCGCGATTCGCACCCCGCGATTGGCCTCCAGCGACTCCCGCAGCGTTTCCAGATCGTCAATGAAATCCAGCACCGAACAATACGCGGGCAGCGCATTCGCCAGCTTGCCCAGGTGGTCCAGATTCTCCTGCCCCCGCGCCAGCGTATAGGGCATCACCGGCAGCGCCGCGTCTGCCGCGCCCGCCTGCTCCGCCGCCTTCTCCAGCGTCCGCCGCAGCCGCGCCTTCAGGCAGATCACAAATCGCCGGTAATACTCAAACTCATACTGCTCGCCAAAGACCTGCGCCTCCGGCGTATGCACCAGCGCGACATAAGCCTCCAGCCGCTGCATCAGCGCCTCGCTCACGCCGATCTGCTGCGCGCTGGTCGTCAGCAGGTCGATAATCTCATCGAGTTGCCGCTGATAGTAGAGCAGCAGATGCCCGCGCGCCAGCCTGATCGCATCCCGCGTCACCTCCGGCGTCACAAACGGATTTCCGTCGCGATCCCCGCCGATCCACGAGCCAAACAGCAGCACCTGCGGCAGCTCCAGCGTCTCCATCTCCAGCCCATACGCGCCCTTGAGCGCCTCGGCAATCTCGCGATAGAGGCTCGGCAGCGTCGCAAAGATCGAGACGTCGTAGTAGTCGAGCCCCATCTTGATTTCGTCATAAACCGTCGGCCGCCGCGACCTCACCTCGTCGGTCTGCCACAGGCTGGTAATCTCCGCGCGGATCGCATCCTCCAGCCGCGCCATCTCCTGCTCCGGCACCGGAATCCGATCGAGGCCGGCGAGAAACTCCCCAATCCGCCGCCGCTTGAACATCACCGTGCGCCGCGCCACTTCCGTGGGATGCGCCGTAAACACCGGCACGATCAGCACCCGCCCAAGCCACTCCAGCGCCTCTTCCGCGCTGATGCCCACGCGCCGCATCTCCTGCAGCGTCCCCAGCAAGCTCCCGCGCTGCCGCCCCGCGTCCCCGCTCATATGCAGCGCCATCCGCCGCCGCTTGCGATGGTTGGTCTCCGCCAGATTGATCAGTTCGAAATAAAACGCAAAGGCCCGCGTCAGCAGAATCGCCCGCTCCACCGGCAGCGAATGCACCAGCTCGAGCGCCGTCGCCGCATGCCGCGCGGCCTCCTCGTGCTCTCCCCGCGCCTCTTCGTCGCGCCGCCGGATCGTGCCCTGCCGCAGCGCCTCCACATGCTCGAAGAGATCCTCGCCCGCCTGCTCGCGCAGCACCTCGCCCAGCAGCATGCCCAGCGAACGCACATCGCGCCGCAGCGGAGCCTCTTTCAGCTCGCCGGACTGCGCCTCCAGCTCCGCCAGCCGCTGCGACCAACTCTCGGGATTCCACAAAAGTGCCATTGTATCTAGCTGATGCGCGAAGCCCTATCAAGGCTTCTTTGTTCACGCGCGAGTGACTTCGTAGCACCGGCCGGCCGCATTCGCGACCTATCTCGGTCATCCATACTCGTCGCTCGTATGCGAGTCAATCTGTAGCGCCGGCCTCCAGGCCGGGGTCCCCGGCGAGCGATTTGTGTTCGCCGGGGTGGAGACCGGCTGTAGCGCGGACGTCCCCGTCCGCGCCCTCTCCCCGCACTCTCTCTCCCCGCACTCTCTCCCGCCTGCCCTGCTTTTTGCAGGACTGCAAAAGAACGCAATCGGAAATCCAAGAAGCGTCAGGGCACGACTTCAGTCGTGCCGAAAAAGCCTCATAAAAGGCATCGGGCTTTAGCCCTTGAAGGATATTTCTCGGTCACATACTGGGCATATATCCAGATCTAAGATGGTCCCTTCTCGATGATCATATAGGCCAACTTCCATAATGTAGAGGCAATGGCTTTAATCCCTTGTTCATCTTGTAAGGTATCCATTTCGAGCTGCATGGCTTCGTCGATGAAACCCTCGATCGTAAGGCGATTCTTTAATCCGAATACGCGCTTTGTTAAATCGCCTTGGTTCAACTCAGCTCTTACCTTCTCTTGCCGTGCAAAGATCGGTAGGGAGCTAACTTTGATTTGTTTCTGGTACGCCACACTGGCCATCCCCGCCGGGTTTCCCTCGACGTCTAAGGGACCCATAATTCCAGGAAAGTGAAATTCACATGCTTCAATATAATCGGGATCTTTTTCCTCGTTGAGTTTCTGGGCCTTAGCTGACGGCATAGTCTGTATTTCTTGGGCCGTGTACTTTGGAACCGGAGGTGGTCCTAAACGCCTAAGGAACTCCAATAAGTCCATAGAGAGCCGAACGGCCTCCAATTGGAGGGGCACCGAGCCCACTAAGTATGAGTCTTCCGGCAATACTAATCGGTGCCCCTCTGGACGTTCGGCTTTGACAGTCTGTCCATTTGAGTATGAGTATTCGACACGAAGCAGCTTCTTTGCGTATGGCTTTGGGTCCTTGGGAACGAGATTCCTCCCATCGACAACAAAGCTGTGATTCTCAATATCGAGGACGAGGCTGTCCCCACGTATCATCCGCCGCATACAATCGGCAACGTCGTATTTGTCACCTCCGCCGTCTATCGCGGCGTAGCTTGCAGAGAGAATTTTGAGTTTCGACGGTGGTTCTCCGGCTGTTGATTCTGCGGATTGTGCTTGAGGAATCGAATTCGGACGATTCCAATCTTTGAGCAAACGCGCAATCCATAGGATTCCAGCGATTGAAAGCAGCACAAGCGGGACGTAATTGAGCCACCACAAATCTGGAAGTTTGGCGGCAAGATGAGGCGCTCGCGATAGTGCTTCGTCCGCCGCTCCTGCAACGGCCGCGACAGCGACACAACAGATTAGTATTCGGGTGTGCCAAACATGGTCCATTTGGACTCCTCGGGGGCTCCATCTGGTAGCGATTGTACGAATGCGAATATGAGTAGGATAGTTCCGTATTTCAACGCCGTCTAAGTATTTTTGCGTAAGTACTCCTTCATCGTGCCGGGTGCCCCATCCTCGAATCGCCTTTTGATTCAAGGGTGGGAAACGAAAATCTCTCCCCTTCATTTTGCAGATAATTATCGCTCTCCGCGCAATCTATCTATAGGGAGAATCCACCATGTCGCCAAAACCAAGATCAGAACTAGCCATCGTCGAGGTCATTCCGCGAAAAATCGGCCCTACCCCCCACCCCCCTCCCCCTGTGGAGGTCGTCTTTGGGCCCATCAATCGCATGCAATATACACAAAATAAACTACTTGCAACTCACACGTATCCTCTGATGGGTCACTGAAGACCTCCGATTTTGCCCCTTTTCTGAGCAAAAAGACGCCGTTTTAGTCCAAAAATGCCCGCTTTTTTGCATTTCTATTAACGTCTGGTCAAACATGGTCTGGACGAGGTGGAATCTCCAGCGCGGTATGAGTATACTGTCGCCAAGGCAGCGCTCAAGCAGTTGCGCCAACCTTAAGTGAGGTGCGTCTTCCGCAGGGACTCCGGTTCACTGACGTTCGACGTTCCGCCCTCCGAGACTTCCCGCTGGCGCGCCGTCGCCCGCGTCCTGCGAAGTCCCGTGGACGCAGTGAGTTGTGCGCTCTTTCCTGCCTGCTGTGCCCTCTGCGGCTCCCTCTTGCCGCAACTCTCTTCCGTGCCTATTTGCGAAGCTTGCTGGACGGAGTTTTCCGTCCTGAGCGGAGAGTTGTGTTCTCGCTGTGGCGACCCGCTCGACGCGCCGATGGCGTCCGGTTCGAGCCTCTGCCGCAGTTGCAGGCTGGCGCCGCCGCCCTTTGAGCGGGCCGTGTCCTACGGGCCGTATGACGGCCGGATGCGGGCAGCGATCCACGCACTGAAGTACGACCGCCTGCACGGCGCTGCAAAGCGGCTGGGCGGGATGCTGGCTGTGGCAATCGGCTCTCTCGCGGCTGAAGCGCCCGCTGAGATGCTGGTGGTGCCCGTGCCACTGCACCGCAGCAAATACTACCAACGCGGCTTCAATCAGGCCCGTTCGCTGGCCGTGAGCGCGCTGGCCGTGCTGGCCAAGTCGCACCCGGAATGGCGGCTCACCCTGGCATCGAGCACCCTGATGCGCCTGCGCCCCACACAGAGCCAGGCGGGACTCACATGGCGCCAGCGGCGGCAGAATGTGCGCAAGGCTTTTTCGGTTTCAGATCCGGGCGCGGTGAACGGGAAGCACGTACTGGTGATCGACGACATTTATACGACCGGCGCAACGGCGCGGGCCGCGGCCAAAACATTGTTGGATGCGGGAGCGCTCTCGGTGTGGGTGGCGACGCTGGCTCGGGCGCGGATGCGCGATCGACGCGCGGTATCCCACATTAGCAGCAAGGAAGAAAAAGCAGGTCCTTCAGCTGCGCTGCGCTCCGCTCAGGATGACAGGCAGGGGATGGGACACCCGGAGGATTTGCAGGGGGCAAGCATTTTTTCATCGCACGACCAATCATCTTTTTGACGAAGGGAAAAAGGATGTCGCTGGGAAAAGCTATGATTCATGCGCGCAAGCAGAAATCGATTGCGAGGGCCGCGGCCATCGCCGGGGAGCAGGCCAGCCTTCAGTCAGCACATATTTTGCAGATGCCGGTGCTGGTGCTCAACGCATCCTATGAACCCATCAACATCTGCGGTGCGCGGCGTGCGCTGGTGCTGGTGCTGAAGGGCATTGCGCGCACCGAGGAGGAGCACGGCCTGATGCTGCACGCCCAGCGCAGCAGGATCGCCATGCCTTCGGTGATTCGGCTGCTGGAGTATCGCCGCATCCCTTACCAGACGCGCGCCCTGTCGCGGAAAAACATTCTGCTGCGCGACCGCAACACCTGCCAGTATTGCGGCGATGCCTTCCCACCCGGCGACCTCACCCTCGATCACGTCATTCCGCGCTCACGCGGCGGCAACTCGACCTGGGAGAACCTGGTGGCCTGCTGCCACACCTGCAACCGGCAGAAGGGTAACCGGATGCTGCACGAGATCGACGACATGATCCTGCTGCGCGAGCCGAGGCCTTTTTCGCTGCACACCAGCCGGCAGATCATGCGCATGCTGGGCCGAGGCGACGACCGCTGGCGGAAGTATCTTTTCTATTGAGCGAATTATTTCTTCGGCTGGTGCCGGCTCGGGCTGCTTGGCGGGTGGCGTGATGTCCTGGCCTTCGTAAATGATTTTGGATGTTGAGCCGAATCGCTTGTAGTCGGTGTACTTGACCGTATCGCGCATGTGCACGTCCTGGGCCATGTAGCCGCTGCCGCCGCTGAAGTGCAGGACGCCCTCACCTTTGGTGTAGACCGGGAACCAGTAGTGTCCATCCACCTGCTGCCGCCAGGTCATGAAGGGCGGATGCAGATCTTCGCTGCCCTTGCGCGTGTCATCGGGAACCATGCGGCCATCGGTGACTACGATCTGCAGGTCGGTAGCGTCCACCCAGATGCGGCCGTCGAAGTAACGCTTCTTCTTCTCGATGATCTTGGGCTCCACGTCGAAGGCATAGCAATCGACCTCATCCACTTTTTGCCGGCCCACGTACTTCAGGTTGTATTGGCTGATCTCCGCGGTCGTGAGGACGAAGGGGTATCCGCGCTGAATGTCCTGCAGATCGGAGGGACTCATCATGACCCGCTGCAACGTGCTCTCCGGCGCATAGACGGTCTTCTCGGTGCGTTGGCCGGATGGGTTGAAGATGACGTCGTCCACTTCGTACCACTCCCCGTCGACTTTGTTGTCATCGTCGATGGTTTGCACGCGGGCTATGCGGCGATAAGTGTAGTGGTTCAGCGCCTCTTGAAACTCTGTCTCTTTGGCGGCAAACTGCTGGATGATTTTTTCAGGCGGAATGGCGGGAGCGGAGATGTCCATCCGCCCAAAGCCGGAGTCGAGCGCCATGGGCGTAAAGCTGTCTTTGCCTTGCGCCGCGGCGGCCAGTGAGAACGCCGACACCACCAGCAACGCAAGAATCCATCGACCTTTCATCGTTAGTCTTCTCCGGTTATCAGTCCTTCTACCAGATTAGACGCAGGGATGTCGCTTCTGGCTTGTTTGACTGGTCCAGGGCAGCTGCATGAACGTCGGATTGCTAAAGGAAAGTTCGGCGCGGCCCTAAGGGACGCGAATGCGGGATTGGAACGCATTCCCCAGATCGCGCTTCGCTCCATCTGGGGCTATTCTCCCTGCTTCCCCGGGAGCATGAGGCCGCCTGAATGGATTTGATCAGGCACTTTCCAATTGCATCGTCAGCTCTTCCCACTCGGCGGTGAAGGCGGCAAGCTGCTCACGCAACTCCCCGGCAAGGTCAGCCAGCCGCTGCGTCTCGGCGGCAGAGACGTAAATGCTTAACTGCTCCTCGGTGTGGGCGATAGAGGCCTCGATGCGCGGGACTTCCTCTTCCAGAAACGCGCATCGCTCCTCCATCTGCTTCTGCTTGATGGGATTCAGCCGGCGCGTGCGGCTGCCGGTTGCCTGTTGGCCGTCAGGGATTAAAGCCCCATCTTCATTCCGGTCATCGTTCGGCACGGCCGAGCCGCTCTTCGACGAAGGCTGAAGCCGCGCCTTGACGGGAGGCACTTCCTGAATCACGCTCTGCCACGCTGTTATTGTTTCCGGCGCCAGTTGCTTGCGCCTCTTTCCAGCGCAAGTAGTCTTCGTAGTTGCCTTCGTGGCTGGTTACCGTGCCGCCCTCCACTTCAAGCACGCGCGTCGCCAGACGATCAATGAAGTAGCGGTCGTGCGAGACAAAAACCACTGTGCCACTGAAGGCCGCAAGCGCATCGAGCAACACATCTTTCGCGCGCATGTCGAGGTGATTGGTCGGCTCATCGAGTAGCAGAAAGTTGGAGGGTGACACCAGAATCCGCGCCAGCGCATAGCGGTTGCGCTCGCCGCCGGAGAGCACGCCGAGCGGCTTGAAGACATCGTCTCCGCGAAAAAGAAAGCAGCCCAACAGCGACCGCAGCTCGACCTCAGGCACCTTGAGCGCAGCGCCGCTGATGTCGTCGAGCATCCGCGCATCGCCGTTGAGCACTTTGTACTGGTCCTGCGCAAAGTATTCGCTGATGACGTTGTGCCCCAGCTTAACTTGTCCTGCGGTCGGCGCTTCGTCGCCAGTGAGCAGCTTGATCAACGTGGACTTGCCCGCGCCATTCACGCCAACCAGCGCTACGCGGTCGCCGCGCTCGATGGAGAAGCGCACGCTGTTGAGCACCTGCTTTGCGCCATAACTCTTCGAGAGATCTTCAGCCTCCACAACCATTCGTCCCGAGGGCGGCGGCTGAGGAAACTTGAAGTGGATCGCCGGTTCTTCTTCGGGGACCTCGATGCGTTCAATCTTTTCGAGTTCCTTGATGCGCGCTCTGCACCTGCTTGGCCTTGGTGGCCTGCGCGCGAAAGCGATTGATAAACGCCTCAAGATGCTCGATCTGTATCCGCTGGTTGCGGTAAGCCGCCAGCAACTGCGTCCGGCGCTCATCTTTTTGACTTAGATATTTCGTGAAATTTCCCTGGTAGATACTCAGCCTTTTGTTCCAAATCTCCACGGTGCGATCGATGGTCACATCCAGAAAATAGCGGTCGTGCGAGATCAGGATGTAGCCGAAGGGATAAGCCTTGAGATAATCTTCAAGCCAGTTGCGCGTCTCAAGATCCAAGTGGTTGGTCGGCTCGTCGAGCAGCAGCAGATTCGGCTTGGCCAGCAGCAGCTTGGCCAGCGCAATGCGCATCTGCCAGCCGCCCGAGAATTCATCCGTCTGCCGCGTCCAGTCTTCCTTGCCGAAGCCGAGGCCGGTGAGCACGCCGCCCACCTGCGCGTCCAGCGCGTAGCCGTCAAGCGAGTGAAAGCGCTCTTGCAGCATCGAGTAGCGCTCGGCCGCGGCTTCATACTCCGGTCCTTCGTGATCGAGCACCGCCAGTTGCCCGGCCAGCCGCTCGACCTCTCGCTCCATCTCGCGCAGCTCGTCGAAGACGCTCAGGCACTCCTCGAAGACGCGTGCGCCCGGCGAGCGCCAACCCCTCTTGCGGCAGGTAGCCGATGCTCATGCCGCGCGTCTGCTGCACCTGGCCGTAGTCGAGCGTCTCGAGGCCGGCCAGCACTTTCATCAGCGTGGATTTGCCAGTGCCGTTAGCGCCGACGAGGGCGGTCTTCTCTCGCGCGCGGATCAGCCAGTTGGCCTCAAGGAAGAGAATTCGCGGCCCGAACCGCTTGCCGGCATTTTGCAGAGAGAGCATCTACTTCCATTTTCGCAGGTTGGCATGCGCCACCTGCTGTGGGGCAGCCGCTCGCTGTTCGCTCGCAAGGATTTCGTGAGGCTCCAGCCGGCTCGATGCTACGGCCGAATCTCGACCGGCGTGCCTACTGGAACCAGTTCCCAGATCTCGTCGATCTCCTCATCGGTGACGGCGATGCAGCCCAGCGTCCAGTCGTAGAGCCGGTGCCCTGCGCCTACCCAGCCCTTGCCGTTGGGCAGGCCGTGAATCATGATCGCCCCGCCGGGCGGGACGCCGAGCTTTGCCGCCCGTTTGCGATCTGCGGCATCGGGATAGGAGACGTGCATAGCCTTGTGATAGTGGCTGACCGCGTACTTCGCGTCGACCGTGTAATGGCCCTCGGGAGTCCGCGCATCGCCCTCACGCTGCTTGGGCGCAAGGCCGCCCTGCCCGAGCGCCACTTTGTAGGTGCGGATCACTTCGCCTGCGGCCAGCAACTCCATCAGATGATCTTTTTTCAGAATCAGGATCGCGTCGGCCTTCTGCGGCGCCGACGGCTGCTGGGCCGCAAGCACGGAGGGAAGCACGAAGAGCGCAAGGCAAGCGCCGGCGCACGCCATCCAGACGGCAAGAGCAATGCGAAGGCAAGATGATTTCATGCGCCCACTCTACTACAATTTGCGGCGGTTCACCGGTCAATCTTCTGCTGAAGCCCCGGTTGCCTGCGAATGTTGGGCTTGGCGCTCTTTGACCGCGGAAGACACCGATTGCAGAGATATATGATCATCTTACCGGCAATTTCGCGCTGTCGCGGAGTGACCCTGGAGGCTATTTCTTAAGTGATACACTTGACGGGCGTTTCAAAGAGCTACGGAACCGGGAAAGCCGTTCAGGCCATAAGCGACATCAGTTTGCAGATCGCACCGGGCGAACGCGTGGCGGTCATGGGTCCTTCGGGGTCGGGCAAGTCAACGCTTCTGAATCTGATCTGCGGTCTCGATGAGCCGACATCGGGGTCGGTAAAGGTGGATGGCATGGAGCTATCCGAGCTAACCGACGATGCGCGCACCCGGCTGCGGCGCGAAAAGATCGGAATGATCTTTCAGACGTTCAATCTTTTGCCGACACTTACCGCGCTTGAAAACGTAGCCTTTCCGCTTCGTCTGCAGGGTCTCGCAAAGAAGGAAGCTGAACATCGCGCCGACTCCATGCTGGAGCGCGTCGGATTGAAGGACCGAGCAACGCATCGTCCCGATGAACTTTCGGGGGGAGAACGCCAGCGGGTCGCCATTGCGCGGGCACTTATCTTTCGCCCTCCTTTGCTGCTGGGCGATGAGCCAACCGGAAATCTCGATTCCGCCACGGGCGAGGAGATTCTCGGCCTTCTTGACCGGCTTCAGAAGGAATACGGCAGCACTTTTTTGATGGTGACGCACAACGCGGAGGCTTCGTGTTTCTGCAACCGGATTATTACTCTGCATGATGGCAGGATTCTGCGGGATGAACGCTTTGACCGCGCCCCGGCGAGCGGCCGATGATGATTCCGGCGCTATGGCAGATCTCTTCGCGGCAATGGAGAACCCACTGGTCTTCGGGTGGTGATGACGACCCTGGGCATTGCGCTCGGCGTCGCTGTGTTCTTCGCGGTTCGCACCGCTAACTCGGCACTGCTTGACTCGCTGTCGGCAACTGTTGAAAGGCTGGCTGGTAAGTCGACCCTCGAAATCACTTCCGGCGAAACCGGATTTCCCGAGCAGGTTCTTGATACTGTGCGGGCAACGCCAGGCGTCGAGTTAGCCGAGCCTGTTATTGAAGTTATTGTGCATACTGCATTCGCGGATGAAGGCAATCTGCTTATTCTGGGTGTGGATACAACGGGCGATCAGCAGTTACGCGAATATGAGTTTGACCGTTCGCAGACAGAGATCGCCGATCCGCTGACTTATCTTGCGCAACCTAACTCGATTTTGCTTTCGCGCTCCTTTGCCGATCGGCATAACTTGCATATCGGAGATCGCATTCCGATCTTCACGGCGAATGGACGAAAGGACTTCACGGTTCAGGGGCTCTTCAAGCCGGTTGGAGTGGGTGCGGTCTTCGGCGGCAACATCGCAGTGATGGATGTGTATTCGGCACAAGTTGTATTCAATCGCGGACGTAACTTCGATCGCATCGACCTGATGAATTCGCCTAATGTTCCAGTGGATGAGCTTCAGCGAAGGTTGCAGGCGCGCCTGCCCGCAGGCATTGAATCCGTTCGCCCGCAGATGCGCGGCCAGGCTCTGGAAAATGCCGTGACGGCAATGCGGCTGGGAATGCTGATCACCAGCTTTATCGCTTTGCTGGTGGGCGTTTACATCATCTTCAACTCCTTCACAATTGCCGTGAACCAGCGATGGAAAGAGATCGGCATCTTGCGCGCGCTCGGCGTCGAGCGCCGCAATGTCAACGCCATGTTTTTGGGCGAAGCGCTGCTGATGGGCGTGATCGGTTCGATCTCGGGAATTGCCGGGGGCTTCTATCTAGCGTCGCTTGCCGGTAAAGTCATGGGTTCCATCGCCGCGTCTGTTTACGGGATGGTTTCCACGGCAGTGGCGCCAAAGATGCATCCTGACGCGGTGCTTATCTCGTTCGGCTTGGGCGTTGCCGCTTCTCTTATCGGAGCATGGTTCCCTGCTCGTGCAGCCTCGTGCCTCGACCCCGTTCTTGCGCTGCATAATATTGAGTCGCGTCAACAGGAATCGTCTCTTGGATGGAAGCGGATCACGATCGGGCTGGCTCTGGTTTTGCTTACCTCGCTGCTGATCGAGTTTTCTCCGTCTCGCGTGGGAATGACGATTCAACTTTTTTATGCGGCGGTCACACTGCTTGGCCTGACCATGCTTTTGCCCAGGCTGGTGCAGTGGATCGCGCGCATGATCCGCCCGTCATGGATTGGGCCGGAGGGTCGGAAGGAGCCTTGGCAGTCGACGCAATGATCCAATCGCCCAGGCGCAGCTCGGCAACGGTTGGCGCGCTGATGGTCGGCCTGATGTTTGTTTTTTCCACGGGCGCTTACATCCAGAGTTACAAGCAGATGATTGACCGCTGGACTCACCGCATGCTTAATGCCGATCTGGTAGTAGCTACCTCCGCTTTATTGCGCTCAACCTCGTATCACTTCAGCGAAGATATGGGGCACCGCATCGCCGCACTGCCCGAGGTAAATAGCGTAGAAAACATTCGCTTCACATTTATTCCTTACCGGGGAGATACGGTTGCCCTTAATTCAAATGAGATGGATATTTTTCTGGCCCGCGCGCCGGATGCGATCGAAGATGCCAATGCAAAAGATATTCGCGATCGGCTGTCGCGCGGCGAGGGCGCACTTATTTCAAGAAACTTTTCTGCTCGCTGGAAGTGCCGTGTGGGAGACCACGTTCAACTCAACTCTCCAACAGGCGTGCTGAACCTGCCTGTTCTGGGAATCGTTGAAGATTACCGCTCTGACAAAGGATCGATCTTTATCGATAGAGCGCTTTATAAAAAGTACTGGAAAGACGACGCGGTGGATTTCGTCAACGTCAACCTCAAGCCAGGAGAGGACCCAGCCAAAGTAAAACGCGAAATTGAACAGCTCACTGCCGGAACGGATCATGCGCTGGTCTACACAAACGCCGAGTTCAGGGATTGGATCGGAAGCCTGGTGGATCAGTTCTTTCTGTTGAATTACATGCAACTCGTCGTGGCGGTGATCGTCGCGGTGGTGGGAATTGTGAACACGCTGATTGTTTCTGTCATGGACAGACGCCGGGAATTCGCAATTGTGCGCGCGATCGGCGGTTACCGCTCGCCAGATTCGAAAGATGGTGCTGCTCGAAGCTGTTGCAATTTCAATCGTGGGTGTTATGGTGGGTGCGTTGGCGGCGGTCTTCAATATACAATTCTTGTCGCGCACGGTATCAACGGTTTTGGCGGGTTACGATGTGCCTTTCTACTTTCC
The DNA here is from genome assembly GCA_963843625.1 of uncultured Acidobacteriaceae bacterium. GTDB lineage: Bacteria > Acidobacteriota > Terriglobia > Terriglobales > Acidobacteriaceae > Telmatobacter. The sequence continues at coordinate 382,033 of CAWJLK010000014.1, forward strand.
CTGGGTGCTCGTTCTTGGGACTCTACCGGCAGTGGTCGCGGTATCGTTGCTCGCGGCATGGATTCCAGCGCGCCATGCAATGCAAATCCCGGTAATCGAGGCAATCGGTTATGAATAGCAACCCAGGATCTCGTATGCGAATCATGAGATATGCCGCAGTTTGCGCGGCGATTTGCTGTCTTGCCTCCTTGCCAGGTTTCGGCGCGCAAGCCGATGCTCGCAAGATCATGGAGGATGTCTACCGGCAAGACACCAGCCGCAGCACATTGATGCGAGCCAGCTTTGAAGTCTCCGACAAAGAGGGCCATCACACAAAGAAGGAGTTCACTTATCGCCGGATCGGATCGCCGGGAGACAGCAAGACACTGGTAGTTTTCACCGCACCTGAGGAGATTCGCGGTGTCGCGCTTTTGTCGATTAATCTGCGCGGAGCAAGCGATCGCCAATATATATATATCCCGGCCACTGCAGCGTGTTCGCCCTGTTTCGCCTCAGGAGCGCTCAGCCCGCTTTATCGGAACCGACTTTACTTTCGAGGACATTGCGGAGCACGTGCTCGATGACTTCACCTATCGTCTCATAGGCAAGGCCGAGACCATCGAAGGCCATAAGACCTGGAAGGTCGAAGCTGCGCCCGTCGATTCATCCCGATCACAATATAAGTACATTTATTACTGGGTTGCGCAGGACGTTCCAGTTATTGTTCATGCCGAGATGTACGATGCGCAGGGCCGGGAGGTGCGTGTGCTCCATGCCAGCCAGATCAAGCGAGTCTCGGGGATCTACGGAGCGCGGCGCACAGAGATGACATCCGTGCTCACTGGAACCAAGACCACGCTGGTGATCGACGACGTAAAGTTTAACGTCAGCATGGATGAGAAGCTTTTTACGCCGGAAGGACTTGAGCAAATGAATAACTCCGGAGCTGGCTCGCACGGCCACTAGTGTCATAGCTGCGAGAATTGGTAATTAGAATTGGACAAGCGTGGGCGGGGGACGCCCGCACTACAGCCGGTCAGGATACCGGCGCTACATTCAGATTGCTTCCGCGCGGAATTCGGATCACAAGATTGCATTAACGAATTGAGTTAAAAGAAATCACTCTTGCGAAAGCGCAATCAATCATGTATTCTTTGCGTTGAATTCGGACTGCCACACGTTTCGTCTCAGCATATGGCAGTCATTCAGCGCAGGTTTCTATTCTGGAGACAGAGATTTTGAACAGCCGTATGCTCTATCGCTGTTAACCTTGGTAGATAGGTCGCGCCAGGCTGGCATACGCCTCGGCCTGATGATGTGGTCCTGCTTGGACCAGGGACTGACGCAGAAGCACGGTGATAACCGAACGGCGGCGGTTCTAGAATAGGCCTCTTTAACCCGGCTCAGCGGGATTACCCTGTGGGCGTGACCGGAAACCCAGGCGCGCTGTCCCACGATTCCAACACAACCTTGAAGTTTGAATTGAAAAGGAGACCTTGAAATGCGAACTTCGACCCCCGGAAGGGCGCTCGTGATGAGCGTATGCATTTTGGCTGGAGCAGCAGGCTGGGCCCAGCAGAGCCAGAGGCCAGAGGCGGTCTCGACCGACCTCGGCGTAACCTTTGCCACTGAACGCTCCAAGGTGGTGCCAGACGATTGCTGCTTCTGGTTAAAGGGTGGCGGAGCGGATGTGTCGTTCAACTTCTGGAAGGGCTGGGGCATCGCCGCCAGCCTGACGGGCGATCATGCCGCGAATGTAACGCCGGGCGTGGATGTAAACAAGATCAGCTTCCTGGCCGGCCCTCGCTATACCTGGACTTCTTCGACCGGTGCGAACCAGCATCGCTGGCAGATCTTTGGACAGGGGCTCTTCGGCGTTGCGCACGGCTTTGATGGCCTCTATCCGTCCGGCAACACCGTCAAATCCAGCGACAACTCATTTGCCATTCAAGCTGGCGGCGGGTTGAACTATTACTTCAGCAGGCACTGGGGCGTACGGCTGATGGAGGCGGACTATGTGCGTACGCAGTTCCCCAACGCGGCGGACGACGTGCAGAACGACCTCCGTCTGGCGTTTGGCGTGATCTACCACATAGGGGGAGCGGCGCCCGCGCCGGTGACCCTGTCCTGCTCGGCTAACCCGGCTCAAGTCTTTCCCGGCGATCCAGTCGCTGTGACAGCCTCGGCTGGCGGGCTCGATCCCAAGCTGAATGCGGTTTATACGTTCAGCGGCGAGGGAGCCACCGTCAACGGAAGCTCGGCCAGTGTCGCCACTGCTTCGCTTGCACCGGGTGTTTATACCGTCAAGTGCGGAGTGAAGGAAGGCAAGCCCGGCAAGGAAGGCCTCAAGCCCTGGGAATCCGCCGACGCATCGACCAGCTTCACGGTGAAGGTGTTTGAGCCGCCAACAGCCGCGTGCTCGGCTAACCCCAGCACCATCAAGCCGGGCGAAACCAGCACGGTGACCGCTCGCGGCACGAGTCCGCAGAATCGCCCGCTGACTTATAGCTATTCAGCCGCCTCCGGTTCGATCAGCGGCAGCGGCTCGACGGCGACCTTCTCGTCGGCCGGCGCTCCGACTGGCACGACTGGGATTACGTGCAACGTGACCGACGACAAGGGCCAGACGGCAACAGCATCGACCAGCGTAACGATCGAGGCTCCGCCTCCGCCGCCGGCTCCTCCCCGGAGCAAGTGCGGCTCGAGACGCGGCTGGCACTGCACAGTGTCTTCTTCCCGACCGCTCAGCCCAGGGCCGAACATCCCGAAGGCGGCCTGGTGGCCAGCCAGGAGGAGACTCTCAACACTCTCGCAACGGACTTCAAGAGCTACCTCACATTACAAGCCGGATGCGCACCTGATTCTGAGCGGGCACGCGGATGTGCGTGGATCGGTCGAGTACAACCAGGCGCTCTCAGAACGCCGTGTTGCTCGCACGAAGCAGTTCCTGGTTGAACAGGGTGTTCCTGAAGCCAACATTGAAACGCGCGGCCTTGGTAAGGAGCAGGAGCTCACTGCCGACCAGGTGAAGGATCTGGTCGAGAAGAATCCTGACCTCAGCGATACGGACCGGGAGAAGATTCTGCGCAACCTTGCTGTCATTGTGTTGGCGCAGAACCGCCGCGTCGATGTAACTCTGAGCACTACCGGGCAGCAATCGGTGCGTCTGTATCCGTTTAACGCCGCCGATTCGTTGACGCTGCTTGACATGAAAGCTCCGGCGCACGCGAAAAAGGCCGCGCACAAGGCCAAGTAGTAGCCATCAATCCGCTGCTCAGGCAGGCCGATGAGCCTGCCTGAACAGCGGGTAATTTCTATCTTGTTGTTTGAATGAATGTCATGTGGGCCCTGGACAGACCCGTGAAGAAATCGCCTTCACATCGCACTGCAAGGAGGTCGCACGCATGTCCAATCCCGTTGTACATTTTGAGATTCTCGGCAGAGACCAGAAGCTGCTGGAAGAGTTTTACAAAGCCGTCTTCGACTGGGAGACGACGCCGGCCGGGAGGGGTATTCGCTGGTCCAAACCGGTTCCGGCATCGGCGGAGGGATCGGCGCCATGGGCGAGGGCCGCGCGCATGTGATGTTTTATGTCGCGGTCGACGGATGTGGCCGACGCGCTTGCGCTGATCGAGAGTAAGGGCGGAAAGAAGGCCTTCGGGCCGCATCCGATCCCCGACGGCGGCATCATCGCCGGCTTCACCGATCCCGAGGGGCATCTGATCGGGCTGGTGAAGGGGCCGAGCGGGATGTGATCTTCGGAGGCCGGTGAGGTTCGTGGTTTCCCACCCTAGCCGCAAAAACAAAGACGCGGCGAGGATGGGGCACCCGGGCTCAATGGCCTGAGGTGGCTGCAGCCGGACGCGGATGCGAGGTTGTGCTTCCTTCGGTCATCCGCAAGGCCCACTTGATCGCTTCAAAGTACATCTTGCGAACGTCGGGGTCCTGCCAGGACTCCTCTGTGTGGCCGAGCGTGGAATAGAAGACGCGGCCCTTGCCGTACATCTTGCTCCATGCCACGGGAAAGTCGTGGTCGGCGCGGTGAATCTTCGGGTTGTTGTCGTAGTCGAGCTTTGACGGATCGAGACTGAGCAGCACGTTGACCTTGTCGCGAGACCAGTCCTTGGGCTGATAGACCTCTTCGTACTTCACGAATGCGGCCGGAAAGTGGCGCACCGCGGGAAAGCTCGGATCTTCGTTGACGATGGGTGCTTCAAAGGTCATCCAGGGATGTTCGTCGAACCAGCCGCCGAGCATCTCGCCGTATTCCGGCCAGGTGTGGTTCGTGTCGAGCGCGGCGTGAATGCCGACAAAGCCCTTGCCCTCGTCCTTGATGAACGACATCATGTCCTGCTTCTGGCTTGCGTCCATGTCGAGTTCGCCGCTGGTGTTGGCAAAGACGATCAGGTCAAAGTAGTTGAGATTCTTGGCGTTTCTCGGCAGGTCTTTTTTCGTGAGCAGCTTTGTGTCGGTACGCATCGTCGTGTCCCACAGGCCGCTCTCCTTTCCCATGTTGTAGACGCAAGCCATTGCATCCGAAACGGAGTCGTGCTCCCAGTCCTTGGTCTGGCCAATCACCAGCACATGCATCATGCGAACCTCCTTGACGTGCGGCGCGGGCGGTAGAGCGCTGCTGCCGGCTGATTGTGCCTGAGCCCGATCGCTCTGACCGAGGATTGCAAGGCCAATCAGAAGCGGAAAGACAAATCGACAATTTCCGAGAATGCGCATGGGGTCTCCTGTGGCGTATTACAACACCCGCCGGTCAGCTTCGAAAGCTCACACCGCAAAATCAATAAACCCGCGCTGCGGATCGGTGGAGACTAGCTTCACCGTCACCCTGTCGCCTACGTCGAGGCCTTTGCCGCCTTGCACTACCATCCCATCGACGTGCGGATCGAGGGTGCGGACGAAGGTGCCGTAGTTGTTGACGCCGGTGACGATGCCGCGGAAGCTCTGGCCGATGCGCGGGTGCAGCACTACGGCGGCGATGCGCTTTTGCATCTCGCGCTCGACCTTGCGCGCGTTGTCTTCCATCAGCGTGCAGTGCGCGGCGATGGCGTTGAGGTCGTCGGTCGAGTAAGGCTGCGGAGCCTTGGCGAGCAAGGCCTTCAGCAGCCGCTGCGTCACCACGTCAGGGAAGCGGCGATTGGGCGCGGTCGAGTGCGTGTAGTCCTGCACGGCGAGGCCGAAGTGGCCGGGTGAAACCTCATTGGGCTTGACGAGCACATACTCGCCGGGGCCCATCAGCTTGACGACGGCCAGCGAGAGGTCGGGAAAGTGGTCGGGGTCTTTCTGCTTCTGCGCCAGCAGGAAATCGTTGAGAGCCTTCGAGTCCGGCTCGGCGGGCAGCGTTGTGCCCAGCCCCTGCGGCCACTTCGACGATGCGCTCCCAGCGCTTGGGCGTGCGCACAATGCGGCGAATGGAGGCGACGCCTGCCGCCTCGAAGGTGCGCGCGATGACGCCGTTGGCCGCCACCATGAACTCCTCGATGAGCGACGTGGCGCGATTCTTTTCGAGGCGCGCGATCTCGACGGCCTGGTCGGCGAGCATGACCGGGCCGGGTCTCGATGGTCTCAAGATCGAGCGCGCCGTGCTGGAAGCGGCCGCCGACCATGCGCTGTGCCGCCGTATCTTGAAGCTTCAGTTGAGCGGCCAGATCGGCGTTGGCTGCCACCTTGGCCGGCGCAGGACCTCTGCCTTCGAGCCACGCGCCCACAGCGTTGTAGGCCAGTTGCGCGCGGTTGTGGACCAATGCGCGATAGGCCTTTCCATCGGCCACCGTGCCGGCCTTGTCGACGGTGTACTCGATCACCAGCGCGACTCGATCCTCGTTTTCGTTGAGGGACGTGATGCCCTCGGAGAGTTCGCTGGGCAGCATCGGGAAAACCTTGACGCCGGTGTAGACCGAGGTCGTTTCGCTCTTGGCGTGGCCGTCGATGACCGTGCCACGATGCACGCGCGCGTCCACATCGGCGACGCCGACGAGCACGCGGATGCTGCCATCGGGCAGTTGCTCGGCCCATTCGATCTGGTCCAGATCTCGAGACGTATCGTTGTCGATCGAGGACCAGAGCAGGCTGCGCAAGTCCTTTGAGTCTGGGGCAGCAGGCGGATCGGGACGGTCCTGGATCGCGGACAATTCAGTGTCGGTTCCGGCGGGAAAATCCGGCTGGAAGCCGTGTTCGATCATTGTGGCATGGGCTGCGGCGACAAGATTGAAATGAAAAGGATGACTGGATGACATCGGGCTTGGGCTCCTTCGAACTGAAGAGCCAGCCTATCATGGCGGGGTTGTGAGTGGTGTAAATGAAGGGAGTGCCTGGGGTTGTGGTTTCCCACCTTAAGGGCTCGCGGATTCCCACCCTAGCCGCAAAGACAAGTGCGCGGCGAGGGTGGGGCACCCACATTTCTGTTGTGCTCTACTGAATGCCGAGATCGGCGAGGACCTTCGGCTTGGTCTCGTCTACGGCCAGCAGGTTGTGGCAGACCGAGCAGTCTTGCGGTATGGCTGTGCCGTCCTTGGCCGCGTGCTCGCCGTCATGGCAGCGGAAGCAGCCCGGATAGCTCATGTGGCCGATATGGTTGGGATGCGTTCCCCAGGTCATCTTCATCGAGGGAAAGACATTTTGGCTGTAGATGGTCACCAGCCCTTCTCCTGCCCGCTTGACGAGATCGGCCTTGGCAGCCATTACGTCGGGGTATTTGTCGCGATAGAAGGCCTCAAGCTGTTGGGGAATCTTCACGCGCGCCTCGTCCTGGCTGGCGTAGTTAGCCTTGAGCAGTTCCAACCCCTCTTTGTGAACCCAGGGCAGGTCGGGACTTACCGGCCCGTCGGCCATGGCCTGGTTGATCGCTTGTTCGGCGGTGACAAAGGGATGCGCCGCGCGATTGTGGCAGTCGATGCAGTCCATCACTCGCCGCTCGCCCTGCGGCACGCCGCTTCCCGCGGCAGCGGTGGCGAAGACGGTCTCAGACCCATCGGCATTGCGCTTCTGCACCCAGGGGATCGTGGTCCGGGTTGGATCGGTGGCGACGTATTCGATGTGGCCGAGATGAACGCCGTGAATGCCGGTGAGATGCGAGAGGCCATTCAACCCGCCGAGGTGCAGCACGACGACGGTTTGCGTCTCAGTGTTCTTTTCGTCGTCGGCAAAACTGGATTTCACTAACAGTCTCTCACCGACAAATCGCGCCGGCGTATGGCAGCCCTCGCAGATCTCCCGCGCCGGCCGCAGACTGTTCACCGGCGACTGAATGGGCGTGGGATAGCGGTCGAAGCCGACCTCAAGAAGCTGCTTTGTGCCGTTCACCTTTGCGCTGAAGTAGGCTTCGGCGCCCGAGCCGATGTGGCACTCGACACACGCCACATGCGAGTGCGCCGCGATTTTGTACGCCGTGTACTCGGGATGCATCACGTGGCAGCTCTGGCCGCAGAACTGCGGCGAATCCATGTAAGCTGCGCCGCGATAACTGGCCATCGAGACCACCAACAGATTCACAACGGTGGTCACGAAGACGATGTCCAGGCCGTGGCGAAACATCTTGTCGTTCAGATCAATCTTGGGATAGGCGGCAGGAATCAGTCCGGCCTTTTGCAGCTTTCTATGGCGTACCCATATGCCGACCGGAATCAGCAGGAGTCCGAAGACGAAAAATGCCGGCAGGAGCAGGAAGAAGATGATGCCAACATAGGGATTGTCGTTGAAACGGCCAAAGAGCTCCACCAGCCAATAGCCGATCATGGTGACGCCAGAGGCGGTGGTGATGGCTCCGCCGGCAAGACTGATGGGATTGTTGCCGAAAAACAGCGCTGGACGCACCCAGCCTTCACGGAATCTCTGCAACATTGGCGAAGTCTCCCCCTTAAATAGACGGCCCGCCGAGGTCGGCGGGCCTTTGTGATCCAACCCTGGTCAATTGTACTTCCTACTTGAGCCCTTTATAGAAGGTTGCGACTTCCTTGATCTGCGCATCGCTGAGTCCCGCGACGGGCTTCATCTTGCCCTTGCCGTTCTTGACGACAGCAACCATCTGCTCCACCGTGAGCTTTTTGATTGAGGGATCGGAGGCAGGCTTGATGCCCATCGCCTTGGCCATGCCCGCGCTGGGGGTACCGGTGGCTCCGTGGCACATTGCGCACTTGGCTTTGTAGGTCGCTTCGCCTGATTCCGCGAAGCACACGGCACTGGCCAGAGCAAGCACTGCGGCCAACACCACCTGGGATCGAATCGTCTTTGTCATTGAAGACTCCTTTAGCCTCTGTCGGCCAGTAACTTCCGGCCATCTGCTCTCTCTTAGTTAAACCCCGGCGACAGACAATTGTCGCGAAGGCTTCAACCTGAATGACCACAAGATCCGGCCCCACACAAACCTGCGCAATCCCCTGGTTTCGGGGACTGCGCAGATTGTACCTTGCCGGATGAACCAACCGAAAGGTTCAACATTAATATGCGTACTTCACACCCAGGGTCAAAATATCGCCGTGGGTATTGCGCGAGGGCAGCAAGCCTTGCGGGCCACGCTCGTGGTATCCGTCATGTGTCCAGTTCCCATGCCAGGCCCACTCAGAGGCAATCTTGATTTCGAGGTCGGTAAAGGGCGTTATGTAACGAGATTGCAACGCGCCGGGAACCATCAGCGGGTTCAACTGCTCGGCCGTGCCGTTGGTGGAGTTCAACCGCAGACCGCCGTTGAAATGGACGTATTTCGACGGAGCGTAATTCATGGCTCCAGAAATGAAGTTCGACGGCGCGTCGTAGGCACCCGTGCCGAGATACAGTCGAGAGTTCACTGCGGTGGTGGGGAGCGTGCCTGTCGGATTGGCTGCGGTCTGAAGGCAGGTTCCGGTTGACGCGGCCCCCGGGTTTGGAACCGGGTAGGCTGTGGTCCCCACGAAGATGTAGCAGAGGTCGGTCTGAGAAGAGACATCGTCGTGCGCGTAGCTGAAGTCCAGGCTCAAGCCATCCACGGGCATGACCGAGGTGGCGAAGCTGAAGTCGTGGTTATGCTCACTGTGATTCACCAGAGGGTCGTCGTTCTTGGCCGAATAGTTATTGAGCGCCACGGCGAAGTTGACCCACTTGGCCGGCTTGACTACCGCCCGCACACGGATGTGATCGGACTCGTCGGGCGCCGCGCGGGTAAACGAGTTGCTGAGTGTGGCCGAAGTGGCGCTCTTTGACCTCATCCTGTCGTAATTCATGTTGATGCGGAGGACCGGCAATGGCTGGAAGACCGCGCCGAGCAAGAGCCAATTTTCGTGCCAGGTCATGTCGTCGTCGAAGTTGGTAATCTGCCGGCTCTTGAAGCGCCAGCCGCCGGAGAGCTTCACCTGGGGCGCGGCGGTCACCACGGCCAGAACAGTGTTTTGCTCGATCTTCTGGTTCAGGGCCTCCGTGTTGGTTGTGGAGGGGGTCGTGATCGTGATCGTCGGATCGGAGAGGGGCGTTAAGAGCGAAGTTGCAGGCACTGGCGGGACAGTCGAGGTGTTGCCAGCCACTCCGGTCCACAACTGCTCATTCATGATCGAATTCCCGGAGGTCCTGAGATTCCAGAAGTTGAATGAATCGGTGACTGAAAGAAACTTATTCAATTCGGCCACAACGCCGAAGTCTCCGTTGGTGCTGATGCGCTTGTTGTTGGCCAACCGTCCGTTGGCCAGGCCTCCGGTGAAGATCTCTTGCCGCGCGAATACGCGGGAATTGAAGCCAGTAAAGGTCTGGTTGAAGTTGTTCACGTTGCTGGTCCCGCCGCTGTAGAGGAAGCGTCCGTTGAAGGAAACTTTGTCCCAGTAGTGGGAACTGAAGCGCAACTGCTCGGAAGGAAAGCGCGTGCGTGTAGGCGCCGTGCTGCTCTCCGCGGTGGTTCCCGAACAGAATGGCCAGACAATGCCGTTTGTGATTTCCTGCCCGCGGGTTGACGGTGTGTGAGTTGTGGTGTTGGCAGCGCTGCCGCAGGTTGTGGTGCCTGCCAGCACATTGAAGCCGAGCGAGATGGGCGTCCCATTCGACAGCTGGTAGTCAGCCCCCGTCAACTTGAAGGTCGTGTCGCCCTTGTAGAGCACCTAGAACTGGTCGTAGCTGAGGGTGGTTCGCTTCGCCAGCTTCGCGTCCACGCCGCCGGTGTAGGTATCGCTGGCGTTGCGGAACCACTCGCTGACCTGCGTGTCGCCGCCGGCATGGATCGAGCTGTAGGAGGGGCCCTCGTGCGTGCCGTGATTGTAGCCGGCGCGGAAGCTGATGCGCGAAAGCGGCATCAGCGTCAGGGTCGTGTCGGTGTTGCGCCGCACAGTGTTGAACAGGTGCAGCGAGTCCCTCTCGGTAACCAGTACCGGCGCAGCCGCCGTGGCCGTCGACAGCAGCGAGTTATCAAGCAGGTTGTAGTCGAAGTAATTGCGATCGCGGCGGAAGCGCCCGTAAAGTCGTAGAGCCGGCCCTTGGAAAAAGCGATCCTGGAGACGTCATACGGATCGCCGCCGTAGCCCGATGCTGTAAGTGGTCAATGTGTCAAAGAACGGCGTCTTCGACGGATCGACGGAGTGCATCTCCAGCGATTGGCCGAGGATGCGCCCGCCGCTGGTCTGGTTGACCAGCGTGTCCCACATGGCCAGGCTGCCGCTGGTGCTGGTAAGACGCCCGCCCACCTCGAGCGACTGGTGGATCATGTAGCCGTCAGAGATCTTCGCCGCTGGCTCAGCCGCCGGCTTGCTCTCTGTGACTGGTTTTGCGGGTTTGGCCGTCATCCGGCTTATCTTGCGCATAGCCGGCTGCCGCGCCGCCCGTGGCTAAAATGGCCGCTAGGGTAAGGGTGCACAACCGGGAAAAAGCGATCCCGGCCGGCGACCCACCCAGACTGTTCCGAATTTCTGTCTGATTTGTCATCGCTCGCCCCCTCACTAGAAGTTGGAATTGAAGAATACGGCACTCACGTTCGATCCGTGAATGTCGGTGTGGCAGATGGTGCACGACTGATATTGAGCCGCCTGGTTGTGCGCCGGCCCGATGGGCAGCCCCGTCGTAAAGTTCGGCGACGGAGAGTGGCATTGCAGGCAAATCGTGTTTACATTGGCGCGGTTGAGCAGGCGCGGATTGGGCCCGCCATGCGGGAAGTGGCATGCCGTGCAGCCCTCGGTCTTGACCACCGCGTGCTCATAGACAAACGGTCCGGCCGTTTCGGTGTGGCACTTGACGCAGACCGCATCCTGCTGCGTGGCCGACTTCAAGCCCTTGCGTCTCAAAGGTGCCGTGCGGATCGTGGCAGTCCGAGCACTGGATCAAGCCCTCGTTGACCTTGTGGTGGAAGGGCATGGAGAACTGCGGCTTCACGTCGGTGTGGCACTGGAAGCAGAGCGTGGGCTGGGCGGCCTTGAGCAGATGCTCCGGCGCCGTTTGGCGTGAACGCTGTGGCAGCCGATGCAACTGACATTGCCCTCGCCGTGCGCCGAGCGCTCGAAGTTGGCGTGCTTGCCCTGGTGGCAGCTCAGGCACTTCGCGTCAACCTCTTTGGCGGTGGCCTTGGCGGGGTTGAAGATCTTGGTGGCGTCCCCGCCGCCTTCGACGTGGGCCTTGCCCGCGCCGTGGCAGTTCTCGCAGGTGACGCCGTTGTTGCCGTGCATCAGGGCCATCTTGGCATGAGGATTGGTGGCGAAGTCCTTGCTCACTTCCTCATGGCAGGTTGCGCAGGTCTCGGCGCCTACAAAATCCCCTGGCGCAGCATCTTTGGCTTGCGTGGCAGCCGGCTTGTTGCCGGGCGCCGGAGCCGCCAGCATGGGAATGCTCAAGATCCCCGCGCCCAGCAGCAAGATCAAACAAGCTCGCAGTCCCGGCCTGCTTGCCCGGAGCCGCACCGATCGGCGAATGCGTGATTGGCCCATCTCTATGCATCGATTACCGCCTTGATTAAATCTGGTTGTCTCTTCCGCCAACAGCAAATCCGGCCATCGGCAGCCTAAAAATGGCTCACCCATTTGGGAGTGCCTGAGCTGCTGCTGACAAGCCGGTCGTGCTCGCACGGAAGGTGCTCTTTGTGCGGAGCATCACTTCATTCGCTGAATCCTATCGTCACACCTTATCGGTAAACGGTGATCTCCGTCACATGTGGCATGATCAGCGATTCCAGGTTATGTTTCCCGTTTCCGGGTGATACGGATTCCATCGTGCGCCATGAACGCAACAAACCGCCTGAGAGAATTCAGTAGTTCCGGCAGTATACAGCCTTTCATCCAAAGCCGAATCACCTGAAGAGAGGAGGCTTCGCTCTGGCAAGAACAGCAGGATTCCGACTCGATTGCTGCTCAAAACTGATCACTTTGCCCGCAAAGGCGTCTCCGAAGTTGGCTCTCGCATAGACGTGAGGCCCATCACATTCATACCGCGGCGGCTCCTGCAAACTCATTTCAGGCACGAGTCTCTTCCCCTGGAGGCCAGAGCATTTTCACCGCGATCTGGCGCTTGCCCAGGGTAAGCCAATGACCGGGTTGAAGATATTTGAACTGGCGCGGGCGGCGCATGACCATGGCGCAGACAGAGAACTCGGCAGGAACGCAAACTCGGCAGAAGCACATCGCCCGGCAGGTCCCTGTGGGATGCGCGGCCTGCGCCAATCGCCGGCCCGGCTGGTTCTGCTCGCTGGGCAGCGCCGTTCTGGCCGATCTTGAACTGGTCACCAGCACCATCTCGCTGCCCGCACAGGCTTCGCTCTTCACCCAGGGCGAGGATGCGCGCTGCCTTTATCTGATCTGCGGCGGATATCTCAAGCTCACCGCGGGAAACGCCAACGACCGTCAGATGATCGTCCGAGTGGCCGGCCCTGGCTCGATGCTGGGCCTTTACGCGGTTCTCTCCCATGGAGTTTACGAGGTCTCGGCCGAGACGCTCACCGCCGCCCAGCTGCGGCCGGTCGAGCGCGAGAGCTTCCTTACCTTTCTGCGCGGCCACAAGGAGGCCCAGATGCGCGCCGTTCAGTGCATCTGCCAGGAATATCGCTTCGCCTTGCAGGATGCCTGCCGCATCGCCCTGGCCGATACCGTGGCCGCCCGGCTGGGACGCCTGCTGCTCGAACTGGCTCACCAGATTGGCGAACACCTGGATGGAGGCGGCTTCCGCTTCCCGCTGCTGCTGACCCACGAAGAGATGGCCTCGATGGCTTGCACGACCCGCGAGACCGTCACCCGCACGCTTGGCCAGTTCCGCAAGGAAGGCTGGATCACAATCGAAGACTCGCTGGTCACCCTCCTCCACCCCGAATTGCTGCAAGGGCTGAGCTAGAACCTGCTGCACCATTTTTAACGCTCTCCACCGCCTGGCATGCCGAGTCCAAGATTTATCATTGTTTAGGGGGAGTTCATGGTGCGTACGACCCGTCTTGTGGGTGCCTTTTCGGTTTTCCTGCTCTCATGCTGCTTTGCCGTGGCGCAAGATCCGGCTTCCGCGCCGGCTTCGGCCGCGGCCAGGTCCGACGTTACCTCGACTGAAAGCCCGGAGATACGCGAGTTCCAGAAGATCGAGGACTCCTGGGCCGACGCCATCAACCAGCGCGACCAGTACGCCCTTGAACTGGTGCTTTCGCCCTTGTTTATTGACGTTGCGGCCAGCGGCGACATCACCACGCGCAACCAGCAGCTCGCCCAACTGATTACGCTTGAGGACAAGAGCCTGCATCTCGAGCAGAAGGTGATTACCGTGCGCATGCTGGGCGACATCGCAGTGGCCAACGGCACCTATGTGCTGCACCACAAGGCCGGCTCCGCCGAAAAGGACGAAAAGGGCGTCTTCACTCACGTCTTCGAGCGCGCGCACAGCGGATGGGTGTGCATCAACTCCCAGCGGACCCTGCTCCGGGAAGACTCCAACGCCAAGACGCAAAAAGCCATCCGGCGCCGAGATGCCCTTCCACATTCCGCTGTTCGGCAGGGGCGACAAGAATCCACAGGACAAGAATCCCCAGTAGGTTGGCCGCTCTAGCTTGCCGGCTGCCTCGCCCCTTGCAGCCGGATCGACACATGCACGAGGCTCAGGGCGGCGGGCGTGACGCCGGGAATGCGGCTGGCCTGGCCGATGGTCATCGGTCGCACGCGCTCCAGTGTCTCGCGCATCTCGCGGGAAAGCCCGCTGATGGCGCCATACTCAAGCCACTCCGGAATTGCCACGGCCTCGGCGGATTTCAGCTTGCCGATCGATCTGGTTTGCTGATCCAGATAGCCGGCGAACTTGATCTCGGTCTCGACGGCGCGAGCCTCGTTGCGCAAACGGCTCTTTAGAATGGCGTCTCCCTCGCCGGTCTTTTGGCTCAGCACCGCAGCCATCTCGGCCAGCAGCGGGACTTCGGAACGGCCAAGCTCTTCGCGCAGCGCGCCCATCACCGCATCGATGCCCACCTCGGGCCGCTTGAGCAGTTGCGCCCAGGTCAACCCGGCCGTTGCGGTCAACTCGCCGAAGCCCGCAGCGCCCAGCAGCTCGCCATTCACCTTGCGCGTGGTGAGCAGGCCTTCGAGCGCGATCATTCTCGCCTGTTTCTTCTCGTACTCCGCCCAGGCCTCATCGTTGATCAGACCGAGCCTGCGTCCATGCGGAGTCAGCCGCCGGTCGGCGTTATCGATGCGCAGGTGCAGGCGGAACTCGGCCCGCGAGGTAAACATGCGGTAGGGCTCGTTGGTTCCCTTGGAGATCAGGTCGTCGATCAGAACGCCGGTGTAGCCTTCGCTCCGGTCCAGCGTGAAGGGCGGCTCGCCTTTGAGCCAGAGCGCCGCGTTGATGCCGGCCATGATGCCCTGGCAGGCGGCCTCTTCATAGCCGCTGGTTCCGTTGATCTGGCCGGCCAGATAGAGGCCTTCCATGCTCTTCACGCGCAGCGTGCGGTCGAGCTCGGTGGCGTCGATGCTGTCGTATTCGATGGCGTAGCCGGGGCGCAGCATCTCCGCCTGGTCGAGGCCCGGAATCGAGTGCACGATCTGCCATTGCACCTCCATCGGCAGCGAGGTCGACATGCCGTTGATGTAGACCTCGTGCGTGTTCAGCCCTTCGGGTTCGAGGAAGAACTGGTGCTGCGTCTTGTCGGGGAACTTGACGATCTTGTCTTCGATGGACGGGCAATAGCGCGGCCCGATCCCCTCAATTCGCCCCGAGTACATCGCCGAGCGATGGACGTTTTCGCGAATGATGCGCAGCGTCTCCGGCGTGGTGAAGGCGATGTGGCAACTGATCTGCGGCTGGACGATCTTCTTGGTGCGGAAGCTGAAGGGCGTCGGCTCGGCGTCGCCCGGCTGCTCTTCGAAGGCCTCCCAGCTGATCGTGCGGCCGTCCAGCCGCGGCGGCGTTCCGGTCTTGAGGCGGCAGGTTCGCAGGCCCAGCGCACGCAGCGCCTCGCCGAGCAGAACTGAGGCCGGTTCGCCGCTGCGCCCGGCCGGATACTGCTCTTCGCCGCAGTGGATCAGCCCATTCAAAAACGTGCCGGTGGTGATGATGGTGGCTCCGGCCAGCAGTTGGCGGCCGTCGCGCAGCTTCAGGCCCAGGACGCGGCGACGGCCAGCGTGAGGACTGTCATGCTGAGTGTCTTCTGTTCCCTGTTCCCTAGTCCCTGTTCCCTGCTCCAAGACCAGATCGACGACCTCGGCCTGGCGGATGTGCAGGCCCGGCTGCGACTTCCAGCACCTCGCGCATCTTCACGCGGTAGAGCTGCTTGTCGCACTGGGCGCGCGGACTCCAGACGGCCGGGCCGCGCGAGCTGTTGAGCAGGCGGAACTGGATGCCGACCGCATCGGCGACCTCGCCCATGATGCCGCCCAGCGCATCGACTTCGCGGACCAGGTGACCTTTGGCCACGCCGCCGATGGCCGGATTGCAGCTCATCTGCGCGATCAGGTCGAGGTTCATGGTGATCAGAGCCGTCTTCAGCCCCATGCGCGCGGCAGCCATCGCCGCCTCGCAGCCGGCGTGTCCCGCGCCCACGACCACGACATCGTATTGTTCGGTAAATGCCATCCAGTTCCGTGAAAACAGCCTCAAGGCTATTCTACGGATTCCTCGCGTCGCGCGCGCGCCGCGCTTTCCTCTATAATGATGCCGTCTTCAAACCGATAGAAGTTGGGGGCTGTCGAACGAAATGGTTTACTGTGCCTGCGGTCAAATCATCGCGGACAAGAATGCGTTGTGCCCGCAATGCGAGGCTCTTCATGTTCTTGGCTTTGTAACGGAGGCGACGGAGGCCGACATCAGAGGCACCTATCGCGTGCTCGCCAGGGCCTGGCAGCCGGGGAACTTCGAGGACGATTCAAAGCTGAAGGAGGCCGCGGAGAGCAAGCTGAAGGATATCAATACCGCCTTCGATTATCTAACCTTGACCTCGACGGAACGAGGCGGTTCCAAGCGGCCGGTCTATCTGAATTCCAAAGCAGGTGCCGCCGTGCAGGCACCGAATCCGCCTGCCGACACGCCAGCCTTTTCGGCCAGCGCCGCGGCCGCGGCGATCCGGGATGCAAATGCTCCTCGGGGAGTTTGGCAAAAGATCAGATCGGGCTATCGAAAGGCCAGATTCATCTTCAGGGTCGCGTCTCTTCTTATCCTGCTGATCACCGGCGGATCCATCTGGACACTCTCCAGATCTCATGCTCAAGTCGACGCAAGGGCGAATAGAAGCTTCCAAGCCTGGCAGAAGAATCTTGTTGAGTCAGTGGCGAAGCAGTGGCAGAGACTCAACGCACTCATTTCACCGCCGGAGCCCGCCGAGCCTGCCGCCGAACCCGCGCCTAAAGAAAAGGTGAAGCCGCAGAAGACCCACGCAGCGGCCGAACCGGCTCAGCCCGAGACGATCAAGCTCAAGCCCTACGTCACCAAGGGTTCTACGCGGGACGAGGTAATCGATCAGCAAGGCACTCCAACCGCAGCCTCAGAGGACAAGCTGGTCTACGGCAAGTCGGAGATCTATCTCAAGAACGATGTTGTTGTTGGGTGGCGAATCGATCCCGACGACCCCCCGATTCGCGTCAAGCTCTGGCCGCAAAAGTACGTCGATCCCGAGCTGGCCTACTTTTCAGTTGGATCGAGCAAGGATGTTGTGATCAAGGTTCAAGGAACTCCGACCGCATTCTCCGAAGACAAATTCGAGTACGGCAATTCTGTGGTTTATTTCCGCAACAATCGTGTTGTGAACTGGAAGAACGACCCAGGATCGATCCCACTCCAGACGAGATAAACCGACCTTTCCTGGCCAAAACTGCGCCATTTGGCGCTAAATAACTGGCAAAATGCGAGGTTTGCAAGTCGCAACCAGCCAATAGGAACAACGTTAACCTATTTATATTGTTTAGGTTATAAGAAATTTGCGGGTCCGAAGATGACATTTCCATGGGTAGGGGGGTGGGGGTAGGAGGTCAGGGATCAGGGGGCAGGGGGCAGGGGGTCAGGGATCAGGGGTCGGGGAATAGGGAATAGGGGACAGGGAACAGGGAATAGAAATGCCCTGCTCACATGACTGTTTCTATTGTGCGCTGGTGGCGGGTAATTCCCTGCAGTGTAAATAGGGCGTAAGCTTCTTGGAATCAGCAACCTGAAAACTCGCCCTATTTACACCTTTCTGGGTGCGGCAGCGCCCCATGTTGGACTGCAAATCAAGTGAGGCTGCGACACGTCCGGCTATTTCACGCCCTTTTCCGGATTCCAGACCCCCTGGAGCTTGCGCACGTAGAGAATCTGTCCGATGTGATAGGCGTTGTGCGCTCCAACATGCGCCACCAGAGATGCGTTGGCGGCCAGCGTCTTTTCGTCGGCGGTCTCGACGGCCTTCTCCCAGTCGGCCATGACCTGGTTGAGCTTTTTGACCATATCGTCCCACTGCGCGGCGTTGAAGTTGTCAAAGGTTTCGTTGTTGTTTCCGTCAAAGGCAGGCGGCTTCTCGCCCTTGAAGCGGGCCAGCGATTGCGTATCCCAGAACCACAAGTGATAAGCCAGTTGCCCCACCGAGTGGTTGCCCTTTCCGGGGCTCCACTTGGCCTGTTCGGCAGTCAGGCCCTGCACGGCTACGTTTGCCGGAACGAACCAATCCTCGTCGTTGTGCGTGGTGCGGAGCTGCTCCAACAGCACGCCGCGGAGGGTTGTGGGCGGTGTCTTGGCCGGGGATTGAGCAGCCAGGGGAATGGCAACGAGCAAGAGGAAGATGAGTCTTTTCATGGGTCGGGTCCTCGCGGGACAAAGAGATACGGGAAGTATATCCCTCAAGGCGCGTGGGGAGTGGTCAGGGTCCGTCTCGATCCGCAGGTGCTCGATTGGCTGCGTTCCAAGAACGAGGGACCTCCTGACCCGCATCAACGGCATCCTCTCCAACCAGATGGAAGCCGAACGCCGCATCCCCTCGGGGAGATAGCACCTTTGGAGCCTCAAGTCGAATTCTGAGATGACTCCCTGATCCTGTCAACGAACGATTTCGGAACTATCCGGGTACCGATAGCGGGAGAATAGTTCTATATCTCTGCGCGCATGATCACCGGCCGTTTCCGCGGACTTGAGAAGGCTTTCAATCTTGGTCAATTCGGGCATGGTGTTGCCGACCGTGCCGACGATTGTCCCGAGTACGCTGTGGGCAGCCTGGATATTTTGGACATATGTTCTGAGATCTGATAACAGACGTTCCGGCATACGGAGCCCTTCGGCAAGCAGGCGCTCCGCATTCGAGGTTTGGAGGACCGCCGGAGTGCTGTATTCCTGGGCCCTAAGGCGTTTTTGATTAAATTCGATTTCACCAGTGACGCCACGAATGAGAGATGCACGCTTCTCAACAGTCTCGGCGTCTGCTTGGGCATCGCTCAAGAGAGCAGGGATGATGTCGAGGAGAAAGAGTATCTCGTCCCCCTCTTGCCAAAACTCCCTGAACGAAACACCTCCGTCGATATAGACCTGATGGCGTTGGAGGATTTTGAGTTGCTTAGTTACATCTGAAAGTAGTCTGGAGAGCTGTCCGGAATCGTTCGTGATTCGACTCCTATGGTCGACAAGCTCAGACTCAATGCGGTTAAGCAAAAACTTGGCGTCGTCGGTGCTGATTGGGTCGCTGTCCCGTTCTGACGACCATTCTGCATGAGCTCTACGCAGGAAAGCCAGGTATTCATTCTCGAATGATGCGAGCGCATTTGTTTGCCGATCGGATACCGATTCCACTGGTGCATTTTGCTTCTCGCCAGGTTTATGATCGGATTTGCTGCTTAACGCCTGGATCGTTCTAGTCAGGTGTGAGCGAAGCAGATCGCGCAACTCATCGATGCTCTCGTATGAGTAGACTCAGTCCCCTCGAAGAACACTGGTTCTGAAACGACTTCAGACTCTTCCACTGCACTGGATCGACGCTATCCAGTTGTACGGGTACTCGGGAAAAATACAAAAGAACCGGCTTTCCGGTAGCTATGAACTCTTCAATCTCTTCCACAGTGCCAGATTCCTCTTTGCCGGTTGGGGAACCAAGTCGCGTCCAGAATACCCCTACAAGAACATCGCAATCTCGCACAATCTGCCGGTTGACAATCTCCTGAGGGCGGTCACCCATTTCTGGAGTACAGTGCGTTTCCCATTTAACAGCTTCTATTGCAGCCCTCGACGAAAGCGCATTATCGCGATTCCATTGATGGATTATTTCAGGGATTGCTCTGCGCTCATCGACTAGGTCCGATGGTGACGCCAGAAGCACTCTATAGATCGTCGCATCGTAAGGCATTTGGGACCAAGCATAGCACCTAACAGAGGAGGTTCAGAAAATTCAGGAAATCGGTGAGCTTCGAGGTAATCCAGGAACAAGAATGGCCGGGTACCCCAGGTCCCGATTCCGGGACCTGGGAAACCATGAACCCATACTCTCCGTCGGCAGCTCCCTCATAACCCCAAGGCGAAACCAACCACCACGAGCTTTTCCTGTTCCCTATTCCCTAGTCCCCGCGTCATCAATGCTTCCCGCCATGCCACCCCGCCAGCGTAAGAACCGCCTCCACCGTTTTGTTCAGCCCAAAAGGATCATCACTCGCCAGGCTCTTCCGCCGTGCGGGTTTTCGCTTCCTTCGTTCCTCCTCCAACTCCTCGGCTAGCTCCTCCAGCGTCCCCTTCATAGGAACCACCGCGTACACCACCTCGCAGTGCATCGCAGCCGCCGCTGCGCGCAGTTTCCTCAGCGTGATCGTCTCCCGCGACTCCGACATCTCCAAACGGTAAACCTCCGACCGCCCGACCTTCAACCGCCCCGATACTTCTGAAACCCGCATCCCCAGCACCTGCCGCACTCCCCGCAGCCATCCCCACTTCGACCGCCGCACCCTCTTCCCCCTGAAGACCCGAAGATCCTCATCCAGCTCCCGCCGGGCCCTCCGCCGCAATTCCGGATTCATCACCTCTCCTTTTCTCGATTTACAAAATGGCCTGTCATCCTGAGCGAAGCGTACCGGGGTCCCCAGCGACAGGTCTTCGTCGCTGGGGTGGGGAGCGGAGTCGAAGGACCTGCTTTTCGCTCTTTCGGGACCGTACCCCGACTGGGTGCCCCATCCTCGCCGCGTCTTTGTCTTTGCGGCAAGGGTGGGATACAACGAACCCCGATCTGCGGCCAAAATCAGCCACTAGAACACCCATTTTTGCCCTTTTCTTTAATCCTGCGCGCAATCCCTCTATTTATATGCAAACCAAAGCGGCCACTTTCTCCACGCAAACGCGCAGCGTTTTACCGTCAACTCCACATCTAGATCGAAAACGACTCCATCCCCGGAATCGAAGCGGATTGTGATTCAATAAGAGGGATGGCGACTCCTCGGAGAGCGACGGCGCGCGGGCGCTGGATTGCGGCTCAGCGGAAGATGCGCGAGTACGCGATGGTGGTGCGGGCGCTGGCCGATACGAGCCATCCTGTGCTGGCGCAGATTATTCCGGCGCGGTTTTGCAACCTGAGCTGCGGCTATTGCAATGAGTACGATAAGGTCTCTGAGCCGGTGCCGCTGGACGAGATGCTGCGGCGGATCGACCACCTGGGACGGCTCGGGACGGCAATGATTGGGCTCTCGGGCGGGGAGCCGCTGACGCATCCAAACCTGGACGAGATCATCCAGCGGATGCGGCGGACCGGGGCGATTGCCGGAATGATCACCAACGGCTACCTGTTGAATGTGGAGAGGATAGAGCGCCTGAATCGCGCCGGCCTCGACCACATGCAGATCTCCATCGACAACCTGGAGCCGGACGAGGTCTCGAAGAAAAGCCTCAAAGTGCTGGACAAGAAGCTCCAGATGCTGGCCGAGCACGCCGAATTTCACGTGAACATCAATTCGGTTGTCGGCGGTGGATTCAAGAATCCGAACGACGCGCTGGTGATCGGGCGGCGGGCGCTGGAGCTGGGCTTTGAATCGACGATTGGGATCATCCACGACGGCAGCGGCCAACTGAAGCCTCTCCAGCCCGAGGAGGCCAAGGTCTACTTCGAGATGACCAACCGCCGCAAGACCAACTACGCGCAGTTCGACAAGTTTCAGGAGGCGATTGCGCAGGGGCGGCCGAACGACTGGCGTTGCCGGGCGGGGTCGCGGTATCTGTATATCTGCGAAGACGGGCTGGTGCATTATTGCAGCCAGCAGCGCGGTTATCCTGGCGTGCCGCTGGCCGGGTACACGACGGCGGATGTGAAGCGGGAGTTCAAAACAGCCAAAACCTGCGCGCCGAATTGCACGATTGGCTGCGTGCACCGGATCAGCTATATCGACCACTGGCGGGCGCCGCAGACGAGGACGGTTTCGCCGGGGATGGTCGGTCGAAACCGAGGAGCCGGCGCTGGTGCAGATCCACACAGGGAATTGAGCACGAGCCCAATCGGCAGGCAAATGAGAACGGCGCAACCCAGAGCGGGATGCGCCGTTTTGCTTTGCTTGCTGAAGTCTACTTTGCGGCGGGTTTCTTCGCCGATGCATTCGCATGAGCCTTTGCCGGGGCTTTGGTGGGAGCCGAGGCGGTGTCGGCGAGGGCCTGGTCGATGACTGTGTAGAGGTTCTGGGCGGGGTGCTGGACCTCGATGTATGGCGCGCCTTTGCTGTTTGCGGTCACGATAAAGACGGTGGGGGTGTGGTCGATGCCGAGCCGCTGACCGAGGGCGTAGTCGGCCTTGACCTCGGCGGTGAGCTTGCCTTGCGGGTCGACGGCGAAGGGCAGGGCGATATGGCGGTCTGCCGCAAACTTCGCCGTGAACTGCTGGAGCACCAACGGGCTGTAGATCGAGGACTGATTAGCGAAGATCTGGTCGCGATACTCGTCGCCCAGAGCCTTGCTTTTGGTGTCGAACCAGCGGGCGTTGACTGCGGCGTTCAGGCTCCATGCGTGATAGGGCAGCGGAAAGTCGTGGCGCACCCACGGGATCTTGTAGGTAGCGGCGGCGGCTTTCATGATCGGGTTCTCGATGCCGCAGACCGGGCACTCCATGTCTGCGAATTCGACGATGGCCACACGTGCGCCGGCGGGCGGCTTGAGAGCGGAGGCGTCGTGGACCTGGGTTGCGGACGATTGGGCGCTGGCGGGCACAGTGACGAGTGCGGCGAAGGCCAGAAACAAGGTTGTAGCGCCAAAGCGACTGAAGGCAGGACGAGCCTGTGAGTTACGAACAAAGAAGCTGGACATAGCGTTTAGACGGCTCCCTCTCGATCATTGTAACGGGAGAAGCGCGGCTATTTGGCGGCGCGTTTCTTCACGGGCGCCTTAGCGGCGGGCTTGGGGGCTGGGGTCGTGTCGGCGATGGCCTGGTCGATCATCTGGTAGAGCTTGCTGCGGTCGAGGACCTCGACGAAAGGCGGGCCTTTGGAGTGGTCGGTAACGATCCAGATGGTGGGGGTGTGATCGATGCCGACACGCTGGCCGAGCGCGTAGTCGGCCTTCACCTCGGCGGTGAGCTTGTCCTGCTGGTCTATGACGAATGGCAGGGCAATGCCATGGCTCCGCGCGAATTGATCAGTGAACTGGCGCAGGCTGTTGAGGCTGAAGATGGAGGATTGGTTGGCGAAGACCTGGTCGCGATACTCGTCGCCCAGCGCCTTGCCCTTTTCGGCGTCGAACCAGCGGGCGTTGACTGCTGCCTTGAAGCTCCAAACGTGCATGGGCAGCGGGAAGTCGTGGCGGACCCAGGGAATCTTGTAGTTGGCCGCGGCCTGCTTGAGCAGCGGGTTGGCGCGGGCGCAGTCGGGGCACTCCATGTCCGCGAACTCGACGATGGCCACCCGTGCGCCGGGGGGCGGCTTGAGGGGGCTGGTGTCATGGACCTGGGTCCCGGACTCTGGAGAGCCAAACTGGGCGTGAGCTGCCGCAGAGCAAAGAAAAGCGGCGAGGGAAATGCTCAGGACCAGACTGGAAGGCCGGCTGAGAGCTGAAATCGTGTGGGAATAAGCGAAGGAACGAGACATAACGGTTGGACGTCTCCCTGTGAGTTATTGTATCGAAGGAATTTCAGGAAGATTGCGGGCTACCGGCGGTCGCGGCGTTGGTCGGCCATCCATTGGCGCCATTTGTAGTCGGCGAAGAAGGAAGCGGCGATGACAAGGACGACAAGGATGCCGAGGATGATCTTCATGGCTTCTTCAGGATCGCATACGTTGGAGGGAGATGCTGGGTTGGGTGGCACGGTTTCTCCATGATCGGCAAGATGCTCCGAGGGACGGGGCACTTGTCCCGATATACTGGTGCCAAGAAGCCAATCGATCTCTGGAGGGATGTTTGTGAGCAGCAAGCAAGCCGAACGTGCAGTGGAACTTTTTTCGCAGAGCTATAACTGCGCGCAGTCGGTTTATGCCGCGTGCGCCAACGGTGAGGGTTTGTGTGAGGCACAGCGGCTGGCGCTTGCCGCGCCCTTTGGCGGCGGCATTGCACGGCAAGGAGAGGTTTGCGGAGCACTCACCGGCGCATTACTTGCTCTTGCGGAAGCAAATGGGGAGGCTATGGCTGCCGATCCAGTCGCGGCACGGAGCGCGCTCTACGCGCGGGTGAAGCAACTCTCTGACGCCTTTCGCGAGGCGCACGGTTCGATCGTCTGCCGGGAACTGACCGGCTGTGCTCTCGACACCGAAGCTGGTCAGCACTCATTCAAGGAGCGCGAGTTGCACCAGAAACTCTGCACTCCACTGGTTGCATTTGCTGCGGAACAAGTTGCGAGCATGACCGCTGCAAGTGCTTGAGTCCCAATGCTATAATTCTCGGCCATGGATAGAAAGTCGTTCCTGAAAGGCCTGGTCGTGGTTGGGGCAACCCTGCCTTGCTGTTTCAGCTCCGCTGAAACAAAATCCGAAACAAAAAATGATAAGAAAACGGGAAAGTGCGACGGCGGAAGCTGCATGTCCGACGCCGGCGCCGTACGCCAGTTTCTCACTGACTTCCTGATTGCGGAAGATGCAACTCTCGACCGCGATGCACTGCACAAATTGATGCGGGAGCGGGGCCGCGCCTGTTGCCGCAATTTGGAGTTCCGGCAGAAGATGCTGACAGACAGCCAAGGCAGCATGGACAAACTTGTTGAACTGATGGGAAAGGTCGTCGGCCCGGAGAATTGCCGTCGCGAAGGCGACACGATCACGTTGGTCTATCCGGTAGACAAGTGCGTCTGCGGCTGGAATCCACAGCGCCCAGTCGACCCCAACGATCCATACTGCGATTGCTCGGCGGCCAATAACCAACTGCTGTTTGAAACCATCCACGGAAAGCCCGTCTCAGTGAAGGTGGCAGGGTCACCGCGGCGGACCGGAGAGCACTGCAAGTTCATTCTTCATCTGAGTTAGTTTGATGCAGGAATGAACTCTGGACAATATGAAAGCCCCGAATCTCGCGCGAGATTCGGGGCTTTCATTTTGCGCACAGAAGTTGCGCCGCCAGCCTACTTCAGCGCAGCGATCTGAGGTTTTGCAGCCGGCGGATTGACTTGTGCGTTGAGGTAGTTGGCGAGGTCGTCGATGTCCTGCTTTGTGCCGACCATGGGCGGCATGAAGCGCGTATAGGGCGAGTCGGGCTTGTAGTCGTGAAGCATGACGATGAAGTTGCCGATGTTGGCTCGGTCGCGGCCGGTGAGGAGCTTTGCGAGCGGCCGGTATCCGTTGAGGGTATGGCAGGAGCCGCACTCGCCGCGGAAGATGGCTTCGCCGCGAGAGTAGCTCGATTCCGAGTTATTCCACACCCAGTTGGAGTGGGCCAGATAGCCTTCCTGATTGATGCGCGCGATACTGGGCACGCGGACGCCATTCGAGTACATCCAGTGGCCGATGACGTAGGGCTTGCGCAGCATCTCGCGGGAGTACTCGCCCGCTCCGGTGGCGATCAGCGCCAGCAGCAGCACGCTCATGGCGTGCGAGAGATTGAAGTCGATGGGATTGCGATAAGCGAGGAAGTAGGCTACGCCGACGATGGTGGCCGAGGTCACGATGATGACCAGCGCCATGCGCGTTACCGCCGAGAAGGTGCCGGCGTTGATGGTGTCGATGCCGAGCGAAAGCAGCGCCTGCTGCGAGGCCGGAACCATCATGTAATACCAGATCATCAGGAAGGGCATGGCGACGAAGGAAGGCACCAGCCAGCGAACACTCCACTTGACCATGGTGGTTTTGAGCTCGGGCTGCTTGTCGCCGTCGATGCGGCTGGCGGTGATGAGCGCCCAGATGCCGGCCAGCGAACAGCAAACGCAAGCGCGCAGAAAGAGGCTGGGCCAGTAAGTGGGATTGAAGAAGGCGTACCAGAATTTGCTGGCTTCGTGGCCGGTGCCGGCGACGGCGAGCCACGTGTCGCCCGGCGTGAGCATGAAGGTGAGAATGCCGTTGATGATGATGAGCGTGAAGGCGGAGGCGACGGCATAGACCCAGCCCACTTTGAGGTGCAGCTTTTCGTCGATGCGGCCCCAGGTGGAGTAGTAGACGGCGATGGTGGTGAGTTCGACGAGGAAGAAGACCCACTCCATGGCCCAGCCGAAGACGAAGTTGTGAATCAGCGTGCTTGTGGCTTCGGGGTGAGTGAGGCCGATGGCGAACCAGATGCCGACTCCGCTGACGGTGCCGAAGACGGCGGTGAGGACGAGGAAGAATTTGGAGTGGCTGGCCAGTTGATTGAGCCATGCCGTCCGCAGCGGGCCCTCGGGCATGCGCATCGCTTTGCGTTCGGCCATCGGCAGATAGAGTCCGCCGCCGACGGCAAACTGCGAGATCATGACGTGGAAGATGGCGATGATGCCGATCACCCAGCCCGAGCCGAGAAATGGGATGTCCCAGAATGGATAGTTCATTGTAGCTCCAGTGAACAGTGAACAGTGAACAGTGGACAGTGGACAGTGAACAGACTGTCCGCGGTTCAGGATCTTAGCTTCGCCAAAATTGCGAAGAGCATTTTGCCGATTTCATGCGACAGACATTCGGCGTCGTTGAGGAATTGGGCGTTTCCCAGTCCAAGCCTGCGGGCGATCTCCAATTGTGTTTGCAACTCGCAATTCGATCCGCGCGCGATGCCGAGGAACTGCGTAAACTCGCGCGTGTTCAGCCTTCCTTGACCTTCGGCGATGTTGCTTGGGATCGAAACAGCCGAACGCCGCATCTGGCTTGTGAGGCCATAGATCTCTTCATGCGGAAACCCCTGTGTGAGTCGATAAACAGCAACGGTCAGCTCCATCGACCTCTGCCATACTTGCAGGTCTCGGAATGACTGTATCTTCTCGTTCTTCACATTCGCCACCGGATCACCTCACTGTCCACTGTTCACTGTCCACTGATCCCTGTTCTCACCGAATCGTCCAATAACCGATGACGGTGGTGGTCAGCAACAAGATCACGGCGATCAGGCCGAAGTAGTGCGCGGCGCGGGCGCGATGTCCGGATTCTTTGGTGTTGTCGTAGAAAGGAATCAGGACCCAGAGCGTGATGCCGAGCGTGAAGAGCAGAATGCCCACGATCTCACCGGGTTCGCCTTGCAGCCACTTGACCATGCCAAGCAGCTTGAGCATCTCGAAGGGGCTCATGAAGTACCACTCGGGATGAATGCCGAGTGGGCGCAGGCGCGAGCGGGTCGAATGCCTTGCCGAGAGACCAGGGAAAGACTGAAGCCAGCAGGGCGAGAATGTTGAGCGAGATGAGCCACATCGCCAGATCCTTGCGCAGGAAGTTGGGCATGAAGGGCATGGACTTGCGCTCGGAGGGTGGCAGTGCTTCAACGCTGGGCGGAGAGGCGTTGCCGTGACGCTGGACCAGCCAGAGATGAAATCCAAGCAGGGGAAGAAAGATTGCAGGGAGCACCACAACATGAAGCGCGAAGAAGCGCTGCACGGTGAATTCGCTCACATCCGGGCCGCCGCGCAGCATGTTGGCGATGGCCTCGCCCACGAAAGGAATCGCCGAGGGAATCTGCAACCCAACCTTGGTCGCGAAGTAGCTCAGCTCATCCATCGGCAGCAGATAGCCGGAGAAACCGAAGACCGAAGCGATGCCAAGCAGCGCCATGCCGCTGAGCCAGCCGAACTCGCGCGGCTTGCGGTAGGCCTTCATGAAATAGACCGAGAACATGTGCACCATGATGGAGAAGATCATCAGGCTGGCCGACCATGCATGCGCCGAGCGGATGAGCCAGCCGAAGTGCATCACAAAAGTGATCTGGCGGACCGACTCATACGCCTCTGCGCCGGGCCGGAAGTAGACCAGCAGGAGTACGCCGGTGAAGCATTGAACGAGGAAGAGGAAGAGCGAGATGCCGCCCCAGTAGTACCAGAAAGATTGCGAGTGGACGGGGACTGTTTTATGGCGCGCAAAGGCGGCCAGCTCAGAGAGGCCGAGGCGTTCATCGGCCCAATCGTAAATGGTCTTCGCAGTCATGCTTATTCGCTTCCTGTTTTGCGAGTCTCCCAGGTCTCAGAATCGAGACTTGGGGCACCCGAATTTCGTGCTAAACAAAACTAGCGGCAGAGCCATCCGCCATCGACGACCAGGATGTGGCCGTTCACGTAATTGCTTGCCTCTGAAGCTAGAAAGACCGCCGCGCCAGCCAGATCAGAAGGCAGGCCCCAGCGTCCCATGGGAATCCTGTTGAGAATTGCGGCCGAGCGTACGGGATCGGCGCGCAACGCTGTGGTGTTGTCCGTGGCCATATAGCCGGGTGCGATGGCGTTGACGTTGATGCCCTTGTCGCCCCATTCATTGGCCAGCGCCTTGGTCAGCTGCGCCACAGCGCCTTTGGCGGCGGCATAACCCGGAACGAGAATGCCGCCCTGGAAGGACAGCAAAGATGCAGTGTTGATGATCTTGCCGTGTCCCTGCGCCAGCATCTTGTTGCCGGCGTACTGGCTGAGGAACCAGACGGAGTTGAGGTTGGTGTTGATGACGGTGTTCCAGAATTCTTCAGAGTGCTCGGCGGCGGGAGCGCGGCGGATGGTGCCGGCGTTGTTGACCAGAATATCGATGGAGCCAAATTCCTTGATCGTGTCGTCGACGAGCATATGCGCTACCGCCTTGTCGCAGACATCGCCCGAGCGGCAGATAAACTTCACGCCGGTCTTTTTCACTTCTTCAATCGTTGAATCCAATACCTTGTCGTGGCTGTGCAGAGTGACGTTCGCGCCCGCCTGTGCGAATGCAATCGCCATGCCGGCTCCGAGACCCTTTCCGGACCCGGTAACCACCGCATTTTTCCCTTTAAGGCTAAAGAGATCGAGAACTGCCATGCCATTGCTCCTTCTTTGAGAGAACGAAATAGTTTCTTAACTATTACGCGCGCGAGACGTCCACTCCGGTTTCGTTGACGATCACTTTGTAGAGCTTGAGCGGCTTGGGCGGCGGGCCGCTGACATTGGCGCCGGTGTAAGGGTTGTAGACGCCGCCGTGGCAGGCGCAATGGATGCGGTCGGCCTGCGGCTCATATTGCACGGTGCATCCCAGATGGGTGCAGACGGCGGTCATGGAGATCCAGCGGCCATCTTCATGATGGATGAGCAGAGCCGGCGACGAACCGAACTTGAACATCAGGACTGAGCCGAGAGGGAGCTTCTGCGCGTCTTTGAGAGTGACCTCGGTGACGGCAGTAGCCTCCATCGCCATCTCTTCAGGCGAGGCCAGATAGCGGTAGATGGGATAGGCCAGAGCGGCGGTGTAGGCCAGTCCGGCGGCCCCGGCGGCAACGAGGAAGGCGCGGCGCGTGTTCTGTTCGCCGGGATCCTCGACAATCGGGTACGAAATGAGTCTGTTCAGTCATGGCAATATCTTTTCCGCGCCAATCAGGCCGCGCCCTCCATCACTTTTCTAGCTCGCGCTACTACGGAGATGAGCCAGCCGATGACGCCCAGGCCGCCGACAAAGAGCACCAGGAAGAGGCCCACAACCCACCAGTTGGTCGCCACGGCACGATCCCAAACGTCGTAGCCTTTGGTCAATAAAGTCACATCGCGGACGCCGTCGCGGTAGACGGTGAACATGATTTCGATCAGCAAGACCACCAGCGCGGCGACCCAGCCGATCCAATTGGCTGTGACCTTGGCGAATCCCGCGTATGCGCCGAGCAGGACGGCGACCGCAGCCAGCGCCAGCCAGCCGTATCCGGCCATGCCGAAGAATTTGTAGAAGGAATAGACCCCGTTGCCAGCCAGCCCTGCTTTGACTGCCTCAGGCTGCACGCTTGCGGCCCAAAGGCCCGCGGCGATGTATACGATACCGAATGCCGCGGCCACTTTGCCGCCGAATCCGGCGAGGAAGCTCTTCTCCTCTGCTGTGAAAGTTGCCCGGCCCGCGAGGTAAACCAGCCACAAGCCGCCGATGAAGAGTCCGCCAGCCATCATCAGCAGCCAGCGCGGTTCGAGTGTCGGATCGCGGGGTGGCAGATACGCGCCCATTGCCGAAGCAGAATACATCTGCCGCCAGACCTCGGGGCGCAGCATCAACGTCATGTTTGTCGAGAGCAGACGAGCAACCGAGCCGGCCAGCAGCCACGCCGACAGACCGATCCACCAGGCCGATTTGCCGGCTTCAAGACGCGCGGCGAAGCGGTAGAGCAGCCAGTAGGTCAGCATGACCAGGCCGACGATTGAGATCCAGTAGAGGCCGATCAGCACGCTTGAGGTGTAGAGCGCGCGGCCGTAGAGGACTTGAGCAAAAAGCAGCGGCGGCACGGCCAGGTTGATCACAAACGTCATGACGACGGTGAGGCGGCGAGCCAGTGCCCGCGCCGTGACAGCGGAGGCCGCCGAGCCGCGGAAGAGACTGAGCAGGACAGCCAGCAGCAGACCGCCCAGCAGCATTTCAACGGCGACAAAGTGCAGCGCAGCGTGACGATATGGAGTAGCTTGAGCAGCCATATCGGAGCCGGCAAAGGAATTGGATCGACAGCGGGAAATGATGGCATCGTACGCTCTTGAGACCCCCCAGGGCCGCTTTTTAGACTAACACTATCCAAAAGGCCGTATGTGATGGCAGTCACAGCACATAAACTGGGTGCGGTTCCACTCCCAACACAGGGCACGGAACGATAGTAAACCCCGGCCATTGCCGGAGACACTCGTGAGCTGTGAAATTCGGGGCGGTTTGCAAAAGCAGGCCGGGAGTGTTTCAATTTGATTATTGAAACAGGGGTGCTCCACGAAGTGGGGCTGAGAGATACCCTCGAACCCGATCCGGATAATACCGGCGTGGGAAGTTTCCTGGACCTGACGGTCCTCTTCCTCGAATCGCAGCGTGAGCGCTCTTGTTTCATCAAGTCCGAGACAAGGGGAGTCCATGCTCAGTTTCACCGCCGCCGATCTGGCCCGCATCGCACTGAAGATATTTTTCCGCAAGAACCCAATGCCACAGTTGCGCGCGGCTGCTATGATTTTTTGCTCTGCCGCAGCCTTGACTGCGATCGCGCAAAGCCCCGCACCCGCCGCAACTGAGCAGCCTCCCGCGCCTGTTCATTCCATTCCGCCGGTGACGACGACGGTGGTGGTGCATGGCGAGACGACGGACAATTATCATCCCGAGTCTGTTACGGTGGGCACGCTGGATGGCGCGACACTGGCCGAGACGCCGCTATCCGCAACGGTGGTGACTCGCGAACTGCTCAGCGATCAGGGCGCGCGTTTGCTCTCGGACGTGGTGAAGAACGACGCGTCGATCGGCGAGGACTACGCGCCGGTGGGCTACTACGGCGACTACGAGATTCGCGGCTTTCCGATCGATCTGGCCACCGGCCTTGAGATCAACGGCATGACCATCGCCGGCGAGCAGGATGTGCCACTCGAAAACAAGGAGCGCGTCGAGTTTCTCAAGGGCATTGCCGGCGTTGAGAGCGGCGTGGCCTCGGCGGGCGGGCTGATCGACTTTGTGACCAAGCGGCCAGCGACGATCCAGGCCATCGATCTGGCCACCGATCATCGCGGCTCTGCATTCGGCGCGGTCGATCTGGGACGGTTTTTTGGGAGCCGAAAGCAGGTGGGCGCGCGCGTCAATCTGGCCGGCGAACGGATCGCGAGTTACGTCAACGACGCGAACGGCTGGCGCGCGGTGGGCGCGGGCGCGGCGGACTGGAAGATCAGCCCCAAGGCGATTCTGAAGGGCGACTTCGAGTACCAGCACAAGGTGGAGCGCTCGGTCAGCGGCTATCAGTTGCTGGGCGGCGTGACCGTGCCGGATTTGGATAAGGTCTTTCCATCGACGATGCTGGGGGAGCAGTCGTGGTCCAAGCCTAATACCTTCGACACGTTCAATACCAGTGCGCGGCTGGACTACGATCTGCCGCGCGGCTGGCGCGCCTTTGCCGCGGCGAGTTACAGCCATTCGCTCATCGATGACAACGTGGTCTATGCGTATGGCTGCTACAACGAGGACGCGTGCGAAACCGGATCGGCTCCCTATCCCTGGTTTTTTTCACCCGATGGAACCTATGACATCTACGACTACCGCAATCCAGGCGAGTTGCGCATCGACGCTCAGGCTGAGGCGCTGGTTATCGGGCATATCAAGACCGGCGCGATCACGCACGACTTGACCGGCGGAGGCGAGTTCTTCCGGCGCAGCGTGCAGCAGCCGTCGGAATCGGTTTACTACGATGTAGGATCTGAGAACATCTATCAACCCATCGCTCCGGTCGACCTCGCTTCTGTAGAGGTTCCGCTGCAATCCGCTGGAGCGCGCATCCTCTATGAAGACAATCACCAGTCGGCGGCGGTGGTGCAAGATCGCATTCACATTCCTGGACGCATTCAACTGCTCGCAGGCGGCCGGTTTGATTCGGTGCGCGACCACAATTATGTGGGTACGAATTCCTTGGGTGATCCCAACTTGACGGAGAAGACGGTCTGGCTGCCGCAATACGCAGTCACCTTCAACCCGATTGACAATCTGACTCTCTATGGCAACTATGGAGTGCTGCTCTCGCTCGGCCCGCAAGCGCCCTTCTGGGCAGGCGGCTACTACCTCTCTCCGTTTTTCACGCGCCAGGCCGAGGTTGGCGCGAAGTACGAGCCAAGCCAGCGCATTCTGCTGACCACCGCGTTTTTCCGTATGCGCGCGCCATTTTTCTATCCTGTCAACCTTGGGATCGGAGCCGATTGCCTCGGCAATCAAACAACACCGGATACTCCGCTCTGTTTTGTTTCACAAGGCCGCGAGACGCACGACGGCATCGAGTTGAATGCCGAAGGCAAGGCAACGAACTGGCTGCGGCTGACGGCTTCGGCGGCGGGGATTCGCGCGATCTCAGACAACACCGGCACGCCTGCCTACGACAATAAACAGGTGATCAACGTGCCGCATCTGCGCACGGCTGCTGTTTGCGGATGTGCTTGTGCCGCATGCGCGCGGATTCCACCTGATGCCTGGTTGGGGCTACACCGGGCGCAAGGAGGCTACGCGCGACGATGCTGTGAGCGTGGCTGGCTATAACCTCTTCAACCTGGGAGCGCGCTACACACCGGGCGGAGAGCAAGGGCGCGTAACGCTGCGGCTTTACGCGGACAACATCGCCGACAAGCGTTATTGGAAGGACACGGGCGCAAGTTACGGCGATACTTTTATTCACCTGGGCGCGCCGACGACGGTGCGGCTCTCGGCGCATTACACTTTTTAAGGCTCGCACGCAAAGATCGAGGATGCATACGCGATGAGTACGACAGCAAAAGCGCACGGCATGGACGGCACGCTGGTCGAAGCAGACTGGGCGCCGCTAACACTGCTTGAGGTGCGCGCACTGCTTGCCGGATATTCCAGCTTTCCGGAACCGTTTGAAATCCTTTCGGTGAGTCCTCGCCCGTTTTCAGCGGCGAGTGTGGTGTCGGCGGGCAGTCGGCGTATCTTCATCAAGCGGCATCACAGAGCGGTGCGCGACCGCGTGGGCTTGCTTGAGGAACATCGCTTCATGGGTTATCTGCGAGCACACGGCGCGCTGGTGCCACGGATTTTTGCGAGTACGTCTGGAGAGACGGCCATCGAAACTGGCGAATGGACTTATGAGGTTCACGAAGCGCCCGTCGGCGTTGATGTGTATGAAGACGCGCTCTCGTGGACTCCGTTTCGCTCCGTGGTGCATGCACGCTCGGCGGGAGAGATGCTGGCGCGGCTGCATCTGGCCTCGCGAGGATTTGATGCTCCGCGGCGCAAGACGCAACCTCTGGTAGCGGGCTTCACCATCTTTGCCGCGAACGATCCGTGTGTCGCGATGGAAGAATACTTATCTGCGCGGCCCGTGCTGGCTGAAGACGCGGTTACGCGCGCGGCTTGCGACGAGGCGCTTGAACTTCTCGCGCCGTTTCATGCCGAACTGAAGCCGCTGTTGCCGGCGCTCGATCCGCTGTGGACGCACAACGATCTGCATGCTTCGAATCTGCTTTGGAGCGATGCGAGCAACGAGGCGCAGGCCACGGCTGTGATCGACTTCGGGTTGGTCGACCGAACCAATGCAGTTCACGATCTGGCGCAGGCCATCGAGCGCAACATTGTGGAGTGGCTTCGACTGCGCGAAGGATTTGAAGATACGGAAGAGGTGCCGGTGCATCTCGATCATCTGGCGGCGATGCTCGATGGCTACGAATCCGTGCGCCCGCTAAGCGAGGCAGAGGCCGCGGCGCTCGCTCCAATGACGGCGCTTTGTCACGCGGAGTTCGCGCTCACGGAGGCGGATTACTTTCTCGGCGCTCTGGATTCGAGAGAAAATGCACGTATCTGCACGGAGGGATACCTGGTGGGCCATGCGCGCTGGTTTCGCGGCGCGGGTGGACGGAAGCTGCTGGATGCAATTGGACGATGGGCCGGAAAGCGGAAGCGGCGAGGCATGGCGTTTGTGGGAGCTGAAGACTGATGGCCTGGACCGCGATCGCGAACTATCTTGCCGCAAACTGGATCGAGGATGCGGGTGTCGTCACGACGGTTTTGGGCATCTGGCTTACGACTCGTCGCAAGCTCATCTGCTGGCCGGTTGTGCTGATCTCTGACGTGCTTTACCTGATTGTTTTTTACCGCGTCAAGTTGTACTCCGATGCGCTGCTTCAGATTTTCTTTCTGGCGTTCACGCTCTATGGCTGGTGGTATTGGTGGCGGGGCGTGCGCGAAGAGGGCGAGGTACGCGTGGTTCGCCTGCCGCTCGCGAGCATGCTGGCGGGATTGGCGGCTGGCGCGGTGGGCACTGTGATGCTTGCGTGGCTGATGGTGCGTATCGGCGCGGCGCTGCCTCGGCTGGATGCGGCGCTCACGAGTTACAGCCTGGTGGCAACCTGGTGGCAGACGCGCAAGCATACGGCCAGTTGGTGGTTGTGGATTGCGGTGGACTTGGTCTACATCGGCGAGTACCTTTACAAGGGCCTGAGGCCGACCGCGGCACTCTACGCATTGTTGGTGGCGCTGGCCGTGGTGGGCTTGCGGGAGTGGCGGCGGCGCTTCGTCGGCCTGATCGCGCATCCCTTAGCGAAAGACGAAAATCGCCAAGGTGGGGCACGGAACTTCGTTGGTTAGATTCCGGCTTGAACGACGTTGCGCAGCGGCTCGCCGTTGATGTAGCGGCGCAATTCGTCGGCAGCGGTTTTGAGCGCGCGAGGAGCGAACTGCGGGCTCGATCCGGCCAGGTGCGGCGTTAGCAGCAGGTTGGGGCAACTCCAAAGCGGATGGCCTTCGGGCAGAGGCTCGGGATCGGTAACATCGAGAGCCGCGCGAATGCGGCCGGAGTTGAGCGCATCAACCAAAGCGTCTGTATCGACGATGGGTCCACGGCCGGCGTTGACCAGCAACGCGCCTTGCTGCATCAGTGCAAGCTGACGCGCTCCAATCAGATGATGCGACTCGGCTGTTGAAGGCAGAATCAGAATTACGATTTCCGCTTGCGGCAGCAGATTGTCGAGTTCGCTCACGGCATGAACTGGCGGATTGGCTCGCGTGGTGCGGGCGGTGCGTGTCAATTCAACGTTAAACGGCGCGAGCATCCGTTCAATCTCTTTGCCGATCTCGCCATAACCTACCAGCAGCACGCGCTTGCCAGTGAGTTCTTCGACCATCACCGGTGGATAGATCGGACGCGTATCGCCAGTGATCTGAGCGTAGCGGGCGGGGGCTTCAAAGCGGCGTTTCCACTGGCCGTCGCGCTGCACTTCAAAATAAAAGGGAAAGTATTTGAGCGAAGCCAGGATGGCGCTGATGGTCCACTCGGCGGTGGAGATATTATGCGCGCCACGAGCCTTCGAGATGGTGACGTGCGGGCCGGCTACGCCGGGAATCCACTCCGTACCGGCCATCATTGCCAGGATCAGGCGCACGCCGCGCAGATGCGGCCAGATGCGGATGGCCCGCGTTTGATAGGGATCGGGAATCCAGACGTCAATGTCGATTTCGTGGTCGAGGTCGTTGGGCAGGGGAATAAGCTCGACTTCCGGAGGGAAATCGCGCAACAATTCAGCGGCTAGGATGGCTGGGTATCCGACTCGCAACATGGGGTTCTGGAGGGCCCAGAAGATGCAGGCGCCTGGCTCCTATGCTACACGGAAGGGTCGCTCCGGCGCACGAAGAATTGCCGGCAGCAAACGATAGGCTGCGGAAACGAAAATGCAAGAGGTCACGGCGCGAACCCACCTGGATGAGGCATTCTGTAAGGAGAGTTCTTTGCATCGCGGATCGTAACTATGCGCCTGAAAGCCAACAAGACGAAGTCTCAGCAGCAGCTTGCCATCAAGCTGCGCGTGGAACCTGAGGCGAACCCAGGGTTCTTCAACTGGGAGCGCCGGCGGCTGCTGATCCATGCCGCAAAGACCGCTCTGGCTGCGGGACTCTGCTGGTGGATCGCCCTGCTCTTTGGGCTTCACGACGGCTACTGGGGCGCAATCAGCGCAATCATTGTGCTGCAGTCGAACTTCGGCGCCACCATCTCCGCCTCGCGCGATCGCATATTAGGAACATTGATCGGCGCGCTTCTCGGCTTTATGTTTGCGGAGTTCGGTACATTGCCTTGGAACTACGTCGTGGCTGTGCTTGCGGCGGTCGTCGTCTGCGGACTGCTTGGCCTGCGCAGCAGTTCGCGGCTGGCCGGGGTGACGATCACGATTGTCATGTTGGTGGAAACGGGCTCTCACTGGACGCTTGCGCTGGACCGCGTGATGGAGGTCTTCGTCGGAATCGTGGTGGCGATAGCCGTCTCGACGCTGGTCTTTCCCGATCGCGCCCGGCTGCGGCTACGCGATGGACTGGCGCAGGAGTTTCTGGTGCTTGGCGCCTTCTTCGAGGCGATTCTCGGAGGCTTTCGCGGCACGCCTCCTGAGAACCTCCCCGCGTTGCGCGACGATGCGCTCTCAGCCTTGCGCAAGAATAGCCAACTGCTTGAAGCCTCGCGCAATGAGCCTTCGGGAGGCCCCGGATGGCGCGAGGGACTGGGAATGCTGGCGCAGTTTGGCCGCTCGCTCTTCGATGCCCTGGCGGCTTTGGAACTGGCGGTGAAAGACAGCGACGAGGATGGATACGCGCAGCAGTTGGAACCGGCACTGGGGCGGCTGGCTGTGGACATTCAGACAGGCTTTCATTACGTGGCCGAGTGCATTCACGGCTGGCGCTTCCACATTCCGCCGCCGGGGCTCTTGCTTGAAGAGGATATTGCTCAACTGGAAGCGCGCATGGCCGAGGTGCGGCACACGGGCTTCAAGTTCTCGCAGGCTGAGATTCTGCGCGCGTATGCGGTGCAGCTCCATCTGAAGCAGATTGCGCGGCTGCTGCGCGCCTCGCGTGTTGAGACAAGCCGCGCCATCGGCGAAGCGCAGAAGTAAGCTAGACCGCCAGCAGCTCAGTGTAGACGGCCATGCCGACTACCGCATCGGCGCCGAGAGCATCGAGTGCATCGACCTCCTGCTGGCTGCGAATGCCGCCGGCGACGATAAGTTGCTTCGCGGTGAGCTTGCGTAAACGCGCGGCAACGTCAATCGGAAAGCCGCCTAGCATTCCTTCACCGTCCACATGCGTGTAGAGAAACGCAGCCGACGTAGGGTTCGAGCTGGGGAATCGCATCGTCGGGAGTGAGCGCGACCTGTGCCTTCCAGCCCTTCACGGCGATCTTTCCATTCTTGGTATCGATGCCGGCGACGACGCGCTCCGCACCAACAGCGGCGGCGAGCGAGGCGGCAAACTCGGTGTTGACCGTGCCCTCAGCGGAGAAGAGCGCAGAGCCGATGATGACGCGCTTTGCGCCCGCGTCGAGCACTTGCCGTGCGCGCTCGATGGAGTGGATGCCGCCGCCGGCCTGGACGGGCAAGCGCTTGGCAATTTGAGCGACGAGTTGTGAGTTATCGCCTTGGCGCATCGCCGCGTCGAGATCGATGAGTTGGACTAGCGGGAATTTGGAGAACTTCTCAATCCAATATTCGAAGTCGTCAAAGGCCAGGCGCAGTTTTTCGCCCTGCACAAGCTGAACGATCTGGCCGCCCAGCAAATCGATGGAAGGAATCAGCATGGAAGCCTCACGGAGACGCCGGCCTTGGCCAGTTCTTCTTTGAGTGAACGCGCGCTCGAAACGCCAAAGTGGAAGATGCTCGCCGCCAGCGCCGCGTCGGCCTTGCCGCGGCCGAAGACATCGACAAAATGCTCAACGGTGCCTGCGCCACCCGAAGCGATCACGGGAATGCCGACGGCCGAGCTGACCGCAGCGGTTAGTTCGCAATCGAAGCCGGTGCGCATACCATCGGAGTTCATCGAGGTGAGCAGGATCTCGCCTGCGCCGCGCTGCTCGGCCTCGCGCGCCCACTCGACCACGCGACGGCCTGCCAGCTTGCGGCCGCCCTGCACAAAGACCTGCGCATCGCGCACCGGATCGGCGGCGTCGGGATCGCGGCGCGCGTCGATGGCGACGACGACGGCCTGCGCGCCAAAGCTGCGGCCGATATCGTCGATCAGCGTAGGGTTGGCCAGCGCGGCGGAGTTCACGCTGACCTTGTCGGCGCCTGCCTCGAAGACCTGCGCCGCATCGTCGGCGGAGCGAATGCCGCCGCCTACGCAGAAGGGCACAAACAATTCAAGAGCAGTGCGGCGGACCGTGTCAAGCAGCGTCTGCCGGCCTTCGTGCGTCGCGGTGATGTCGAGCAACACAATCTCGTCGGCGCCTTCGCGTGCATGGCGCGCGGCTTGCGTGGCCGGGTCGCCCGCGTCGATGAGATCGACAAACTGCACGCCCTTGACGACGCGCCCATCGTGTACATCGAGGCAGGCGATGATGCGCTTGGTGATCATTTCGTTCCTTCCCACTTGAGAAAATTGCTGAGGATCTTCAGGCCGGTTGCACTGGATTTTTCGGGATGAAACTGCACGCCCATGACGTTGCCGCGCTCGACTGCCGCGGCGAAGGGCTCGATGTAATGCGTGACGGCCGCTGTGTCGGCAGTGACGGGAGCTTTGTAGGAGTGCGTGAAGTAGACATGTTCGCCCGGCTCGACTCCGGCGAGAAGACGTGAGCTGGCTCGGACATCGAGCGAATTCCAGCCGACGTGGGGGACTTTTTCCGTGCTCTCGGAGAAGCGCGCACAAGATTCGGCGAAGTGTCCAAGGCCGGGCTGGTCGGGCGCTTCGCTCGATCCCGCATAGAGCCACTGCATGCCGACGCAGATGCCGAGGAAGGGAACGCCACGCGCAATCGCCGCGCGAATCGCGGCTGTGAGGCCGGTTGAATCAAGGCGCTCGGTGGCAGCAAAGTGGCCGACGCCGGGAAGCACAATGCGCTCCGCGGCTTCAACGAGCGCGAGGTCGCCATCCGTGACGACCGGCTCCGCGCCGAGATGGCGCAGCGTCTTGAGCACCGAGGTCAGATTGCCGGCTTTGTAATCGATCACCGTTACGCGCATTCATTCGTCTCCTAATTTGTGCATCGGTCGATCTCACATTCCCTCAGGGGCTAAAGCCCAGGCTTCTAAGGCTCTTCATCGGCACGACTAAAGTCGCGCCCCTTCAAAGCAGAGACGTGTCTGGAGATTCGCTAGAGCAATCCCTTGGTGGAGGGCAGCATCTCGCCCAATTGCTTGTCGCGCGAGCAGGCCACGCGGAGCGCGCGCGCGAAGGCTTTGAAGATGCCCTCGATCTTGTGGTGGTTCGAGCGGCCGTACATCGTCTTTACGTGGACGTTGGCCCGTGCGCCGCGCGCGAAGCCTTCGAAGAAGTCGGTCACCAGCTCAGATTGCAGGTCGCCCACGAGTCGCGTACGGACTTTGGTATCGACAGCGAAGGCGGCGCGGCCACTAAGATCGATGGCCGCAATGGCGAGGGTTTCGTCCATGGGCATGAGGAAGTAGCCTGCGCGCAGAATGCCGCGCTTGTCGCCGAGCGCGCGGTCAAAGGCCTCGCCGAGCGCGATGCCTACGTCTTCGACGGTGTGATGCTGATCGACATCGAGGTCGCCGTCGCACTTGAGTTCAAGATCGAAGGCGCCGTGGCGGGTGAAGAGCTCAAGCATGTGATCGAAGAAGCGAATGCCGGTGGAGATCTTGTACTGGCCGCTGCCTTCGATCGTCAGCTTGATGGCGATGCGCGTTTCGGTTGTGTTGCGTTCAAAGCCCGCGGTGCGCAAGGCTGTGGCTTCATGTTTCATCTTTCCGCTCATGGTTCCTACTTCGCCTCTCGTAATCTCGTCTTCGATGAACGATATTCGCTGCACCCCTACGGGGTGCGATTGCCGAATCCATGCTGCAACCCAGGATTTCATCCTGGGCTATTCTCTCGGCGCCCCTACGGGGCGTGTGGGAGCGTCTTTAGTTTCAATTCAGAGAGTGTTTCATTGAGTGCGACGACAGCTTGTCGCATCTGCTCTCGGGTTCCGATCGTGATACGCACGCGGCCATCGCAGCCGGGGTCGCTCGAACGGTCGCGGACCAGCACCCCCGCGGCACTCATGAGGCGCGTGAACTCCTTGTGCTGCGCGCCAATTTCGACCAAAACAAAATTTGCACTGCTGGGCCAGCGGTGGACTCCGGCCGCATCGAGTGCCGCTTCAAACTCCGTGCGCGCGGCAAGAACCTCTGCGACATACCAATCGAGATAGGCTGCGTCTTCGAGCGCAGGAGGCAGGCAGGCAAGCGCCAGCGAGTTCACGCTGTAGGGCGAGAGCACGCGCCGCACCCAGCGCATCAGTTCGACGGGACCGGCGAGCAGACCGAGGCGCAGTCCGGCAAGGCCATAGGCTTTGGAAAATGTGCGCGCCACCATGAGATTAGGAATTGCGCCGATGAGATCGACGACCGTTTCGCCGTGAAAGTGGAAGTAGGCTTCATCAACCAGCAGTACAGCGTGCGGCGCGCGGGCGGCAATCTCAAGCAACTGCGCGCGAGTGGCTGCAGAGCCGGAGGGGCTGTTGGGATTGGCGATGGCGATGATCTTGGTGCGCGGCGTGATGGCCGCGAGCAGCCGCTCGAAGGGAAACTTCAAGATCGTCCGCGGCCTGCACCGCGACAGCGCGCGCATCGGTGGCCGACGCGTAGATCTCATACATCGTGTAGGTCGGGACGGGCAGAAGCAGTTCATCGCCCTCTTCGAGAAAGGCCTCGAAGAGCACGTGAATGGCTTCATCCACGCCATTGGTAAGCGCGACCTGCGCGGCTTGGAGGCCGAGATGCGCGGCGACGATGGCCTCGACCGGAGTCGCGCTCGGGATAGCGCGTGAGGCTGCCGGCGGAGATGCGGCCCAGCACTTCGCGCACCTTTGGCGAGCAGGCCACGGTGTTTTCGTTGAAGTCCAGGCGCAGCGCGTCGCGGTTGCCGAGCGGAGGGTGATACTCCGGCATGGCTTGCACGCGGGCGCGTGGTGTCGGAATCGATGTGGCAGTTTCAGTGGCGACCTTAGTCACGTGGCCTCCTCTTCAGGCGAGTGCGAATGGCTTCGGCGTGGCCGGTGAGGCCTTCAGCTTCAGCGAGCAATGCGGCGTGCGGGCCGAGCGCGCGCATGGCTTGCGCGTTGTATTGCTGCACGGTGATGAGCTTGACGAAATCGT
The DNA here is from genome assembly GCA_963843625.1 of uncultured Acidobacteriaceae bacterium. Lineage (GTDB taxonomy): Bacteria > Acidobacteriota > Terriglobia > Terriglobales > Acidobacteriaceae > Telmatobacter. The sequence goes on from CAWJLK010000014.1 coordinate 423,410, forward strand.
TGACGCTGAGGCCGCCACGCACGCGCGCCATGCCGCCGGTCGGCAATGTGTGATTGGGGCCGGAGATGTAGTCGCCCATGGGCTGCGCGGACCAGCGGCCCACGAAGACCGAGCCGGCGTTCTGCACCCAGTCGAGATCGCTGGCTGCATCCACGGTGAGGTGTTCGGGCGCAAGACGATTGGTGATCGTGCGCGCTTCTTCCACACTCGAAGCAATGATGACCAGGCCGTTGCGATCGAGAGCTTCGCGCGCAACGGCGTTATTCAGGCTGCGCGCTTTGGCGTCGGCGATGACCTCTTTGGCGAGATCGGCACGGGTGGTGATGAAGATCGCGAGAGCTTCTGGATCGTGCTCGGCCTGCGCGACCAGATCGGAGGCGATGTCGTTTGCGTTGCCGTTCTCGCTGGTGACGACGATCTCGGTTGGGCCGGCGAGCATGTCGATGGCGCAGTCGAAGGCTACGAGCCGCTTGGCGGCGGTGACATAGAGATTGCCGGGCCCGACGATCTTGTCGACGCGCGGAAGGCTCGCGGTTCCATAGGCCAGCGCGGCGATGGCATGCGCGCCGCCAAGGCGATAGAACTCGGTGATGCCGAGCAGATGCGCGGCGGCAAGAGTCTCCGGAGCGGGCTTGGGCGAGACCACCGCGATGCGCTCGACGCCCGCGACCTGCGCGGGAATCGCGGTCATCAGCAGCGTTGAGGGAAGCGGATGGCGGCCGCTGGGTACATAGCAGCCGACCGCGCCGAGCGGACGAACGAGTTGTCCAGTGGTGAGGCCGGGGATGGGCGATTCGCTCCATGAGGCGGGGAGTTGTGAGACCGCGAATGCGCGAATTTGGTCAGAAGCAGTGGTGAGAGCTTCGCGCATCGCGGGGGTGATGGCATCCCATGCAGCGGCCATCTCATCAGGAGTGATGCGCAGGTTGGCGGGGTCTGCAAGGCCGTCGAATTGAGCGGCGTAACGCAGCAGAGCACGGTCGCCCCGCTTGCGCACATCCGACACAATGCGCTTGACAGCGGGCAGCACGGCATCGAGCGCCGCGCCGCCGCGCTGTTCGAGAGCGGCGAGCAGTTCTGCAGTTTGCTGTGCGCCGCGGCCTTTGGTCTTAACGATCTTCATTGACGTTCTCCGACGATCTTGCTTTTGCGGCCTCCCACCCTAGCGACAAAAACAAAGACGTCGCGAGGGTGGGGCACCCAAATGTCAGTAAGGGCTAAAACTGTTTAGAGCACGACCTTGTAAACACAGCATGTTCGTGCGCTACATGTTGTCGAACAACTACACGCCCCTGTTTTTCGACCCCAAGGATCCTCTGTTCACCGGAAGCACCACCGGGCAGTCGAACAACATCCAGTCCACCGTCATTGGCGATACCTACGTCATCAGCCCGAACTTCGTCAGCACTTCCCATCTCTCGGCGAACCGCAGCCTGAATATCCGGTTCATCCCCGCGTTCGAGACTCCCTCGGCCTTCGGGATTCCGCTCACCGCGCTGATTCCCAATCAGATGAATCTGGCCATCACCAACGGCCCCACCCTGGCCGGCGGAGCCATCAATCCCGGATACTTCAACACCTTGACTTACTCTGGAAATCAGGACATGACGCTGATCAAGGGCAAGCACCAGATCCAGTTCGGCGCGGAATACATTCGCGCCTACCTGCATGCCCAGAATACCCGCAATGTGAACGGCGCACTCAACTTTACCGGCCAATATTCCACCGTCGGCGGAGCCACCGGACTCGGCTACGCCGACTTCGTCACCGGCCAGTTGAACGCGTATTCCCAGGGCAGGCCGTTTTACGACGACGACAAGTCCGATTACTACGGGCTGTACATTCAGGACGCCTGGCGCGTCAGCACCCACCTTACCGTGAACATCGGAATGCGCTTCGAGCCTTATTTGCCGCAGCGCAATACCGACGACTACGTCGAGACGTTCAGCATGAGCAACTTCCTGAACAACGTCATCGGCACGCCGCCCGTTTCCAATCCGGCCCTGACGCCTCCCGCCGGATTGGTGTTCGCCGGCAATCCCGGCTATCCGCCGAACCAGCAGTACAATCGCCGCGCCGAGCATTTTCTTCCGCGCCTGGGCCTGGTTTGGGATCCCTTCGGCGACGGTAAAACGTCCATCCGCGCTTCTTATGGTTTGCTCTACGACACGCCGCACATGTTCTTCTACACCCGTGTCGGCAATAATCCGCCGTGGGGCGCCACCACCACTCTTTCCGGGGAACAGCCTCTCTCCAACCCCTGGGCCACTTATCCGGGCGGCAATCCGTTCGTGACGGCCGCTTCCGGGATCGCGAAATCCTATGGGTTCTTCCCGCAGGGCGGCACCTACGCCGTTTCCGACCCGAACCTGGGTTCGCCCCAGGTCAATACCTGGAATCTGTCGATTCAGAGGGAGGTCGGCAAGTGGCTGATTTCGGGCTCGTATCTGGGCAACCATTCGGCGCATCTCTGGTCCAGCCGGGAACTGGACCTGCAACAATACATCCCCGGGACTTGTGTAAAGGGCCAATACGGGCTCACCGCGCCTGGACCCTGCTCGAGCACCGCCGGCGCGAACCAAAACGCGCGCAAAATACTCACCCTTCTGAATCCGACCTGGGGCCCGTCTTACAACACCATCGCCTATCTCGACGCCGGCGCCACCAGCAGCTACAACGCGATGATTCTTTCGGCGCAGCATCGCCTGACGGATCACTTCAGCACGCTCGCCAACTGGACCTACTCTCACTGCATCGCGGACCCTTCCACGACGGAGCTGACCGGTCCGTCGTATGTGGATCCGAACAACCGCTCCGCCGACCGCTCCAACTGCAGCTCCGACCATCGCGGGCAGGTGAACATCTCCGGTATCATGACCGGCGCCGCATGTGAACAGCCGGATGCTCGGCTGATCGCGAATGGCTGGCAGCTGGCGCCCGTCTTTCACTGGAGCACGGGCCTGCTGACGTGGGTGACCTACGGCACGGACGTCGCGCTGACCGGCGCCGGCAACCAGCGGGCGCAGCAGATTCTGCCGAATGTCTATGGCAACGGAAGCCCCACCAAATTTCTGAATATCAACGCGTTCCTGACCGCCACAACCGCGCCCCAGGGCGTATACGCCACCACCCGGCCATTTACGATTTCGGGGCCCAATGTATGGAACATCGATCTGTCGCTTTCCCGGAACTTCAGGGTTCGCGAGCACGATACACTGACATTCCGGGCCGAGGCATTCAATATGACCAACAGCGTCATGTTCGGACGCCCCGACCTCCTCGCTGAGTAGTTCCACTTTCGGTTATCTCACGCCGCAGATCCAGAGCAGCGCCCCGGGCGATGCGACCACAGCGCGCATCATGCAGTTTGCCTTGAAATATGTGTTTTAAGGAATGTTGATCCCCTCCATTACTGTCGGGGTTCCATAAGGTTGCCGTGGAACCCCGAGGGGATATGTAGTTAGGAGATATTGAAGTCATGAAAGTGATCTACGCTGCCCTGCTCGTCGCCGGAATGGCCTGCGCGCAAAAAGACTGGCCGACGTTCGGACACGACCTGGCGGGCACGCGCTACTCCACGCTGAAACAAATCGATACGAAAAACGTCACCACACTGGTACGCGCCTGGACCTATCACATGAATGCCGGAGCGCCTCCACCGGTGGCTGCCGCGCCCGCGCCGGGATCGTCGGAGGCCGGCGATGCGGTGGAGGGCCGTGGTCGAGGGCGCGGCGGAAGAGGTGGGCGCGGAGGCGGTGGAGCTAATAACGAAGTTTCTCCGCTAGTGATTAACGGCGTCATGTACATCACCACCGGAGCGCGAAAAGTCGCCGCACTGGAGCCGGAAACCGGCAAGGAACTGTGGACCTACGACGTCACCGACGGCGCTCCGGCCACGAGGGGCCTGGAGTTCTGGCCCGGCGACAAGCAATCCCCGGCGTCGGTCTTTTTCGGAACGTCGAGCGGGAAACTGATCGCGTTGAATGCGAAAACAGGCAAGCCGGTTCCCGGTTTCGGCAATGAAGGCATTGTCGATATGAAGCCGGGCGCGTTGAACGGTCTGGCCAATTCATCGTTCGGATTGTCTTCTCCGCCGATCGTTTACAAGAATGTCGTGATTACCGGCGCGCACGTGCAGGAAGGCCCCAGCGTCGGTTCCGCCGGCGATACGCGTGCGTGGGATGCCCACACCGGCAAGCTGCTGTGGACGTTTCATTCCGTCCCCCGCCCCGGCGAGACCGGCAGCGAAACCTGGAAGGGCGACGATTGGAAGAATCGTTCCGGCACCAACGTGTGGGGCCTGTTCACGCTCGATGCCGAGCGAGGCATTCTCTACATGCCCTTCGGCGAACCGACCACCGATTATTGGGGAGGCGACCGCCCCGGCGCCAATCTCTTCGGCACCGCTTTGGTCGCCGTCGACGCGCTCACCGGAAAACTCAAATGGTATTTCCAGGTGGTGCATCACGATACCTGGGACTACGACCTCTGCGCGCCGCCCGTGCTGTTCGACGTCGTGCAGAAAGGGAAGAAAATTCCCGCCGTCGGGCAGCTGACCAAGACCGGATATGTCTACATCCTGAATCGCGTCACGGGAGAAGCCAATCTACGGCGTCGAGGAACGCAAGGTCCCAGTCGATGACGCTCTGCCTGGGGATCAGGCATGGCCGACACAGCCTTTTCCCTTAAAGCCGCCCGCGCTGGCCCGCACCAGTTTCAAACGGGAGGAACTGGCCACCGTCACGCCGGAGCTCAACAAGTTCTGCACCGAACTGTTCGACAGCATTCCCGGCGGTCTGCATGTCAACGGTCAGTTCACCCATTACTCCACCACGCCCAGCGTGATCTTCCCCAGTTCCATCGGCGGAGGCAACTGGAACCCTCCCTCGTTCGATCCCGTCGCTGGGCTACCTGTTCGTCAACACCATGGACTTCGGCAGCCTCAACACGATGGTGAAGAGCGCGGACGGCACGCGCTACAGCCGCAGCGGATATAACGGTAACAATCGGTTCTGGGAGCCGGAGACCAACATGCCCTGCAACCAGCCGCCGTGGGGACGATTATTCGCCATTAATGTCAATACCGGCGATATCGCCTGGCAGACCACTCTCGGCATCACCGACAGCCTTCCGGCCGACAAGCAGAAAACGGGCCGGCCCAATATCGGCGGATCGGTCGCCACGGCGGGAGGCCTGGTATTCATCGGCGCCACCGACGACAGCCGCTTCCGGGCCTTCGACTCAAAGACCGGCAAGGAACTGTGGGTGACGAAAATCGACGCCGGCGCGCATTCGGCTCCCATCACGTTTCAGGGCAAGAACGGCAAGCAGTACGTGGTGGTGACGGCAACCGGCGGCGGATTCCTGGGCGATAGGAGCCACGCCGACACGATCATCGCGTATGCGCTTCCTTAGGCGGCTCTGGTCCCGGCACTGGCGCGCTGCGCGCAACGCCTGATGGCGTTTAGTCGTTAATAGGCATGCTTGTGTCTCATTCGCCCAGCCCCATGCGTCAGCTTGGGGTCATTTCGATTCACCGAGGCTAACCCCAAGCTGACGCATGGGGCTGATTCGGCGCGCTCGTCAAATTTCGACGCGCTGCTCCATGTCGTTCCATCGGACGGTCCGGCCGCTTCCAATCGAAAGGTTCGCCATCTGACAGACCAGCGTCGCGGCAAACGTAAGATGAATCGGCGCGCGCGGGACCTGATGCGACCGTATCGCGTCCACAAAATTCGCGATGTGGGCGCGGGTTGCCACCTCCGTGTCACGCGGAATCCGCTCGCGTCCGACCATGATGATTTCCTGTTCGTCCCTGGCCGCGGCATTCAGCGCCAGCGAGACCGATAGCCCACCGGGATATTCGATCGCGATGGTTGCGCGCACTACAGGGTCAACGCCGCTCGCTTTGACGCTCAGCGGATAGTTCGCACCGGCCAGCATATGGATGCCGTCCAGCACATGGCAGCCCAGATCCGCGACCGCTCCGCCGCCGTATTCCGGATAGTAGCGCCAGTTCAGGAACCGATCGACGCTCAACGGCACACGCCCGACGGCTCCCGCCTGCCAGTCGACAAAGTTCAAAGGTTCCGGCAGTTTCACGCCGCCGCGTTTCAATGCGCGCAGCGAAGTGGACGACCGGCTCGCGCGCACCGTCCGCACCGGCCCTGAAATTCGCGTTAACGCTTCCAGGTAGACCGGACTGCTCCGCCTTTGCGAGCCGACCTGCACGACGCACTTCGATTCGCGCTCCGCTTGGAGCAGTTCGACCCCTTGTGACCAGGACAGGCACAGCGGCTGCTCGACGTAGACGTGCTTGCCGGCCTGCAACGCCTCCAGCGTCATCGTGCGATGCGAGAAATCGGGCGTGGCGACGATCACCGCGTCGATATCGTCATCCGCAATCAGGTCGCGATAGAGGCGATAGTAGCGGCACCTATGGCCACGCGCGCGTGCGATCGCCCCCGCGCCGAACATGCGCGGCTCATAGGTTTCGCACACCGCGCCAATGCGAATCGAGGGCTCCGACAGGCAGGCATCCAGCAGTTGCATGCCGCGAAAGCCCGCACCGATCAAGCCGATGCCGATCCGCGGGCCGGAAGTCAATGCGCTCGCGGCAGTGGCGAGAAAGTTTCGGCGATTCATCGCAGTTGCAGTGTACCGCCAGAGCCCCTCCGCGCCAACCTGTAACCGTGTCGCCACAGTAAACCGCTTGCGGCGGCATCGTATAAAGCGAAAGACTGGCACTATGGGTGTATTCCGCCGCGTCGCGTGCCTCTGCGTCATTCTGACCGTGGCGTCCCCTTCCCAGGGTCCTCACCGCCGCCGTGTCCTGGCCATCGGAGATGTCAGCACGCGGACGTATCAGCACACCTCCGTGACCCATGCCATGGCCACCATCGAACGTCTGGGACGCGAGACAGGGCTCTACGACACGTGGATTCGCACCGATACTCAACTCATCACCCGAAGGCCCCAGCCGGGCATCCGCGGCCTGAACGACTTCGACGCGATATTCTTTTTCTCGATTGGCGAGCCGCCGATGACCATTGAACAGAAAGCGGACCTGCTGGCTTTCGTCCACGAAGATGGCAAAGGCTTCGTCGCCGCCCACACCGGGAACAACATCTTTTTTGACTGGGAGGAATTCGGGGAAATGATCGGCGGGAGGTTTGACGACCATCCCTGGGAGCTCTTCGACGCCCCGGTCATTGTCGAGGACCTGTCCTTTCCCGGCATGGCCTCCTTCGGTCCGAGCTTTACCATCAACGACGAAATCTATCAGTTCAAGAATTTCTCGCGCGACAGAGTGCGTGTGCTGGCACGCCTGGATGCAAGTAAACTCGATCTCGGCAACAAACGCGTCCATCGAACGGACCAGGATTTCGCCGTGGTGTGGGCCAGGAATTACGGAAAGGGGCGAGTGTTTTATTCGTCCTTCGGCCATCGCCCGGAGGTGTGGGACCGCCAGGACGTGCAGCAGATGTATCTCGGGCGCTCTGAGGTGGGCGATGGGAATGACAGACGCCGACGCGACCCCGCGGCCGAGGCCATGAAGCGAGCCGCACTGCTGTTCCCGGTGCTTCTGTTCTCGCAAGCCGACACGTCGACGCGGCGGGTAACCGGGCAGCCCCCGAAGCTGATCCTCGCCCTGGGAGACGTCTCCACCAGCGTCGATCAGCACGATTCCGTGTCGCACGCCCTGGTCACCATCGAGGGACTCGGCCTGCGGGCGGGTCTGTTCGACACGTTGATCCGCACCGACACCCAACTGGTCACTAAGCAGGCGGTTTCCACCCCCAGCGGGACGCTCGCATTCTATCGGAATCTTCTCGATTTCGACGCGGTGCTGCTATTTACCAGCGGAGAACCGAAGCTGACGGCACAGCAAAGAGCCGACCTCTTGTCGTTCGTCCGCGATGATGGGAAGGGGCTGGTCGTGGTCCATTCCGCGTTGTCGTCGTTCCGGTCCTGGCCGGATTACGCGGCAATGATCGGCGCAACGGGCGTCGAGGCGGCGGGAGAAAGCCAGGAGCAGGAGGTCCAGGTGTTGGCGCATGGCGTTCCCTCGATGCGTCTGTTCGGCCCGTCCTTCAAGGTCCGCGACAAATTCGTTCGCCTGGGCAACCCGGCGCACGCCCGCGTGCTGGCCAGAACGTCGGAAGGCTTACCAGTTATATGGACAAAAACCTACGGCAAAGGGAGGGTGTTCGTCTCGCAGATCGGTCACGACGACGCAGCCTGGGACCGCGCGGACGTGCAAGCGATGTACCTGGAGGGCATCCGCTGGGCGATGCGGTAGTGGCTCGTCGCCGCCAGACTACATCCCCTCCATTACTGTGGGGTCCGCATCGGAAGAACCCCACAGTAATGGAGGGGCCGACGCCGGCGTTACATCGGCGTCGGTCATGCCCAGCGCCCATCGGATGGCCTCGAAATACATGTGGTAAACATCGGGGTTGTCCCAGGTCTTGGCGTCGTGCCCCAGCGAGGAATAGAACACCCGCCCCTTGCCGTACATCTTTGCCCACGCCAGCGGGAAATCGGTGACGTGGACATTGGCGTTGGCGGGCATCTTCGAAAGATCCAGCCGCAGCAGGACGCGGCTCTTTTCGCGCGAAAAACCCTTCACCTGGTAAAACTCGTCGGTGAAGCTGAGGGTCGGCGGGAAGTGTTTGGTCGCCGGGAACGCGGGATCTTCATTGATAATGGTTCCCGGCAGCCGTTCCCCAGGGGTGTTCGTCGTACACGCCGCCCATCATTTCGCCGAACTCCGGCCACGACTGCATCATGGCGTTCAGCGCCACGTGGGCCGCCACGAATCCCTTGCCGTCGTCGTGTACGAACTTCAGCAGATCGGCCTTCTGCTGGTCGTCCAGTTGAATTTCCCGGTGTCCCATGAAGAAAATCGCGTCCGCCATCGCCAGGCTGGGACCGCCGCTGGCGGGCTTTCCGTCGGTCATCAGCGGATGATAGGAAATCGTATTCGATTCGGTGCGGATGAACGTATCCCACATGCCGGATTCGTAACCCAGCCGCTCGATCAGCGCCAATGCGTGCGAGGTCGAATCGTGTTGCGCGATCCCGTTCCGCGTGTCGGCCCACGCCAGGACGACTTTCCTGGTACGCGGCCCGCGGCCCCTTCCACCTCTGCCGCGACCCTGCCCCCGGCCTCCTTGCGCTGGGGGCTGCTGCGCCATGGCCCACACCGCGCAGATAATAACGACCAGCAGGCTGAAGCCGATTTTCGTCTTGTTCATCACTGTTCCAAACTAGCACCGGCCCATCTAAACCTGTAGCATGTAACTGTTCCAGCACCGTTACTTCGTTGTGGATGGTGCAACGCAACATATTGAAATTCTTCGCCCGAAAGGCCTTGTAACCGTTAGGCCACTGTAACTCTCTGTTCCTGGGCGGAGATCTGAAAGACAATCGTGTATTGGGGGAACGGTTCTTATGGCGACGCAGGGCATAGAAAATCTGGAAGTCGGGAAAAAAGCGGAAACGCGAATCGCCTCCTATCTTCTGACGGAATATCTGGAACGGCTGGGAGTCGAGGTGATCTTCGGCCTGTGCGGACACACGGTCATCGCGTTGTTGGACGCGCTGGGCAAGAGCCGCATCCGCTTCATTACGACACGGCACGAACAAGTCGCCGCGCATGCCGCCGACGGGTACGCGCGCGCCACCGGGAAAGTGGGAGTGGTTCTAAGCCATCTCGGTCCGGGCCTGACGAATGCGACGACCGGGGTCGCGACCGCGGCGCTGGATTCGGTGCCGATGGTGGTCCTCGCCGGCGACGTTCCCAGTTGCTATTACGGCCGCCATCCGCATCAGGAAATCAACCTGCATGCCGACGCGGACCAGAGCCAGATATACCGCCCTTTCTGCAAACGCGTCTACCGCGTGGATCGGGTGGAGGACCTGCCGCGCATCATGGAACGCGCGTTCCATCTCGCCCAGACCGGCCGTCCCGGGCCTGTGCTGGTCGATATTCCGATGGATATTTTGTCCGCCGACCTGCCGGTGGACGCGTTCAACAAAGTTCCGCCGGAAATCGCGCGCCCAACTATCGACGAGGCCACGGCCGAGCGCATCGTGGACGCGCTCGCCAACGCGGAGAATCCGTTGATTTACGCCGGAGGAGGCGTCCAGTCGGCCCGTGCCACCGTCGAACTGGAAGCGCTCGCCGAAGCCTTGGAAGTGCCCGTCGCGCACTCCCTGATGGGCAAAGGCTCCATGCGGGAGGATCATCCGCTGCTGCTCGGCATGACCGGCTTCTGGGGCACTCCGGTCGCCAACGAAAAATGCCGTACCGCCGACCTGATTCTCGCCGTCGGCACCCGCCTCGCCGAGGCCAGCTCCAGTTCCTGGTTTCCCGAGTACACGTTCGCCATCCCTCCGACCCGGCTGATTCACATCGATGCCGATCTGGCCGAGATCGGCCGCAACTACCAGACCGAACTGGGCGTCGTGGCGGACGCCAAACTGGCGCTGGCCGCGCTGGCCAAAGCCGCCCAAGGCCGCGCGCATCACGACCGCGGACGCCTGCGCGAGGAGATCGCCCACGGCCGCAAGAGTTTTGCCGACAACTGGGCCGGCGAATGGGCGTCCGACAATTTCCCCATGCGCCCGGAGCGAATCCTGAGCGAACTCAGAAAAGCTCTTCCCGCCGACGGCTTCGTGGTCACCGACGTCGGCTGGAATAAGAACGGCGTCGCGCAGCAATTCCCGATCACCGTCCCCGGCACTTTCGTCACGCCCAGCGGACTGGCTACCATGGGCTTCGGCTCGGCGGCCGTGCTGGGCGTCAAGACCGGACAACCGCATCGCGCCGCCGTCTGCCTGATCGGCGATGGCGGGTTCAGCAGCAATCCGTCGGTGGTTTACACCGCGGTCGAAGCCAAGCTGCCGGTGGTCTGGCTGGTGATGGACAACGCCGGCTTCGGCACCATCGCGCGCCTCGAAAAGAATCCACTATGGCGGGAATTTCGGCTGCACGTTCGAATGCGACGGCAAGCCGTACGTGGCGGACTATGCGGCCATGGCCCGATCCGCCGGCGCCCGCGGCGTCATGATTCAATCCGCCGCCGAACTGGGTCCCGCGCTCAGGGAAGCGCTGGCATCGGACATGCCCACCGTCATTCAGGCCGCGATGGAAGACGCTCCGACGCCGACTCCCGGCCACTGGCAGATCCACGACATTTTCCGGAAGGGCGAGTAATATTCTCCCGGTGACCACTGCGTCGAGGTCCTACCCCGCTCCGTGGCTGTCCTGGAGCGTCTGGGGCATCGGCGCCATATTCTATCTGTGCGTGTTCTTCCTCCGCGCCGCGCCCGCCGTGATGACCGCCGAACTGATGCGCGATTTCGGCATCGGCGCGGCCAGCCTGGGCAACCTGTCCGCCTTCTATTTTTATTTCTACGTGGCGATGCAGATTCCCGTCGGCGTCCTCACCAACTCCTGGGGACCTCGTAAACTGCTGGTCTGCGGAGCGATCTCGGCCGCCGCCGGCCAATTTCTGTTCGGCTCCACCAGCAACTTCGCTCTGGCCTGCGCTGGAAGAGCGATCATCGGCGGATCGACCGCGGTGGGATGGCTGGTGGTGCTGAGGCTCGCCGCCCACTGGTTCCCCAGCCGCAAGTTCGGCATGCTCACGGGCCTCGGCCTCTGCTTCGGAAACCTGGGCGCGCTGTTCGCACAAGTGCCTCTGCGAATCGGAGTCGAGTATTTCGGATGGCGGGGAACCGCGCTCGCGTCCGCGGCGCTCATCCTGGCGATCGGCATTCTGGCTTGGATCGTCGTCCGCGACGACCCGAGCCAAAGAGGCCTGGAAACCTATGCTCCGCCCGAATTGCAGAAGCAGGACAAAGCCACGCTGGGCGGGATTTTCGAAAGCCTGCGCAGTGTCTTCTCCTTTAACAACACATGGCTGATTCTGATCGCGCAGGGCGGCATGGTCGGGCCGATCATGACCTTCACCGGGCTCTGGGGTGCGCCATTCCTGAAGGCCCGTTTCGGGCTCGATCCCAAGGCCGCCGCGACCATCAGTTCGATCATGATCGTCTGCTGGGCCGTCGCCAGCCCCGTCTTCGGCGCGTTCTCCGACAAAATCGGGAAGCGGAAGCCGCCGTATCTGATCGGTTCGCTGGCCTGCGCGACCGGCTGGGCGGTGATGATTTATGCCACCAGCCTGCCGCTCCCTGCCTTTACCGTCGTGGCCGCGCTGACGAGTTTTGCCACCGGTTGTGTGGTGGTCGCGTTTGCCTACGCGAAGGAATCGGTTCCGGCGCAGCACATGGGCGCCGCCACCGCCACCACCAACATCGGAAACATGTTGGGCAACGTACTTCTTCAGCCCGGGATCGGCCTGTTGCTGGACAGGAACTGGACGGGCGAGATCGTGAGGGGCGCGCGTATTTACAACGTGGATGCCTATCAGGCCGGCTTCATCCTGATTGTCGGGTGGTCTGTTCTGTCGTTCCTTCTGATCACATTGACCACGGAGACAAATTGCCGGCAAGGCAAGTCGGGAAATACTTAGAGCCCGAGCGGCTTGACGAGCTCCGTGAAGGCGGGATCGTCGCGGAACGGATCGAAGCGCGGATCGACCTTGATGGTGAGCACTTCAAAGCAGCGGTCCCGGAACGCGTTGCCAAGCCAGCGAAAGCCAGTCTCCCGGTCGCCCAGAGCCAGATATAAGGACGCCAGGTCGAAGGGCGATTCATACCGCTGGCCGGCGCGCTTGTGGAGATCTTCGAGTATTCGCTCCGCCACGTCTTTCTTGCCCGACAACGCAAACGTGCGCCCCAGGGCGGCCTGCATTCGCGGACTCTGCGGGGAGAGATGAATCGCGCGCTGAAACGCTGCCGCGGCCTCATCGAAATCGCCCCGCTGTTCCTGTACCAGGCCGAGAATCCAGTAGGCTTGCGGGAAGTATGGGTTGAGTTCGATGGTGTGGTCGCACTGGTCCAGGGCGGCGCTGAGATCGCGCCGGAAGAACTCTACCGACGCCACGTCCCGCGCGATGATCGAAGAAATAGGATCCAGCTCCTGGGCGATCAGAATCTGTTCCAGCGCTTCATCCAGCCTGCCCTGCGGCACCAGGCACGACGTTGCATACCAGTGATGCGCCGTGGGATAACGCGGATCCAGGCTGATCGCTCGCAGGAATTCCGATTCCGCACCCGGCCAGTCCCAATCCTGGGTCGATTTCACATGAGCCAGCGAAGTGTGCGCCTCGGCCGACTGTTCATCTTGAAGCACCGCGGACGCCGCGTAGGACGCCGTCTTGGTCCAGACCTCAACGGGAGGCATTAGTCCGTAATGGCCCAGCAAACTGTAAGCGTCGGACAAACCAGCGTATGCCAGAGCATACTGCCCGTCCTCGGCGATGGCTTTCTCGAAAAATTCCAGTGCCTTGCGAAGCCCTTCTTCGGTGCGCTGGTTGATGTGGTAGCGTCCTTGTGTATACAGATTATGGGCCGCCAGGTTTCCCGGTGGACGCCTCGCGCCCTTGGCACTCCCGATGCCTTCGATTTCCGTTCGCAACCGGTCGGCAACCGCGCGCGCGACTTCCGTCTGGACCGATAAAATGTAATCGATTGTCCGATCGAACGACGCCGACCACAAATAGCACCCGCTGACGGCATCGACCAGATTGGCGACGATGCGCATGTCGGCGCCAACTTTACGCACGCTCCCGGTCAATACGACCGCCGCGTTGTCCCGCGCCACATCGTAAGAATCCGGGCGAGAATCCGCGTCCTCCGCGTCGCAATCTGTTCCGGTAGATCAACCTGATGGCATCGAGCCCGGTCAGCGCGTGAATGATTTCCTGGCTCAGGCCGTCGCAGAAGTATTTCTGATCGCTGGCCGCACTGTAGTCGGAAAACGGCAACAGCAGCACGGTATTCCGGCTGACCAGGGCTGAATGCGACGCCCGCTTCGGAATCACGCCCCTGGAGGATTTGAAGATGGGCGTGTAGCCGCCCTTTGGCAGTTCGATGATGGTCTCGTCGGTCTGGCCCTCTTCGCGATAATAACGGGTCAGTTGTGCGCGCAACCGCCTCGCCTGGACACGCACAATAGGGTCGCTTCGCTGATCGAATCCTGGGCCCTTGCCGAAGACCTCGATACCAATCACGAACTCCTTAAGTCGTTCTCCGCGGCCAGCCAGCGTCTCGTTGACGGTAAATGTGAGGAAACGCTTCAGGCGGTCCGCCTGCCGGAACACATTGCTGGAGAGGATCCGCTCTAATTGCGCGATGATCTTTTCGTCCGGATCCTTTCGGACTTCGACGCGGGGCTCCGTGGCCACATCCGAGACTGGCATAGCATTATTCTATGCCAAAATAACTCAGCCAAATAGGACCACGCCGACCGAACAAACACTGGCTTCCGCAAGCTCTAGCGGAGATCCACGCGCACCTGGTATTCGCGCGTCGGTCCGCCGAAGCTGGCCACGTCAACGATGTTCGGCACGGCTTTGAAGTTTTTTTCGACCACCCAGTTTTCAATCGACTTCAGCTCCATCACGTCGTAGGCCGGGTTGGTGCTGTGCAGCGTAAAAAAGTAAATCTGGCCGACGGGACTCCAGTCTGTGCCCATCTGCGGCTGGATTCCCGGCGGCAGAGTCACCTGCGAGAGACGTTCCAGAACCCGCTCGCGGTTCCAGGCGTTCTCCGTGTCGTCGTCGAAAACCAGTTTTATATCGGAGAGCGCGAACAGGGAAAAGGAACGCAAGTGCGCCAGGCCAGGGACGCCGTTCATCACGATTTCGAGAGGAATGCTGACCTGCTGTTCGATCTGCTCGGCGGAAATCCCCGGCCACTGCGTGATGATCTCGACGTAATTGTTCGCGACGTCGGGATAGGCTTCGACCGCGCCCCAGACGAACAGCAGGAATGCGGCGGCCAGCACGAGAAAATGGTTATCGAGCGCGAAATCGACCAGCTTGCGGATCATTTACTGTTCCACCGTGTTTTGGAAAACCAAGGCATTTGAAATAACCTTGTCGCCCGGCTTGATGCCGCTGATGATTTCCTGCATGCCGTCCGGCAGCATCCCCCCGGCGGTCACCTCCAGGCGCCGAAAGCGTCCATTCGCGGCAGGCGTGTAAACCCATTGGCGATCGTGCAGATGAGGATCGCCGTGGCGGGCACGCTCGCGTGACGCTCCGCCGACTGCCCCTTAAACGTCGCGGTGACAAACATGCCGATGCGCATGATGCCGGGTTGTCCACCTCCAGGCGGACCTTCGCGGTGCGGATATTAGGGTCAACGATGGGCAGAATATTGCCGATGCGGCCTTTCAGAACGCGGTTCGGATACGCGACGAGGTGAATATCGGCATACTCGCCGAGATGCACCTGCGACATGTTGTTCTCGTAGACGTCGCAGATAATCCAGACCTTCGACAGGTCGGAAATTGTAAAAGGATTTGGAGCCGATAGCGCCTGGACCCCGGATTGATTGGTGATCTGCTGATCGGTGATGGTTCCCGAAACGGGAGCGAACACTTCGACCACGCCCGTCGGATGGTTGGGGTCGACTCCCAGCAGGAGAAGATGTTCCTTCGCAGTCACCCTCGGCGTTCTGGGCGATTTCGAGAGCGCTTTTCGGAATCGCCCCGTCATCGAAGCGACCTACAACGGAGTCACCACCCAGTCCGGTGCGTTGCTCACCGTACCGCACTAGAAATTCCGTGCGATGGGGGCAACGTTGGCCATCGTGCATTCAGTCCGGCGTTTTGCCGATGGATTCGTAGAAATCTACTCGGACCGGTCATCGATCAAGGACGCCTCTTTGCTTCTCTGTTGCCGTATTCCGAGAGTTCGGTGGTTAGGTTGGTTTGGACAAAGCGCGTGCCGTCCCATTTCAACCTGACGGCGTCCACGGCGGAGACGCAACAGCGGGCGTCGCCGGGCATGTAGTGGGCCGTCTTGCGAACCCCTCCACCATTAAGGCAACCGGTATCATGCCGTGCGGAATCGCCGCTCCGCCGTTGGCAACGCGCGCCATGTTTACTTAATCGTGCGACTGTGCGGATTCATGTCCAGATTGCCCAGCGTGCCGTTTCGTTACAAATTCTTTTTTCACAAGAATCTCTTGCCAGGGTGTATATGCTGTGGTGTACTGTATAGAATTGATGTCTAGCAGTTGTTCTTCATACCCTTTTTGGAATCCTGTCAGCGCGGGGACTGACGGGGGAGAAAGTATATTTTTGAAATGACTTTAAGCGAAACTCCCTACAGGAGATTCGTCCTACTGGCCCCGTTTTGCTCTCGCGTACCGGTGTCGTTCCGAAGAACGGAAACCAATTGGACCCGCTACTGGAGTTTGCTCCATGAGATGCAGCGGCTGCGCGGAAAGATTTACCTTCAAGACGGGGCGATCAAGGAATCGGCCCTTCTCGATGGTCGTCATCCTTCCGCGGTTGACGAATCGAGCTGGCACTTACTGCTGTTGGACGGACATAATCGAATCTGTGGCTGCGCCCGTTTTCATGAGCACCACCAGCCAGCAGTGCTATCCGAACTGAACGTCGCACGCTGCGCGTTAGCCGGCGATCCCAAATTCGCGGGCACTCTCGCCGGTGCTTTGAAAGAGGAGCTCACGTTCGCAGCCGACCTCGATCTTCCCTATGTTGAGTTGGGTGGATGGGCGTTCGCGGAGGAAATCCGTGGAACGACGGAGGCTTTACGGGCCGCTCTCGCCACGTACGCTTTCTGGCAGATGCTGGGCGGTGCGATCTGCGTCAGCACCGTGACCCAGCGCCATTGCGCTGCGTCGATTCTGCGGCGGGTCGGCGGCCGTTCCCTGATTCACCAGGGGAATCAACTCGCACCGTATTACGAGCCACAATACGATTGCAAGATGGAGATTCTTCGGTTTTACTCGTGGGCTCCCAATCCCCGATATGCGGTATGGATTGAGCAAATGAAAACGGAATTGACCGGCATCCAGATCATTGCCAGAGACCGCCGCCATCAGGATTGGTCTTGCGGGTACAAGTCGGCATCTCCGCTCATGACCAGGGCCCAAACTGCGTAACAGGTGCGCAGAGATTGCCTGCGGTGTGCTTTTTTGCCGCAGCCCTCAGGACCAGATTATGTGGGGAGGCGTATAAACCTCCGGAAACCAAATCGGTTCAAGTACTTCAATCTGGATCAGAAAACCGTAACTGTCCTGCTCGCACGAAACGGCCTTAGCGGCGATGCCCCGATGGATGGATTCGAGCACAATCATCGCGCCCTTGGGAATCGCATAGCTGGTCTGCAACAGGCCGCCATGATCCCAGATTTCCAATATGATCGCGCAATCGTGGACAGTGACTCCCTCGCCGTTCGTAGTCGCCGTCTTAATGATGTCCAAACACTTGCAGCTGTTCACCGGCTTCCAACCTATGCATGCCGGCGCTTTGAATTGCAATTCTCGTTCCAAAAAAAAGCCGGCGAGGAACCCGTAGGACGGACCCCTCGCCGGAGTAGTGGTCGGAAAATATTTTAACGGTTGGAGCGTCGCACCAAGGCAAGACCGATCAAGCCCGCGCCGCACAGCAGCAATGCCGCGCTTGAAGGTTCGGGAATAATCGTCGCGACGAAGGTACCTGAGTAGGTGCTGGTGATACTCGCATTGGCGTTATTCAGAAAATAATCCTGAATCTCAAGAGGAGTGATGATATCGCCCATCGCGATGCCCACCAGGGATGTGATCGTCGTGGAGAACTCGCCCACCCACTGGGAGTGCGAACCGGTCCCGTCGTCAGTTGTCCCGGAGAGTCCGAGGTCAACGACGGTTCCACCTGAGCCCTGCGTCAGGATGATCGGAGATCCGGCGAAGACGGAGCATGGAGGGGCCGCGCAATTCGTATTGGACGACCCCGGCCCGATGCTCGATAAATCGAAGAACAGCGTCGGCGCCAGGGTGAACGACATAAAGTCCATCAGCGGCAGAGAACTCGGCGGCAGATCCTTCAGTGTCACGGTGCTGGAGGATCCAGTGGGAAGAGCGGTGCCTCCATCGTAGTTTAGGTTTGAAAACGCATTGACCGTGGCATAGTCATTCCAGGCGAGCGATGCTGGGCCCACCGTTACCGAGCCGCCGTCAAGCAGCAGAGAGCCAACGACATCCGCCTTCGCCGCGGGGAGCAATATTAACGAACCACCGGCGAGCACAGCCGTGGTCAGAGCGGTTCGATAAAGACTTTTCATTGTGATTTCCTCCAACTTTCGTCTTAGAATGGCGGGTCCGATGCGCCCGGCCTCAAGGTCATTCTGCTCTTTCCGAACGAATGAGAATGCTTGGAAGATGCCGAGATCAATACTGGCAAAATGCCGAGGTTAAGCACTAGTAGCCTTTCGGCCAACACCTAAGCAAGCGATGAGAACATTTCCCGCCGATTTTGCAATAGAGCCTTAGGGAATCTTAAGGTTAGTTACCCTATCGGACAAGCGCGCGAGGGTCGATTTAAAGCTGGTGATGCGACTCGCGAAAGCCGGGCCGATGATGCCCTCCAGTGGAGTACAATTTTGAATCTCATCCCGGGAAGAAATCCAGATCGGGGCCATACCGTGGTATTGGCGCCGGCCAAAGCGCTGGTCCCTAACTCATTCAGGCGGATCGAGAGGGACCCAGCGGTTCACACCATCCTCCTAAGCGCCCTGCAGCGGCTGCGAGGGAGGGTGTATCTGGAGGATGGAGCGATCCGTCGGTCCGATCTCACTTTTGACGGGCGTTTCATCCAGCAGATCGATAACATCGCCTGGCATTTGGTTCGTTTGAACGAGGCAGGCGAAGTCACTGGATGCGCGCGGTATATGGCGTACACAGGTTCGATCCGCTTTGGCGAATTGGGCGTTTCCAGAACTCCGCTGGCCAGGTCGTGGGAATGGGGCCATCGTTTGCGAGCGGCGGTCGAATCGGACATGACGCTCGCGGGTTACAGGGGAGTCGATTATGTGGAAGTCGGCGGGTGGGCACTGGCTTCTGAAGTCCGGTGCACTGTCGAAGCCCTTAGAATCGCTCTCGGGACGTTCAGCATCGCTCGCTTGCTGGGCGGCTGTATCGGGTTGACCACAGCGACCAGACGCCACTGCTCGGCATCGATATTGCGGAGGATCGGCGGACAGGCACTGACCACCTGCGGCATTGAATTGCCGCGCTACTTCGATCCGCGGTTCGATTGTGAAATGGAAATGCTGCGCTTTGATTCCGCCGCGCCGAATCCCCGTTTTGAGTCGTGGATTGAAGACTTGAAGGGCTATCTGTCGGAAATTCCAGTCGTCAGGGCGACGGTGGGAGCCGAGGCGTCTCTCGTGCGCGATCCAATCTTTTCCGTGGCCTAGTCCCATAACAGCATTTTCTCATTAAGCAGGGATGGGGTCCAGGGGAAGGGCGGCGTTTGAGCCCCTTCCCTTGGCCCGGCACTAAATTGACTCAGCGGCGATCGCCGCTGCCGGCTCACCGTGGAACAAAATTTGCGTATAGGACTCGGCGTGCGCAAGAACGGTCCGCGAAAGGTCCCGAGCCGCATCTTTGAATTGCTTCCCGTCCTGAAGCAAATGTTAAATCGCCGCGGGGGTGACCTCTCGGGCGGACAACAGCAACAGCTTGCAATCGGCCACGCCCTGGTACTTGAACCGAAGCTGCTGATTCTCGACGAGCCCACCGAAGGGATTCAGCCCAACATCGTCCACGAGATTGGCGACATTGTTCTGAGGCTGAATCGGGGAGAAGGTCTGACCGTCCTGCTGGTTGAGCAGAAGCTGCCTTTTGCGCGCCGCGTCGCCAGTGAGTTCTGCATCCTCGACAAAGGCCGGCTGGCTGCTGCGGGTCCGATCGGCGAATTGACAGACCAGGTCGTACGTGCCCATCTGAGCGTCTAGAACGGCCTCTTTTCTTTGCTTCGTCGCGTTGAAGTAGCACGGCCACAAGTCGACACTTCCTAAGTAACCGCGCGCCAAGCGCCAGAAGTAGCGCTCGCGTTCACATTGGTGTAATCCTTAGCGTACCGATTGTTTTAACGTTGGCAATTTGCGACGGTTTTTCGGGTGTCAAATCAATCCCGGACCAGGCGGAAGCGAACGCATTACCAACATGACCCTCAAGGAACTGGTCGTGGAGGGCTTGGGGCATCCAGTCGTTCCAAGTCTCAGGTGGGCCGCCTTGGTTCGATGCAACCCGATACGATATCGTGGCGAAACCCGAGCACAGATCGAACAGCCCCGGTGATCCTATGCCCCACAGAACGGCCAGCGGTCGACGCCGGGGTCCGAATCTTCATCCCGGGCGCGCATGCGAGGCCTTTCGAAACGCTTTGACTGGGCGATGTTCCACAGTTTTTTGGGCTTGATTTTGACCACGCCTTTCTTGGGCTTGCCGGAAGCTTGGGCCGGAAATTTAATG
Source organism: uncultured Acidobacteriaceae bacterium (assembly GCA_963843625.1). GTDB lineage: Bacteria > Acidobacteriota > Terriglobia > Terriglobales > Acidobacteriaceae > Telmatobacter. The sequence continues at coordinate 443,819 of CAWJLK010000014.1, forward strand.
GGGTCTTGCATGGTTCCGCAGGAGGCAATTACGATTCCATAAGTTCGTCCCCTGAAATCATTTGTTCGCGGCTGGAGGCTGTGCAACTTTGCTCAGTTGCGCAAATATTTCCAGCCATTCGCAAACGCGCCATCTATGCAGTTCATCAACTTGATAGCCAGTCACTTCCGCGCAAACGGCTCATCCGGAGTCGGCGCAAAACTTGCATGGATAGGAGGACGTTTTGACGATCCATTTATTGACGCGGGGGATATGGGATTGTCGACACGAATGTTGGGCATTGGCAGCTTACGTGCAGATCGACGACATGCGCGACTCGATAATGCTGACCTCAAATTAGTTCAGCATCCAGATCGAAAAAGGAGACGATCATGTCAGGAAAAAAGACTGCGGTTTTTGGTATTTACAAGACGCGAGCTTCGGCCGAGCACGCTGTGGATGGCTTGCTCGATGCCGGCTTCTTGAAGGACGACATTTCTGTCCTGCTCCCGGATAGCAGTAGTTCCCGGGAGTTCGCACACGAGAGAAACACTAAAGCCCCGGAGGGAATGACGGCGGGAGTGACGACGGGCGGTGCGATTGGCGGCACGTTGGGGTTACTGGCAGGCATCGGCGCTCTCGCGATTCCAGGCGTCGGTCCTTTGATCGCGGCTGGTCCGCTGATGGCGGCACTCGCGGGAGTTGGCGTCGGTGGAGCCGTCGGGGGATTGCTTGGGGCGTTGATCGGACTCGGTATTCCCGAGTATGAAGCCAAGCGTTACGAGGGCTTCATCAAGGCCGGCGGCGTTCTGCTCTCGGTTCATTGCAACACCAGCGAGGCGATCACACGGGCCAAAGGACTGTTAAAGCACACAGGCGCCGAGGACATTTCGTCGACGGGCGAAGCCACCGCCGATTATCCGGTCGAGGCCGTAAACCGACGATAATCCGCCACTGTAGCCTATTTACGCGTCTGCCCGCATGCTCACGCATCGCGGTTCCATATCACGGAGCCGCGACCGTCAGCAAGCGGGCAGACGCGGGTATTCGCCGGTCACACGTCGAAATGCATACGGCCGCATCTTGCCCTAGAGTTCTGCTCCTGGCCCCATAAAAATCGGCCGCGATGTTGACTTGGGCCAAGATTGGAACAGAAGCGCACAAGCATGCGCCGCAGATTATTGAGCAGCACTCTGGTTAGATCGCTCGAATGAGGTTCCATATCCGCAAAACTCGCGGTGACGTTAGTTTCGGGGACGGGCGCAGCGCCTGACGTTTTCTATCCAAAGTATTCGATTTGAGAATTCTCTGAAACACGAGCGCGGACACCAGACTCTAAGCGGGGATGTCAGCCTCATTTTCAAGTGCAGAGCCCTCATTCCGGAGGATGGGCTGGAGGGTTTGGTGTCTGATTTGTCTTGGGTTTACCAGGATCGACGGCAGTCCGCAGCAGCCTGCGGATCCTACCGGGCTGAAGAGCTTGAGTTTGGAAGAACTGTCGCAGATCGAGGTCACGACGCCGTCCAAATCGCCGGTAAAGGCGTTCCAGACGCCCGCGGCGATTTACGTCATTACGGGCGAGGATATCCGCCGCTCCGGCGCCACCACCATCCCGGAAGCCCTGCGGCTGGCGCCCGGCGTGGAGGTCGCCCGCATCGACGGCAGCAAATGGTCGATCGGGATTCGCGGCTTCGGCAGCGACCTGACCCGCTCCGTGCTGGTCCTGATCGACGGCCGCACCGTCTACACGCCGTTGTTCGCCGGCACGTATTGGGAAGTTCAGAACACCATGATGGACGACATCGACCGCATCGAGGTGATTCGCGGCCCGGGCGGCACCATCTGGGGACCCAACGCCGTGAATGGCGTGATCAACATCATCACCAAAAGCGCGAAGGACACGCAGGGCGTGCTCGTCTCCGCGGGCGGCGGCAACGAGGAACAGGGCTTTCTCAATTTCCGCTACGGCGGCGGCAACGGCAGGGACCTCAATTATCGCGTCTATGGCAAGGGATTCACGCGCGGCCCGGAAGATCACCCGATGGACCGAATTTCGACGATTGGCGCGAGGCGCAAGCCGGCTTCCGCATGGACTGGCAGCGAAAACCCCGCGACGCATTCACCCTGCAGGGCGACATCTACGACGGGAACGCCGGCGAAGCCAGCGTGCGGCGACCAGCTACACGCCGCCTTATTCGCAGATCTCGGTTCCAACGCCGTACTTTCGGGCGGCAATCATCTTGGCCCGCTGGAAGCGAGTCTTCAGCGACGGCAACGATATCCAGGTGCAGGTCTATTACGACCGCACCAACCGGCAGGAGCCCGAACTTCGCCGAACTTCGCAACACCGTTCGATGTCGATTTTCTGCAGCGTCTGCGCGTGGCCGGGCGTCACCAGATTTCCTGGGGCCTCGGGCGCGCGGGTCGATCCCGTGGATGACCTCGGTGGTGGTCTCCGGCCTGCAGTTCGTTCCCGCTCAAACGAACGGACTATCTGGTCACCGCGTTCCTGCAGGACGAAATCACCCTGGTCGAACGGCCGCCTCTCGCTGACCCTGGGCACCAAGTTGCTGCGCACCAACTTCACCCCGGCATCGCGTTGGAGCCGAGCGCGCGGCTGCTCTGGACGCCCAACGAAAAGCAAACCGTTTGGGCCGCCTTCACGCATGCCCTGCGCACGCCTTCCGATGCCGAAGAGGATTTTTATCTTCGGGCTACATCGGCACACGCCGAACGGCACGCCGACTTTCGCGCGCTTCAATGCCAATCCCAGCTTCGCGCCGGAACAACTGAACGGCTACGAACTCGGCTACCGCACGCTGTTGGGCAAGAACTTTTATCTCGATCTCGCCGGTTTCTACAACCACTATCACGACCTATTCAGCGAGGACATCACCGGTGGGCTTCTACCTCGAAGCCAATCCCGCGCCTGCTCACTTACCTGCTCCCGGCCCAATTCGCGCAACGGCTTGTACGGCTACACGAAGGGGGTCGAGATCGCTCCCGAATGGAGGCCGCGCGACTTCTGGCGGCTGCGCGGATCGTATTCGTATCTTGCATATGAACGTCGGCACGCTCCCCGAACTCGCACGATGTGGGGACCGCGCCCGGTATCGTCGGCTCCAGCCCGCAGCATCAGGCGAGCGTTCAATCGGCGTTCGACATCACCAAGAAGCTCCAGCTGGATCTCGACCTATCGCTACGTCAGCGCGCTGCCGGCTCAGAAGGTGCCGGCCTATTCGACCGGCGACGCGCGCATCGGATTGCGGTTCAGCCGCCAGTTGGATTTCTCCGTGGTGGGCAGAACCTGTTCCAGCCCGTGGCATTATGAATACACCGGCGATCCGGTCGGGCCGGTGGGCATCAGACGGAGCGTCTACGCAAAACTTACATGGCAGCAACGGTGACTTTCAGCGCACTTTCGCAAGCGCCGTGCCAGCTACGCCTGGCGTGCGCTCGCCGTGCTGCCTTCACACGGTTGCCATGGCGCAGGCGGCCGTCTCGAGTATCAGGTCAAGGCCGTCTTCCTGCTGAACTTCACCAAGTTTATCGAATGGCCCGCGACGGCCTTTGAGACATCCAGATTCACCGATCGCGATTTGCATCCTGGGCAAGGACCCGTTCGGAAACACGCTCGATACAGATGGTGAAGGGCGAGGTGGTCGAACGGGCGCAAGTTGACCGTGCAGCGAATGAACCATCCTCCGCCTCCGCAATCCTGCCAGGTTTTGTTCATGGCCAGTATCGATAAAAATATCCAGGCTTTGGCGGACCGGGCCCGGGGCGATCTGACCGTCGGCGAAGGGTCCACTTTCCTGCGCGAAGGCGGCATGATCGGTTTCGTGATCGAAAACCGGCGCGTGCGGTTCGATATCAATCAGACGGCGGCGCGAAAACGCCGGGCTGAAGATGAGTTCCAAGCTGCTGACCGTAGCGAGGTCTGTGGAGGAGGCTCGCGACAAATAGAATGCGCACTCTTCGCGACATACCGATCAAGCAGAAGCTGATGATCATCATCATGGCGACCACCACCGCCGCCCTGCTGCTGGCGGCGTCGGCATCGTGGCCTCCGACTCTGATCCTGTTCCGCGGATATCTGCGGCGCGATCTGTCCGCGCTGGCCAGAATCATCGCCGACAACAGCACCGCGGCATTGGCCTTCAACGATCCCAAGCCGCCGCCGAGACGCTGGGCGCGTTGCGCGCCAGAACGCACATCGTCGTCGCCTGTATCGTATCGCCCCGACGGAACCGTGCTGGCGCAATTACGTGCGCAAAGGCGCCAACCCCGGCTGTCCCGCCGCCGGACATCCGACGACCTCCGATTCGGTCACGGATGGCATCACGGTTTCCCATCCCATTATCTTGAGCGGGCGCCGCATCGGGACCCTGATGCTGCGTCTACGATCTGGACGAAATCACCGAACGCATCAGCTGTACGGCGCCATCGTCTGGGCGTTCTGCTGGCTTCGAGCGCTGATCGCGTATCTGCTCTCGTCGCGGCTTGCGGGCGCTGATCGCGACGCCCGATTTCGCAACTGGTGCGCGCCACCACGTCCGTCTCGGAGACCGGCGATTACAGCATCCGCGCGCAAAAAATGTCCGGCGACGAACTGGGTGTCCTGGTGGACCGATTCAACGAGATGCTGGACAGCATTCAGTCGCGCGACGACAGTCTCCGGCGCGCCCTGAGCGACCGCGAAGCGGCCCTCCAGGAAGCGGAGACGGCGCGCGAACGGTTTCGCTTCATGGCCGAATCCATGCCGCAAAAGATCTTCACCGCCACGGCCCAACGGCGACGTCGACTACTTCAACCGCCAATGGATGGAATTCACCGGCTTTCCGTTCGACGCAGATCAAGGGCTGGGGCTGGACGCGGTTCATTCACCCGGACTGACCTCGAAGAGAACGTCGCAGCTGGCGCCACTCCATCGAAACCGGTGAGCCGTTCACCTTCCAGCACCGCTTTCGCCGCGCCGATGGAGCGTACCGCTGGCACCTCAGCCGGGCTCTCGCCATGCGCGACGCCGACGGCAATATTTCCATGTGGATCGGCTTCCAACACCGATATCCATGAACAGAAGGAGAAGGAGGAGGAGTTGCGCCGCGCCAACGACGACCTCCAGCAGTTCGCCTATTCCGCCAGCCACGATCTTCAGGAGCCCATCCGCAACGTCGCCGTGTACAGCGAGATGGTGGCGGCGCGGTACCAAGATTTATTAGACGAGGAGGGCAGCCAGTATCTCGGCTTTCTCGAAGGAAGGCGGACGCCGCCTGGCGACGCTCATCAGCGATCTGCTGGCTTATACCCGGGCGGGCATGCTCGAAAGCGACGGTCACGCCGCGTCGATGCCATCGCTTGTCTGGCAGTACACTCTCGCGAGCCTGGCGGAAGCCATCCGCGAAAACTGCGCCATGGTGACCTACGACGCGCTGCCGGAAGTCTACATGGGCGAGGCGCACCTCCAGCAGGTATTTCAGAATCTGATCAGCAACGCGCTGAAATACCGGACGCAAGATCCGCCCCGAATCCATGTTTCCGCCGTCAATCTGGGCGCCGCCTGGCGCTTTTCAGTGCAGGACAACGGAATCGGCATCGACCCCCAATACAAGGAGAAAATCTTTGGTGTTTTCAAGAGGCTCCATCGCGATCAAAAATACAGCAGGAACCGGCATCGGACTCGCAATTTGCCAGCGGGTGGTTGAGCGGTATGGGGGACGAATCTGGGTGGAATCCGAATCCGGAAAAGGGGCAACCTTCTTCTTCACCGTCCCCCGATCCGACGAACCCGTCGTCGCCGCCGCGCCGGATTCTTCTGGTGGCTGAGGACAATTTGCCGGATGTGATCATCGTACGGGAGGCGATTAAGAAGGAAAAATTGCCGGTGGAGGTGCATATCGCCGCCGATGGCGAGAAAGCACTGGAGTTTTTTCGGCGCGCGGAGTCCGACGCCGCGGCTCCCGCCCCCAGCGCACTTCTGCTGGACTTGAACCTTCCTAAGGTCGAGGGGTTCGAGGTCCTGCGCGCCATCCGCGCCAGCCGCCAGTTCAAGGAAATCCCGGTTCTGGTCATGACCTCATCCGATTCGCCCGCCGATCGGAATGAAGCGGCGAGGCTCGGCGCAGTATACTTTCGCAAACCGGTGACCTACGCGGAGTTTTTGAAAATCGGAAGCTCCATCCGGGCGCTGCTTCAGGAAAATAAATTGCTCTGAGATCGGACGGGGGCGAGTTCACCATCGCCTCTAAGGTGAGAATGTGGAGAATGTCGCGATTCATTGCCTGAAGGGAGGCGGCGAACTGGGTGCGCTGATGCGCTCCCACGACTGGCGGTCCACTCCGCTAGGTCCGCCCGAAGCGTGGCCGCAAAGCCTGAGGACGGTGGCGAGCATTGTCCTCAACTCGCGTTACGCGATGTGGGTCGGGTGGGGCGAAGAGCTGACGTTCTTCTAGATCGGGCGCCCGCTCGCGGAGGCCATTCCGAAGTTGGGCCAAAACGGGTGCGTTTCTCAAGAGAGAGAATCGTCCAAAACCGGACCTGATCATGCAACGAAGGCGACGCGCATAGCTTCCCTGAGGCGGCGTTACTCGAAACGAGATCCCGGAGGTGCTGCAATCATGGGCCGGAACCGGGACACCGCCCGGACCTGATTTTCAATGGTCTTTAAAGTTTGCCGGGTTGGGCCGCGCAGGGGTCCTAGCGAACTCATGAACGAGTACCACGGAGCCGTCGGCCAATCGCATCATCTTTCGATGCCACCTACGTCCATGCGTGGGGCACTCCAAACTGAACAAGGCACTGGAGGCGCTATCGAGGTTGGAATCGGGGGAACAAAGGCAGCAAACAAAGAATGGCGCGCATGCAGATTCCTCGCGAGCACAGGGTTTCTTGTCTGTCACAATGTACAATTTTATACACTATTTTATCCAAAGATCAATCGGGGATTTCCCGTTTTTTCCGCGAATTGTGTTTAACCGTTTTTCAATAATCGGTTTCGCCCGTCACCGCCTGACGCCGCGCGCGGCCACCTCAGGAATCGTAAGGGATATGATGGCTCCCAAGCACAACCAAGGGATGAGGCTTAGCTAAAACGGCAAGGTAAAGTGGAAAGTGGATCCGTCATCTCGTATCGATTCAACCCATATCCGGCCGCCATGCATTTCAACGATTCGCTGGCAGATGGCGAGGCCAATTCCCGTCCCAGGATATGCCGCACCGTGTAGACGTTTGAAAACACCGAACACCTGCTCCCAGTATTCCGGCTTGATTCCGATGCCATTGTCCTTTACCGCGAAGATCCACTGGTTTTTTCCACGCTGGGCGTTGATTTGAATGCAGGGAGAATTCTCACTCCGATACTTGATCGCATTGCCGATGAGATTTTGGAAGAGTTGGACCAGCCGGATCCGGTCCGCGCGCACCAGCGGAAGATCACCCCAACGCACGACCGCGGAAGTCTCGTCTATCGAAACTTTCAGATTCAGGAGCACTTCCCGTACGACCTCCGCGCAATCGACATCATCGACAGGCGCGATCATGGAGGCTGCCTGCGAGTAGGCGAGCAAATCCTTCAGCAGCCGCTCCAGGCGCAAGGCGCCGCCCACTATGGTGGAGAGGAATCGATCCGCGGATTCATCCATCTTGCCGGCGTAGCCTTCCTGCAACATCTGGCTGTACAGAACCACCATCCGCAACGGCTCCTGCAAATCGTGACTCGTGGCATAGGCGAACTGGTTCAGATCGTCGTTCGATTGCCGCAGGGCGTAATTCGATTCCTGGAGTTCGCGCGTGCGCTCGGCCACTCTGCGTTCCAGAGAGGCATTCAACTCGCGAATCTTGCTGTCGGCACGCTTTCTCTCCGTGACGTCCCTGATCGCCGAAATAATCAACACACCTTCCTCGGTCTGGAGAGGCCGGAGACTGATTTCGACCGGAAACTCGACCGCATTTCTGCGCCGAGCGTGGTATTCGCCGGCCGAACTCCCGGTCCTCGAAGCCGCATCGGCGTGCCAGTCCGGCACGATCATGCGGATGTCCTTATCGATCAATTGGCTGCGCGTGTACCCGGTCAAGGTTTCCGCCTGCGAGTTGGCGAGAGTGATCCGGCCCGCTTCCGAGCTGATAATCATGGCGTCAGGCGCGGCTTCGAGCAAGGACCGGAACTTCTGCTCCGCCTTGGCGAGCACCTCCGCCTGCCGCCGGAGCAAAGCGGCGTGACGACTCAGTTCCACGAAGACGCTGACCTTCGAGCGGAGAATCTCCGGCACGATCGGCTTCAGCAGAAAATCGACGGCGCCCAAGTCGTAGCCCCGAAACAAATGGTCATCGCTCCGATAGGCCGTTAAGAACAGAATGGGTGTTTGCACGGACCGCCGGCGGGCTCGAATCAGCTCCGCCGTCTGAAAGCCGTCCATTTCCGGCATTTTCACATCGAGGAGGACGACAGCGAAATCGCTATCCAGCAAATGGCGCAGCGCCTCCTTACCGGAACGCGCCGTGATCACCTCCTGCCCCAATCCCTCCAGCGCCGCCTCAATGGACACCAGGTTCTCGGCGGAGTCATCGACGATCAGGATCTTCTCCCGCGTAATGGGACCGAACTCCAGCATTGCCAATCCTGCCGCATGCATGATTCAAGATACCCCCATGATTATAAACCGGCGGCTGCCGCACTCTCCCTGCCGACAGAGACGCGGAGAACGGAAAACAATTGATCGAGATCGACGGGCTTCGTCACATAGTCGGTCGCGCCTGCTTCAATACACTTGGCGCGGTCGCCTTTCATGGCCTTCGCCGTGAGCGCGATAATCGGAAGGGATCTAAAACGCGGCACCTCGCGAATGGCCCTCATGGTTTCGTACCCGTCCATTTCCGGCATCATGATGTCCATCAGAACAACGTCGATCTCGCGGGTTTTTTCCAGCAATTCAATGGCTGCCCGGCCATTCTCGGCGTGCAGAACCTTGAGATGATGGTCTTCCAGCAGGCTGGTGAGCGCAAAAATATTACGCACATCGTCATCGACGATGAGAACGATGCGGCCCGACAAGGTAAGGTCGGTCTGCCGGAGTCGCTCCAGAATTCGCATTTGGTCCGGGCGGAGTTCGCTTTCCGCGCGATGAAGCAGGAGTACCGATTCATCGAGCGCCCTTTCGCGCGACTTCGCCACCCTGACGGTGCTCACACAATTCAATTCCCTTAGAATCGTTTCTTCGTGCGCGGTCAAATCGCGTCCAGTGAGGAGAAGGATCGGTAGGGCCGCGGCACTCGCTTGCAGATCCGCGGCTAGTTGCAACGAGTCCGTCAGATCCAGGTCCGACTGAATCACAACACCATCGGCCCCTGATTCCCGGACCAGGGTAAGCGCGTCAGAACCAGAAACTGCAACGACAATCTCCAAATCCGGAGCCCCCAGCAATTCTTTGAGGGACTCCGATTCCGATGCCTCCTCGCAAATGAGCAGGAGCTTCTTCATGCGCCTTCGCGCGGAGTGCTCAATGGTGGCGAATGCGCCGGACAGAGAATCGCCCTCCACTCCCTTCTCGAGATAAGTCATCGCGCCGAGCGCAATGCCGCGCCTGCGATTCTCATCTCCGGAGATGATGTGAATGGGAATGTGACGTGTGGCCGGATCGTGTTTCAGGCGATCGATAATTGTCCATCCGGCCATGTCGGGAAGTGCGATATCGAGAGTGATCGCACCCGGCTGGAACTCGCGCGCAAGAGAGATGGCGCTGCCGCCGCGCAACGCAACCAGGGCTTTGAGTCCGCGCTCATGCGCCAGATCCACCAGGATGCGGGCGAAGGTCCCATCGTCTTCGACGATTAACAATACCGAATCGCCGGGTTGAATCATGGTGCGATCGTCATCGAGCACCAGATCCTCCACCAACTCCTGGCCAGCACCGGGCGAGGGCGCGAGGATCATATCCACTTCCGCATCGGGCAAAGCAGCCGCTTGTTCCAGCTGCAGCGGCGTCGTCTTCAGCGCTTCGCTCCTCACCGGCTGCGCGTGCGTGATATAGGTCTGCGGCAGATAGAGCGTGAACGTGCTGCCCGCATCCGGAGCGCTCTGCAACCGGATCTCGCCGCCCAGAAGCCGCGACAGCTCGCGGCTGATGGTAAGGCCCAGGCCCGTGCCGCCGTATTTGCGGCTGGTCGTGCCGTCGGCCTGCTGGAACGCCTCGAAAATGATGCGCTGCTTGTCGCTCTGGATGCCGATACCGGTGTCCGACACAGAGAAAGCGATAACCGACGTCGCGCGGGACAAGGTCCCATGATGAGCGCTCCAGCCACTCGTTGCTTTATCGATGGTGAGCCGCACGGAGCCGTGCTCGGTGAACTTCAGCGCGTTCGAAAGAAGGTTCTTCAGAACCTGCTGCAGGCGTTTTGCATCGGTTTGGATGATTTCCGAATGCAGAGACGTTCCGAGGTCGATATTGAAGTCGAGTCCCTTGCCGTCCGCGAAGTGATGGAACGTCTTGATGCAATAATCCTGCAATTCGGTGAAGCGTACGGCGCCGACTTCGACATCCATCTTGCCGGATTCGATCTTACTGACATCCAGAATGTCGCTGATCAGCGCGAGCAAGTCCGTGCCCGAGGTGTGAATTGTTTCGGCGAACTTCACCTGCTTTGGCGTGAGATTGCGATCGGAGTTTTCAGACAACATGCGGGCCAGAATCAGGAGGTTGTTAAGCGGCGTGCGAAGTTCATGACTCATATTGGCCAGGAATTCGCTCTTGTATTTGGACGTCAGGGCCAGCTGCTCGGCCTTTTCCTCCAGCGCCTTCTTCGCCTGTTCGACCTCCAGATTCTTGGTTTCGACTTCCGTCTTTTGTTCTGCGAGAAGCTGCGCCTTTTCCTGTAACTCCTCGTTGGTTGTTTGCAGTTGAAGCTGCTGGCTCTGTAACTCCTCGGCGAGCGCCTGGCTTTGTTGCAGGAGTTGCTCGGTTCGCATGGTTGCGGCGATGGTATTCAAGACGATGCCGATGGATTGCGTCAACTTATCGAGGAACTCCAGTTGAACGTCGCTGAAATGGGAGAACGAAGCCAGCTCGATCGCCGCCCGCACGTCGCCCTCGAATAATACCGGCAACACCACGATGCTCACCGGCGATGCCGCGCCGAGGCTGGAGTTGATTCTCATGTACCCGGCGGGAACATTGGTCGTCAGAATACGTTGCTTTTCGCGGGCGCACTGACCCACCAGACCTTGGCCGATTCGAAGAATCCTGGGTACGCCGTCCCGATCGTCAACGGCGTAGCCCGCCATCAGTTTGAGCACAGGGCTGTCGTCCTCGGCATCGGCAATATAGAAGGTCCCATGCTGAGCGCCGATTAACGGCGTCAGCTCTGAGAGAAGAAGCCGCGCCACTGCGAGCAGATCGCGTTGCCCCTGCATCATTCCAGTGAACTTCGCGATGTTCGTCTTCAGCCAGTCCTGTTCATTGTTCTTTCGGGTGGTGGCTGCGAGGTTCACGATCATTTCGTTGATGTTGTCCTTAAGCGCGGCGACTTCGCCTAACGCTTCCACCGCAATCGACCTCGTCAGATCGCCCTTGGTAACCGCGGTCGCGACCTCGGCGATGGCGCGGACTTGCGTGGTCAGATTCGCTGCAAGCTGGTTCACGTTATCGGTCAGATCCCGCCAAATCCCGGCCGCGCCAGGCACACGGGCTTGGCCGCCCAGAGCTCCCTCAATACCTACCTCTCGCGCGACGGTGGTCACTTGATCGGCGAAGGTCGCCAGTGTATCGATCATGCCATTGATCGTGTCCGCCAATTCGGCAATCTCGCCCTTGGTCTCCAGAATTAGCTTGCGTTTCAAGTCGCCGTTAGCGACGGCGGTAACTACCTTCGCAATTCCGCGTACCTGGGTAGTCAGATTAGCTGCCATGAAATTCACATTGTCGGTGAGATCCTTCCAGGTGCCAGCGACACCCTTCACTTCGGCCTGACCACCGAGCTTGCCATCTGTACCCACTTCGCGAGCTACGCGCGTTACCTCGCTGGCGAACGAATTCAATTGGTCCACCATCGTGTTGATCGTATCTTTCAACTCCAGAATTTCACCCTGGACGTCCACGGTGATCTTTCGCGACAGATTGCCGTTCGCGACCGCCGTCGTAACCTGGGCGATATTTCGAACCTGCGCGGTCAGGTTGCCGGCCATGGAATTGACGCTGTCGGTAAGGTCCTTCCAGGTGCCGGCGACGCCGCGCACATCGGCCTGTCCGCCGAGTTTTCCTTCGGTTCCCACTTCGCGCGCTACGCGCGTCACCTCGGATGCGAAGGAGCTTAGCTGGTCGACCATGGTGTTGATGGTGTTCTTCAGCTCCAGAATTTCGCCGCGCACGTCCACGGTGATTTTGCGCGACAAGTCCCCCCTCGCCACGGCGGTGGTCACTTCCGCAATATTTCGAACCTGGTTAGTCAAGTTTCCCGCCATGAAATTTACGTTGTCCGTCAAATCCTTCCAGGTGCCGGCGACACCTTTGACGTCGGCCTGGCCCCCAAGCTTCCCCTCGGTGCCGACTTCGCGCGCCACACGCGTGACCTCAGACGCGAAGGAGCTGAGCTGATCCACCATCGTGTTGATGGTATTTTTCAGCGCCAGAATTTCGCCGCGGGCATCCACCGTGATCTTGGTAGTTAAGTCGCCTCGCGCCACGGCGGTGGTTACGCCGGCGATGTTACGCACCTGATTGGTCAGGTTGCTCGCCATATAGTTGACGCTATCGGTAAGATCTTTCCAGGTGCCGGCGACGCCGCGCACATCGGCCTGTCCGCCCAGCTTTCCTTCCGTTCCCACTTCACGCGCCACGCGGGTGACTTCAGAAGCGAAAGCGTTCAGCTGATCGACCATGGTGTTGATGGTGTTCTTCAGTTCAAGAATTTCGCCGCGCGCGTCGACCGTGATCTTGGTCGAGAGGTCGCCTTTGGCTACCGCGGTCGTTACTTGCGCGATATTGCGGACCTGAGATGTAAGGTTGCCGCCCATGAAGTTCACGCTATCGGTAAGGTCCTTCCAGACTCCTCCGACACCCTTCACGTCGGCCTGTCCGCCTAACTTGCCTTCCGTTCCCACTTCGCGAGCCACGCGTGTCACTTCTCCGGCGAATGCATTTAATTGATCGACCATCGTATTGATGGTGTTTTTTAGTTCCAGGATTTCTCCCCGTACATCGACCGTGATCTTGCGTGACAGATCGCCTTTGGCCACGGCAGTTGTGACTTCCGCGATGTTTCGCACCTGGCTGGTAAGGTTGCTCGCCATGGAGTTCACCGAATCGGTGAGATCTTTCCATGTGCCGGCGACGCCGTGCACGTCCGCCTGACCTCCAAGTTTACCTTCCGTTCCCACTTCGCGCGCGACGCGAGTAACTTCGGACGCGAATGAACTGAGCTGGTCCACCATGGTGTTGATCGTGTTTTTCAACTCCAGAATTTCGCCGCGAACTTCGACTGTAATCTTGCGCGACAAATCGCCGGTCGCCACTGCGGTGGTTACTTCCGCGATGTTCCGCACCTGGTTGGTCAGGTTGCTGGCCATCGAATTGACGCTATCGGTAAGGTCTTTCCACGTGCCGGCGACGCCCTTCACTACCGCTTGTCCCCCGAGCTTTCCTTCCGTACCCACTTCCCGCGCCACGCGCGTCACTTCGCCGGCGAACGCATTGAGCTGATCCACCATGATGTTGATGGTGTTCTTCAGCTCCAGAATTTCACCGCGAACATCCACCGTGATCTTGCGCGACAGGTCGCCGTTGGCTACCGCGGTGGTCACCTCGGCAATGTTGCGGACCTGCGCAGTCAGGTTCCCCGCCATGGAGTTCACGGAGTCCGTAAGATCCTTCCACACGCCGCCGACGCCCTTCACCTGCGCCTGGCCGCCGAGTTTTCCGTCAGTACCTACTTCGCGGGCCACCCGGGTGACTTCCGATGCGAACGAGTTAAGCTGGTCCACCATCGTATTGATCGTGTTTTTCAGCTCCAGAATTTCGCCGCGAACATCCACTGTGATTTTGCGCGATAAATCGCCGTTAGCTACGGCCGTCGTGACCTCGGCGATGTTTCGTACCTGCGCGGTAAGGTTGCCGCCCATTGAGTTAACCGAATCCGTAAGATCCTTCCACACTCCGCCGACTCCCTTAACTTGCGCCTGGCCGCCAAGCTTCCCTTCGGTTCCTACTTCACGCGCCACACGTGTAACTTCGGAGGCGAAAGAGTTCAACTGATCCACCATCGTGTTGATGGTGTTCTTCAGCTCCAGAATTTCGCCGCGCGCGTCGACGGTAATTTTCGTGGAGAGGTCGCCTTTAGCGACGGCTGTCGTTACTCCCGCGATGTTGCGGACCTGGTTCGTCAGGTTGCCCGCCATCGAGTTGACGCTTTCCGTCAGGTCGCGCCATGTTCCGGCGACTCCTTCCACCTCCGCTTGGCCGCCCAGTTTCCCCTCCGTTCCCACTTCGCGCGCCACGCGCGTAACTTCGGATGCAAACGAGCTGAGCTGGTCGACCATCGTATTGATGGTGTTCTTCAATTCCAGAATTTCGCCGCGCACAGTGACGGTGATTTTCCGGGACAGGTCACCTCTCGCGACCGCCGTTGTGACCTCGGCGATGTTGCGAACCTGGGCTGTGAGATTGCCGGCCATGGAGTTTACCGAATCCGTCAAGTCCTTCCAGGTTCCCCCAACGCCCGGCACGTCCGCTTCACCGCCGAGTAACCCCTCAGTACCCACCTCGCGAGCCACCCGCGTCACTTCGGCGGCGAAGGAGCTAAGCTGGTCAACCATTGTATTGATGGTGTTTTTGAGTTGTAGAATCTCGCCCCTGGCGTCGACCGTGATCCGCGTCGATAAGTCGCCCTTGGCAACCGCGGTGGTAACCTCGGCGATGTTTCGTACCTGACTGGTGAGGTTGCCGGCCATTGAGTTTACGGAGTCGGTCAGGTCCTTCCACACGCCCGCCACTCCCTTGACTTCCGCCTGGCCACCCAGCTTACCTTCCGTGCCGACCTCGCGCGCCACGCGCGTCACCTCTGCCGCGAAGGAGCTGAGTTGATCCACCATGATGTTGATGGTATTTTTCAACTCCAGAATTTCGCCGCGCGCGTCCACGGTAATTTTGGTGGTTAGGTCTCCCCTGGCTACAGCGGTGGTCACACCGGCGATGTTGCGGACCTGATTGGTAAGGTTGCTCGCCATCGAATTGACGCTCTCCGTGAGGTCTTTCCAGGTTCCCGCCACGCCGGTAACCACCGCCTGTCCGCCAAGCTTCCCCTCCGTTCCAACTTCGCGGGCTACTCGAGTGGCCTCGGACGCGAACGAATTAAGCTGCTCGACCATTGTGTTGACAACGCGTGCAGTGTGAAGGAATTCGCCCCGCAGCGGCCGGCCATCGACTTCGAGCGACATGGTCTGCGAGAGATCCCCCTTGGCCACGGCGCCAATCACCCGGGCCACTTCGGTCGATGGCTGCACCAGGTCCCCGATTAACCCATTTACGGACTCGATGCAATCCGCCCACCCCCCGGTTACCGATCCTATCGAAGCGCGCTGGGTAATTTTTCCGTCTTTCCCTACAGTCCTGCTGATACGGTCGAACTCGCTGACCATTCGTTGGTTTAGCGTGATAATCTCATTGAGCGCATCGGCGATCTTCCCATCGGTGCCCGAAAGATCCACAGGCATTCGAACCCGTAAGTCTCCATTTTTGAAAGCGATCAGGGTTTTCAGCAGGATGTTCTCTTCGGTTTTCTTAGACGTTCTCTTAACTACGGATGCGGAACTCACTGCGCGATACCTCCCTTACGGCTTAGCCTGGGCCAAACTATCGTAGAGCAACGGCCCTGCACTTTTGTTTCCATTTGTGGATGGTCTTTGCGGGCTGCCGATAGTTTGCTTGAGCCAAACGCGCCAAACCACAAGGCAAACGGGCGCTCCCAAGCGACGTTGATCGGCCGGTTCCATAAATCCAATATTTAGCGATACTTACCGATCCGTTATGCGAGGCGGCCGACGACGGCAAGGCCGGCTGCCTCCCGCCGCAGTATCGTCGCAGCGGGACAACGGCCTTTGCGAAAAGTTTGCGCTGCTTTGCAAAAAGTGCGCGCGGCGCTTGCGGAAGCGTGCCTGACGGCGGTTTGGCGGAGCCAGCCTTAAGTTACAAAATGGATTAGGGGGAGCGCACCTCGCTGGGCCAGATAAAGCAGCTAACGAATGTCAAGAAAGGAAACCAAGAATGGCTAGTCGCACTGACGAACGCAAGATTAGAGTTGACGAAGACGCGCTTGGAAAGGTCGAAGTCCCGGCGGATCATTTCTGGGGCGCGCAGACGGAAAGATCGCGGCGCAACTTCCCGATCGGTATCGACCGCTACCGCTGGGGCCGCCCGTGATTTATCTGATCGTCCAGGCTGCGCAGGACGTCATGGAGGGAAGCTTGATGGCGAGTTTCCGTTGGTCGTGTTCCAGACCGGCTCGGGAACTCAGACCAACATGAACGCGAACGAGGTGATCGCGAACCGCGCGATCCAGCTGGCCGGCGGCGTGCTGGGGTCCAAGAGGCCCATCCATCCGAATGACGATGTGAATCACGCCCACTCATCCAACGACGCATTTCCAACTGCAATGCACGTGGCCACAGTAGATGAGCTCGAAAACGCCCTCGCGCCAGCGATCCGCGCGCTGCGCAACACGCAGAATGCGAAATCCCGCCAGTTCTTCGGCGTGATTATGGTGCCCCGGACGCACCTCATGGACGCGACGCCATTGACGCTGGGCCAAGTGATCTCAGGATGGGCGCGCAACTCGATCAGGCTCTGGAGGCAATTCACGCAAGTTTGCCGGGCGTGTATGCACTCGCGATCGGCGGAACCGCCGTTGGCACCGGGCTCAACGCAGATCCTCGTTTTGGAGAAGTGGCGGCCCGCAAAATCGCGGAGGAGACGGGCAGGCCATTCTTTTCCGCACCCAATAAATTCGCAGCGCTCTCCGCCCATGACGCCATGGTGAACGTAAGCGCCGCCTTGCGCACGCCCGCCGGTACCCTCATGAAGATCGCAAATGACGTGCGCGGTATGCATGCGGGCCGCGGGCGGGATTTGCAGAAATCAGGATTCCCGAGAATGAACCAGGCTCAACGATCATGCCGTCGCGAGGACTTGACCCGGCGTGAAGCGGCGGTGAAGCTGGGTACCTCACTGCCGGCCAGTTCGACGAATGGGTCAGGCCGGAGAAAATGACCCAACCGGCGAGGTTGAAGGGACGTAACTCTCTGCCTTAAGGGCAGGTCCGTTCAGAAGAACGACCGGCGGCGGCGAATCGCATGGTACAGGACCAGAAAGACGACGGCTCCCACGGTAGCCACCAGGATGCTATATAGATTCAAGCCGTTGACTCCTCCGTAGCCGAAGAGCGTGACAATCCAACCCCCGATGACAGCCCCGACGATGCCCAGTAAAATATCCAGCACCATGCCCTCGCCGCGGTGATTTACCAAGTGGCTGGCGATAAAGCCCGCAACTAAACCGAGAATAATCCACATAAAAAGCGACATTTCCAATAACTCCTCTCGCTTTCTCGGCAAGCGAAGTTCCATGCTAACGCGGGATGGACCGGCCGAAGCCGGTCCATCCCGAGGCATATTCGATCATGCGCCCACTTTTCTAACGATAGGGATGCGAGTAGCCCAATCGGTCATAGTAACCTCTGTAGTAACCGTAACCAGTAGCCGACCGGACCAGGTCCAACGTAGACGGTTATGTGGCGACGATGACGATGCCCTCGCTCGTAGTTATCGCGAGCTTGAGCCGTGCCCGGAGGGAGGAATGTCATCGCCGCTCCGAGTGCCAGAATTGCCGGCCATCTGAACTTCTTAAACATAACCACCTCCTAATAATTAGATGAGACCCATCTGCCGCTCGTTACTGATTACTCATGCCAAAACGCAACCTGCGCCAGATGAGTTACCTACGATGACGTCCGGTTCTGCGTGGAAGCTGTAACATCCGTCGATGCCCGCGCTACAGAACCAACAGCCCGAGTTAACCACAATCACTAATCACTCCGGATGCAAGAAATTCGGAATTATTTTCAACCCGTGCAGATCCTGCATAGTTCATGGCTCAAATGCCTGGGAGCGCGGAGGTGGATGGGACGCCAAGGCTCGATCCGCTCGATGAACTGTTCGGCTCAAAAGTCTCTGAACAACCAGGTCTTTTCGAGAGCTCCCGTTTTCAATGATGTTTCGGCGCAAACCATGCCGCAGGCTGGAGACTCGCGTGCTTAACGCGAACCGTTCCAGAACGACGGCGCATACTAGAGTCGGGGCGACCGCTCGGAGGAACTCGGAGGAGACGGAGCGGCGGGTTCATCCCGCCGCTTTCATTGTGTGCCGAGCATGTTCGACAGCTCGAAGGTGAAAGTCCTTTTCACAACCTGATGGAGGTGAAGTGATAGCGAAGCGCAAGGGCGTCGTCGCGAGGCGGGGTCTGAAAGAAGCGTGGAGCAAACGTGCGAGCCGATGTACAAGAACCGGATCAGAGGCATACGGCGCCGGACGAGTTGGCAATTGACAACGAAGTCCATATCCATCAAGGGCGCTGGTTGTAAATTCGGCGGTTGCGTGCGGAAGGCGGTCGAACTTACCTCGGGAGATCTGCCGTTTGTCCTGGAATCAGGACTGAGGATGGAGCGATCTATCCTGACCGGGCGGCAGAAGTCAGCAGAGGGCGTAGTAGTCGCGCAAGCGGCGAAGGCCCGAACGGTCCCCTGAAGGGGTTGATGGGAGTGGCCAGTAAGCGGCGCGACTCATGAGCGACAAGCGGCAGAACAACCAGCTAGCGCACAGCGACAGCGTTGTGCGCGACCAGCAGATGGTGTTGGCCTTCGTCGAGGAAGGTAGGAGTGAAGCTCCGAACAGTCTCGGGGAAGGGACCGAATCGCTTGCGGCGAAGCGCGGGACAGAAAGCCCGGCCATTGGCAAACAGTTGATGGAGGAGGTCTGCGAGCGGGAAAACTGCAAGCAGGCATTGGCACGAGTCAAGGCCAACAAGGGGAGCCCTGGCGTGGATGGGATGACCGTCCACGAGTTGCCAGAGCTACCTGAAACAGCATTGGCCAGCCATCCGGGAACAGTTGTTGAGCGGGACCTATGTGCCGCAGCCGGTGAAGCGGGTGGAGATCCCGAAGCCGGACGGAGGGGTGCGGAAGCTTGGCATCCCGACGGTGCTGGATCGATTTATCCAGCAGGCGGTGATGTCGGTTCTGCAACGCAGATGGGACCGGACGTTTTCCGATCACAGCTACGGGTTTCGGCCCGGGCGCTCGGCGCATCAGGCGGTGGAGGCGGCGCAGCAGTACATCGCGGCTGGCTATCGCTGGGTGGTGGATCTGGATTTGGAGAAATTCTTCGACCGGGTCAACCACGACAAACTGATGGCGAAAATTGCAGAGCGGATCGACGACAAGCGTTTATTGAAGTTGATCCGCGCATTTCTGCGAGCCGGGGTAATGGAAGGCGGGCTGGTGAGTCCGGTGGATGAAGGAACGCCGCAAGGTGGACCTTTGTCGCCCTTGCTTTCCAACATTGTGCTCGACGAGTTGGACCGGGAGTTAGAGCGGCGCGGGCTCCGGTTTGCGCGGTATGCGGACGACAGCAACATCTACGTTCGTAGCCGTCGGGCCGGGGAACGAGTGATGGAGAGCCTCACGCGATTCATCGCCACGAAGCTCAAGCTCCAGGTGAACCAACAAAAGAGTGCGGTGGCGCGACCATGGGCGCGGAAGTTTCTGGGCTTCAGCTTCACGAGCGCAGGTGTACCAAAGCGGCGGATCGCGCCGAAAGCGGTGGGCCGGTTCAAGGAGCGGATTCGGGAACTGACGAGTCGGACTCGGGGTGTGAGCACGGAGCGGATGGCGGAGGAACTGGCCCGGTATCTTCGGGGCTGGATCGGTTATTTCGGGAGGTGCGAAACGCCTTCGGTGCTGGAAGGCTTAGAGCAGTGGTTCCGGCGTAGGCTCCGGTCTGCGATCTGGAAGCAGTGGAAGCGAGGCTCGGTACGGTTCGCCGAACTCCGCAAACGCGATGTGGGCAAAGGTCTCGCCGCCAAAACGGCGGGCAGCGCTCATGGTCCGTGGCGGTTGGCTGACTCGCTGGCTTTGCATGTCGCGCTGCCCAATGCTTACTTCGACTCGCTCGGGATTCCGAGATTGATTGTCCGCCGATAGCTCAACCCGCCGAACCGCCGTATACGGACCCGTACGTACGGTGGTGTGACAGGGAAAGCTGGCGACAGCCTACCTATGTTTATTGTGGAACTGGTCGCACCCCACGTGCCGGTGATTGCCGAGTGCAGCGTCGAACTGGAAGGACGACGGGGAAAGATACGAATCCAGCTCAAGGGGAGCAGCGCGGCTGATCTGACGGCACTGAGCCGGATGTTGTGGGATCTGGCGTCTTGATTCAGATCACACCGCAGTTGCGTATTCTGGTTGCGGTCGAGCCGATCGACGGACGCAAGGGGATTGATTCCATTGCACAGCTTTGCCGGGAGAAGCTGGACTCGGATCCATTCTCTGGTTGCCTGTTCATTTTCCGCAGCCGCCGTGGGACGGCGATAAAGCTGTTAGCGTATGACGGCCAGGGGTTCTGGCTGGCGACGAAACGATTATCAAAAGGACGTTTCAAATGGTGGCCGACTGGGGAGTCGCCCGCGAAAACCTTGCGCGCGCATCAGGCGCAGTTGCTGCTGGCGGCCGCGAACCCGGACGCCGACGCGCCGCCGGTGTGGCGGCAAGTGAGTGCATAAAATAATTCCGCCAGATCCCTTGCGTTCCACTTTTGACTCTGTCACACTGGCGGCAGATGTCATCCGAATGCAGGTATCGGGGCAGGGTCATTACCGCCGAAGATATCTTCTTCATCCGCCGGCTGGTCGCCGAACATCCCACGGCCAGCCGGCGCAGACTGTCCGAGAAACTGTGCGAGGCATGGCAGTGGAAGCAAGCCAACGGCGCTCTGCGCGACATGGTGTGCCGCGGCTTGTTGTTGATGTTGCACCGCGCAGGCCAGATCGAGTTGCCGCCGGTTCGCTATAC
>CAWJLK010000015.1:0-191011 GCA_963843625.1 uncultured Acidobacteriaceae bacterium
GCCACCGCCGCGGCCCTGGCGCGCGTCGCGCCCGCTCCCTGGGGACCCTGGTCATCGCCGCCGACGGTGATCATCAGCCGCCTGACCCCGGGCGTGCAGTGCACGTCGATCATGCGGCCGGCCGGTTAGGGACCAGCGGAACTACTGGCCCGTGAATCCCGATGGCTCGTCTGTGGAGGGCGGTCTCTACGCGCCCTTCGTGCTCGATCGTTACACGCAAGACGCACGCTGTCATGGAATCCGTACGTGGTGGTCATCATGCGTTCGACGATCGAGATGACGGGCGCGCCGCCACCGCCCGGACCGTCGACCGGGGGAACACCGGGCTCCCGCAGATAAGCACGCCGTGACGCGACTTGGAACTCCTTGAGCGACGCACGCGTTTCAGGGCTAACGGAGGTCGTCATGTTGCAGTTCCGTTCGACCATCGCGATCTGCACGGCAGCGGCAATCATGCTCGGACTCGGCGAGCGAGCGCTTGCCAACGCACCCGGCGGCGTTGCTCCCGTTCATATGGTGACGCCGGCGCCTCGGCCGACGCCCAAGCCGACGCCGAGACCCACCGCAGCGCAGATCCCAGCTCCGTCAAACGTCCGGCCCGTGCAGAGCAAGCAGGACTGCACGTCGGCGCTGAACCTGTTGGCGGTCGTGTGCGACGCGAACGTGAAGGCTGGCATCTTGCAGCTGCTCTGGCACGACGGCGCGACCAAGATCGACGGTTATAAGATCTACCGCGTCGGTGGGGGTCATCATAACCTCGTGACGACCACGTCGAACGGGCCGACACCGAAGTACGGCGCGGTCCCGAAACAGAGCGGCGGCTATGGCAGCGCGTGTTATGCGGTGACGGCGTATCGGGGAAAACGCGAGTCGGCTGAGAGCGGGAAGTACTGCGTGGCGCGCGGCGCGACGGCGACGACAGAGACGTTTTCGCCGGCGCACGTGCGCTCGTATGTCACGGCGTTCAACCCGGGCCTGTATGATCAGAACAACAATAACATAGTACTACCGTTGTCAGCGTTACTCTCCAAGCTGGAGAAGACCGGTTTTGACCGCGTGTTGCCATCGCAGATCTACGCCGGTCACGCAGTTTCCATCAATGGCACCGCCTACGCGGGCATGCAGGATGCGTTCGTGAAAGTGGAAGTCCCCTCAAGTGGCGGCCTCTTTGGCAGCAGCTTCCATACAGGTGGCGCTAGCGGCTTCGTCAAGATCAGCTCGCGCGCGGGCTACGATTTCAATCTCGGCAAGCTTGCCAACCGCACGATCTATTCGGCGATAATGACGCTCGACATCTCCCAGACGCTGCGCAACAACGCGAGCTACAACGGCTTCGTGACAAGCGATTACAACTGCGCCGACCGCTATGAGCTCGGCAAGGATTTCTGGTGGAGTCAGACGGGGGCGCTGACAACACCGCGACCGGCGGCAAGATCGGTCTCAAACCGGGGCCGACCGTCACGGTCGACGTGACGCGCGACGTGGAAACTGGGCGGCTGCGGGCGACCAGCGCGACTATGGGTTCATCATCAGCAACGCGCTCGCCGACGCGAACGCAGCGCCGGCGAAGCCAGACCTCGCCTGCTTCACCAAGTACTACAAGGCGCAGCTGACGGTGATCTACTTCTGAGCGCTGGGGAGCGCCCGGATGTCGATTGAGTGGGTGAGCACGATCGGTTCGCTGCTCACGGTCCTCATCGTGGGCGCGACCGCGATCGCGGCGCTCGTGCAGCTGCGCCACATGCGCGCCGGCAACCAGATCAACGCGATTCTCACGATCGGCGAGAAGTTCATGGAGCCGCGCTATCAGGACGCGCGTGCCTTCGTCACGACGGGGCTCGACCAGGCGCTGCAGGATTCGCTTCCGCGCGCACGTCATCGCGCGTTCGAGGCGCGACGCGCTGCCCGATATCTCAGCGGAGCAACTGGCGATGCTGCGCGCGGTGAATCTGGTCGGCAACCTGTTTGAAGAGATCGGCAATCTGGTGAAGAACGGCATCGTCGACGAGTACCTGTTGCTGGACGAATACGTCACGCAGGTCATCGGGATGTGGAACCGGCTCGAGCCTTACACCGCGCTCACCCGCGACGTCACCGGCGATATGGGGCTGTGGGATAACTTCGAGTACTTGACCGTGCGGCGCGGGTCTTCATCGCGGCGCATCCGACGACCTATCCCAAGGGCGTGCCCCGCATCCCGCTCACGAACCCGTGGCCGCGGGAGCATCTGTAGCGATCAATTCATTCGACCGCCCTCGTGGTATCGGCGCTCCAGACGTCGGTATCGGAACGGATTCCAGCGGCCGGCTTGGAATCCGTTAGGATAGCGCTGCTGCCAGAAGCGTGCGCGATGCGCGAGATACTCGAAGGAGACCCACAGTTGAGGCCCGCGCTTTCGCCGCATGATCGCGATGGTCGGGCTCAGCGTCGTCCAGAGATCGCCCAGCAGCTGAGACGCGGGATGTAAGATGACCTCCTCGCGCAGCATGCCGAGCGATACCATCACGCCCATGTTGTCGAAATAGTCCAGCACGTTGAGCTCTGGGTGCATCGTGTGATCGACGACGGACGCGCTATCGAGTTCGCGTCGGAACTGCGGATCGTCCATCTTCTGTTTCAGCTCGTGCTGGATGAACCGGAAGCCATGCTGCACGGGTTGCGAGTACCAAAGCTCCAACGCCTCGTTGAACGCGGTCACCTCGTTGCTCGCGCGGATATGCCGAAGCTGGATGACCGCGACGATGGCGGTCGCGCCGATGATAGCCGCGGTGAACACTGTCCCGAGCGTATTGACGAGTTCGAGTGACATGGCGATGATACTACGCAGCCTTTTCGTAGGACGGGTACGCGAAATAGTACACGAGCCCAAGCTGCGGCACGTTGCACCAAGCGCGCTGGGTCAGGGCTATGTTGCTGAGAAGTCTCTGCTCATCGTCGTCCGTAAGAGTGAAGCACCAGTTTTTTTCAAACGACACCTTCCGTCGCCTGACGTCCACGAGGAGCTTCAGCTCGTACGATCCGGCATACCAATAGAAGAGACGCTCCAGCGCCGCAGAGGAGTTGGCATACTCCGGTTGCTTGCTGAACTCCTGATACATGGTCTCTGCGTTCTGTTGCAACTTCTCCAGCACCGCCGATCCGATAGATGGGGGACGCCGCCGAGCTGCGCGACCACATGGGCCTGCCAGTCCTTTTGCAGCTGGTCGCGGATCCGTGCGAAATCGCTATCGGCGCTCGGCTCGACCATCAAGACGCTGTAGGGAAAAGTGGCCTCTTGTTCAAGCACAAACGCAGAGGCTATCACGCCGGTGACTTTGGTGCTGCCATCGCCCTGAACGATCTCAGTGCGGGCGATGCGCCAGTCGAACTCGTGCTGCGATCTATCTTTGGTCCTGATCACCTTGGCTCGCATGTGCGTGACGAACTGGCCGTCGTTTTCGCCGAGAAGCGTGCGCCGGACCGACCGTCGGCCCAAACGCCGAGAACCCAATCTCCGGTTTGAGCACCTCTTCGATGACGATGTTCGGCTCGAGATAAAGACGTCGGTACACCCAGACGACCCATGGTTGGGCAGGCGCCACGAACGCGACGATGAGAGCACCCCAGGTCTGCAAGAACTGCGATGTTTCCGCCATGGCAAGGCATTCGCGCCGCGACGCCGGTTGCTCCCGCCCAAAGAGCGAGAAAATGAAAAGCTCGAGACCACAGGCTTTCTGATGGTGAGCCGGCTAACCCAGCACATAGGATGAGGTCCTGATGAATAACATCACACGAGGCGTCCCGATAGTGGCGGCCATGTTGGTCGTCATAGGTCTCTTCACTTTGCCGGATGCGGCTGCTGCGAAGGATTCACCGAGCGCGATGATGGCACCCATCTATGCGTTCGCAACGGGCGACGGCTCGACCAACGCGGCACAGTTGAAGGCGGCGTGCGTGCCCGATGCGACGATCATCGATGAGTTCGCGCCATCCTCGTTAGCGTTTGAGCACTGAGTCAGCGCTCTCAGGTCTTCGTCGGCGTGGCGACGCCGTGTTGCTCCGCAAAGCACCGATCGAACTTCTCGAGATCCACGATGACCGCGCCTGCGAACCATCAGGGGCGGCGCGCAAGTACTGCGCCGGCCAACGGATCGCGTGACCGAACTCCGCGGCGTGAAGCGGCCAATACGGATCGCGTAGGAGCTCACGAGCGAGCAGCACGATATCGGCCTGGCCTTGCCGGACGATCGCATCCGCCTGAGCGGGCGACGTGATCAGCCCGACCGCGCCGGTCGCGATGCCGGCCTCTCGCCGGATGCGCTCGGCAAACGGCGCTTGGTACCCAGGGCCAAGCGGAATCACCGCGTTGGGTAGATTGCCGCCGGATGAGCAATCGACCAAGTCCACGCCTTGCGGTTTGAGCTGACGTGCCAACTCGACCGATTGCTCGAGATCCCAATAACCGGGCTCCCAGTCCGTCTGCCGAGATGCGCACGAAGAGCGGCAGTCGCTCCGGCCATACCCTGCGCACGCTTTCGACCACCTCGCGCAACAAGCGGGTCCGGTATTCGACCTAGCTGCCGTAGCCATCGTGCCGCCGGTTGCTGAACGGCGACAAGAACTCGTGCAGCAAGTAGCCATGGGCCGCATGCAGCTCGACGACGCAGAAGCCGGCATCAAGCACGCGACGCGCAGCCTCGCCGAACGCTTTCACGATCGCCGCGATCCCGGTTTCGTCCAACTCCAGCGGCTGGGCGTAGCCCTCGGCGAAGGGCAGCGCGCTTGGGGCGACCACGGGCCAGCCGCCCTCCGCCGGTGGTATCGCACCGCGGCCAGCCCACGGCCTGTACGTGCTCGCCTTGCGCCCTGCGTGCGCCAGCTGCATGCCGGCTATGCTTCCCTGCGCGTGTACGAAACGCGTGATGCGCTGGAGGGGCTCGATGTGCCGATCGCTCCAGATGCCGAGGTCCTGCGGGCTGACCGTCCCTCAGCCAGAACGGCTGACGCTTCCGTCAGCACGAGGCCGGCGCCGCCGACTGCACGGCTGCCGAGATGCACGAAGTGCCAATCCGTTGGCGAGACCATCATCGCTGGAATACTGGCACATCGGAGACACCGCGATCCGATTGGGAAACCTCACCTCTCGGAAAAGCGCCAAGGGTTCGAACAGGCTTGCCATGACTAAGGCCAGCGCTTTATAAGACGGCGACTTTCTCGTGCGACCGCGAGATGACTTCGTGAAGCATCACGCCTGCCAGCGGTATGACGCTGTCCACCCAAATCCCGGCGTTGAACGCTACGAGTCCGAGCGTCAGCGTTCCGGTCGCGATCGCAGCGACGACGACCACCAGGGCGTACGCAGGCGGAACGAGCGCGAACACAAGGCTCACAAATAATATCAGCGCGATTTCAAGCGCATACCGCCCCATGACGCCCGGCTCCCGAAGCACGTCTCCTTGCTCGAGCGAATTCACCTCATTGATCAAAACGAGCGATCCCGGCATTTCGCCTATCGGAGTGCGATGCACGTCGAGCGGATCCCAGCTCGAGCCGATCACAACGATGCGATCCTGGAGAGCCGCGCCGGCCGATGGGTCTTGGGTGATGCAGCTGGCAGGCACGACCGCGCCGAGCATGGAGCCGCGAACAACCTCATCTGGCCCATCCCATGGAATTCGATACACGATGCGGCGCTGCAAGCCGCGCTCCGTCAAGATCACAGAGTGCGGTGGATTCCCGATCCCAGTCAACTCGTTTTCTATTTACCGGTTTGATTGCGGCGCCTGGCCACCGATTTGCGCACACGCGGACCGATGGGGTTGCACAGCATCGCGGATTTCTGCGAGCGGCCTGTCGTTGCTCCGCGACCGCGAGCAGCACGACGGACGGAGTCAGAACGCTCTCGCCCCCAGCGCTGCACGAATCCTCCCATAAACGCCACCGGCGAACCACCTCATCCGGGTCATGACCGACGTGACTGCTCCCCATTGCACGTGACCAGCGGTCTTCCAGGGGTCATCGGGCGACGTGCCCAGCGCCTGGTCAAGGAAAGACCGTCGAGCGACGTTCACGCGTCCGGTTTGCCCAAAATACGCGTTTCCAATATTATCATCGAAGGCGCGCACGAGTAAGATCGGCGGAGAGCATTCTCCCGGACACCGGCGGAACATTCTTTCTAAGGACTCGTACGAGCGCGTCGTCCGAGGCGGCTCGGGGTCGAAAAATCGACATCGACGATCACCGCGCGCGGTTCGTGCTGCATCACGAAGTCGATGATGGTCGCCAGCTTGTCGCGCCGCGTCAAGAGCGGTTCACCCCAATCGCGATAGGTCTTCTCATCGACGTCGACCCATGCGATCTCGGACGCGCTCGCCGACACCCTTCAGCTTGTCCATTTGCCAATTGATCAGGCCATCTCGCAGCGCGGCAACAGCTGCGTTCTTCTGCACGAACGGCAGCTCGAGAACGAACATCAGCACGAGTCCGATCGCCACGTTGATCGCGAAATGCCGCGCGAACCTGTTGGACCGCCCGCCGGCATGAATCGAAGGAGTCGCCAGACAGACTGACCGTCGGAGACGCCCGACGCACCGGCATTGGCGGCCTGTATCCAGGTTTCCCGCCGGTTCGAAAGGACCCCACGCCTAGGGAGTTCAATACACGCGCGTCATGCGTTTCAATGCGCGCGTCGTTGTGTTTTGTCTGATCACGTTCAGCGTGATCATGTCGACGGTGCCGAGCGTCGCTGATGACTCGACGAGTCCGGCGCCCGCGGCGAGCCTCGCGCCTGCTGCGAATCCGCGCCGACGGCGACGCCCGTCGATCAAGCGGCGTATTACGGGGTCACTCCGCGATCGTACGAGGGGGATACCTGATCCTGATTTCAATTACTTCATCGGATTCGGGGGCGCACGGCATATCAGCGATTTTCCTCCACCGCCGACCTTCATGCCGCTGTGCTCGGTCTCGGGGATCAGCTCACCCGACGGCCTCTTGAAAGGCGTGACCGACCTCAAGGGAACAGACCTGGAGATCACGAGCGATATAACGATCGCGTACCGGGATCTCGATCACTTCCTCTTTCGGTTGCGCGCGTGCGACTACTATATGTCCATCTATGCGTGGAACACGCGGGAAAGCCGCACGACGAGATCTTCAATTTCTCTTGGCAGATAGGGTGCAACTCGTTCGAGAACGAGCATTCGGCGTCGGCGCTGTCCGCTGCGGCATATCCGCCGTTGTCGACTACCGGGACTCCCGAGCAGCGCAAACAAGCGCTCGCCAAATTTCTTTTGAAGTACTACAATCAGTATGCCGATCTTTTTGAACGCGTCCAGTCATGTTCGGAGATAGTCAACAGTCTGACGTACGGTCCGAACAAGCGGCGATTCTTCTGCAACTACGGCGGCTTCATGGGCGCGGTGTGACCGCAAGCGCGATAGCGTTCGGGAGCATGGGGCGGCACGACCAGCTCGACGCAGGCACAAGTGCAGGCCCTCGGCACCGTGATGCTCGCGTTGCCGGGGCTGTGTCAGAACGCAGGTGCTTCACCCGCCAAAGGCAAGGGCTGACCAGGTACGCTAAGTTCAGCGGCAGGCCGGGTCAATCCGTCGCTTCGATCAGGAGATACCGCAGCGGCTGCACGTTGGGATACGTATCGGGAGCTGTCGAAAGTTGCTGGTATGCCGCAAAATTCCATTCGTGATGCGGCCCTTTTTTCGCCAGCATTCCCGCTGACAGCGGAACGCTGAGACTCGCGGGGAGATGCTTGAGCTCCTGTTGCTCGTCGTCGGAAAGCTGCGGTATCGCGCTGTCAGCGACGAATCGAATGTGCCTGTCGCCTTTGCGCCCGAACTATCCTCGATCTCGACCCGGTACGTCCCCGGGACTAAGACCTGATTCAAAGCGCACCTCATTGTCGCGACGTTCGGCTTGTCCGCGATAGGCTGGTTCGATTGACCGAGGAAGAGCCGGACATGAAACGGAGCTCGTCCGCTCAGCCAAGGGATCGTGAGCGAGCCGTTGTTCAGGGACGCGCCCGCGCGCGGAGTCGTGTGCAATAGGGGCGCCGACGGCGCTGCGGGTGGTCCGCGCGACGTCATCTGGTCGACTTTGCTGCTATAGTAATCTTCTTGCGCAGCTGCGAAGAGTGGTGCGACCGACGCGAATATGTTCTGCAAGACGGTTGCAACCGTACCCGCGGGTCCTGCACCTTGGGCGGTGGACGACCCGCAGATGCCGTCGCTCGCCCCGACGCAGTACGGGCGGCTGGCATCGACGATCTGGTGCTGGCCATTGATCGAGAGCGTTATCGTCATCTTCGTCCCGAGCTTGTCGGACGGAATGACGACGCTCACTCGATCGCCCGGCTGAAGCAGAACGAGCGGCGCGACATCGATCGATTTGCCGGATCGGCTGATGTGATAGGCGGATGCCGGCCCATTATAAGAGGACACATACGAAACGGCTGGTTGCGCCGTATCCGCGACCACCGCAAGCGGAATACCCGCGATAAGCGAGAGCGGCACAAGCAGGCGAACCAGAGACCGAACAAGCATACACTAGTCCTCCAATGCTGGCGTTCTATGCGCCGGTTTCAGGAGCCTGTAGCTCGGGGCGCGGAGACTCCCAGGAGATTCCGAGGAATGTTCCACGGCATCGTCATCGCGTTGCTCATCTTGGTGTTCGGCGTTTCGGCGATCGCCAGCCCCACCAGCTCGCCGAACGTGCACCCACGCCGACCCCCAATACCGCAAGTGCGGCCCTTCCTAACGTGCCTGGCGCCTACCACCTGCTCTTCCTGATAGCGCACGAGGGCAGATGGTCGCAGGGTCGAACTCGATATTGGATCAGTTCGACGCACAGCTGACGCAAAGGCTCAACGTGCTGTTCCCAGGGGCGACAATCACCCAGGTAGCACTTGCCAGTGACCAACCACCCGTCATCGCTCAGGCGTGTGCCGAAACCAGGCCATCGGTGTTGTTTCAACGCTACCGGGGTTGGGAGCGCAGGTAGGGGGATCCAGAACACTGTTTCTGACGGTCGCCATATTCGATTGCTATGGTGAAATCGAATGGGTTTCCCGGAAGTTCGAAGTCTGAAGCCGTCAAACGCCGCCACAAGGTCAGCGAGCAGCAGGTCATCAGCACCTCGATGACCTCAGCGATCAAGAATGCGGATCTCCCGACAATCCCGGAAAGCAAGGCCTCGCGACTTGAAATTTCCTCAAGTATGGCTATACGATCGGCACGGAGAGCGTCGACCCTACTTCGGCCTTGGGCGGGACCCTGCGGGGGCACGCGTCGCCTTTGTAACCGTGTTCGGGAGCGCCGCGCGAGCCGGTCTCAAACTGGGGGATCTCGTCACAGCGATCAATGGTCAGCCGACCCTAGGACTTTCACAAGATCAACTCAACCTCACCCGAGACCATTGATGTCGCCCCCTAACAACTATGTCTTGGAAGTGCAAGCGACGGACGGCTCGAAAACGACGATAACGTTCGAGGCTCAAGACATAGGGTGGTACTTGACGCAACCCACGCTCGCCGCTGTCAGCTTCTCCTACGCCTTCGCCCGCACAAAGCATCGATCCAACCACCGAGCAACTGAAGCGCGCTCGTTCGGGCGGGAGCCGATGCGAAATCGAACGGAGATCCAAAGACCGCCCTTTCGAAATACCAAGAAGCGCTGGCTTTGGCGCGTCGCGTCGGGAACCGCGAATACGAAGCCCGCTCTCTCGCCGGCGTCGGCCTTGCGGACGAAAGCCTCGCACAGTACGCGGATGCACTGAGCAACCTCCAACAGGCGCTGGCGCTTGCCCAGGCAGCTCGGTCTTCACGACGTCGAAGGCATCGCGTCGGCCAACATCGCACTTTGTCTACACAAGACCGGGTATTACGACAACGCGCTCGCCTATGCGAGGCAAGCGGTCGTGATCGATAAGCAGCTCAATAGCTTGGCGACCTACCACCGCTGTTGATGCAAGTCGCAGAGATCGAACAGAGCATGGGCCGGCTTCGAGACTCGTTGGAAGCTTCAAAGACGGCGCTGGCGATCGCAACGCAGCGGGGAGACGCTCGATGGGAAGCTGGGGCACGCCTCGACTTAGGCAACGTCATGCAAGCGTTCAGCCGCTTTCCGGAGGCGCTCACGCTCTATCGCGCCGCGCTCGATGGCTATCGCGGGTTGAAGAATCCTGGCGAGCAGGCCGCGATACTCTTCGACATTGGGCTCGTTCAGCGGAAGCTTGGACAGTACGCGGATGCGATTGAATCACAGCAAGAGAGCATCGCCCTAGCCCAGCAGGCGAATAATCCGGAAACCGAAGCCGCTGCCCTGAACCAGATCGCGGCCATACAAGAGCAGCTTGGACTGTTTCAGGCGGCTTTGCAATCCAACAGCGACGCTCTCGAACTCCAGCGCACAAGGGGAGTCCCCCTCCGTGTCGCCGAGAGTCTCGCAACGCGCGGGAGCATCGAACTAGATCTTGCGGCGTACAGCGAAGCCGAATCCGATTTCCGTCAGGCGCTTGTCGTCTTCAAACAGATCGGCGCTCAGACCGAACATCGCGCTCGCCATTGAAAACCTCGGGAGAGTTCAGGCTTACCAGCGCAATACGCGGCCGCTCTCGCGTCGTATCTAGCGCGCTAGCAGCGTTCGTGAAGCTCGACGATCGCGGCAACGAGGCGACCGTATTGACGTACGCTGCCGACGCGCAGCAGCAGTTGGGCCATTTTCCCGATGCCCTCGCGAGCTCGCAACGCTCCCTCGCTTTGCATCGGGCCATTGGGTCGCCGGCATGGCAAAGCCTGAGCGCAGCGGCACATGCTCAGGCCTCGCTCGACGATCCTAAGGCCGCGATCTCGGATTACGAAGCGGCGATCGGGGAGATCGAGCAGCTGCGCGGCGCGCTTCCGGAGGCCGGCAGCCGCACGGCGTTTTTCGAGCAGGCGTTGTTCGTCTATGACGATTACATCGGTTATCTGCTCGAATTGGACCGGCGTTTTCCGGGCAAAGGCTACGATCGCAAAGCGTTCGATGTTTTCGAGCGGCGACAGTCGCGCACGCTGCTCGAAGAGATCTCGCAAAGCGCCGCGCAAGGCTTTTCCGGAGTCCCGCGCACGGTCAGCGATCAAGAGAGGGTCGATACCGCGGAAATCGCGCAACTCAGGACCAGTCTCGCGCAAGCGCGCTCTACGAGCCAAACCAGTCCGGCGAAAATTGCGTCGCTGGAAACCGAGCTCGGCGCCATCAGACAAAAGATGATTCGCTCGAAGCGGATATCCGGTCCCGCTACCCCGCGTACTACGCGCTGCAGCATCCAAGCCCGATCAGCGTTTCGACGCTACAACAGCACGTGTTGCGGACAGGCGAGGCGATGCTCGTCTACGACGTGCTCGGGAATCGCACGGCGCTCTGGGTCATCACGCCGACGACGTTCCGCCTGTTCGACCTGGAGGGAGGGTCCGAGGACGTTCAAAGCAAGGTCGTTGGGTTCTTGAGCTCGACGCAGTCGGTGCAGTCGGCCATCGACAACGGCCTAAGCGCCGCGGCGGTCCGCCGCATCGCCGCGCAAACGCTCCCCGCCTTTGCAGACAGCAGCTCGGCGCTGTACCAGTGGCTGTTCCCCGTGGGCGCTCGCTCGATGATCGCAGCTTCCAGCGATCTGTATGTCGTGCCGACAGGCGCGCTGTATGGCGTTCCGTTCGAGGCGCTTGCGACGCGAGCCGGAAACGGGCTAAGCCGTACGATATTTGGTCGAGGATCATTCCGTCTCGTACCTGTCGTCGGCATCGCTGCTCGCCGTGCTTCGTGCAGGGCTCGAAAAACGGCGTCAGGGCGATCAGCGCCCCTCGTGGCATTCGCAAATCCCACGTTCGCCGACACGGCCACACCCGAGCCGAGCGCCACACCAACCCTCGCGACGATGCAAACACGTGCTGTTTCTCGCATCGTC
Source organism: uncultured Acidobacteriaceae bacterium (assembly GCA_963843625.1). GTDB lineage: Bacteria > Acidobacteriota > Terriglobia > Terriglobales > Acidobacteriaceae > Telmatobacter. Next base: position 11,935 of record CAWJLK010000015.1, read on the forward strand.
ACGCGCGGAGCGCAGTCCTCGGTTTTCCCGGCCTTACCTGGAAGCGAAATCGAAGCCAAGGATGTGGCGACGACGATCCAGTGGCGCTGCCGCGGACATCTATCTAGGGGATGACGCTTCCGTTACGACCATCGACCGGCTCAATGCCGACGGGAGCCTCAAGGGCTTTCGCTACGTGCTGTTCGCCACGCACGCCGCCTTGCCGGACACGATCAGCGGCATCGCCCAGCCTTCGCTCGTGCTTGCGCATCCCAGCCTCAGATGGATTCCTGACGATGGGCGACGTCTTCGGTTTATCGCTAGACGCCCAACTCGTGATGCTCTCCGCGTGCGAAAGCGGCGGCGGCGTGGCGACCAAAGGCGAGGGCGTCCAGGGGCTCACCCAGGCGTTCATGTACGCCGGAACGCCGGTCGTGTCGGTGACGCAATGGGAAGTCGTCGACGACGTCGCCGAACATTTCACGCCCGATTTCTTCCTTCGCATGCATAACAATGCGACGCCCGCACAAGCCTTGCGCGCGGCGAAACTCGCCATGATCCACGGCTCCGACGCGATGCTTCAGCATCCGTTCTTTTGGGCGCCCACCGTGCTCTTCGGCGATGGAGCCTTTGCCCCAGGCCGATGACGAGCGTTTACGGGCCGGGGTCCGCGAACGATATGTAGGTGGCGAGGCCGTCACGGAATATCACATCGGCATAGTGCCCGCAGGTGGTGAACTGGCCTTCGAAGTGGCATTTGAAGCTCTTTTTCACCGACAACGCCGAGTAGTGCGCGTCCACCCGTTTACTGTGGCCGTGGAGACGGCAAGGGCAAGTGCCGCCTGCATCGGCGTCACGCCCAGCTTCAAACCCCGAGCTGACATGACGCCGGAAAGGTCTTTTGACGGGATCTTCGACGGAGGGGGATCAGCATACATGATCGAGTTGCCCACCTGTTCGCCGCCGAACGTGACCGCAGCGATGTGGTGCCCAGCATCGTATACCCAAGTCGAACCGGCGCCGGCGGTCGGCAGATCGAGGCCATTGGCGGCGAGTCCGCTTTGATCTCGCCTTCCCTTCCATTGCGATATCGGAACGCCGCCGAAATAGTCCTCGATCGCGGTCTCCACGCTTGAAGTCACTTTGTTGACGGCCTGAGGTGGGGCATGTTCGGCCCAGACCACCAGAGCAGCGGTTGGATCGGTGGCACCGGCGTGCAAGTGATCCTAGCAAGTAGAGCGATCGAAAGAAACAGTCTGCGCGCGCGCGATGCGTCTCGGTTGGTGTGCGACATCATCTCGCCCTTCGTATCATGCTATGGCAGTAACTTGATTGTGGTCGGAGACTCGACCGTCGTTCCCCCGACGGTCTCGCTGACGACATACACTCGCACGCGGCTCTTGCCGAGAACGAGTTGGCTCGGCCAGCCGTCGCAAGGAAAGCTCGGGCACCACGGCAAGGGCCTCCCTTGGAAGAGCGGCTTCTTCATATTGTCGAACCACAAGCGGTGGTTTCGTCCGTCGCTAGTCTTGACCGTCATGTCGGTGCCCTGATTGCCGCTGTCGTACGTTGTGATCACGCCGTCAAGCGAGTTGGCCGGTGCAGTCCCCGCCATCGACAATGCGATGGCTGCGCCAAATGCGCAGGCCAAGCCGGTCCGTTTCATATCACCGCTCCATCTTGAAACGCTTGCAAGGTTGGTGGCATACCGTAGGAGTACCGAGAGTGCCAAACGAGCCTCAATCCCCAACAAGATGAGGTTTGCTATGGCGAGCGCGAGAGGTCTCGAACCTCTAACCCCTACAGTGTCAAGGGATAAAGGCTACTGGCTGTAGACTGAAACGTCCTTGTTTGCTGGCTGCTGCTGGCTACTGTCGGACGATATCCGCTCTGGTTGGTCAGCATTGTGAAACCGAGTGGGCTTGCCTTGGTGGGAACGGGCTCCTAACTGGCGCACGCTAAAGCTAGTTAAGGGTAGGGTCTGATTCGACGCAGAAATCAAGCTTGGCAAGGCACGCTGACGCTCAGCGACCCTGACTCACCTACGTAACACCGCGATCAAAGGGCGTCAGAGCCTGCCGCAGGGCACTGGAATGATCAGGCAGACTGCGTACTTCAAGACCGGTAAGCCATCCAAAGGCCAGATACAAAATCAAAACAACCGGTCGCGCGACCAGCCGCCCAAACCAGTTGGCCGGTATGGCGAAATCTGAGACGATCCACAACGCGCCGGGAGTGACTACGCGAGCAAGGCTGGCTGCAAGCGATTGGACCTCTTCCGTGGTAAGGCAGTCCAGAATGAAATGCGTAACGATCAGATCGTAAGGGGGATTCTCGGGCTGCCAACTGCGGAGATCGGCATGAATGGCGCGGACGCGGCCCGCGTGCGGCCCGGCCCGACGCAGCAAGGCATCAAGCATCGCGGAACTGGCATCGACAGCGTCGACCATGACGGCGGAATTTTCGTGGAGCATGCGTTCAGTGAAGCGGCCATCGCCATCTCCCAATGCAAGCGCGCGGCGTGCTGGGCGGCATTCACTCAGAAAAGCGCATCGGCAAAGCATGAGCCAGGGGCCGAAGCTGAATAGTTCCAACCATCGATAGAGCCGGGCGAGCCGACTGAAGTTGGGTGGGAGATTCATCGAAGCAGTAACACCAGCGGAGTGAGCAAGACTAGATCGGCGGCCGAACGCAAAGCCAAAGGAGTCAGGCGGCCGCGTGCGCCGTCGAGCAGCGCGAGCAGGCTGGCGCTGGCCGCGCCGGCTCCCATCAGAGCCCGCCACACAGGAGTGGACTGCGAACAGAAAGATTGCCCCAGCGAAGCCCGCCAGAGCAAGAAGGCCGGCTGAGGAACTGATTTGGGGACCGGAGCGAGCCGGTTCTTCTGACTCCCAGCGCTCGATCGCGTGGCAGTTGAGCCAGGCAAGACCCGCGAAGAAGACGATCGCCGCCATGAACGCTAACGATGTATGTGCGCATCGGCTCAGCGCAGGAAGCGCGCAACCAGCCGTGAACAAGACAGCAACCAGCAACTCCTTGGGAAGCAGCGGCCGAAGTTGAGGCCGGCCGTGGACACCGGAAAAATAGGTCGCGCTGGCCAAGGCAAGCAGGGCGTTCCGTTCGCGGGCTTCGCTTGGCATGAAGCAAAAAATCAACCAGACGGCAGTACAGGCGGCTGCGAGAGCAAACGGAAAGAAGACGCGGCGGTGCTGCCAGTGAAAATAATGTCGTTGGCGAAGACAATGAAATTGCCTTGTGCGCAGTGCCGACCGTGCGTCTAACAGGCGGTCGCTTACATAGACGGACCAAGTCGCGAGCGCCAAAAGCACTGGGAGCCAAAGCGGCAGGCGCACGCCTGCCGCCTCAGCGAAGCCGAGCGACCATACCGCTGCAACAGTAGGCGCGTCAAAACTCGCGAGGTGCCAAAGACCCATCGGGCCGGGTGCATCGAGTGTGTCGCTCGTTGATTGAGAAGTCGCCGCCGGATGGATCGTCTGCCCCATTGGAACTATTGTAAGAGGGGCAACTCTTCTTCCAGCGCCGCTTCATAGCATTTCAGCCCATTGCGGTGAAGCAGCCAAGGCGGAATGGATCAATCCAAGATCGTCAAGCCGCATTTTAGGCACCCTGATACGAGGATTGCATGTTTCAATATGAGAATGACACGCGTGGCGCGATTCATTCTCGCTCTGATCGTGGGCCTGGCCTTGTTGACGTGGGCGGCGTCCGGAGTGGTGCAAACCACGGCGCGCGAATGGTTTGAGCGCGACGTCAACTCTCGCGCCCAATTGGTTCTGACTGGCGCGCGGCAGTCGCTGGCCGATGCCTGGAACGACCCGGTAAATCTTCAAAAGCAGTTGGTATCACTTGCTCGGGACGAGCGCGTGATGGGTGCGGCGGCCTGTAACGCCGACTTGACCACGCGATCGAGCACTCCGGGATTTCCGGCAGAGTTCAATTGCCTGGCGGTGGGACCTCGCGTTCGCAATGCCGATACCATCGCCGAAGATACGAACCACAACACTCACGAGTGGAGCACCGTCGCGACGCTTCCCACCGGCCGCGTTCAGGTGAGCGCCATGCCCATCTCGGCCCAGGGACAGGAGCTGGGTTTCGCGATCCTGGTGCATGACCTGAGCTACATCGAACGGCGGGAGGCCGCGGCGCAGACTTTCCTGATCGTGATCTTTGGCATTCTGGCTGTCATGGCCTTCGGCATTCCCTTCGTCGGTGGCAAAACGAGCGCGCTCCGACTGGAGCACTGGAACTGCGCAGCCTGCTGCGCGGCGGAGGCAAGCAGAGCCGCGAGTTTCAGCCCATTCTCAGCGATGTGCGCGAACTGGTCGGGCGCATGGCCAATGATCGCGAAGACGCTCCCGGACTGTGGACGGCGGAACGCCTGAAGCAAACTCTGAACCGGCATCTGCATGGAGAGAAGATCGTCATCCTGGCGAACCGCGAGCCATACATTCATCAGCACACCGCCGACGGCGGGATCGAAGTCCAGCATCCGGCGAGCGGCCTGGTCACCGCGCTCGAACCGATCATGCGCGCCTGCTCCGGCGTATGGGTCGCCCACGGAAGCGGCAGTGCGGATCGCGAAACGGTGGATCGCAACGATCACGTGCGCGTGCCGCCCGGTGAAGAGTCGTATCACATCCGCCGGGTGTGGCTCTCGGAAGAGGAGCAGCAGGGCTACTACTACGGCTTTTCCAACGAAGGGCTATGGCCGCTCTGCCACGTCGCGCACGCGCGGCCGGTGTTCCGCGCCGAGGACTGGCGGCAGTATCGCGCCGTCAACCAGAAGTTTGCCGACGCGGTGTGCAGCGAAGTGGACTCGAAAGACCCGATCATCCTGGTGCAGGATTATCACTTCGCCCTGGCGCCCGCCGATGATTCGCAAGCGCCTGCCGGCCGCAACCGTCATTGTGTTCTGGCATATTCCCTGGCCCAACGCCGAGCGGATGGGCATCTGCCCCTGGCGCAACGAACTGCTTGAAGGCCTGCTGGGAAGCAGCATTCTCGGCTTCCACACGCAGCTGCACTGCAACAATTTTCTGGACTCCGTGGACCGCTATCTGGAAACCCGCATAGACCGGGAACAGAATGCGGTGGTGATGCAGGGGCACCGCACGCTGATCCGTCCGTATCCGATCTCGCTTGAATGGCCGGTCCGCTGGGTGGAGACGGCGCCCAGCCCCGAGGAGTGCCGCGCGCAGGTGTGGCGAGAGTTTGGATTGAAGCCGAATGCACTGCTGGGCGTCGGCGTGGATCGCCTGGACTACACCAAGGGCGTCGAGGAGCGACTGCTGGCGGTGGAGCTGCTGCTGGAGCGGCACCCGGAATTTCGCGGCCGCTTCAGCTTCGCGCAACTGGCGGCGCCGAGCCGGACCAAGATCGAGCGATACAGGGAACTCAACGAAACGGTGGAGCAGCCTGGCCGAACGCATCAACCTGCGCTTCGGGACGAAGGACTACAAGCCTATTCATCCTGCTCCGCTCCCACCACGAGCCTCCGGAGGTCTTTCGCTTCTATCGCGCGGCGGACTTTGCTACGTGAGCAGCCTGCACGACGGCATGAATCTGGTGGCCAAGGAATTCGTGGCGGCGCGCACGGACCTGAAAGGCGTGCTGGTCCTCAGCGAGTTTACCGGGGCCGCGCGGGAACTGACCGAAGCGCTGATCGTGAATCCCTACGATCTGGAAGGCAGCAGCGACGCGCTGGCCGCCGCGCTGACGATGCCCGAGGACGAACAGCAGGATCGCATGAGGTCGATGCGGTCTCTCCTGGTTCAATTCAACGTCTACCGCTGGGCGGGAAAGATGCTGGTGGATGCCGCGCGCCTGCGCAATCAGGAGCGCGTGGCCGGACGCCTGGCCGAGCGCGCCAGCGTGGGTCCGGCAGCTTGACATGCTCAGTCTCCGGCCGCATGCAGATCCACCTTGCCGCGGAACTTGCCGTAAACAAAGACGACATAGCCGACGGCCAGCAGCATGCCAAAGCTCCACCAGACCAGGCCGACGGCGAGCGTGTGCGGGCCGGAGAGAGCGCGGCTGAGTGTGATGTCGTTGCCGGAGCCCGTGGTGGCGGGCAGCAGCGTGGGATAGAGGCCCCAACATGCTCCGGCCAGCATGAAGAAAAGATACAGACAGGAAGAGAGAAACGCCTTGACCGGATGGGCCGCGCGATTGAAAAGCCAGATGCCGGCCAGAGACGCGAGACGCCAACAGGCACGATGAACGTGACCGGGTAGTTGAAGTAGTTGTTCAGGCTGGCCGGGCGCACGGCAATGGTGGCTGCCAGGCTGATTGCCGTCAGAATCGTCAGCACCAGCCAGAGCGGATCTACGATGCGGCGAGCGCGTTCGGCCAACTCTCCCGAGGTCTTGATGGTGAGCCACAGCGCGCCGTGCAGCGTAAGAGCTGCGAGCGCCACGAGACCGCCGATCACCGTGTACCAGTCCAGAATGCCAGGGCTTACTGCCGGGCTGCCAGTTGGTCCAAAGGGGCAGAAAGAAGTAGCCGTCGGCCTGCAGCGGAACGCCGCGCAGAACATTGGCCAGAGCCGCGCCGAAGAAGATGGTGAGCAGAGCGCTGGACAGCCCGAAGACGCCGTCCAGCAGCGCGCGCCATACGCCCACTTCGATGTGGTTGCGCAGCTCCAGGCTCACGCCGCGCAGCACCAGCAGCCAGAGCACGATCATCAGCGGCAGATAGAAACCGCTGAAGGCCGAGGCATAGAGCAGCGGAAAGGCGAAGTAGAGCGTGCCGCCGCCGGCCAGCAGCCAGACTTCATTGCCGTCCCAGACGGGGCCGATGCTTGCCAGCGTGGTCCGGCGCTCCTCTTCAGTGCGAACCAGAAAAAGATGCAGCACGCCCACGCCGAGATCAAAGCCGTCGAGCACGACGTAGCCCACGATCATCACGGCAACCAGCCAGAACCAGATAAAACCCATCATGGCGTAAGCTCCTTCCTATCAGGCCTTCAAGGGAGTGCGGAAATCGTCAATCGGCGTGAACCGCTTGCGCATCGATGGCCTTTGGTTCCGGCCCATCGCTGATCTCGCGATAGATCAGGACGGTGAACAGGAGACCCAGCAGCGTGTAGAGACCCATGAATCCGAGCAATGTAAAGAGACCGTTGCTCGCCGAGACGGTGTTCGAGTATCCCTCGCTGGTGCGCATCAGGCCGTAGATGAGCCACGGCTGCCGGCCAAGTTCGGCAGTCATCCAGCCAGCGGTATTGGCGATGTAAGGCAGCGGAAAGCTGAGCAGCAGCGCCCACAAGGCCCAGCGCGCCGTGTAAAGCTGTTTGCGCCAAAGCAGAAACGCGGCGACGATCATCACAGCACAAACCAGGTTCCAAGGCCGGCCATGATGTGGTAGGCGTAGTAGAGCAGCGGCAGCGCGGTGGGCCACTGGTCGTGCGGAATCTGGTCGAGGCCTTTTACTTCGGCCTTGGTCGTTCCATAGATGAGGAAGCTCAGCACATTGTTGACCACGATGAGGATTGTCGATCTGGCCGGTTTCTTCGTTGGGCTGGCCCATCAGCACCATCCCCGCGCCAGTCTTCCGTTTTGAAGAGGCCCTCCATTGCGGCGATGGCGGCCGGCTGATTGCGGGCAACGTACTTGCCGTGCAGGTCGCCGGTGGGAAAGATGATGAGGATCGACGCAATGACGCCGGCGATCACGCCGACCTTGAGAAAGATCCGGGCGTACTCCTCGCGCCGCCCTTCCAGAAGATAAAACGCGCCCACGGCGGCCATGACAAAGGATCCGGTGACGACTGCGCCTGTCATGTTGTGCGCGTATTGCAGCAGGCCCCAGGGATTCATCAGCAGTTGCCAGAAGCTGAGCACCTCAAACTGGCCGTTGGGCAGCCGTTCGTAGGCCACGGGATGCTGCATCCAGGCATCGGTGACGATGATGAAGAATCCAGAGATCCACGATCCGACAAAGACCATCACGGCCGAGAACCAGTGCATCAGCTTGGAAATTCGCTTCTCGCCATAAAGAAAAAGGCCCAGAAAGGCCGACTCCAGAAAGAAGCTGAAGACGCCTTCCATGGCCAGCGGCTGGCCGATGACGCCGCCCGAGAGCCGCGAGAAGCGCGCCCAGTTGGTGCCGAACTCAAACTCCATGGGAATGCCGGTGACCACGCCAAAGACGAAATTGATGGCGAAGATGCGCCCCCAGAAGCGCGCCGCGCGGTCCCACTGCTCGCTGCCGGTCTTGAGCGCAACCGTCTTGAGCACCACGATCAGCAGGCCGAGGCCCATGGTGAGTTGCGGAAACAGATAGTGGAAGGTGATGGTGAAGGCAAAGTGCAGCCGGTGGATCAACTCAGCGGTCATCGAGAGTCTCCTGTCTCATCACGTCGTGCCCAAGTTGGAAGACAATGCGAACCATTCATCGCCGGAGCTCCGGACGGAGAGGCTCCTCCTGCACGAAGAGCAACGGCTGCCCGGCCACCTCGAGGAAAATCCGTCTTCGCTCCTACGATTCTATGTGATTGCTCAGCTTCGAGAGCATCCTCTGAAGGCACAAAATTGCCAGATGAGCCGTGAGCGCATCTCCTTGACAAAGACAATCATCGCGTTCATGACCTTAATGAAATCCAGATCGCGAAAAAATCGAGGTGGCAATAGTAACTAAATGATTAGTTGAGCGTCCTATAAACCAGAAAGGATTTGTCAGAGGATACATCGGGTCTTCAATTACTATGCCTCCAAAGAAATCCATCACGTTGACACCTGCCGAGCTTCGGCTGATGAAAGTTCTCTGGGAGCGCGGCGAATCGACAGTCGCAGACATGGTAGCCGCGACCTCAGCCGAAACAGAGCTGGCGTACACGTCCGTCCTTACAACGATCAGGATTCTTGAAACGAAAGGCTATGTCAGCCACCGGCAGGAGGGAAGAGCATTCCTCTACAGCGCCTCGATCGGCGAACTCGAAGCCGGCCGGTCAGAGGTTCGCCATGTCCTTCAACGCTTCTTTGGCAACTCCCGTGAGCGGCTTCTGCTCTCGATGCTGGGCGATTGCGAACTCCACCCCGAAGAGTTGAAGCAGTTGAAGAAGGCGATTGCAAGCCTGCCGGAAGAAAGTCCGGCCAAGCCGCGGAGGAGTTTGAGATGATCCCGCTGCTTCATGCGATTTCGGTCATATCCGCATCCGCGGCGGGATTTCTCTTCTCTGCCATTTGGGAGGGAGCAGTTCTGGCTGCGTGCGCGGCTCTGTGCCTGCGCCTGTTGCCGGGATTGAGCGCGGCCGCCCGGTCCGCTGTCTGGACGAATCGTTTTTCTGCTCCTGGTGCTCTTGCACATTCTGCCTTCTTTTGCAGAGCGCTGGTCCGCCGGGGCGAGTATCCATTCTTCCCCTTTCCTTCTTGATCCGCGCTGGAGCTTTGCAATTGCAGCCGCCTGGGCATCGCTTTCTCTCTGGCGCGGAACGCAACTGATCGTTGGCGCCATTCGTTCTCGCGGCATGGCGGCGCGGGCATTCCCTATTCCTGCGGATGCGGCCTTGCAGGCTTTGCTCCACGTGAAGCATGGACCCATATGCGATCGCAGGGCAGAGCTTTGCACATCGGCCGAGATCGAACGTCCAAGCGTCTTTGGATTTTTTCACCCGCGAATCCTTCTTCCTCTTGGCCTGCTCGAGGAGTTCTCGGCAAGCGATATCGAGCAAGTTGTGATGCACGAGATGGAGCATCTGCGCCGTCGCGACGACTGGACCAATCTACTGCAAAAAATCGGTCTGGTTCTCTTCCCCCTGAATCCGGTTTTGCTTTGGGTGGAGCGCCGCCTCTGCGCCGAGCGGGAGCTCGCCTGCGATGACCGCGTCTTATGCTCCACCGGAGCCCGCAAGGCATACGCGATGTGTCTCACCCGTCTGGCGGAGTTTTCAATGTTTCGCCGCAATCTTTCGCTGGCGCTCGGCGCATGGGAGAAGCGGTCGGAGTTGGTGCGGCGCATTCATCGCATTCTGCGGCGTCCGGACGACGCGATCAGCAGCAGGCGAGCGGCTGTTTTGACCAGCGGTTTGATTTTCGCTGTACTGGCGGGCGCGGTCGCATTGGCCCGCACACCGCAATTGATAAGCTTCGCTCCGCGTGTTCAATCGGCAACGCGGGCTCTTTCCACTCCAGCCTCAGATCTTCAACAGGTCAACCTTCGAGAATTCGGCGGCTCCCCTGAATTGGTCAAGGCCGTCATGCCGCAGAGACGTTCGCAAACTCCGTATAGCTCGGGGCATCGGAGTCCAGTCGCCGCGAGGCGCAATGTGAAGCCAATTCGGCCCGCTCCAAACCGGATGGCATGGGTTGTGCTGACCGAGTGGGAAGATTCCGTGCCGCCTCCGAGCGTTGTCATCGCCATCTCTCAGGATCATCGTTCTTCGTATGCTGCCGTCGCGACACCGGACGGCTGGCTGATCGTTCAAATCTAACCCCAACTTCAACCAGGAGGTATATCCATGCTCACATCAACTAATCATTTAGTAGCTACCGCAAAGAAGATGGCCATCCCCGCGGCGATCGTCGGCGCATTCGCGCTTGGAGCCGCGATCTTCGTCGGTCACGGAAGCGTTCACGCCGCAACCGCGTTGGACGACAACAGCGTCTCGGCGCTCACTTCACTCGATCATGCAATGGAGGCCGTTGCCTCGAAGGTAACCCCCGCGGTCGTCAATGTCGCCGTGACCTCGAAGAGTTCCAGCCGACTCCTCCGCCGGCGCTCAGGCACAGGGCCTTCCGCCGGGCTTTCAACAGTTCTTCGGGCCCCTCTTCCAGCAGCCTGCTCAGCCGCAGATTCAGCATGGCGTGGGAAGCGGCGTCATCATCTCGCCGGACGGATATATCATTACCAACGATCACGTGGTCGATGGCGCAACGCAGATCAGGGTAACGCTGCACGATCGCCGCATCCTCAACGCAAAGGTCGTCGGCGTCGACAAGCTGACCGATCTTGCCGTGCTCAAGGTGAACGCAACTGACCTTCCCAGCATCGTCTGGGGAGACTCGACCAAGCTCGAACCCGGCCAGACCGTGCTTGCCTTTGGCAGCCCCTTCGGCTACTTCCAGTTTTCGGTCACCCGCGGCATTGTCAGCGCCGTCAACCGGCCGAATCCCTATTCGGATAATGCGCGCAAGCCGGGCGGCTACATCCAGACCGACGCCGCCATCAATCCGGGCAACTCCGGCGGTCCGCTGGTGAATGCGCATGGCGAACTGGTCGGCATCAACACCTTCATCATCACCAACAGCGGTTCGTTTGCCGGGGCGGGCTTCGCGATTCCTTCGCAGATCGTGCGCGCCACCTCCGAGCAGATCATCAAGAACGGCAAGGTCGAGCACGGCTACCTGGGCATCGGCATGAACGACGTCACGCCCGACAATGCGCACTTCTTCAATCTCAAGGATGCGACCGGGGCCATCGTCTCGGAGGTCACGCCCGACTCTCCGGCAAGCCGCGGCGGAGTGCATACCGGCGATGTGATCTCGCAACTCAACGGGCAGAAGATCGTGAACGGAAGCGCACTCCAGCTAGCCGTCACCGAGATGGCTCCCGGAACGAAGATCGCCCTGGGCGTGATTCGCGACGGCAAGCCGGTGACACTCGACCTCACCGTCGGCCAGTTTCATGGCAACTCTGAAGTGGCAAGCAACGACGGCGATGATGATCAGCCAAACGGAAAGATCGGCATCGAGGTGAGCAATCTTACGCCGGATGCGCGGCAGCAGTTCAACGTGCCCGGATCACGTCCATGGCGTCGTCGTCCAGAATGTTCGCCCCGGCAGCCCGGCTGACGACGCTGGCATTCAGCCCGGAGACGTCATCCTCGAGGTCGACCGCAAGCCTGCCGATTCCGTCGGCCAATTCTCAAGCGAAGTGCATCAGGACAACGGCGGAAAGGATCTGCTGATGCTCGTTTGGTCGAAGGGAAATGCGAGCTATCGAACGATTCATCCCGATCAAGGCAGCCAAAACGGATAGCAGATCGACTCGCTACTGGCGATATATCGCTTCCAATTTGGCGATCGCTTCCTTGACTCCGGCTAAAAATGGGGACCGGATAGACCGGGTCCCCATTTTTAGCTTTGTAGCCTGTTAAGCTTCAATCCCGTTGAAGGCAGCGAACCTCGACCCCAACGAGGCGCTGCGATACGAGTAGGAGACACACGTAATGCGACTGCCTCTCTACTTTATGCCTGCCGCCAGCGCGCGCAGGTCCTGAGCTCTTGTGCGATCACCGGTGACCTCGCAGGCGTCGGATAACGCCTGGTAGAGATCGGCATTGGGCGGCTGCAATTGGATCTGCAACTCCAGCAAGCTCACAACGGCCTTAGGGTTTCCACTCTTGCTCAGCGCCTGTGCGATCAGCAGCAGCGTTTTGGGTGTGACTGCGGTCCGCGTCAAGACAGGCTGCCGGCTGAGCGCCGCCAGTTCCTCCGTCTGCCCGCCTCGCGAGAGCAGCGCGGCGAGCTTGTCGAGGGGCCGCAGATCGTCTTGTCCTTCACGCAGCGCTTTGGCATAGAAGCTTTGGGCCTCCGCATCGGACCCCTGCACTTCGGCCGAGAGACCACGCTTCAGATCATCGACCTGTTGTTGGTCGGGCGCTACGGCGCCATAGGCCGTCCAGGCCGCGAGAGGGGTCCCAGCAGGCTCAACGTGCAGGGTCATCGATTGATAGACGGTCTGCTGCTTCCCATCCTGGTTCGCACCCACCACCAGTTGATAGGTTCCCGGCGTGAGGCTCGAGGTATCGACAGTGCGCCCGGTGAGCAGGTTTCCGGCTGAGTCGCGATTGGATGAATCAATCTCTTCATCCTCCGACGCAGGAGCATCGTGCGAGGCGGTGACGGCACCGAAGACATAGTGCACGTGGATTTTGGAACCGGCCGCATCTGGATCGAGCCAGAGTTGATAGACGAGCGGCAGGCGTTCACCCTGGCTCAAATGGACGCTCTGGGCCTCTCGCGGCGCAAAGCGCAATTTTGAAACACTGAAAGGAAGGGTTCCGGTGGAGTCGGGTTTGGCAACCGGCGCGGTATAGGCCAACAACGGAGAAAGACTGATCGCGCGGCTCTTCGGAGCAGGTACCGTAACGGAAGCGTGCTGGCGGGTGGCAACATGATTCAGGTTGTTGGTGAGCGTTGCCACCACCAGGTATTTTCCGGGAGCCAGGGGCAGCCGGCCTTCGGCCCCGAATCGCTTGTGCCTGGCAACTTCAGCTTGCGCATCCGTCAGTGTGCCGGTGAGAAGATCCTCCTGGTCATAGACAGGTTTGCTGTCGCTGGTCAAGACCGACGTGCGAAGCGAAAGGTCATACCTGAAGGTCTTGCCGGAGCCGGTGCCGATTAGCCTCGGGTCCGGCGATCGGTATTTGAGCAAATAGCTGACAGTCTCCGCGCCCTTGTCGTCCCGGAATACCGCATAGCTAAACTCCGGAGGCTCCTCGCCGGTCAGAACACTGGAGGTCACGTGTTCGCGCAGCCGATTCTCTGCCAGGCGCTCCTTGGTGATCGGGTTGTCCGGCAGGTTACTGAGAGTCGCCAGCAACATATCCGATTCCATATTGGGCGAAAAATGTTCGTAATCGACCGGGCCGTTGGGAAGCAGAGTGATAGCTGTCCTGGCTACCTCGTCTCCCGCGAATTTCCGCAGGATATTCAAGGCCATTTTAGGGTCATTGCGGCTCTCCCCGGTACTGCACCAGCCGGACGGGCCCATCGAACTGAGGGGCGAGTAAAGCTTATACGGATCGATCGAACTGCGCTTGTAAAACAGAAGATAGAAAAAGGGTGGCAGCGCCGGGGTGTCTGCCTGATAGAACCAGATCTCCATCTGGCGAAGGTTGGCCGCAGCATGATACGGTGCGCGCTGCTTGGGCGCTCCCAGAACGATATACATCTTTCCCATGTCGGTCCGCCACCCATCCTGATACCTTGGGTCGCCGAAATGTTCGTTGGCGTAGGCCAGGCGGCGGTAGTGCTCGGCTTTATATGAGTTGGTTTCGGAGTTCGGGTCGGAGTTGCGAATCTTCCAAAAAGCGTCGATAAAGGAGTCGCGCTCGCCATCGGTTGACAATGAGAGGAACTGTTTCCTCTCATCGCTGTTGATGATGTAGGGAACTTCCTCTTCCAGCCAATGGCGGTAATTGGGCGGCAGTTTCCTGGCGGAATTGGAAGCGTTTGCAGACAGGGTCGAGGCGAAGAAAACGAGTATCAGAAGAGAACTCAATGTAAAACGGAGGCGCGTCAAGGGTTGACTCCAGCAAAAACAAAGAGAGGAGGGGAAACCCCCTCCTCTCCAGTTTAACAGCGTTGCAGGTCTAGAACTCCAGCCGGATGGAAGCGCGCGCATAGAACGGCCCCTGGAAGAACAGAGGCTTGCCATAGTCCGGGCTGGCGACGCCAGGGGCGCTGTCCAGGTTCTGATTCTTGTTCGTCATGAATTGGCTGTTTGTCACGTTGAAACCATCGAAGGCGAACTTCAACTTGTACCTTTCCTTCAGTGATACCGGATAATCCGCGTGCATATCGAGCTGAAGTGTAGTGGGCAGCCTTCCCTTCGTTCCACGTCCGCCGATTGGAACTTCGCCGGTGTTGCCGTAAGACGGGGCGGGGTGACTAGCATATGCGCTCAACGGGGAACCCGAGCCGCCACGCAGGCTGGAGCCGATGGTCAGCTTCGAGAGCTTGCTCAGGAATGGAGTGCTTGAATCGACGACATAGGCCACCGAAAGGTTGCCGACGTTGCGGCGGTCCGTGTTGAGGAATCCCGGTGCGGTCTGATCGCCTAGGAGCCCCAGAGAACCCTTAGTGAAGTCGAAAAGGGAGCTGATGCCGGGGTCTGACTGGCCGTTGTCGTTCCGGAAGAAGCCCTCGTAATTGCCCCAGAGCTTGGCAAAGCGATAGTTAATGCGTGCCTGCCAGTGGTTCTTCAGGTTGCGGTTGAATTCCACCACCAACTCCTGGTAGCGGCGAGAGGGGTTGGCGAAGCCGTCCGGCTTGCCGTCGGGCGCGCCGCCGGCCGAAACATCCAGATTCGTGATGCAGGCTCCGTTGTAAGGCGAGCCATCATAGTGGCGCCAAAAATCGCCATATCCGACCGATGTGTCATTGCTGAATGTGCAACCCGCGACGGGTGCAACGTAATTGGCGGCGGTGACCGTTCCTGGAGTGTTGCTTCCGTTTGCCGTTGCCCACTGAGCTGGAGTGTAGACAACTTCCTGCTCATTGACTGAGATGTCGGTGGCCGCGCTTACATTTGCAATGCCGCCGTTATATCCCTCTGGCATGACGGAGCCTTCCACAGACTCTGAACCGATATCTTCAATGACTCGGCCGAGACGGCGGTCGGTATAGCGCACTGCGAGCACCGAACCCGGCACGACCTGGCGCTCGAAGCCGAGCAGGTACTCATTTTCGTATTCCATCTTCGTTCCGGGAAGAATGCCTTCACCGGTTGAAGAGGAGAAATGTCGGGTTTCCAAAAGCCGAGGTCGCCGATTTTCCCGGTAGACCATTCAGGGTGTGTGCGGCATCGAACACTCGGAACGACCGCGCCAAGGCTGTCAAGCACGGCATTGCCGCTCGAGTCCGCCTGTGGAGTGAAGTAGAACGAATCGTCTTGTTCGTTGCCCAACTGCCGAATGGCGGCATCCAGAGGCAGAACCGATTGGTAGCGGGCGTAGTTGAAGAAGACCTTGGTGTTCTGGTTGCCGAATGGCAGGATGTTCACGCCCACACGAGGAGACCAGTTGTCGTTGAAGAGAAACTTCATGAGGGAGCCGCCGTACCACTGCTCCTCCCAACGGAGGCCGGCATCGACGTTGACGCAGCGATTCATCTGGTAGCTGTCGTTTACCCAGACCACGTGATAACGCGCTTGTGGCGTTTACGCTCAGGCCCTTGTAGGTGCCGCGGATCTGTTGTAGGTAAACTGGGTTGCCCTTGTACTTGGTGCAATAGGTGCAAGATGCGTCGGCGTTAAACAAACGGAAAGTCGCATTGGTCAATTGGCCGACCGCGCTTGAATGGATGCCCATCGAAGACTCAGATCGGTTCCTGCCGCAATTGCGCCAGGAATGGGAGATAGCGGGCCGGTGCGGGCAGGGATATCGAGGAAGTTGGTGTGTTCGTAGGAGTAACCCAATCCGATGGCGTGCTGGCCGAAAAGGTGAAATATTTTTTCCGTTTCGAGGTTGATGCTGTAATCGTCGTTCTTGGTGGGCTCGTAGCCGCCCACGTAGGAGACGACAAATGGTGTGGTTGTGCGGTCCGATATCTGGTAAGCATTCACCTCGGCGAGTTTCATCGAAATGATTGAAGTTATAGGTATAAGAGGCAATGGCAGTCCAGGTGGGACTGATCGCGGTGCTGACACGGGCAACTGAATCGCGGCTGCCATAGTTGTAGCGGACACCAACTGAGGCAGCGTTCCTCGCAGCCAAACCGGCGTTCGGAGTCGGACCCGGAATCGGGTTGTGGTGCGTGGGATCGCCGAAGGTGGAAGCTTCGAACTGAGTGTTGGCAAAAGGCTGATATGTCAGTTTGCCAGCCCAGCTCATTGCTGTCGAGCTGTAGGCATACGGGCCATGCGCGTTCAGCGGCGCGCCCATCGGGGCTTGATTGATGCTCTGGTTCAGTGTTGGATCGAAGGCGCCGAAGAAGAAGATCTTGTCTTTGAGGCTGAGGAACATAGCCGCCAAATTCGCCGGCCACATCGTATTGGGGGTCCGAAAGCTCGTTCGCGTAGATGGTATTGACGTAGTTGAAGTTGGACAGATAGTGCGCTTGCATACCAGTTGCCGGGCCCTAGATAGGCCGCGAGCGCACCGTGGTAGGTGTTCGAGCCGGATTTGGTAACGATTTCAATGATGCCGCCTGCAGCCTTTCCATATTTGGGCTCGAAGGCGCCAGTCTTGACGTCTACTTCCTTAATGAAAGCCAGGTTGACGCCCGTACCGAGGGAGCCGAAGTAGCGGTTGTAGGTGCCCAGGCCGCCAAACGCCTGATCAGTTACGGTCACACCGTCCACCAAGTAAAGATTCTCCAGGCCCGACGCGCCGCCGATCGAAGGGTTCGCGCCATTGTGCTGCGTATCCGTTCCACCGCCGCTCACCACTCCGGGAGCCAAGCTGAAGATAGCCGACACGTTGCGGGCGAGTGGAAGCGATTGGTAGAGCTGGTCGCTCAGAGGTGCATTCAGAGACGTGGTCTGCGGTATCGATCTGCACCGCGCCTGCGTCGACCTGGACTGTGTCGGTCACTGCGCCGAGTGCAGGTGGATATCAAGGTTCGCATTGCGATCGGACCACAATCTGGTTATTGGAGGAGACGTACTACTTGAAGCCAGGTAGCTCAACGACAACCTTATAGTGTAGCCTGCCAGGACCACACCAGACCAACTGATATCGGCCCGTGCCGTCGGTCTTGACGCATAATTGCCCTGAGGTCCGGTGACGTCGACAGTCGCATTCGGCATCAACGCTGCCGGTCTCGTCAAACACCACGCCCGCCAAACCGCCACGAACCGCTGTGTTCTGTTGCGCGAGTGCGGGTGCCAGCAAGAACAGCAACATTGCTCCGAGAACCGCATAGTTTCTGAGC
Source organism: uncultured Acidobacteriaceae bacterium (assembly GCA_963843625.1). Classification (GTDB taxonomy): domain Bacteria; phylum Acidobacteriota; class Terriglobia; order Terriglobales; family Acidobacteriaceae; genus Telmatobacter. The sequence continues at coordinate 29,531 of CAWJLK010000015.1, forward strand.
CAGCGTTTCATTCGAATCTCCTTCAGAAAATGGTGGGAATCGATTGTGTCCCGTCAAGGACTTCGCAATCCCTTAGCTGTGATTCAGTGCGCCGATTGTTGGTGTGAGCTCGATCCCAGTGAATGCAAGATGCGAGTGTTTCAGAAATACTTGCACGTCGCATGCCATTCACGAGTCGCAGGGAATAATCTACGGTAATTATTGAATTCAAATGAGTTGGCAGCCTAGATATTGCATTGATCCTTCTGAGAAGCTGAGCGATAAATATGAAAAAGCGGATACATTACGACTAGAATCCCGAAAACAGGTAATGGGTTCCGTTTTTTTGGTACTTCGGTTATGGAACCCCGGACCCGACCATTCTGGTTTCCCTGTTCAGCAGCATCGATTACGGTGCCCTCGAGCATTGAATACGCCTTCAGCCAGCTCGTACAGGACATGACATACAAACCTCGCGTCCACGGAACATGTTTGCAGGCCGCTTGGGGACGATGACTGCCGGCTCAAACTACTTGGAACTTGAGTTGAGGTAAGCCTGCTCTGCTGCAGGATGAGGCACCTGAAACGATTTGCCGTCCCGCAACACAATTGTCGTATTGAGTTCTGCGGAGCTTGTGTTAAGCTGTCTCGGAGTCGCGGCAGCTCTTCCCTGAGATCACCTGCGTAGGCTCCGGACAACTCCTTCTCTGTTCAGCGAATACGGTGTCCAACCGCATCCTTATTGTCGAGCATCCACGGTCATCCCCGGACTGTGACGGGGTTTTGACTGAGGTATCAACGGAATGGGAGAACGCCCGCCGCGCGTCGTGGGATACTTTCTCTCCGAAGGATCTTTGCGCCTCAAAAGACAGCCTCGTAATCGCGAATGCCGTTCTTGGCGGCGGGAAGGTAGCGGAGTTCTTTCAATGGCTTGAGAAGAATCCTGTCTCAGTTCCCATCTTTGCCATTCTGCCGGCCGATGACTGCGCCTTGCTTCGTGCGGCAACCGAGACGGTGGACGATTTTCTTCTCTGGCCCATTCGGCCCGAGGAACTGAACCGGCGTGTCGCGCGCCTGCTGGGACCAAGGCCACGCGATCTAAATGACATTCAGGCTACACTTGCGGCGGAGATCGGTCTTGGGCAGCTTGTCGGCCAGGACCCCGCTTTCCTCAGCGCTTTGGCTCAAGTCGCGCTCTTTGGCGCAAACGACGCCCCAGTGTTGCTGACCGGGGAAACAGGCACCGGCAAGGAACTCTGCGCTCGCGTGACTCATCTGCTTAGCAAGCGGCACCGGGGGGCATTCATCCCTGTCGATTGCGGGGCACTTCCCGACCACCTCTTTGAGAACGAGCTCTTCGGTCACGCCCGCGGCGCGTTTACCGATGCCCGCTCGGATCAGAGGGGACTGATTTCGTTGGCTCAGGGCGGCACCCTTTTCCTGGATGAAATCGACAGCCTCTCGCTATCGGCTCAAAGCAAGGTCCTGCGACTGCTGCAGGAGCGCGTCTACCGCCCGCTCGGCTCGGAGGTCTTCAAGCAGGCCGAGGTAAGAATCATCGCGGCCACCAACCGCAATCTCGAAGAGCTTGTCGAACAAAAGACATTTCGCTCCGACCTTTATTTCCGCATCAACGTACTTCGGATTCACATGCCGGCCCTTCGCGAACGCCGCTCCGACATCGCGCATCCTCTCCCGGCATTTCATCGATGAGATATGCAAAGCGAACGGCCTTCCGAGGAAGTTTCTCTCCCCGGCAGCGGCGGGCAAGCTCGAACAACACTCATGGCCGGGTAACGTCCGAGAGCTCTACAACACCATGCAGCGCGCGGTGCTCTCTTCGCCTGGAACACAGATCGCCGCTTCGATATTCCATCTGGGTTCACCGTCCGGCGGCCGCGAGACAAGCATCTGCGAGACAGCCTGCAACGGTTTCCGCAGCGCCAAGCTTCATGCGATTCAGCACTTCGAGCGGGAGTACGTGAAGCTGATGATGGAGAAGCATCATGGCAATGTAACTCAGGCGGCCCGCGAAGCGTGCAAAGACCGCCGTGCCTTCGGGCGCCTGGCGCAAAAGTATCGCATCCTCGGCACATCCGACTGAGTGGGTTGCGCGCAACCCATCCGGGTCATCTCCAGCCCACCCTACTAAGTACCCGTCTTTCCGCTGCAATAGAAGGCTTTTCTCCCATTCCCGCCGCGTTCTCCCTGGACCAAAACGTCCCTCCCTCTTCGCGAACATTGCTCGTTGGAAGATGTAACTCGCAGATTTTTATGCTGTGGATATTCCCGGCAATTTGGCCCGCAATGTGCATTGATCTCCGCCGAGGGCAAACTTGTTGTGGCACACGGGAAGCCTGCGAGCATGCCGGTTGCAAAACAAATCCTGAGCTATTTCCTGCGCAATCCCGAACAGGCGGACAGCCTGACAGAACTTGCGCGGTGGCGGCTCATGGAAGAGAGAGTTCGGCTCAGCGTTGAAAACACGCAGGCGGCGCTGAACTGGCTGGTTGCCGAAGGCTACTTGCAGCAGGAAGCCAGAGTTGGAACAGAGAGTCTCTTTCGGTTGAACCCCGAACGCCAGAAGGAAGCCGAATCCTTGATCGAGAATGAGCGGCAGAATCGATCGCCGCGGAACACGTAGCGAGGATACCCCCCCTTTTGACCGTGCCGCTGAAAAAGGCATCGTTCGAAGAACCGGGTAAGAGCTGATGTTGGCCAGTACGCCAGCAAACAGGCTGGAAGGTGCAAGGAGAAGCGAGTGGCTGATTATCAAGCGGTGTTTGCTGTCGGGGACGCGCTCGCAAAGTTCCTCAACAACAACTACGACCCCGCGGTCGTCGGCTTCCCCTGCACATTCAAACTTGTCTCGAGCGGCGAGATCGCCAACGAGGATACAACCAAGCTCGACAAAACTGTTTCGCTTTTTCTCCACCGCATGACGACAGCCGAGCACTATCGCAATGTAACTCGCCTCCATGACTCGCCTTATGACCAGCCGGTCCTCTATCTCGATCTCCATTACCTGCTCTCTTATTGGGATACATCGGCCGATGGCGCGGAGGCAGAGCAGAAGATACTCGTCTGGACCATGCAGCAGTTGCAATCCAATCCGAACCTTGATGCCTCGGTTCTCTCGCTCTCATCGTCGGCGCCAGGATGGAGCAAGGCCGATTCGGTGCAGCTCGTTCCCGCCGATTTGAGTCTCCAGGACATCCTCGATATCTGGGATGGCCTTGGTCCCAAGTACCGCCTGACCGTGGGTTATGTAGTGCGCGTAGTGAGAGTCGACCGGCCAATCACCCCAGGATTGCCGGTGGTGGCCACTCGCTTCGAGATGCAGAACGGAGGCGCCGCGTGATCGAGAACGTAGACCGCCGGATTCTTGGAGCCTTTGTGTGCGTGGACGCAATCACCGGTAACTCGGTAGTGCCCGCTATCCCGGTCACCGTTCCAGAGTGGACGGTAAAGCCCAACCGCAGCGGCATCTATGTCATCTTCAATGGGCCCAATCTCGATTTGCAGACAGATGAGTTTATTCCTTCGGGAACCTGGCCAAATCCAGTGAAGTTCGAAGTCTCGCTGCAAGATCCAAGCCTGAGGTATCTCCCGCGGCGAGCCGACGTACACGCTCCGTTGGCGGTGCCGGCTTATCCTCCGGTCCCAGCAACACCCACCGGAGTCTTTGCACCGCAGCAGATTCCGGTTTATCCGTCACCCGCAACAACGATCGGATCGAATTGGGCCTCTATTCACGCGTCTGTCACGCGCCAAGGTACGACTCCGCCTCAGGGATTGCCGTGGGCCGTGTTGCAGGTGGTCCGGGATAGCGACCACACGATACTGGCCACCGGCCAGACCGATGCGAACGGCGAAGCATTGCTGGCCGTGGTTGGACTGACAGTGCAGGCCAACACCGGCGGCGGAGGTCCCGTAACAGTTTCGACTGTCGCGGCCACCATCACGGCGTACTTCGATCCCAGCACCCTGAGTCAGCCCGCAGGCTGGATTCCCAACCCGGATGACATCCTGACCAATCTCTCCAATCCCGCGCTCAAGTCCAGCAGCCAGGCGGTACAGCTTGGTTCCGGACAGGAGTTAGCGATGAGTTTTGCCTTAACCGTTTGAAGCTATCGACGAAATCGGAGATCGAAACCAGAAACCGAAACCGGGAGTTGAACCAAGGAGGACCGCCGTGCCCACTTACCAGACACCAGGGGTTTATGTCGAAGAAGTCAGTTTCAGCGCACCGACAATTGAAGGTGTAGGGACCACCACCACCGCATTTGCCGGACCGACCTTGACCGGCCCGGTCGGAGGCATGCCGTATGGCGGACTGCCTGCCAGCGGCGGCGCCATTGCAGGCAGCCCAGCGGGTGGCGTTCCGCAACTGCTGACCAGCTTCGGCGATTTTCAAAACATCTATGGCGGCTATGCCGACCTGTCGATGACCCTCTCGCCCGCGAATCCCGCCAAGAACATCAACTACATGGCGATGGCCGTGCAAGCGTTCTTCACCAACGGCGGCTCGGAGCTCTATGTGTCGCGGGTCTTCGCCAACAACCCCGGAGCCACGGCAGGAACCATCGACCCCGGCATTGCGACGTCGGGCACCTCTTCGGCAACCAACGTCGTGGTCGCCGGACGATTTCCAGGAGCCTTTTTGAATGGGCTGCAGGTGACTGTGTCGCTCGCCGCAAGCCGCACAATGAACTTTAACAATTTGCGCAGCTTGCCTCCTGGATCGTTTCTTGGCGAACCTGCCTCTGGCGCGGGATCTCCAACCTTCTACGCCAACGGATCTGGCACGACCTTCATGTCCGACGCCGCCGTACCGGTGGCGTTGACCGCCGGGAATTTTCCGGCAAAGCTCTACGTGCTCAGCGCGCAGGTGACGGCACCGGGAGCAGCGGGGCAGGAACTGGTATTTACCGGACTCGGCTTTGATCCCGCCCATCCGAGCTACCTCGGCGACGTGCTGGGCGTGAATCCTCCGCGCCCCATAGACGCGCTGCAAAATCAGGTCTGCTTTGAGATTGGCAGCTCGCTCAACACGGCAGAGGCGTTGTTCAAAGCGCTTTTCCCCACATGGAACGATCCTTCGGCGATACCGGCGACTCCCACGGCTCCCGCATCGTTCACGCTGAGCGGCGGCAACGACGGCGCCGAGCCGATGGCGACGGATTACGTAACGCCTCTCCAGTATCTGCAAGCCCTGGAAAACATTGCCATCGTCGCAACGCCGGGCGCGTCGATCTACCACGACCGCACCAATATCATGATCGGCAGCCTGATCCCCCATGTTACGGCGCAGCGCGCCTACCGCGTCGCAATTCTCGAGGCCGGACCCAACCTGCTCGATTCGGACTACGAGGCCGTCCGTGGGCAGATCGATACCAGCTATGCGGCGCTTTATGTGCCCTGGGTCTATACGCCCAATCCGCTGGCTGTTTCCGGCACGTCGACCCCAGCTCAAATCATCGTGCCGCCTTCCGGCTTCATGGCCGGTATCTATGCGCGCAACGATACGCAGAACAGCGTGGCAAAAGCGCCCGCCAACGAAGTGGTGCTGGGCGCGGTGGACTTCGAACGCCACATCAACTTCGCCGAACAGGCGGTCCTCAATCCGCTGGGGATCAATTGCCTGCGCTTCTTCCCCGACCGCGGCTACCGCGTGTGGGGAGCGCGCACAGTCAGCTCCGACACCGAGCTGATGTACATCAACGTGCGCCGTTACCTCATCTATCTCGAACACTCGATCGACAACGGCACGCAATGGGCGGTCTTTGAAAACAACGGGCCGGCTCTGTGGGCGCGGGTCAGGACTCGATCGACTCGTTCCTCAACAACGAGTTCGCAGACGGAAACCTGCTGGGCACATCCCCGTCCGAGGCCTACTTCGTCCGTTGCGATCGCACCACGATGACGCAATACGATCTGGACAACGGACGTCTGGTCTGCCTGATCGGCGTTGCACTGTTGAAGCCGGCCGAGTTCGTCATCTTCCGCATTGGCCAGATGACGGCGAATGCACGTAGCTAAACAAGATTTTGCTGAAGGAGGATTCCGATGCCGAACCGTACCGCACCCTACCCGTCCTATAACTACCTGGTCGATCTGAAAGGCTCGCGCGACCCTGAGAAGCCGCTGGGAGGCTTCTCCGATATCGCCGGCCTCAAGACCGAGCTGCACCTCTCCGAGTATCGCGATGGCAACGATAAGGCAAATTACGTCCACAAGTACTGCGGCATGCACACCACTGCCGACGTAACGCTGAAACGTGGCCTCGTCGATACAACCGATCTGTGGGATTGGATCACCGACGCCCGCACCAATGGGTCTTCCGCGCAGCGGGACGTGACCATCACGTTGCGCGACGAGGCCAACAATCCCGTGCAGATCTTCAAGCTCTACGCCGTGACGCCGAAGGGCTACACCGGACCGACGCTCAGCGGCAAAGGAGCCGGCGACATCGCGATCGAAGAACTGGTACTTGCGCCCGAGTCGATTGAAATCACTCAGGCCGGCTAGAGCCGATTTGTAACTGAGCAGTCCGGCAGACCTTCTCCGGGAGAACGCCATGAGCCGCGTGATCTTCGACAACCAGCCCGCCGCGCCGCAGTTGAACCCAGACCGCGCCGACATCGCCTGCTTCGTTGGGCTCGTCAAGGTGCTGAATGGGGCAACTGTGCCCGCGGGCATGGCGGCGTGGCTCAACTCGCTCGGGTACAAGAGCGATCAGATTGCGGCCATCATCAACATTCCGATTCTGCTCGAAAGCTACATCGGATTCACCTCGATCTTCGATGACGGCAGCGCAGGCGCCGGCTCCGGCACGGATTATGTCGCCACGGCGGTCCGCAGCTTTTTCGCACAAGGCGGCAAGCGGTGCTATGTGGTTCGGGTCGGCGATCCGGTCACAGCCACCGACACGCCGCAGGACAAGACCGCCAAGCTGCATGCTCTGCTTCCAAACGCAGCCTATGCGCCCGATACCGCGCTGAGTTGGACCGGCGTCGGCAGCCTGGCGCGCTCTCGAAGATGTGTCGTTCCTGGCGACGCCGGATCTGCCCATCCTCTGCGCTTCATCGCAGGATGGAGCCACGGGCCAGCTTCCTGCAAAGCCGAGCGGGCCTGAAAACTTTGTCGAGTGCTCGCAGGGCGACATCACTCCGCAACAATACCGAACCTTCCCATCACCGGCTCCGCGCTTGAAGTCCAGCGACTATGCAACCTGGGCATCAAGCGTGGCAACGATTCTGAATTACCTTGCCAGCGGAAGCCTCACTCATCAGCTTCATCTGCGCGAGATTCAGTTCGTCGCCGCATTTCCCATACCGCAAGATCTTGACCCGGCGACGGCGGCGGAACAACCATCGAGCGCGGAGATTGCGCAGGACATTCACGAAGTGATCGCCGCCCAGATGCCCGAGATCGCGCCGCCTGAAGGCATGGTCGTCAACGGCAACATCTCCAGCGCGTTTCTGCAGCTTGCCTATCCATGGCTGAAGACCTCCGGCTCCAGCGTGCTGCTGGAGTCTCTCGAACCTCCCGATGGCGTGCTGGCCGGATTGCTGGCGCGCAATGCGCTGACCAGAGGAACCTTCACCAGCGCAACAAAGATCACGCCCGCAGAGGTCTACGACGTGCAACCCGTGCTTCCCGCGCAGGAGATGAAGAGCTCCGCGCAGGCGCTGGCCTGGGGTCCCGATGCGCCCGCCGCGCCACCTAAGGCACTCATCGAGCGCATCAGTCTCTTCGGCTTCACTCCGTCGGGACTGCGGCTGCTCTCCGACGTGACGGCCTATCCGGGAGAGAGCTATCGGCCCGCGCCGGTCAATCGCCTGGTGAACGTGATCTGCCGCGCCGCACGGCATATGGGCGAGAGCGCGGTCTTCCAATCCAACGGCCCGGCTCTGTGGGGCAGCGTGCAGCGCTTCCTGCAAAACCTTCTGACTCGTCTGTGGAGCCTGAATGCGCTGGCCGGAGCATCGGTAAAGGATGCATTCACCGTGCGCTGCGACCGGACCACAATGACGCAAAACGATCTCGACAACGGCCAACTCATCGCCGAGGTGACCTTCACGGCCGCGGCAACGATTGAAACGATCACCGTGAAACTGGCCATGGAAACCAGCGGCGCTAGCGTGCAGGAGATCACAGCCAATCTAGCGGAGGTGAGCTGATGGCCAGCGCCCCGCTTACTCCGCTTCATGTCTTCCGGTTCAAGGTGGACTTCTTCACTGACTCGCTCTCAGAAGGCGGAAACCACGAGCAGTTTCAGGTCTGTTCCGGAGCCTTCGCCGAATGCACCGGCCTGGAAGCAACGATGGAAGCCAAGGTGATCAAGGAAGGCGGGCGCAACTACGGCGCAGCGCAGCGAGCCGGAGGCACGACATTTGCTACGGTGATACTGAAGCGCGGCATCAGCAGCAATCAGAACCTCTATCAGATCTTCAACTCGGTCAGCACTGGAACCTTCGCTCCGAGAATGCAGGTCACCATCAACGTCTTCAACAACGATGGCTCGGCCGTTCGTTCGCCTGGCAACTGAACAAGGCGATGCCGATCAAGTACAAATTCTCCGATCTCAACTGCGAAGAACGGCGAGATCGGCATCGAAGAATTGCACCTGGTTCACGAAGGCCTGTGGTCGGTGACGCCCACAGAGCAGCACCTATAAGCCCATGCCCCAACAGCCGCCACATGTCGACAAAGCCACGCTGACCGCGCTGCCCAACGGCAAGCCGCTCACCGTGCACTTCAATCCCGCGTCGCTGGTCTACTCGGTAGAGAACTCGGTGGCGCAGCAGTCCGGCGGGCCGAAAAAAAAGCAATACGTTGCGCAGTTCTCGGGCAAGCTGACGATGGATTTGCAGTTCGACACCACCGACACCGGCTCCGATGTGCGCACAGTGACCAACCAGGTGGCGCTCTTCATGCAGGCCTCGGGAAATGCCTCGGCTGCGGCGCAAAACGCGGCCCCGCCCAGCGCCGACGGAAATTCGTCCGGACCCCGCCTAAGGCTCCGCCGGTGCTGTTGTTTCAATGGGGAACCTATAAGTTTCAGGGAATCATGGACTCCTTCAAGGAGACCATCGACTTTTTTTCCGCCGATGGTGTTGCCCTTCGCGCGCTGGTCAGCATCGGCTTGTCGCGCCAGGATCAGGTCTTCGATGAGGGCGCGAATCTCTCCGGCCCCACCAATGCCGGCAGCCTCGTGCCAAGCTCGGGCGGCGACAGCGCGCAGTCCATGGCCACGCGCGGCGGCGACCCGAGCGCTGCCCGCCAGCTTGGCGCGGACAACGGCCTGGAGAGCCTGCGCTTCACCGGCGGAGCTTCCATGCAAGTCAGCGGCGGCGTGCAGCTCAATCCGCCCGCCGCATTTGTAACCGCCCCCTCGGCATCGGCCAGCGCCGGAGTTGGGCTTTCGGAATCTCGGCAGGCGGCTTCATGGCGGGAGCATTTCGGCGGAGTTTCGTTTGGCGCGTCGCGGCGGTGCTTCGAGCAGGGCCCAGATCGGAGGCCTTGGTCCCGTCTTCGGAGCCTCGGCTTCCGCGGGAGTTTCGGCAACAGCGGGCGCTTTTTCCGGCTTGCAGACCGGCCGCGCGCAGATCAGCACGACCGCAAATCTGAATCCGCTGCAGATGCTGCCCGCGACCTCGGGCGCGGATGTGGCGGCCTTCAGCGGCGCCAGCTTCAGTCTCGGCGGCGCGGCAAACAGCACCGGCTCCGCTGGGCTCTCAACCGACGTCGGAACCAACTTCAGCTTCAGCGACCGTTTGACCTTCAACAGCGACGACTAACGGTAACGCGAGGAAAGACATGGCAGTCACGATCGACGAGATGCACGTGCAGGTCCAGGATGCGCCCAAAGCCTGCGAGCGCTCCGGCGCCGGGCGACGAAAAGAAGAAGGACGTGAACTTGCACGAGGCGATCGAAATGCTTCATGAACGCAAACTTCGACTGCGGGCGGATTGACCTATGCCGGAACAGCCACTCACACAGAACGCCGTATACAGCGCGATCCCGACCGTGCAGATCGACGGCCAGGCGCAACGACAAAGTCACGGCCCAACTGCTCAGCATCGAGATGCGCGAGCAGGAGGGCGGCATGTCGTCGCTGGAGATGCGCCTGAGCAACTTCGGCTCGTTCTCCTCCGGCCTTGCCGATCTGGTCTTTGAAGATGGAGCAATTATCAAGCTTGGTGCGGCCGTGCTCGTCTATGCGGGCGACGCCAGTTCGCCCAACAGAGATCTTCCGCGGCAAGATCACCGGCACTTGAAGGGCGCTTCCCAGACAGCGGCCCGCCCGACCTCGTTGTGCTTGCCGAAGACGCGCTGCAAACCGCGCGCATGAAGCGGCGCACCAAGAACTGGGATTCGACGACACTGACAGCGATTGCGCAGCAGGTGGCGACGAATCTCGGCCTGACTCCGAAGCTTGACGGCCTCGACACCAACATCGGCACGCAGCAGCAATTCAACGAAAGCGATCTCCACTTTCTGCGCCGCCTGCTGGCGCGCTACGACGCCGACGTGCAGATGGTGGGAACCGAATTGCACGCCTCGCCGCGCAGCCAGGCGCAGCGCAACTCCATCGAGATCGATCTCAACAGCCAGCTGAAAGAGGTGCGCGTGATCGCCGACCTCTCGCACCAGGTGACGCAGATCACGGCCACCGGTTGGGATTACACGCAGGGCCAGGCGCATCTCCGTCACCAGCCAGACAACATCGTTCGGCCCGGGTTCAGGGCAGGCGGGCAAGGACTGGTTGCAACAGGCGCTCAGCACGCGCTCAGAACAACTCGGCCAATTTACAACTCTCAATTCTCAGGAAGCGCAGGCTCTCGTGGACGCCGAGTTCGCCCAGCGCATTCGCTCTTTTGTTGTGGCGCACGGAGTCTCCGAGGGCAATCCCAATCTGCGCGTGGGCACCTATCTGCAACTCGACGGCCTGGGACCGCGCTTTTCGAATACCTACTACACCACCGCGACTGTGCATCACTTCGACACGCAGAACGGCTATGAAACACGATTCCGCGCCGAGTGCGCCTACCTGGGAGGTGGTTCATGAGCCGGCTGCTTCAGGAGCAGAGTCTCGCGATGCTGGGCGCGGGCGCCTTCGTTGCCACGGTGGTCAGCGTCAAAGACCCCAGCAACCTCAACCGCATTCAGGTGCGCGTCTACAACACCGACGGCATCAACGATCAGGATGGCGCAGTGTGGGCGCGCGTCGTGGTGCCCTTTGCCGGCGACAACCGCGGCGCATTCTTCATTCCCGATGTCGGCGATGAAGTTCTGGTCATCTATCTCGGCGGCGATTCGCGCTTACCCCGTAGTCATTGGCGGACTGTGGAACGGCCATGACTCCGCGCCAGACTCGTTTGGCGGCTCCGGCGACAGCGTCGACCGCTGGACGATCACCGGCAAGCAGGGCACGAAGATCGCAATCGTCGAAGACTCGAGCGGTCCGACCATCCAGTTCACGACGCCCGGCCAGCTCTCCGGCAAGATGACAGACTCGGGCGGCTCGATCGAGTTCACCGACGCAAATCAGACCTCAATCAAGATCGACAGCAGCGGAGTCACCATCAACGCGCCGACCGCCGAGGTGCAAGTAACGGCGGCCAGCAGCATGAGCATCACCGCGCCGCAACTGAGCGTGAACGCGGCTATGGCGACCTTCAGCGGCATCGTGCAGTGCCAGGTAATGCAGGCCACGACAGTGGTTGCATCGACCTATACACCGGGAGCAGGCAACGTATGGTGAAAAACGAAATGCTGGTGCAGGGCGTGGATTTGACCGGCATGGAGCAGAAGCCGCCGGTGATCCTGCAGATGAACGACGACGATTTCCCCGCGCGCTTCCTCAAGGATCTCGCCTCGCCGAATCTGTCCCAAATCTCCAGCGCCGCCATCGTCAACACCTCTTCGCAGCCGCTCTATCAGCCTGTGCAGCGCATGTTGAATGTCGCGATGGTCGATCTGAGTTGCACAGGGCTCGGCGGTCCGCGCATCGACCCCACCCGCATCCTTTCTGCCGGAGTTGTCGTTCGCCGCGCCTATCGTATGCCTGGAGCAAACGGCGGTCCTGCCTGGGACGATGTCGATAAACTCTCGGCCTGGCAGAAAGATTCCAGCGGAAAGTCCAGTTGGAGGGTCTTGCGTCCACATCAGGTGGACCTCGATCCCGACCCCGCGCAGCGCAAGCAAATCTCATCCGGCCAGCCCGATCTCGACCGCCAGTTGGCCTTGATGTCGATCAACGCTGCCTTCACCGAGAGCACGACGCCGGCCTTCGCCGCTCCTCCGGCAATCAACGCCGCGCTCAACCGGACCGTCTTCTATGCGGTGATTCCCACGGCGAGCAGCGAAGTCAGCGACACGCCGCCGGCCATGCCTCCGAATATTCAATCGTCGGATATCGTCAATATGCTTCCGGCATTGTTGCTTTCGAATGCAATGCCTGTCACGCCCCCCATTCCTGGAACCACCATCGATTTCCACTGGATGACGGACGACTTTCTGAATCTTGTTTATCCGCCGACCTCCGGGCCATCATCTTCCAACCCCACGGCCCCCACGCAACCTGATTCGAGGATCGCGCAATTCCATATGTTCTCGACTGCGTTGCGCATGTTGCACTCGGTCTTCGGCGCATTCGACGGATCGTCTCAGGGAAATTCAATACTCAATATTTTGAATCAGTACAACGTCACCTTTGTCGACAGTTCGACGCAACAGATGGGCGTCTTCTATCAAACCGCGAAGACTGCGCTGCTCGACTATGACGGCTACAACAACGCCTCGTCCACGGTTCCGACCGTGACCATGCCAACCGCCTGGGATTCAATTAGCGCTGAGCGATCAGAATGCTCTGGTTGCCGCCATGTCGGCCGCACTGATCCCGAAAGCGCAGAATCTCCTCGCCCCACAAGGCCGCTTTCAGGATGAGACCCGGCTCTATCGCCTGCGTCTCTTCTTTCGCCTCAAGCCTGATCAACCCCGGCTGCCCGCCGAAACTGGTCTGGAGCCATTACAGCGAACCCTTCCGCATCGCCGCATGGCATGAGAGCAGCCTACGGCCACATCCTCCCATCTCTCTGCCCGACCCAACCCTGGCCTACATGCAAAACGCCAAGCCCAACTGCGCCTTCCATGTGCCCGCCAACCTCATGGGCGCGATGCAGGGAACGACGCTCTCCGGCCTGATGAGTGGCGCGGGCGGCGGAGGAGGAGTCGGTCTCGGCTGGATCTGCGGCTTCAATATCCCGCTCATCACCATCTGCGCTTTCTTTGTGCTGAACATTTTCCTGAGCTTGTTGAACATCGTTTTCTTCTGGCTGCCGTTCATCAAGATCTGCATCCCGTTTCCATCGGTATCCTCCAGTACACCCGACGAGGGCACGCCATGACCGTCACTTATCAAGACCCGATCGGCTGGCCGTTTCTGCCTGTGCCTAGGAATGGCCAGCTTGTCATTTCCGCAGCTTGAACAGAGCGTTCGCGATTCCATCCGGGTCATCCTGATGACGCGGCCCGGCGAGCAGCTCATGCGGCCGCGCTACGGCGCCGGCCTGGAAAACTTTCTCGACGAAGGAAACACCATCACCCTGCGAAGCCAGATACAAAGCACGATCCTGCAAAGCTTGCAGAACTATGAAAACCGCATCACGGTCGATGCCGTCGATGTCGATCCGGTCGCGGGCTCGCCCGCCCAGGTCCAGGTCCAGATTCACTACCGGCTGCTGCGCACCAATGTTACTCAGCAGATCGGCCTAACCATGCAAGTGGGTTGACATCATGCCCCTGATACCGCCAGTTCTCGACGACCGCTCCTACGACGATCTCGTACAGGAGATGCTCGCCAACATCCCGGCGCACACTCCGGAGTGGACCAATCCGCAGCCGGGTGATCCCGGCCGCACGCTGGTGGAGTTATTCGCCTGGCTTGCCGACACCATCCTGTATCGCGCCAACCTGATTCCCGAGAAGCAGAGGATCGCCTTCCTCAAGCTCCTCGGCCAGACGATGCAACCTGCGGCTGCGGCCACGGGCGTCATCTCGCTCTCGCTCGATCCGGCGTCAGTAACCCCGGTCGCCGTTGCCGCCGGAGCCAAAGTGAGCGGGGCCGTCAACTTCGAGACCCTCAGCGAGATCGATCTGCTTCCCATCACAGCGCAGGCCTACATCAAGGTCCCGCTGACTGCCGATCAGCAAAAGCAATCCATGCCGCTGCTCGCCGGGCTCAAGAAGCTCTACAACCTCTCGACGCTTCCCGCCGGTTACACCACCACGCCGGTCTTCGCCAACAACCTGGGCGATCCCAACGGCATCGACATCGTGAACGGAACAACGCGACTCAAGCCTCTGGCTGGCTCTGCTTGTCTCGAAGCCGGAGAATCTTGCTCCCGTGCTCAACACCCTCGGCCAGGGCGAACATATTCTCAACGTCGGCTTTGTTCCATCGCTCACCGTTCCTGGGCTCTTTTCAGAGATACGGCCCGCCGGCCGCCGTGCAGGCAAGCTGGCAGATGAGCCAGCCGCCGCCAGCTCGCCGGACAGCCCATCGTGTATACGCCGCTGAAGATTCTCGGCGACACGACGCAGAGCCTCACGCAGACCGGCGTGATCCAACTGCTCGTGCCGCCAAGCAGCGTGATCGGCGCTCCCACAAACAATGTCCGCTCCGATCCGCAGGCCGGCGTCGGAATGAAGCCGCCGCGCATCGACGACGTCTCCATCACCTCGCGCCTGCTCACCTGGGTGCGGCTCACCACGCAAAGCTCGCTCCAAGTGAGCTGGCTCGGCGCGAATGCAGTTCAGATCGATCAGCGCGCCTCGTATCAACTCCATCGTCATCGGCGTCAGCGACGGCAGCGCCAATCAGCAGTTTGCGCTGCCCCAATCGCAGGTCGATCCCGCCACCTTTGTTCTCGAAGTGGACATGCCGGGCTTCGGCTTCGTCGCCTGGCAGCAGGTGGACGATCTCTCCGTCCTGCAAGGGCCGGCAATGGCCTACGTGCTCGATCCAGAAGCCGGAACCGTGACGTTTGGCAATCAGCTGCAGGGCATGATCGTGCCTGCCGGCCGTCGCGTGCGCGTGCGCACCATGCGCGCCGGCGGAGGCTCTGCCGGAAATCTTCCCGCCGGTTCGCTCACCGCCATTCAGGCCTTCGATCTCTCCGGCGTTCAGGTGCCGCAGACCATCACTGTGCAGCAACCCGTCGCAACAAGCGGCGGCGCGGACCCTGAGACTCTCGACTCCGCACAGCAGCGCATTCCTTCGCTGCTCCAGAATCAGAGCCGCGCCGTCACCGCGGCCGACTACTCCAATCTTGCGCAGCACGTTCCCGGAGCGAACGTGGCGCGTGTCGAAGTGCTGCCGCTCTTCATGCCGCAGACGCGCACCCCCAATGTTCCCGGCGTCGTCTCGGTCATGGTGATTCCCAACAAAACGGGCGTGCTTGAATCCCTGCCCGCGCGCCGACCGGCCTACGCTCGAGACCGTGTACCAATTTCTCGATCCCTGCCGCCCGGTCGCGGCGGAGATGTACGTCATCGCCAGCGAATACGTCGGCCTCGGAATCGCCGTCGCCATCGAAGTGAAGACCGGCTTCGGCCTGCTGCAGGTTTCGCAGGCCGTGGAAACCGCGTTGCGCAGTTATCTCTGGCCTCTCGCCCCCGGCGGCCTCGACAACACCGGCTGGCCGCTGGGCCGTAATGTTCGCAGCCTGGAACTGGAGGTCGTCGTCAGCCAGGTGCCGGGCGTGATTGAAGTCAACGGCATCAACCTCTTTCAGATGCTTCCATCCGGCGCTTATCAGCTTCTGACGGCCGACTCAAGCGGTTCGCCTGAGCTCGTACTGCAAAGCTGGCAACTTCCTGAAGTCCTAGACGTGACCGTGATCGCCAGCCCCGATGGAACGCCCAGCGCGGTTCCAACCACTCATGGCTCCACCACCTGAAACCGATCAACGACGGTCGCGGTGCCTGTTGTGCCCACGATCTGCTGAGGAATTGAGTATGGACTCCAACGGTCTGCGCTTCTGGATGCTGAGCCAATTGAACGATTGGCTTCCGCCGTGGCGCGCCGTAACGGCCTACATTCCAGGGCAGGGCATCGTCGATCCCAACGGCAACATTCAGATCGCGCAGAATGCCGGAACATCAAACGCGATCCCGCCGCTCTGGAGCAAGACTCTCAGCCAGACCACTGTCGATGCCGGCATCAGTTGGATCAATGCGGGCCCCGGCTCATGGCAGGCGGCGACTGCTTTTTCCGCCGGGCAATACATCCTCGATTCCAACGGCAATCTGCAATGCGCGGTTGCAATCGCAAGCAACGGAACAACCGGCGAGACACAACCCGCGTGGCCGGTGGCCCTCGGACAGACCGTCACCGACGGCAACGTGACCTGGAGCTGCGCCGGACCGACGCAGGCCGGCCTCTTCTATTGCAGCCAGAGCAACCGCCTGCAACTGCGCAGCGTGCGCACCGGCGCTCCTCCGGCGGAAGACTTCGCCACCGCGACCAACATGGTTGGCGTTGTTCCGATGACGCTCGACCAGTACGGCAACTACGCGCGCTGGGATGCAACGAGCGGCATGGTGATGGCCGGAGGCAGCGGACCCGACGGCGCCGCCACGCTGGATGAAGTGCCCATCTACGCTCCAGGCCGCCCGGACGTCACCGATCTGGCGATGGGCTACGACGGCATCCTTTACGTTGCGGTCGGCGGCTCGCTGGTGATGATCGACCGCCGCGGCCGCTGGCCCAATTTCACGCTCTCGGTTCCTGATTTCAGTTTCTGGCGGCTGACGGCTCTGCCCGAGGGCGGCGTACTCGCGCTCGACAAAGACAAGCCGCAATTGGGCAAGGTCTCCGGTCAGCCCTTGCAAACCGGACCCATCGAACTGCCCAATCCCGGCGTTTTGCGTCCCTGCAACCCCAACCCCAATCCGCCGCAGATCGTCGCCCGCATTCACACTGCCCTTCGGAGACATTCGTCGCGCTCGGCCCCATGGACATGACCCAGCAACCACCGCAGTACGCGCTGCTCTCCTGGGCCACGAATGACGCCACCAATCAAATTGCAAATCTTCGCTTGGTAAATGAAACGGCCCGCGCCACTGGAGGATTGCAGGTTGGCCCTGCTTGGCAGCTCGGCGGCGTCCGCCTGCCTTATGCCATCACTGGCGTGGGCAATCAACAACTCGCGGTGCTTGCGACCAATTTGAACGAAGCTCTCATCTACGATCTCTCCGATGCGGGCGAGACGCTGGTTCCCGCCGGCGATACTTATATCCTCGCCGCAAACAATGCCGGACCCTTCGTTCACGGCTTCGAACTGCCGCCAAACTACGCCAACATTGCCGGCGCATTGCCGATCATGCTGCCTCTGCTGCCGCTCTCGCTCAACAGCCTCGCCGCAACAGGCGCCACCAATCCATCGGGTCCGGCCATCATCGACAGCGGCATCTCGCAAGCTGTCTGGCATCGTATCTTTATTGAGGCCATCGTTCCTCCGCGTTGCGGAGCTCTGCTCTGGCTCGCAGCCTCTGATCGTCTCGCCGATCTCGTCGACCCCGCCGCTCCCTGGTATCCGCATATTCTCGGCGACGCCGATACGTCTTCAATATCAGCGGCGATGCTTCCCGGCGCACCACGCGCGGTCTGGCAGTCGATTCCCACCGAGGTTGCCTTTGCACCGACGCTGCTCGGCGAAGATCCCATCCAGGATCGCCAGGGACTCTTCATGGTCCTGGTGCAGCGGGCAAACAAGGTGGTCCGCAATCTAACCGGGCGTTATCTTGGCGTGCGCATCCAACTCAACGGCGACGGCCTCAACACGCCGGAGATCGCCGGCTTGAGAGCCTATGGCTCACGCTTCTCCTACGTGCAGAAGTATCTGCCGGCCATCTATCACGAGGCAAAGTTCTCGCCACGCCGCCGATGTGAATGGCGCGAGCACGAGACGCGATTTCTTCGAGCGATTCGTCGATCTCTTCGAGTCGCAGTTCACGCGGATTGAAGACCGTATCGCCAATGCATACCTGGTGACGCGCTCGGAGAGCACGCCCGACGACTCACTCCCATGGCTTGGCAGTTGGATCGGCATCGAGCCCAGACAACTATCCGCCCGACCGCCGCCGCGCGCGCATACAAGCGACCCCAGTCTCTATAAGTGGCGCGGAACCGCGAAGGGCGTCACGCAGGCGCTGGACATTGCGACCAATGGCGCATGCACGCCGCGGCGCGATCATCGTCATCGAGGACTTCCGCCTGCGCCACATCTTCGCGACGATCCTTGGCGCGGATCTCTCCATCAAAAACGATCCTCTGCTTCCCGGCTACTCTCCTGCCAGCAACTCCATGGTGGGCGACACTCTCTTTCTCGGCGACCCCGGCATGCAGGCCGAACTGCAGGCGCTTTATGCCACCGATCTGAACATTGCCGGTGGCGCGCAGGCCGCGCAGGCCTTCTATGACAGCCTCGCGCATCGCATGACGGTGTTCGTCCACAACCAGGTTGAGGACGTGAATCTCAAACTGGTCCAGCGAATCGTGGAAGCGGAAAAGCCCGCGCACGTCAAGCCTTCGTCCGCATCGCTACGCAGCCATTCATGATCGGCCTGGCATCGCTGCTCGGAGTCAATACCTATCTCGGTCCCGAACCGCCGCGCAATCCCATCACCGTTGATGGCAGCGATGTGGGCCGCTACGACGTCGTCACCGAGTTGCCAACCCTTGACCCGCGAATGGACAACGGGGAGGTAGCGGCCGAGTTCGCCCCTCCAGTCGCCGTCGTCACCGGACCGGCCGCCGTCTCGCCTGGAGGCGTCATCACTTTGAACGGCGAGGCCTCGGCGGCACCGCCGGGCACAACCATCACCTCGTATCGCTGGACCGTCGTTGAGCCTGCAACCTGACAAAACAACTCGGCACGGAGAAGACAAATGGCCAAATCAAAAGACAAGAGCGGAAAGAAGAAAAAGGGAGCCGTGACACCTATCATCAATCCAGTCAAGCCCGTCATTGGACCGGTAACGCCGATCGTCAAACCGGTTACTCCTGTCGTCGAACCTGTTATTCCTGTCGTTGGCCCCGTGATTCCTCCGGTCACGCCGGTGACTCCTGTCGTTGGCCCTGTAACTCCCCCAGTCACTCCGATAACTCCTGTCGTTGGTCCAGTAACTCCGCCGGTCGATCCGATAGCTCCCCCGGTAACTCCGCCGATAACTCCTGTTGTTGATCCAACGCCGATTCCGACGCCGGTGCCTACGCCAGCCCCAGTTCCGACACCGGATCCAACTCCCACCCCTACCCCAACGCCTACTCCGGTGCCAACACCAACTCCTCGCCACGCCTACGCCAACTCCGCCCCCTGTTCCGACACCAAAACCGGTCCCCGTTCCGGTTCCGCCGATCACGCCGTCAACCCCGCTCACACCGGCGAACCCCTCCATCACCACCTCCGCGCCCACTTCGAGCGTTTCGGTCACCGTTCCCAACACCTCTGGAACGGTCACATTCTCGCTGGTCGTCACCGACAATCTGGGCGTGCAAAGCGCGGCGGCGTTCGCAACGGTCACCATTCAAGGCCCGCCCGTCGCAGTTCTCTCGGCAACACCGGCGGAGATTGCCGCGGGCGGCGCCGTCAAGCTTGCGGGCGGCAGTTCCACCTCCGCAGGCAGCATTTCGAGTTACACATTTTCACTGGTTCCACCGGCGGCCTAACTAAGTCAGGCCTGCAAACCACTAACTGCTGAATCGGATCGAAACCGATGGAATGACGAGAACCCACGATGGCTACTACAACGACTATGGGAATGAACACCGATAACCTGAATCCGCCGCCAGCGCTGAGCCGCGTCTACTACTCGCTCGGGCGCATGCTGGGCGTCGACGACTTTCAGGCCGACCAGGACTATCATCGCGGCTGCCTCGCCCGCGCGCTGCTGCAGCTCTGCGGCACCGGCACGGTCGCCGGACTGAACGTCGGCCTTCCGCAGGTCTGGCAGCCGCAGACGCAGTATCCAGCTTCAGCCTTCGTCTACGACTCCAGCCAGAACGTGCAGGTGAATACCGGCGTGGCGGGAATCAGCGGCGGCACGCGGCCGGCCTTCGCCACCACTCCAGGCGGAACCGTGACAGATGAAAACGGCATCGTCTGGACCAACGAAGGCCCCGTCAACGCCAACGGATGGCGGCCCAATGCGCCCTTCACCGCGCCCTCGGCGATCGTCGACTCCAACAACAACGTCCAGATCCTCAACGGTCAGCGCCACCTTCACCGCCGGTCCGCTCATGCCGGTGTGGAGCACAGCCATCGGCAGCACGACGCTCGACGGCAATCCCGCCATCCCCGCGTGGACCTGCGTTGGTCCCGCGCAACTGGAGATCGAAGTTACGCCGGGCTTGGCCGTCGACCGCGTGGGCCGCATGATCGAAGTGCCGCGCACGGTCTGCATTCGCATCCAGCCATGGCTCGCCAATCAGCCGCTGGCCGACCTGAACAGCTTTCTGACCTCCGGCAGCGGCAATTGTCATGATCGATGTCTTCGCCACATTTGTTCCCTGCACGCGAGGCGTCACTCCCTGCTTTGCCACGCAGGACGACTACTCCGCCACCGACGCATTCTCCGCCAACCGAATGCTGGACTCCTTCGCCATGCAACTGGTTTTGCGCAACGACTCCGCTGCAAAGCTACCCGGCGCAGGACTTCCCAAAGATCCGTGGAGTGCCGCGGGCGCCGTCCCCACCGGCGCGATCACGCCTGATATTGCGACGAGCCTGAAGCTAAGCATCCTCACTTCAAGTGCCGGACCGGCCTCCACGCCGCCTTTCGCAACCACCGGCCCCACGCCCCCGGAGATTCCACCCGGCTTCGATGCAAGCTCGGTTTTTCTGGCGCGCGTCTCGATTCCTGCCACGAAGGGCGCCTCCGGCGAGCCGCCCATCTTCGATCTGAACGGCATCACCATCGACAATCTCTCGCGACTTTTCCTCTATCCAGCTTCGCTCGTGGCCCGTTCCATCGGCCTCAGCTCGGGATCGTAAATCTAGGAGCCAGCCATGCCCAACTACACGCAAGGCGACACGCGCATCTCTCTCAAGCAATCCGACGTCATTGCCGGCCAGAACAACGGTTCGCTGGTCATCGACAGCCAGCGCACCCGTCCTTACTGGTTCGACGGCCGTTTTCTCGCGGCCCGCGATCTGCTGCGCGAGCAGGACTACTTTCTGCAGCGCCAGGCCGACCTGGGCCAGGCCGCCGGCTTCAGCGTCATTCACGGACTCTGGGTGGATACGCCCGCGGCAAACGATCCCAGCGCCAGTGCCGACACGGTGATCATTCGCGCCGGGACAGGGCCTGACGCCGGCTGGCGAACTCGTGCTGTTGCCCAGCGACATCACCATGCAATTGTCCGACCTGCCCGACGAGCAGAATCTCGACGCGCAGTTCAATCTGGCTTCGATCCCCAATACGCCGATGCGCACACGCTCTGGCGTCTACGTGCTTGCGCTGCGTCCGGTCGAGTTCACCGCCAATCCCATCGTCTCTTATCCCACCAGCATTCAGGGCACGCGCACCACGCAGGACGGCGACATCGTCGAAGCCACCGCAATCGCGCTCGTGCCCTATCCCAGTCCCATCAGTTGGACGCGAGCCAGCATGCAGGACGCCTCGCAGATGCGCGCGGCTCTGGCGCGGCAGATCTTTCTCAATGCCAATCCCAGCCAGCTCTCCAACGCGCTGCTGCCGCTGGCCATGATCTATCTTCAGCGCGGAGTGATCGCGTGGGTCGATCCATACCTTGTACGTCGCGACAGCGGCCCGGAGTACAGCGGCCTTCGTCTTGGCCTTGCCGATCAGCCAACCCAGCAAGCTTTCCTGATGCAATACGACTCGCAGCTCCAGGAGACGGTCTCGGCCCGGCTTGCCTCGGGGGCTTCGGCCAGCTTCGCGGCGACAGATTTTTTCCAGGCGCTTCCGCCGGCCGGACGCTTTCCGCTCGCCAGCCTGGGCATCAACAGCCAGGGAACCACGCAGAACTTCACCCAGGCCTTCTTTCCCCAGCAGCTCGATGTGCGCCTGAGCGTCATTCCCATGGATGAGATTCCGGCGCTGGTCGAGGACAGCATGTCGCTGCCGCCGATCGACCTGACGCTGCCTGCCAACGCCTATGCCGATTTGTCTGTCTTTGCGCTGGTTCCGGTTGCGCGCGACGGCTTTGCGGCGCTCAAGAACAATCTGCCCACGCTCGCGCCCAATCCCACCGTGCCGCAGATTCTCAGCTTCCGCACGCCGTCAGATCTGCTGCGCCTCTATCAAGGGCGCGATCAGAATCAGCCTGCCAACGCAGAACCAGAATTCGGCGTGGTTGAACGCCATCGGAAACCAGACCTATGGCTTCTACATTCGCTGCCGCAGCTCGCCCGCGTATGTGAGTTTCGCTACCGGAGCAGTTACTTAGCGATCATGTAAGGCTCTGGGTGCCCCATCCTCGCCGCGTTCTTGTTGTTGCGGCTAGGGTGGGAAACCAAGATGCAGCACTACAAGAACAGTGATGATCCCCTGACCTCAGAGAGGTTGTTATGCCCGCGACACCTATTCTCGATCCTGTATCCGGCGAATCGCTGGTCGGCACCGAACCGCAGCTTCATCAGCAGGTCGCTCCCGGCTGGTGGCGTCAGAGGCTCAATCTCTACACCGGACGCACGCTCAGCGTCTCCGCCCTGAATGGCGAGCAAACCTATCGCGGCGGCCTGCTTGCAACTATGGGCCAGTCCGTCACTGCGGGCACAGTCAAGGGCCTCGCGCTCACCGTGGACCTGAACGGCGCGGACCCGCTACTTGTTGTCACTCCCGGATACGGCATCACCACCAACGGCCAGGACGTCGTGCTCAATAGCACACTCAAAACGCGCCTCAGCATGCTCGCGGTGGTCGATGCCGTGACGGGAGCGGAGCAGTACAAATTCCGCCAATTGGTCGGCGACCAAACCAACTCGACTTTCGCAGGGATTCTAGTTCTTGCAGCCGGTCATCGCGCAGGTCAGCGGTCAGGTACTCGACACCGGCACGCCGCCCATCGAGGTCAGCGGCAACCTGGGCGCATCCTGCGATCAAGATCCAAGCGAATATGCCTTTGAAGATTGGCAGATCGCCGACGCCGTGCGCCTGGTCTATCTTCCCTGGCCCGCAGGCGTTCCCGCTCTGCCTTTGCCCGCGAAAGACCCCGAGGCTACCTGGAGAAACCGCCTCGCCTATGCCATCTTTGAAGCCGAATCGCTGCTTGGCGCCGACGATCAGTTGCCCTGGGCGATGCTCGGTCTCCCGGTCGCTCTCATCGCCTTCGATCCCGGTGTGCCCTGGGCCGCTAACACCGCATTCACCGCCGGTCAATTCATCACCGACCCAAACGGCAACATCCAGATCGTGAAGACCGCAGGAAGCTCCGGCGCGTCGCAGCCAACCACATGGAACACCGTCTACGGCGGCCCCACCACCGATGGCGGCATCACCTGGACCAACAACGGTCTCGCGTGGAAGCCGCTCTTCGTCGACTGCTCCGCCGTGGTTCGCGCCGGAGGCTTGCCGCGTCGGCGCTACGTGCTCCCATCGCAGCCGTTGCCGCTGATGCAGTGGCAGTCGAACACGGACTTTGCGCCCGGCGACTTCATCATCGACGCGAATCAAAATATCCAACGGGTTCAGACCGGGGGCACTTCCGGCGGACCGCCGCCGCAGTGGCCAACCAGCTTCGGCACGACCATAACCGATGGATCCGTCGTCTGGATCGAAAATGGCCCCGTCAAGCTGGCAGCCAAACAAGAACTTCGCGGCAGGCCAATTCATCTTCGATTCGAACGGCAACATGCAGCATGTGCTCACCGCCGGAGTCTCGGGAAACCTTGAGCCATTCTGGAATGGCGTCTTTCTGCCCACCACCGACGGGACCGTGACCTGGGTCAACAACGGCTCTGGCAATCCGCCCGTCATCCAGCCCGCGCTGGCCCAGGCCCGCATCAATCAACTCTCAGAGCAACTCAGCCAGACGATGGCGCAGCAGCAGCCCTTCAACACTCTGGCCGACATCTTTCCCACGCTTCCGCCCAGCGGAATCCTGCCCGCCCAGTCGATGAACTTCCCTCAGCAGCGAGCCGCGTGGCTCCCTCCAAACTGGTCGGTCTCCGCGGCTCCGGTTCATCTGGAAGAACTCGAATCGGTTCTCAAGACCGGCATGACGTTGGATCTGCTCGCGGCCCAGAGTTCCCCGCCAGAGGACCCAACGCTCCTGGAGCCGGTCGAGGTTCTCGTCCCGCTGCCCGATGCGCTCTACGATCCCAACATTCTGGTTCACGAGACGGTTGCGCCCATCTTCACTCACGAAGTGACCAAGGCGATCGAGGAGCGCAACCTGGCGCTGCAACAGTTGGAGACGGCCCAGCAGCAGATCAACACGCTCTTCACCGCAGTCGGTCCCAATCTGCCCGTCAACCCAAATCTGATCGATCCCAACGATGGCTTGGTTCCAGACGAAATTGCAGGCCGCAATGCCGCGCCGCCCTACACGCCCCCTTCGACGAAGACCTTCAGCACCGCTCTGCAGTCAACGTGGCAGCCGAACACCGCATATACATTCCCCCGAATCGTCATTGACAGCAATGGCGCTGTTCAGGTGTCGACGACAGCCGCCACCTCCGGTGCAGTCAACCCATCCTGGAATACTGCCGTTGGCGGAACAACGCAGGATGCAGCCGTCGTTTGGATTAACAATGGCCCGTGGGCATGGCAGCCAAACACCGCCTACGTTGCTGGCCAATTCGTCGTTGACACCAATGGGATGATGCAAATGGTTTCCGCCGCGGGAACCTCGGCGCTCTCCGCGCCTGATTGGCAAACAGGTGAGGCCTCCGGCGCGATCACCGCAGACGGAGTTGTATGGCAGGACAGCGGAAAAGCGCTCTGGAAGCCGGATATCCTCATCTCCGCCGGCCAGTTGATTCTCGATGCGAACGGCAACATCCAGATCGTGCAAACCGCCGGCATCACCGGCGACTCTGCCCCCGCATGGAATCCGAACGCAGGACAGACCACACAGGACAGCGGTGTAACCTGGCAGAATCTGGGCCACTCCGCCTGGCAACCCGGAACGCTCTACTCCGTTGGGAATGCGATCCTCGACCCAAGCGGGGAGATTCAACTTGCAACAGTGGGCGGCACATCGGGCGCGAACCAGCCTGCCTGGACGGAACAAGAAGGCTCCACCTTAACCGACGCATCGATCTCATGGAAAAACAACGGGACAAAGAATTGGCAGCCGACGACTGCTTTTTTTAACGGGGAAATCATCATCGATCCCAATGGAAATCTTCAGTTCGCCACGGTTCTCAACTCCGATGGAAATCCTGCAACGATAGGCACATCTGGCGCGGCTCCTCCCACCTGGAGCACGACGCCCAGCGGAACCACCACCGATGGCAACATCACATGGGTTCTGCTCTCTCTCTATTCCACTGACCTGCTGCAAATCAAATCTATGGCCGCCCAGGAGCCCTACACCAAAACCTTCAAGGATTCCACGGGAACCTCTTACACCATCTCGCTGTTGAGCACCGCCGATCTGAACAATCTCTCAAACAACGGCCTGCAAATCCTCATCACCAACCTCAACTCCAGAATCTCTCAGGCCAACGATCTGCTCGACACTGCTTTCCTGACCGCCCAGACTGACATCTATCGCTACCGGCAAAACGTACTCGGGTCTACGGCTGCGGCTGCCCTGGCTACCTCACCCGTGCTGGCGAATATCGCCTCCGGCGAGACCGCCTCCGCCACCGCCCAAAATCTCCAGACCTATCTCAGCACGCTCACTCCAGCGCCAAGCACCACCACGCCGGACTTCACGCCTCCAGCGCCAACGTATATCCCGCCCACCTTCCATCCCATCAAGTCCCCGGTCGTACTGTCCAATGTCCCAGTGATCTTCAAGGGTTCGGTTGGAGGCATCAATGTCGCCACAAAGAAGCAGATGCTGCGCAGCAAAGCAGTCAAAGCAAGCTTCGGCGCAATCAATCAAGTCGCTTTCAACACCGGCAGTATTTCTGCTATTAATCTCAATCCGATCAACCTGGCTGGCCAACAACAGGCAACCTCGGGGGTAACCAGCAGCACCTTCAAGATCAGCGATACCAACCTCGCCGTCTCCGGCGCCACGGAGAAGTTCCTGGGCGGCAATCTGAATCTCGTTGAGCCAGTAGGCCAGGCAACCGGGCCTGCGCAAATCGTCACTCCCGGACAGAATGTCGCTGCCACTCCGACCGACATCACCAGCCAGTCGCCGCTGGCGGGCGCACAGGTGAACATGCGCACCCTGACTATCGCCCAGCGCCTTCAGCAGTCGCCCTCCCAGGAAGCAATGTTTTATTCAATCGGCAATCGTCTGAGCTTCCTCCAGATACTCCAGACGCTTGAGAACGACCTCAACCTGGTGGTCGACGACCTGCCTCTCCTTATCGATGATCAGCCGTCGCTGCCCACACCCTCGCCCACAACGCCGCTGCCTTCCCTGCCAACCCCTGTCGCCACTCGCTTTCCCCTGCCAACATTCTCCGAGTGGCTCGGACCCGCAAATCCACATGGGCTCGCCTATCCAAGCAACCAGGCAGTCATCATGCAGCAGATCCAGTCTCCTTACATGATTGCCGACTCTTCCGAAGCCACGATCTTCTCTGTCGGCGTACGCGTCGTCGAGCAGCACACCATGCTGCTGCGCGCTCTCGAAGCTCGCGTCCAGCAATACTCCGACTTCGTCACTCTTTGCACAAACGCGCTCAACAATATCCAGAGCAACATTCAGCAGGCGCAGACTTACGCCAATCAGCTCAAGAACAATCTGCTCCAGGACCGCCAGAATGTAGCCTTCACAACCGCGTTGCTGGCCGATGAAACCAATCGCGTGCAAAGCGTCAACGCACAACGCCAGCAGGTGCTCGCAACTTCCGTTCAGTTGGTTGCCTACACTCGCGCGCGCACTCTCGAAGCTACCGACACAACACCCAGCCGTCAGTTGGTTCCCGCCAATGTCGCTAATCCGGTGCCTGCGTGCTTGCAGCAATCGGTCTCGATCCCGCCCGAGATTCGTGAGATCGTCGGACAGCTTCGCGAGGCGCCCGTCAACTGGATGCCATCCGTTGCATCGCAGGTCGCAAATCTCGAACGCCCCGTCCTTCTTCAGCAACTCGCCATCAGCGCGCAGCTTCGCGCGGCGCAGTTGATGCAGGCTCCTCTTCTGCCTTCCTCGGCAGCCGGCGAATCGGGCGTCTACGCCTCCACCATCTCCCGCGTCTATAGCGCCAATCAACAGGTCTTCCGCAGCTTCCAAACGCTGCGCGCCTCCTTCCAGCCCGCGGTGCTCACCCACCTCAGTTGGACCAGCCAGGTGACCGCAATGCAGAGTGTCGTCGCGATCAACGACCTCATCTCCGCCGAATCCGTGCACACCGAGATCAGCAATGCCGTGGCCCGCCTCATCCAGCAGATCTCCAGCGTTGCCACATGTCTCTACACGCGGGTAAGCATTGCTCTGCCCATCGATCGCCTCGCGTGGGCCGAATTCCTGCGCGGCTCGGGCCTCTCCGTACAGTTGCAGAGCCTGGCAGTCCTGCCGAGCTTCAACCAGCTTTCCTACACCGACCGCCAGCAGATGCAGATGCTAGTCGACTGGCTCTTCCTTCAGATCGACACTTCCAACACCGCGGCTGCCGCTTTCATGAGCGATGTTGTGCGCACAGCGATCCTGGTGGCCAGCGATGTCCCCATCGACAACATCATCTCCGGCAACATCATCGCCCGCATTCAGCCGTCGATCGGAGGCGTCGTCTCGCTCAATCTGCCGTCCGAGCGCATCTCTTCGGGCATGTACGTAAATCTCTATTCCGGCGCGAATCTCGCTGCTCGCGCCGTCGTCAACGATCTCGATAGCAGCACGGTGAGCGCAACCGTGACCGACGTGTTTTCACCCGGCACGTATCTCGAAACAACCGACACCGCCCACTTCACCACCCTGACGCCGCAGGCAGTAGCGCTGCGTCCCTTGTTCATGTAACTTCGGGTGCCCCACCCTCGCCGCGTCTTTGTTTTTGCGGCTAGGGTGGGAGACAGGAACCTCAATCGGCTTCTTCATGAGGAATCGAATCGATGGAATCCACCTTCGCTCCTCAGACCGGACGGCTCGACCGCCATGTGCGGCGAAGCTACCTGCGCGTCAGCGAAGGTGCGTCGCGTCAACGCATCTGCCTACTCGCTTGAAGAGGCCTTGCGCCTCGCCACACTTCCCGGCGAAGAAGAAGGCCGTATCTACTGTTTCCGCCGCGTCTCGCTTTCGGGAATCCCGGTCGAGGCAAATCGCCGTGTCTGGATGGAGCAGGTTCAGCAGGTACTGGGAGCTTCGGCAATACAAGCGGTCCATGCGAGCGATCCAGGCGCTGGCTCAGCCAATGCGGTCTACTTCAACAACATTGAAGAGGCCCTGGAAATCCTGCTCCGTAACGCGCTGCGAGCCAGCAGCGCACGCTTGACCGCTCCGCCCTGGTTCGCAAATTCCGTAATAGGCGCGGAGCCGGAGAGCAGCTACGCTCTGCAGATTTCTGCCATCGTCGAACGTCTTCGCCCGCCATTGATGGCTCCGGCTGCTGCTTCGTCCATCCTCTTAGCCGCTCTGGGCAGCGCCGATCCCGTCCCGCTGCTCTCTGCAATTCCCGTCGCCGCTATCCGCGAGTGGGTCCGCGAACTCGAAAGCCAGACGAGCCTCTCCGCCTCTGCGCCGCCCGTGCATCTTTCCGGCGAAACAAAGACGATGCTCCAGCGCGCCGCCTCCCATTTCGGATGGAAGGACCCCGCCACCATCTGGCTAGCCGCGCAAGCAGTGCTCTCCCTTGCTCCCTCTGCATGGAACTCCGGCACAGTCGTCAAGCGGGCTCGCGCCACTCTGCGGATTCTGGAAGAGGAGCAACTCCGCGAGCCACTGGATCGAGCCGCTGCCGCAGTCCGGGAGGCCGCCTCTCCACAGCTTGTCTTCGACGACGACCAGATCGGCGCCTTCCAGAACCTTTCACGCGGAGAAGATGCAACCGGCGGAGAGCCGCAAATCGCTGCGAGCCTTTCCCGCATGAACGCCCAGGCCAGTGATGAACCTTCATCCGACCGAGCCTTTCATCCACAGGAGATAGCAGCGGAAGTTGTGCCGCCCGCAGTCGAGCCTCCAAACCAGCCCGCCACCAACCCACCGTTGCTCGGCGAGGCCACGCAGGCCGCCGGCTTGTATTTTCTGCTCAACGTCCTGCGCTCGCTGGGCATCGTCGCCGCCATCGATGCCTGCCCTGCGCTCGCTGAAGCAGGTCTGGCGACCAACATCCTGCGCAAGCTCGCAATGGAAGCAGGCGTCGCAGACAGCGATCCGATCCTGCTCTCTCTCAACCTGCCGCAAGAAGCATTCACGTTACCCGAAGAGATTCTGGCCGGCCTCGCACAACAACCTGAAGCCTGGCCAAAAGGCTTCGCGCCTTCACGCCAAGCCGTAATCGACAGCAGTTATCTTCTGCGCGCGTGGACCGTCGCCACGAAACGATGGCTCTGGCGAATGGGAAGACTCACCTTGAGCGACGTGGTTAATCGCAATGGCCGCGTCTGGATCACGCGCACCGATCTCGACGTCACCTTCCCGCTCGCCGCCGCCGACCTGCGCATCCGCCGCATCGGCCTCGATATCGACCCCGGCTGGCTGCCATGGTTTGGCGACTCTGGCCGTGTCGTGCGCTTCCACTACCGCGATCGCGAACCGGAGGGTTCCACATGATCAATCGAGCCACAAACGCAGTCATCGAAGATCAACTGGACTCCTTCGCATTCGTTCTGACGGGACTCGCGCGCCTGGCAAGCTCCTGCGAAACGCTCGACGAAAGCATCCAGGAACGTTTGCGCTCGGTTGCCGCCCGCCGCATCGATGGCCGCAAGGAGCCTGCTCTCGGCCTTTCAGGAATACATGCGAGATCCTGAAGAAGCCGACTCTGCGCTCGCCGAAGCGGCTCGTCACTTCAGGCTGCACACCGTCGAGATTCTCGCCATCCGTCTGGCCATCGCCGCCGAGCAGGACCTGCTGATCGGCCACCTGCTTTCGCATCTGCAGCAGCCCCTCGCTCTCAGCCGTCCCACCGTCGGTCTGGTCGCGCAGGCTTTTGCCGCCGACGATCTTCACCAGGCCATGCACATCCTCGGCCAGGGCAATGCCGTTCGATGCGGGCTGTTGCAGTTGTGCGGCGACGACCTTCCGCTGCCCGAGCGGCAGATGCGCACTCCCCTATCCACCGCTCTCGCGTTGCAAAGGATGGAGAGCGCATGGCCCGGCGCCGTGCCAATCACCTTCGATCAATACCCAGTCCCATTAGGCGAATCCTCTCAGACTCGCGCCGCGGAACTGGCCCGTCGTCTGCACGCGCCAGATGGCGCAGCTCCCGCCCTCGTCATTCGCTGCGGCGACGCTCTCGAGGCGCGCTCGGCCGCATCGCTTGTCGCCTCCCACGCCAGCGCGCAGGCGGTCCTCATCCACACCGAACAGTTGATGGGCATGGCGCCGTGGCTCGTCCTCAATGGCCTCATTCCTGTCTTCGTGCAATGGCTCGTGCCGGGCGAGCGAAAGACGATCCCAGTCATTCCCGGCTTCTTCGGCCCTCTCATTCTGCTCACCGGACCGGAGGGAGAATTTGAATCGGACGACCGCAGCGTCCTCGATTGGCGCTTGGAGATTCCATCTGCCGCCGAGCGCACCGAGCTTTGGACCGCGGCTCTCGGCGACCGCACTCTCGCCAACCGTCTGGCCCTCGCTCATCGTCATGCCGCCGGACGCATCGCAACCCTCGCCGCAAAGGCGCGGGAAGACTTCGCGGCTCGCAGCCCCGACGGCGGCGGCTCTCTCACTTACTCCCACATCCGCACCGTCTCGCGGCGGGGCGACGCAGTAGGGCTGGGCGCGCTCGCAGAGTTGATTCCCGATGAGGTCGGCGACGAAGCATTGGTTGCCAACGCCGCATTGCGCCAAGAGTTGGAGTCGCTGGTCACCCGTTGCCAGTTACGCGAAGATTTTCCGCTCTCGCTCGGACCCTCGATTCAGGCCCGTTATCGGCCCTCTGTGCGCGCTCTCTTTGTCGGCCCCTCGGGCACCGGAAAGACTCTGGCCGTCGCATGGCTTGCCACGCGGTTGGGCATCCCTCTGTTTCGCGTCGACCTTTCGGCCATTACCTCAAAGTACATCGGAGAGACCGAGAAGAACCTGAGCCAGTTGCTGGCCCGCGCCGAGCAGAATGAAGTGCTGCTGCTCTTCGATGAAGCCGACTCGCTCTTCGGCAAGCGCACCGACATTCACGAGGCCAACGACCGCTTCGCCAACGCGCAGACAAACTACCTCCTCCAGCGCATGGAGAGTTACGACGGCATCACGATCCTCACCAGCAACGGCCGCGGCCGCTTCGATGACGCCTTCTCCCGCCGTTTCGATGCGATCCTCTCATTTCCGCTTCCCGGACCGGAGGAGCGCCGCGACCTGTGGCTCGCTCATCTCGGCCCGGATCACAACGTCAACAACGGCCAACTCAATCTTCTCTCCGCCGTCGCCGAACTTACTGGAGGACAAATCAGAAACGCCGTGCTGCGCGCGGCCGTGGACGCAGCGCAAAACAGAAAGAGCATTCAGTATGGTCACCTGCTGGCCGGAGTCGCCAGCGAATTTCGCAAGATGAGCCGGCAACTGCCGAACGAATTGAAGCAGGCGCAAACCGCGGCACAAGCCTCCGGCTAGAGCATTTTCTGGTTTACTGTAGACCTCCGTGCCCCATCCATTCCGTGTTTTTCTGCGGAATGGGTGGGAAACCTACAAAATTTCGGTCTACACAATTCCCCAAAATGCTCTAGACCTGAAGGGATCCAGATCACCGATGCCAGCAACCGCCACCGCCGCTCCCAAGCACGCCACCGCTCCACGCGCGGCAACGGTAAGCCACGCTCCGGCAAAGCCTGCACCGGCCGCAAAACATGATGCCACACCCGCTGCTTCGCATGCGCCCGCTCTCCCAGCCTTCGCCAGGCCTGCCGTAGCCTCGCTGCATCCGGCCGCCGCGCACGAGGCGGCAAAAGTCGTCCCAATGCCAGCAGCTGCACATGCGCCCACGGAAGCCAAGACGCCGGCACTGCTGCCCGCAACACCCAAGCCCCCCGAGCACGCGCACGCTGCGCATCAGCCAGAACATCACAAACACGCGGTTCCGACACCCATTGCGCACAAGGCCGCCGTTCCGGTGCATCGCGAACACTTCCCGGCGCACCCAAGCCTACGTGCATTTGCCCGCCGCACTCGTGCCAGCCGTGCCCAAGCCAGCTTTGCCAACGCACGCAGCGACTCACGCCGCCACCAAGCCGAAGCTCACGCCGCTTGCTCCACCAAAAACTCCAAGCCTCGGCTCCGGCCAGCCGCTGGCCCCGCATATTCAAGAGGCCATCCAGAACAGCCTCATGGTCGATCTCGAGCTCGGTGCGCCTGCACGCCAGCACCGCCGCTGAGCGCAAGGCCCAATCGCTCTCCGCGCGCGCCTTCACCTTCGGCAACGACATCTTCCTCGGCCACGGCGAACATCCCACCGATCTCACTCTCATCTCGCACGAGGCCGCTCACGTCATCCAGCAGCAGCACACTGCGCCGGTGATGCAGGCCTGGTCCTCTGACCGCAAGCGATCGCTACGAGCGCGAGGCCGATCAGGCTGCAGCCGCAGTTGCGCGCGGCCGCACCTTCGCCGTCCGCGAGCGTGTCGACTCGCCCCGCGTGCAGCGTCTCGGCATCAGCGATGCGCTCGACTGGTTCGCCGACAAAGCCAACATCATTCCCGGCTTTCGCATGTTCACCATCGTGCTCGGCGTCAACCCCATCAACATGGAGCACGTCGAGCGCACGCCCGCCAACGTGCTGCGCGCCGTCGTCGAGTTCATTCCCGGCGGCAGCGCTGATCACCCAGGCGCTCGACAAGTACGGCGTCTTCGACAAGGTTGGCGACTGGATCTCTGGAACAGATCGACGACGCTCGGCATGGTCGGCAGCTCCATCAAGAAAGCCCTCATGGACTTCCTCGACAGCCTGAGCTGGCGCGACATCTTCCACCTCGGCGATGTCTGGGATCGCGCCAAACGCATCTTCACCGATCCCATCGACCGCATCATCAACTTTGTCAAAGGCACTGATCGAAGGACATCTGGAAATTCGTCCGCGACGCAATCCTCAAGCCCATCGCCAAGCTCGCCGAGGGCACCTCCGGCTGGCCTCTGCTCATCGCCGTCATGGGCAAGAATCCCATCACCGGCGAAACGGTACCGCGCACTCCCGAGACGCTCATCGGCGGCTTCATGCACCTGATTCACGAGGACGAGATCTGGGAGAACATCAAAAAGGCCAACGCCGTTGCGCGCGCCTTCGCCTGGTTCAAGAGCGTGCTCTCGGGCCTGCTGGGCTTCGTCTCGCAGATTCCCGGACCTCTTCATCAAGGCCCTCAAGTCGCTGGAGTGGTCCGACATTCTCGATCTGCCCGGCGGCTTCATGAAGATCGCCGGCGTCTTCGGCGGGTTCCTCGGTCAAGTTCATCAGTTGGGCCGGCGGCAAGGTCTGGGATCTGCTGCAGATCATCTTCGAGGTCGTCGCGCCGGCTGTCATGCCCTACCTCCGCAAGGTCGGCGCGGCCTTCAAGAACATCCTCAAGCACCCGCTGGTCTTTGTCGCGCCATCTGATCGACGCAGCCAAACTCGGCCTGAGAACTTCGTCAAGAACTTCGGCACGCATCTCAAAGCCGCGCTCATCGATTGGCTCACCGGCTCGCTGCCCGGCGTCTATATCCCCAAGGCCTTCACGCTGCCCGAGTTCGGCATGTTTGCCCTGAGCGTGCTTGGCATCACGCTGGGCGCAAATTCGCGCCAAGATCGTCAAGGCCCTCGGGCCCAACGGCGAAACAATCATGAAGGGCCTCGAAACCGCCTTCGATATCGTCGTCGCACTCATCACCGGCGGCCCGGCAGCGGCATGGGAACTGATCAAGGAGAAACTCACCAACCTGAAAGACATGGTGATCGACGGCATCGTCGGCTTCGTCACCGACACGATCATCAAGAAGGCGATTCCCAAGCTCATCTCGCATGTTCATCCCCGGCGCGGGATTCATCTCGGCCATCATCTCCATCTACGACTCGATCATGGTCTTCGTGCAAAAGCTGGCCAAGATCGCCGCCGCGGTCAAGGCCTTCGTCGATTCCATCGTCGCCATCGCCACCGGCCAGATCGATGCCGCCGCCGCAAAAGTGGAGAGCGGCCTCGAAGGACTGCTGTCGATCGCCATCAGCTTCCTCGCCGGCTTCCTCGGCCTCGGCGGCATCGCCAACAAGGTCATGGACGTCATCAAGAAGGTCCAGGGCCTGGTCGACAAGGGGCTGGACACCGCCATCAACTTGATCATCACCAAGGCCAAGGCGCTCTTCGCCAAGCTCTTCGGCAAGAAGGACGACAAGAAAGACGAGGGCTCTGGAGACGTACGCGCGAAAGCCGCAGCTGCCCTGACCGGTCAGCTCAAGGCCGATCACTCAAAGGAAGAAGCGCAAGCGATTGTAGCGCAGATACTGAAAGATCTCGCTCCGCAAGGTCTTAAGAGCCTAACGATCCTTCCGGCAGATGAAAACGGAGCTGCAACCATTGAAGCCGAGGCCAGCCCGAAGCTGCCCTTGCTCAAACTGGTTCTGGCGGGATTGATCCCCAAGGGACGAACCGTGAGGATGGTTGCCCAACTCGAACTGAGCGCACCTTATTCGGCGCCAGCAACACCCATTCCGATTGAGACCGCCGATCGCACAGCAACCACATTGGCGGGCGGGGCCGAGTTCAAGCCGAAGACTCCCGGAAGATCCGGCGCCTCGCCCGCTCCTGGCGCGATAGCACCCAATGTAGTCACTCTCGTTACTTGGAACACATCGAACAACAGCTTAAATCAGACCGGCAACTCCGGGCATGCGGAGCATCAGTTTGCAAACTGGCTCGAAGGAAAAGACAGGAAATACTTGGCGCAAATTCGCAAGGTGACCCTCAACATCCAGCCATACAGCCCTTGCACAATATGCGCCGAAGATCTCGTCTCTGCACTCAAAGCCATCAAGAGTGCGGATGAGGCAAGGACTGTGGAAGCCAGTCTCGTCTGGGTCGAAGCCTACCCTGGCGACAGATATGGAAACCAGGCAACGACATCCCAAAGCCTTTTTGGCCTCCAGTCCGCCGGATGGCAACTAATGGGCGGCGCGATTGCCGACGACAAAAGCATTCACAAAAACATGGTTCACGTTGAACCATTGAAATGAGGGCTCCAGAGAGCGGCGCTCACACAGGAGGTTATCAAGCTATGACAGTGAGTCTTATCGGCTGGGGCCGATTTTTCGATCAAGCAACGGCAACGAATTACCGTGCCCGCACCTAGTACCGATCCCGGCAAGCCATGGCTCTGGGACCTGCTCGCCTCCGAAGCTCACAATCTCGCCAGTGTAGGCTTCGACCGCATCCAGCTTCCCCCCGCCAGCAAGGCCCAGGGCGGCGACGGCGCAGGCTGCGATGGCTATGGCATCTACGACCCGCGCGACCTCGGCACAAAAAACCAGCAGGGAAGCACTCCCACGCGCTATGGCTCCGCCGACTCGTTGCGAAGGTTAGTAGCGGTGGCGCATCGCTACGGACTCGCGATCGACCTCGACATCGTCCTTCATCAACTCATTGGCGGAGAAAACGCAACCTACCGTTACCTCGGCGCGGACGGCAAGACCCTCAATGGCCGCGGTGCCATGCATCCCGGCTGCTTCCGCTTTTCGCCCGGCGCGGGCACACAGCCTGAGGACGACGTGCCGGTACCTGCGGACGATTTCTCCTTCGGCGACGAGAAGGTCTACCAGCACTCGAATCCGGCGCGCTACACGATCAACGATGCCCTCGACTGCGGCGACTGGCTCTTCCGCACCACCGGAGCCGACGGCGCAAGAATCGATGACGTCAAAGGTCTGTGGGCGCCCTTTGTCGCCGAGTTCATGAGCCACGGCGCGATGGCAAACAAACCATTCTATGGCGAATACTTCGACGGCAATCCAGCAAGCCTCAACTGGTGGGCGACAACTCCGCCGATCAATGGCCGCAGTGGCGTCGAAGATTTTACGATGCACTTCGCCATTGCGAACGCATGCAACAACCTCAACGCTGCCTCGCTCAATGGAGCCGGATACGCGCAGTGGAACAGCGGTCTCTCTTATGCATTCGTCGATAATCCCGACACCGACACCAGCCCCGGCGAGCAAGTCATCGGCTCGAAGTTACTCGGCTATGCCTTCCTTCTGACAGTCAATTGCAGCCAGACGCTCATCTATGGCAAGGATTACTTTGGCGGCAATGTATGGCCCGGCGCATACGGATTGAAGCCTCTCATCGATAACTTGATTTACATCAACCGCACTTTCGCGTACGGCAATCAAGTTACCCGATGGGTTGACGGTTCAGTTATAGTCATCGAGCGCGACGGCAATGGCGGCCCGGTCGGAAATAGTCCCGGCCTGCTAACCGCGCTGAATTTCGATACCTATAACATTCGCAAGATCACCTGCGCCACGAGCTTTGGCGCCAACGTGCAATTACACGACTACACCGGCCGCCACTCCGATATCTGGACCGATTGGCAGGGCAATGCGACCTTTTGGGTCCCGCCTAATGCCTATGGCGGCGGACAGAGTTATCTCTGTTTCTCGCGTGCCTGGAGCGACAAACCGATCGTCCAGCATCCGCGCCGCACAACACAGGAGTTTTTCGGCGCGCCCGACCTCGACATTCCGCCGGCACACCCCGGAGAGTTCCGCGCCATCGCGCAAATTTATGTGGAGAAAAATACCACTGCCGTTTTCTTCACGCGCAACAAGATCGAGATGGCGTTGCTCGACGGCGAAGCCGAGGTCCCCGGCAATAAACCCGCGAAAACAGGTTGGTACAGCATTGGGGTAAAGACCAGCTCTCCCACGCCTGTTTCGTTTGTTCTGAAAGTGCAATATGACGCAGGACAAATGTAGAAACGTTCATCCATCCCCAGGAGGCCAACATATGGATCGCCAGATAGCAGACATGTTCTTCCTAAATCGCCGAAGGTTCCTCGCCCTGAGCGGCGGCGTCACCGCATCAGCCCTGTTATCCGCCCGAAATGCATTCGCCCTGCCGCCCTCGGGCATTGCCTCACCCGTGCTCACCCGCGGCAACGACAACGACCGCTCCTACTTCTACAACGACACGGCCCTCACCGTGGATAGTGTGCGCACGCAAGGCATTCGAAAGTATTTTTCGCTTTATATGGAGGGCGATGCGCGCGGCGCTGAAGCCCAGGCGCTCATCATGCCCAGCGTGCTCTGCGACGACGGCA
This sequence comes from uncultured Acidobacteriaceae bacterium, assembly GCA_963843625.1. Classification (GTDB taxonomy): domain Bacteria; phylum Acidobacteriota; class Terriglobia; order Terriglobales; family Acidobacteriaceae; genus Telmatobacter. Next base: position 67,039 of record CAWJLK010000015.1, read on the forward strand.
ACGTGCGCGACGTCATCATCACCGCCTCGATGAACAACACAGTCTGGGCCTACGATTACAACACCTCCGATATCCTCTGGGTCAAGAAGCTCGGCATTCCCATCAACGGCAGCGGCGCCATCGACATGCACAATATCAACGACCACTGGGGCCTGCTCAGCACCGGCGTCATCGACCCCGATACAAAGATATGGTACGGCGTCGCATGGGAGTCGCCCGACGGCACAGCCACCAAGGGCGCGCACTTCGTTCATTCCCTCAACATTGCCAATGGCAGCCGCGTGCATCCGCCCGTTCCGTTGGCCGGGCTGACTTATCAGCCGCCCCTTGGTGGCCCGTTGCAGCGCTGGGGAGCAGTGATGCGCAAACAGCGCTGCTCTCTCGCCCTCGCCAAAGTCAACGGAGTCAAGACCATCTTCTTTGCCGCCGGCACAGTACTAGAAACAGCATCCGGATCGGCCGGATGGATCGTCGCATACGACGTCGCCACCAATAAGATCGCCGCAGGTCTCGCCCTGAGCGCCGGCTTTGGCGCGGGTGTCTGGATGGCCGGTTCGGGCCTCTCCGTCGACGACAACGGCGACCTCTTGTTCGAGACCGGCAACGGCAGCTTCGATCCGCCTCACGGCGACTACGGCGAGTGCGTCTGCAAAGTCCGCTACACGCCCGCCAACGGCAGCACGCCTGCCTCACTGAAGGTTGTCGATTGGTGGTCGCCCTACTCTGACGCCGGCCGCCAGGGCGAAGATCCCACTCTATCGAGTCCAACCGTCATGCTCCCCGATAAACTATCCGGCGTAAGCGCCCCCACCTCCGGCGGCCACATGCCCACCAACATGGCCTCCGAACGCGACATGAACGGAAAGGTCGTCGCCGGGCATCTCTTCAGTCACCAAGCCCACCGTCAAAGGAGCGGCCTATGGCGATGAAGATCTCGGCTCCGCCGGCCCCGCCATGGTGCGCAAATACCGCGTCATTCTCGTCTATGGCAAAGATGGCATCGCTTATCCAGTCAAGATGGATGCCATGGGCAAGACCATGCCCAAAGACTTTGCCAACGCCGCCGCGAACTATGCCAAGCTCGCGCAGCCGCCCTTCTGGTATAGCTTCTTCCCCGGCTTCAACGTCAATGCCGCGCCGCAAGACCCCAGCGATCTTGACTTCCTCTTCGATAACAAGACGCAGCATCTTCATTCCACATCGCCGCAGTACTTTTCGCAGACCCACGGCCAGATGCTCGCCTGCTGGGGAGAGAACGGCCAGTGCCGCGTCTGGACCATGCAGCCCAGCGGCCAGATGACTTTTCTCGCCGACTCCGACGAAGTTGCCTCAGCCAATTCAACCCAGGCCCCCGGCGGCATGCCCGGCGGCTTCATGTGCATCTCGGCCAACGGCAACAAGCCCGGCACCGCGCTCCTCTGGGCCATCATCCCCTACGGGGACGGCAATGCGACAGTAACTAACGGCCGCCTGCTGGTCTACGACTTAGAGAACTTTGTAACTCGCCCCGATGGCAGCAAAAAGCTCAACGTCCTATGGGACAGCCAGGCACAGAATTACACTTTCCCCTTCCCAAAATTCAACGTAGGAGTAGTAAGCGGCGGCAAGTTCGTCCTACCCCGCTACGACGGAGGCATGGACGTACTGGGGCTCGCGTGACATCGCGAAGCGTCTGTATGTGCACGTAAAGGCTCTCTGCTGAAGTCGATGTTTTGAAAGGGCACGGCTTTAGCCCCTGAGGTATTGAATTCTTCCGTCGCCACACACCATGATTGAGATTCGCTCTAGTGGTATTCCCAGGTAAGGCTCACTTGTTTCTTCAAACCAGCATCGAACAAAATGAAACCATCTGTATCTTCCGGCTGGCTCAGAAAAAATATCAGTTCCGAGCGCCCGTCGTTATCGTAGTCGCCGATATCAAGAAGGGTCATGAAAGACCCGATCCGCCGAACATCACCTTCCGCCGACACGAGGAACCATGGATTGGATTGCGGGTCCTCAGAGTCATCAACATATCCGCAATCTCCAGCGTTTAACCCAGTCTCAACCAAGAACGTTTTCTTGTTCGAGCTATATAAGGCCAGAAAACTCAGCGATGAATCTGGAAACTTCCAATCGTGCTGCAAGACCTTTTCTGCCTCGCATCGTTCTATATGCGGAAAATCGCGGCGAAACGCTGAGCGAACTTCCGACGCGACCTTCTCCGGAGGTTCTGACAATCTCTTCCAACCGTCAGGATCGCCCACGTAAGGTCTGGAAACGACGATAAGCGGCCGCCGCATCTCACCCGGCCCCATAGCCATCAAACCTGCAAAGTCTTTTGATGGACTTCCGACGGAGGGAACCGCACGCACCGGCGTAGCGATGATCTGAGCGAACGTCAGGAATCGTGCATTTTCTTGTTTGTTCAAGTCTCTGTCAGGATTTGTCTGACTCTCAACGTGGCCGATGTTTCTACCATTAAAGGCAACGGTCCATGTCATGCGAGATGGGAAAGACGAGGAACCGACAAGCCGCCAAACCGAATCGACCTTCTCAAAGGCTGGTCGGATGAGCCTTTGACTAGCGACACCAGACTCCCAGTTGGCCATTTCTTCACGTGCATCATCAAGGAATCCGACATAAGTTCTTTCGACGCTCGGAGCTTTCGGAGCTTGACCTGACAATGTTCGAGCAAAAATCTGGGTACAAAGGAACATTGCGACGAGCGTAACGCGACTCATAAGTATCCTTCGAACACATATTACGCTGCTTTTCGCAGAAGTGGGTAAATGTGGTTCACCGGTCAACACAGTGCCACTTTCCACACCTCTCGCATCGCGCTTCCCCCTCCGGCCTTATCCTCTATACAGACCCCGTGATCGACTTCACCCAAACCGTCAAGCAGCAGGCCGACATCGTCAAGGTGATCGAGGGCTACATCCGCCTGCGCAAGGCCGGCGCGCAAAACTACCAGGGCCTCTGCCCCTTCCACAAAGAAAAATCTCCCTCCTTCTCCGTCCACGCCGTCCGCCAGTTCTACCACTGCTTCGGCTGCCAGGCCTCGGGCGACGTCTTCAGCTTCGTCGCCAAAATCGAAAACGTCACCTTCCCCGAGGCCGTCCGCATCGTCGCAGGCAAGTGCGGCATTCCCCTGCCCAAGCGCGAGTTCTCCTCGCCCGAAGAGGCCGCCGGAGCCCGGATGCGCGCCAAGCTCCTCGAACTCCACGAGACCGCGACGCTCTATTTTGAAGAGCAACTGCGCGGCCCCGAAGGCGCCATAGCCCGCGAATACCTGGCCGGCCGCGGACTCACCCCCGAAGGCATCAAGGCCTTCCGCATCGGCTACTCGCCCGACAGCTTCAACGCCCTCCGCGACCGCCTCAGCGGCATGGCCGACAACGAAACCCTCCGCGCCAGCGGCCTCTTCGCCTCAAAGGAGCAGGAAGACGGCACCCTCGGCCCCATCTACGACCGCTTCCGCAAGCGCGTCATGTTTCCCATCTGCCAACGAGAGCGGCCGCGTCATCGCCTTCACCGCCCGCACCCTCGAAACCGGCGACAAGGCCGGCGCCAAATACATCAACTCGCCCGAGACGCCGCTCTATTCAAAAGGCCAGGTCCTCTTCAATCTCGACAAGGCCCGCACCTCGATCCGCCAGCATGAGTTTGCCCTCCTCGTCGAGGGCCAGATGGACTGCATCTCCGTCTTCCTGCGCGGCATCCAGAACGTGATCGCGACCAGCGGCACCGCCTTCACCGAGCAGCAGGTGAACCTGCTCAAGCGCCACACCTCCCAGCTCGTCGTCAACTTCGACCCCGACGCCGCCGGCTCGAACGCCGCCGAAAAGTCCATCGCCCTGCTCACCGAAGAGGGCTTCACCATCAAAATCGTCACCCTCGATGGCGGCCTCGACCCCGACCGCTACATCCGCGAACGCGGCGTCGAGGCCTACACCGCCGCCCTGCGCGGAGCCCGCCGCCAGGCCGACTACCTCATCGAGCGCGCCCGCATGCTCTTTCCCGGCGCGAGTTCGGAGCAGAAGGTCAAGGCCATGAACTACCTTCTGCCCCACATCCGCCGCATGCCCGAGAAGCTCGCCCGAGACCAGTTTGCCGCCGACGCCGCCCAGAAGCTCGGCATCGACTCGGCGGTCTTGCGCGAAGAACTCCGCCAGGCCGCCCTCCGCCGCCGCGACCACATCGAAACCAAAGCCACAGCCCTCACCGAAGTCGAGCGCGTGCTCCTCCGCGCCCTGGCCATCGACGACCCGGAGTTCGGCGGCGCGCGGCGGCTGGCCATTCAGGCTCTTGCGGAGCAACCTACATGGTTTGAGCATCTTGGCGCATTCGCAGCCCTTCAGACGCTCGCCGGCCGCCAGGCCCGCGACCCCATGGATGTCGTCGAGGACGAAGCGCAGCGCGCCCTCCTCGCCGAGACGCTTCTCGCCGAAACCAAGCCGCCCGAGGAAACCGAAGTCCAGAGCGCCATCCAGGAGATTCACGAGCGAGCCATCGAGAGCCGCCAGCGCGATCTGCGCTCACTCATCGCCGAGGCCGAGCGCCGCGGCGACTTCGCCGAACTGGCCCTCCTGACCCAGCAAAAGCTCGACCTCGACCGGACCCTCCGCCAGTTGCACAACCAGAAGCCCCCGGAGCGGTAGCCTGCTTCCATGATCGCTGCCACTCCCAGACGGCGCCCCCGCAATTCCTGCGTCAAATTGCGCCTTTCCGCGTCAAATAGATAGAAGCAGAAGCGGACGGAAGGCAAAATGGCCCCGGTCCGGGCTGAGTGGTGGACGATAACTTTCTGCGCTTCGCCCTGGTTTTTTGTCGAAGAAACAGGGTTAAGTGGTGGTATCCTATGAGTCTCTGTGCGGATGCGCGCCCCTCTGCCCCATCTATGAGCCATGGCTCGCGGGCGACCCAGGTGAATCCTGAAGCGCTTGTCATCCTGTTCCGAGCAAACCCCTGAAGCCGCTTTTTTATGCGGGTGACCGCAGGTCTGCGTGCAGATGCGCCTGTTTTCCGGGACTCCGCCGGAAAATTTCGTATGTGTGCTGCAACGGACGCCGCACCGGCGCGCAAGACGGTGCTAAATCTGCCTTGCGCATGAGAAGAGGAGCATTTTGGCAATCGAAGAGAAGTTTGAGCACGAACCCGAACACGAGCACGAGCACGACATCGACACCCTGATCGAAGTGGGCAAGGAAAAGGGCTATCTCACCTACGGCGACGTCAACGACATGCTGCCGGATGAGATGGCAACCTCGCCCGACGATCTGGACGACCTCATCACCACCATCGGAACCCAGGGCATCGACCTGCTCGATGGCCCGAAATTCGGCGACAAGGACTTCGAAGCCGAAGACGGCGAAGATGTCGAGCTCGACCTGACGCCCGGCACGCTCGAGAAGACCAACGACCCGGTGCGCATGTACCTGCGCGAGATGGGCACCGTGCCCCTGCTCACCCGCGAGGGCGAGGTCGAAATCGCCAAGCGCATCGAGCGCGGCCAGATGCGCGTGATGAAGGCCATCTCCCGCTCGCCCATCGTGATTCGCGAGATCATGGCCCTCGGCGAAGATCTCAAGCGCGGCGTGCGCAACGTAAAAGAAGTCGTCGTCTTCGACGAGGAGGAACTCACCGAAGAGGTCGTTCAGACGCGCGTCAAGGTCACCGTAGCCCGCATCGACGCGCTACTCAAGCACCAAAAGCGCATCGCGCAGCTCGAAGAGAAGCTCGCCGGACCTGCGCCCGCCACCAAGGCCAAGATCCGCGAACATCGTCATCATCCGCTGGCTTGTTGCCCGCGAAAAAGTCCTCGTCTCGCGCATCGTTCGCGAACTCAAGTACACGGCTCTCGAACGCAAGCGCCTGCTCGACAAGGTCAACAAGACCGTCGACACCATGCGCACCCTCGAGCGCCAGATCCGCTCGCTCGAACAAAAGCACGAGGCCAGCCGCAGCGACGAACTTAAAAAGGAGTATCGCCGCCAGCAGAAAAACTGCAAGGTCGATCTCGAAAAAATCGAGGCCGAGGCCGGCGTTCTCATCGTCGAACTCAAGCGCACGCAGCGCGAGATGATCCAGGGCGACATGGACGCCGAGCAGGCCAAGCGCGAGTTGATCGAGGCCAATCTCCGCCTCGTCGTCTCCATCGCCAAAAAGTACACCAACCGCGGCCTCCAGTTCCTTGACCTCATTCAGGAGGGCAACATCGGCCTCATGAAGGCTGTCGACAAATTCGAATATCGCCGCGGCTACAAGTTCTCGACTTACGCCACCTGGTGGATTCGCCAGGCCATCACCCGCGCCATCGCCGATCAGGCCCGCACGATCCGCATTCCTGTGCATATGATCGAGACCATCAACAAGCTCATCCGCACTTCTCGTCAACTGGTCCAGGAACTAGGCCGCGAGCCATCGAGCGAAGAGATCGCCAAGCGCATGGACATTCCTGTGGCCAAGGTGCGTAAGGTGCTCAAAATCGCGCAGGAGCCCATCTCCCTCGAAACGCCCATCGGCGAAGAGGAAGATTCGCACCTCGGCGACTTCATCGAAGATCGCCAGGCTGTCTCGCCCTCCGAGGCCGTCATCAGCGTCAACCTCAAGGAGTACACCTCGCAGGTTCTCCGCACCCTAACCCCGCGCGAAGAGCGCGTCATCAAGATGCGCTTCGGCCTCGAAGACGGCTCCGAACACACCCTCGAAGAAGTAGGCCAGAGCTTCCAGGTCACTCGCGAACGCATCCGCCAAATCGAAGCCAAGGCCCTGCGCAAGCTCCGCCACCCCAGCCGCAGCCGCAAGCTGAAAGCCTTCGTAGAAGGCGCAAAAGAAATGTAACTTCAGCACGAACACAGCCGACAAGAGCCGCAGCCTCGCAAGGGTCTGCGGCTCTTTTGTCTTGAGTGTGTCTTTCAGATTCTGGCGGTGGCCATCATCGTATCAGGGCATGGATTTTCAGGCTGCAAAAAATCTCGATAAAGGCGGATTGCTTTGAAAGGGCACGACTTGAGTCGTGCCACAAATACGACAAAAACAAACGCCGGGCTTTAGCCCCTGAGGGATGTCTTCCTCCTGACTTACCCGAATCCGCGAGTTCTTCGCAGCCTCTTTAGCCTCTCCCTACACTGGCACTTTCACATCAGGCCAATACCTGAAATTCCGCAATGTGGCCTTGCCCGAGCCGCAAGCGTAGACGGCAGGCCGCACATCGAGAAAGCCGCCGAGCACGTTGTGATGCATCCCCGAGATCTCCGCCGATTCCTGCGTCCGCTGCCACGGTTTGCCCGGTAAGCGGTAGTAGAAGTCCACCTCTTGCCGGTCGTTGACGATGCGCAGTGTCGCGCGAGTCGCGCCCTTCTCCTGGTAGGAGTGCGTCGAGCCAGTGGCAAGCCGGGCACTGATGCCTTTAGCGCTCAACTCAATCCCGGTGGCATGATCAGGGTTATAAAAGAGCAGCAGCCCCGACTCGCATCCCGGCTCAACTTCTACATCCACTTCCACTGTGTAAGAGTGGCCGCCAACGGCAGTCGTCAGCGCTGCGGAATCCGCAAGTGACTTGCCTTGTGCTGCAAGCGTGAGTGATCCATTTCCCGTGCTAAAGCGCGTCTGATCGTACTCCTGCCAGAAACCCCATTGCAAACCGAGTTCCGGCTTGGTGAAATCGTCCGACGGATCGTCGAACCGCTGCTGGCTCGATGCCCGCCACCGGCAGCCGAATCGCCGAGTCCGCCGTAACACCCTCCGGCACGCGAAACCATCCATCAGCAGTCCACTCCACCGGCAGCAACAGCAACTGGCGGCCCAACGCGCGGTAGCCATTTTCATACGCATGAACCGTCATGTACCACTTGCCGTCAGGCGTATCCACGAGACGGCCGTGACCCAGGCTCAACCAGCGATCCTCGCGCGATCCGGTATGCACCACAGGGTTGTAAGGAGATAGCTCCCACGGTCCTTCCGCGTGCCGGCTACGAGCACTCACCACGGCGTGGCTGGTCGCCGGACCCGCCGTGCCTCCTTCGGCCACATTCAGGTAGTAGTAGCCGTTGTGCTCGAGCAGCTTTGGAGCTTCGAGGCAGGTGCACTCCATCCGCGTCGTGGCTGGAACCGGCCAGGCTTCGAATACAGTGCGTGGCGGTGTTTTCACTGCCAGCCCATCCGCGGTCAGCTCTGCCATCTGGCCGCCTACAAGGTAAAGAAAGCGGCGGCCATTCTCCGCAATGTGCGCTGGGTCGATCGCAACAATTCCAAGGTCGATTGGCTCGCTCCACGGGCCTGTCACATGATCGGCATGGACCACATGAATTCGCCCGCCGGCTGGGAAATAGATATAGAAGCGCCCTTCATGCTCGCACAAGTAGGGAGCCCAAACTGTGCCGTAATAGCGATGCAGTGCCGCTGCAACAGGACGCCAATTGATCAGGTCCCGCGAGTGCCATATCTGTAGGCCGGGCGCGTAGTTAAAGCTCGAGTGCGTGAGATAGAACTCGTTCCCGACGCGGATCGGACTCCCGTCCGGGTGGTCGCCGCCCATGATCGGGTTGCGATACGTGCCCGAGCCGGTCTGAGCAAGAGCCAGGTGGGTTTCAGGCGCAACAGCCAAAGCTGCGGAGACAAGCGAAGCATTCCATACAAACCGGCGGCGTGTGATCATAGCGGAACAAGTCTATCTTCGCGCTCCTGCCAGAGTAAAGCGGACTTTCGATTCCAGGCCGCGCACCGTCCATGAGTTTGAGATCCCGCGCTCGGAAACTAGGAAAACATGAGCCAACTAATCCTTCGGCGTCCTGCACCAACAAGACTTATCAAAGCACGACCTCATAGCTGAGGATCGCTTTACATCGAATTTTCCCTGTATCTCTGTATTTTTTGCAGTCTATGCAGTCATCTCGCAACCCAGCCCGCATGTTTCTAGTACCGTAACCGCACGAATTTGTGATGACAGATTTGTAGCGCCGTGTATGACAGCGTCGGTCTTGTCAAGGCATTTTTTGCGGCCCTTGGCCGGAAAAAATGCGTAGAGAAGCGTCGGCGTGGGGAGGACGGTGTCAAGGGCGCGTTCTTTGCGTTCATCTCGACCCTTGACACCGTCCTCCCCACATCCACAATTGGCCTTGGGTTGAATCTCAGGTTTTTTCTGAGATTCAACCCATCATTGAAAAAGCGTCCTGCTTTTGCGAAACCACCCAAGCTCACACTTTGCGTTGAATCATTTTTCGATGGCAGCCCAATTGGTTCCATCAGCCATGTATTCGGTCCGGTACCACACCATGATTACTTGTTCAAACTCTCTCCAGCATCAAGAGAGGCGGGGCGTCCAATCAATCTCTCGGCCCTGAGGCCACGGCGCTACACGGACTGGCCCGCATGTGAACCGCGCTCCATCACCTTGCTGTAATCGTCGCCGGAGCGCAACATCCAATACAACCGAACCGCCAACTTGTGCGCGATGGCCACCTTGGCCACCCCGTGATGCTTGTTCATCGACAGGCGCACATACTGCCGATGCCAGCTCGGATCATGCCGTTGCGCATGAACCGCGGCCTCCACCAGCAGCCAGCGTACCAGCACGCTGCCCTGCTTGCTGACCTGGCCCAGGCGCCGCATGTTTCCGCTCGACTCCTCGGCTGGGATCAGGCCCAGGTAGCTTCCCACCTGCTTGCCCCGCGGAAACCGTCTCCAGTCGCCGATGGTCAATACATAGGCCAGAGAAACAATCGGCCCCACTCCCGGATGAGTCATCAACAGACGAGCCTCCTGGTTATCTTCGGCGGCCTCGTGCACCGCCTCGTCCAAAGGACGGATGCGCTCGTCCAACTCATCCAGCAATCCCAGCAAATCCGCTCGCCGATGCGCATACCAGCCTGGCAACGGCAGCGCCTCGATCTCGCCGCGGCGCTTGGCAGACCACACCCGGGAACTCAATATGCCTTCGTTCTTGGCCATCGAGTCCAACTGGTTCTTGATCCGGGTGCGCATCCGCACCATGCGGCAGCGATGAAGCAGCAACTGCCGCACATGGTCGTTCTCCGCCGAAGGTTGCCAGACAACCGGGAAACGATCTTCCACTAACATGTTCAAAATGTGTCTGGCGTCTCGCTTGTCGGTCTTCTGCCGACGTGGGCAGGCGGCACGAATCGCCGTCGCGTCCCCCAGCAGAAACTCGTGACCCAGCTCCTCCATCAGATGCCGAAACCAACGAAAGTTCCCCGTTGCTTCGGCGCCAATCCGCACCGGCCTGCCGGCCAACTCCCGGTAGAACTGCTCGGCCTCCTCCGGATGGTTCAAGCGCCGCTCACCGTACTCGCCCGTTTCCCGGTCAATAAAGGCGATCTGCTGAAAACGCGGATGGAAATCACATCCTATAATCATCATGCTCGGCTCCTTTCCTCCCGAGCTCGTGGTCGTTTCGCAGCAACCAGTCTACTCAGGTCGAGGGAGCCGACGCTGTCATGTAATCAGTCTCCAGACCGGCTGTCGTGTGGGCGTCCACGCCCGCACTTCTCTACGAGCGCCGTCTGCCCCAGCTCTCGTCTTGAGACCTGGGAAACCATGAACCCACCACATTTGTTGGGTCCCTGAACAGCAGAGGTTCATCCCCTCAGATACTTCGTCAAAATCCCTGCCTTCACTGGATTCGCCACCAGTTGCCCATATTCGAAAACAACCGCGCCAGCCCATTCCTTGCCGAGCGATTCCTTCAACTCCGCCTCGAACTGCGCAATCGTGATTTCTTCCGGACGGATCAGCTTGTCCGTTTGCATGTAAGACAAAACGGGCTTCCCGCTGATCTCGCGCACATGCTCCAGCAGTTGCCGCTTCCATGCCGGAGTCTGCCCCAGCATCTGCGTAAAAGCCATCGGCGCAACCATATCGACGTTCCGCGCCAGTCGCGGCACATCCTGGCCGGCGCTGCTGCGAATCGCGCCATCCAGTTCCGACTCCCTCCACGGCACCGTCTTGATGCTGCGTCGCGCACCCTTCGCCCCGGCCCGCATCTCCTCGAATAACATATCCGCCGTCGCGGCAATGCGATTGCACTTCCAGTCGCCCCAGGCACGTTTCATCTTGGCGCGAATTTGTGCCGCAGGCTGATTGCGTTCCACCTTCTCGCCGCTGAATTTCTCAAAGGCATCGAGGCACACCTTGCAATAGCAACCGTCTTCAATGGCCGCCGGATCGCTCTTGAGATCCACCGCCTCCCAGAAGACAAAGTTGCGAATAAAGTCGAGGCTTACGATCTCCGGCTGAAGCCTCGCCAGCAGCACGCGCAGATCGCGAACCAGTTTCTCCTGATACGCCTCCCGGCTGGGACAAACAAAATGACACCAGTCGTGAATGGCCCTGTTCCCCTTGCTCGTGATGGCATAGTCTTCGGGATGGGCTGCCAAATATTCCTGGTTATAAAAGACGGGCAGATTCAGCCAAACTCCGAGGCCATTCTTCTCCAGTGCGCGCTCCATCTTTTCATCGCGGAAAAAACTGGGCGGCAGAATCGCCTGCCGGATTCCCCACTCGCGGCACGATGCAGCAAACTTCTCCGCATCGATACTCGGATCGAAGGCAAAAAGAGCGCACACGCTATCGTGGGCCAGCTTCGCCTTGCCTTTTGCATCCGAGAGAGGGTGCGCAACGTTTTTGTTCGACTTGCCAGCCTCCTCTGCAAACATCAGTTTCTCTCCGGCGATGGCGCCAAGGACGGTTGCACCCGCTACACCCAGGAACTCTCGGCGGGTCTGATCCGATGGCCCTGCAAGACTCGTTGTCGCTCGACCACTTTGCATGATCTCTCCTTACAGCAAATGAATCTGCGAGTTACGCTTTTGGCGATTGTATCCCGTCGAAGTGCCGGACTGAGCGTTCATGCGCCAAGTGCCAAGATACCGGTTCTAGAGCGTTTTCGGATTTACTGTCGACTCCCGTGCCCCATCCATTCCGCTGCCCGGGGTCCCCACGGACAGGTCTTCGTCCGTGGGGTGGTGTTCTGCGGAATGGGTGGGAAACCTACAAAATTCCGGTCTACAGAGCCGCCGGGTGCCCCAGGTCTCGCTTCTGAGACCTGGGAAACCACGAACCCCAAGGCGAACAAGCGCCGTCTGCCCATCGCAGAGCCTGCCTTGAGCGAAGTCAAAAGGTGGTTGCAGATAATTTCCCACCCAGCGCGCACAATGGAAATAGCCGGGTGCCCCACCATCGCGTTTTTTGCGATGGGTGGGAAACCACGAACCTCAACCCGCAGCCTTGTATCGGAGCACGACTTCACAGGCTACGGAAAAACTCGATACAGGCGTGATTAGCTTTGAAAGGACACGACTTCACAGGCTGCGAAAAACTCGTCCGGAGCATCCTTAAGCGTCAGGGCACGACTTCAGTCGTGCCGCAAACGCAACGAAACAAGGGATGGGCTTTAGCCCCTGAGGGAATACTCTCTTAGGCGTATCCCGGCAAATACCGCAACAAGCTTGATATTCATCTTCCAAAATTCTCTAGCCGATCTCTGTTCTCTGTTCTCTGATCTCTGTTCTCTGAACTGCAACACCCACCCCCCTACCCTATGTAGACTCGACTTTTCAGTCTATAAATTTCTCACAACATACTATAAATCAATAGTTTACAAAAAATTATCTTGTTGGATTTCCGGTAAAAACAACCCCAAATTCCGCTAATTTCTGCCCTGTTTTTGCCAAAAAACGATCCTTTTTCGCGCTTTTCGACTAAATCTCGCCTCCCGCACAAGCCCGGTCAGGAACCGGCAGCCGACTCCAGCTCAGCCATCTCTTCCGCGCTCAGCTTCAGGCTGGCGGCAGCGACATTCTCTTCCAGATGCGCCACCTTCGAAGTCCCCGGAATCGGCAGCATCACCGGCGACCGCTGCAGCAGCCATGCCAGCGAAAGCTGAGCCACACGTAGCCGAATGCCTCGCCGCGATCCTGCCCAACATCTGCGCCGCGGGCTGATCGGCCTTCAGCAGCTTGCCGGCATTGATCGGGTACCAAGGCATAAATCCAATCCCCTGTCGCTCGCAATGCGTGAGCGTCTCTTCATGTCGCCGGTCGGCCAGACTGTATCGATTCTGGACAGTCACCACCTCGACGATCTTCCGCGCCTCCTCGATCTCCGCCGGTGTCACCTCGCTCAACCCAATGTGGCGAATCTTGCCCTGCTCCTGCATCCGCTTCAGCGCGCCCAGGCTCTCTTCAACCGGCGTTCGCGGGTCGATCCGATGCAACTGGTAGAGGTCGATGCGTTCAAGCTTCAGCCGCCGCAGGCTCATCTCGACGCATTGGATCAGATAGCCCGCGCGCCCCACATATTCGCTCTTCGCCGGTCCCTGCCGCGTGATCCCTCCCTTGGTGGCAATCACCAGCCGCGAGGCATACGGATAAAGCGCCTCGGCGATCAGCCGCTCGGCAATCTCCGGCCCATAGGCGTCGGCAGTGTCGATCAGCGTTACTCCCAGCTCGACCGCCCGGCGCAGCACGCGGCGCGCCTCGGCAGCATCGGCCGGTTCGCCCCAGGCGCCTTCGCCCACCAGCCGCATCGTTCCGTAGCCCAGCCGATGCACCGGCAGATCGCCGCCGATCAGAAATGTCGCCGCTTGCTGAAGCGTTGTGTGTTTCCATGCCGCATTGGATGCTGCGCGCTGCACGCTATTGGTGCGACGACTCGGCAGACTCAGCCTTTCTTTCAGACCGGCGGAACCCGCAACACCCCGTGCGCGTATGTAGAATCCAGAGCAAGGAGAACGACCGATGAGCAGCCAGCCCTATCCCAATGCGCAAGCGATCTTTTACCAGCAATATGAGTCGGTTCGCCGCGATGAGGTAGTGGGCATTCTGTTGGCGCTCTTTCTCGGCGGCTTCGGCGTTCACCACTTCTACCTGCGCCGGACTGGCCTGGGTATCCTCTACCTCTGCTTCAGTTGGACGCCTATTCCATGGATCCTCGGCTTCATCGAGTGCTTCTTCATGCCCGGCCGCGTCCGTGAGTTCAACGCCATTCAGGCGGCGGGCATCTCGGCAATGCTTGGAATTCCGACGCCCGGCTGGGGCCAGCCCTTCAACGTCACGGTCAACGTCCCCGACGGCCCCGCAGCCCGGAACGCTCACAGCCTGTGCCCGCTGCGGCCAGACCAACCCGCCGTCCGCGCGCTTCTGCGCGGGATGCGGTGCCGCACTTTAGAACATTTTCGGATTTGCTGTAGACTTCCGTGCCCCATCCATTCCGCTTTTTTCTGCGGAATCGGGGTCCCCAACGACAGGTCCTCGCCGTTGGGGTGAAAATGGGTGGGAAACCTGCAAAGCCTCGGTCTACACAATTCCCAAATTGCTCTAGCAAGGCTGGCGAGGCCGAGTGAGATCACCCAGCCCCGCCGCGATCCCCAGACCGCTATTCCGGCTTACCTGTCTTTTCGAGAGTATCCACGGACTGCCACGGGAGGTAAGGCCGCGAAGCGCGCAGAGCGTCGAGGCGGGCAAACAGCTCCTTCTGGTGAGCCTGCCCTCCCGGGCGATACCCCTCATACACCGCATAGCCGTAGAGCGCGGCGAAATTATCCGGATCGAGCTTCAGCGCCTCCTCGAAGTCGGCGCGGGCCTGCTCGATCATCTGCGCCGCCTTGGACTGGCCAAAAGTGTCCATCAGCTTCGTCTGGGCCAGCCAACCCGTGTAATAGCAGTCCGCCGATGCACGCATCGCCAGCAGCGTAGCGTTGGGAGTCTTCTGCTCCGCTACCAAAGCTCTGAAGAAGTTGTAAGCGCGGCTGCCGTCATTGCTCTCGCCGATCAGCTTCCAGTACTCGCTGACGGCCATGCCGAACTCCTTGCTGTCAGGCTCCGACTGGCTCATCGTGAGTTCGAGTTTGCCCAGCGCTACGGCCGGGTTGGTTTGCGTTGCGCTCTGTGCTGCCGAGCCGGTAGATGTCGGCTGCTGAGCAAGGATTGGGGTGAGGGAGAAGGCCGCCAATAGAGCAACGGCGGCAGTGGCTTTTGCAATGCATCTGCTGTTCATAGTTCCTCCTGTGGTTGAAAGAGTGGGAGTCAATAGATTCAGAGTTCTCTGAAACATAGAGTTAGCCGACAAAGCCCTGCTTGAACCGCTAAACCTTCGGGGGAATTTCCCTGTAAATCCTGTGCTTCCGGGTCCGCCCTACTCCGGATTTCCGATAACGAAGAGTACTCTATAATTTAGAGCATCAAATGTCAAGTGAATTCTTTCCCTGCTTACGGAAGGGATATCGATTGGGTCTAAAGCATCCGGAATCGTGCAGAGCCTCTGTCTAAGCCACCCTACATATTCGCCCGTCCGGCACGCATCGATTCATTGAACTGAGGCTTGGTGAAGTTCAGCGCGGCCTCGAGCCTTGCCTGGTACTCCGGCGCGTGGGCGATCAGTTGCGGCGTGGCGGCGGCAAATTCCCCATCGAGCACGAGAAGCCCCTCACCAGCCTTGCTGCCGGCCATGCGCAGCAGATCGGCCTCGGTCGTGTTGAGGTACTGCGCGTCCCTCGGATCGGCAATCCACACCGGCTTCCCCTCGCCCAGCACTCCGCTGAGCCAGTAGACCTTGCGCAGCAGGTACTCCAGCCGCTCCTCATCGTTGGTCTCCGTGAAGAGGAACTTCTTTTGCCAGCGGCTGTAGTAGCGCGTGGTCACGGGCACCGGCTGGCGGTTGCCGGACTTCAAGAACTCAAGCTGGCCCAGGTCCACAGTCTTGCGGACGGCGTTATAGACAAAGGTCTCCGCATAAGGCTGCTCCATGGCCGGCACAATCTCGGCAAAGGTCAGTGTCACCGAGGCAGCGACCTTGGCATGAAGGTTGTGCGTCCCGCCGTCGGCCAGATGCAGCTCGCCATGAACAATGTAGGTGTCCGCGCCCGAGGTCGACGATGAAAAGGCCACTGGAACTGCCCAAAGGCGACCGGCAATCCGCCCAGCGTCACATAGCACTCAGGCCGCGGATTGCGCAGCCGCTTGGCCTCGGCGGCCAGGTGGGCCGTCATCGCCGGCAGCAGCTCAGGCTTGTCGAAGTCAAAGCCCTCGCTCAATTCGAGCTTGAGCCTCGGGCTGGCGGCTTCCTTGCCAGGCGCCCCAGGCCGCGCGGCAACCCTGGCCAATTCGGCCTCTACCAGACCGAGTTGAAAGACAGCCGTCGGACGGCCCTTCGTGTCCGAGCCCTGTGTGGAGGAGACGAGAACGAGGCCAGCCTGCGAGGCGGCCGCTTCAAGAGAAGAGACAAGTCGTAGATTTCAGTGTCGCGGTCATAAGAGGGGAATCCTATGTCGAAGATCGCTGCCTCTTCATTTTAGTGCATTGCGGCGGTAAGCCCGAAAGCCCGGAGAGGCGCGAGCCATGCAATGGCAGGATGGCTCACTCCAACAGCTTGCGCCAAAAGCTGTCGGAGCCACCCAAGATTCTCAACGTACAATTCGGTGAATACTGGGCGAATTCACATTACCGATCCCCGGCTCAGGCTTCCGACCTGTAACTGAACTGATGAGGCACCAAGCACCCTCAATATCGGCTCGAAGAAGGAGGGCCGGGAGAGGGGATGTCGGCCAAACGCCTAGTCCTCATCGACGCGCCGCACGGCAAAGGGTGTTCCCTTTAACTTACGTAGGAATTCTACTTCCTGCGATGTTGGACAGCCAGTGAAGGACCAACCGTCAGGCCTCGGCTTTTGATCTTTACAATTGGCGCAGTGTTCGTGTTCAAATCTCCCGTAAGCGGAATCTAAGTCTTTGTCTTCTAGGTGAAAGTTGTGAAGAGTGCAATGCATAACTTTGGAACACGCCGTTTTCATGTTGAATAGCTCGTCGACTTGAATGGCCAGCGGTCCGAATGCCCCTAGAGCCTGTTATGAACTTTGCGTGAGTAGTCTTGCCAAATTGGCGAGCATGAGGATGGCGAAGGCCAGGTAGTGAAGTCCTTCGAGGGTTTGGGAGAGTCGTTCGTAGTCCCGTGCCAGCCTGCGGAAGCGGGCCGCCCATGCAAAGCTTCGCTCCACCACCCAGCGGCGGGGCAGCAGAACGAAGCCACGTTTGGCCTCCGTGTGTTTGACAACCTCCAACTGCACGCCGTGCTTCTCCGCTGCCTGCGCGGCGTTTTCCCCTGTATAGCCTTGATCCACGTAGGCCAGTTCGACGTTGTTGCCGGTGACCTCCTGCACCGCCTCGGCTAACTTCTCTACCTGCGCGCGGTCTTGTTCATCGGCTGCGGTCACGTGCAATGCGAGCAGATGACCCAACGTGTCTACCGCAGCGTGTACCTTCGACCCCTTGCGGCGTTTCGCTCCGTCGTAGCCTGCTCGCGCGCCTGATTCCGGCGTGGATTGCAAAGTGCGGCTATCCAGAATCATCGCCGTGGGCTGGCTCTTGCGCCCGGCAAACTCACGCAGCAGCATGCGCAGATCCTCGACCATGATTTGAAAACATCCTGCCTCCATCCAGCGTCGCATCTGCTGATAAACCACCGGCCAGGGCGGCAAATCGTGCGGCATCATACGCCACTGGTTGCCCGTCTTCACGATATAGCGCAGCCCGTTGAATACCGCTCTGAGAGAATGCTCTCGTTGCGCTGCATCTTCACGACATAGCGCCAAGTACGGCGCCACAAACGCCCACTCCTCATCGTTCACATCGCTCGGATACCCGGTCCGATACTCCTTCGGCATGAATCCATGCTGACCGATCTATCGCACGGTTCATAACTTTTTCATTCCACTGGAATAAAGTTCATAACAGCCTCTAGGCTGACCAGCAGGTGCTCGCACAGTTTGAGCACCCGCTCGGGAGTATCGTCCTTCGCTGCTATTCTG
Source organism: uncultured Acidobacteriaceae bacterium (assembly GCA_963843625.1). GTDB lineage: Bacteria > Acidobacteriota > Terriglobia > Terriglobales > Acidobacteriaceae > Telmatobacter. Next base: position 84,841 of record CAWJLK010000015.1, read on the forward strand.
AGTGCCCGAACCAAGGGGGAGTTCTCATTTGAGAGGTCGACGCCCCGCACTGCCGCCATATTCTGGATTGCTTGCCAAAAGGTATCGCCGACAATATCTCCTTCGACCTCTTCACCTTTCCAGCGCCGAGCTGCATGTTCAACGGCACGCAAGACATCCACGCGTATTGCGGTGTCAAGGATTGTCTCTGCTGTTTCAACCGCCCATTTGTAAGTATCCGACTCGACCGAATGTACAGCAAGAATGGAACCGATCACAACCAATGCTAATTCGTTCTCATCCCCAGCCGTCGCACAGGCCCATGCCGCCACCTTACTTATCTGAAGCGCGGATTGTGAAAACGCAGACTCCAGCTCTACCTCTCCGTTCGAGTGCAGCGTTCCGACATATGTGCAAGCGCGGTAATCACATTCGTGAGTGCCCGGCCCAAAATCCGTGGGTCATTTGAACTCGCTGCGAATCGTGCCAGTCGGACGCACTGATTGTATTTTGCAGTTATGGCCTTGGCGAGCCAAGCCCGGCGAGCATAAATCCTCCATGCCAGAAATGGATCCCCTCCCCGGTGGAGATGAGCCTTTTCGAGCATAATGAGGCCGAAATTCTCGTAGGCGAGCATATTTCAGCTCAGCCGCCCTTCGTTCGACGAGCGCATAGAACTTAAAAGGTTTCGGTCCTGGTCTGGTAAGTCTCTGGAGACCGACTGCATGTTCTAGGCGCGTACTGAAAAGCGTTGCTTGGGGTTCGCCTGAACGGACCAGAATAGAAAAATCGATGCTTGACATTTGGATCGAAGCCCAAAACTTAGTTTCAATACTCGCGTCTGGATCGCGGAGAAGCGCATCTGCCCTCACACGGGCAGCTGTTGTATCGCCGCCATGATAGAGGTCGGCAATTCTTCGGATCCTTAGGAGGTCACTCTTGTTCTGTAATTCAGACCTCGAGCTTCTCTTGGTCCATCGAATAAATCAACGACTCAGCGAAGTGCGCATTTGCACTGGTCGCCAGTTCGCGGTTAGCAAGAACGATATAGGCACTGCGCAACGTAGATAGGAGGCCGGTGACATTCTGTGGGAGCTTCTGGGCGGTGGGCACCCTTACAGTAATCGACTCGTTCTGTATCTGTGATTGAATCTGATCGAGTAGTCTGCGATCTAGCTGGGGCAAGTCCAATACAACCGTGCATTTGCCACATCTGCAATCAACAGGAACATCGGCTGGCGAAGTTCAAGTGCGAAATGTCGAGCGTGGTCCATTTTGAGGGACTGGGAGATGAATGTTCCGTCAGCGGAATAGTCTGGACCGAGACTGCTTTTCAATTGAACATGAAACCAGGCTCCGTTTGGTGATTTGCCGTCGAATACCTGCACATTCGAATCGATAGAATAGTCTTCCTCTACATCGTTAACGACCCAATCTAATGGCTCCAGGATCGAGCGAAGCAGTCGCTTGCCAGCGCGATCAGTGTCATGTTCGGCCGTCTTCTTAACCACGATGCTCCCCTCGTAACCCATTGGACTCCTAGATTCAAGGGACTTCAAGTGCGAACTCAAGATGACACTTAACCGGCAAGCTACTTAGGCGAAGGATGCGGGTCGCCGGTGGGGGATCCTGCTGTGTAAGCTGGGTTGGATCGGAAAACGAGTCGCCCGAATTGCGCATCAATCCTGAAAACGCCGTTCTCGCTAGAAGGGATCTCAGCTTGTCACCGAGCCGGCCTCCATCCAAAAGCCCCGAAGAGAATTTCTTACCCGCTTGCAGATTATTTACCACCCAGCGCGCACAATAGACTCATCGAACCCTTGCACGGCCCCGCGCAGGCCGAAAGCCGTGCGCCAAAAGACCGGTTGAGTCTGTCAGAACGCCAGACTTGGAGCATTTTGCATGCTGGTAGAGAGTGGAACTCCTACTCGGCTTCCGATTGCTGATTGCCGCGACACGGGGTAGCGCTGGCCTCCAGGCCGGCTGTCGCGTGGACCTCCGGGTCCACGCTCACTCTACACCTTCAGGAGAGTTGCTCTGGTGAAATACCCCGTAACCCCTTTGACAGCAGGATTCTGCGGCTATCCAAAGCAGAATGAGGAATTTAGAGCGAGACATATCCTGTATCAAAATGAAAACAAGGAATTTACTTACAGAATACCCAGGGGTAGGGCACCCCACTCTCGAGAGTGAGACCCAGGACTGAACGAACCCATCGAGGCCATGGATGAATCACCCTCATCGCCAGGGGACCATCAATTCAAAAGGCATGAAGCTCGCCCGACGCGCTCTGGGAGAGGACCCTACCCCCACCCCCCTCCCCATTTACAATGGAAACTGTGCAGTCCGAAGAATCTTCGCCAATCATCCTTGCCGAAAACCTGACCAAGGTTTACGCGGCAGGCCGAATCCAGGTCACGGCCGTGCGCGGGGTGTCGCTGACCGTCCAGCCCGGAGAGTTTGTCGCCATCGTCGGCCCCTCGGGTTCCGGCAAGTCCACGCTTTTTTATCTGCTGGGCGGACTCACAAAGGCCACCGAGGGCCGCGTCGTCATCGACGGCGTCGACTTCGCCTCGCTCTCAGACGCCGAACGCACTCGCCTTCGCAAACACCGCATCGGATTCGTCTTCCAGAAGTTCAACCTGCTGCCCACGCTCTCGGCCATGGGCAACATCGAGATCGCGCACGAGGTCAGCGGCCGCTCCAAAGACGGCAAAAAGACGCCACTCGACCGCGAGTATCTCGACCACCTAAGCGATCTCCTGTCGATCCGCGGGCGGCTCCAGCACCGGCCGAGTGAGTTGAGCGGCGGCGAGCAGCAGCGCGTAGCCATCGCACGCGCGCTCATCACCCGTCCCGCCATCGTGCTGGCCGACGAGCCCACCGGCAACCTTGACACCAAAAGCTCCGACGCGGTCCTCCACATGCTGCTCCGCTCCAACCGCGAACTGGGCCAGACAACGCTGATGATCACCCACAATCCCGAGGCCGCCTCGATTGCCGGCCGGATTCTGCACATGCGCGATGGCGAAATCGTACGAGTTGAGAACGGATCGCGCTCCAACCTCTCGTCCTGGAACGCGGACCGGAGCGCAAACGGAACACCGGCGGCTGTTTGACCTCGTTTCGGCCGCCCGGTATACTCAATCTTGCACCAAGCGGGAGTAGCTCAGTGGTAGAGCATCGCCTTGCCAAGGCGAGGGTCGCGAGTTCAAATCTCGTCTCCCGCTCCATTCCGCCCTCCGGTTTTAACCGGGTTGGCTAGGGTGGTTTGGATCGGTTAAAAGAAAGTTCAAAGGCAGCCCTGCCAAGGCGCGGTACCCAAGTGGTAAGGGAGAGGTCTGCAAAACCTTTATGCGGCGGTTCGATCCCGCCCCGCGCCTCCAAAACTTCCCTTTAAATTCATTATTTTCTGTCTGCTTGGCCTTTTCATGCCAGTGCGTCTTTTTCTCTTCAAATCGTGGTCGATCCGCGAAAATTGGCAGCACTGCGGTCAGTTGGGTAAATAGTACAATTGCCGAGTTGTGGCCAGTGTGTCGTCGGCTACCGAAGAGGTCAGTATCCTTGCTGCACATCAACTCCATCTCCTCGAAGCTTGTACAAACGACAATCACCGGCGCAAGGGGCCGGTCTATCCCAAGAAATTAGATTTCAGACAAAGACGAATCTTGCGCTCGCGCAGATCCGCCATCGCTGCCTCGCTGTCCATGCTGCCAAAATCATCTTCCAATTCAATAGCGCGAAAACGCGTTACATGATGTTTACAACTGCCTTACATGTTTTTACCTTCCTAGAGCACAAGTCCGTGATATGTTAACACCGAAATAGATAGACGAAAGATCGTACGATCCGATTCGCAGAGTCCAACAGAGGCGACTCAGAACGCAAACCATGCAAAAGGGTATCGAGAGGAGTAGACGATGAGCTTGCTGTTCATGGATAAGGCAAATATTACAAAGAGTAGGCCTAGTCATTTCGAACAACGAGAGTCCGTGAACCCCATGAACGTGCTAGAGGAGCTGGTTGAACTCATCGAGGAGTACGGTCCCAGTTGGTACACGGAGGAACATCACAACCGTGCAGTTGCGGCGCTTCTGTCGCACTGGCCTGTAGACATACGGGAGAGCGCGCGTAGAACCTGAGAAACCAAGACACTTGACCGAGCGTTGCAATCAATTGAGGAAGAGTTTCCGAAATACCCCACTAACTATCGATATCCATCCATGGGTCAGCTTTGAAATCGATAGCCAATCCCAGGAACTGTAATGATCATCTCTGGATTTCTTGAGAAGATCCCTAACTTCTGACGCAAGCTGGCGACATGCACATCTACGGTACGCGTGAATGTCCCGGTCTTGTGACCCCAAACCTCTTTGAGTAACTCATCGCGCGAAAGAGTCACCCCTGGATGCTCTGCGAAGTAGCGGAGTAAGTTAAACTCCAGCGCCGTAAGATTGACGGAATTTCCATCGAGGGTTACCCGTGTTTTCCTCAGATCCATAATAAGCGAGCCTAATTTATAGAAACCAGCGGCACTTGCGGGAACAGTGTCCGATTTAATAGATGAACGGCGTATGAGTGCCTCAATCCTGGCCACAAGTTCGAGCGTATCGAATGGTTTTGTGACATAGTCGTCGGCCCCGAGCTTTAGCCCCACAACCTTGTCGACGGTCTGGCTACGTGCGGTAAGCAGGAGAATCGGAGTAACCAGCCCAGCGCGGCGAATGTCCGTGCAGAGATCAAGTCCGCTGCGAAATGGCAGCATGATATCAAGGATGAACAGATCGAAAGGGTGTTCAGTAGCCTTTGCAAAGCCGGATTTGCCGTCCGCCGCAAAGTCCACGACGTAGCCCTCGCTGCGCAGGCGATCTCCTAGAGTCGCGCACAACTCTTCTTCGTCTTCAACGATCAGAATGCTCTCGTTCATAGATGTTATGATGCATCCGGCCCGGATGCTGCAACGGCCATCTGCATGTTTTCTCCTTTCGCAATTTGGAGATGCAGGGTAAATGTACTGCCAACCGAAAGCTCACTCACAACAGAGAGCCTTCCACCCATCGCTTCGGCGATTCTCTTAGCGAGGGACAATCCCAGACCGGTTCCATGAATTTGCGCGGCGTTTACGCTAGGGCTGCGATAAAACGGATCAAAGATGCGTGAAATTTCGGAGGGATCTATACCAATGCCTCGATCGGCAACCGATATCCGCACTTCCCGGCCGTGCCTATTTTCCGCAGACGCTACAAATGCGCGAAGCACGATTTGCCGCTGGTCGCCGCCGTACTTTACGGCGTTGCCTATCAGGTTTTCCAAACACTGCGAAATTCCCAAAGAATCTCCGAGGACTAAGGGAAGATCCGGCTCAATGTGTCTCTCGATCACGAAGCCAGCTGCTCGGACAAATCCTTCGGTATTATGAAGGATTGAATCTATAATCTGTGAAACCTGGAGGCATTGCAAGATATATCGATTCTTCTGATCTTCGGTGGATGAGAAGAGCAGGATGTCATCTACCAATCGGCGCATGCTTCGGCTCTGTTTCTGAAGGATCACACCGTATCTTCGGACAGCGTCTTTCTCTTCGATGAGGCCATCTGCGATGTTGTCTGCCGCCGAACTCATAACGGCCAAGGGCGTGCGCAACTCATGCGAGACGGAAGCGACGAATTCCATTTGGAGTTTTGCGAGTTGGATGGCGTTCAGCATTTGACCTCTTTGGATTGTCCAAACTGCGGCCCAGGAGAGAAGGAAGGTAAAGACCATGATTCCGGTAAGTCTCCAGGAAGAACGGCGCGAGGAGGCAACGAGGTTTGCTAGGCGCTGGGAGGCGTCTTCGTCGTAACGGCGCTTAATCTCGTTCAAATCCTGGCGAACGAGTTCGAATGCCGGCACTCCTCCAGAGAGATCGAGACTGACTGCCTCTTTGGTACTTCCTTCAAGAATGGAGGCGAGAACATCATCTCGAACGCTCAAATAATTGGTCCAATCGCGCTTAAGGCGACCCGCAAGGGCAGTTTCCGAGGACGATCTTGCCTGGCGTGCATATTCAGCGATGCCGTCTTTCACGCGCTGGTCGGCGTCGCGGGATTGATCGGCATATTCGACCTGGAGGTTGCTATCGCTGGTTGTCAAGGCATAAAGGGTTGCACGCCGCGTCTCTTGCGCGTAATACTGCAAATCGCCAATCCGTTGAAGGCCGTGTACGGACCCAGAGTACAGTTTCTGGGCCCCGGCGTTTGCTGTCTGCAAGTCGCGAATTACAAAAGCTCCAACCGCCGCAACACAGCAACAAACTATGAAGAGCAAGAGGCCCGCATCGTGACGCGACGCTTCGCTTAGGATCCTGTCAAGCAGCGGCAGGGGAACGGAGAAGGGCCGGGGTCGCTCGGATCTGTGATGTTCACTCGATTTCATTAGGCACCCGGAACTGTATATGGAGTTTGTAGCCCTGGTCGCCAGGGAGAAGACTGTCAATGCGCACAATCTTTACGGAAGCATCCACATCACTTAACCGTAAGTATCCGATAGCTCCAGGAACGTTGAAGATAAACTTGCGAACCCCCGCGGGCGTGGCAAGAGTCTTGGGGGAGACCAGGAGCTCACCGGTGTACAGGCCTCGCAGGAAATGAGTTTTCAGTTGTTCTTCGGTCATGCCGCAAACATCGTGAAGAATGGCTTTGCGTTCGATCTCTCCCGGTTCGCGCATGACCAGTGTGATCCGTCTGCCGTCGGCCCAATGGCTGCGGGCGCCGAGAAATATCTTGCGTAACTCGCTGAAAGAGAGATTCTCCAAAGGGTTCGAGCGATTCACAACGATGACGAGTGGTTCAGTTTCCACGCCCCGATGCGACAAAGTCGACTCCGCGAAGCCCCCGGGAGCATCGCGCGGCATCCGCCTGCGGCCACGCGGTTAATGCTCCGACAATCAGAAGAGTCGTGAGGCGGCGCATGCTCAATGTGTTCCTGCTAGAACGTAAACCCAGCTTGTAGCGTCAGACCATTCACGCCCGGCTTGTTGCGCAAGAACGTGTAGTCGTATTGAAACTTCAGAGCCACGGATTCACTGGCATCAAAACGTAGACCCACTGAGGGCCCGTGTTCCAATTGCACGTCGGGAAAGACCGGCTCGTTGTCTGCTGCATTCAAATACTGATAGCGGAAATATGGCCGGTATGCCGCAAATTGACGCGAGATCTGGGTGTAGAAAGCGGAAGTATTGAAGACTGCCGAGCTCCCGATGACGGCATGGCGATCTAGCAACACCTCATTCAGCCATTCGTAGTTTGGACGGATAAGAACTGCATGGGCGGCAAGGATACTCTCGCTGATTTTTTGCGAATTGGCGGGAGCCAGCACATCGCGATAGATGGAAAAACCGGTCTGAAGTCCGTGCACAGCTTCCGGCTTGGCGAATAGCGCAAAATTGAAGGCTTTGCGGTTTTGATCTGCAACCTCATTTTGGACCGGCTCAGACACAAGAGGCCGTCGCGATTCACGTCCGTTGCCTACTTCCGCAACGTAGTGCAATCCAAGCGATCGGGAGGGAATCTGGCCAGAAACGGTTACGCCAACATTATGGACAGGAAGAATTCCTCCGCGATCTTCGAACTCGAACAGGAAGGGGCGTCCGGTGGTTGTCTGCAACCACGTGCTGTGATGAAAGGCAGTATTGTAGAATCCGATGGCGGTGTGACCTCTGCCCGCAGAGATATTGAAGTAATCGTTGTGAGAGTATTGGAGCAGATATCGTTCGACATCCACGGTAAAGGTGTTCTCCTGCCCTGCATTTACACCGTAGAGATTGTCCGGACCACCTTCAAACACAATCTCGCTTAGGAATCTGAACTTCTCGGAAATGTCCGAGGTGACGAACAGATCAAGTTGCCCGAGCGAAAAAGAAGTGGTATCTCCCTTCTGCGTGTCGCCGTGCAATGATACGTCGCCAAAGCCGCGAATGCGCAGTAGCGTCTTGCTCAAGTCCATTCGGTCGGCCATGACGTTCTCCGGTTGCGCCGGCTCGGATTCCTGATGGACGGGAACAGCCGCAACGGTGGTGACAGAAGACTGTGTAACCGGACGAGATAACGCCGCGGTCGAGATGGCAGGCACTGCATGCGGGGGACCTGCCTGAACAGGTGGCAGCGCGAACTTGGCAACAACAGTTTGCTGCTCATTGGCCTCCAGTTGCCTAACCCTGGCTTCCAGCTGATCAATTCTCTTAAGCAGAAGCTCTAGCGTTTGCCGGTCTAGAGTCCCTTCATCAGCTTTCTGTTGTCCACACAGGACAGAGCCGGATAGGAGGATCAGAGAACTTATGATCACCAGTCTGCCTGCCACACTCCTGAAGATCGCCGGTAATAGTCGCATTGAATTCTCCTTCCGCATTTGAAGCTAAGTAGGCAGTTGACTAATGGTCCCGCGAACATTAGTCCATTTAGCGTCAGGATTCGGCGCGCCAAAAGAATCTATTGTTCAGGGATTCGCGCCAAACTGTTGGTAAGTACGCACCAAGACCATGTTGCACAAGAACCACGCGCGAATTTGCCTGCGCGCAAATAAGCACCTCGCACAAGAGCCGGAAGAACGCTGTTTTGGAGAGAAGTCTATAGCAAGGATCGGAGGGCAACACATATCTTGCCCGACGGGCGGAGGAGAGCATGAGAACGCACAGGTGCTTCCTCATCTGCCACACCCTTTTTGGCCGTCGAATCGAGCGGCGCGACAACGACCATTCTGTACTTGGCGAGGCGAACATAGATGTAGGGGAGTTAGGTGTCGACCTCGCTGCTCACCTGCTGGAGTCGTCGAGGATCTCTTATGACGACCGCTTCTCTGCGGGGCAAAACGAAACCCTCTTCCCCCCATTTTGAAAGGAGCCGGCTGATGGTGAAGAGCGTTGTTCCTGTCATCTGGGCAAGTTCTTCGCGAGATAGCGATACCTCGATACCGCCCGGAGACTGCTTGCCGACATGCTTGAGTAACCTCAGAAGGGCTAACGCGACTCGCTTGGCGACCTTCTCTGTTGCCACTTCGCGAAAGCGCTCCTCGAGTTCATTGAGCCTGCTCGACAGAATCTTGCTTATGTTCTTTCTGATCTGAGGATATTCAGCCAAGAGTCTTTGCAATCTCTCATACTCCCAAACCAAGGTCCTGCATTGCTCCATTGCGCGAGCAGAGCAAGTGTGGCTGCAATCCGGTGCTTCGGCGTGCACACCTACCGCATCACCGGACCCATTCATCCAGAGAATGACTTCATTGCCGTTTGGGCTGAGTTGGCTGAGTTTTACGCTGCCGGTCTGAAGCAAAACTACATTGCGGATCGGCTGGCCTTGCAAGAATAGGAGTTCGTCGCGCGCAAACGTTCGAGCCCTTGCGCACGAGGCGATCTCCATGCATTCACGCTGAGTTAGACCGGTGAAGAGCGCAGACGCACACATCAGAACTACTCGCTCTGCGATATTAGTATCAGTTTTTGACGGTCCTTCAGGCGCTTGACTTCCTATCGACCAACGTACTGTCGCCACGTCCCCCCCCTAACAAGTTCTTTCGAGCTGCGCCTCAGAACCCCCCTTCCAAGGTACAGCGGCCCTTCAATGACTCGAGTGCGGCTGGGAATATCCGCGCTCGGATTCCATTTGTCGAAATGCCTTGCAAGCCAAATGTCTCTGCAACCCCGAGGATTGTGTTCTTTGTACCCACTAGCAGTCTGGAACGCCGTCCTTGGCATAACTGCGCCGGGTTCATTGAACAGGCTGTGAGGACTATTGGGGAAGATCAACTCACAGCACACGAGGAAACGCTATCAAACAATAAAAGGCGTGTCAAGGGTTGCTTGCACACTTTTTTAAACTTTTTTCGTCTACTTCTTCTTATAGACCCTCCGCATCACCGACCTTCCAGTACCAGCAGATGTTCGCTCATCTGAAGCTGTTGGCCTGGCTTTGGTCAGGCCCCTATCTACAGTCATTGGCCAGATCGCCTTATGAAAACGCTATATCCAGGCAAGCTTTCCCCAGGAGCTTCGAGTCGGGCTATGTCTGGTGCACCATGATAAGTACGCACAATTGATCTTGAGTTGTCTTAGAGAGCGATGATTTGCCAGTTTGATTAACAGCAAAGACAGGGGTTCTGAAATCGCGGGATGATCTGAATGCGTCCAAGGCTGCTGGACAGCCTTATCCGAAGAGAGGCGAAGAGAGCGCACTTACCTGGGTATTCGACGGCGATCTGTGGGAACTGACAAGCCGGAGCAATTCAGAAGAAACCGTTCTCAATGAATGTGAAGCGCACCCGACTCGAAGCTCTGGTGTGTGCCTGGCAAGTTCGATGTTGGAGCCACTGGCAGAGATGGAAATTCACGAAGTCCCTATAGGTCCTCGCTGCCTTAGAGGAGGGATAGATTGATGCAAAGACGGCTCGTTCTTATGCTGATAGCGGCAGGATTTTTTACCGGGCTGGCAATAGTAATTCTTCACTCGAGCCCCATGCCGGTACACGCACGCAAGGTTCTCTATTGGGTGGACCCCATGCATCCGGCCTATAGGTCCGATAAGCCGGGGACCGCTCCAGATTGCGGAATGGCATTGGAGCCTGTGTATGCGGAAGAGGCCAGTCAGTCGCTAGTTCCATTGAAAGACTCCATGCGGGGTACGGTGCAAATCGATCCAGCCACGCAGAAACTCTACGGGATTCGACTAGCTAAAGTTGAAAAAGACACAGGACAAGGCACAGTTAGAGTCTTTGGGAGAGTAGCCGCAGACCAAACTCTCGTGTACCAGGTCAATCTGGGAACTGACGGTTTCGTTAAAGAGACTCGCGACGATGCGGTGGGCAACCATGTGACGAAGAACCAGCACCTGGCGCTTGTCTATTCACCGGAATTTCTCGCGGTTGCGGGTGGTTATCTCTCGGCAAACGAGCGCACTCCTGGAGGAACTGCGGCGCCTAAGGATAACTCTGTTTCGTCCATCACTCAAGGAGCAGCCAGCGCGCAGGCGCGCGCCGACCGCTTGCGAAATCTTGGCATGAGTGACTCACAGATTGATGAAATCAGCTCAGAACGCAAGATTCCGGAGAATGTCTATGTTGTCTCTCCCACAGACGGTTTTATTCTCTCCAGAAACATCTCTCCAGGATTGCGATTCGAACGCTATATGGATCTCTACACGATCGCCGATTTGAGCCGGGTGTGGATTATGGCCGAAGTCTTTGGAAAAGATGCGGAGGCATTCCATCCAGGCGCCAAAGCTCGAGTAACCCTTCCAGATACAGGAGAGAGCTTCCAGGCCATCGTGAGCGATGTGCTGCCTGAGGTGGATCCAGCCACCCGTGTGCTTAAAACCAGGTTGATAGTCGATAACCCAGGGTTCAAGCTGCGCCCCGATATGTTCGTGAACGTGGACATGGCCGTCTCACTGCCTGCTGGTTTGACGGTACCTGGCGACGCTGTTCTCAATTCCGGATTATCGAAATGGGTTTTCGTTCAGACATCGACAGGTCACTTCGAAACGCGTGCCGTCGAAACCGGATGGCATCTCAACGGCCGAGTGCAGATTTTGAAGGGCTTGGAGGATGGCGAGACCGTCGTCTCTGCGGGTACATTCCTGGTTGACTCAGAGAGCCGGTTGCAGGTCGCTGCCAATACCGGCATCGCCCCAAAGAGTGGCTCAATGGGAAAGTCCGCAGAAGATCATCCCATGAACTGATGGTTGGCCATGCGGAGTTCTTCTCAGTCTGGCATTCGGCAAGCCCGTTCATTGAGCGCTTGCGATGAAGGCAGGCCAAACGAGCAGCCTGAATGGAGAATACAACCGTGATCGACCGGGTGATCGACTTTTCGGTTCGCAATAAGTGGGCCATTTTTGTGGCGGTAGCGATAGGTTGCGTTGCCGGTTGGTGGTCGATTGCACATACACATTTGGATGCTATCCCCGATTTGGGTGATACCCAGGTGATTGTCCTTTCTCGCTGGGACCGCAGTCCGGACCTTGTAGAAGCTCAGGTCACTTACCCGATCGTAACCGCGATGCTAGGGGCACCACATGTTAAGGCGGTGCGTGGCGTCTCCGATTTTGGATACTCGTATGTGTATGTAATCTTCGATGACGGCACAGACATTTATTGGGCGCGCTCCAGGACGCTCGAGTATATGTCCACTGTGCTTTCAAAGCTACCCGAGGGCGTAAAGACGGAGCTTGGGCCGGATGCAACCAGCCTCGGCTGGATCTTTCAATACGCCCTCGTCGATACTACAGGCCAACATAGTCTCGCGGAGTTGAGGTCTTACGAGGATTGGAACCTCCGCTATCATCTCAGGTCGGTTCCTGGGGTTGCCGACATAGCTCCTGTTGGCGGATACACTCGCCAATACCAGGTGAATCTCGATCCGAACCGGTTGCAGGGTTTTGGAATCCCGATCTCGCAGGTCGTCAACGCCGTACGGGAAGGAAACAACGAAACCACCGCGCGATTACTCGACTTTGGCGGGACCGAGTATATGGTTCGCGGCCGAGGATATGCCACATCGATCGAAGACTTCCGAAACATCGTCGTCGCCACCGCCGCGGATGGAGCGCCGATTCGAATCAAGGATCTTGGCGAAGTTGTCGAGGGACCGGATTTGCGCCGTGGAATCACGGACCTGAACGGCTCAGGAGAGGTGGTTTCCGGAGTCGTCATCATGCGTAGCGGAGAGAATGCGCTTGAAGTCATCGGCCGCGTCAAAGACAGGCTGAAGGAGATTGAGCCCAGCCTGCCGCCAGGTGTCAGGATCGTCCCCATTTATGATCGCTCTCTGTTGATTCACCGCACGATCAGCAGCGTAGAGGAGACGATCGTTGAAGTTGTCGTAACTGTAGTGCTCATTATTCTGGTATTCCTGTGGCATTTCCCGAGCGCTGCCGTTCCGCTTGTAACCATGCCGGCGGCAGTCTTGCTTTCATTCATTCCCTTGCGATACATGGGGATCAGCGTCAACGTAATGTCTCTTGCCGGAGTGGCGATTGCGTTTGGCGAATTGATCGATGCGTCGATCGTGGTGGTTGAGCAGACACATAAAAAACTGGAGCAATGGGAGAGGGCCGGACGTCCGGGAAGACATAGCGACGTGGTCATTGCCGCCGTGAAAGAAGTTGCTGGGCCAACATTTTTCGCCTTGCTTGTTATCGCGATTTCGTTCCTTCCCGTGCTGACTCTTGAGGGCCAGGAAGGGCGCATGTTCCGGCCACTGGCGTACACAAAGACTCTGGCAATGCTGGTGGCCGCCGCTCTCGCTGTCACGTTGGACCCTGCTCTCCGCATGCTGCTCACCCGAGTCAAGCGCTTCGACTTCCATCCGGTTTGGGTATGCAAATTGCTCAACACATTGCTTGTAGGACGCATCCGGTCGGAGGAGCGAAACCCGATCAGCAACTTTCTGATGCGTCTTTACGAGCCGGCAGTCAGGTGGGCGCTGCGCTCAAAATGGGTGATCTTCGCGGTCGCCGCCCTTTTGATCGCAGTGACGATACCGGTATTTCTCTCGTTGGGTTCTGAGTTCATGCCGCCGATGGACGAAGGCACAATTCTCTATATGCCGACTGCAATGCCCGGGATTTCCATTGCACAAGCAGAGCGTGTGTTGCAAGCCACCGACCTGATGCTCAAGCAATTTCCCGAAGTCGATCAGGTTTTGGGCAAGGCAGGCCGAGCTGAAACTGCCACGGATCCCGCACCCTTATCGATGCTCGAAACGGTCATCACTCTAAGGCCGAGAGCCCAGTGGCGCCATGTCGACACCTGGTACTCTTCCTGGGCGCCGGAATGGACAAAGCGCATTCTCCGTCATATCACTCCGGACACGATCTCGACGGAAGAACTGATCAGCCAGATGGACTCGGCGATCAAGGTTCCTGGATTGCGAAACGCCTGGACGATGCCTATCAAGGGCCGCATCGATATGCTAACTAGCGGCATTCGAACTCCGGTGGGCCTGAAGATCTCAGGCGACGATCCAAAGATGATCGAAGAGATCGGCAATCAGGTGCAAACGATTCTTCCATCCGTCCCCGGCACGAGGGGAGTGTTTGCCGAACGCACGAACGAGGGGTACTTTCTCGATATTCGCTGGCAGCGCGAGCAACTAGCTCGGTATGGAATCAGCATGGAGAAGGCGGAGCAGGTTCTCAACAATTCGATCGGAGGCGACAACGTCACAACCGTTTATCAAGGCGTGGAACGCTATCCGGTGAATGTCCGCTACATGCGTGACTTCCGCAGTGACGTCGACTCCATCAGCCGCATCCTTGTTCCAGGCGAGGGACAGAGGCTGGCGCCAATCGGTGAATTGGCAACGATTCAAATCAGCACCGGTCCTGCGATGATTCGCGATGAGAACGGCTTGTTGACCGGGTATGTCTTTGTGGATCTTGCAAATCGCGATCCGGGAACCTACATCGCCGAAGCTCGCCGTGCGCTGCGGGAAAGGATCAAGCTGCCTACCGGTTATGTCATCTCTTGGGGAGGACAGTTTGAATCGATTGAACGGTCGAATCGTCGATTGCAATTTGTAGTGCCCGGAACCATCGTCCTGGTGATGTTATTGATCTACTTCAACACCCGGTCATTTATCAAGACAATGATCGTACTTCTTGCCGTTCCATTTTCGGCAATTGGCGCCGTCTGGGCTCTTTATATTCTTCACTACAACCTAAGCGTGGCCGTGTGGGTTGGCCTGATTGCACTGCTAAGCATCGATGCGGAGACAGGCGTTTTTATGCTCCTATATCTCGATCTTTCCTATGAAGACGCAAAAATGCGCGGCCGGTTAAGGACCCTGGAGGAACTGCGCGAGGTAATCGTCTTTGGCGCCGCCAAGAGGCTGCGCCCAAAGTTTATGACCTTTGCTACCACCTGCATCGGTCTACTTCCGGTGATGTGGTCGATCGGGACTGGTTCTGACGTGATGAAGAGAATTGCCGCACCGATGGTGGGCGGCATATTCACATCGTTCATTTTGGAGTTGCTTGTGTACCCCGTGATTTATGAGTTATGGAAGCGAAACACGATTATCGAGCCATGCTCCGATTCAAATGCTTCCAGGAGTGAAGAGTGGAAGACCACGCAGGAGCTGGTGCTTTCTGCCGCGCGAGATTGACCATCGGGGGAAAGAAGATGTGCTCTGCGGCGGCGCCAAAGCGAATGAGGAGGTTCAAAGTGGCGATCAACAATGCGATCCGACTGCTTGCATCAGTGTTGCTGGTTGGCCTTGTCGCGTCCGAATTAGGCGCGCAGGAGACGCTGGGTCTTACAAGTGGCGGAAACACGGGAGCCGCGCGGAGCATGACTGCATCGCCAGCGGCAACGGTTTCCGAAACTCCTCCGAAGGCGCCGAAGGTTACATGCGATGGCGGGCAACTCAGAATCTCGGCTGATAACTCAACGCTGGGAAGCGTGCTGGCCGCTGTGCATGCTTGCATTGGCGTACTAATCGATATTCCTGCCGGAGCAGGCGGGCAAAGAACGTTCGAGGAGCTGGGCCCTGGTCCGGAGCGAGAGGTATTGGAGTCCCTTCTAAGCGGAACGGATTTCAACTACGTGATTGGATCGTCCGACGCAGATCCGCAGAAGATCGAGACAGTCCTGCTGATGCAGCGCACAAACGAGCTTGCGACGAACGCCCCTTCGACAGACCGAACTCTCACACCCGCGCGCCGCGCCTGGATGGAGAGCCGTCAAAACTTCAAGCGGGCCGGAACTACCGGGGAGGAGGCTCCCCAGGTTGCGGATGAACCCGCCGAGACGCCGGCCGCTTCAGACGACGTTGCGGCAGCTCCCGAAGCGACAGAGAATAGCAATGCGAATGCTACTCAAACGCAGACACCCGCCACTGACGCGGCGTCTCCCGCGGCTGACCCTCCGGTACCGGCAGCTCCACAAGACAATTCGCTGGTTGCACCCGCTGCAGCAGTTTCCGAGATGCAGCCTGCAAGCTCCGCCACAAACACTGCTCTCGAATCAGGCAAGACCACAGCGGAGAGGATCACAGACATGCAACAGATGTTCCAACAGCGAAGGCAGATGACGCAGGGCCAGAATTCGACAACCACACAACCGCAGCCATAGCTCGACGGATTGTTGCGTGAATTGGGTTTGCGGACAGAGATGGTTCGCCATCGTCAAGATGCCAACGTTCAAAGATCCCTAATCCCTGAGAGTATCACCACGAATTGGCGGTGCAGAATGAATTCACCGTCGCAGGGGTCTCAGCCTTCCACGAGAATCAGACATGTTTACGGCAATGCGGCGATTGCACTTGCGCCAACAGGATCTGTGCCCGTCGCGGCAGTAAGTACAGAGTCGAGCTTGCCAGGAGTCGTGGCATCCTTGTCACTTTTCCGAACTTCATCTTCGCCTCTCGCGGAGTGGTCAGGGCGCCAGTTCAACTCAAGTCTCTCCTACGCTCGGTTGAACGCATGCCACCCTGTCCCGATTCCCTTGATCGAATGCAGGAATAGGCCGGTTTGCGCGGTAAGACTCCAAGGGTCCGGCGCCTCTTACGAGAACACCGGACCCTCAGAATTTCGTTGTTCGTTGGCAAGCCGCGGTAGGGCCGCATTAGTCGTGGGACAGCGCGGCCTCAACCTTCGGTCTTGAAAAAAGTGAAGCATCGAGCTTGGGGTTCACAACGACACTCTCTATGACGACCTTCTCCGGCGGTATTGGAGTCTCTCTGCTCGCGGCAGCCGTCTTTGGCGCGGGCAGAACTTTTGTCTCGAGGATGAATGGGATTTGCAGGCCGTGCACGGTCCGATAGTCACGGTAGTAGACTTCTACGGGATGCTCGATGCCGTCGAGCCGCCGAGGCTGACCTTCGACCTTGGATTCCAGGAAGCTCTGTGCATCAATCCAGATATGGGTCGTTCTTCCATCCTTCAAGGTCAGCTTGAGCTTGTAAGCATCGCGGTTCTCAACTTGCTCCATACCCTCTAGATCAATTCGTGTACCCTTGGCAACGTAGTCGATCAGAGGGCCGTCGAGTTCCGGCTGCATCGATGAAGCCTTCAATTCGTCGGGGGTAAATGGCTCGACTTCAAGACGGTTGAGAAAAGGTCTCAACTTCCATCCATTAGTTCCGTCGTAAACCTGCACGGCTGTCTTGCCGTTGAATTGAATCTGGAACCGCGCTTTACGAGGCCGCTGCACATCCATCTCGAACGGGAGTTGAACCTCCTCCGCCGGGCGAACGGGAACCGCCAACTTGCCGGCCTTCTTGTTAGGCATTGCCTGAGGAAGCGGCGCACGCTGATTTCCTCCAGCTCCGAGTTTGCCTACCATCGAAATGGATTGGACTGCCCGCCAGGCTTGCAAACCTCCCCGAGCTGTGACATTCCTATTTACAATTTCAGAGGCTGAAAGGGTGGCTCGCGGCTGAGTGGGGTTTGCCGCAGAGGCGATCGAAATCGACAAAACAAGAGAAGCACTGACTGCCAGTAGCTTTCCAAGCATCTTTCTTCCTCACTGTGAAAAATTGCGGCTAACCCAGTGAAGCGGTCAAGCCTGTTTTAGTACTTTTCGCCTGCGCATGAATCTAAGCACGTGCGGGCTACGAAGAATGCGTTTGCTATTCCACAACAAGGCCATCTGCGTGGAATTGACCAATTACCACGTTGACGCGATCTCCTCGCCTCACCGTTCTGTGTGGATTTGAGAATGCCATCCAGTAGGACCTGCCCGCTTCCGGCGTGCCGCTCTGGCGCAATTGTCCAACCTTTTCGAGGGAGGGAACCACAAGCTTGATATTGTGAACAGGGTCAATCAAGCCAGGCTCGGCCTTCTTGTCGTTGATCGGCTTGGCCTTTTCGCTGTCTAGCACATGATAACTAAATCGGATCAACTCTCCGGACTCCGCGACCTTTACGCTGAGGCCATCAATCCCCCAGACGAGCGAATAGTATTTTGCTGCTCGCCCAGCGAAGCGATCAGGCCGGTATCGTGTTGGCGACCCAGCTACGACAGGCTTCGCAGCCTGGGGACCAGCCGAAACAGTGGCATGAGCAGGGGCCGACGTCTGCGACTTAGCCTGAGCCGCAGATTGAGAAAACGCTGGTGAAAAAAGAATGCCGCCGACGAGAAATCCCGTCAGCAGCATCGAATGAGTCACTGTTCTGGCATTGCAATCGAGCAGGAGCTTGCTTTGAATCATGGCGTTCCTCATTCCTCTTACAAATGATTCAGGCCGGACGTTCTGGTTGGAACGTCCGGCCGTATTTGTTCCTTAGTTCACGGTGAATGTCACTGTGCCGGTTGTTGTCCCGATTGGGGTTGTAGCAGTCACCGTTCTGGCTGTATGCGCAGCGCCATTCGTGATCGCACAGTTTGCGCTGATCGTAGTTGCTGTAGACGTGACGCCGGAGCATGTAACGCCGGCGCCAGACATGTTCACCGCCGTCGCGCCGGTCAGGTTAGTTCCGGTCAAAGTTACCGGAACGGTTGTGTTGTGCAGGCCCGAAGCAGGGCTGATCGAAGCAAGCGTCGCCCCTTGCACAGTAAAGGTCACGGTGTTGCTGTTTCCTCCCGGTGTTGTCACTCTGACGGTCCTGGCGGAGAGAGCAGCACCGGTCGTAATTGTGAAAGTCGCCGTGACTTGAGTGTCGCTGACCGCAGTGATTCCGCTGACGGTTACTCCCGTACCCGATACCGTCACTCCTGTAGCCCCAGTCAGGTTCGTGCCGGTCAGTGTTACCGGAACCGCTGTGCCACGCGCGCCCGAGTTGGGGGCGATTGTGGTCAGGATTGGCGCCGGAGGAGCAGTCACCGCGAACAACACGGCGCCTGTGTGTTCCGCCTGGAGTGGTAACTGTCACGTTCCTGCCTGCCGAGAGCGGTGCTGTCACGGCGATTACGAATGTGGCTGTAATCTGCGTGTCGCTCACAACCGACAGATTGGTGACCGTGATGCCATTGCCAGCGCCGGAGACGTTCACCGCGGTTGCGCCAGTGAGTCCTGTACCAGTCAAAGTCACCGGAACACTCGTGCCGCGAACGCCTGTTGCTGGATTGATTGAGGCCAGTGTCGGCGCTGTCACGGTAAACGTTACTGTGTTGCTGGTTCCACCCGAGGTTGCCACGCTTACGTTCCTGGCAGAGAGTGCAGCCGTGGTTGCGATTGTGAAGGTTGCCGTGACCTGGGTGTCACCGACCACGGTGATTCCGCTCACGGTCACTCCGGTACCTGATACGGTGACTGCCGTTGTTCCGGTCAAATGCGTACCGGTCAGGGTCACCGAGACGGTACTGTTGCGCCGGCCCGAGCTGGGAGCGATCGAAGTTAGCACTGGCGCTGGATTGCTGCCTTCGAACTCGATCGCGCCGACGTCGAACCTGTTTGCAACGCCGCCATCTGGCCTCGTATTTCCAAAGAAGTCCGTTGCCGGATGAGCGACCGAAGTCGGGATATAGTCGATGGCCGGCGATCCTGCTGCCAACGCATAGTTGCCGAGAATTGCCTTGGTTACCGGGTTCGTCATTGCCAGCGGACCCCAACTGATATTGACCCAGTTGTTGCCCTCATCCACCGTAGCGGCTGGCGTCAGGTTGAAGATCGGATTGGGAACGGTGGCGTCCGAGATGCCCGGAGGGCACCTGATAGCCGGCGCTCCCAAGCTCTGGCGGAGTGCGCGAGCCGTTGCAGTACTGGCTGACAACGGCGGGGTTAGATCCCAGATTGTTCAAGCCGGGATAGTCCGCAGCGTCAGTCAACACCGAGTAGGTCGGGGCGAGCGTGTGCCCTGAGCCATGGTTGGATGGCCCAGTATCACCGCGCACTCCGATGTCCCAGAAGCTCGCGGCATTTGCACCCGTCGTCACGCAGGCACCGGTGCCGCCGCTAATGATTGCGCCGTTCCCGTTGGCGGTTATGGCGTCCGCCTGCGGCTGATTTGCCGCCGGCGACCCGGTGAACGAGTTAAACAGCGCGACTTGGTTCTGTTGATTGGTTAGATCCGGAGCGGGGCCGTTCACGCCGATGTAGAACGACCGGTTCTGCCAGAATACGTCGTTCGACAACAGCGGGGTAGAGATGCTGCCGCAGTTTGGATGTCCCGCGGGGCAAGTGAGCGGCGAAGTGAGAGTTCCTGCAAATACCGCGCTGTGCTGCATGGTTACAAGTCCAGCGGGCTGCGGCGCGGAGGTTGTGCCGCAGTTACTGGTGCAAGTGGGACCCTGGCTGCTTGCCAAAGGAGCTCCAAGAGTGTTGAAGAGAACGCCCGCTGACGCCGTCGTATCGTTGGAGACGATTGTGTTGTTGGTTAGGTTCACGTTCAGAGCGTCCTGCAACGACACTCCAGCTCCATCCCAGCCGGCGATGTTATTCGTGATGATGTTGTTGGTGACGGTGACGTTGTTCCATTGCGCGTTGGTACTTGGGAAGTTGACTACGTCCGTTCCGTTGACGCCCTGGAAGCGAAGACCACCACCACTGCCGCTTGATGCGGCGTTGCCCATGATCAAATTGGCATTGATCATTAATCCAGGACCGGTGCCGTCGCTCAACCCCGGAACGCAGTCCGCATCGGCCGCGGTGTTGCCGCATTCAAGGCCCGCTGCAGTCAGACCATCCGGTGGTGCGCCCATGGCGATAATACCTCCGCCATTGGTCGGGACCGTCGGATTGGTGCTCTCGTTGAACAGGATCGAGTTGTGCTCGATGTCGCCCTGGTAGATGTAGCCCAGGTGAACCAGACCGCCACCATCGCCCGTGCTGAGGTTTCCGCATACCCAGTTGTAGTTGAACTTGTAGTAGTCGGCGCCGGTGCAGAAGGTGACGCCGCCGCCGCCCGCCGGCGTGGACGAATATAATTCGTCCCCGATGGAGGAGTTCAACGAGACCGAGTTATTGTGCACGTTGACGTTCAGGTCAAAGCAATATGGGAGTTGTGTGTTTGCCAATGTCGGCCGGCCGGCAATCCTGTGGTAGTTCGGCAAGAGCCGGGATCCGAATCGGCTGGAGTTCCGGCAAGATAGGCATCTGGAGATTCACCCTGACCGATCGTGATGCCGCCTGTCAGTGTTCCGGAGTTGTTGTAGATCCGATTGTTGGCGATTTGCAGATTGTGGCCCCATGCGTGGACGTAGACGCCACCTCCACCCTGGGAGCTGTCGGTGATGGACAATCCGTCAATAGACGACGGGTTGCATTGGAAGTTACTCGAGTACGGATTGGTTGTGGGGTTGTTCTTGCCGTTGGTTCTGCCCCCGTTACCACAATCGGCAGCGCTGTTAGTGAGCAACGTGGTTCCGGTTGGGAACGCAGATTCCGCACCGCTTCCGAAGATATCTGTCGATCCAGCCGGGATATTCACGCCTTTTGACAGGACAGTGATTCCCGCACCTTCATAGGCGCCCATCAACGTCGGCTCTTGCAGCAATTGAGCCAGGTTGCCGTTCACAGTCGTGTCCCAACCGAGAACGCCTTCCAGACGGCAGACGATCCACCTGCGGGTTGTTTGGTCCGCCAGTGAAGTAATTCCAGCCTGTTGCGGGGCAACTTGGAGATCCTGTGCCGGTCGCAAACGGATTGCTCCCGGACGAACTTGTGTAGGGCTGGCCGTTCAGAGCAAGGCCAAAGAGGCAATTGACCTCTTGACGCCACTGGTCCATCTTGCCTTCGGGTTGAGTATTCGCATTGAGGACGCTGGAGGCTGCTCCAACGCCTTGCAGCCGGACCGGCTTCCACATCAGCAGCATTTCGTTGTGTGTACCACCGTCGATCATGATGAGGTCACCAGGAGCCGCGGCATCGATCGCTTTTTGAATGTCACCAGGGCTCGTGGCCGTCATCGGAGCATTGGTGGTGACGTGGGTCGGCGCTTTGCCGCCGATCGTCACGGTCACGGAGTCAATCGATTGTTTGCCATTGGCCGTTGTAATAACCAGCTGGCCACAATAGGCAGTCGATCCACCGTACTGCGCCTGTTGCTGAACGGCGCATTTTTGCACTTGTCCCGCACCTGTTCCAGTTGCCGGCACAGTCACAGTGATTTGAGTGTCGCTCCAACCCGCAACCGTGGCAGGAACTGGGTGACCGGCTGAGTCCACGCCGATGGTGACTGTTCCCGGCGTGCTGCCAAAGCCATAGTGCCGGGTAATTGTTTTCTGGTTGTACGGAGCTGTTGTTGCCGAGGGACCAGAGTACGCGTTATTGAGAACAGTCTGGTCACCCAGAGCCTTGATCGTAAGCGTCTTGCCGGCAGCGCTGACCCATGGCCCAACACCATCGCCATCGACTTCGCTAACAGCTGGCGTGGCGTCAGGATAAGCGCAATCAGGATGGTTATAGCCCTCGGAGAATGCGGTCGTGGGAGTTACGGGAGTATCCATGTACTGGGTTTGGCCCGGCATGAATGGGATCTCATAGCAGAACTGGCTGTAGCCCGGGTTGAACAACGGGTCCGGGGTGGTTCCAGTGCCAGGATCGTTCATGCAGGTGACCATCATTGTGGGCGAGTATCCGGTCGGATTGGGCGGGTTGACCTCCCATGTCGAGTAAGTCAATCCGTTGTAAGCGCCCCATTGATCGGTATAGACGCGAGAGATTTCATTTCCGGTCCAGTCCTTAAAGGAGATGGGCAAGTTTGGCGGGGCGAACTTCTCACCGAACTGCGGCGAGAATGGATCGAATTCTGAAGTAAAGTCGTCCGTGATTACTCCTGTGAAATGCGCCGCAGCATGAGTCGAGGTGAAGATGAAGAACTCCGCCTGCGATGAAGTCTGGTCTGTGAGCGTCACCTCTTTACGGTCGCAGAGATTGCGAGTCGCGCCCGCAAACGGCGCCACTTCGTTGGATTGCGGGAACAGGCTGATAAAGTCGGGGACGACGCGCGTCTCGCCGACGCACGGCCAGAAGGTATCCACCGTCGGTGTGTCTCCCTCGTGGCTTTCCAGGCTCTGATTCCTGCCCAAACTGCAGGTCGGGTCCTGGGAAGAACTGGTCGCGTTGCAAGCCGAGACAACTTCGGCCTGATCAGGAAGGATGTAGATCGCCGAGCCCAAACCGGGGATCTGCACCGTGACCGGCGCGATGAAGTTATCGCCGATCAGAATGTTCTTGTCCTCTTCCTTTACCAGTTCATAACCTGGAGGTGGTATCACTTCCACAACGTATTTGCCTGCGGGTAGCATGGGCGCTCCCTTGCGGTAAGGGTCGTTTGCATCGGGGTCGCCAACGCAGATGGTGCAATTGGTCCCGGTCGGCTTTCCGCTTACCGGATCCATGGCTGTAACACTGGGGAACTGATACATCCCGTCGTAGGGAGCGGGCTGCAATTGGTTCCAGTTGTGCATGCCGTCATAGCACTTGTACTGAGCGTTGTATGGAAGCGGGTGAGCTGCCGTACCTCCGTTGTTGTACGCGTCCAGCCAGTCCGGCTGGTTGTACAGCGTGAAGTAGAATGTATCAGCGGTTGTCTGGCCGGGGCAATTCATGTTGGGTATGCCGTCGGAGCGGAAGCCCTGTGCCCAGTCATCCCAGCTACTGGTCTTGGTCGTGTCGACAAGCATGAGAGATTGGCTGCCATCCGGCGCGGTACCCTCTTGATAAAGGTTGATCGTGACATTCGGGACCAACGGCTCCCATACGTTTTGCGTGCCAAACTGTGGATCGTCAAACGGGCGGGTTGAAGAGTAGACCACATGACCCCTAATTCCGCCATTCTCACCCGGAATATAGGGAGTCTTTCCAAATTCGAGGAAGTTGTTCTGACCGCTGAACCCTTGCCAGCCTTCGGTTAGGACCCAGGGAGGATCAATGCGGCCCGTTGAACCGCCGGGACCGCTCGAACCGCCTGCTTCAGGCCCCGTGGCAATCGAGAAGCCGGTGCAGTCCGCGTTGTCGCAATACACACCGCCGGGCACGCGCAGATTAGCAGGCAACGGAACCGTTTCGTTTGTATTCGCTAGGTGATCAGCAATTGTGGAGCTTCCGCACTTTGGGAAGGTTGTGCCGTCTCCGCACGAAGGCGTTCCATCAGCCGGCCCACCTGCGTCGTAGACCACGTGGGTTCCTGTGTTCTTGTAGCGGGTAACGTCCGTTTCAATCACATACCAACTGAAGAGCGGGAATTCCTCGTTGAAGGCTGCGAAGCCGTTCAAATCGGTGTTATTGCGGTTGGAGAAGCTGCCATCGCGATACCGGACGTTCGTCTTCACCAACGCAAGGCCGTCTTCTCCGTCCTCCGAGATACCGTCCCCATTCTTGTCAAGGAAGGTACGAGTATTGAAGTTTGCCTGCCACTGGTTGGTGGCAATGTCACCCATATCGGTAGTGGAGCTAGATTTTCCGCCGGCCAAATGGACGGGCGTTGACAAGCCGTCTACCAGCATATCGTTCCACTGGTCGAAGACGGTGACTCTCCAGTCACCATCGGGGACTCCAGTGAGAGTAAATCTTCCATTCCCATCACACTTGGCAAACGCGAAGTCTTCGCCATCAGGATCGCCGATGCTCGCGTAGCACTGGGTGAAGGAAAAGCTCTTGTTACTGCCGCTGCTGTAAAGCCTTTCATCGGGTGTACGGCTCATGCGTTCGGTTGTAACCAGCCCGGTAACAGTATTGCCGCAATTCGTGCCGGTGATGTTAATATCAGTGCCGCCGCATACACCCGCCAGCCGGGCATTGATGATCTTCGGGTTGGCAAAGCCAATGGACACGTGATACGACGCAGGACCATACTCCTGGAAGTATCCAGCCTCACCGATCCGAAGGAATGAATCGTGCGCCTTCTGGCCGTCAAGAGTATTGGTCTGAAGCCACTCCTCACCGTTTGCGATGCGGTCTGCGGCTGGCGTCGCTACAATGCCATACCGGCCCGGCATCATGTTGGCGACGATTGCCTGCCCGGCCAAAGGAGATAGAGTTTTGTTGCCTTGCGAGTCTACTCCACTCTCATATTTCGGACAGGTAACGATCTGGCCTGTGATTCCCCGCTCAGATCCATGAGTACCGATCGGAAGTGTACTGGCTGTGGCTTGAGCTGAAATTGGGCACGCATCTCTTCCCGTGGACGGATCGATCGACCCCGCCAAGCTGTTTGAAAGCGGCTGGTTGAACATGTCGTAGTCTACTTGCCCGGTTGGATCTCCAGAACCGCCCGCATCGTCAAAGATAGTGATGTTGAACCCACCCAAGCCGGGCTCGTTAGGCGCCAACACATCCACGCCGCCACCCGAATCCACTTCACCGTTGAGCGGGAAGTCATCCTCGAACACAAACACCGCAAGTTTCGCAGGCGGGAACGGCGTAGGCTGGGTAAGCACCGTGACTTGCCCTGACGAGAGTGTGGCCACACCGGGATTCACCCATGCACCGCCTATATAGGCGAGCGGAGCGCCGCCCATGCCGTGGCCGCAGGATGATGAAGCGCCGCCAGCCAGGCAAGAGCTCGATAGATTGGTGGCGATGAATGGATTAGCCGCGTCGCCAGGCAGGATCGAGAGATAGTAATGCTTCGTCGGATCAAGCACAACCTGGCTCGGATCTACTCGCGTCTCCTCGGTCGCAGTCGTGCGGCAAGCGCCGTTGCCCACGTCGCACACCACTTGCTGTCCCAGCACGGTCTGGCCCGATTCGCACGAAAGATCCCCGGTGCAGCCGGTTGCCACCACCGGCATAAAGCTGGTGTGGAAGTTGGTTCCAAAGGTCAGTTCGCTGGTCGAGCCGGAGGCACCGGCATTCGTTGTCTTGGTAGGGTCTACATAGAAGGTTCTGTCTTCTTCTATGATCCAGCGATAGTCGGTGATCTGAGTCTTCTTGTCCTGACCGTCGACCACATACACGCTGGGTCCGTTCGGTGTCGGGAATATCAGTGTCACGGTAGCGGCAGTGGCACTGATCGTGCCTTGTGAGTTCTGCGCGTTGTAAGTAAATGTGTACGTACCAGGCGCAGAGACGGATGCGTTGAAACCGCCCTTGGGATCGACGACTAACGTCAGGCCAGCCGACGGCGTGACCGTGGACGCGGCAACAGTAAGCGGATAACCCGCTGCGTCCTTGTCGGATGACAGGACTCCAGGAGAGGCAATCTTGAGGAAGGTGGCCACCTTGGACGTGTACGACTGATCGCCCATGGTAATGCCGCTGCCGTTTTCAATCGGCGCCGCGCCCAATGTCACCGTAGCCAACAGATTGGCGGGACATGAGGCCGGCGTTGAGCCCGAGGCGGGCACGATGCCGCCGTTAGCGCAATAGGAAAACGAGTCTGCAGTGGTGCCTGAGTTCGCGGTGTAAGAAAACGTGCCGTCGGCACTCAGTGTTAAAACGCCACCGGATGGCCCCGCAAAGACCTGCACGCCACTGACATTTTGATCGTTGGCGACTACGCCCTTGCTCGGGTCAGACACAGTTAGCGTCTGGCCGGGGATCAGGGAGTTATAAGTGTCTGGGTTAGCTTGCGGAGTCGCATTTCCAGCAGCAGGCGCTGAGCCATTGATTCCGATGTAAGCCAGCATGCCTGCGTCGCGAGCCGTCGCATTGCCCGACAGGCTCAATTCACGGTCGTAGACCGGAAGAGCTGCGCCGTTTGTGGGTACGTTTATCATCACATCGTAAGTCTTGCCAGCCGCCATGAAGACTTCGTTCTGCACGCGCGGAATACCTGGCAGAGGATTTCCGTCTTCTGCGATCAGCGAGAAGCCGCCAACTGCGGCGGTAGTCGCGCCGGTCTGCGATCCCACGATCGCGGGCACGTGCATGCGCGAGCCGGCATTCACCAAACGAACGAGCACACTCCCGGTGACTCCAGTTGCGGGCGTAACCGGGAAAAGCGAGCCGGAAGTGTTGGTCTTGTCGAAGGCAACTCCGTTAATCAAGTAGTAAAGTGGGGTGTAATTTACTACTGGCGGATAACACGTCTGGTAGGAGCTCGAAGATGGATTGCCGCAGCCGCCCGGCTGTGCCGACCAGACAGCAGTCTCGCTGAACCCAGCAGTGTTCACCGCGGTGCTGACAGCCTTGTTCTGGATCGGGTCGATCTCACTGAAGAGCAGCGGAACTTCGGCGTTGTAGTTGACGCCGGCATAAGCAGTGCCCGCTGTGGCGCCTGATGGCGCTGTTGTTACTACCAAGATTCCATAGAGGCCCATGGCGCCCTGGATCGACGGGTGCGTGCCGGATTCAATCAGGTACGTTCCGGCGCGCGGGGCCTTCCACGTCAGTGCTGTCGTAGCTCCCACCGCTACTTCGGTTGAGAACGACTGCACGCGATTCCCTTGCACTGGCGGCGTACCCCCGCCGGATCCGGCGATAGGCCAAGTGACATTCGCCTGTGCTCCTGAGTGGTCAGGACTTGGCGTGGAGGTCGCCGAGTTCCCAGGCCGCCGCCCAACTGACCAACGATCATCAGCGAGGTTGGGACAGAGTTGCCATTGGAAAACGAGAGGTTATTGGTGAGGTTGATCGTGAGGTCCTGTCCAGTGGAAACTGTAATGATGACGGGGGACCAGCCAGTCTTCGAGCTCAACGCAGCGCAGTTTGCAGTCGAGCCGGTCACGGCCGCGCCGCAGCTATAGCCCCACATCGGCACCGACGAGCCATCGGGCAAGGCCGCGGCCGTCGGACCGGCAATTAGATTGACCTGCTGCTGGGCAACCGCTGCCCCCACTCCGAGGAGGAGAGCGCCCGCTGCGTATAGCGCTGTCTTCAGACTTGTCTTCAGATAGTTCAATTGCATTTCCGCTCTCCTCTTAGTTGGATTCGTCAATTACAAATTCCCGGGAATCGACCAGCATCATCATCATCATTCCGCCTGGGAACGCATTGTTTGTCGTGATTTCGCGTTCGTTGTGCGAGTGCCACATAAACGCAAATCCTGCCTCGCTGTTGGGCGAGTTCGCGATCGTTCCCGACGGTGGGGTGACACCCGTCGGCCCGGTTGCACGGACGGTTGCATTCGGACCTAGATACGGACTTCCACCGAACCATGCGCCGTTGGTCAGGATGTTCGGATCGGGCAGCGTTACCGGGCCACCGCCTTCGACATCGCCAAAGGGAGAAACCTGGAGGGGCTTATTGTGATCCGCGCACCACTCGTAGTAATTGATTGCAGTGGGATCGCCGGTATTGTAACCATTGGCATCCGGAACACAGGGGAGCTTGGCTAGCGGGTCAGTCGAGTTTGGGTTGTGACCATACATGTCCCAATTGAGGCCTCTGCCCGTGTAATAGAAGATTCCATCCATCGCGAGGCCCGGTGTTGTTGTGGTGGTGAACAGTGCGGGGCCCGCGAGACTATTCGAATCCGACGCGCTGAGAATCAGATTTCCGTCGCGCGCAAGAATACGCACATGGTTCGCGTGCTCGTGGAACGGATGCTGCCACCTGCCCTGGCCAATGATGCGCAGCAGCACCTGCTCGCCTGGGTGCATGTGTGGGTTCCCGTTGTATGGCTGGTGTGGATACTCGGCAGCGTAATTGGGGTCCATATCATCAGGCATCGAACGCCCGTTGATCATGAAATACGCGGGATGGTAAGGCTCTGTCGGAACTTGGAGACTGCATCCGAGGCTACCGGGGGCGCAATTGCCCGCTGCGGTGACTTGTGCTAGCGCCTGATTGTGGATGTTTGGGTCCATCTCGGAGAATTGGAAGAGATACTCTCTGTCGTAACAGGTCTTTGCGTGGTCGTAGGCGGACGGCGCCAGCCGGAAATCAGACTCCCCATGGGCGTTCTCTGCGAGAAGATTAGGGCCGGAGCTCAGCGAAGGACACGGGTTAGACGTGCTGGCCGTACCACCCGGATTGGCTGGGAGAACGATGATCGCTCCATATAGTCCCATCTCAATCTGAAGGTCGCCTTGTGTCCCGCTGTAGTAGGCGCGCGTTCCAGGGGTGGTGGCAGTGAAGGTATAGGTCACCGGAAGAGTGTGCGTCGCTTCCTGTGTAAGCAGGCCTGCTACCCCTCCCGATGTTGTCACTTGAAAGCCAGGAAACAGAATTGATGTATTGCCCGCAGCCGTGGGAAGGCCATTCGTCAGGGTCACCGAAACCGTCTGTCCTTCAGTAACAATCAGCGTGGGACCGGGAACCTGCATGGTGCTGCAGAAGGCGTCCGTTATCGCCGCCGGCGCAAAACCGGCAGGCGCAGTGGCACAGCCGTAACCCCAGGAATAGATCGCCTGACCATCTGGTTGCGTCAGGTAAGCGGGTTGCGCCGTCAGGTTGAAGGTTGGGCCAGTAATTCCAGGAGCCGCAGCGTGAGCCGTCGCCGTGAGCGAGACCACTGCCGCCATCGCCGCCACGAGCAGTCGTGTCTTCAAAAACGTATTTTCCATTTTCATCGGCCTCATCGTTACTCTCCTAATTGATGTGGACTTCTGTCATCAGCCCGCCGAAGTTTTCGGCGTCGTTGGCCAAGTGGTCGAGTTGGGGGGTGTAGAGGTAAAACACGCTGCCGCTCGGATACTTGGTTGTATCGCTGGCATCCAAAATCACGTCCAGCGACTCGCCGCCGCCCAATGTGATCGAATTCGTGTTGTAGTACATGTTGTTTCCGGCTTGATCTCGGAGCAGCTTGGAATTGAGCGCAATGACCTCCATCGGAATCCCCAAAGAAGCCAACGTCTGAAACTCTGTAACGTCGAGATCGGAGATGCGAAGAAGTGCTTTCTTGCCGGCTGGAATGTTGATAATCGAAGGCAGTGGCTGTGAGAAGTGCTCGGTGCCATCAGCTGACTGCGTCTGTAATGGGCCGGGTATAACTGTGTCAGGGTAGTTCCGGCCATTCAGCAGGAAATACTTGTCCTTCATGTCCGCGAAACCTTCCGGGTTGAAGGTCATACCGACAAAGTGGAAGTTGGGATCGAAGCCGTGGATCTGAAGAGGATACTCGACATCGTAGTACGTCGATCCATCCCCGTCGTCATAGGCGTATAGCTTGGTTGCATGTCCACTGCGGCCTGTGACCGAAGCAGTTATAAATCCGCCTTTTATCCCGTCATCGCCGCCGGCAGGCAGTGGATTGCTGCACAGAATGTCCTCGTTGGGATCGCATCTTGTCCTTGGATCTCCCTGCTGTGCAACGAGTCCCTGATAGAGAGTTATGCTAGACGGCACGCGATCTTGCCGAGGGCGCACATAGATCTGTCCCACCATCCCCATTTGCAGGTGCTCGGGAGGCGTGATATGGCAGTGATAGAAGTAGGTGCCCGCGTCTGGAGCAAGATAGTAGTAAGTGAAACTTCCACCGATATTAATTGCCACCGAAGCGTCCGGAACGCCGTCATAAAACGAGGAAGCGTTGGGGTAACCATGGAAGTGAACGGTGTGCTGTTCGAACAGGTCCGGCCGCATGATCATGCCCACATTGCTCAGCGTGAGAAAGAACTCATCGTCCTCGTCGATCGCCATCAGCGGGGCCGGAATATTGCCGTTCATCACTCCGACATCCATGATCGGCCGGGGATCCACGTGCCCATCAAGGATGCCGCCGTTGTCCATGTCAGGAGCAAGACCTACCGCGCCGTTATAGGTGAAGGTCTTCAAAGCGTCGACCGACGTGGCCGGATCGCCAGGCGCCAGGTCACCCGGAGCCACCATATTGAAGACGCTAGGGAATTCGGTACCAGGCTTTCCAGCGGCCATGTCCGCCAGTCCTGAAAGGGGGCCGAATGAGAACATGTACGTCTGAGTACCATCGCCCATTGTTGCGTAGCCGTCGCCGCCCGAGATCTGCTGGCATTTCACGGCGCCATTTACTCCGGCAGTCGGTAGTTGGTACTCCTTTGTCGGGTCCGACGATACTGCAAATGTGGTAGGCCCGGTGTACGCGAGTTCCGCGTTGTTGACACCTGTATTACCTGGATCAGGGTGAGTGATTGTGCTCGTAGGACATTGGACCCTGAATGATTGTGGGCTTGCTGGGAGTGCGGTTGTAATGATCAGCGCAAACATACCCAGAATCGTCCCCGCGTTTCTTCTCGACATACGTTCTCCTCCTCCATCGTCGACGGCTCCATTTCCTGGATAGGGGTGAATCGTGCTGCCGTCACCATCGTCTTGTAAGTGTTCGCAGCAAATATTCAAGTGGACGTTGCTTATTCGCAAAGAGGTAAAATTTTCCTTACAACTTATCAATTGTGAATACTTGAGAAGCCGGCCCTTTCTATATAGGTAACTTTGTCATTTCTGCTGGGTCAGCCTAAGAGATCCCGGCAGAGCTTAAGAGTACGGCGGCTACGATTTACGCAGTTTTCCGCCATCGGATCTTCCGATCAGCCATTCACTTGCCAATCAGGATTCACTGGGGGTTGTGGGCTGAGATGGACCGCTTTTCGAACCTGGCTGAGAAAATCGGAATAAGACTCCACATTGATAAGGAGCAAAGAGACCGGCCAATAGTTGACCCATGATTGAAGCTTGGGGCTCAAGCGCCATTGCGTACGAGGCGACATGATAAGAACGAGACTCTTGCTTTTCGTGGTGTTGGCGGCAATCCCAGCCGCCCCGATTCTTGCTGAAAGCGCCGAGCATGCATTCAAAGCCGGAGGTCGCGCCGAGAAAAGGAACGACTATGACGCTGCATTTGAGGCTTATAAGTTGGCACACAGTGAGAAGCCGAACGACCCGAAGTACATGTCGGCCTACCTGAGGTTGCGATTCTACGCAGGCGGGCAGCACATTCATGCGGGCGTGCAACTTCGGGACTCGGGCAAACTAGAGGAAGCTCAGGCGGAATTTCGCCACGCGGCTGCAATCGACGCCAGCAACTTCGAGGCACTCCAGGAAATCAGGCGCACTGCCGATCTGATCCATAAGCAGGAAAGAGAAAAGGAAGAGGCGAGCCAGCCGAAGGCGCGAACTCTCTCTCTGGAGAAAGAAGCTGCGGCCGCTGGCGGGCCGATTACGCTGGATCTCAAGTCCGATATGCCGGTCTCGCTGCATCTTTCAACAACCACCGATGTGGTCTACAAGACGCTGGCCAAGCTGGCGGGGATCAATGTGCTGATCGACCCCGACTATAAGCCTCAGAAGATCGCCTTCGAGCTGAAAGATGTGAGTCTTCGCGAGGCCCTCGATATGATCGCCATGCAATCCAAGACATTCTGGAGACCCTTGTCATCGAACACCATCATGGTAACTGCCGACAGCGGTTCAAAGCGCAAGGAGTATGAGCAGAACGTGATGAAGACGTTCTACCTGCGTAACGCCTCCACGCCGGCCGACCTGCAGCAAGCAGCCGGAACTCTGAAGGGAATTCTGGACATCAGCCGAATTCAGATCACTCCGGAACAGAGATCTTTGACGCTGCGAGGCACGCCGGACCAGATGGTGCTTGCCCAGAAGCTGCTGGGAGATATCGATAAACCAAAAGGCGAGGTCGTGATCGACGTTACGGTAATGGAGGTCAGTCGGACCAAGCTCCACACCATCGGTACAAACCCGCCGACGAGCGCTACGGTGACTCTCGCGCCCGGAGGAAGCACGGCGTCCACGGGATCATCCGGTTCCTCTCTAACCTTGAATTCTTTCACGTCGCTTCATGCAGGTGATTTCTCGGTATCCATCCCTGGCGCGTCTTTCTCGCTTCTTGAGTCGGACAGTGACACGAAGGTGATCCAGCGGCCTGAGATCCGTGCTATCGATAGTGAGAAGTCTTCGCTGAAAATCGGTGATCGCGTTCCCATTGCTACCGGATCGTTCCAGAGCGGCCTGGGAGGATCCGTAAATACCCAGTTCCAATATCTAGACGTCGGCGTGAATGTAGACATCACTCCGTATGTGCACGCCGACCACGAAGTTACCCTGAAAATGTCACTTGAGATATCGTCTGTTACTGGAGTGCAGAACATCGGCGGCTTCAGTCAGCCAACGATTGGGCAACGCCGAATTGAGCATGAGGCGCGCCTGGCGGACGGCGAAGTCAACTTGATCGGCGGCATACTCGAAGACACTGATACAAATTCCATGAGCGGTTATCCCTGGATCACGAAAATTCCGATCTTGAAATATCTTTTTGGTCAGGAGACTAAGGAACGTCAGCAAAGCGAGATTGTTTTTGCGATAACTCCCCACATTATTCGCGGAGGAGAGGTTACCGACGAAAATCTCAGGATGGTCGATATTGGATCTGCCAACTCCGTGACCTATCGTAAGGTCGAGTCAAAGGCGGAAGATGCGAAGCCGCCAACTCCCCGACCTTCCTCGCAGCCGGTGGAAAGGCCGGCCTTCGGCCCTCCATCGGCCAGAATACCAACTCAGCCAGTTGCCAAAGCACCGGTTCCAATCGCGGAAAACAATCAGCTAGAGAAGCCTCCCCTGGCTCAGCAGCTAGCTCAGCCCTAAGCTCCCGCAACCGTCTGGTCCGTCCCCAAAGCAATGGAAAACGCATTGTCCAAGCTCAAGCACGCAGCTTGAGGTTGCACAAAACGGTGCAGGGCTGGCATACTCCACCCAGAGCGGGTCGCACCCGCCATAGGCAATCAAGTTGCGCCCCTTCGCACAATTGGAAGCGAGGGCAATGGCGTGCTTTTCCGATCCTCTTACCTGCCTTGGATCGAGAGTTGCAACCGTAATCGCTCCTGTTTTATTCCTCAGAAGCGGCTTTCTGTGTCTGCTGATGCGGGCGGAGTGACGGGAAAACCTGAATTTCAGCGATCAAGCCCAGATGAGGATGTGCCAATGGCCAAGCCGCAGAGTGCGGTTTCTTTGAGGAGTCAGAACGGGTCAGGAGAGAACGGCTACCGTCTGCGTCGGTTACGAGCGCCGGTGCCGGCACACCTGCTCGCGCTTGCGATATGGATCTTCTCGATTGCCATCGGAGTAGCTGGTGCGCAGATTTCTCCCGGCCCGCTTGCTCGCGCTCACCAAAGCTTGAATGGGACAGGGAACTGCATTAAGTGTCACGAGGTTTCCACCAGGTCGCCGACCTTTCGCTGCGTCGAATGTCATCGCGAGATAGCAGGCGAGTTACAGCAGAACAGGGGCCTTCACGCCACGTTCCCGCGCTCGGGACCGGCGGGCTCCGCCTGCGTCAAGTGTCACTCGGATCACAACGGAGTGGAGTTCCAGATGATCCATTGGGACCCCACACCAAAAGGATTCGACCACTCGAAGACTGGATTCACGCTCGATGGCAAACACGTTGGTGTCAGCTGCCGTACCTGCCATAATGCACAACATATTCCAGCCGCGGCGCGAGCTTTGCTAACCACCAAGGACCTGAATCGCACCTGGATGGGCCTCTCCGCCACTTGCACAACCTGTCATGAGGACAAGCATAAAGGCCGCTTTGGACCGAACTGCCTGCAGTGTCACTCGACCTCAGACTGGAAGGGGGCCCGGATAGATAAAGAGCACTTCGACCACTCCAAGACTCAATTTCCGTTGACAGGGGCGCACAGGGAAGTAGCTTGTGAAAAGTGCCATACTGCAGGATCCGACGGGATGCCGCGATATGCCGGAATTCAGTTTTCAAGATGTTCCGATTGCCATTCCGACCCGCATAAAGGAGAGTTCAAGCCAGGCTGCGACTCATGCCACAGCACCTTCACATGGAAGAAGTCCACGTTCATATCGAAATTCGACCACTCGAAGACGAAGTTTCCACTGCTGGGAAAGCATCTTGATGTGCCGTGTCTCAACTGCCATAAGAGTGCCGACTTCCAGGCGCCGATGGCGTTTGCCAATTGCACGGATTGCCACAAGGACGAGCACGGGGGGCAATTCCTCAAGCGCGCCGATGGTGGCCGGTGTGAGAGCTGCCACACGGTATCGGATTGGAAGCCCTCCACGTTTAACGTTGCCGATCACGCCAAGTCGGGCTTCCCGCTTGTGTTTCCGCACGAAAAGGTCAAATGCGCCGATTGCCATACCCCGGCCGGAAAAGATACCCGCTACAAGATCAAATATGCGCTCTGCGTGGATTGCCACAAGGACGAGCATGAGGGCCAGTTTGCAGCCTCTCCATGGCTCAATCGCTGCGAACAATGCCATTCCGGGGCCACCTTCAAGACCTCAAGCTATGCGCTGGCCAAACACCAGAAATCCAGTTGGCCTCTGACGGGTGGGCACGAGGCAATAGCCTGCAACGAATGCCACAAACCGCTGATTGGCTCGAAGCTTGTGCGCTACCACTTCAACCCACTAAGTTGCACCAGTTGTCATGAAGATGTTCACAAAGGCCAGTTTGACGAGCGAATGGCGGGACTCGATGCAGCAGGGAAGCCAATGGGCTGCTTGGCCTGCCATTCGACCAAAGAATGGAAGGATCTCTCGAAATTTGACCACTCACGCACCAAGTTTCCGCTCGAAGGTTCCCATCGCGCCGTACCCTGCGCCGATTGCCACAAGCCGCCGAACATGGAGCTCACAATGCGCCATGTTCAATTTACGAATGCACCCACCGCTTGCAGCGAGTGCCATGAGAACCCCCACGCCGACCAGTTCGGCTCGCGCGCCAGCGACTGCGCTTCTTGCCACAACACCAATAAGTGGAAGCCTTCCCTATTCGATCATGAGAAGACCTCATTCTCTCTGAAGGGCGGCCACCAGGACGTAGCCTGCTCGGCCTGCCATACCCTCAAAAAGCTTGTGGGGGGAAATCCCGTGCTCTTCTACAAGCCGACCCCGATCGCTTGTGCCGCCTGCCACGAAACGAGCATTCCAAAAGACCGGAAAGGCGGCTAGGAAATGGATGATTTTACATTGGGTTGGCAAATTTTACACAGTTGACTTTCGTGTGGGCAAAGATATTCTTGATTGACTGGAAGTTTTGGGTGCTGTACTCTGGCATACAAGCAGTTTTTGTGATCCAGATCACGCATTAGTGTAGGATGGGTCAAAGCTAGAAATCTATTGCTTTAGTGATTTTGTTGCCTTTGATAAAACAACCACCGGAATCGCGGCCCGTGCGTTGAGGACCGCTTGAATGAGCCATTGGCCAGCCAATTGCAGTAAAGGTTGCGCAGGATGCCTCCGGTAAAGACACCTTCAACTGAGAAAAACAGCGAGACCAAAGTTCCAAGGCTTGTTGGGGAACTGTGAATACCTTTAAGGCGCGTTCTGAGACCGTCTTTGCTTAGGCTCAAACTGCCTCTGATTGCGTAGACGCAAATTGTTCTTACCCAGCGTTCGCGGGCACTGGTCGACGAAGCTCGATGCACGTTCGGCGGCGAGATGAATCTCGGCTGGATTGGCGGAAGACGGACGCCTGGAGAAGTAGATGGACCGGAGACGCTGGCACCTAACAATCGGCATGGCGCTGCTTCCCTTCCTGGTGAGCATGGCGCAAAAACCAGCGGACAACCCGCGTCCCAGTGTCGGAGGTCCGCAAGCCAAGGTGACCAACCCACATGGCCCTTTGGCAATTCCTTGCCAGAACTGCCACACCTACACTAGCTGGAAGCCGATCCGATCGAAGCCCGAATTCAATCACGACAATACGGGCTATCCATTGCGTGGCATGCACGAGAAGGTTGCGTGCACCCAATGCCATACCAGCCTCGTATTCAAGAATGTGAGCACCAACTGTGCCGATTGTCACGCCGACATTCATCGCCGGCAGTTTGGCGCCAACTGTCGAAAATTGCCACACCGTGAAGGGTTGGAATGTCTCGCTGGATGCGATTCGTAATCATCAGAATCGTTTTCCGCTGGTGGGGGCGCATGCCCTGGTGCAATGCGATGAGTGCCACAAGAATGCTGCTGCCGGGCAATTCCTGGGTCTCTCGACGGAATGCTACTCTTGCCATCAGAAGGACTTCCTGACGCCGGTGATCGACCACAAGGCTCTCGGCTTCCCCACTACGTGCGAGAGCTGCCACACCATGGACAGTTGGTTCGGCGCCAAATTTGACCACTTGAAATATCACTGGGTACGCACTGACCGGGATGCACGCCACTCTACCCTGCGAGGCATGCCATATCAACAACGTCTACAAAGGAACGCCGGTAGACTGCTATAGCTGCCATACTCACACCATCGATTTTCAGAACACCAACAATCCGCCCCATGTGCAACTGGGCCTGCCGCACGATTGTGCCACTTGTCACACAACAGTGAGCTGGAGCCCCGCAACCTTCGATCACGCGCTCTATGCGCACTATCCGCTGACGGGAGCACACGCCACGGTAGCTTGCGCGCAATGCCATGTGAACAACAACTACACTTCAACGCCGACGGCATGTTATGCGTGCCACCAGACAGATTTCACCGGAACGACAAATCCCAATCACGTCGCAGGCGGATTCCCGACCGATTGCAGTCTGTGTCACACAACCGCAAACTGGACGACGTCGACATTCAACCATGCGGCGGTCTTCCCGCTGACCGGCGCTCATGCAACAGTCCCTTGCGCCCAGTGCCACACGAATAACAACTACACGACTCTGCCCACCAACTGCTACGGCTGCCACCAGGCGGATTTCACTGGCGCCACAAATCCTGGTCACGTCGCGGCGGCCTTCCCCACGACCTGCGACACCTGCCACAACACAACCAACTGGACCACCGTAACCTTTAATCACGCAACCTATGCGAACTATCCGCTGACGGGAGTGCATGCAACCTTGACCTGCGCGCAATGCCATACAAACAACAACTACACTTCAACTCCGACAGCCTGCTACTCCTGCCATCAGGCGGATTTTACCGGGACCACAAGCCCCAATCACGTTACATCGGGCCTTCCCGACCGATTGCGTCTTATGCCACACGACAAGCGGCTGGAGCCCGTCTACTTTCGATCACTCGACTGCAGCGTTCCCACTTACTGGCGCGCATATCACCGTTCCCTGCGCCCAGTGCCACACAAACAACAACTACACAACGGTTCCGACGGATTGCTACTCCTGCCACAAGGCAGATTACAAAGGCACAACCAATCCGAATCACGCTACGGCTGGCTTCCCGACTACCTGCGCCACCTGCCATAACACCTCATCCTGGACCGCGGCGACCTTCAATCACAACAACACCGCATTCCCGCTCACCGGTGCGCATACCACTGTGCCTTGCGCGCAATGCCATACCAATAACAACTACACAACCCTGCCCA
This sequence comes from uncultured Acidobacteriaceae bacterium, assembly GCA_963843625.1. GTDB lineage: Bacteria > Acidobacteriota > Terriglobia > Terriglobales > Acidobacteriaceae > Telmatobacter. Next base: position 122,842 of record CAWJLK010000015.1, read on the forward strand.
CAGCCTGCTATGGCTGCCACCAGGCAGACTTCACCGGAACCACAAACCCTGCTCACGTTGCTGCCGGATTCCCCACCGATTGCACATTGTGCCACTCGACCACCAACTGGACCACGTCCACCTTCAATCATGCGTCGGTCTTCCCGCTGACCGGAGCGCATGCCACGCTCCAGTGTGCGCAGTGCCACACGAATAACAACTACACAACGGTGCCTACCGATTGCTACTCCTGCCACAAGGCAGACTACACCGGAACCAACGATCCCACTCATATCACGGCCGGCTTCCCTACCACGTGCGCCACTTGCCATTCGACAACGGACTGGACTGGGGCAACCTTCAATCACAACACCACATCATTTCCGCTGACCGGCGCACATACCACCGTGGCTTGCGCACTATGCCACACGAACAACAACTACACGACTCTGCCGACGGACTGCTATGGCTGCCATCAGGCAGACTTCAATGGGACCACAAGTCCGGCTCACGTCACCGCCGGCTTCCCCACCGATTGCACTCTATGCCACACAACCACGACCTGGACAACATCGACCTTCAATCATTCATCTGTCTTCCCGTTGACCGGAGCGCATGCAACGGTGGCCTGCGTGCAGTGCCACACGAACAACAACTACACCACCTTGCCTACCAACTGTTACGGCTGCCACCAGGCGGATTTCACCGGAACTACGAATCCAAATCACGTAGCTGCCGCCTTCCCCACTACGTGCGACACTTGCCACAACACGACGAATTGGACCACAGTCAACTTCAATCACGCGGTTTATGCCAATTGGGCGCTGACGGGCGCGCATGCGACTGTAACGTGCGTGCAGTGCCACACCAACAACAACTACGCATCAACGCCAACCGCATGTTACTCGTGCCATCAGGCTGACTTCACGGGAACGACCAATCCCGCTCACGTAGCAGCAGGCTTCCCCACCGATTGCACGATCTGCCACTCGACAACCAACTGGACTACGTCGACCTTCAATCACGCTACTACCTCGTTCCCGTTGACTGGCTTCCACGCCACGATGCAATGCGTGCAGTGCCACACAAGCGCCAGCACTTATAACGGTTCCTTGCCCACTGCGTGCTATGGCTGCCACCAGGCGGATTGGAACGGAACCACCAATCCCAATCACGCCGCCGCGGGATTCCCGACCACTTGCGACACTTGCCACACCACAACTAACTGGACCGGCGCGACGTTCAATCACAACAACACGCCGTTCCCGCTGACCGGTGCGCATACCACGGTGGCTTGCAACCTATGCCACATCAATAATGTCTTTGCCGGGACTCCCACGGCTTGCTACTCCTGCCACACTGCGGATTTTACAGGGACAACGAACCCGAATCACGTAACTGCGGGCTGGCCTACAACGTGCACAACATGCCACACCACGACTGCCTGGCTGCCAGCAACTTTGCCTGCCAGCTACCATACTTTCTTCCCGATGAATCATGGCAATGCGAATTCGGTGTGCGCCACCTGCCACACGAATTCCTCGGATTACTCGGTCTTCACATGCACCAGTTGCCACGGCGGCAACAATGCGGCCAACTTCAATCACCCGAAGGTCAACGGGTATGTGTACAACAGCGTGAACTGCTACGCCTGCCACAAGAACGGCAACGGAGGATAGGCAAAATGCGACACACTTTCTTGCCGTTAGTTCTGCTCATCCTTCCGATCTGCGCTGCACAGGAAGCAACTGCGCCAACTCAGTCGGCACAGACATCCATGGCGCCGGCGCGGACACAGTTTCAAGTGCGCTATATCAGCGGTTCCGATGTATACATCGATGGCGGGCGCGATGCAGGGCTCGCCGAAGGGACAAAGCTGGTTCTCAAGCAGGATCCTACAAAGCTGTCTACAGACAGTGCACAGGCTGCCCTTGAGCCGGGAATCATCGCAAAACTCACGGTTGTGTCGGTGGCCTCAACTTCAGCGGTTTGCGAGGTCGAGGCAAAGGCGCGCGAACTCGTTGAAGGAGATGTGGTCTCGCTGCCGGACTCCGAGGTCGAGAAGCTCGTCGAAAAGAACACGATCGGCAACACTCGCAAGTACCCGATGGTCGTCACATTCAGCGAAGGCGATCCGCTCGACGAGGAGGTTCGCGACTCGATTCCGCATCCGCCTCTTCCTGAGGTGAACCAGATGCGGGGCAGGATCGGCTTCGACATGAGCATGATTCAACAACTTGGCCAGGCAACTACCACTACCAATGAATATGGAATGGTCGTCCGGGCGGACTTCACGCGTCTCTTCGGCACCCACTGGAACTTGAACGGCTATTGGCGCGGAAGCCTGCAAAGGGGCTCCGCTCCATCCCAGCCTACTTTGCAAGACACCATCAATCGCACATACCTGATGGCCATGACCTACATCAATCCTGGCTCGCATTGGACCGCTGGCGTGGGACGCCTCTATCTGCCTTGGGCCAGCAGCCTCGAGACGATTGATGGCGGCTATGTGGGCAGAGGATTTACCTCGCATACAGTAACCGGAGTCTTTGCCGGGTCCACTCCAGATCCAACATCGTGGAGTTATAACCCGAAAGGGAAGATCGGCGGGTGGTTCTTCAACGTTCATGGGGGAAACTTTGAAAACGTCCACTACTCCAGCACTGCGGGAGTAGGCGTGAATCTTATCGGCTGGACCGTCAACAGGCCATTCGTGTTCACGGAAAACGACTTTTCTTACAAGCGCTACTTTTCCATCTTTCACTCGATGCAGATCGACCGGCCAGCCGCCAATCCCAATACTGCGGCTGTGAGCACAGGCCTTGGGCAGAGCCTTCTTACGATGCGGGTTCAGGTTCATCCCCGCGTCACTCTTGATCTTACAGATACTTATTTCCGCGATGTGCCGACGTACGACGCGACGCTGGTTGGAACCGGTCTTCTGGATAAGTATCTCTTTCAAGGACTCAATGGCGGTGCCCGCATTCAATTCCCGAGACACATCACGGGCTACTTCAGTCTGGGAAGAAGCAGCGATTCGAGCGATCCGAAGACTTCTTTGAATACCCTTTATGGAGTTTCGATGTCTAATATCTGGAAGACCGGCTTGGAGGCCGATGTGCGCTACTCAAAGTTTGACAGCGCCTTTGCCGCCGGCACCTATCGCTCAGTTTCCGTTACCAGAGACCTCGGAGAACGATTTCGGTTGAATATCCAGGTCGGGAATTATTCGTATGACTCGTCGCTTGCCGCCAGCAGCAGGTCGAATTTCGTCAACACGATGTTCGACACAAATCTAGGTTCAAGGTTCTTCCTTCAGAGTGCCTTCACTGCACAACGCGGAGGCACGATGGAATACAACCAATGGACGACAACGCTCGGATTGAGATTCAACAACCGGGCCGCGACCAGGAGGGCAGCACATGCCAACGCCAACCAACCGTAAGTGGAACTGGATCATGCCAGGGGTTTCACTAGCACTATGGGCGGCCTTTGCAGCCGGCGAGAAGCCCGCTCCCAACCCTGCAGACCTCGCGCAGCGCCAGGTCACCGCGTACCTTGCCAAACTCGCGGATCTACATTGCACCGAGTCAGTGACCCAGGAGAAACTCGCACCCAATGGCCATGTGGAGGCTTCAGAGCGCGCCAAGTACGACTATCTGATCATGATCGACGGAAACGGAGACGACTTTCAATTGAACGAATCGCGAATCGAGTCGTCCGCTTCAAAGCGCAAACCGCTGCCGATGCTGGTCACAAACGGCTTTTCCACCATACTGCTGGTATTTCATCCTTATTATCGCGACAGCTTTCGATTCACAGTCGGCGCCGACGAGATGATCGATGGCAGGCCGGCTGTTCCAATCCACTTCACCCATATCAAGGGGCGCCGAAGCCCAGCGGCACTTGCTCTGCGAGGGCGCGAGTATCCACTCGAACTCGAGGGCACCGCATGGCTCGACAAGAAATCAGGAGAGGTGGTGAAGATGGATGCGGGTCTGCAACATGACATGCATGACGTTGGCCTGCGTTCGCTCAGCATTCACGTGGTATACAAGCCGACCAGCGTGGGAAAGAATGCGGCGCAGATAGATCTACCGGCGATGGCTATTGTTGACGTGACAACTCCTCGGCAGCATTGGCGCAACACGCATGTCTTCGATGCTTACAAGAGTTTCTCCACCGATGCAGAACCGGATTCAAACGTAAAGGTTCTCGCCCAGAATCCCGCTACGGGAAGCGATCATGCGGCGGCGATGGTTTCCACAGACCCAAAGGAGAAGCCCTGATCATGTCCCTGCTGCAAACTCCGGTTCCTGTCAAAGCTCGCAGTGATAAACAAGCTGCGAGCAAGCGCAAGGAACTTGGCCACAGCATTCGAGTATGGATCGCGGCAGGGGCTGCGTTACTTCTGGTGGCGTCGATCGCGATCTATGGAGCCAGTTACTATATTCTTCCCCTCGATCAGCGGCCATATTCACCCAAGCACGAGTTGCTCGAGCCTGGCGGAACGATCGGCCTCAAGTTAGGCGTGCTGGGAACGGTTCTATTCTTTATCATCTTTCTCTACGCTTTGCGGAAGGTGATTCCCTGGCTGGGCCGCTTTGGTACTGCAAGGCACTGGATGGATTTTCACGTCATTGCCGGTGTCACTGCGCCCATCGTGATTGCCTTTCATGCTTCGTTCAAGTTTCATGGCATAGCAGGCTTCGCGTTTTGGATCATGGTATGTGTCGCACTGAGCGGGATCATTGGCCGCTATCTCTATGCACAGATTCCGCGCTCGCTGAGCGCTGCTGAGATGTCATTCAACGACCTGCAGATCAATGAAGGGGAATTGGCCGTGGCCCTGCTCGGTCAGTCCATCTATTCAGAGGATCAGTTGGGACGGGTCCTCGACATGCCTTCCCCTGCCCATATCCGGCAAATCGGCCCATTACTTGCCATTGGCGAGATGATTGCGCTCGATGTGCGCCGTCCGTTTCAACTCGCTGGACTTCGCCGCCCATCCTGCGGATTTGCCAGAACGCTTTTGTCGGCAGGCGGCCTGCTTTCAAGCGGAAACCCGGAGGTTGAACGAGTCGTCCGGCTGGTCCGCCAAAAGGCTTCTCTTTCCAAGCGGGTAGTCTTCCTTGACCAATCGCAGCGCGTCTTTCATCTATGGCATGTTATTCATCGTCCATTCAGTTATGCGTTTGCCGTCCTGGCAATTATTCATATCGTTGTCGTCATGGGCCTCGGGTTCCTGACAGTGGGGCTGCGATAACAGATGGACACTCTACTTACCTGGCTGATCGCGGGAGCCGTTCTGGGCTTCTTCTTTTTTCGCCATTGGCGATCACATCAGCGAAGCCAGGCCGAGGCCCGTGCCTCGGCTGACCGTGGTGCACTCTTCTCGGATGGACCAAAGGCCCAGCATCCAAAGATTCAAATGGATAGTTGCATTGGCTGTGGAGCGTGCGTGACAGTGTGCCCGGAGGGCGATGTGCTCGCGCTCGTGAGCGGCAAAGCTACCATCATCAACGGTCATAAATGCATCGGTCACGGCCTCTGTGCTGAAGCGTGTCCAGTTGGCGCCATCACCATGGTCATGGCCAAGCCAAGTGCCGGTGCGGACACCCCGCTAATCAGCGAAGAATACGAAACAAGTGTTCACAATCTGTTCATCGCAGGTGAACTTGGCGGGCTTGCTCTGATTAAGAATGCGGTGAATCAGGGCCGGGACAGCGTGGACGTAATCGCGCAACGCATCGGCGGCAACGGAAACGGAAAGCCCTTGGAGCCCAATGTGCTGGATGTGGTGATCGTAGGCGCTGGACCTGCGGGCATAAGCGCTTCGCTGCGCGCATCTGAGCATGGGCTCAAGGCTCTAACGCTGGAGCGCGAAGATGTTGGTGGAACGGTCTCGAAGTATCCGCGTCAGAAACTGGTAATGACAAGTCCTGTCGAGTTTCCTTTGCATGGACGGTTCAGCAAAACGGCACTTTCCAAAGAGGATTTGCTGAAGTTCTGGGAAAAGATCATGCAGCGAACGGATCTAAATATCCATACCGGCGAGGCTGTTCAAACTGTCAAGAAGGCGGACGGACGGTCTGTTTTGCATTCGCACTCCGCGAGAAGAATACCGCTCGCGCACCGTGGTGTTGGCACTCGGGCGAGCCGGCACACCGCGCAAACTCGGGGTGAAAGGAGAAGAACTTCCTCATGTTCTTTACCGTCTGATCGAAGCGGACCACTACACCAACAACAACATTCTAGTTGTCGGCGGCGGAGATAGCGCTGTCGAGGCGGCCATGGGACTGGCCCATCAGGCTGGAAATCGAGTTACGATCTCATACCGCAAGTCCGAATTCAGCCGGCTTAAGGATCGCAATGCAAAGCGCATAGAAGAACACATCCGCTCAAAGAAACTTGAGGTGCTCTTCAACTCCTTGCCCACTGAGTTTCGTGTGGGCAGCGTATTCATTGAGATCGATAGCCAGATACGCGAACTGCCGAACGACTTCGTATGGGTCTTTGCCGGTGGCACGCCTCCGTCTGACTTTCTTAAGTCGGCCGGAGTAGCTTTCGGATCTGTCGGAAGCAGCTAAGGTTCACGCGTCGAACAGGGATTTATCAGGAGAGTTGGCTGGAACGATGAACGCTGACGGCAGCATTACAAACAGATTGACAAAGGACAAAGACGAACTCTATCTCAGATGATAAGTAATAGATGTTCACAGTTGTTACCTGTCGCGCATCTAACTTATCCAGTAAGCAAACAAGAAGAGTCACTCGCATGGCTGCGGCTAACATTGCAGCACGCACTTTGCATGTGTGCCCGATCATTGGCGGGGTCCGACTTTCTGAGTTTCTTGCGTGCCTCGTCGATAATTCGGGAGTTGCGTTCAAGAGCGTCGGGACAGGGTGGAGGTTATTGAGCCATGACGGCGCCTCAGAGTCTTGTCGCCAGCATCTCGCTGATCATTGCTCTGCTCATCTATGCTATTTGGTCAGAGGGTCTGTTTGCTAATCATCGCGGAAAGCCCCATCTGGATTGCCTGCTGGAGCACAAGGATCGGCTTCTTGAGAGACTGCGTTCTCTAAGATTCGAGTATTACAGTGGAAAGTGCACAGAAGATGAGTTTTTGATGCGGGAGGCTCAATTGGAGAATGAGGCATCGCAACTGCTAGCTGAGATTATCGATGTTCAAAGACATTCAGTGTGAATGAGTTATATTGAATCATTTGCCCAAAGCTCTTCATCTTAAGGCAAGCGGAATAGCAAGGCGAATGAGCTTGTGATTCGGCCACCAGCACGGGAAGTATTCAGAGGTTTGAATTAATGAGTATGAAGTCGTTTAGTATCCGCGTTCAAGCTGCCGTTTTTTTATTGCTACTCTCAAACCCCTTAGCCTTTGCCGCTTCGATCACCGGTACTGTAACCGATAAAACCAATGGCAAGCCTTCGCCGGGTGATACGGTTGTTCTGGTTGACGTTCAGGCCGGAATGGCAGATACCGCAACAACCACGACCGATTCCCGTGGGCGTTATTCGCTTGAGTCGCCTGGCAACGGCGCGTTTCTGATCCGCGTGACTCATCAGGGCGGAACTTACTTTATCGCTGCTCCGCAGGGCGGCGGGCCAGGCGATGTTTCGGTCTACGATGTCGCGGCGAAGGTCGATGGCATCGCAATAGACGCTGACATGATCCTTGCAGAGGCTGCCGGCGGCATGCTGCGCGTTCAGGAGCGGTATCTGGTGCGCAACACCAGCTTGCCTCCCAGAGCACAGTTCAGCAGCAAGACATTTGAGTTTGTGCTTCCAGCGGGGGCGCTGCTCGACGGAGCGTCCGCCACGCGCCCAGGCGGCCTGCCCACCAACACTCGGCCAGTTCCGCTGGAACAAAAAGGACACTACACGATCAATGTTCCTATTCAACCCGATCTGGGAGAAAAAGAGACACTTTTTCAGGTGCAATATCACCTCTCCTACAACGGAAAGTACACCTTCTCGCCCCAGCCGCAAATGCCCGCCGATAATCTGGTGGTCTACGTTCCCAAAGGGATGAATTTCAGCAACTCCAAAGGAGCGGAGTTTCAGTCTGTAGAACAGGACCCGCGAGTTCAGACCTTTATCACAAAGAACGTTCGACTCGGCCAGGCGATAACATTCACGATCTCTGGCGAAGGCCAAATGCCGCGCGAGGCACAGGCTGCGGCAATGGGCCAACAGACTCTTGGCGGAATGGGCGGCACAGCAGAGGGTGATACAGGCAACAGACCGGGCGGCGGCATCGGCAACCCCATCGACACTCCCGATCCGCTATCGAAGTACAAATGGTGGATCATCGGAGTTCTTGCGCTTGGCCTGGCAGCCGCGGCAGCATTCTTCCTGCGCAGGCAGGGCAAGTTCGTCGCGGCAGATATGCCTGGATCTGCGGCAGATGCAGCGTTTGAAGTCAGACCGGTGCAAGTCGCTACGACGTCAGTCTCGTCTGCGGTCAGCCATGCTGCCTCGCCCGCAGCCGGCAGCGCCGCTCTGCTCAATACTCTTAAAGAAGAGCTCTTTGCCCTCGAGAGCGAGAAAATCTCTGGCACGATTACGCCTGCAGAGTACGCCGAGGTGAAGGCAGGGCTGGAAGCCGTGCTGAAGAGAGCACTGCGGAGCCGATGAAATGCGCACGAATTCCATGGAAAAGCCATGACAAAGAGAACGAATCGTCAAATGCCTTCAGCAGGAGCGGCTCCGCTCCAAGTCTGGAAGTAGATACTTCGCTCCCAATCGATTGCTACGAGGAGCCGAAGAATTATGGCATGCCAGTCAGGAACGAGCCGAAGCTCCATTCCACGCATACCGATTCCTGTGGCGCCGTCGTTGCCAACGCTGCGGTCGTGATCAGGGCTCGGATTGTTTTCGTATGATCGGCAACCCTTACCCTAACTGGCTTTCAAGCGATTTTGTTCCGGAGTCGCCGGCTTCATGTGAACCGCGGATTCCCTCTTCAGCCGGCATATCAAGCCGTGAACTCATTAGAGCTTTGAGCCTACACAAACAAGTTCCAGCATGGCTAGGAAAGCGCCAGATTCAGGTTGTCGATGGCTTCGTCCACTTCCCGGTTGTTCTTGAACCCCACCGTGACGCAGTCGACGCCTGCGTTCTGCATGGCAAAGCGCATGGCCGCAACCCGATCTTCGTGGCGAATAAACGCGCCGTCGCCGCACAACTTCATGCTCACTACACCCATACCTTCCTTCTGCACCTGCTTCACATGCTTAACAACTTCGGCAACGTCGCCGCGATTGCCGTCATCCGGCACCGGCCCGTCCATACTTGTGCCGTTATGGTTCATGCGAATCATCGCAATTTGCAGGAACTTGTTTCCCGGAATCTGCCGCAGCGCAGGAAGGCCATGCACTGATGCTCCGCGCGACAGGATCATCTTTTTCGCCTGCGCTTCCATCATGCCGTCCTGCCACGACGCGGTCCGGGCCACCCAGTCGCCCGTGGTCTGCCAATGCAAGAGCATAATGTCGAAGTATTCGGTCTTTGAAATGCGACGCATTTCATCAAAGCGTTGAAGCGGATCGACGCCCGGGTCGGTCGTGACTTTGTTCATCAAGTACATAGCTGTCACGAGGGAAAGGCTTGAGTGCTTCACCCAGCATAGCTGGCGTCGCGTACGATTCCGCCGTCTCAAAAAAGCGAATGCCGCGATCGTAAGCATAGTGGATTAACTTTGAGAACTCTCGCTGGCCCAACGCAGCCTGCACGTGGCCGTTGTTGCTGCCGGTACCAAAGGCCAGCCTTGTCACCACAATACCGGATTTGCCAAGGGTAACCTTGTCGGTAGCGGTCCGCCCGTGGCCTCTAGCGGCAGAGTCCCAACACTCGCAAGCGTTCCGGCTACGATGCTTGTCTTTATAAAATCACGTCTGGAGTAACCATTCATCTTCAACCTCCGGCCTGGGGCTCGTGAAAGACCAATTGTCGAGATGGTAACACGAGTGCGGGCCTGCGGATTGACTACTTCTTTGGAACGGGATGCCGACCACCAGCGGATTCCACAGCAGCATAGACAAGAGACCGCCATATCGCTCTGTTTTTCGCAAGTTTGGAGGCGTTCCCGCCGGGGAACCGGCAACTCGGCTCCAACCCGGTTTTGCGCCTTCCAGACCCTCTGGCAGGTGCCGGCCACGGTTCCGGCAATCCGCAGATTCCGGGCTGAGTATGCAGCGGTGCCGACCACACCTCAACTACTCGGTTGTGTATCTGATTTCGAGCGTGCGTATCCGATAGCAGGAGTAGACAAGCACGGCAACGATCAACGCCACAAGACCAAGAGTCGCTGTCCAGGCGGAGACTGGCTCGGTCTCGACCGTCAGGAGCGCAAAGATGCCCTGGGCTGAAACGCTGACCGGCATCAGATGGCGCAGGTATGAGGCCACGCTGATTTTCTGCAGCAGCGAAGGCAGGACGGGATTGATCGCCTCCCAGCCAAGAACCAGCATCGCGGCAGGGGTGGGGTTCCTGAACATCATGCTCAGCAGAAGGAAGACCGCTCCGTAGCCAAGGCAGGCGAGAACGATGATCGACAAGATAAGCCTCCAACTGGCCGAGGCCGGGGCCATTGAAGACATACTCTCTTCCGGCTGCGCCGAAGCCGGCATAGATGAGCGCGAAATCGGCAACGATGGCGCTTCCAAACAGCAGAACGGCGCTGAAGGATCCGGCGACGAACTTGCACAGCAGAAGCAATTCGCGCCGCACGGGAGAGAGCAGATAAAAGTGCAGGCTGCGCTCGATCATTTCGCCGCGAATGAGGCGCGAGAAAATGCCGAGGCAGCCAAAGAAGACTCCGAGCCGGATGTAGTAGAGCTGGACGATGCCGGCCAGAACTTCGGTGTCGTCGCTCATCGCAGGATGGATGGTGGGCTTCGAACACAGCATGGATGAAGATGATGACGGTGGGGATGAAAGCAAGAAAGTAGACCCAGCCCGCCTTCCAGGAGAACAGATTTCTCCTTACTTCCATGCGAACCAGGCGGCGCGCCTGCAGCCACCACAGACCCCATGGCTGTTGCGCCAGATGCTCGATAAAGCTTGCCATTGCATCCATCATCATGAGGCACCTCCGTCCGAGCCGATCAGGTATTGATAGATGGCGCTGGCGTCGTCGTCGGCCGGAGCTACGGCTTCAATCTTGACAAGCCCTTCGGCCGCAATTCCGTTGAGCATGGAGTAGAACTGGTCGATATCGCCGGTGCGCAGGAAGACGCCACGTCCGTCGGCGTGCAGTCTGGCCTCGACGCAATGGTTGACAGAGAACATCCTTGCCGCCAGCAACTCCGGCTGGTCGCAGCGGATGAGAACCTGCATGGGCTTGTCGCGCACTTCCTGCCGGACCTGGTGGATGTTTCCTTCGGCAACCAGGTATCCGCCGGTGATGAGAACAACGCGATCGGAGATGCGGTCGACCTCATCGAGAATGTGGCTGGAGATCACCAGATGCATGCCCTGGCGGCCCAAGTTCCTCAAAGAGCGCAAGCGATTCGGCGCGAGCCATGGGATCGAGCCCGTTCAGCGGCTCGTCAAGAACCAGCACGCGGGGATGATGCGCGATGGCCTGGGCGAGCCGAATCTTCTGGCGCATGCCTTTGCTGTAGCCGGCGATCTTGCGCCTCGCCGCATCGCCAAGCTGCACGCGCTCGAGGGATTCGATGGTCAGTTCAAAGGCGTCGACTCGCTCATGCCGTGAAGCATCAGGCTGTCGATGAGGAATTCCCATCCGGTGATTCCGCGCGGAAAGGAATCGAACTGGGTGCAGTAGCCAACAATGCGAAAGAACTCAGGTGCATCGACGGGCGGGAGTCCCAAGCACGGAGATGTGTCCGCTCGACGGCTGAACCAGTCCCGTCATGAGATTCATGAGCGTGGTCTTGCCCGAGCCGTTGGGACCGACCAGCGTGGTGATTCCCGGCGGAATGGAGAGCGAGATGCGGTTGACGCCGAGAACTTCGCCGTAGAACTTGGAGACATCTTCGAAGATGATCTGATCGTTCATCCGCGCACCACCTCGCGCGCGCGGATGCGCGCATTGAGCATGGCCACGCAGATCAGGCAGACCAGAACGAGCATGGCTGCAATCGCTTCGGTGGGCAGCGAATAATTCGTTTTGACAGGATTCCGGCGCTCCCAGCAACCGATGCCAGAGAGGGGTCATCATGAAGGGAAGGTTGAGCAGGAATCCCCATTTGGTGCGCAGCACTCCGGTGACGATGCCGCCGACGCCGGCCGGCACAAAGACCGCCGCGAAGATGGCGCCGGTGGCTACGACCCTCCACTTGACCCACGAAGAGAGCGCGAGGCCCAGGATCGAGAGGAACGCGATCCAGATCAATGCTCCGGCGAGAAGTCCGCCTGCAATATGAAGATTTGCGGCGACCCATGGCAATGGAGAGGAATAACCCTGATACGCAAAGAGCAGGAGGCACGGGACCCAGGTGACAAACGAGAGCGACGCGAAGAGCGCGAGAAATTTGCCCAGCACATATCCGAAGCGCGAGATGGGATGACTGAGCAGGATGGGGAGCGCGTTGTCGGCAAGATCGAAGGTGATGAGCCGGGGCGCAATCCATGCGCCAGTGGCAACGCAAGCCAGCATTGAACCTCGAGAATGATGAGAAAGAATCCGGCAGTCGATGGACAGGTTCTGCGGACCACGGCCACCGATCAAAGCTCGCGCCAGCGGGTTGTTGGCCAGATAGATGCCGATGAGAAAGACAATGGAAGGCAAGAAACACAGCGTGAAGAGCCCAATCGTGATCTTGGACGACCATGCCTCCGCAAAGCCATAGCGTGCAAGCACAAAGACACGCGTCCACGGCGGAGTCACTTTGCCAGCGTAGGCGCGATAGATGTGTTTATAGACTGACATGAGTCCCCTCGTCCCAATTCGTTGTCCATCGCTCTGAGGAAGATGTCTTCAAGCGAGTCGCGCCGCTGGTTCATGCGCCGGATCTGGACGCCCTGTTCGGATGCAATGACGTAGAGATCGCGCGCTTCGATGTGGTCGGGAATGACGAGCTTGATGCGTCCGCCGGGAAAGCAGGCGCATTCGCAGCCGAGTCCGCGAATGCTCACGGAGAATCTCTCGGTGGCGCCGACAGTTTCGAGTTCGATGAAGCTGCGGTTGGAGCGGCGCTCCTCTTCGATATTGCAGAGAGCGGCGATGCGGCCGTCCTTGAGGATCAGCACTTCATCGCAGGTCTCATCGATGTCGCGGAGCAGGTGCGAAGAGATGAGCAGCCGGATGCTGCCTTCCTTGCGGATTTCCTTGATCAGTTGGATCATGCGCTGGCGCGCCATGGGGTCAAGGCCGTTGGTGGGCTCGTCGAGAATGAGCAGGCGGGGGCCGTGCGCGAGCGCCTGGGCCAGCTTGATGAGTTGCTTCATGCCCAGCGAGTAGGTGTTGACCTTGCGGTATCGAACCTCGCCCAGGCCCACGTAAAAAAGCGCCTCATGCGCGCGCTCCAGCGCTTCACCGGCAGGCAGGCCCGCAAGTTCTGCCATGTAGCGGACAAATCGCACGCCGCTCATGTTGCCGATGAAGGAGTCGTTCTCCGGCATGTAGCCGATTCCGCCGCGGATCCGCGCCCTGTCTCGCTGGCTATCGAGGCCAAAGACGCGGGCCGTCCCTTTGGAAGGCGAATGGAAGCCCAGCAGCGTATTGATCAGAGTGGATTTTCCGGCGCCGTTGGGGCCAAGCAGGCCGATGGCCTGGCCCTGCAATGCTCCCGTGAGCCCATCGAGACGATGCGGCCGCCGAGCCGGACTTCCAATCCATCTGAGATCGATGACGCCCATGTCATTGTTTTACGTTCGCATTGGCATGCTTGTTCCCGGAATCCAGCAAAGCCCCGAGTGTTAACAAATCAAATCCGAAGAGGCGGCTGTCGCTTGCCACTTCGATGCGGCTGTCCTTGCCCCACGCGCAGATCGCCGTCGGCCTGGCATCCGCTGCCAGCTGCAGTCAGCGCCTGGGCCGTCTCGCCGCTGAACTTGGAGAGCAGCGGAGTCAGCACCGGGCTCAGGTTCTGGTAAGCAACGGCCGAGTAATTATCATTGTCGTCCTTTGGAAGCAGGGCCCTGAAGGCCGCCGACCGCGCTAGCGAATCGCCGCTCGCATGAGTCTGCAAAGCCTGCATGAGAAGCGCGCGGCTCGGCGCGAGGATCATGTAGCCATCGGAGAAGGTGTACTGTGCCACAACGTTGCCCGAGGTGAGATCGTGAACGGCATAGAAGCGCTGGCCACCGGCGTCGCTCGGCTCGATCGCGATCACATGGGCTCCGCTGCCTTGGTTCAGATTGTCGAATCGATTCTGTCAGTCGCTCGAGAGTTTGCTCCAGGCGTGCTGAGTCGTGGACTTCAATGACTGCCTTCCAGGACGGTGTCGGCAGAACCGGCCCATCGAGCGAGAGCAGGAACTCGCCGCCAAGGTTTGCTGCCAGATCGTCGCGGAAGTTGATCTGCAGCTTCGCCTCAGCTTCGCTCAGTCTCTCATTCTGCGCTTCGTTGTCCGAGCCGGTCATGGCCATGATGTCGTCGGCGATGGCCTTCGGTTCTTTTGAAAGCACCGCGAGTGCGACTGCCGCGTTCGGCGTGACGAAGTCGAGCGAGCCCATGGGAGCAGGAGCAGCCAGCCACGAAGCGACGCGCTGGCGGGTTCCGGAGAATTGCAGGTTCAAGTGGTTCTCAGGCTGGCCATTCGATTCGCGATGCTCGGCGATCAGATAGCTGACGTCCTCCATCCCGCTGTTTTCGAAGACCTTTTGGCCACGGCTATTCGCCCTGTTGCAAATTGGTCCTGTTTGCCATCATCTGATGCAGATCGGCCGCGAGAATAATCCCGGCGCCGCGGCTGTAGGCGGCCGCGATCTGTTGTCCAAAATCTTCGGCGGCAAAGCCGCTTGCGCCTGCATTCAACTGCGCATTCACCTGCTTCAGCAGAGCGACACTGTTTGAGAAAGCCACTTCGTGCTGCCGGACGAGAGCGTACGCCCGCGCCCCTTGTCGGGGAGGAGACGGTAGCGGCATTGAGCGAGCTTTCATCGAAAACGGTCAGCCGATGGTTTGAATCCGAGGATCGAGAACTGCTTTCCGAGGAAGTCATCGAGGCCGCTCTGTTTCACATCGGCAATCACCGCGAACCCTGGATTGCCGGGCTGGTTGACGCCAACGATGACAATTTCGTCGCCGAGATACCGGCTCATCTGATGAATCTTCTCGACGAGCGAGTCAAGTTCCGCCGTGTTGTTCTCGTGGCCATGCGCCCACCACTGCTGCAAGGCCGGACTCTTGCTCAACTGGTCGTGAAAGATACTGTTAGCCTCGCTCAGGAAATCGCCGAGGTTGGGAATGCTGATATACAGCAAGGTGTTGGCCGGGACTCGTTGCAGCAGATCGCTCGAGTATCTGGGCTGCGGAAATGGAATCTCAGCGATTCGGTGTTGAAGCACTGCAAACTGTGCTATCAACGGCAGATACTTGCTGCGATCGTGGCTCCAGGAGATCTGCTGTTCGACCGGCGCAGGGCCAAGGTTGTCGCTCGTCGACAACTGATCGCCCGCTTGCATTAGGGTGTCGACTCCCGCATGAGCGACGTGAACCGAGCCTTGCAGGACTGCGACACGCGAGCCCTTGATTCCGGAGTTGACCGAGAAGACCGTACCTGTAACCGCGACGCGGCAATCTGGGGTCTTCACATACAAATGACCGGAGTCCCGCTTGGCGGCCTGCACGATCACGGCTCCGTTGTCGAGCGTCACAGTCATGCTGCGCCCTCTGGCTCCAACGCCGAGCACGCTTCTTTCGTTCACTTCAACAGTCGATCCATCGCTGAGCCGAAGCAAGGCATGTGCTCCTCCGCTGGTGCGCAGGTGCTCGCCCTCACTCAATTGGTCTCCCGCGGCGAGCTTGCGATCGCCCGCATTCGGAGATCAGATAGGCCGAGCCGTCGATCGATTGCACCTCGGCACGAACCCCCTGCGGAACCTGCCAATAAGTCTTGTAGAGGAAGAATGTGCAAACCATCAGCACGAGACTCGCAGCCATCGCCCAGCCGAATCGCTGCGGCTGCCAGACCGGCGCGCGCTTCACGGCTGGCGCGGACCAATTCACGATCACCGGCCGCGATACGTCGTGGAGGCCACCGCGGCAGGCGCTGCACTCGCGCAGATGAGCCTCGATCAACATCGACCGCGCGGCAGTCAGACTCCCCGCACGGTAAGAAGGCAGCAACTGCACGATGTTACCGCAGCCCTCGATGGCGCTGAAGTCAAGATCAAGGCGGCTGGCCACTCGCATGGCGGACTCGTCCACCTGAGAGGCATCGGGCTCGTTGTCCTTTACCGCATTCACTGCCGCATTCAAACGGACTTCGTCATCTCGTCTCATAGTTTCCCCCGCTCCAATTCTCTGAGTCGCTTCTTCAGCCTGGATCGTGCATGATGAAGCGTCACGGCAACAACCGCCTGCGAAGTTCCCATCAAGACCGCAATCTCTCGATTCCCAAGCTCTTCAAGGTATCGCAAGGTGAACATCTCAGCCGCGCGAGGCGCCAATTCGCCAATTGCAATCCTTAGCCACGCGCCGAGTTCCCTGTTTGAGGCGCCTGCCTCGGGGGAACTGTCGCGCCCGGCAGGGAACTCGCCTGCAGTCTCTTCCAACGGCTCTGTCGCAGCGGTCTTCTGTCGGCGCAGCAGATCGAGTGCCCCGTTGATCGCCGACCGGTAGAGGTAGCTGCCGGCATTCGCGATTGGCGGAACCTTGCCGCCGGCCAGACGCAGAAACACCGTCTGGGCAACGTCTTCCGCATCGGCCATGCTGCCGGTGATGCGCCAGGCCGCGAGAAGAACGCGTCGATGATGCTCCGCGAACAACTGCGAAACGATCTCGCAGCTCTCAGTTGACGCGATGGCTTGGCTTGCAGCGGCCATTGGTTCACCTTCTTGTCTGTTCATAGAGATGACGTCCTGGCTGGACAATTATTAATCCATTCGAGAAGGTTACGCTGAAACAGCCTTCGGCGTTCCGCGGAGGGAAAGAGGAAGAGTGGAGCTTAGACAACCCTTCTCCGCCGTTGCGAGCAGGCCAATTTTAGAAGACTCTTCTTTGGCAAGGACCGGTCGCAACTTGAATAGATGGTGCACGATCCAGTTGCGTTTGCTCCGATAGGCTAGGCGGGAGCAAACGTCAATTGACAGACCAACAGGCTGCTGCTTTCTGGCGGCGGCGCTCGAAGTTTGCATCGAACGATGGGATGAAACGGTGGCTATATATACTACCGACAGCTTGGAGTTTTCAGCAGGAAACAGGATTGAATACCTACACGAAGTTGCCAGCGCCTTACCACTCGCTGGTCGCATCGAATCCCGGCAGCGTGCTGCTGCAGACCTCGAGATACGATGCGGAGAATTATCGCAGCTTTTTCTTTCTCCGCCCGGAGCGAACGCTCGCGGCCAGCGGCGCACTCCTCGACGAGATCGAGGAGGCGCTGGCAGCCGGCTCCTATGTTGCCGGGTTTTTCGGCTACGAGTGCGGCGAAGGCTTGAAAGCGCTGGACCACGTCGAGGTTCAGAAGACGAACGTACCAGCATCGTGGTTCGGCGTCTATTCCAAGGCCTTCGTCTTCGACCACAGGACGGGCGAGTTCGAAAACGATTCGCCGGATGAACTTGCAGAAAGCGATTTACGCTGCGATCCCGGCTTTGAGGTGATGAATCTGCAATTCGGGATCACAGAGGAGAGTTACGCCGAAAAAGTTTCGCGGATTAAGGAATACATCCGCGCTGGCGACACGTACCAGGTGAACTTCACAGATCATCTGCAATTCGAATTGAGGGGAACGCCGCAGGCGATGTACTCGGCCCTTATCGAGAGCCAGCAGGTGCAGTATGGCGCGTTCGTCAACGGAGAGGGCTGGCAGGTTCTGTCGTTTTCGCCGGAGCTGTTCTTTCGCGTGAAAGACCGCGGGATTGTCACGCGTCCGATGAAAGGCACCGCGCGGCGCGGGGTGGACAAAGCGGAGGACGACTCACTCGCTCACTGGCTGCAAAACGACCTAAAGAATCGCAGCGAAAACGTGATGATCGTGGATCTCTTGCGGAATGATCTGGGCCGCGTTTGCGAGTATGGCAGCGTACGGGCAGAGCGGCTCTTCACGGTGGAGAAATACGAGACGCTCTTTCAGATGACATCGGAAATCTCCGGCGTGCTGCGGCCGGAGATACGCTATGCGGAGATCTTCTCCAGCCTCTTTCCTTGCGGCTCCGTGACGGGAGCTCCCAAGCATAGGACCATGGAGATCATTCAGGAGCTGGAGCGCGGGCCGCGCGGCGTGTACACCGGTGCAATTGGCTTTTTCTCGCCGGTGCGCGAAGCCGTCTTCAGTGTGCCGATTCGTACTGTGGTTCTTGAGAACAATCACGGCACGATGGGCGTAGGCAGCGGCATCGTCATCGATTCACAGGCGGAAGAGGAGTTCCGCGAGTGCATGTTGAAGGCGGAATTCCTGACCCGCCGCGAAGAGCCGTTTGATCTGCTGGAAAGCATTCTTTGGAGCGACGGTTACATTCTGCTGGCGGAGCATCTGGAGCGGATGCAATTGTCGGCAGAGTATTTTGAATTTAAGTTTGAACGAGAAGCCGTAGCGGCGGCGCTTGAGGAAGCGGCAAAGCATTTCGAGTGCGGGCAGCGAATCAAGGTTCGCATTCAGTTGGAACGCGGCGGAGCGGTATAAAGGTCACGCATGCCAGGGCGGCAGAACCCGCGGGAATGGAAAAGGTTATGATTTCGGCGAAGCGCGTGTTTTCGGGAGACCGGTTCCTGCGGCACAAGACAACCCGACGCGCGCTGTACGAACAGCAATACGAAGAGGCTCTGCGAACCGGCTACGATGAAGTGCTGTTCCTGAACGAACGCTGCGAGATAACCGAAGGCGCCATCAACAACGTCTTCATTGAGAAGGATGGCCAATGGCTGACACCGCCGGTAACTAGCGGAGTGCTGCCAGGGACCTATCGGCGGCATCTGCTGGAAACGAATCCATCAGCGGCAGAACGAGCATTAAAGCTGGAAGATCTGGCAGCCGCCGACGCTGTCTACCTCTGCAATTCGGTGCGCGGTTGCAGAAAGATTACGCTCGTCCTGGATGACTCCTCTGCTCGATCTCTTGTACCGGCGTGCTTGGATTCAATCCCTCAGTTGATAACATGACTAGAGCGATTCTCAACAATCGCTCCATCGAGGAAGCTATGTCCGAAACCACAGCACAAATCATCGAACGCGTCGGCCTCATTCCCGTTCTCCGCGCCCGCAACGCAGCACAGGCTCTCGCCGTCGTCAAGGCGATGATCGCCGGCGGCGTCACCGTCGTTGAAGTCACCATGACCGTCCCCGGCGCGCTGGATGTGCTAAAGAATCTCAAGAAAGAATACGGAGCGAAGCTCCTGCTCGGCTCCGGCACCGTCACCACCGCCGATCAGGCCGCGGCCACCATCGAGGCCGGTGCTGAATTCGTCGTAAGCCCCAGCTTCCACCCTGAAGTCGTCGCCAAAACCCGCGCTCTCGGCAAGCTCTCCATCCCCGGCGCTCTCACCCCCACTGAAGTCATTACCGCCTCGCGGGCTGGCGCGGACTACGTGAAAATCTTTCCATGCTCGGCCATGGGTGGCGCAAGCTACCTCAAGTCCCTGCTCGCTCCATTCCCGCATCTCAAACTCATCCCCACCGGCGGCGTGACCCTGAAACCGCGGAGAGCTTTCTCAGCGCAGGAGCACGCGCCCTCGGCGTGGGCAGCGACCTCGTCAATCTCGCCGCCATCGACGCCGGAACTCCCGAAACCATCACCGAGACCTCTCGCGCCTATCTCAACGTCCTGGCGAAGTTTCGCGAAGCGCAGAGCTTCCGCAAGATGAACTCAGTTCTTGGAATCGACGGCGGAGGAACCAGAACCCGCGCCTCCATCGTGCAGGGTGACCGGCACCTGGCCCACGCCGAGAGCGGCTCCATCAAGCGTCTCCGCGTGGGCCCCAAGGTCGCCGAGGCCAACCTGCGCGCATTGCTCAAAGAGGTTTTCGATCATGCCGGCGTCACGGGCATCCGCGCCGCCACGGTTGGCGTAGCCTCCGCCTCCATGCCCGGCACTTCAGAGTGGATCACTGCGGTTCTGCGCGAATTCCGCGTCGAGCATTCCGAGGTCGTCGGCGACGAGGTCATCGCTCTCGACGCGGCCTTCCGCGGAGGTCCTGGAATTCTCCAGATCGCCGGCACCGGCACCAACACCATTGGCCGCGCACCCGATGGAAGCCGCGAGTGCGCCGGCGGATGGAGCTCTCGTCTCGGCGACCGCGGCTCCGGCTACTGGATCGGTCTACACAGCATTCGCCGCGCCCTCAACGCCTACGACCAAATGCTCGATCAAGCCGAGCTGCCTCAGATTCTCCACAAGGTTGGCGAAATCTGGGGAACGCCAAATCTCGCAGATCTGGTCAACCTCGGCGACAGCACCCCAGGCCCCGACTTCGCCGCTTTGGCCCCGGCCATTTATTCGCTCGCTGAATCTGGAGATGCGGTTGCCAAGGGAGTTCTCGACGAGGCCGCGACCGATCTGGTCAACTTTGTCCTGCTCGTCCGCTCGAAGCTCCGCCGCAAACATAATCTTGCCGGCGAACTCCCCGTAGCCTGGACCGGCGGCGTTATCGAGCAAATGACCACAGTCCGCGAAGCCTTCTTCGCCGGTCTAAAGGCCGCCGCCCCAGAGATGCCCGTCAGTCAGCAACCGGCAGTCTCGTTAGAAGGCGCCCTCTGGCGAGCCAAGCGTCTGGCCGAAGCCGCCAGCTAGTTCAATAGTCGCGCGGTGCCCCAACCTTCGAAATAGCCAAACCAGTCCAAACCAGTTTGGGTGCCCCACCCTCGCGGCGTCGTTATTTTTGCCGCTAGGGTGGGCTGCCCCGGACCTCGACCAACCTGTCTTGTATCAATGCACGATTTCAAGATGCAATGCAAGAAGCTTGGCTCTCAGTCGAGTCACTCGACTTCAGTCTGCGACTAAGTCGGTCTCCTCGGACTGATCGCCTCGTACAGCGGCTTCCGCGACAGCCCAGCCAGCAATGAGCAGACTAGGGGCGAGCACCGGTGCGGCGCTGCCGAGGCCGCCGAGCGTAGTCAATTGAACCTCCTGGGCAGGCTGGGCCACACGCGAGACCAGAGCGCAGGGAAAGTCGGAAGGAAGACCTTCGTCGAGCCATTGCTGTTGCAGTTGCCGCAGATCGCGGCCTGGCATGTAGACGACACGAGTCGCATCTTCAATTCGCGGCAACGGCCGTCGCGATGATTGTCCGTCCTCTTGAGAATGCGCGCGATGGTTAGTCGAAAAAATCACATTCGATGCGCTGTTGCGGCTGGTCAACGAACATCCGATTGCCGCGGCCGCCGCGAAGGCAGCGCTCACTCCCGGCACAACCTCAAAGGGAACGCCGGCCTCGCCGAGCACAGCCAACTCTTCCGAGGCGCGGCCAAAGATGAGCGGGTCACCGCTCTTGAGGCGGACCACTTTGCGCCGCGAACGCGCGTGCTCCACCATCAGCTCGTTGATCTGCTCTTGCGAAATGCTCTTCACGCCGCAGCGCTTGCCGACGTTGACGATCTCAGCAGCGGGCGGCGCCAGATCGAGAATGGCCTGCGGAACAAGATCGTCGTGAAGGATGACGTCGGCCGACTGAATCGCACGCAATGCCTTCACAGTAAGCAGCTCAGGGTCTCCCGGACCGGCTCCAACCAGATAGACCTTTCCCTCCGCATGAGTATTGAGCGACGCAAGAGCCATTTGGCGCGAAGGGCAACTCGCAGAGGCGCAAACCGAACGTTGCGCAAGCTGATGCAGCAACAGCTTGCGCGCATCGCCGCTGGGATGTGTGGCCAACACCTCGCGGCGCAGTTGGCCAAGATTCTCAAGCCATGAACCAAGGTCCTGGGGCAGTTGCTCGTCGATCTCGCGGCGTAACCTTTGTGCAACGGCGGGACTTTCGCCAGCCGTGGAAATTGCGATCTGTAGCGCGCCGCGGCTCACCACCGAGCCGAAATAAAAGTCGCAGTGTGGCGGATCGTCCACGCTATTAGCGAGGATGCCGCGTGCAACCGCTTCGTGATAAACCTCGGCATTGACCTCGGCGGAATCGGTAGCTGCAACAACCACGAAGTTGCCATCGAGGTCGTCGATCTCAAAGGGTCGTTGAATCCACTCAAGTCGGCCTTCGCTGGCGAGTTGCCTGACCTCAGATGCTGCATAGGGAGCGACGACGCGCAGTTGCAATCCTGTCTTGAGCAGGCTGGCGATCTTTTCCAAGCCAACCTTGCCCGCTCCGACCACCAGGCCGCGGCGGCCATCGAGTTTGAGAAAGACCGGCAATAGGCTCATCGTTTGCTCCTCAATCGACTGCTAACTCGTGGGGCACGCGCCCCGTGGGCAGATCGCGCTCGACGGCAGCCAGAACCTCACCGGCCAGATCGGCGCGCAGCTCGTCGCTGGAGTGACGGCCAAACCATGCGCGCAGATTTTCTTCGGGCTGGCGATCGGCGAGATAGTGGCGCAGCAGCCGCTCGATCGACTCAGGCACAAGCGTCGCTGGGCAGCGATAGCCCACCGGGCGCGCGATGGCGGCGTGCTGACCCACTGCCCCGCCAAGGCAGAAGTAATACGCGTCGATGAGCTTGCCCTCGTGCTTGATCTTCTTGCCTTCGATGCCGATGTCGGCGATCCAATGCTGGCCGCAACTGTTGGGGCAACCCGTCACGTGCAGGCGGAGTTGCTGGTCGAAGCCGGGCAGCCGCTCTTCGAGTTCATCTACAATCCACCGCGCGAAGCCCTTGGTCTCGGTGATGGCAAGCTTGCAAAATTCCGTGCCTGTGCAGGCGACGGCGCCACGCCAGAATGACGAGCCCTCCACATGCAGGCCGAGCTTGCCAAGCTCTCGCGCCAGCTCCGCTGCCTTTTGGTTCGGAATGTCGATAAAGAGTAGGTTCTGCGAGACGGTGGTTCGCAGCGCCCCGCTGCCGAAGCGCTCTGCAAGATCCGCGGCGGCTTCCAACTGCTCGCCGGTCATGCGGCCACGCAGCACCGATGCGCCAACATAACTCAAGCCCGGCGTACGCTGGGGATGAATGCCCGTATGGTCGCGGTAGATATCGTCGGGAACCTCCTCAGGCGCGGCGGGCAGCAGCGTGAAGTCAAGCCGCGATTGCAGATTGGGCGAGAAAGCTCTCGGCCGTCCAGCCTTCCTTGAGGAAGAGGTATTTGAGGCGGGCTTCATTGCGGTTTTCGCGCAGACCTTGCTGCTCGCGGAAGATCTCAGCGACAGCGCGAACCACGCGCACCGCCTGATCGGGAAGCACAAAGGCGTTCAGGCGAACGGCCAGATGCGGCTCCTTCGATAGGCCTCCGCCAACGCGCAGCGAGTAGCCGATCTGGCCGTTGTGGATTGTCGCGGTGAGGCCGATGTCGTTGATCTCAGGATGCGAACACCACGACGGGCAGCCGGTTACTGAGATCTTGAATTTGCGTGGCAGGTTGTAGAACTCCGGGTTTCCTTTCAGTAGTTGCGAAATCTCTTCCGCAAGCGGCGAAGCATCGACAAGCTCATCGGCTGCCACGCCAGCCAGCGGACAGCCAGTCACATTGCGCACCACATCGCCGCATGCGCCTTTCGGCGAAAGCCCGGCGGCGTCGAGCGCTTCCACAACCTCGGGAAGCGATTCGATGGTGAGCCAGTGAAGCTGAATGGCTTGGCGCACGGTGATGTCGGCGAGATTTCGCGCATATTTGCGCGCCAGTCCGCCGATCACGCGAAGCTGCGCGGCAGAGACGATGCCGTTGGGAATTCCGATGCGCATCATGAAGTAATCGGATGCAACGCCTTCGCCGCCTTTGCCGCCGGTCGCTCCAACGCCGTCGCCTTGCGTATAGATGCCCCACCACTTGAAGTAGAGGTTGGCCCACTCGGGCAACACGCTGGCGCGGCCTTCACGCGCAAACGAACGCACCTCATCGAACGCCTCCCATGGATTCTTTTCGCGCTTGAGGCGTTCGGACTTTTGCGCCTTCGTCTCTTTTTCTTGAACAGCTTGAGTCATCTTTTCCTCTTAGCAAAGACAGAAATCCCGCGGCAGCTAACACTGCATCGCGGGCATTTGGGGAACCGTGGATTTTGTTCTGAACTTTAGACCCACGCCGCCTGTGCCGCGTAAAGCAGCATACAGCAGCGACAACAGGAGCGACCGTTCATAAGAGGATAGTAGGGGCGCGCCGCTTGAAAGTCAAGCGAATCATCGCGGGATTCGACGGCTCACTTTGCTCTTGCGCAACATCGAGCGCGGAGACTTCTACGAGAATCAATCTGTTGACAGGAATTTAGATGTGGGTTAGGTTGAAGAAACAAAGTTGGTTCCAATGATGCAAAACATTTTTTTACAAATCGCGTGTTGTTGCTGTTGCCGCTAGCTCCCGCTGGCTCGTCCGCGATTTTGTCTTCACCCGCGCTAATCAATTCAAAATAATTTTCAGGTACAGGATCTCCGTGCATTTGTCCATCTCGGCGCGTTTTGTTGAGGATAGTGGCCACTCGTTCATTAGGCCAGCGACGGCGCTGTGTTGTGCCTGTCGATGTCGCGTGCAGACCCTCAGCGACTGAATTTCCTTCGCAAGAAACAAAAACAAAATACTGAAACCAATGCACTTTCCGGCGCTGCGTATTCCTCTCGGGCCGCCTGCGCGGATTGAGTGCATTCAGGAGGCCGCAATGGTACGAAAATTGATTGGATTCACTTTGGTCGTTGGCATATGGGCGCCCCTTGCTCCAGCGCAGAGCGGAGAAAATTCTGCAACAAGCGTGGCGGCCGATTCGGCTTGGTCGTCATCCAGTGACGTTCGATCGGTTCTGGAGCAGGTGCAAACTCTTGTTCGTGCGCAGGCGCAGCAGCTTGAGAGCCAGCGCCAGCAGCTTGAACGCCAACAGCTTGCGATCGATGCGCTACAGCGTGAACTGGCGGTTGACCGGACGGCCAACTCCTCGGCTACCGAGCAGGCGGCGGCTTCCACCGTCGCTCGATTGAACTCAGAGGCGCATGCGCTGAATGTCGCCCCTAGCTTCGCGGCGAGTTCCACATTCGTCGCGCCGAAGAGTTCAAAGGCGGCCGAAAGCGCGCCGCAGACAACCGCCGCGAAATCGCCGGATTCGCCGCTCTCCATTCACTTTGGCAAAGCCTCGCTCACGCCTGGAGGGTGGGTGGATTTCACCGCCATCTACCGCTCAACTGATGTAGGCAGCGGCCTGGGCACTTCCTTTGCTTCGATTCCTTTCAGCAACACCGTGACAGGCGGTCTGAGCGAGACTCGCTTCACCGCTCAGAGCTCGCGTATCACACTGCGCGCTGACGAACTCTTCGGAGCGGCGAAGATCTTCGGTTATGCTGAGGCCGACTTCAACGGCTATCTTCCATCGAACGCCTACGTCAGCACGAACTCGGACTCGCTCCGCCTGCGTGTCTACTTTACTGATCTTTCGCGCAAGCGCTGGGAGCTGCTTGCCGGACAGAGCTGGTCGCTGCTCACTCCCAACCGTGTCGGAATCTCGCCGTTCCTCTCAGAGATCTACAACACGCTCCACTTGGACACCAACTATCAGGTCGGCCTGACTTATGCTCGCCAGGCGCAATGCGTACGGTCTACCACTTCACGCCCAACGTTGCACTTGGCCTCTCCGCGGAAAATCCTCAGCAGTTCAGCGGCAGCGCAGCAACATTCCCCGCACTGTTCAGCTCGGCTGAGACCGATGTGAACTCAAGCACCGGCTCCGGGGGAGGAACCGCAACGCCTGCGTTTCATCCCGATGTGATCGCAAAGTTCTCCGCCGATGCCGGTTGGGGTCAGCGTAAGTGGCACTTTGAAACCGCTGGGTTGCTGACCTCCGTTGCAATACTTACCCCGGCCTCGGTGACGAAAACGACGAGCTTCAAAGAGACACGCGAAGGCGGCGGGATAAGCGGCTCAGCCAATCTGGAGATCGCGAAAAACCTTCATCTCATTTTGACTGGCTACTGGAGCGATGGCGGCGGACGGTATCTGGGCGGGATGGGACCGGGTTTTGTCGTCGCGCAGAATGGCTCGAAGACCGCGCGGTTCATCCCGCAACTAGTGCACGCGGGTTCGGGCATCGCCGCGGTGGAGTGGAAGGCGACAAGGTCGACAGTTTTTTCGGCAACATACAGCACGGCTTACTTCGGCCGCGTCTTCTCCACCGATCCCAGTACAGGAACGCTGGTGGGCTATGGCTTCCAGGGCAGCACCGGAAGCAATAATCGCGCCATCCAGGAAGGGACCTTTGCCACGCAGACCACGCTGTGGAAGCAGGCGGGTTATGGATCTGTGCAGATGATTACGCAAAGTTCCTACATCACTCGCGAGCCCTGGTATGTCGCTCCCGGTGCGCCGAAGAATGCGCACGTCTTCGCAGGCTACGCAAATCTGCGTTACGTGCTTCCATGAAATCGAATTGCGCCGGTGGCGAAGAGGCTAACGCTCAGGTCTGCAAAACCTGCATTCGCGGGTTCAAATCCCGCCCGGCGCTCCACAACTTCTTTGAATCAACCATGTTTTCAATCACATCTGCATGGCAAGACGTATCTAGATTGCATTTATCCAATTCTGTTGGTACTATAAAAAAACACATGGTTCGCGCGTCCCAAACCCGCTCCTGTTGTCGCCTGTCGATGATCTTCGACGGGTGTTGTCGCTAGTCTCTGATTCCCCATACGCAATTCATCAGAAGACGCACCCGAGCTGAATAGCCGGCGCGCGATCGTTGCATCGGCCTTCAGCGCAATCACCGCACTGAACGAGGTCATGCATGCCAGTCATCGAAAGCGAATTCGGTTCAGCCACGCCGTCGACCAGCGCATCTGCTCCGCCGCGTCTGAGCCATCTTCGCCTGCTTGAGGCGGAGAGCATCCACATCCTTCGCGAAGTGGCCTCTGAATTTGAGCGGCCGGTGATGCTCTACTCCATCGGCAAGGATTCGTCCGTCATGCTGCGCCTCGCGCAGAAGGCCTTCTATCCCGCGCCGATTCCCTTTCCGCTGCTGCATATCGATACCGGCTTCAAATTCCGCGAGATGCTCGCGTTTCGCGATGAGATGGCGC
The DNA here is from genome assembly GCA_963843625.1 of uncultured Acidobacteriaceae bacterium. Lineage (GTDB taxonomy): Bacteria > Acidobacteriota > Terriglobia > Terriglobales > Acidobacteriaceae > Telmatobacter. Next base: position 150,054 of record CAWJLK010000015.1, read on the forward strand.
GCAGCGTTGGCGCGGAGTTGCTTGTCTGGCGCAACGAAGCAGCGATTGCTGCGGGAACGAATCCCATCGTGCTCGACACCAAGCGCTGCTGCGGACTGCTGAAGACGCAGGCTTTGCTCGACGCGCTGCGCCACTACAACTTCGACGCGGCCTTTGGCGGCGCGCGACGCGACGAAGAAAAGTCTCGCGCCAAGGAGCGCATCTACTCCTTCCGCGACTCGGCCGGCCAGTGGGACCCCAAGAACCAGCGCCCCGAGTTATGGAACCTCTACAATGCGCGCATTCATCCCGGCGAGAGCATTCGCGTCTTCCCACTCTCGAACTGGACGGAGATGGATGTCTGGCAGTACATCCACGAGGAGAAGATTCCCGTGGTCGATCTCTACTTTGCCAAAGAGCGACCGATGTATGTGCGTGGCGATGCGCTCCTCCCCATCGAACAAGCCTTTGTAGCGAGGAAGGGCGAGCAGCCCCAGATGGTCAAGTCGCGGCTGCGTTCGCTGGGATGCAGTCCCTGCACCGGAGCGATTCGCTCCGACGCGGATACGATTCCCGCCATCATCGCGGAGCTGGTTTACTTCCGCGTCTCAGAGCGCGCCAATCGCGTGATCGATCACGACCAGGAAGGTTCCATGGAAATCAAGAAGCGGGAGGGCTACTTCTAAATGGCGACTCTCACTGCGCAACCATTTTCGGTCGGCGAGTTTCTGGCCCAGGAGCGCGAAAAGGATCTGCTGCGCTTCTCTACGGCTGGCAGCGTGGATGACGGAAAGTCCACGCTCATCGGCCGCCTGCTCTATGACACGCAGTCGGTCTATGAAGACCAGGTGCGCTCAATTGAAGGCAAAGGAACCACCGCTCCCGGCCAGATCGATTTCGCGTTGCTCACCGACGGCCTGCGCGCCGAGCGCGAACAGGGCATCACAATTGACGTTGCATATCGCTACTTCTCGACGCCGCGGCGCAAGTTCATCATTGCCGACACGCCCGGCCACGAGCAGTACACGCGCAACATGGCGACCGGCGCATCGACCGCCGATGCCGCCGTGGTGCTGATCGACGCTAGCAAGGGCGTGCTGATTCAGTCGCGCCGCCATGCCTACATCGCATCGCTGCTGCGCGTGCGGCACGTGATTGTCGCGGTCAACAAGATGGACCTCATTGGTTATGACGAGGCGACCTTCCGCGCCATCGAGGCCGATTTCACCTCTGTTCTCGATCAGATCGCGGCGGACACCGGCAGCCCGGTCGAGGCGATCTTTGTTCCGGTCAGCGCACTGGCCGGAGACAATGTCGTCCACCGATCTAAAACGATGCAGTTGGTATGACGGTCCATCGCTGCTGGAGTTGCTGGAGTCGCTGCCTTCTTCGCGCGAGAACAGTACAGCGCCCTTCCGTTTTCCCGTGCAGCGGGTTCTTCGTCCCGACCACACCTTTCGCGGATTTGCCGGCCAGATTGCCTCTGGAACCGTCGCACCCGGCGACAAGATCACGGTGCTTCCCTCTGGCAGAATCGCGGAGGTTGCGCGCATCGTGACCTTCGATGGAGAGCTTGCCGAAGCCCGTGCGCCGCTCTCGGTCACGCTGGTTCTCGATCGCGAACTCGATATCAGCCGCGGCGATCTGATCGTCTCCTCGCAAGCTCCGGCAGTTGTCTCCAAGAGCCTGAAGGCCGCGCTTGTCTGGATGGATCGAGTCCTCTCCAGCGCAATCGCCGCTATCTGCTCAAGCACACCAGCCAGACCGTGCCTGCATTTGTCTCCGCGATCGATCACCGCACCAACATCGCCACGCTCGCGCACGAACCCGCCGGCACGCTGGAGATGAACGCCATCGGCGCCGTCAGCATCGACCTGTTGCGGCCTATCGCTCTCGACCGCTACGGCGAGAATCGCTCCACCGGCGCCTTCATCCTGATCGATGCCGAGACCAACAGCACCGTTGCAGCCGGCATGATTACCGCGGCTTCTGAAGCGGCTCGATCTGTATCGGGTCCGGTAACCGCAGAAGAGAGAGCAGCGCGCTGGGGCCATCGCGGCGGCGTTCTTGAGTTGTCCGGGCCGGTTGAACTGATCGATCGCATCGAGCGTTCGCTCTTTGCGCGTGGCGCCATCGCAGCGCGCATTGAAGCCGATGTTGAGCCATTTGCAGTTCATCGCGACATGATCGATCTCCTGACCCACTCGAAGGTTCTCTCCGGCATGATTGCCTTGGTCGTCAACTTGACCGGCGGCGAAACTCTCACAGCGCGCGTCGAAGACCAGGAAATCGCGCTCGATGCAAACGACTCGATTCAGGCAATTGCGGCCATACACGATCTGCTGGGACGAAGCGGCATTCTTCTTTCGACTGGGAATGCCGACTGGGTCATCTAGTAATCGTCGTGTTCGTCGCTGCTTTTTTGAGAGAGCACGGCTTAACAGATCGCGGAAAGACTTAATCGAACTGGCTTTGGCGAAATGACCGGACACAAGATCATCAGCGAAACAGAAGGGACACAGGCAATGAGCACAACACAGATTCAGACACGAAGTGAAGACCAAGCTCGATGCACTGCGCGCCACCCTTGCTCGCGAAGTCACCGGCAAGCAGGACGTGTGCCTGACCTGCAGCTTTCAGGCCGAAGATGTGCTTCTCGCCAAGCTCGCAATCGAGTTCGATCCTCTCATTCCGATTCTCTTTCTCGATACGGGCTACCACTTCGCCGAGACCTATGCCTATCGCGATCGCATCGCGAAGGAGTGGCAGCTCAACCTGATCAATCTGCTGCCGGAGAAGACCGTCGCCGAGCAGGAGGCCGAGTTCGGGCTTCTCTATCAATCCGCGCCCGACCAGTGCTGCAAGCTGCGCAAGGTCGAGCCGCTCTTCAAGGCTGTAGCCGGATATCGCGTGTGGATCACCGGCATGCGGCGGGAGCAGGCGAAGAGCCGGGCGGCTCTCGAAGAGTCGGCCCTCTTTACGCTTCCCGGCGGCAAGCAGATCCTCAAGCTCGCTCCCTTGGCCGCGTGGACCACGCGCGATGTCTGGTATGCCTGCGAAGAACTTGCGATTCCTCTGCTGCCGCTTTATGCGCGCGGCTACTCCTCCATCGGTTGCGAGCCATGTACGACGCTTCCACTCGATCCCAGCGATCCGCGTTCCGGACGCTGGGCCGGCCGCAAGGTCGAGTGCGGCATTCACATTGAGGCAGCACCCGCGAAGTAGAGTTTCCGGGTAAGCACTCGAGGAGGCTCAATGCAGTATCTTATCGGATTCATGATCGCCCTCTTTATTGCGCTGACTGGCGTTGGCGCGGGCACAGTCACTGTGCCCGTTCTGGTGCTCTTTCTCGGCGTTCCTGCTGTCGAGGCCGTTGGAATCGGCTTAATGTTTTCAACAGCAGTCAAACTGATCCTCGTTCCCGCGCAGATTATGCGCGGCAATGTTGTATGGAGAACGCTGGGCTTCATGCTGCTGGGCGGCGTGCCCGGCGTTATCGTCGGTTCGCTCTTCCTGAAGCATTTGGTGAGCGCAGGATCGCAGAACCTGCTGAATTCGCTACTCGGAGCAATTCTGGTGACGACTGCCGGTTGGCAGATTATTTATTTCTTCCGTCCAAAGAAACACGATGAGACCCAGCGCGATCGTAGCCCCTGGCTTGCGTGGCTGATGTTTCCCGTAGGAGCCGAGGTTGGCTTCTCCTCCGCGGGAGCGGGCGCTTTGGGCAGCACAGCGCTGCTAGGCCTCACGCCGTTGTTGCCTGCTCAAGTCGTCGGTACGGATATTGCCTTCGGGTTCTTCGTCTCACTAATTGGCAGCGGCGCCCATTGGTTCTCGCACTCTTCCAACCCCGGCCTGTTGCTGCAATTGATTGCCGGAGGCGCTGTCGGAGCCATTGCCGGAACTCTTCTCAGCACGCGTGTTCCCAAGCGGCCGCTGAAGTTTGCGCTTCTCGTTTGGCTGTTGATTCTCGGCGTTCAATTCCTCTTCAACAGCTACCAGGTCTGGGCGACACCGCACAAGGTGACCGAGAGCCGAACTCAATCTGCTCATCGCAGTTAAGGTGGTTCCTCTCGTTGTCCAACTTTCGATCGCCTCGCGAATAAGCTTTCGAGAGTATTAGTGGGCCTTCTAGCATTGCCTGGATAACAACCGAATTCTCAAGACTTCGGGAAGATTTTCTCTTGACAAAGCGTTAGCCCTGGTTTCCCATGCAAGCATGGAAAGCAAGCGATCCTCACTATTTTCTGACACGTCTAGCTTGGTAGTGTGGAATACCCCACGGTCTTTCGGGTCCCTCGTGGCAGTGGCTACTGTAACTCTCTGCCTTATTGCCAATGGGTGTTCACTGTCCCCGCTAGCGAAACATACTGCCGCATTCTCTTCGGCGGCAGGGTTAGTCGTGGATAACTCCTCCAGCGCCTACCGTGCCGCAATCGATCTGCATGACCAGGAGGAAACGTCTGCGGGCGTCATCAAGGTCGAAGAAGGCAAGGCCTGGGACCCAGACAAGTCCGCGGCTTTCATCTCTCCGGAGGGGTTACAGTCACGCCTCGATGTGCTGGAGGCACTGAGGAGCTATGCCCAGTCGCTCTCAGACGTAACTTCTGGCCTGGACTCTCCAGCTCTTACCGCGGCGGCAACCTCCGCAGGATCCAATCTCAAGAGTCTTAGTGCGACGTTCGCCTCCGACCCGGTAGGTAAGAAAACCGGAATCTCTGTGGGTACGCAGACCGCTAACATTGTGAGCACCGCGGCTCTAGCATTAGGAGAGTATCTGGTATCGAAAAAGGTAAAAGCCGCACTACCTTCGATCACCCGCCAAATGGACCCTCAGGTCGAGTCCCTTTGCAAATTGCTTACCGACGATGTCGAGACACTCCGCAAGCAATCGAATGTTGACTACGAAGACCTGTTCCGCGAGCAATGGACTTTTATTCAAGTAAACAGGGACAAACTTAGCCCCAGTGGAACTTCGCGATGAGGTCGAAAAACTTCCCGCAATCCGGCGTAGCGAGCATACAAACGATGCCATGCTGGCCAGCCTGCTCGCGGCAATCAACCGCCTAACCCTTACCCATCACGCACTGGCTGCAGCCGCGCAAGGCAACAACCCCGAGGCCTTGAGCGCACGAATCGCGGACCTCGAAGCTGCCGGAATGAATCTCGGGAAGTATTACCAAGGCTTGCCTGCAAAGTGAAGCAAAAAAGAACGGAGTTGCCATGCCCACACAGCTAACGCCGCCTACAGAGCCTGCGCCCACTGAGGCCCAGACTTATGCCGCTTACCAAGACCTGTTCGACACCCTCAACGCAGAGTGCTTGGCCGCGACAGGGCCTGCCACGCTTGCTTTGAACGATGCTGCGCAGGTCATATCCGACGTATTGACTGCCAAAAACGAAGTTGCTATCCAAGCCAACACGGCGGCTTTCACCGCACTGACACCGGAGATGGGTAAAGCAAACAGCGCGATCAATACGCTCAAGAGCCAGATCGCGGGGATTGCCGCAGGAATTGCCAACGTGAGCAAAGTGGAAGCGGCCATCGACAAGGTACTGCAACTCACCGCCAAGTTTCTTTAGACTCGCCGCGCAAAGCACTCCATTTCTACGCCCTAATGCTTGTCCAGATTCTTTGTCGTCTGCAAGTTGCCCGCACCTTGTCCCCGGTGCTTCCCCCTTCCCGACCGCAACCCCTACAATGAAGATGGGAAGTTCGATCCTATCGAGGGAAACTATGCCGCTCTCCGGAGAAGCCATCCGCCTGATGAATTACATTGACGACGTTGCCGTCACCCTGCGCCGGGTGCTGGCCACTGTCCCCACGCTTTCAGCCGAGGAGCGCGCGCGCGTTGCCGAACACCTGCAACACGCCAGCCCAAGCGCCGACGATGTAGTTCAGGCCCTCACCGGCAAGTCCAACGCCGAGACTATCGCTCAGGCCCTGGCGGCAAAGTCTTACGCAGACGATGCCGCGCAACTCCCGGCGGCCAAGCCAGCTACGCTTGCCTGAGACTGTCGCAATCATTGGAGCCGGCCCGCTGGGCCGCTGGCTGGCCCTTTCGGCAGCCCGCGCCGGATTCAGCGTACTGCTGGAAGACGTGATGCCGGCCAACCTGCATCACGCCCAGGAGTTGCTCCGGCAGCAACTGGGTCCTGACGCCCTGCCAGAGATCTCTTTCGTCTCCACGATCGAGGACGCGGTCCGCTCGGCCGATCTGGTGATCGACTGCGTGCCGGATGAGTTGGAGTCCAAGCTGGAGATTCTCTGGCTGCTCGACCGCATGGCCCCGCCGCGCACGGTGCTGGCCACTCCGACGACGCGGCATTCGATCGCCGACCTGGCCAGCTGCACTTATCGTCCGGAGAGATGCATCGCCATCGTCGCCGAAGCCGGCGACTTGACTGGAAATGCCGCTGAGGAAAAACGAGAGGCCGGCGCCAAGCGCAAGATCCTGTTGCGCACCACTGCTCGAACCAGTGCGGAGACCATGGCTCTTCTGACGCGCTTCTGGCAGAAGCTGGGTTTCATGCCGGTCTTCGAGCCGAGAGCTTCGATCGAGCGAATCTCAGACCCTCGAAGTCTATCTTCCGGCCAGAACTGACCCCTGTTCTTTGGTCTCCGAGTTCTGCTTCCCCAGCACCTGTTCGTAGTACCGAACGTAGTGGGGCACGACCAGCGAGGCGCAGAATCTCTTTTGCGCCGTCTTGCGCCCGGCGTCGCGCATGGTTTGCAGGCGGTCGCGATCCTTCAGCAGGCTCGCCGCTCCAGCGGCCATCGCTTCAACATCCCCAACAGGAAAAAGCAAGCCTGTCACGCCGTCGTCGATCAGTTCGGGCACTCCGCCCACCCGCGTGGCGATGGACGGAACCTTGCAGGCCATCGCTTCGAGCGCGGCCAGGCCAAAAGACTCCAACTCACTGGGCATCACCATCAGGTCGGCCAGCGGAAGCAACTCGTCGACGCGCTCCTGCTTGCCCATGAAGTGAACCCGGTCTTGGATTCCCAGATCGTGAGCCAGCCACTCCGCCGCCGAGCGATCCGGCCCGTCGCCAACCAGAACCAGTCGCGCCGGAAGCTCGCGGGCCACCAGCGCAAAGACCTTCACCACGTCCACTACGCGCTTCACCGGCCTGAAGTTTGACAGATGCATTAGGATTGCCTCGCCCGGCGCAGCCAGACGCAGCCGCGCATCCGCCCGGACCGCCTCATCTTTGATGGGCGCGTACTGATCGCAATTGACGAAGTTGGGAATCACCTCGATCGGTCGCGTGATGCCAAAATCCGCCAGCGTTGTCTCTTTCAGATAGTTGGAGATGCTGGTGACACCGTCGCTCTCCTGAATGGCGTACCGAGTGATAGGCAGATAGCCGCGGTCGAGGCCCACCAGCGTGATGTCGGTGCCATGAAGCGTGGTGACAAAGGGCAGATGGCGCCCCTGAGCCGCAAGCATCTCCCGCGCCAGCAGAGCGCTGACCGAATGAGGAATAGCGTAGTGCACATGGAGCAGATCGAGATTATGGAATTCAGCCACTTCGGCCATCCGCGAGGCCAGCGCCAGATCGTAGGGCGGGAACTCAAAGAGCGGATAGCTTGAGACATGAACCTCGTGATATTCGATGCCGTTGTCCCGTCCGCTCAGCCGGAAGGGCTGCGAATAGGAGATGAAATGCACCTCGTGGCCGAGGGCGGCCAGCTCGATGCCCAGTTCAGTGGCAACCACGCCCGAGCCGCCATAGGTGGGATAACAAGTGATGCCAATGCGCATAAATCCTTCTCAGTCTTTAGCTTTCGTCCGGCTGTGACTTGGACGTTTCCGAGAGCGTTGAAGATGCAAATCCATCCAGCCTGTTTTGAATCAAAGACTTCCGTCCATCAGCGAATTGCTCCTGCACCCTGCCGCAACTCCGTAAAGGAGATAAGTTCGAGATCGGGAAACTCCTTAACTGTGCGAAGCGCCTGCCGTTCGGTCTCCCGCGAGGCCAGCAGGCGTGTGTGAGCCTGGGCCAGATCGGCATCGTTGGTGCCGGGATGCGAGACCAGTTCCCATGTTCCGGGAGGCAGGCTTCGGAGCAACGCACGGACCGTCGCTGCATCCAGGGTTCCGGTCGCGAGTACACCGATTGCGCCGTCGGTTGTTGTGAAGCCCTCTTCTGCGACGATGCGGCGGAAGGTGGGCTCAAGCAGCCGTAATAGCCGGACTTCGATTCGGCGAATGAATGGTGCGCGGGGAGTGGCGCTGAGGCTCCACGCAGGCTCAAATGGATTGCGAACAGTGCGAATGCCGGCTGCCTTGGCCGCGCGCAGCACCGGCCTGAGCACTGCGGGAAACATGTGTGTGTGCTTGTGTGTGTCGATGTGGGTCAAGCGCAGGCCGCGGCTTTGCAGCAAGGCGATCTGCGCGGCGGCTTCGGCTTCGATCTCAGCACAGCGAATGCGGCCCGAGAACAGCCGCGTGAGAAATGCTCCCAGCTTGGGATGAAACCGGCATGTGCGCGAGTCCACGAGCGCAGGAAGCTCCAACATTGGAAGCACCGGCTCGCCATCCACCAGAACCACATGGCAGCCGACGCCCAGCGAGGGCGTCGAGCGCGCCAATTCGATGGCTTCCTCAGTAGCGGCGGCCTTTGCCATCAGCGTCGTGCTGGTCAGGAATCCGGCCCGGTGCAGCTCGATAATGGCGCGATTGACCCCTGCGGTCAGTCCAAAATCGTCGGCATTGAGGATAAGTCGGCCCACCCGGTGAGTCTATCAACATGGGTCTGGCGCTCCCGAAGAGACCGAAGACTCCGGCTTGAAGGCGAAGCTGACCGGCCAGCAAGCACGCTGCTATGATAACTAAAGGCCGCAATAGGCTCTTTGAGCCGTGTGGGCGGTTAGCTCAGCTGGTTAGAGCGCCTGCCTTACAAGCAGGAAGTCGGGGGTTCGAGTCCCTCACTGCCCACCAGATGCTTTTGCCTCTTCCGTTCGGTATTATCTTTTTGATAAACATACATTTGATTGACCGCTTTTCATGAGAATCTGAGTGGATAACTGCTCCCCGTCTTCACTTCAAATACACGTCGGCATCACGACCCGAATTTTAAGTACATTGCCGCACTTGTGATTCGGCTGCTGTCCATTCTCGGCTTCAGGCCCTACTCGTTACTCGACACTCGACAGCCGAGGTGAACCCGAGCAAGAATGAGGGTACATCCGAGGGAGATTCCTGCCGTGCTGTTTTCGCGTCGTGGATTCTTGAGATCGTTGTCGAAGACGGCACTGGTGTTGCCGTTCGAGGAAGTCTTGATGCTGGCGCGGCCGGCGTTTGGGCTAGGCGGCGAGCAGGCAACGCCGCCGCAGAAATCAACGAACAATACTCGCCCGTCCTACGAAGCACAAACGAGACCAGCGCCAAAGGGAATGTCTTCACCGGTGACCGGCACTCCTCTGGGGGTTCAGTTTGTCGACGTAGCCAAACAGGCCGGACTCAACGTCAAGACAGTTTTTGGCGGCGAGCACCGCAATAAATATCTTTTGGAGACCACCGGGTGCGGCGTGGCTTTCTTTGACTACGACCAGGACGACTGGGTCGATATTTTCCTGGTCAATGGCTGGCGGCTTGAGGGCTTTCCAAAGGGCGAAGAACCGACTTGCCATCTCTTCAAAAATAACCGCGATGGCACCTTTACCGACGTGACTCTGAAGGCAGGTCTGGCGCGTTCGGGGTGGGGACAGGCCTGCTGCGTGGGCGACTATAACAACGACGGCTGGAATGACCTGTTCGTCAGTTACTACGGGCAGAATGCGCTTTTTCGCAACAATGGCAACGGCACTTTTACTGAGGTAACGCGAGAGGCAGGCCTGCTCCAGCCGCGCCTGCGCTGGAACTCGGGCTGCGCGTTTCTTGACTATGACCGCGACGGCAACCTCGATCTTATTTGTGGGTAACTACATCGACCTTGACTTGAAGACTGCGCCAAAGCCCGAGGACGCCAACTGCACTTACAAAGGGATTCAGGTGGCTTGTGGACCGCCCGGATTGGAGGGCGGAAAAAACCTTCTCTATCGCAACAACGGTGACGGCACCTTTACCGACGTAAGCCAAAAGGCTGGCATCGAAGGGGCGCTTGGTACCTATGCTCTCAGTGCGGTCGTTGCGGATTTTGATAACAACGGCTGGCCTGATATCTATGTCGCCAACGATTCAACTGCCGCAACTTACTACGTGAATCAAAAAGACGGCACGTTCAAGGATCAGGCGATCGAGGCAGGAGTAGCTTTTTCGCCGGATGGAAAGCCGCAGGCCGGCATGGGAGTCTCCATCGGCGACTACAATCGCGACGGCCTCCTGGACATTGTGAAGACTAACTTCGCCGGTGACACAGATTCTCTCTATATGAATCTAGGCGAAGGCTCTTTTGACGACCGTACCTACCAGGCCGGATTGGGAATCAATACACGCCTGCTGGGGTGGGGCGTGAGCTTTATCGACATCGACAACGACGGCTGGCTCGACATTCTCGTTGCCAACGGCCACGTTTATCCCGAAGTCGATGGCACCGAAGTGGACGCAGCTTATGCGGAGCGCAAGTACCTTTATCGCAACCTGCGCAACGGCCAATTTGAAGATGTGAGCAAGTCAGGCGGCAGCGGAATCACGGCTGCCGTTCCGGCAAGGGGATTTGCGGTTGGAGATTTCGACAACGACGGAAACCTAGACGCGATTGTGAATTGCATCAACGCTGCTCCACAACTGCTGCACTGCGAATCGAAGCTGAAACACAACTGGATCAAGATCCGCGTCGTGGGTGTCAAGAGCAACCGTTCCGGCATCGGCGCCCGCATCAAAGTCGTAGCCCACACCAACACTCCAGCCGTGGGTTCAAAGGCTGGCAGTCCACTCGTTCAGATCGATGAGGTGCGCTCATCGAACGGCTATTATTCGGCCAGCGATCTGCGCATTCATTTCGGACTCGGCGAAGCCGCCAAAGCAGAGCTAGTAGAAATTCGATGGCCCTCTGGCGCCGTGGATACGTTCAAGGATATGGGCGTAAATTGTCTCTACGTCATCCAGGAGGGTGGAAAAATATTGAAAATCGACACACTTTTATCGAAAAAGACGGATTGAGTTAGCAATGAACGCTGGTTGCCGGCGGGAAGATCGAATGTTTGTACAGGGAGTTACGAATCCATAGGTTGAGTTATCGCTGATAGAACAAGAATTTTACTGTAACTTTGAACGTTTTTGGCGCAACGCGAGTTAATCGGAGCTTTCACTCCTCCGTTCGGCGATTGATTCTGAACAAATTTCCGCATATTTGAAGCCACCCACATCGAAAAGATTTCAAATAATTTAGAGCAAAATTGACCACTTCTCTGGAGGTTTTGTACGCGACTCTCCGTTGACAATTGAAAATAAATGTTGGTATATGTAGGCGTTGCCTCGGGGCTCCCCTTGCCCCAGAGGCCGACCCGTCCGTGGAGGCCGCCCTCTCCGAGGTGATGCTCGAGATGTGCCAACGGGGGAGGTGTGCCATGCAAAGCGTCGCTTTGGTTGCCCGCCTCCAGCAGACGTCCTCCCCCAAGAAAACATGAAAAGGCGGCGCTCGTCCAGGAGGCCGTATGAACGGGAGACAATTCACGAGCCACATGCTGGCGATCTTTGCCAGCGCGACATTGCTTATCACACCAACGGCTGGCGCCCAGTCGGTTTACGGATCGATCTTCGGCACTGTGACTGATTCGACTGGCGCGCTGATTCCGGGCGCCTTGATCACGGTAAGAGACGAAGCCAAAGGCACAGTCGTTACCGTCACATCCAATCAGTCCGGCGACTACAATGTTCCTCACCTGATCCCGGATGTTTACGACCTCAAGGCAACCGCCAAGGGATTCAAAGCCTTCGAAACCAAGGGGATCACTGTCCAGGCCGATACAGCTCCCCGCATCGACCCAGCGCTTGAAATCGGTGTCTCGACAGAGACCGTCAGCGTAAACGCGGACGCGCAACCCGAGTTGAAGACCGACCGTGCCGACGTGTCAACCGTCTTTGACCAGCAACAGGTATCGAGCCTCCCCGTCGGCGACCAGAACTTCACCAACTTGCAGCTTCTGCTTCCTGGGGCGCAGCTTCTGGGCTGGTCGCACGCGGCGGACGAAAACCCGCAAGGCTCCAGGCAAATTCAGGTGGATGGCCAGGCCTTCGGCGGCACGGCCTTTGAGTTGGACGGCACCGACAACCAGGATCCGATCCTGGGAATCATCGTCATCAACCCTGCCATGGACGCAGTGACCGAAACCAAGATCACAACGCAAAACTTCGATGCCGAACTGGGCAAGGCGGTATCCGCTGTTGTGACCGCGCAAACCCGCTCCGGCACGAACAAGTTCCACGGCAGCGCCTACGATTTCCGTACCGGCAACGCCAACATTGCACGCGATCCCTTTACCCAGCCGCCCACCTCTTACACGAAGGCTCACGGTCAACCTGCCTCGGTGCCCCCCGGTCTCAAGAGCCGCTTCGGCGGCTCGATCGGCGGACCGATCCTGAAGAACAAGTTCTTCTTCTTCGCGAACTATGAGGCGCAGCGGCAAAAGGTCGGCACAGCGGCCAACGACACCTTGCCCACCAATCTGCTGACTGAGACCGCACTGGGCAAGAAGGCAGGCCCTGGGTTCGATGGCAATAACACAGTTGCCGGCGCAGACTTCAGCGAATACGAGAAGGCGCTTGGCGCGCAAGGCATCGTCTACAACAACTCCGGACCCACGCCCGTGCCGTACCCCGACAACGTGATTCCGGCCGCTCAGCTTTCTCCACAAGCGCTCAACTTGCTCACCATCCTCGAGCCCTACACCACGGGCATCGCCTGGACCGGCACTGGCATCGGCGGGTTAGACACCAACTACAACGGCTCCGGCACCGGCCTTTTCAACAGCGACCAATGGACCGTTCGCGGCGATTACACGTTGAACGACAAGACGCATGCCTTTGCCCGGTTCTCGCGGTTCACAGACACGCTATCAGGCGCGGTAATGTTCGGTGATGCGGGCGGTCCCGGCTTCGGCATCAGCAACTACGGCGGCAACTCCACCGGCGCAAACGACAGCCTGGCCTCCGGCATGGACATTGCTCTCAATCCCAAGTTGCTGACCGATTTTCGTCTGGGCTACTACCGTTACAACGTCATTGACACCAAGTACGACCAAAACACGGAATTCGCCAATACGCTGAAGATTCCGGGGATCAACCTGGGCACCACGTTCACTTCGGGTTCGCCAGGGTTCATCATCAATTACGTCAATGGCGGCCAGGCCAACGCCGCTTCGGGCGGCACAAAAGGATGGGTTTATGGCGCCGGCCTCGGCATCAACCGCTGCAACTGCCCGCTGACCGAACGCGAAGACCAATTCCAGATCGTCAACAATTGGACCAAGGTTCTCGGCAATCACACCGTCAAGGTGGGCGTGGATCTGCGCTACGGTCGCAACCTGCGCGTGCCCTCGGACAATGACCGTGCCGGAGTCCTGCACTTCGGCCCAGGTCCGACCTCAGGTCCAGGAACGATCGGCGGTATCGGGATTGCCTCGTTCCTGCTCGGCGATGTCTCGGAGCTCACCATCGGCGCGACGCCGGCCTTCAACCGCTACGTCTCGGTCTCGACCAACGCCAAGGAGTTCCAGAAACGGACGTTCTTCTATGGACAGGACACATGGCGCTTCACTCGCGACTTGACCCTGAATCTGGGCCTTCGCTACGAACTCTACTTCCCTGAGACCGTCAATGGCCCAGGTAACGGCTCGTTGTTGAACCTCAATGACGGCTATCTGCATGTCGCGGGCATCGGCGGCATCGGCTCGAATATGGGTTGGGGAATCAGCTATGCAAAGATGTTTGACCCGCGCATAGGCATCGCCTACCAGCTCAATCCGAAGACCGTCATTCGCGCCGGATATGGCCGCAGCTTCGACACGGGCGTCTTCGGCTCCATCTTCGGCCACACGGTCACTCAGAACCTGCCGGTTCTGGCGAACCAGCAGACTCAACCCGGCGACAGACACTGGAACTGCGTTCAATCTCGCGGCCGGGCCCGCGGCTTATGTCTCTTCGCCAGTTCCATCCAACGGTCTGCTGCCCAATCCCGGATACAACATCCAGAGCAGGGCTCGGCCCAACCCGCTCACCTTCCCGACCATCGACGCCTGGAACCTTGCCGTTCAGCGCGCGGTGACCCCCACTCTCAGTGTGACTGTCGCGTATGTGGGCAACAAAGGAACGCATACGCTGGGAGACGGCGATGGCAACAACACAAATCCCAACGAGGCTGCGATCACCCTTCCCGCTGCGTTTAGCGTAACTGGACAGACGTTGCACTACGATCCCAGCGGGCCCAGCACCCCTGGCGCAATTCCGGCAGGCTATAGCGGCGGAGTCAACAACAGCAACTACCTCTCGCGCTACTATGGCGGCAAGCTTTCGGCCTGCATGGATGCGAACTATCTGTCGATCGCTCAACTCCGGGCGCAGAACGGCGATCCGAACCTTCAACCCGGAATGTGCGGCTGGACGAGCGGCATCACCTACCAGGGCAACAACCAGAACACCGAATTCGATGCCTTGCAGATCACCTTGGCGCAGACCTTCTCCAAAGGGCTTGCATACACCGCAAACTACCAGTGGGCCAGCGCCTTCGACGAACAAACCGGCTTCTACACATGGGATCACAAGATCACCCATGGCCGCGATAGCAACACGCGCAACCAGCAACTCACGGCATACGGCAGCTACGATCTGCCCTTCGGCAAGGGCAAGCGCTACGCTCCGGGTGTCAACCACCTGACCGACCTGCTGATCGGCGGCTACCAGTTGAGCACGGTTTTGAACTGGTCGGGAGGCTTGCCCTTTAGCCTCAGTTATGGCGAGTCATCCACCAACGTTCCCGGCAGCGCGCCCAACTGGCCAAGCGCGGCAGCGGGACGCCATATGAAGACAAGCCTGACCAGCTTTACTTCCGGCACAAACGGTACCGGCACCCGCCAGTACTATACGCGCAG
Source organism: uncultured Acidobacteriaceae bacterium (assembly GCA_963843625.1). GTDB lineage: Bacteria > Acidobacteriota > Terriglobia > Terriglobales > Acidobacteriaceae > Telmatobacter. Next base: position 165,070 of record CAWJLK010000015.1, read on the forward strand.
ACGACCAACCTGCTCACCGACACTGGCACAGGCGTTTTTGTAAATCCCGGCCTGGATACCATTGGCAATGTGGGCTTGAACACCTATCGAGGTCCCAAGTTTTTCAGCGAAGACATCGCGATCGCCAAGGCGTTTACCGTGTGGGAGAGTTTGGTCATCAAGTTCCGCATGGATGCTTTCAACGCGTTTCAACCACATCAACCCCGGCAATCCCGGTGGCAGCATCGAATCGCCGGGAACTATAACCGGCGAGGCGAATGGCTGTTTCCCGAACGGAAGCTGCGGACCACGCCAGCTCGAATTCTCGCTTCGCGCTCAGTACTAGCTTCGCCAGGTCTCTGACCGCCAGTTATCAGTACGATCTCCGTGGCCCATCCTTTCGCCTTTTTTCTGGCGAAAGGGTGGGAGAACACGAAAGCCCATGGAGCGAAATCACGCGGTCATCGACATGGTTAACCAAATCAAGCATCGAGAGAGAGATGCAAATCTCCCTCGATGCTTGAAGCATTCAAAATGCGCAGGCGCTGAATTACGCCGCCTCTCAACAACCTGGCTGCACGGCGAGTTTCAAAAATGGTCCGCAAACTCGTAACGAAAGTTCTGACGTCACTTCTTATAGTGGCCTGTTATGCCGGCGCTCAGGGCCTGGCAATGCATCCAAGACCGGCGCGGACTCCGCTTCTCCCACTTCCACTCCACTCGAAACCGCAAAGGCACTGGCCGCCAAGGGACATCTCGACGATGCGCTGGCGCAGCTTGATCCACTTACTGCGCAGAATCCAGAACCGGCCGGCGTGGAGCGCCTGCGCGGCATGATCCTCTATCAACAAGAGCGCCTCCCTGAAGCTGTCGAGGCCTTCACCAAGGCCGGCACAGAGGATCCCGACGACCGCGAATCCATCGAGATGAACGGGGTCAGTCTCTATCGCCTTGGCCGCTCGGCAGAGGCTCTTCCATTCCTTGAAAAGGCCCACGCCGCCGTCGATCGCGCCAATGTGGAGCCGCAATACGTTCTTGGTCTCTGCTATACCAATCTCGCGCGGTACGACGATGCCCGCCGCGCATTTGCCACTCAATATGGCTTTGCCCCGGATTCAGCCGAAGCGCATCTGCTCGCCGGCCGTCTCTTTCTGCGCAGCGAACTCACAGGCCAGGCCGCGATTGAGGCTCGCAAAGCGTTGGAGATCAATCCCACATTGCCCCTTGCCCATCTGCTCCTCGGCGAAGTGGCGCTGGCCAAGGGCGACCCTGCCGATGCTATCCACGAACTTGAGGCTGAACGAAAGCTCAACCCATTGAATGGATCTCTGTATGACCGGCTGGGGGACGCTTACATCCGCAACGGCCAATATACAGACGCGCAACAGGCCTTGGACCGAGCCGTCCTTCTCGAACCTTCCGCCACCGCTCCTTACATCCTGCTTGGACAGGCATTTTTGAAGCTGGCGCAACCGATCCAGGCTCTCCATTATCTTGACCACGCAGTCAAGATGGATCCATCGAACTACTTGACTCACTCTCTTCTCGGTCAGGCCTACGAGCAACGGGTCAAATGACCGAGTCCAACCGGGAGTTCAAACAAGCCGTGGAGTTACAGCAAGAGGCGACGCAGCAACTCGCGAGGAAGAAATAGCCTATGTACGCCAGACGCGGCATTCACTTATCTATCTTGCTCAGCTTTCTGATATTGCATCTATCTCTTCCGGCTCAATCGGCTGAGAATTCTCAAAATCGTGACTCACTTAAACAAGCGGACGCTTCATTCCGCGCCGGATACGCCGCCCAACAGGCCGGTGACCTGGAACTGGCGCAGACACGGTTCTCCGAGGCAACCCGGTCTGCGCCGCAGATCGCCGAAGCTCATGAAGCCTTGGGCGCGGTTCTGATTGAACTGAACAAGCCTGTCGAAGCTGTAGCAGAGCTTCAGACCGCTCTCAAGCTCAAGCCCGGCGATATCGGCATTGAATCCAATTTGGCGCTGGCGTATGTAAAGGCCCAGGAGCCGGAGAAGGCGATCGCTCACTTCGGTGCGGCATTCAACGCCTCGAAACAACCGGGCCATCCTGCCGTCGATGCCGCATTCTGCGAGGCCTATGCGCGGGCGCTCGCGGCGACGGGCAAAAAAAACGAGGCCATCGAAATGTTTCGGTCGGCGGAGGAGCGGGGCGGCAATCTGTCGAATCTTGACGACGCGATCGGTTCGCTCTACGCGCAGCTTGGCAACTGGACCGAAGCCCAGCATGCATTCGAGCATGCTGTGGCTCTGGATAAGTCACTCGTGTCCGCGCGCATCCATCTCGGCATCGTACTTCGCCAGCAGCATGACTACGATGCTGCGCTCGCTTCTTTGAAAGTCGCCGTTGACCTGGAGCCGGACAATGCACTCGCACAAGTCGAATATGGCCGCACTCTGTCTGCCGCGGACCAGGACGATGCAGCCACCGGCCACCTTGAAAAAGCACTCGAGCTCGATCCCGAACTGCCGGGTGCCCAAATCGAACTTGCGATGGCATTGCAAAGACTAGGGCGCCAACAGGAAGCGATTCCGTTCTTCCAGAAGGCGCTCGAGAGCGAACCGCGCAATGTGAGCGCATTGACCAATCTGGGTCTCGCTCTAACCCTCACAGGCAGCGCGAAGGAAGGACTTACTGAATTTCAAAAGGCTCTCACTCTATCTCCAAAAGACGTGGTGATCCACAAAGACCAAGGCGTAGCTCACGTGCAGCTTTCCGACTTCGATGATGCTATCGACGATTTTCGTGAAGCCTTGGCGTTGGATCCGAACGACCCGCAGCTCCACTACGATCTCGGCCTCGCCTACAAATTCGAAGATCGCGTGGACGATGCAATTTCGGAACTTACGCGCGCCGAACAATTGGACCCGGCATTGCAAGATCCGCCCTACACGCTTGGCATCTTGTACATGCAAATCGGAAAGCTGGACGAAGCGGCAATCGAGTTGAAGAAGGCTGTAACTCTTCACCCGGAGAACGGCGATGCCTGGGCAATTCTCGGCAGTGTCTTAAAGCAAGACTCGCGGCTCGACGAAGCGAGAGAAGCATTGAAGAGGGCGATTCCGCTCATGCCCGGTCAGCCAGGCCCGCAGGTCACCCTCGCGTCTGTATTGGCCGATCAGGCCAGCCAGGCAGCAACAGCAGCCGACGCCAGCGAGACAGCCGGAGACATCCAAAAAACCGAGCAGCAACGAATCCAGGCCAAAGAACTACGCAGTCAAGCCGCCGAATATCGTCGCCAGGCCGCGAGCCTGAGCTTCGCCGCCGTGAATCGCCAGAAGGCATCCTTCGCTTTGAACGCCGGCAATCAACTGCTCTTGCGCGGCCAAATCGCAGATGCGGTCGCGCGATATAAGGAGTCGATCGCCGCCGATCCCACCTTTGCCGACGCGCACAGCCAGCTTGCCCTCGCCTATGAAGAACAAGGCCGCGCGGAAGATGCGGCTACCGAGCGGGCCAAAGCCAAAGAGCTTGTTGCAAACGGTGAAACGATGAGGGATGCTCGTCGAGGCTGGAATCACTTGCTTTCCAGATGTGAGCGGTTGTGTAATGAAGGTCTCCGTGGATTCTCGCAAGCAGGCACGGCGGCAAGCAGCAGTTGGTCATTGAGTCACGATGGGTATCATTTTCGACGGTGTTTCAGGAGGCTGCAAATGTCAGCAACGCATTCGCGCGGTTCGCTCAAGGGTCTTCTCTCGGCCACTCGCTTCACTTTCTTCGCCCTCGCGCTATGCGCTCTCGTTGCGGCCGCGCTCGTCCCAGCGGCTCAGGCTCAAGGTTCATCCGCATCCGGTCCTTGGTGGAAGCATGCCGTCGTCTATGAGATCTACCCACGCTCCTTCCAGGACTCGAACGGCGACGGCATCGGCGATCTCAACGGCATTACCTCGCGGCTGGACTACCTCAAGAGACCTCGGCGTCGATGCGATCTGGATATCTCCCATGTATCCCTCGCCGCAGGTCGACTTTGGTTATGACATCTCCAACTACGAGGCCGTCGATCCGCAGTACGGCACCCTCGCCGACATGGACCATCTGATCGCTGAAGCGCAAGAAGCACGACATCCGCATCATTCTCGACATGGTGCTCAACCACACCTCGGACAAGCATCAGTGGTTCATCGACGCCGCCAGCTCGCGCACCAATCCAAAGCACGACTGGTACGTCTGGAACGACGGCAAGCCCGGCGACACCCGGCGTACGCTACAAAGCGCTTCGAGCACGAAGGCCGCGTCCCGCCCAATAACTGGGTTTCGCTCTTCGGTGGTTCGGCCTGGGAGTGGGTTCCGGCCGTCCATCAGTTCTACTACCACGAGTTCTACAAGCAGCAGCCGGACCTCAACTGGCGCAATCCGGCGGTCGAGAAGGCCATGTTCGACGCCATGCGCTTCTGGCTTGACCGCGGGCGTCGCCGGCTTCCGTCTCGACGCCATCCCAAACCTCTTCGAAGATCCGCAGCTTCGCAACGAGCGCGAGCTTGGCGGCATCAATGCGCAGGGCGACCCCATCCTCGACGACTCACTCACCAACAATCTTCCCGAGGTTCACGACGTCATTCGCCGCATGCGCGCGATGGTCGACAAGTATCCCGGCGATCGCGTGCTGATCGGAGAGACATACCTGCCCAACACAGCCGAGCTCGACAAGTGGTACGGCGGCGCCGCGCACAACGAGCTGCAACTGCCCATGGACATGCTGGTCGGATTCCACGGCGATCCTGGCAAGCTCGATGCCGCCAACTTCCGCAAGCACATCGAAGAAGTCGAGACTCAGGTTCACGGCTCGCAGCCGCTGCTCGTCTTCGATAACCACGACAACGTGCGCGCCATCGATCGATACGGCGACGGAGTCCACGACGACCAGATCAACAAGCTGCTCGCGACCGTGCTCTTCACCAGCCGCGCCACGGCTCTCATGTACTACGGCGAAGAAATCGGCATGCCCACCACCACTCCAACCCGCCGTGAGGACGTCAAAGATCCCATCGGCATCACCGGCTGGCCAAAAGAAAAGGGTCGCGACGGCGAACGCACTCCCATGCAGTGGGATGCCGGGTCCCCAGGCCGGTTTCAGCACCAATCCTCAAACCTGGCTGCCGATTCCCCCGAACTACAAGACCATCAACGTCGCGGTTGAATCCAAAGATCCCAACTCCGAGCTTGAATGGTTCAAGCGGATCATCGCCCTGCGACGCAGCAACCCCGCCCTGCACAACGGCACCATGACGATGCTCGACACCGCCAATCCCAACGTCCTCGCATGGGTGCGATCGACCGGCTCCGGCCCCGCGGTCGTCGTCGCAATGAACTTCACCGCTGAACCCAGGACCATCTCCCTCGACCTCGCCAAGGCAGGCATCACCGGCGCCACCGTCAAGACTCTTGCAGCCGATGACGCCTCGCTCGACACCACAACAACAGTGAAGAATGTCACGCTGCCGCCATTTGCAAGCTGGATCGCAAGCGTGCAGTGAAGTGATTCGGCGAGTTCGCTCAGCCTGGCGTGGCTGGCCCCCATCGCGTATCTTTGTCCGCATTTTTAATCGAGCCATGATGACCATGACCCCAAAGCGCGTACTTGCAGCCTTTCTCCTGCTTGTCACTTTCACTGCGTTTGCACAGCCACCTAAAGCTCCAAACGATGCCCGCATCCGTAAGTACATCGACAACAGTTGGGACACACTCTCGCGCTCGATGTCCGAGTGCAAATCCATCGTCGACCTCAAGGTCACAGACGACGCCCGTCCTTTATCTGCCTGCCGGCATGCCCACGCCGCCCGCGGTCGCTGCCATGCAATCCAGTTGTCACGTCGAGGTCCACCATCTCCCGCGCGCGATTCATCGCCTCGGCGATGTCCGTCCCAGCGAACTTCCCGTCGAGGGACTGCTCTATCTGCCGAACCGCTATGTCGTCCCCGGCGGCCGCTTCAACGAGATGTACGGGTGGGACAGCTACTTCATCCTTCTTGGCCTCGTGCATGATGGCCGAATCGCACTCGCGCGCGGCATGGTCGAGAACTTCTTTTTCGAGATCGAGAACTACGGCGCAATCCTCAATGCCAATCGCACTTACTACTTCACGCGCTCACAGCCGCCATTCCTCTCCTCGATGATTCGCGAAGTCTACGAACACCCCGCTCGCGGCGAGCAGCCCGACCTCAAGTGGCTGGCTCGCGCTTACTCGTATGCGCAGCGCGACTACGCACTCTGGACATCGCCCGATCATCAAGCCGGCAAGACGGGACTCGCCCGTTATCACGACATTGGGAAAGGGCCTGTGCCTGAGATGGCCGATGACTCCGCCTACTACCAGGATGTGATTCGCTGGCTGCTCGCGCATCCCGGCGACCACCCCGAATATCTTGTCGATGGCCCGGCCAACCCAACTCCCGTGCAAGCCGAGGCCCTGGCCAAGTCGAGTTGCGACATCGCCGTCTCCCGCATCTGTGCGCAAGCGGTGGTCGACGGCCATCGCCTCTCCGCCGCCTTCTATCGTGGCGATCGCGCGATGCGCGAATCAGGCTTCGACCCCAGTTTTCGCTTCGGCCCGTTCTCCGGCTCCACCGGCCAATTCGCTCCGGTCGGACTCAACAGCCTGCTCTACAAATATGAGGCGGACATGGCGCACTTCGCCAGGCTGCTCGGCCGCACCACCGAGGCAAGCACGTGGGATCGCCGCGCTACGGCGCGCAAGGACGCAATCGATCGCTACTTATGGGATGCCCGTCAAGGTCTCTACCTGGACTACGACTTCGAGACTGGCAAGCGCTCGTCCTACCATTTCATCACGACCTTCTATCCGTTATGGGCCGGAGTCGCCAGCCGCAAACAGGCAGCAGCCGTCCGCGCCCACCTGGCTCTCTTCGAGCGCCGCGGCGGCCTGGCCACCAGCGATTATGATTCCGGCGTGCAGTGGGATCTTCCTTTCGGTTGGGCGCCAACCATCTGGCTGAGCGACTTTGGCCTCGATCGTTATGGCTTTCACGAGGACGCAGTTCGCATTGCTCGTGAATTCTCGAAATCTATCCTCGATAACTTCCTGCGCGATGGCACGATTCGCGAGAAATACAATGTCGTCGATGGCTCTGCCAACGTGAAGGTCGCCGCAGGTTATACGAGCAACGTCGTCGGCTTCGGGTGGACTAACGCGGTGTATCTCAAATTGCAGGAGATCCTCGCGGAGCCGCGTGCCGCTCCTCTGCGATCGCAACATTGATTTCAAGTCGCGCCGGAGTCACCATCGCACGGTCACAACTTGCGTGACGTAGCCGCTGCCCGGCCCAAAGTTGACTCGTAGATCGTCTCCTGCCAGCCCGGCGCCTTCAACTGTCACTGTCACTGACTTGTCGTTTCGACGCAACCGCAACGACGCTTGCGATCCTGCTACTCCCTCCAGCTCCAACCGCAGCGAACGCCCCGCTATCTTTTCGCCCAACACTTTCATCTGCGTCGTCCTGGCTCCGCGTTGCGGCAATCCATGCCCGATGCTCACCTCGACTGCCGGCAGCGGCACGCGAAGAGTCGATTCACCTGGCGCCGCGCCTTCAATCTGTACCGGCGCGCCTTCCACTTGGCGCAGCGACACTTTCATCGACGATCCCTCGCGCCTGAATTCCAAATCCACCACTGAATCGCCCACGCGCAGCCGCTTCACCTCGGCGCCATCCCAGTCCGCAGGCAGACGCGGCGTCACCTTGACTCTATGATTGAGCCCATCGACTTCGATTCCAAACATCCCTCGCAGTATCGGTGTCACCACCATCGCCGACGACCAGAGCTGGCGGCTACTGCTCCTTCCAAACGGCTCGAAGAACTCTCCTGAAAGCAGCTCTGTCACCGCGCCCGGATCTTGCGCCGTCGTCAGATCGGCATTCTGCATTGCGCTCTGGTATCCGGCCAAGGCATTGCCCGCGCGGTATTGAGCCATTGCGGCCCATCCTGTAAACAGCGGCCACACCGATCCCTGGTGATAGCTGATTGGGTCGTAGACGGGATCGCTCTCCGCCACCTCGCGCATACCCCAGTCGGTCGAAAAATCATGCGACGCCCATCGCCGGAGACTCGCTTGCGCATGATCCAACCCGGGGCCGCCATTCCACCACGCAATCGCAGGGAATACCGTCTCCGCCGTATCCACCTTGCCGCCGCCATTCCAACTGAATGCATAAGCATCCGCGTCGACCCGGTAATACTCGCGCTCGATCTTTGCATGCAATTGTTCTGCTCGCTTCTTGGCATCGCTCGCGATCTGCTCCTCATCCAGTAATTTGCCCAGCTCTGCCATTGCGCGCGAAGCCTGTTCATCGAGCAGAGCCAGGTAGATCTCTTGTTTTGGCATCCCGGATGGCCAGCTTTCGACCCATCCCGTTCCTTGCGCGTTGTCATAGATCCCATCGCCGTCCGCGTCATGGGTCGTCTCAAACGTCCACGCCTTCATCACGGCATCGCGATGCGCGCGCAAAAACACGACATCTCCGCTTGTCCGCACATAGTCCAGCATGGCGGTGAGAAACAGCGGCGTCGAATCGGCTGCGGCATACTCATACGGCAACGTCTTCCAATCCGTCTCTGCCGCCGTCTGCGAATACTCATGCATGATCTTGCCGTCTTCGCGCTGGTGGCGGATCAGAAACTCCAGTTCGCCGCGCGTCAGCGCAAAGTCGCCATAGCTGTCGATCGCATAAAGCGCATACAGCGCATCACGCCCAAAGAACCACCCAAACCCCGGACGCGCCGAGTCTCCCGAACCATAGTAGCCTGCGACCAATCCCGTCTCCCCGCTCGGAGCCTTAGCCCGCAGTTGCTCGATCGAGGTTTCTGCCCAAGTAAAATTCGCATTCAATTCTAAGTCCGGGGTTACAATTTGCGTCAGTGTCTTCTCTCGGTCTCTGGATCGTGCGGCATGACTGGCATAGATCTCTGGCAAGCTCTCATTCAGTCCCGCGAGCTTGGCCTCCAGCGCCGCATTCGCCGCAGTATCCTTGGTCTGGCCCACGGCCATCAATAACGGATAGACCCGGCCCCGATCCGCCTTCGGATCCACGTGAAGTCTGAATTCGAGTGGGACTGCCTCTGGACGCTCCTGATACTGCGCCATCACGCCGCGCGTGGCGCCCGGCATCGCCACGGCTCCCGCGAAATCCGGAAAGTCCGTATGCAGGATGTAATATCCGCTGGAGCCCCGTGTTACCCACTCCGCAGAGGGCGACCCTCCGCCAAGCGCCGGCCACATCTTTCTCATCTCGGGAACGAAACGAAAGGTAAGCTCAACCGGTCGCACTGAATCGACCTGGAACAGTATCACCGCTCCTGTGCCATCGGCCATTGCATCCGGCGCGAACATGATCTGCTTTAGGACAAGCGCAATGTGCGAGTAAGTAATCGTCGTTCGATCGGGCCGGACCTCAATCTCCCTAGCCATTGAATTCAAATCGAGAGGAACAGAATATCCCTCCACGTTTGCCTCGATGGTCAGGTGACTCAGCATCTTTACCGGCAAGACCCATGCTTCGATTACACCGTTCTGCCGTCCTGCAATCACTCCTTGCGGTCCTGCGACGGTAAACGGCTCATTCGTCCGTACGGCCTGCGTTAGCACCGGTCCATCCTCGCGCATGGGAAAGGTCTTTAGCGGATACAGAGCCGGCTGCGTCATTGCGCAAGACCCTGCCGCCCAAAAGAAAATCGCCGCAACTCGATACACAATCGATGCCTCCAGCGAAAACTGGTCCCATTTTACCTTGAGTGATCAATGTCTTCTCACTCCCGGCTAGCTTCGCAAGCGTCATGAGTTAGGCGGCGGGCGACCCAACGTGCGACTGGGAAGCCACCGGAAGAGTTACAGCGATCCGTGCTCCGCCGCTTTCCCGATTGACTGCCGTGACGGCTCCGCCGTGGGCGCGCATCACCGCATCCACAAATGCCAGGCCAAGTCCGTGGCCGTCCGATTCTTTTCCCTTCACCCTGCGCTCGAACAAATGTGGCAATACGTCCTGATCGAATCCTGGCCCATCGTCTTCCACAACGAGGCTCGCGGCATCGTCTTCTGCGGCCAGCCTCACGCTGATCGTGCAAGCGGATGGAACGTGTTTCAGTTCGTTGTCAAAGAGATTCGCAATCATGCGATGGAGCAGCGCGGCATCCGACTCGATGACGAGCGGGCCGTCGCTATAGAGCCTGATTTGCAAACCTTTCTCCGACATCGAGGGCTCATAGAGGCCAATCATGCTCCTGAGCAATTCGTCCAGATCCACCGCGACGCGGTTGAGGCGAAGCGCATCGGCTTTTGCTTCGGCGACGTCCAGGGACTTGTTGAGAAAATCGGTCAGGCGATCCACTTCCTCGATGACTGAAACGATGGGCTCGGCCTGCCCGGCCTGTGTGGAGGCCGACAACGACATCTCCAGCTTTCCGCGGATCGCAGTGAGAGGACTGCGCAGATCGTGCGCCAGAGAATCCGTGATCGTGTGCAACTGGTCAACTGAACTTTCGATGCGGTCGAGCATGTGATTGAGCGTTAAGGCGAGGTGGCTCACTTCGTCGTTTCTTTCGGTGGTCGGCACCCTGGCGTTCAGGCCGGAATGACCGATCCTCGACGCGGCCTCGGTAATCTCGCGCACGTGGCTCAACATGCGCCGAGTAGTGAAAAAGACGATGCCAAAGCCAAAGACAACCAGCAGAAGCCATAAGAGAAAGAACCGGAGGCGAAGGTTCGTCAGCACGCGCAGCTCATCGCGTTCCGAGAGTCCAAGATAGATGAAGCTGCCGTCATTCACGCGAGTCGAAGCTACACGAAAGGGAATTGCATACCCCTGAACATCGAGATCCGTTGGCCGCCCCGCAACAATCCTGCTTGCCTGTATGGCCTTCAGGTGCGATTCGCCGCTTCCCGCGCCAACCCATAGCCTGAGCGAACCGTCGCCGCCGGTCTGAAGGAAGAAGACCGAATCGTTTGAACTGCTCTCCGGCTGCACCTTGATTGGTACTTCCCTCCCCGCCAACTCGGCCACTTCTCCCACAACGCGGTTGTAGAGCGCATCCTTCGGCGTCCGCTCGGCCACGTCGCCAAGCACTTCGACCTCTCCCGACAGCCAGGCGTCGCTGCGCCGTTGAATATCGCCTGCAACGAAGCGATGAAGAAAGACAAAAACCAGCATGGTTCCAACAGCAAATGCCAGGGTTGCCCACAGCGAGATGCGCCAGGCTGCGCTGCGCAGAACAGGCTTAGCGGTCATTGAGGACATAGCCCGCACCTCGGAGTGTTCGTATGAGCGGCAGTTGTCCAGGGCCATCGACCTTGCCGCGCAATCGATAGATGTGAACGTCTACCACGTTGGTCTCCGGTTGGATGCGCATGCCCCAGACTTGCTCGAGAATCATCGAGCGCGTCACGACTCTGCCCGCGTTGCGGCAGAGATACTCCAGCAGCACGAACTCCTGGGGCGTGAGCTGCAAGACTCGACCGGACCGAGTCGCCTCGCGCTTGAGCAGATCAAGCTCGAGATCGAGCACCTGCAGCCGCGTCGCCTCGTTGCCCGAAGGGCTGTTGCGTTTAAGCAGGTTGCGCAGCCGCGCCAGCAGCTCCGCCAGCGCAAATGGCTTGGTCAGATAATCGTCTCCGCCTTGCTCCAGGCCGCGCACCCTGTCATCCACACTCCGCCGCGCCGATAAGATCAGCACCGGTGCGCGCACCCCAATCTGACGAAGATTGAGAATCAGGCTGATGCCGTCCTGGTCTGGCAGCCCCAGATCGACAATCAATATGTCAAATTGGCCGTTGGCCGCCAGTTGCATGGCCGTCTTGCCATCCGAAGCCGCTTCTACCTGATATCCCGCATCTTCAAGAGAAGTTTGCAGGAAGGTCTGTATCGCGATTTCGTCTTCAACGAGCAGCAGCCGCATATACAGATATTAGTTCACTTGCGGCATAACTTCATGGCGGCCAGACTAAGCGCGCAAGAGATCCCGTAGCCAAGAAATCTTCAACAAGTCATTTCCATGATTACGTTTTCGTCATCTTCATCTTCCTGCCTGTACTTCTCGACTAGATTGGCTATAGAGTCAGTGCTCGCGTTCCGTTCTGTCGAAAGTATGAACAAATCGTCATCGAATCGCGAGCCTCTAAGTGCTTTCCAAACGCTCCGCGGACTCGTCAGACCAATTAGAAGAAAGAGAGGATGACCGTGTCAGCGGAAACTCCGCCAGAAAGATCGGGTGTCACCCCGTTTGCAGAAGACTTCAGAACCGGCCTTCCGCTGCCTGCCGATCTCGATCCGCACCTCGAGGAGGCGCTTCGTCATGTGCTGGACAATCCAGGCAGCCTGGTTCGACCGCGCCTGGTCTTTCAAGTAGCAACAGCCTACGGCCTGGATGCCGCTCCCGCCAGGGACCTTGCTATTGCGCTCGAATACTTCCACACCGCTTCTCTGCTCTTCGACGACTTGCCATGCATGGACAATGCCTCCGAGCGGCGCGCAGTTCCTTGCGTTCACCTTGCCTACGGCGAGGCCGGAGCGATCCTCACCGCGCTGGCTCTTGTCAATCGCGCCTACGCGCTCATCTGGCAAGCAGTTTCTGCAGCTTCTGCGCATCTTCGGCCGGAAGCGCTGGCTTATGTTGAACAGTGCCTCGGCCTCAATGGGCTGCTCAACGGCCAGAGCCTCGATCTTCACTACGCAACCTTGCCGCATGAACGCGAGACCACAGAGAGAGTAGCACGCGGCAAGACGGTTTCGTTGATCCGGCTGACGCTCGTTCTGCCTGCCATGCTGGGCGGCGCTTCACTGCGCGAGATTCAACTGCTGGAGCGGATTGCCCTCTATTGGGGCCTGAGCTATCAGATGGTGGATGACCTCAAAGACATTCTCGAGAGTGAGGCCCAAGCCGGAAAGACCGTTGCCCGCGATCTGCTGCTCGATCGGCCTAACGCGGCATCCGCAATGGGAATCCCCGCCGCCATCGCGCGTCTCACTCGCTTCATTCATCTGGGAGACAGGACCCTCCGCCGGCTACTGCAATCGAGGTTGGGCTTGTCGTTTCTGGCTAAGCTGCGCAGCGACCTCGATGAGGAGCTTGCGCGCGCCACCGGAAATATCTGCGCGATACCCGAGGGAGCGCATCCGTGATCTTTCTCAAGTTGATCGTGACTAATCTGCGACGCCATCGAATCCGCACATTCATCAGTATTGCCGGCATCGCCTTCAGTGTCGCGGCCATGCTCACCGTCGTCACCATCCTGCAAGGCGCCATAGGCATGTTTTCCGGCATCCTTTCGAGCGACAGCGAAATCATTGTCTTCGAGCGCAATGTCTCCGACCTATTTTTCAGCAATGTTCCCGCTGCGGCGCTCAACGAAATCGCCGGTTGGCCGATAGTGGCTCATGCCGATCCGGTGCTCTTTGGCATCGTCTCCAGCGAAAATCACCCCATCATCACCTGCTTTGGCATCTCCGCCGAGGACGCGCGCATCCGCAAGGCCACATGGATCGCGGGCGATCGCTCGCCTGTTTGCGCAGCACGCCGATGACGTGGTTCTCGGTGAGCGGGCCGCGGATTTCTCTCGGCCAAACTCGGCGATCATGTGCCGATCGGTCATGGCGTCTTTCACGTAATCGGAATTCTGAAAACAGCCAACGGTTTCGAGGACGGCGGTGTCTTCATGCCGCTCAGCTCCGCCCAAAGTTTTTTCCACAAAGAGGGAGTCTCCTCGGTGATTACCGTCAAGCTGCGCAGCAAGGACGATGCTGCCTCCTTCAAGAGCATGGTCAAGGCGAGATTTCCCAACCTCATTGCTCTGGAAGATGCGGAGTTCTCGCGCTCCTATTCGCAGTTCAAAATCCTCAAAGCCACCGCATGGGCTGTGGGAGGATGCGGCCTCTTGCTCGGCGGCCTGGGCGTCGCCAACACCATGATCATGTCGGTCTTCACGCGCATCCGCGAGATCGCCATCCTGCGCGTCTGCGGCTTCTCTCACTCGCAGATTGCCGCCATGATCTTCGGCGAATCGGCGGTCGTCTCCTTGCTGGGCGCGGTTTTAGGATTGCTGACCGGGATCTGTCTTCTCGTTACGCTCAAGCTCGTTCCCGCTCTTCACGGCTACATTGACGCGACGCTTCAACCTGCCGTTCTTGTGATCGTGATTGTGCTGGCCTTCATCACAGGAATCGCCGGCGCGCTTTATCCGGCAGCCTATGCCATGCGCATCCGCGCGGTGGAGGCGCTTCGCTTCGAATGAGTCTTCTTGCGTCACAAGTTGGCAGTCTCGCGCACGTTGTTCTTCGAGCTGAAGACGTGTGGAAGAGCTATGAACAGGGGACGATCTCTGTGCTGAAGGGCGTGAACTTCGAAGTCGCCGAGGGCGAGACCGTGGCTCTCTGCGGCCCGTCGGGTTGCGGCAAAAGCACCCTGTTGCATCTCTTTGCCGGTCTGGATTCGCTCGACCGCGGGCGTGTTTCGGTGAATGGCATTGAAGTCAATCGCCACCGCAACCTGCTGCATCTTCTCCGCCATGAGGTGGGCTTCGTCTTCCAGCTCCACAACCTCATTCCCGACCTCACGCTCGAAGAGAATTGCCTCATCCCAACGGTAGCCGCGGGTGTCGACAATCGCACTGCGCGGGAGCGCCTTCACCAACTCGCCGAGCGCACCGGCCTCATGCATCGCCTCGGCCAGCGCATTCAAAAGCTCTCAGGCGGAGAGCGCCAGCGCACAGCTCTCTGCCGCGCACTGATGAACAAGCCGAAAATCCTGCTTGCGGACGAGCCCACCGGCTCTCTCGATGAACAATCGAGCGGCGCGGTCTTTGAGCTGCTGCTCGACCTTGTTGCCACCGAGGGCGTCACCCTGGTGATGGCCACTCATGATCGCGCCCTGGCCGCGCGCTGCGACAAACTATTGGAAATGCACGATGGGAGAATTCATGAGCCCATATCCGTCTGATGCGTACAGCTCCTCGCTCAGCGCTCCGCGAGCCGTTGCCGGCGCGGCGTGGCACGCTCTGTTCTGGCTTGTCGTTGCCAATGCAATCGGAGTGCTAATCGCAATTCTGCTGCTCTTTCCCTCACTCAATCGCTTCCTGGGTGAATGGACCTACGGCCGCTGGATCATGGTGCATATCAATCTGGAACTCTATGGCTGGTCGAGCCTCCCCTTGGCCGGCTTCCTCTTCAAGGCCTACGGCGCCGATCGCGGGCCGTTTGAACAATGGTGCAGGCCAGTGCTCTGGGTATGGTCTGCTGCGCTCGCCGTCGGCGCGTACTCCTGGCTCTCCGGCCACTCCAGCGGCAAGCTCTTCCTCGACTGGAGCGGCTATGCGCGCATCCTCTTCCCACTGGCCATGATTGCTTTGTGGCTGTTGCTCGCCGGCGCTTTCGCGTATGAATGGAAAACAGCGGCTAACCGGACGCTCGTCACGACATGCGCAAAGCTGCTCGGTCTCGCGCTCCTACTCGCCGTCCCATTTGCGATTTACATTGCCTCCAGCCCCGGCCTCTATCCGCCGATCAATCCCGACAGCGGCGGCCCCACCGGCGCGAGCCAGCTTGAATCGTCGCTGATGGTTGTCGCGATCTTGCTCATGCTGCCCTTCGGCCTCACGCGGCAAAAAGCGAAGCACTCGCGGACGATCGTGACAGCCTGGGTTATTCTTGCCGCCGAGTCGCTTCTCTGCGTTGCGCTCGGCCGCGCAGACATCAGCCATCATCGCCCAGCGCAGTTTCTTTCTCTCGCCAGCCTGCTTCTCTGGATTCCGCTCACGCCCGCCTATTACGCGGCCTTCAACTGGCATGCAAACACGCGCCGCTGGCGCATCGCCTTCCTTGTCTGGTGGTCGGCTCTGCTCCTCACCGGCTGGGTTCTCTTTCTTCCCGGTGTGCTCGACCACTTCAAGTTCACCGACGGTCTTGTTGGCCACTCGTTGCTCGCCATGGCCGGATTCGCATCCAGCCTCCTGATCTTCGTCCTGATCCAATTGCTTGGCGGAGATGGATGGATCTTCAATCGCGCGCGGTCTTTTTATGGATGGAATATCGGAGTCCTCGGTTACGTGGTGCTCATGACTGTTGCAGGCTGGCGCGAGGGCTTTGACCCAACATTTACAATCGTTCCCGGAGTGGCGCGCAACGTCATTTATGCACTTCGTCTGGTCGTTGGAGTGGCGATGCTGGCCGCTTCTGCCGACTGGCTCAACGACGCTACGGCGCTGCTTCGGGCGCCCGCACGCGTTTCCGTTTCCGAACCACAGATAGAAGAGGTGGCTGCATGAATCGTCCCATCCTCATCGGCTATCAATCGCTGATCGGCTTCTCCGACACGACCACAGGCGTGCTGCTCATCATCGCTCCGGAGTTCACGCTCCGGCTCATGGGCTTGCTCGTGCCCGTGGATGCTTTGCCGTACCTTTCGTTCATCGGCGCATTTGTTCTGTCGGTGGGTCTCGCCTGTCTCTATGGTGCGTGGGTAACTCTTCGCCGCGAAGATCAATGCAAAGTTGAAGTCGTCTGGCTGCTCACGGCCATCACGCGCGCCAGCGTGGCCATCTTCATCGCGGGGCAGCTCTTCGCGCACACGCTTGAAGCCGGCTGGCTCAGTGTTGCTTGTTTGATGGTATATGCGTCTTGATCCAGGCAATCGGCCTGCGGAAGGGTTGGCTGGCCAATGTCGCGCGGTAGCTGGCCTAGATCCGGATGGCAAGGCGCCAGCCTTGTCGCGATCACCTATGTCTACTTCCTCATCTTCGCGCAATTTGCCTTTCTCAAACGGCTCGCGAACCTCGGAATCGCCGGCACGCACTTGACTGCCGTGATGGCCGCGATGGCTGCCGGAGGAGTTACTCTAAGCCTGCTAACTCCGCGCGTGGAGTTATGGCCTTCACCTAACTTGCGTCTTCGCGTTGGCCTCATGGCTTGCAGTGCGGCAGCCTTTCTTTCGCTGTTTCCGCTCGGCTTTGCCGCCAGCATCGTAGTATCTTTTCTGATCGGCGCCAGCCTCGGTCTGCTCACCGTGACATTGGTGACTCACCTGCGCCAATGGACCGGCAACCGTCATCCACTTTTGCTTGTCGGCCTGGGAACCGGCCTCGGCTATTTAGTCTCTAACTTCCCTCCACTCTTCACTGCTTCCGCGGAAACACAGGCGGCAGTGGCTGGCGTCTTGTGTCTCGCAGGCATCGGCATCACACTAACTCTCACGCCGTCAATTCAAGAAAATGAGACGATTCCGTCGCGCACCGCTCTTTCGTTGCTCCGCGTACTAGCTTGCTTCGCAGCCCTTGTCTGGCTGGACTCCGCCGCCTTCTTCATCATCCAGAAAACTCCAGCGTTGAAGGCGGGCACATGGGAAGGATCGCTTCACCTATACGCCAACGGGCTGCTTCATCTTGGGGCGGCGCTGGCGAGCGTTTGGCTGCTCCGCCGCCGAAGCCTTTCGCTGACTCTTTGTGCTTCGTTTCTTGCACTCGGTTTTGCTTGCCTGCTACTCCTCGATCCGCATCGCGCATTACTTGCGTCGATCTTCTATCCCATCGGTGTCTCGCTTTATTCGGTGGCTCTCGTGGCCTATCCCTCGCTGCTCGGCCCGGCCGCTTCCACTGCTGACCGTGGCCGCCAGGCCGGATGGCTCTATGCCATCGCCGGCTGGTGCGGCTCCGCCATGGGAATCGGCATGGGTCAAAACCTCGGTTATATTCCACCTATCTTCGTGCTGGCCGCCGGGGCAGTTATCTTGATGTTGCTGCCCTGGCCGCTTAAGCTTCTTCTCCAGCACAAGCGCGAAGCGGCGCTAACTTCCATTGTCTTAGTGATGGCTTTCCTTGCCGACCATATGATTGTGAATGCAAATCCATCTGCCCGGCTAACTCAAATTGAACGAGGCAGACAGGTTTATATCTCCGAGGGATGCATCAACTGTCATTCCCAATACGTGCGTCCGAACACGGCGGATGTCGTGATGTGGGGGCCGGTCAAAAGCCTTGATGAACTTCGTCGCGAGCGCCCGCCGCTGATCGGTAACCGGCGCCAGGGTCCCGACCTTTCGGAGGTTGGCGGCCGCCGCTCTGCTCTGTGGCTCAAGGCACATTTCATCAACCCGCCCGAAGTGAGCGGAGCCTCCATCATGCCTTCGTATGCGTTTCTTTTTCGCGATGGGCGCGGGGACGATCTGGTGAGTTATCTCGCAAGCCTGCATGGCAGCGGCACGCCAGAGCATCGAATCGCCGAAGAAAACTGGCATCCATCTGCCTCCGCCATCGCAACGGCCAATGCCGGCGAAGGCCAGCGCGGCTTCGAGCGTTACTGCGCCACCTGCCACGACGCCGGCGGACGCACACGCTGGCAGGCTAACTTCAAACGGCTTCCACCGGATCTTACGGTGGGACCTTACCTCCATCTCTCACCTTCTGATGACGACGCGCATCGGAGAGATAACCTCGCACGCATCGTCAAATTCGGAATTCCCGGCACCGACATGCCAGGACATGAGTATCTGCCCGACAACGAGACGGCATCCATCGCGCTTTGGTTGTCGCGAGTTATGGGACAACTAAGTCAAAACCGGTAAGAACAACATGCAAACAGGAGACAATTCATGAAGACCATCGCAACATCTCTCAGCCTCGCGCTTTCGCTGGCGCTCGTCCCCGCTGCGTTGGCCCAGCATCAGACATTTACAGTGAATCCCGATGCCAGCAGGGTTGCTTTTGCGCTGGGAGGAAACACGCACCATGTGGACGGAACCTTCCATGTAGAGAGCGGCACGATTGACTTTGACCGAACGGCGCAGACCATCTCAGGCTCAGTGGTCGTCGCGGCCGGCAGCGGCGAGAGCGGCGACCAGAGCCGGGACAAGAAGATGCACACCGACGTTCTGGATGTGGCGCACTTTGCCGACATTACCTTTGTTCCCAAGAGTTATCAGGGAACAATTGCAGCTAGCGGAGACTCTAGCCTTCAAGTAAGTGGTGTCTTCACCCTTCACGGCACGCCACATGATCTGACGGTTCCGATGCAGATATACATCGACGGAACAACGCTCACAGCCAAGACGCACTTTACTGTGCCGTATGTGAAGTGGGGCCTGAAGGACCCGAGCATCTTCATTCTCAAAGTAGCTAAGCAAGTCGACATCGATCTCACGCTTATGGGGAAGTTACGGTAGTTTTTACACCAGGTCTGGCTAACTCCTTGCTGAGTTAGCCAGAGAAATTCATTGCACTGATTGAAAGGATTGCATGGCAGGTGCAAAGGTCACACCTGCCATCTTCGCGAGAGATCGTTTCGCGCCCTACTCTGCATTATCGATTTGCGCTCGTTGCAGCTTGTCGGAGTAATCGACGTAAACGGCCTTCCATGTGGTGAAGAAGTCGATAGCTCCGTTGCCTTCGCGGTGGCCGTTACCTGTATGTTTCACGCCGCCAAAGGGTAAGTGGACCTCTGCGCCAATGGTCGGAGCATTGATGTAAGTGATTCCCGACTCCAGATCGCGTATCGCCGTGAATGCGCGGTTTACGTCTTTTGTATAAAGCGCGGTCGAGAGGCCGTAGTCGATGGAGTTAGCTATCTCGATCGCTTCCTCGAAGTTATCGAACTCGATCAGACTCACCACTGGGCCGAAGACTTCTTCGCGGGCAATGCGCATCGCGGGAGTTATTCCTCCCAGCACCGTTGGCTCGAAGAATGAGCCATGAACATAACTCCCCTCGGTTAAAACATGACCGCCAGCGAGTAACTTCGCCCCTTCACCGAGAGCTATCTCGACATACTTAACTGAAGTCTCAATCTGACTCGGATTTACCTGCGGGCCCACCTCGACCGACTCATCGAGGCCGTTGCCGACCTTGAGTTTTTTTGCCCTCGCGACAAATTCGACAGTGAACTTATTCGCAATTCCTCGTTGCAGCAGGATGCGGCTGGTAGCCGTGCAGCGCTGGCCCGTCGTGCCAAAAGCTCCCCAGAGAGCGCCATCTAGCGCTAACTCCAGATTGGCGTCATCCATCACGATCTGGGCGTTCTTGCCGCCCATCTCCAGCGATACCGGCTTGAAGGCAGCCGCGGCGCGCTGTGCCACCAAAGATCCGACAGCGCTCGATCCGGTAAAGCTGATCGCGCGAACGCCGGGATGCTCCACGAGCGCCGAACCCACAGCCGATCCGGAGCCGGTAACAATATTGACCACTCCGGGAGGCAGTCCGGCATCGATCAGCGCCTGAACCAGATTGTATGTGGAGAGCGGCGTATCGCTGGCCGGCTTGATGACGCAGTGTCGCCCGAGACCAGCGCCGGAAAGAGCTTCCACGACGGAATGGCCATCGGGAAGTTCCATGGCGTGATCAGGCCAACGACGCCGACCGGCATGCGAACGCTCATGGCGAACTTGTTCTGCAACTCCGATGGTGTTGTCTGGCCAAAGAGCCGCCGTCCCTCGCCAGCCACATAGAAGGCTTCGTCAATCGCCTCTTGCACATCGCCGCGGGTCTCGGTGAGCACCTTGCCCATCTCGCGAGTCATCTCGCGGGCATATTGTTCCTTGCGTTCCTTGAGCAGCAGGCCTGCGCGGACGAGAATCTCCGCCCGCTTGGGCGCGGGAACCAGCCGCCACGAGGCAAAGGCCTTCTTCGCGGCCTCCACGGCCAGTGCCACATCTTCACTGTGGGAGGAGGGAAACGCGCCCACCACGTCCGTGTGGTCGGCAGGGTTCAGGTTGAGGATGGTCTTGCCGCTCGCGGCAGGCAGCCACTGGCCGCCAATCAGATTGTGATATATGGGGTAGGTCATGGCAACCTCGAAGGCTGAAATCAAGGGTCAGAGATTAGAGGCCGGCGCCGGACAAAAGAACCAGGCTCCCGGCCAGTTCCCGGAAACAACTGAGTTTACCGCACTGGTTCACTCAGTGGCACATTGCTCTGCTTCCAGCAGGGGCCGCGATACGACTTTGGCCCGCGGGCCGTACAATAGGCTTTGAGGTAGAACTGAACCCCCGATGTCATTGAATGGATACCCATCTCGCTCCACGCGGACGCACGGTTTTCGGTCGCTCTTCAGCATGTTTTCCAGCGACTTGGCCATCGACCTTGGCACCGCCAACACGCTGGTCTTTGCGGCCGAAAACCGTGCGTCCGCGTGGAGCGAGATGGGTATCCATTCAATGACATCGGGGGTTCAGTTCTACCTCAAAGCCTATTGTACGGCCCGCGGGCCAAAGTCGTATCGCGGCCCATTGCTGGAAGCAGAGCAATGTGCCACTGAGTGAACCAGTGCGGTAAACTCAGTTGTTTCCGGGAACTGGCCGGGAGCCTGGTTCTTTGCTTCAAACCTGAGGACGTGTGGTGGTCCACCTCTGACGTAGGCTGGATCGGGGGACACAGCTACATAGTGTATTCACCGCTCATGTTCGGATGCACCTCCGTGGTGTACGAAGGTGCGCTCGACTACCCGGGTCCCCAGACGTTCTACGCACCATCGAGAAAGAGGGGTCACGGGGGGTTTCATGGGCGGACGGGGTCGGTGCTCATGCGGTACGGACCAAGCGAGCAGGCGACACGACCTGAAGCGGTAAACGGGTCTTTTGCGCCGGCGAGGTCCTCAACCCGCCTGCGTGGGAGTGGTTCCAGAAGAAGGTCTTCGAAGACAGGGTCCCCTGTGATAGATCACATGTGGCAGACGGAGACGGGTGGTCCGATCGTCGGCAATCCATACGGGATAGGGCTGCGCCGATCAAACCTGGTTCAGCCCACCGGGTACCGCTACCGGGCGTATCGATCGAGGTGCGGCGGATGGCCGATGGCGGGCTCTGCGAGGTGGGGAGAAGGGCATCGTGGTGATCAAGCATCCGTTCCTGGTCTCACGCCTTCCCTCTGGGGAGACCCTGGTAGGTACAAGCGAGATTACTACGAAGAAATCCCCGGTGTCTACTTCACCGGCGATGCGGGTTATGTCGACCAGGACGGCTATCTCTGGTTCAGCGGCAGGGCCGATGAGATCATCAAGATGGCGCAGCCCACCAGATCGGCACCATCGAAGTAGAATCGGCCATCCTACATCACCCTGCGGTGGCCGAGGCGGGGGCGACCGGGCGACCGGATGAGCTTCGCGGGGAGGTAATCTCGGCGTTCGTGGTCTTGCGGTCGGGCTATCAGCCGTCGGAGGAGCTCAAGGGGGAAATCTCGGAGACGGTGCGGCAGCATCTCAGGCCGAGAGCGGTCATCGGGGAGGTGAACTTCGTCTCCACCCTCCCGAAGACCAGGAGCGGGAAGATAATGAGACGCGTGCTGAAGGCGGTGACCCTCGACAAGGACCCGGGCAACATCTCTACCATCGAGGATGAGGGCTCTGTGGATGAGGCCCGTCAGGCGTGGCGTATGATGAAGGGCGAGCTGACTTGACCCAAAACACATCAATCATACGCAAACCCATGGTCACCGCGGATGGGCGGATTCGTCTCTCGCAAGCACCATGGGTCTCTTGTTCGACGATGACGATGACGATGACGACGACGTCGTCGTCGGAGTAGAGGAGGAGAAGAAGAAGAACTTCTGCTCGATGTAAAGAAGGGGTTATCAAAACCATCAGGTGCTCCAACCTGCCTGGACCACCCCCACCACTATCATCATCCGGTCGGAGTGTCCCAGCATACTTTTATGCCCTCGACGAAGTTCTCGCAGGACCAGTTGAGGGCGCAGGTATTACAAAGGATAGCTCCGATCAAGGAGGGCCCCCTGCGAGTACTCCTCCTCGGTCGACAATCCGAAGCTCAGGCCCAACGACGTCTTGATCAGAATCAAAGCGTGCGGGGTCTGTCACTCGAACCTCCAGCATGATGGGGGAGTTCAGGGTCTTCGGGGTCCCGTCGAGGCTGCCCATAATCCCGGGCACGAAATCACCGGCGTCGTCGCAGACGTCGGGGAAGACGTCAAGAGATGGCACGTAGACGATAGGGTCGGCGTGCAGGTGCTCTATGAGGCATGCGGGACGTGCGGCAGTTCTGCCTCACGGGTCGGGAGCACGTCTGCCTGAACGTTCCAAGGGGACGGGCGAGAGCGTGGACGGGGGTACGCCGAGCTCATAGCGGCCCCCTCAGACTTCATATACGCGTCCCTGAGAATCTAGGCGACGAAAGAGGCGGCGCCGCTCTTCGTCCAGGAGTCACGGCCTATCGGGCGGTGAAGAGGGCCGACGTCCGGATGGGGAACAAGGTGGCCATAATGGGGGTCGGCGGTGTCGGTCACATGTCGTTGCAAGTACGCGAAGCTGGCGGGTGCCGAGGTCATCGCGGTCGACAGGTCTCGGGGGGCCCTGGATCTGGCCGCAGAGCTAGGAGCTGACGTCGCCATCTCGCCGGCGGATTTGGATGAGCACCTGGTCCAGCATGGCAGACCCAACGTGATCATGGTCGCCGCTCCCGCTCAGCCCGCAATCGACCAGTCTTTCAGGTCAATCAAGAAGGGAGGTACCGTCATGATGGCGGTCTTGGGGAACGTCTCCATCATCTTCCCAAAAGATAACGGTGATGACCAGCGTGATAGGTACACGCAGCGACATGCTGGAGACCCTCAAGATAGCGGCGATGGGGAAGGTCAAGGTAAAGTCAAAGAGCTTCCCGCTATCGGAGGACACCAGCGCGGTCCTAGGCAAGCTCAAGAGGGGCGAGGTCACGGGACGGGCGGTCCTGGTCCCATGAATCGGGTCATCATCGATACGGGTAAATGCTAGATTCGAGTAAATCTCCCAAAGAGGATTGGACAGAGAATCACGCCGACGTACCTCAGAGTACTCGTGGACCAGGGAGAGCGCAGCGGTGAGACCCGTCCATCCTCCCCCGCTCGGGGAAGAGGAATCAACTCTCGCCGGCTCTCCACCCGCCCGGCGGGGGAGACGAGAGAGCAAGACGACAATCTTCCCGATGACTGCGATAACCGTCACGCAGGGCCAAAGAACACATGTTGTCAGCGACGGCGTTTGCTTCGTGGACCTACTCATGTCGATCGGTGCGGGCTTCTCGTGCTGCCGCTCCCGCGAAATATGCCATGCTGGCTTCCTCTCAAGCGCCCATTTCACTAGCCACTTTTTACCCACCGCTTAAGCGTGGGTGTGGGCCTACGCCCGCAGGCTCCAGCTCAAACCGGGCTGGGGCACAGCCCGAACTACGAGGAGACGTGCCCCCCATACTTCTCCGTTCACATGGGGGGATTATTCTGCCAGACCATGAACAGGTTTCCTTCGGAGTCTTTGAAGAAGGCGGAGGCGCCAAACGTGTCGAAGGCTATCGACCCCTCGATTCTGGTCTCCTTGCTTCATCTTCTCGGCCCACACGAACTTGACACCCCTCTCCTTCAGTTCGTTCACCGCCGATTTGATGTCTTTCACCAGGAATGTCGAATAGGCCAGGGCTCTCTTCTCCCACATTTTCAGGAGCCGTCAACCAGAATTCCTCCTTTCCAACCCTCACTGATGCCCAATACTCCTTCATCTCCCCCTGTCCCCTCGCCGTCACCTTCCCGCCCAGCGTCTCGGTATTAAACTTGATCGCGCGCTCCATGTTGCGGATCGGGACGAGCGTTGCGAAACCTGCGTCGGAGAACGTCGTCGACGGCACCTATCGGATTCCCCCTTCATCGTTTCCGGATCCCAGGGTTCCCCCCGTCGACTGTGCCCGGCGTTATTTATGGATTCGGAGACGATCGCGAGGAAGTCCCGCCCGCATCGATTCGACCAGAGAGAGCCTGGTCTCTAGGGGAGACGACGACGGCAGAACTACCTTCCTACCTACAGCCGATCGCATACCCCGTGTCTCCGAACGCTCCTTTCGGTGACGCTGCGCCCTTGAGGACGCCTGAATCTTCCCTCGAGATCGCCAGGACCCTCCCATTCTCCCATTCGCCGCAGACATCGACGACGTGGCCCCTCCTGCTCAGGACCTCCCTCGTCGCCGGCGAGATGCGACCTTCGACGACCAGCTTGCCTATCTCCGCCCTTCTTGGATAGAACGAGCTTGGAAAGTGGAGGGAATGAAAAGACGGGGCGTCTATCGCCTCCTGCAGGTTCATCCCAAAGTCGACAAAGTTCAGGAAGAACTGAAGAGACCATTGGTCCTGGGAATCGCCGCCCGGCGTCCGAACACCATGTAGGGTTTCCCTTTCTTGTAAGCCAGCGAGGGCGTCAGGGTCGTCCTCGGTCGCTTGCCGGGGGCGAGCAGGTTTGTTCCTGGCTGGGTCCAGATAGAACATCTGGGCCCTGGTGCTCGTTCGCGAATCCAAGCCCTTCTATGAGTGCGGAGTCTCTTATCCAGGCGCCACTCTGGGTCGCAGCGACCATGTTGCCCCACCTGTCGATTGCATCCAGGTGGGTAGTGTCTCCTGTCTTGGTCGCCCGACCGTCACGAAGCGGCGTGACAGCGGCGTCGGGGCAGGGATCCATAGACGCCATCGTCATGTCAATCTTCCCTCTCATGTCTGCGGCATACTCCTTCGAGAGCAGGTCTTCATGGGCACGTCATCGAAATCAGGGTCTCCGTAGTGTAGCTCTCTGTCCTTGAACGCAAGTTTGGAGGCCTCGACGACGAGGTGGATGTAATCCGCCGAATTGTGCCCGAGAGAGCGAAGGTCGGAAGCTTCGAGGATGTTCAGCTGCTGAAGGAAGACGGGTCCCTGCGTCCACGGTCCGCACTTGAAGACCTCGAACTCTTTGTAATGGGTCGAGACGGGCTCCTCGACTCTCGCACCGAGATAAGAGGCGAGGTCTCCGTAGGAGAGGAGGCCTGAATGGCTCTCCCCCGAGGCATCTTGGAACCTGCTCTTCTCGCCGAACTCGACAATCCTCCTTGCAATCGCACCCTCGTAGAACTCCTTCCTAGCTGCTTCCAGGCCTGCGAGCCTGTCCCCCTGATTCTTCGCGCTCGCCTCGGCCTCCACCAGGCTCCTGAAGGTCCTGGCGAGCGCAGCC
>CAWJLK010000016.1:0-193081 GCA_963843625.1 uncultured Acidobacteriaceae bacterium
CGACTTTTCAGGACTAACCGGTTCCTCGGTCATCAGATGTGTGGATGTTGCACTCACGGCAATAGGGGCATTTCATGTTCTGACCAGAAATGAAAGACGGCACTTCCTCTTTTTGCCGGATGTATCTGTGTAATGGATGAATAGGTAATAGAATGCAGACAGGTAATACTGTTTGCCCAAGTCGATCTGCCCGCAGAATTGCGCGGTATTACCGTCGGTGATGTGCGCACGAATCGGTCTTTCTTGAATTCTCCCAACTTGTTGTGCAAATTCCACAACCACGCCCCTTACTGAAACAGGCTCTGCAGTTATTGTCTTTGTAAACTCTACACAGAAGTCGTTGCTTCCAGCCACAAACTTGCCTGACTCGTTCACGATTGAAATTGACAGACCATGGCTGCGCCCTGAAGCTATCTTATTTTCACTCGCATAAAGATCATGGACAGTCGCCAGGATCATTGCACCACAGACTGTGGAGAACGTCGCCAACTTCATAATGATGCTCATACGCTACCTCTCTCCCTCGATTTGAATGATGGCCGTTTTCGTCACCGATGGTTGTGCTTCCAGCCCTGATGCTTTTCTTGGAACAGCGCTATTTGATTTCATGATCCAAGCCTCCGTTGAGAAACTACTGGCCTCCAGATACGTCGATTAGTAATCCTCAGCAGATTCGGCAACAGGCAGAATGTCGTTGCTGCTTGCGACCCATACGTAGAGGGTGGGCAACAGGAAGATGCCGATGATCAGGTTGGCCAGCAGGCCGCCGACGATGACGATGGCGAATGGGCGCTGCGAATCGGAGCCGATGGCATGGGAAAATGCGGCGGGCAGCAGGCCCAGCGTGGCCACAAGCATGGTCATCATGATGGGGCGCAGGCGAAGGACCGCGCCTTCGACGGCGGCTTCAATGATGTGTTCTTCGTAGGAGACTTCCTTGCCCTTGCTGCGGGCGCGCAGTTGGTTGATGAACTCGATCATGATGACGCCGGTTTCGACCGAGACGCCGAAGAGCGCCAGGAAACCGACCGCCGAAGAAACTGAGAAGTTGGTGTGAGTGAGGAACAGCGCGAGCGGACCGCCGATGGAAGCCATCGATGACACTGACCAAGATCAGCAGGGCCCATTTGTAGGAGCGGAACATGGTGTAGAGGATCAGGAAGATGGCCAGCACGGTGATGGGCACGACGATGGCCATGCGCTTGTCGGCGCGCTTCTGGCTTTCGTATTCGCCGGCCCATTCCAGGTGGTAGCCGGCGGGGAGGCTCACGTTGCGATTGACCTTGGCGATGGCCTCTTCCACAGTGGAACCCAGGTCGCGGCCGCGCACGGAATATTTGATGGCGATGTAGCGCTGGCCGCCCTCGCGATTGATCTGCTCGGCGCCGTCGTCGGTGGAGACTTTGGTCAGTTGCGCGAGCGAGACGCGCTCGCCGGATGGCGCGAGAAGGCGGACGTTCTCGATGGCCTCGCGGGTATCGCGGTATTGCTTCTGATAGCGGAGAGTCACGTCGAAGCGCGCCTCGCCCTGCTGCACCTGGGTGACGGCGTTGGCGCCGACCGCGGTCTGTATGGCGTCCTGAATATCGGCGACGTTGATGCCCCAGCGAGCTGCAGCGGCGCGATCGACCTGGAGATTGAGATTGGGCTGGCCGACGATGCGGAAGATGCCGAGGTCGCCGACGCCCGGAACCGTGGCCATCTGCGCCTGAATCTTCTCGGCCTTATGTTCGAGCGTGCGCAGGTCGTCGCCGTAGAGCTTGACGGCCAGTTCGCCTTTGACGCCGGAGACGGCTTCTTCCATGTTGTCGGAGATGGGCTGGGAATAGTTCCAGATGACGCCGGGAAACTTCGATAGCTCCTCGTCGATGGCGGCGATCAGCGCTTCCTTGTCTTGATGGAAGACGGGCCGCCACTTATTCTTCGGCTTGAGATCGACGAAGTATTCGGTGTTGAAGAAGCCGGCAGTGTCAGTGCCGTCGTCGGGGCGGCCGGTCTGGCTGACGACCTGCGTGACTTCAGGAAACGAGGCCATCACCAGGCGCGCCTTGTTGGTGAAGTCGATGCTGGCGGTGGGGCCTTCGCTGGGAGGCAGCGTGCCGCGCACCCAGATGGAGCCTTCATCGAGGTGGGGAAGGAACTCCGAGCCGATGGGGCCGCCGACGGTGAGATAGATGGCGATGGCAAAGAGGGCAGTTGCGATGCCAACAGTCCGTTTGCGATGGAGAATGGCGGAGCGGACAGCCGTGCGGTAGTGGCCGGTGAGCCAGAGCAGAAGCGGGTTTTCCCATTCCTTGGCACCTTTGCGGAAGAAGAGGCTGGCGAGCACCGGAGCGACGAGGATGGCGAAGACCAGCGCGCCGATCAGGGCGAAGGTGACCGTCCAGGCCATGGGCTTGAAGAGGCGGCCTTCGACGGCCTGCAGGGTGAAGATGGGCAGGTACGAGGTGATGATGATGCCGCGCGCGAAGAAGACCGGGCGCTGCACCTCGTGGGCCGCGTCGCGGATTTTCTGCATGGGTGACGAGTATCGTCTTTGATGTTGAGATGGCGCACGATGTTTTCGATCATGACCACGGAGCCGTCGACGACCATGCCGAAATCGAGCGCGCCCAGGGAGAGCAGGTTGGCGGGGATGTGGCTGAGGTCGAGGCAGATGGCGGCGAACAGAAGCGCGAAGGGAATGGTGAGCGCGACGATGATGGCGCCGCGCACATTGCCGAGAAAGAGAAAGAGAATGATCGCGACGAGGATCATGCCCTCGGTCAGGTTGTGCTCGACGGTCTCGACGGTGTAGGAGACGAGATTGGAGCGGTCGAGGAAGGGAACGATCTTGACGCCCTTGGGCAGGACGTGCTCGTTCAGTTTCTTGACTTTGTCGTGGATGCCGTGCGAGGACTGGATCGGAGTCGTCGCCCTTTTGCAGCAGGACGATGCCTTCTACGGTGTCGGGATTGTCGACGATCGTGCCGTCTTCGCGGTGAATGGCGCGGCCGATCTGGCCGAGGCGGATCTTCGGCCCCTGCGCGACGGTGGCGATGTCCTTGACCTTGATGGCTGCGCCGTTCGCGGTCTTGACGACGGTGTTCTCGATGTCCTGCACGCTGGTGAAGAGGCCAGCGGACTGCACGTTGATCTGCTGCGCGCCCTGCTCGATGAAGCTGCCGCCGCCGTTGGTGTTGTTGTTGGCGATCTGCTGCTCGACCTGGCCGATGCACAGGCCGTAGGCGACGAGCTTCTCGGGATCGAGCTGGATCTGGTATTCCTTGGTCGGTCCGCCGAAGCTGGAGACATCGACGACGCCTTGGACGCTCTTGAAGGATCTTCTCCAGCGTCCAGTCTTCCAGCGACTTCTTCTCCATCACGTCATAGGCGGGGTTGGTGCTTTCGAGCGTGTACCAGTAGATCTGGCCGACGGGGCTCCAGTCGGTGCCCATCTGCGGAACGAGATTGGCGGGCAGATTGACCTGGCTGAGCCGTTCGAGAACGTGTTCGCGATTGATGTCGCTGGTCGAGTCGTCATCGAAGATGAGCATGAGG
The DNA here is from genome assembly GCA_963843625.1 of uncultured Acidobacteriaceae bacterium. GTDB lineage: Bacteria > Acidobacteriota > Terriglobia > Terriglobales > Acidobacteriaceae > Telmatobacter. The sequence continues at coordinate 3,541 of CAWJLK010000016.1, forward strand.
CTGGAGAGGCCGGCCAGCGTGGTGGAGCGCAGATGCGTGAGGTGAGGAATGCCGGCCATCTGGATTTCGACCGGCACGGTGACCTGGCGCTCGATCTCTTCCGCGCTGCGGCCCGGCCACTGGGTGATGATCTGGACGTAGTTGTTGGCGACGTCGGGATAGGCCTCGATGGGCAGATTGCGGAACGCGATAATGCCCCAGGCGGTGAGGACAACAAGCGCCGCCGAGGACCAGCCAGCGGTTCTTCAGCGCGAAATCGACGAGTGCGCGAATCATCTACTGGTTCCCCGCTGTTTCAAGCAGCAGTGCGTTGCAGACAACCTGCTGTCCGGGCTGGATGCCGGAGAGAATCTCCTGGCGGCTTGCCGTCGAGCATCTTGCCGGCGTGAACTTCGGTGCGCTTGAATTGATTGCCGCCGGCGGGAACAAAGACCCAGTCGCGATCATGCAGATGAAGAACGGCCTCGGCGGGAACCACTGCATGAGTCTCTTTGCTCTTGCTGGTGAAGGTGGCGGTGGCAAACATGCCCAGCTTGAGGAAGCCGGGATTGGTAACCTCGATGCGCACCTTGGCGGTGCGCAGTGTGGGATCGAGGACGGGGCCGATGTCGCTGATGCGGCCCGTGAGCGGGCGATCGGGGTAGGCATTGAACTTGATCTTCGCTTCCTGGCCGAGTTGAAGCTTGGGAATGTCGTTCTCGTAGACATCGCAGAGGATCCAGACCCTGGAGAGATCGGCGATGGTGAAGGCCGTGGCGGAGCCGGAGAGGCTGACGCCCGCCGCAGCGGCGTTGGTGACGTTCTGGCCGATGATGACGCCGGAGATGGGCGCATAGACATTCGACCACGCTGCTGGGGTGGTCCTTGTCCACGCCCAGACGTTTGCAGTTGCTCTTCGGCGGCGGCGAGGTCGGCCTTGCGCATTCTTGTCGGTGTCCTCGGCCTGCTCGAATGGCCTGCGAAATGGCGCCATGCTTGAAGAGATCCTCGGCGCGCAGGAACGCCTTGTTGGCAAGCTGCTCGTCGTTGACTGCTTTGAGATAGGCATTGAAGGCGTTGGTGATGTCGGGGCTTTGCACCTTCAACAGCAATTGGCCTTTCTTCACGTTGTCATCGAGGCGGGCCTTGATATCGACCACGCGGCCATTGGCGAGCGAGATGACGGGCACTTCGCGCGAGATGTCGGGGAAGACGGAGCCGGTGGCGTTAATTCGGCAGCGGACTCGATTTGAGTGGCAGAAGTCAATGGGAATTTGGCCGCATCGTTGGGGTCGATGGTGAGCAGATTCATATCGGCTACTTGGATGACCTGGGCCGGAGGCGGCGCGCCATTGCCCTCGTCTTTGCTTTGCAGCCGGAGAGAGCTAGACCGGAAACTGCGGCCAGAGCGAGTGCCCGCGTAACTCGATGGGAATGATTCATGCGAAAAGATAGGTTCATTGAATCACCTCGCGTCCTACGGCAAGATTCAGTTGTCCGGCGGCGGTCAGATAGGAGCCGATCAGTTGCAGATAGGCCAGTTGCACGGTCCGGTAGTCGCTCTGCGCGTTCAGGAAGTCCATCAGCGAAGCGCCGCCGTGCTCGTAGGAATAGGTGACGGTGTCGCGCACGCGCATGGCCTGATCCTTGTATTGCGCTTTGTAGGGTTTGAGCAGGGCGATGTTGCTTTCGACCTGCGCGTAGGCCGAATCCACGTCGCTGAAGACCTGGGCGCGCGTGGCTTCGGTCAGTTGCTTGTTGCGGTCGATGTCGATCAGAGTGCGCTGCTTTTCGCCCTGGTTGCGGTCGAAGATGCGCAGCGGAATGTTCACGCTGGCGCCGAGCGTCTGCGTGCCATTGGGATTGTTGTTCGACGCGATTCTAGGTGTACCAGGCGCTGAAGGTCGGATCGGTTGAGCCGTTGGCGACGGCCAGCTTGTGGTTGGTCTGGGACTGCTGGATGGCCTCAAGCGCGGCGCGCAGATCGGGCCGCGCATCGAGGGCGATCTGGCGGAAATCGTCGAGCGGCTTGAGCGCGTCGGAAAAGTCGAATGGGCCGGTCACGTCGAATTGCTCGACCGGGGTGCGGTCGTTGAGCAGTTGCAGGAGTTGGATCTTGGCGGTGCGCAGGTTGACGATGGCCGTCTGAATCTCGACTCATATTGCACGCGCAGCAGCTCGATGCGGTCGAGGTCGATCTGGGCAATGTCGCCGGCCTTGAAGTCGATCGCGGCTGATCTCGATGATGTGGTCGTAGTAGTCGAGGTCGGCCTTGGCCAGTTCGAGGACAGCCTTTGCCTGCAGGGTCTGCACAAACTGCGAACGAAGATCGAAGTCCAGATTGCGCTTCAGGTCCTCGTGCTGCGACGCGGCGATCTGCGTGCCTTCTTTGGCGCTCTCAAGTCGAAGCTCGCGCTTGTGGTCGCGCTCGTGCAGATAGCTGATGCTGGGTACGAGCTGAGTGCCGGTCAAAGGCACCCAGTGAGAGCCTAAACCGGGAGTTGTATGAGGCGCGATCTGCGTTCCATCACTCGACAAACCAATGCCGGGGTTGGGCCGCAGAAAAGCAGTGGTCTCGGCGGCCTTCATCTCGTCCACACCTAGCGCGTCGGCCTTGAGGGCGGGGTTGGCGGCTTCAAATCTTGCCTTTACCTGGTCCCAGGTAAGGCTCTGCTGCGCTGCAATCTGGACTGGGAGCAGAACAAATAGCGCCGCCACTGCCGTAACAGACAGGGAAGGAAAAACTCGCTTCATACGCAACCTTTGCGCCGTGGGTTGCACGGCGATCACAGGAAGGAAAAAGACTCAGATTGTGGAATGAGCTGGAGGCGAGAGATCAGGCAGCGGGCGGAGGGCGGTTCTGGATGGGAGCCAGGGCAGGGTTGTCCACTGTTGGGACGGGGGAACTCGAAGGCGCAACAAATCGCCGGAAGCCAAACGATGGCGCGGCGAAAGCCGGCGGTGGCAGCGCGGCGACGGCAGGAAAGATGGAGTGAGGGCAGGAAACCGCGTGACTGCGGCGCGCGCAGCATTCGAGTTCAGCCGGGTTCTGCGCGGCTAGTAGATCGTCCGTTACCGAGATGACGGGGAAGAGGAGGGCGATGAGTATCGCCAGCACGGCGAGCTGCGTCCTCGGGCTTGCGCCCCCCCGCCGGGCATGGCTCATCCACATCCGCACAATGACGAATGCCAGCAACACCCAAATAAGATTGAGGACTAACTCCATTCCAACCCAATTCTACATGGCTGATTGTGCCCCAAATCTGGCAGAGCCTGCAATCAGATGCGACGTGATCTTATAAAAGATCAGATCTGACATTGTCCTACAACAACTCAAAGCAATTACGCGCGTTCAGTTTCCCCGGAGTTACAACTCACTTCGAACTGTACCAGATCTAGGGTGGCGAACGATTGACATGGTTGTTGCGTTTGAAAAGGCGGTGGTTGACGTCGGGCCAAAACTCCTTGAAGACAAAGGCCGCAGCATCGATTCCAACGTCGAGGCCCCACTCCGTGCCTGTATTGGCAAAGCTGCGTTCACGGGAAGGATAGTAGAGACTCGACAGGCCCGCAGAAGCGCCTGAGCCGAGGACTTCACCCACGTTGAAGACCTCATTTCCGGAATCGGATCGGGTGACGGCGACGCGGCTCAGGGCGTATCCGGTTCGCTTTAGGAATCCGCCCCTGCCCAATGTATAAAACCGCGTGTCTTCACGCGTGATGGCGGGCACGATGAATTCCACCATATAGTTCTCACTCGTTTGATCGACGGCGGCATGCCAGAAATAGCGACCATATCCCGCTGCGCCTTGGTGAAACTCGGGAGTTGCATTTGTCCCCATCGAGTAACCGGCGAGCATTGCGGGGATGAAAATGGAAGAATAGTCAAAGGAATCCTCCGTGGCAGTGATGAACTTCTCCTTGACCGACTGAGCCGGCAACTTCACATCGGTGCTTACCGCCCGAAAATTCGGGATGATTCCGAGAATGCGCTTGGTTTGCGACTCCGCCTGTCCTCGGGCTGAGTCTGCGGAGCTGGCGCAGCCGGCACACCCTTCTGAGCGGCCAGATTGCTGGGAGCCATCAGGATCCAGACAATTTGGACCGAGCACAAGACATAATGAGGAAAGCGTCTGACGATGGATCTCCGAGGCCCGAGAATGCCAGTCACAACGTGTGCTTTGACGAAACGGATAAAGAACTTCATGCGTGCTTTGACGTCTGAACAGACAAAAGTGCTGCCCAACCAACAAAAATGAACGAAATCCAAATCTCTCCGCGGGCGGCAAAGAAGAACGTAATGCGCTTCTCATCGCCTCAGTTGGATGCGCCTCAGCAATGGATAGATTCTGAAAAACGCCGCACGGTGCGATAGACCATGTCGGTGATCTGAATCATGCTGTTTGCCACGGCGAATGGAGGCCGTACCGATGGCAAAGAGCAAGGAAAGCGCAAACGGACACCGAAGCATGTTCTGAAGCTCCCGGACCTTGAGCAATCGAAGTCAGCCGTATTGAACAGCCTGACGTCTCGAAGCTCACAACGAACCTACGATCACGCAATCAGAGAATTCATCGAGTGGTATTGTTCGGAGCCCAGGCTTGCTTTCAACAAGACTGTGGTTACCCGGTACCGTATATCCCTTGAACAGCGGCACTACGCTTCAACCACGATAAATCTGCGTCTGGCTGCCGTCCGGAGACTGGCCTACGAGGCTGCTGATTGCGGCTTGCTCAGTGCAGACCTGGCTGCTGGCATTCGCCGGGTAAAGGGTGCCAAACGATTGGGCGTTCCTGTTGGCAATTGGCTCACTGCCGAACAAGGCAAGCGCTTATTGTTGACGGCAGACGGTACAAGTCTTCGAGGCAAGCGAGACTATGCCACATTGGCGATTCTGCTGGGTTGCGGACTGCGCCGGGCGGAATTGACTGCACTGCGCGTTGAAGACATACAGCAGAGGGAGGAGCACTGGGTCATTGCCGATCTTGTCGGCAAGGGCGGCCACATACGAACCATCCCGGTCCCGGATTGGGTGAAAGCTGGAATTGACGTCTGGATGACGGCCGCCGGGATTAAAACCGGCACGCTCCTTCGTTCGATCAACAAGGCTGGCAGGATTTGGGGTACCGGATTCAGCCCCAAGGTCATTTGGGGCGTAGTGAAAGAGAAAGCAAAGGCATGTGAGATTCCGTCTCTGGCGCCGCATGACCTCCGACGGACTTGCGCCCGTCTTTGCCATCAGGCTGGTGGTGAGCTGGAGCAGATTCAGTTCCTGCTGGGGCACGTTTCTGTGCAGACGACGGAGCGGTACTTGGGCTGCAAACAGCGATTCCGGAATGCGGTCAATGATCGACATCGGCCTGGAGCCTACGCCTTTAGACTGACACCCGCTGCTCCTGCCTTTGCACGCCGAATGACGCCAAGGGGCACTCGCTGAAGCGGCAGTATTCTTCAAATCAGCGAGAACGAATGATGGGACTTCACGGTGCGTCAACCCATTGCCAGTAAGCAACTTGGCGTCCATTTGAGCACATTAGTATCGATAAACGCCGTTTGCGTCGGGAGACTTCAACCGTGAGTCGGGTCCAGCATCCCAGTCGCCATGGCGACTCTAAATTACTAATTTGCCTTCAACGAGTGAATTGGCGATGTTGCATCAATTGAGGCGGCTAGCCTGCGATCATAGAATAGAGGATTCAATATGAAGAACGGCTTGCTTCTAGGCGCAGGCTTCTCCTATGACCTTGGGATGCCGATAACGGCTGAACTCACAGAGGTCTTTCTGAATCTGTTCTCCGAGGACAAGGCGGAACAGATGGCAAAAATCATGTCTGCGCAACAGCCGTACAGTAAAGATCGTCCTATCGATCCGAAATCAATTACGGCTGGATGGGATTCGCTGCTCGCGTACAAGAAGAGCAGAGGAAGGAACTACGAAGCCTTCCTCGCCGAAATCGAGAGGAAAGCCGGCTTGGGAAGTCCGACGCAGCCAGGGCGCGATTCGTATCACTATCTCTTCGACTACTTCTATCGTGTCATCCATACCATCCTCGACATCTATCAAGAAGTCTCTTTTACTGCCATGTATGGGAAAAATAGGGGCTGCTTCTCAGCCTTGAAGACTTTTCTTTCCGACGAAGAGACGTGGGTCTTATCACTCAATCACGACCTGAATTTCGAATTCTTGGCCCTGGACTGGGGTATACCGATCACATACGGCGACGACCATACGCTGGAATTCCCGGTGTCCAATCTAGAACTCAGCAATCAAATCCAGTTCACCTATACAGAGCGCAAGGGATGGGACGTACACCATCCTGGCTTCCTGAAGGGAACGCGTGGCTTCAATCTGATCAAGTTGCACGGCGGCCTGAGTGAGTTCACGTATCGGGACGGCTCTCTCCTGTGCAATTTGAAACTCGACAAGTCTTCGTCTCTGGAATTAGCGGAGAACTTCTTTCTCTATCGACGCATGGCCTACTTCGAAAACGGCGAGCCGATTCTGGATGGGCGAGACCGCGCGATCAGTGACGTTAACGGCCAATTTGACATCATTTCGAAATCGATGCTGACTGGCGGCCGCAAATACAGCACTACATCTAAGGTCAAAGAAGGTGAAGAGAAATTACAGATCCTAGACGGGGTCCTGAACACACTCGACGAACTCACCATCATTGGCTATGGGTTTAGGGATGAACACATAAACTTCCGCCTTTCAAACGCGATGCTCTTCAATCCTAAACTGAAGATCATGATTGTCGATCCGCGCCGAAAAGACATTCCTCCAATGCCTCCGCCAATTTGATTACGACGGAAGGCTACCAAGAGCGTCGGCAAGCGCAGCTCTGTGGATGGAATACCGCGAGACAGGAGTCTGGAATACGACCCAAATCAAGACTCTCAAGGAAAATGAACACCTCCGTGCTGAGATCAAGAATCGCGTTGAAGACTATCTCAAGCTTCGCTGAACTCTACGAGTCAATAGTGCAGGCGTGCTGTTGTATGTGAGAGATCGTTCACGACTCCTCCGGATAGGAGGCTGTATGCACCACCTCTCTACAGTCGTGTCGAGTTCTATGGCGCGGTCAAAAGGCCTTGTGGTAGTTGAGGATAATGTCCACGGTGTCGGTGTTCTTGCTGGGTTACTCTAACAATACATTTTCCTCTGACGCGCAGAATCATTAATGGATATAACAGCCCTTAGCGCTCACCGAGCGGGAGGGCAGCCCAGCGGCGGGGTCAGTTTACGACTCGGCGATTTACTGCCTGTTGACAATCTCGAATGCGAATTCCCGAATTGGTGAACTGTTCTCTGGGCGCGAGTATGAGTGGATTACCGCTGATTATGCTCCGCGATCATTGCCTTCGCTTTCTTGTTGAGTACTAGGCACACTTTCGCGGCATGACTGGGCATCCGGTTATCACCACTGGGTAGAAGTCCGAGTTGGACGAATCCTTCTCCCGGATTTCGGTGCCGAATGAGCAATCCGCCAAAATCTCTCCAGCCGGGAAGCTGCAGCCGATCATTGAGTGCGCGACGGAGGATTGCTGCGAGCATGTCACACAGTTGGAGCCCCAGAGAGTTGCGCGAGTCCTCGAACGTTCTCTGCTGAGTCAGAAGCAGCGTCGCATCAATGGCTACAGAATCTAGCGGCTTCTCGGAAACCAAACTTAGCCACTCCCTGTGCCGTAGCATCTCCGGGTCCGCCATACTGTCCGTGGGGCCATACCTCGAATCGAAATGTGACATAATCTTCCCCCTGAATACAAAGCAGGGGTTTCTTGACAAAAGCAGTCTCGCTGAGGGGAAGAATTAACGTGCTCCACGTCTCTTCCATCTCGGTTATGGTTCGATTTTTGCGATCTATTACCCAACTGATGTCGCCCAATTCTATGGGCTGCCACTGGGCGTAGTAGAGAGTTGCTTCGCGAACCGTTCTGATGACCAGTTCCCATGTGGCCATGGCCTGCAAAAACAACTGGTTCGGCATGGCCCGAACGGATTCACCAAGCTGGTAGTAATGCGGAATGGGGCCGGGCTTGTGCTCACGGGTAATATTTGCGGTCACTGCATCAGCTTGTCTGTTCTTGAAATCCTGAACTACAGGGTCAGGGTGTGTATTGGTATTTAGCGCGATGAATTCGACAAGTACGTCGTATCTCAAGAGGAGATTGATCAACTGCGCAGACTGCGACTCATCCAGAGTGCTGCCCTTAATCTCGACGTTCTGGTTCGGCCAGGTGTCCCTTAGACGTAAGAATTCATATAGCAAGTCCTGCTCGATCGCATTTGGGATGATGAGCGCGAGAACAAGGGAAAACAGCGACCTTGGGGGATTAGGCGGGAGCAAGGGTCCGGTTTCATCGATGTAAATTCGCATGGATTATCACGTCGCGTGGCACTATAAGTGCACAACTCAGAGATTCGTTTCAATGATAGATCGGCATAAGGCCGTTGCTGCCAGCAGACCGGCCGTTCAGCCGAAGAATCTGCTGTGGTTTCTCAGGTCACCTCCGAGGATCCCGGAACCGTGAGCCGCCGCTCATTAGCAAGTCGAACATCGTGTTGGAATAGTCGCGGTGCCGCACAGAGAAAAGGTGCACACCAATGCGCCTTCTCCCGATGCGTTGCTGGATCAGGTCATTAAGTCCCGGACTGTTCGTGTGCGAGTAGCAACATTCGGACGCAAAGGTCGCTTGTGCCTCATTCACCTCCGAGACGGTTGGAGTAAGCGGATGTTGATTTCTTGGGACGAGAGGAAGTACATGAAGGCATGCGGTCGGACAGACAGGCAAAAGGACCTCGACATTCGGACGCTGGAACCCGAAGCCGTAGTGTAAGAAGTTGCCTCCTCTGATCCATGTCACAACCGGCGCGTCCCCGATTATGAACGGGTTGTCGGGCGTCGTGGTGAGAATCCCCCAGCGTCCGCCGGCAATTGTCTGATCGAAACTGGCCAACGCACGCTCCATGGCATCGACGTATGTTGTTTGAATGTGCTCCTCGGTCTGAATGCGCTCGATTGTCTCGTTCAAGCGCTCGCGCACCTCGTCGACAGCCACAATTGCTGCTTCGGGTGAAATACCGATGCCGATCTGCTCGATTGTCCAGCGCGCGGCGATCTGCGAGATTTGGTCATCATTGGCCAGAAGCGACTGCAGTGACTCGACCTGAATTTGAGTATTCTCGCGTGTCGCGTCCCTTCTGTTCCGTGAGCGGTTGAACAAAAGTGTGATGTAGCGCGTTAGCTGAGCGACGTAATGAGGCTGCCAAGGAAATAGATCGCCGAATCGTAATTCCGCTAGAAATCGGTGGACGGGATTCTCGATTTCTTGATTGAGGCGCGTCTCAAGGCGTTCCTCTCGACCAGGGGCAGTTGGGTCTTGGAAGTGGTGATCAAACCGCGTTGCGGTTGAAGGGGAGGCTTTCCACCATGGCGCCCGTTCTCTTGAATACTGCCAGAGCCGACGGGACTGCGTAACCGGGTCGTCGTAGGCGAACTGATCCAGCAGAAAGCGCGGAACCGTGTGGGATTTCATTGGGTGACGATCTCACGTGATACAGAACGGCCCTACGGTGTAGGGCCGTTCTAACCGCTATCGCGGCGCATGGGTGAGGCTGGAGATAGCCATCGGTGCAGCTGCGCTAGTTCCGATCGCCCAAATCGTTTCAATGATTTGAGTTGTGACCGAAGCTATTCTTCCGTTGCAACGCTTTGCCACGCGGGCCTTCACACAAAGCCATTTCTTCATAATCGTCTCCTTGAGTAGTTCGCCGCCGAAGCGGAGGCCAATAAGAAGGACGACCAGAATGAGCGCAGCCGCAGGATTCGAACCTGCCCCAACCCCCGAAGCTCTGCGATTCTAGGATATAACGACGCAAAGAATGACGTCAGCGGTAAGCACCTTAACCAGAGATCATCGCCGCCCGGGGAAGTCAAATCTCAACTGTCGCCAACAGGCCAAACCACTCATCCAGCATTGGTTAGGTGTAGTTCGCTCGATCACTCCCCCGAAAACGCCCATCCCAACTCCGAACTTCAAAGCCAGGAACGACAACGGATTCCAGTCGCGAAGCCGACATCAGGGCACTAGTCTGGGTCACTCAGCACATCGGCGATTAGGACTGACGACCAAAGTGCACCTGTTGGTGAACGAGTTGGGCATAGCGGTGGATTTTCTTCTCACCGGCGGCCATATCAGTGACTACACCCCATCGATTCAACTGCTGGGCACACGCCGGGCTGTAGCGGTCTTGGCCGACAGGGCTACGACGCTGATCAGACTAGAGCTCCCCTTCCGAGATTCACCACTTTCTGTCGCCCCTGCGGCGCCCGCCTACTCTACCGTCGCCGTGAACGTGCCGGTCCGCGTGATGTTGTTCGAAATCGCCGTAACTGTCACCGTGTATGTACCCTTCGGAGTTCCAGCATCCTCCACAGTGTGGTCGCCGCGCCGCTGCTGCCGCAACTGCTGGAGCCCACAACACACAAAATCAACAGCATCGCCAGCGGAAGCTTTCGCCTTACGCCGATCGGCAACAGGAAAAGAAGGACACATACCAGTACCGCAGCGCCATACGGCCGCCGCCCGCGCTGCAGTCCTGCGGTCAACGCGTGCGGTCCCGTCGTAGTGATGGTCAACACAGCCGTGGCCGTCGTGTTTTTGTCCAGAAGCACGGTGGTTGCCGGGCAAGTCGCCTCCGCCATGGCAGACGGCAACGTGCAGGTCACATCGATCGTTCCACCGAAAGTATCCACCTTAGTCAGAGTTACGCTCGTCGTCCCGCTTTGACCGGCAATAACGGCGACAGCCGGAATCGGCGGGGCGATCTGGAATGTCGAATCGGAAACAACGACCGTGATCGGATATGTACCCTGCGCTGCCATGTAATTTCCGTCTCCGGGATAGGAGGACGTAAATGTATACGTTCCCGGCGTGTCGATAGACGTCTTCAGCCGGCCGTTGAGATAGGCCCACGGGTAGGAACCGCCGCTAAATGAGGCGTATGCAATCGTTCCCGGAACCGCTGCGCCGTTCTCAAAGAAAGCGAGGTTGCCCGTGGGAGCGGGAAGCACGCTATTCGCAGTGACCGCCGTCAAGAGAGTGAACACCTGCCCGGAATCCGCAAGATAGTTCGTATCCCCGCTTCCGTTATACTGCTCACCCAGGTCGGTAATCCGCAGCAGATCCATCTGGGTCGGCGCCGGCGTCACGACCAGATTCAGCGCAGCAGGATTGCCGGGGTTGTAACTGGCGTCGCCGCTGTACTGGCCCTGAATGGCGAAGGAGCCAACAGCAGAGATTTCTCCATAGAGAGTCTGGTCTTCCGCGTATCCCAGGGTGTTGAGAGCGTAGTTCCCCTGGTCGACAGGTTTGCCGCCCATCGTGAAGTTGATCTTCCCTGACGGGCAGGGGATCTGGGTCTGCTGGGGGCTCGGCGCGCAAGGCGTGCCTGATGCATTCATCACGTCGCCACGAAGGAAAAAGATTGACCCGTAGGGAACCGAATTTGCCGGTGAAAATGTGCGCGTTGTCGTGCTGTACGCTTCCAGAGATAGCGCCGTCTGGCTGTTCTCCTTGCTCACCGTCACCTGCACCGACGCCGAGTCGCTGGCCGCAAACGTTCCGTCCCCTGCGTAGTGCGCCGTCACGTTGTAGGTTCCGCCCGGCAGCAAGGTAGTCGTTCCGCTGACCGCACCGTTCAGCAGGGAAAAATCTGTAACCCCGGTCGAACTGCCATTCGGAGAAGCTATTAACGCCACCGAACCCGTCGGCGTGTCCGTCCCGCTCTGAGGAGCTACTGTGATCGACACGTTCACCGGCTGGCCGTGAACCAGATTCTGCGGCGAAAGACTTGCCAGAGTGGTGCTGGTTGGGGAGAAGCTTGCGGCATTCCAGGCATTCACGAGGTTCGCTGCGTTCACTGATCCCAAACCCGTCGCCAGATCGTAGCCGGGTGTCGTCGCCCAGGCAGGGGTGGTTGGATTGTTGGGATCGACAAGGATGCCATAGCCACCTGCGGCCGCCGTACCACAGTTTGGCGAACTGGCTGCGCACGGCACAGAGTTATTTCCCTCGGTGATGTCGTAATAGACGCAGGCCCCCCCGTTTGCCGGCGCCATCGAGGAGTTACAGCTTGCGCCGGGTTGGGCGGCGAGGTTGTAGAGAACGTAGTTGGCGTTGCCCTGCCGTGCGCCGGTCTTTTGGTCGACGAGCGCCATGATCGCGGCAAAGGCAGGCGCGGCCGCCGAGGTGCCTCCGATGCCAGTGAAGCTGTCGGTGGACAAGTTACACGGATAGTTGGCAGCTGGATTTACGCCAAACAGTCCCAGGTCCGCCTCGCACATGATGTAGAAGCTGCCGTTGAATCCTGCGCTGGCAAACATCGACACATCAGGCTGATCGCGCACGCCGTCCTGCGGAACGCCGCTGCCCGTTTGCCACGAGGGCTTGCTGTACCCGCCAGTACAGTTGCCTGTTTGATCCTGTGTGGCGCAAGTGCTCTGGCCGCCGCTTCCGCCCACGATGTTCAGATCGCTCCCACCGGATCTGCAGTTGGCTGCTCCCAGCGCGGCGCACGATTGATTCCATGTGGCCTCGGGAATGTAGCCAAGTGCCGATGCTCCCGTGGCCGGGCTATTGACTGAATTCCAGTAGGTCGGCGCTGTTGTCGCCGTCTGGTCGAAATCCGTGCCGCCCACCGAGACGTTGTAAGGAGTGGAAGCCATGCCGCTCACCGCCAGTCCGTCGCTGGCCTCCGCGGTAGTGTTGAAGTTGTCGCAGCCTGCCGAACCGCCGTCTCCCGCCGCGATTACCACGGTGATACCCTCGGCCGCTGCCTGCTGCCACAGTGCATTGTAGAAAGCATTGCCCGCGGTGCCCAGCCCGGGTTCACACTCGCCGTAGCTCTCGCTCATCACCGGCGCCAGATTGTTATCGACGATATAGACCGCGGAGAGATCCACTCCATCCGTGGTCTCGGTTGTTGCCGAGGTAACGAAGTCGATGGTCGCCTGCGGGCAACCGCGCCGGACCACTGGACGTCAATGTCGGCCTCGGGTTCGTCGAGGTTGATCCCGGGATCGACGCCGTTCAAGATGATGTTCAGCTTGTTCGCAGGAACCGTAAGGCCGAACAACGCCCAGAAGTCGGTCGCATCCAGCGGATTGATGTTGGTTCGCCCAACGATCGCGATGGTCTGCCCCGATCCGTTGATGCTACTGTTCCAAAGCGGCAGCACGTCATAGATGGTGGCAAAGTCGTACGGAGAGACTCCATAGAACTGGTAGTTTTGGAAGAAGTAGTTGAATTGGGGATTGGCGCCGGTCAGCTGTTTCGTGACCTCGGAATACTTCCCCACATACGTGTTCAGGGCTTTCTTTTGAAAGTTGTGCAGGGAGTCAATCCCTGCCACCGCTCCCGTCAGCGCCGTCGGAATCTGCGGATCGCCGGCGTTGGCCCAGTGCTGCTCCCCATTCACAACGTATTTGTGCATCGTGGTGTGAAACGCTTCCTGCACCTGTCCCGCCGTGCCGGAGAACTCCAGCACGGTTCGTCCTTTGGTCGAAGCTCACCTGGAATCCGTGGGACTGCAGCCACGCGGTGATCGTCTGCAGGTCGGTGTCGGTGGGGCCGAACTGCTGACCGTATTGCTCCGGCGTGAGCCACTGGTGGTAGCTCGGGGACGACTTGTCCTGCTGATCGTCGAGCAGCGCTCTGAGAGCGGTCTCCTGTTCGGGGGCGCGCTTCAGCACGAGCAGCATGCGCTGCATGGGCAGACTCTCCGGAGCCGTTCCTTTGTCGAGCGCCCGCCGTACCATAGGATGCGTGTTGCCTCGCAGCGTTGTCCGTCGCGCTTCATCCACGGCGCTCGTAATCAACGGATTTGCACTCCTGGCATCGACCGCCTGCGGCGTCTGTGCCGCAACGCGCAATGAGCTCAACAATAACGCCGCAAGAATCGCTGCACAAACATTTCTCATGGAAGATTCCCCGTTCTTGGTCTCAAAAGCGCTGGCGACTACCCACTTACTGTATCGTGCCAAATTTGGACGGCAACGTCGGCAACGTCGGCTGCTGCAGCGTAGGCGGATGCGCTACCCGGTGAAACCCGTATGCCGCCATCCCGGCGACCGCGGCAATCCCCACCACCAGGATCACCTTGGCTCCGTGTTCGACCACCGCGAGTTGTCCTCCACCGCCTTCGCCTGCTGTGCCGTCAGCGGCTGGCCCGTTACCTGGGCCAGCTTATCGACCAGGACCGCCATCGACTCATCAAAGCGCCGGTCGCGGTTCTTCTTCGTCCCCAGAGCCCGTACGTTCGCACTGGTCGTCCACAGCACCGCCTGCGTCTGCGGATCGAGAATGCTCAGGATCAACTGCGGGTCATACGATGTGATCCCCTTCCCGCTGTAGACGGCCGGTGCAATCGCGCGGATTTCGAAGATTAGATCAGCCTCCGTCGGCGCGCTAACCAACTCGTACTGGCTCGACTGCTGCAGGCCGGCATAAAAGCTGTTGTACGCACGGTCGACGCCACCTGTGACCAAGTAGTCGAAGTAGTTGTCTCCTCCCCCGTTGGACACGAAGACCGTGTGTGCCAATGCGATCTGCGGCGGAACAGGTGCGGCGTTTGGGACTGGCTGTTGGGCCGGACTCACCGGCGTGATGACGAGCAACAAGGCAAGAGTGATGCAGAGTGACCTGGTGAGTGCGCCGAGAACCGCCCTTCCGTCGAGAAGTTCATGGACTCGGCCGGCGGCCATATGGTTGATGGGGCCTCTAAAGTTCTTCATGGGTGATTCCTCTGAGCACATGAAGCCATGCGAGGAGGAATCCAGGGAGGAAGAAACGGAAAACTAGAGATTGGGTGAGGCATATCCAACGGTTTCCGCACCGTTCCGTCTATTTCCGGAGGAAGAGGAACTGCTTGAAGTTAGGATTAGCTTGGGTAGAAATCTGACCTGCATTCCCAACCGTGACTAGCTGCATACGCCGACAACTGCGATGTTTGGTAACGCGTAGAAGTTAGTAGGATGACCTCTCGTCCCTTGATATCAAGAGTCACGACAACAGATCGACTCTGAGGTATGTCGCTTACATGGCCATCATCACCAGACCGCAAATGGACCTTGATACGGCTCAGAGCGTGTTCCAGAGACTCGGGGCGGCTTGATTCAGATTCACTCAGAACACCTCTCACAACTGGCTTGAGCCAGAGCCTCAAGTCCTTATTATCGTATTTGCCGACAAGGATACGTTGCTCTTCAGAAGAAAGCTCGTCGATCGTGTCGGCACTAATCACGAGCATATCTCCACGAACAGCAACTTGGTCGAGAGATCGGAAAAATGCAGCCTCGCTCAGGTTTCCAATCGTTCCACCGGTGATGGCAAATACGAGGGCGCCGTGCTCGTGAAGGCGATCGTTGTCTCGTCTATTGAACGAGAGTATGTCCCGATGAACGGGCTTAATCACTACTCTTCGGCGGAAACTGTTGAATACTGCGGCATTTCCGCATAGCCACATTGCCGAGTAGCGGAGCATATATAGGCTGATATCGATCAGATAGTGGTAAATGCACTCACCGGCGTAACTCTGCATGTTCAGATTGCGCAAGATCAGGAGATCCTTCGCAGGCGCCCCTCCGCCCGCGAGCATTACCGACGTACAAGGCCTGCTGTGTTCAACACACCGATTCCACTCCGGGCTTTCGAGAAGCGCTCGAAGACTCATAAGACAATGTTCATATGTCGGATAGGATTGAGCATCGATAATCCTCGACCAGGCATCTGACGATTCGGGATCCAAGTAATAGTGCTTCTGATCGATCCTTCCCTCAGCAAGCCCGGAGGCGATCGTCTGGATTGGCCCGGTATGCTGGAGCCAGATTGCACTCAGGTCCTCCAAATCCAGATTCCGCGATGTTGTCTCCGGAGAGGAAATTTCTGTGTAGTTGATTGCTGAATTCGACAACGTTTCGAGTGTCCTCAGCACATGCTCGGCAACGGCACGCTCATCTTGACCGAGAAAGCTAATGGTCTGTGCGATCGTAGCTTCGATCAGCGTTGAGCCATTCACACCTGGCTCGCACTTAAGCTCCTCTGCCAATCCGTCAAAGAATGCCTGGATGCCAGCGCCATAACTTGGCGTCGAATGGCCTGTAACCCACTTCACTACATTCGCATATACTTTTTCGGCGAGATCCGCGTCCTGCTCACGCCAAAGAATTGAATACACAACAGATCTGTTCGACTGGACGTTGAGCAGTCTCTGGTAGAGTTTGAACTTGTTGCTCCAAACAGTCCCCGTTTCCGTCATTATTTCCCTCGCAGGTTTCCCTGGTTATCTCTTAATCGGGCGAGCACAAAATTCGCTAAAAGCGCAAGCGCCATCCCCGGCGCGGCCGCATTCATAGTTTCGCTTAGCCCGCAGGATCGCCATAGGATCGCAGTGCCGGTCCCTGCGAGGACTGAGCAGGTAAGCGACATGTCGGTGCGGCGCCAGTTTAGCACTCGGATCAGCATAGCTGGAGCCAGCCCTGCTCCCATCAATGAAACTGATGAGAGTGCAAGGTCTACCACTGTTCTATGCAGATTCAGAGACAAAAGCATGGTGGCAACACCACTAACGGCTGTGAATGGCCACAGCTCCTCTGGATGTTGGCGTTTGTCCTGCACTCGTCCGAGCAAGTCGCAAGCAGTCGTCTGAGCCATGGCGACCAGAAGGCTGTTCGAGGTCGCCGCGATCGTCGCGAAGATCCGCGAGATTATCCCAGTTAAAAACGGCCCAGTTTCTGCTCGAAAGAACAAGCTTAAGCCTCTCTCCGGATCGGCAATTGATGGCATCACACCGCGCAACACCAAACCAAACACCGTCATGGAGATCCAAGTGAACTGCACGAAAGAGTTGTAGATCCACCATGCCGAGCGTGTTTCTTCCGGTGTGGCGCCCGCCAGATAGCGTGTCACCATTTGCGGCTGCCCAATCCGAAGCCGAGAGCGGCAGCCGCAAAGCCAATAATCACCGGCAGGGCCGCAAGGACCAGCCCATGCGGAAAGATGTGGAGAAAATCAGGGCCGGCAGCTTTGATGTTTTGCCAGAAGGCATTTGAATCGCGGGCAGCAACGATTGCCAAGGCCCATCGCGATAAAAGTGCCAATCACGCGAATGATCGCCTGCATCGAATCGACATAAACTGAGCCTCGGAATCCGCCAATCGCGGTGTAGATCACGATCAGTGCGGCAAACGCAAGCAGCGACACTACTCCGTCAAACCCAAACGCGCCCCCCAGGAACTTTTTGTCCGGCAATCCATTGAGCGGAAACATAGCCCCCGAGGCAAACAAGGATGAGAACGGCGATCGTACGCTTCAGTCCCGCCTTCAGTCGCGGTCTCATCCCATCCACAATTACGTCGGTCATGGTGGCTGCCTTGATGGCTCGACCAGTTGTATTGATCCGCTGCGGGAATACCAGCCAGAAAATCACGTCGCCGAGCAGCCAGGACAATGGCAGTAGAAGCCATTGGGCGCCGAAGGAGATATCCAAGGCCGACGGCCGCGGTCACCACGAAGCCGCTATTGGCTGTGGCGCCCGCGCTGAGTCCAACCAGCCACCGATTCAGCCGCTGCTCCGACAACGTGGCAGAGGCCACCTGTTTTGAATCGCGCCTGCCCAGGATAGCGACCGCGAAGGTCCCGAGCAGCGCGATCAAGAAAACGATGATTGAAATGTCCACGCCTCTCTTGATCCTGGATCAAGAGTGCTATTTCGATGCTGGAATTGGTAGGGAAACAAGCGGAAAGTTGCAGGTTTTGGCGTGGATGCAGGAAGAAATACCATGGAGGCCGATCGTACCCGCCACCTATATGGTCGTTTCGCTATGAATATGGGCTGTCAGCACAGGCGCTAACGAGCTAGCCTCCTGAGTTCTGTCTGAATCGACTCGTCTCCAACCCCGGTTTGAGGGTGCCGGAGACCCAGGAACGGCCAAAAGCCGGATCGGAAGGTTGTCGCCAAGCGGAGAGTGATGCCCGCCTTGTGGCATCTCCTCCGTTTCGCCATTGGTCCGCAGGGAGCTGATAGCGGAAAACAGTCGAGATGGCGACTTGAACGAAGCCGGCAGGGCGGCGGACGCTTACGCGTATTCTTGAACCGGCCTGGATGGGCTGGCGACTAGCTTTGGTCACAGGGAAGGAGGTCCCCTGTGACCCATCTACGTCAGCTCATGATTGAGGAGTTGCAGCGCCGCAACTTCGCCGAGTCCACGATCCGCTCCTACGTTCACGGCGTGGAGCATTTCAGCCAGTATTTTCATCGCCGCCCCGATCGGCTTGGTCCGCAGCATATTCGCGAGTATCAAGCCATGCTGTTCACCAAGCTGAAGTACAGTCCCAACACAGTCATCCAGCGTCTGGGAGCACTGCGGTTCTTCTACATCAAGGTGCTGAAGAAGAACTGGAGCGTTGCCGAGACGCCCTATCCGAGGAAGGTGATCCGGCTGCCGGAGATTCTCAGTCCGGAGGAGGTGACTCGACTCATCGACGCGGCAGACAGCACGTTTCATCGCGCCATGTTGATGACGCTTTATGCCACCGGAGCACGCCGCGCCGAGGCGGCTCATTTGAAGGTCCAGGACATCGACAGCCGGCGGATGGTCGTCCACATTCATGGCGGTAAGGGCAACCGCGACCGCGACGTGATGTTGAGTGCCAAGCTGCTCGAAGCACTTCGCGATTATTGGCGAGGACTCCGGCGCAGGCAGAGCGAGTGGCTCTTTCCCGGCAACGCCTGGCACACATCCAGCCGTCCGGTAACCACCAAGGTCATGTGGACCGCCTGTCAGAGCGCCGCCGAACGCGCCGGCCTCGATAAGAGGCGTATTTACCCTCATCTACTTCGACATTGTTTCGCCACACACCTTCTGGAAGCCGGCGCCGACCTGCGCACCATCCAGATGCTGCTCGGGCATCGCGATCTTGAAGAAACAACCATCTACCTGCATTTGTCCAGCAGGCATCTCGGTGTGACAGCCAGTCCTCTGGATGCACTTACCATTCGCGAGCAGGGACAACGGGCCAGGCACGAGTGAGCCGGCCACCTCTCGAGGTGGCCGACATCATCCGCAGTCGTAGAGAGTCCTTCGAGCAGCAGAGCCGGGGGTGGATCAACTGGCAGCATCGTAAGGTGCTCGATGCCATCGTGCGATGTCGCACAGCTGCGCTCGGCGGTCATCGCGATCGCTGCTCAGACTGCGGTCACGTAGCGGCCTCCTATAACTCGTGTGGGAACCGGCACTGCCCGAAGTGCCAGGGCAACGCGCGCCTGCGCTGGCTCGAGGCGCGGGAAGGGGAGCTGCTGCCCACGCGCTACGTCCATGCCGTGTTCACAGTGCCGCGTGAACTGGGTCCTGTTGCATTGCAGAACAAGAAGGTCATCTTCAACCTCCTGTTTCGTGCAAGCGCCCAGACGCTGCTCGAAGTGGCTGCTGATCCTCGCCATCTCGGAGCGGAGATCGGGTTCTTCAGCGTGCTGCACACATGGGATCAGCGATTGCTGTTTCATCCGCATATCCATTGTGTGCTGCCCGCTGGAGGGCTCGCTCCCGATCATGGGCGCTGGATCAGCTCTTCGCGCCGGTTCTTTCTGCCCATCAAGGTGCTCAGTCGCGTCTTCCGCGGCAAGTTCGTTGCCGGGCTGAAGGCCGCATTCAACGACGGATCACTCAGATTCCACCACAGCCTCTTGCATCTGGCTGATCCGCGCCGCTTCGCAGCATGGCTGCGAACCCTGTTCCGTCACGACTGGGTCGTCTACGCCAAGCGTCCTTTCGGAGGTCCCGAGCACGTTCTGCGTTATCTCGGCGCCTACACGCATCGCGTCGCGATCTCCAACCACAGACTCGTTGCACTGAACGATGACAACGTCTACTTCCGTTGGCGCGACTCCGCTCACGGCAACAAGAAGAAGCTGATGAGCCTGCCTGCAGACGAGTTCCTCCGCCGCTTCCTGCTGCATCTGCTGCCGCGAGGCTTTGTTCGCATCCGCAACTTCGGCTTCCTCGCCAACCGCCATCGCGCTCGACTGCTGCCCATCTGCTTCCAACTGCTGCGTGGCTCGGCTGCTCACGTCTCATCTGCACACGCGAACCTCGCTCGAGTGCATGGCGTTGTCCAGTGTGTGGAGGAACGATGCTCGTCATCGACCGCCTCTCGGCTGCCGATCTTCTCCTTCGCTCTCCACCACCGTTCGCGAAGTGTGCAGCATGACTCTACATCACGGACGTCGCCGCCATCACGTTGCATTCAGCCAACAGGGGATCCCTGCGTCCGATCACTGGAGCAGTTGTGAAATTGCTAACTTGCGCAGCTGTTTGGAGCCTCGCATGGACCTTCCGCGCTCGATTCAGCTGATCAAGAAGGCTCTCAACCCCACGCGCCATCCACCTGAAGTGCTCCCGGCCCCATTCAAACCACATAAGCCTCCGCCGCCCTGCCGGCTTCCTTCAAGTCGCTGTATCTAAAGCGCCCCTTCAAGCCACTGCTAACCACCACATCAGTGTGTCGCGCGGGCGCTCCAGATACAGCCCAAAGACTTATCGGTATTAATTCCCGTGCAATAGCTCCGCCATGCGTTCCGCCCTTCGCACTGGTCACGCTTACGTCCATTGCATCTGCACCGACCCGCACGCGGCTAGTCGCTGTCCTCTTGGCCATCCACGCTCAGATGCATTCAGCAAACTCGTACCAGACGCGCCGTGTCCGAGTGTTTGTCCGCCTCCTAGGCGACATTCAGGCCTCCAGGCTTGCGGATCGGAATCTGGTGTGGTGTCTCTCGCTCCTTCACCCAGCAAACCAACGCAGTGGCTTCCCGTAGCAGTCCATCGGTGAAAGCATTCGCGTATTTCGAGCAAGCACCTTTCCTCAAAGGTGACAGAAATGGCAAGATAGACCGTAGGACAAGCCCATGGAAAGTTCAAAGGTCAGGATCAGGCCACTACGTTTTGCCTTTCTGGTAGACCCGCGCGACAAATCTAGTCTTCAGGCCGTTTTCGAGGTGAACTCCGCACTCTGGGGCGGCTGTTACAACTTCATCATTCCTTTGTTCAAAAGAGTTCCCGTTCACTACAAGAGACCGCACGACCATCTGCCGCCTGCGAAGGAAATGCTCAGAGGCTTGGTCGAGGCCTACCAGCCGGACTTTCTTGTCGAGACGGTGGCGGGTCAGGCATTCCAAGCCGGAATCGATTTCCCTCAAAAGCGCCTCATCACAATGGATGATCTTATGTCTCGGGATGACCGCGGACGATGCAACTACGGGATCGACCTACGAACTGTATGCAACGACCTGTACAGAGATGCTTTCCGGTTTGTGCAGCGCCACCCGCCAAAGGTAGTCGTCCCCGTGAGTTCCGACCCGCGCTACAAACTCTTCTTTGCAGCCGCCTTCGGCTGCTTCCCTGAGGATGGGCCGATGAAAGACATAGAGGGGTTCTATACGCGCGCTCTTGACGGAAAGCGAGACGAGATATCACCCGCCAGTTTTCCCGATCTATTCAAGCCCGAGGTGGTCTTTCCACTAAGGGCGACCGTACATGAACTCGACACCACCCGGAATGGCTGGAGCTTGGGGTCGCACATGTTCTACATCGACCCATTCTCGGCCCATGAACTGATCGAATTCTGGAACTTGCGAGCCCTCGGATGGAAAATTCGCCCGGTGCCGATACCGCTTGCAACAGACCTCATCGACTTCTGCAATGCCTTCCTCAAGCAGGAGTATTGGCCTTATCCCCCGCCGTCAAACGTGTACAACATGGTCCAGTTTCAATCTGCGCCTCACCGACAGATTGAAGAACTACAGGCCTTCATGCGTCTGCTAACCTCGCCAGGACCGCACGCGATATCCATCACCAATCACTACCCGCGCATCTGGGAAGAGTGGGGACGCAGCGCAGATCACGCAGAACCTTACACCCTTACGAATGCAACAGTTGATGCTGACTCCAGCGTGATTGGCAGAGGCCTCCATCTCCGTGCCGTTCTTCCTGAATTCGCCGAGGACGACCCCTATGCAGCACAAACCTATGCGTGCGCAAACGTTCTAGGCGATGTCGAAGGCGGTTCTCCTGTCATCCCTTGGAAGAGCGGTGTAGCGTCTGCATTGACGCACGATTTCGCCCACGAAAAGACATGGATCTCGCGTGAAGGCATCGTCACGTTTGCCGGGCGGTTCACCTTCGCCACTCACATTCAGGTACCCAACGCGATAAACATTTTCAGTGCGGTCGCAAAATCGGTCGGCTACGATCTAAAGCTCTCACCTGCCGGTCGTACCTGCGAGCAAATCATTGCAGCGGTCGGAAGTCTTCAGATGATGCGGCTCGTCGGCACTCGTGATCTAATCCGGCTCTTTGACCAGATGGCGCACGAGGACGTTGAAGTCGAAATGGAGACAGAAGGCTCGGGAAGGCGAAGACGTGTCGCAAAAGCCTTCGCGCCGCGAGAAAAAGTCCTCGAAGCAATTCGTCGATCGAACGGTGACTGGGAGATAGCGCGAACCAACCATCTTGACGCCTTGATCCACAGGAACATCCTCAAGCTCGGTATCGCTCTTGTCTGCGACCACTGTTCGCATAAGAGCTGGTTCAGCCTTGAAGAAATCGGCCAGGAAATGGCCTGCCCGCGTTGCTCCTCCAAGTTTCCATTTCCATCAGCCGGACCGGCCAAGGACGCTTGGGCTTATCGCGTATCAGGAGCTTTCGCGACGAGTAATTACGCGCAAGGCGCATATTGCGTAGCATCTGCTCTCGCGTTTATCACCGAGCGCATCGCGCGAACAGCGACCTGGCTCCCAAGCTTCGAGATGAAGCATCCCGACGGCAGTTCGTTCGAAGCTGACTTTGGTCTGTTTGCCAAGCCACACGTATACGAGCACACATCAACGCCTCATCTCTTTTTGGGTGAATGCAAATCGTTCAACCCGTTCAAGCCCGACGACTTCGCGCGGGCGCGTAAAGCTGCGAAGCTCTTCCCGGGTTCCATACTTTGCTTTTGCACGCTCAACGAGTCGTTCTCGCCTAATGAAATCCGCGAACTGACCCGACTCGTCAACGCCGGTCGGAAGCGGCTGGACGTTGGCAAGCAAACCAATCCGGTTTTGCTGCTTACAGGGAGAGAACTTTTCGGCCAATACCGTATCGAGTCCCCGTACGACATCTATGGCGACAAGAAGGAAATGGCTGAACGGGTATATATGCGAAACGATATTCAAGAGACCTGCGATTTCACGCAGCAACTATATCTTGGAATTGAGTCTTACTACACATGGCGTGAGAGGAAGCGACAGAAGCTGATCGCGAGACGGGCTGCCAATAAGAAGGCAACGGTATAGAGCTTCAAGCAGAAAAGGAGATCGTGTGATGTTCGGACAGCAAATGCATGTTGATGGCAACAAGGCTTCGTCCCGATAAACGCCGTTTGCAACGGGAGCACTCAGCGTAGCGCAGGGAGCGTTATCCCAGTCTCAATGGACTACATCGCCGACCGCGCTTCCACACTGGCGTCGGCCACCATTACTCGTCGGCTCACCTCGATCAATAAAGCGCATCAGGCCGCCGGTTTCACCGACTCTCCCGCCACAACCCGCCACTTCATCGTAGGCGAAACTCTCAAGGGCATTCGTCGCACCATCGGCACCGCGCAAAGAGGCAAGGATCCGCTTCTGTCTGTTGATATCCGCCGGATCGTTGTTGCACGACGAGAGGACGTTCTCGGCCTTCGGGATTCAGCAATTGTGCTTTGTGGATTGGCCGGCGGATTCCGGCGGTCGGAGTTGGCCCGCATCAATATAAATGATCTGAAGTTTTCGTCCGACGGCGTCGTAGTCACCGTGTCTGGGTCGAAAACCGACCGGGAGGGCGCGGGTGCGGAGGTGGGACTGCCTTTCGGATCGAGTCCCGCAACCTGCCCGGTCCGCGCGCTACATGCCTGGCTGGTCGCGGCGAAGATCACAGAAGGTCCCATCTTCCCTGCCGTCGGCCGCTATGGACATGTCTCCCGGCGCGGCTTGCACCGGACTCGATCGGAAAGCTCCTGAAGCGCGCGGCCGCACGGACCGGCATGAAGGTGGACGCGATCGGCGGCCACTCGCTGCGTGCCGGCTGCGTTACCCAGGCTGCGATGAACGGGATCCGGGAGTTTGTCATCATGCGCCAAACAGGCCATCGCACCGAGGCGACGCTGCGGCGTCATAGAAGGTCCGGCGAGATCTTTCGCGAGAACGTCACGGCGGGCTTGGGATCTGAGAGGCCGTAAAAAACTTCGCCGAGCCGCAAACGCCCGAGAAGATTCACTTCTCGGGCATTAGCTCGCTTTGTCGCGCCTCTTGGATCGCAGATTATCTTCTGCGCTCTCTTCATGCTCAATCCTGTAGGAGGGCGGGATCAATTTGTATTCGCCGCTTCGCAGTGTTTCTTCGAGAAAGTCTGCCCAGTCCTGCATCATGTTCGCTCGTGGAACCAGATACCTTGCATAGTCGTAGGCGCCGCTCACCTTGTCTTTCTTGAGATGTGCCATTTGCGTTTCTATGTGTTCGTGCACGTGACCGCACTCATGCAGAATCGTGGAGGCGACGCTCCTGAACCCATGGCCTGTCATCAAGTCTTTGTAACCCATTCTCTGGAGCGCCATGCGAATTGTTCCGTCGCTCATCGTTTGATTCTTCGGTCCTTGTCCAGGGAAGAGATATTTGCTTTTTCCTGAAATCAAGCGCAAGAGCTCCAGGAGCTTGGATGGTCTGATGCGCCAAGGGAACAATGTGGGGAGATTGATGGCCCTTCATGCGCTCCTTTGGTACCTTCCAACGCTTCCCTTGAAAATCGATCTCAGACCACTCTGCTGAAATCAATGGTGTAGTTCGCAGAAAGGTCAGCGCCATCAGCTTTATCGCAAGCCGGGTGATCAGCGCGCCACGATAGTATTCGATCTTCTTGAGGAGTTCGGGCAACTCCTCGGCATCAATCCGTGCGAAATTCTTAACCGTGTGGGACCTAAGAAAGTCAGCTGGCCGGGTATCACTAATCGGGCTGCTTTCTATGTAGCCTTTCGCGACCGCAAAGCGAAGGATTTGTTTCATCTTCTGGAGTGCCCGCCGGGCAAGATCCTCGGCATCGCGGTCGTCCTGGATTCCGGATACGATCTTAACCAGTGACCGCCGCTTTCAACTGATCGACTGGGGACATCGCCTATGGCCGGCAATATATCGCGATCCATTCGCGTCTTCACCGTCTCTATGTACCGCGCACTCTTTTTTCTGCTCCAGGTATTCAGCCACTCCCCGGTAAGGGCGGCAAAGGTCGGCATCAAGGATGCCCGCTCCGCCTCCTCTTCAGCGCGCTTCCTTACTTGCTTCTCGGCGGCGGGGTCGATTCCTTGCCGCTTGAGAGTGCGGGCCTTTTCGTGGGCTTCCCGAGCCCGCGCGAGGGTGACCGCCGGGTACGGCCCGTAAGACAGCAGCTTTTCCTTGCCACTAAATTCATAGGACCAGCGCCACAGCTTTCCTCCATTCGGCGTCACAACCAAATAGAGCCCGCCACCGTCGCTCAGCCGGTACTCTTTCTTTCTCGGCTTGGCGTGTTTCACTTCGAGCTCACTAAGCTTATTGATTTCCATTGTTTACGATCCGAAAAGATACCCCCGCTTCTCAACAGGGATGCAAACCATCATACCCCCGCTGATACCCCCGGTCAACGCCGGACACACATGGAGAAGCGCGGATGGGCGTGGACACCTTATTCAGTATTTTCTATGATTTGTAGTTATGAGCGGACGGGAACGGACATATATGGACCCCTGTGGAAGGGAAATGGCGGAGAGACTGGGATTCGAACCCAGGTTAGAGTTACCCCTAAACACGCTTTCCAAGCGTGCGCCTTCAGCCACTCGGCCATCTCTCCACGCTGTGTTTCGCCTTCTTGAATCTAACACAATCGACGCGTCATCTCGCATCTGGCTGGCAACACGCCGGTTGTCGATAGAATGCGACTACCGTTCCAGGCTTTCACGAGCCCTCGGGCCATCCGCCCTGGTTCAAAAAACTCGCCTAGCCGTTCCTCTGACGCCGTTATTCGAACTCCACGACCACCTGATTCACCTTGACGGAGTCGCCCTTTGCCACACGCACGCTCTTCACTTTTCCCGCGGCATGCGCTGTAACATTGGTCTCCATCTTCATCGCTTCCAGCACCATGATCGGGTCGTTGGCCTCGATCGCTTGCCCCGGCGCGACGTTCACCTTGATCACGATTCCCGTCACAGGGCTGCGGCAAACCTTCTTCTCGTCAGCGGTTTCTTCGGCCGCTGGAGCGTGACTCTGCGCGGCAGCAGCCTGCGGCGGCCTTAGCCGTCGCGGGAACCGGCAGAGATGGCCCATAATTCATCTGGCGCGGCATCGCGTCGTCTTCCAAGACCTCGACTTCAGCCTCGTACGTCTTTCCGTCAATTGAAATCTGA
The DNA here is from genome assembly GCA_963843625.1 of uncultured Acidobacteriaceae bacterium. GTDB lineage: Bacteria > Acidobacteriota > Terriglobia > Terriglobales > Acidobacteriaceae > Telmatobacter. Next base: position 30,034 of record CAWJLK010000016.1, read on the forward strand.
AGCTTCAAGTTACCGGATTCCTTCCTTCAACAAACTTTCCAGACTCAGCACTCCGCCTCAAGCCCGCGGGTTATGCGACGAGTGAACCAGCGCACGCCCATGTTGAGACCACGCGCTCACAGCCCCACGAGTCGATGCCACCCTCTTTGCCGACCTGATGCGAACCTTCTTGCCAAGAAACGCCGTCACCGCCGCGGCAATCACCACCAGCGTCTCGGGCGTCACTTCCTCATCGTCCCGTTGAACCGCTTGCGGAGCCGCAGCCACCGGAGCTTCCACTTCAACCTCAGGAGCGGCAACTGCCGGCAACTCCTGAATCTTGCCAAGCTCCGCTATCTTTGGTTTCCAGAGCTTTGAGCACAATGGTGAGCTCATCCAGCCGTTTCTCCGTCGCCCGTTGGCTCGCAGCGGCGGCCTGGCGCAGCATGACCCACAAACCGAAAGCGCTTACCGCGCAGCCAGCTCCAACCAACACCACGATCACTACAAAGTCCGCAGTACTCAATTCCACGTGCGGCTCCTCATCATAATGGAATCAATCCGTGTTTCTTCCCCGGACGCATCTCCCGCTTGGTGTGCAGCGATTCAAGCGCATCCACAAGGTACTTCCTCGTCTCCGACGGCTCGATGATGTCATCCACAAGCCGCCTGCCCGCCGCAACATAAGGATTGGAAAACGTCTCGCGATACTCGTTCACCAGTTCCTGACGCCGCGCGGCCTTATCCTCGGCCGCATCGATCTCGCGCCGAAATACGATCTCCGCCGCGCCCTCGGCTCCCATCACCGCGATCTCAGCCGTCGGCCACGCGATCACGCGGTCCGCTCCGAGATCCTTGCAACACATCGCGATATACGCGCCGCCATAGGCCTTGCGCAAGACCACCGTAATCTTCGGGACCGTTGCGGACGAATAGGCAAACAGCAGCTTCGCGCCATGGCGAATAATTCCGCCGCGCTCCTGCTCCACGCCCGGCAGAAATCCCGGCACATCCACGAAACGTGATCAGCGGAATATTGAACGCATTGCAGAATCGCACAAACCGCGCCGACTTATCGGATGCATTGATATCCAGCACGCCCGCCAGGCAATTCGGCTGGCTCGCGATGATGCCCACCGGCCTGCCTGCGAGCCGCCCAAAGCCAATCACAATGTTGCCCGCAAACTCCGCCTGAATCTCAAGAAAATCCTGATAGTCGACAACCCGCCTGATCACATCACGCACGTCATAGACGGCCTTGTTGTCGACCGGCACAATTCCGTTCAACTCCGCATCGGACTCAAGCGGCAAACTGTAGTCCATGCGCGGCGGGTCTTCCAAATTATTCGACGGCATAAAACTCAGCAGCCGCCTGCAAAGCTGAGCCGCGTCCTCATCGTTCTGCGCGATCAGGTGAACCACGCCCGAGCTCATCTGCGCATGCGGTCCGCCCAACTCCTCGTCGCTCACCACTTCGCCCGTGACCTGCTTGATCACCTTCGGTCCAGTGATGAACATCCGCGCCTGCTCGGTCTGAATCACGAAGTCCGTCAGCGCCGGGCTATACACAGCGCCGCCAGCGCAAGGCCCGCAAATCAGCGAAATCTGCGGGACCACGCCCGACAGCATCACGTTGTTATAGAAGACCCGCCCATATCCAGCCAGACTGTCGATGCCTTCCTGCACGCGCGCGCCGCCGGAGTCGTTCATAAACACAAACGGGCTGCCCGTCTTCAGCGACAGCTTCATCATGTCCACGCACTTGTCGTTGTGCGCTTCGCCCGCCGACCCGCCGCCCACAGTGAAATCCTGGCTCGCCAAATGCACCAGCCGCCCATCGATCTGCGCGCATCCAGTGACCACTCCGTCGGCCGGCATCTCTTTTCCGGCCATGCCAAAGTAAGTCGACCGATGCAGCGCAAACAGCCCAATCTCCTGGAAGCTGCCCGTGTCCACCAGCCTTGCCACTCGTTCCCGTGCCGTCAGCTTGCCGCTTGCATGCTGTTTCGCGATGCGTTCCTTGCCGCCGCCTTCTACCAACTGCGCGCGCTTTGCGCTCAAGTCGGAGACCTTCTCGGCCATCGTCTTCTTCTTGCCGTCCCCTTGCTTCGCCATCCGTGCTCCTGATTCCGTCACCATCGAATCTTCTATCGCATTTTCAAAAATCCTGTAACTCTGGGTGCCCCAGGTCCCGCGCACTTTGCGGACCTGGGATACCGCGAACCCCCACCAGCCCTTTTGAATCCGATCACGGACTCTGGGTGCCTCACCCTCGCCGCGTTTTTGTTTTTGCGGCTTCGGGGTCCCCAACGACAGGTCCTAGTCGTTGGGGTGAACTAGGGTGGGATACAACGAACCTCAAAACTGAAACAAAAAATCTATTTCTGCGGAGCCACGGTAACCCGGTGCTCTTTCCCATTCAGCGTAATCACATAACTCACTTTGGACTTCAACCCATCGCTACTCGCAGCCGGCTGAGCTTGTGGGGCCTGTGCCGAAACCTTCTCAGGAGTCTTGCCCACATTCTTCCGTCCTTGCGAGCGGCTCTCAAAAAACTTCGGCGCAACCTGCGGGAACATCGCATAAGTCAGCACATCTTCGTCGCTGCCATTCGAGCCCTTCAATTCCTTCGCCGCCTTACTCAAGCTCTCCCACTCCGGCTTTTGCAGATCGGCCGGCCTCACCGTAATCGCCGGCTTCTTCGCATGCGCCTCGGCCTGCTTCAGCACCTCCGGGTCCTTCGGCCCAATCGTCGCGCCATAGTAGCCCAGCATCAGATCGGCAAACTCGCCCGTCAGCACCTTGTACTTGCCCATCAGCACATTGAACACGGCCTGCGAACCCACAATCTGGCTCGTCGGCGTCACCAGCGGCGGATAGCCCGAGTCCTTGCGAACCCGCGGCACCTCGGCCAGCACCTCTTGCAGCCTGTCTCCCGCGCCCTGTCCCTTGAGCTGGCTTTCCATATTCGAAATCATGCCGCCCGGAATCTGGCTCTTGAAGATCTCCGTATCGACGCCCGTATTCTCGCTGAAAAATTCCTTATACCGTGGCCGGATCGTCGCAAAATGGTTCGAGATCTTCAGCACGCGCTCCAGATCCACGCGAGTCTCATAGCCCGTCCCTTCCAGCATCTCGATCAGGCTCTCCGTCGGATTGTGTCCCGGCCCCAGCGACAGGGAACTGACCGCCGTATCCACAATGTCGCACCCGGCCTCGATCGCCTTCATCAGCGAAACCATCGTCACGCCCGTCGTCGCATGGGTGTGAACGTGAACCAGCATGTCCTTGCCACACCGCTTCTTGATCGCCGTCACCAGGTCAAAGGCAGGCTGCGGCCTCAGCAGCGCGGCCATGTCCTTAATACAAATCGAATCGCACCCCATCTCGCGCAGTTGGTAAGCCATCGCGGCGAAGGCCTCGACCGTGTGCAGCGGGCTGACGGTATAAGAAATCGTCCCCTGCGCATGCTTGCCCGTCTTCTTCACCGCGGCAATGCTGGTCTTCAGGTTGCGCGGATCATTTAGCGCATCAAAGATCGCGGAAGACGTCGATCCCGTTCGCGGCCGGACTTCTCCACAAACCGCTCGACGACGCCGTCCTCATAGTGCCGGTAGCCAAGCAGGTTCTGGCCCCTCAGCAGCATCTGCAGCCGCGTCTTCGGCATCAGCTTGCGAAAGGTCCGCAGCCGCTCCCACGGGTCCTCGTTCAAAAAGCGAATGCAGGAGTCGAAGGTCGCCCCTCCCCAGCACTCCACCGACCAGTAGCCGGCATTGTCAATGTCCTCGCACGCCGGAATCATATCGTCCAAAGACATCCGTGTGGCGAGCAGACTCTGATGTGCATCTCGAAGCGCTAGTTCAGTAATTTCAACGACACGGCCCATATCAGTGCGGCTCCCCAAAGAAATAGCCCAGCAACAGGAGTCCAGTCCTCAAGACCATGTCGGTGGGCATGCGCAAGCTTGCGACTAAACTCACATCATACTATTCAAGCCGCGGTCAAATGGCAAGGCGCGTTGGGGTGGGGCGGGAGAGCTGTTTCCGGTTGGCCGGTGATTCGCCCGGAGCAGATAATGAACGTGTGAACTACAGTTCTGCAGCGCAGGCAAACTATTGTACCGGACCGCGCACGCAGAGCGCTCGCATACCCTGCGATTGGCAAAACGGCCGCTGAAGCGTGAGCGCATCTTCTTTGTCCCAGCCGCCCGTCTGATGAAGTCATAGTACCAGGCATAATCCATTAGGGAGTCCCCGATCATCTGTGGCTGACTGCTGCTCCACTGATTAGCGGCGTCAGAAATAAGTTTCCCTTCACGTGCCGGGGGTGAGGGCGTCCCAGTTGCCGAGTCGTCCGGGAACTTCAAGAGCGCTCCCGTCATAGATTCGCCACAATTCGTCGATAGTTGCCAATCTCCAGTCAGAGAGTCCGGCCAAACGAAGGTTTTGGCAGTACTTCATTGTATTGTGCGAGTTCAAATCTTTGCCGTTGTGCTTCCTGTCCACGTAAGCCCTGTGAGACGGATCGACCCCAATACCCATGCACTTGAGTATCCTGCGCCGGGCTTGGAGTGGCCGTCGAGAGCTGAGCCTGGCGATCGAGGTGACGGCAGAGAGAAGGACGAGAACAACTTTTACTTGCCACTTGAATTTCATGCCAATGATATTAGCCCCTATCCTGCTAGGTGATGTGCCGACAGATTAGTGACACTTTCTGGATTGTCACAACGCCTCGAACTCGCCGGGTGCCCCATCCATTCGCGTTCTGTGCGGATGGGTGGGAAGCCACGAACCCCAACCGTTGGGACCAAACCATCAACTCAACCCCGCGCCTTTTTTCTGGCGCGGGACAGGCCGAAGGCGTCTGCCCCACCGCAGGTGGCCGGGTGCCCCAGGTCCCTCGCATTTGGGACCTGGGAAACCACGAACCCCTGCACCCTCCCGGAGGGAGGGCGCGAGAATAGCCCAGGGTGAAGCGTAGCGGAACCCTGGGAGAGCATCCTCACCACGATCCCCGCGTCCCGTAGGGCCGCGGCGAAATTCACGTCTGGCGTTGCATAGAATTTCCCGCCCTCGGCGCACAATGGAATTAGTCAGGAGTGCGCCCGGTCCGTACCAAACTCCCCTACCCACCCCCCCTACCCTATGGAAGGCCGTCTTTTCAGCCCATAAATCTCTTATAACTATCACATAATAAATAGTTTAAGTTTTTATTGTTAACGGAAGAGTAACCAAAAAAACCGTGCATTTTTGCCCGTTTTTTGGCCAAAAAACGGCTGTTTTTTGCCAAAATGGCCACTTTTTTGCCAGTTCCAAAAGTGGCCAGAGCAGAACTCCAAACCGGCTCTACTGCACACTGAATCCTCGAAGAACGCAAATCAAGCTGAATGTCGCTCGAAGAATTCCCAACCATCAAGCGAACCGGCTCAGCCTCAACGCGAAATCCCGGCAGCTTCTCATCCCACCAAGCCAGGCTCGCAGCCTTCAGCGGAATCTCGACCGTCTTCGTCTCGCCAGGCTTGATGCCAACGCGCTTGAATCCCTTCAACTCCTCGTTCGGCCGGCTCACCTTCGAAGCCAGATGCTTCACATAAAGCTGAACAACCGCATCGCCAGCCACAGCGCCAGTATTCGTCACATCGACGCTGACCGTAACCGCGCCATCGTTGGCAAGCTTCGGCGAACTGGTCCGCAGATTCGAGTACTTGAAGCTCGTGTAGCTCAGCCCAAACCCGAAAGGATAGAGCGGCTCGCCCTTGAAGTACATATAAGTGCGCCCGTCGCGAATGTTGTAGTCCATCATCGGCGGCAACTGATCGATCGACTTCGGCCAGGTCACCGTCAGATGTCCGCCGGGGTTGTATTCGCCAAACAGAACCTTCGCCAGCGCCGTGCCTTCATCCTGCGAGGAGTGCGTCATGTGCAGGATTGCGGGCACATGAGCCTGGCTCCAGTTGATGGCGTAGGGGAAGCTCGAGACCAGAATCACGATGGTCTTCGGGTTGGCCGCATAGACCTGCTTCACCAACTGTTCCTGCTCCAGGGTGATGCTCTCGCGGTCGCGTCCTTCGCGCCCGTCGCTCGGCACCGTGCAAGCCAGCGTTCCGCCGCCATCCACCGTTTGGGCCCAGTCCTGTGGCATGTCCGGGCCGCAGGTTGGGTCGTTGCCGACAATCACCACAGCCACATCCGAAGACTTTGCCGCATCGAAGGCGGCGTGTCCCAATTCGCTGGCGGCATAGTTGACCTTCACATCGGGCCCGACTTCATCCTTGATTCCCTGAAGCGGCGTCACGGCATACGGCGGCGTCCCGCCATACCAGTCCCAATGAACCGAGTCGGCCAGCGGACCGATCACGGCAATCGACTTGATGGCATTCTTCTTGAGCGGCAGAAGTGCATTCTCGTTCTTCAGCAGCACCACCGACTCAAGCGCCATCTGCTTCGAGACAGTCGCGATCCGCATCGGTATTCCACGGCTCGGGTGAGTCCTTGATCTTCGAGTACGGCACCATCTCCGGCGGATCGAGCAATCCCGAGCCGGATCGTGACCCGGAACTTCGGGCGCAGCAGCGCGTCGATCTCCGCCTCGGTGACCTCGCCATCTTTCACGCGCTGCCTTGGTTTCGTCCTCATACTTGTCGAGGAACTGGTTGATCCCGGCCTTGAGGCATGCCACGACCGCCGCCTTCTGATCGGGAAATTGATGGCGCGCATAGACCATCGCCGACACCGCTCCTCCGTCGCTCGAGAGCACATCAACGCCCCACTTATCGCGCAGAATGCTCTTCAGAATCGGATTCACGGCCATCGTCGTGCCGTTCCACGCGTTGTAGGAGGCCATCACCGCCTTCGCGCCGCCCTCCTCAAAGCCCATCCGGAAGGGCACGGAGTAATACTCCCAAAAGAGCCGCTGGTCGAAATCGGAGGAGGTCTCCAAGCGGTGATCTTCGTTGCTGTTGGCCAGGAAATGCTTGAGCAGCGCCGCCGCCTGCCAGTACTTCGGATCGTCGCCCTTGCAGGCCCTTGATGAATGCGACGGCCATCGTCCCGTTGAAGAACGGGTCTTCTCCATAGACTTCTTCGCTGCGCCCCCAGCGCGGATCGCGCGCCAGATCGGACTGCGGTCCCCACAGCATCAGAATCTGGCGATCGTACTTTGCCGTCTGCGTGATGAATCGCGCCTCATAGCCCTGGACGCCGGCGGCCTTGCGCACCAGCTCCGGGTCCCACGACTCGCCCATGCCCGGCGGCTGCGGAAACTGCGTCGTCGTGACGGGTTCGCGCTTGCCTCTCGGCTCGCGCTGCACGACTCCGTGAATGCCCTCAGAGTTCCCATAGCTCATGACGCCAAGCCGCGGCACGCCGGTGTTCGTACCCAGGCAGGCGATCTTCTCCTCGACCGTCATCAGCGAGAGCAGGTTGTCGATCCTCTTCTCCATCGGCAGCGACGGATCATTGAAGGGATACTTGGGTTGTTGGGCAACAGTAGAGGTGAAACAGGAAACCAGAAGGCAGAGAACGGAGGCAAAACGCATTTTAGTCATGGCGAATGGAGCGACGGCTTTCTCGGCGAGGCGCCACGCTAGGCAGCGCCTCACTCGGTGCGATAGATTGCTAACGCACAAAGCCTATCACGTCCGCCATCTTTCGAGTGCGCGGTTATTGCGTCTTTCGATAGTTGATGGTCTCGCCGTCCAGCCGGTATTCGGCCGAGCAGACGTCGCCTCCGCAGATCATTGGCTCGCCGGCGCAAAGTTGGCGGCGCGTAATCAGTCCCATCGTCCCGCAGCGCGGGCACGACATGACGGCTACGAAAGGGTTTTGGGCTTGACCCATCTTCGCCTGGTTTTCCAGCACGAAGATCGTTCCGGGGTCCATTCTTTCGGGGATCCATTCTTCCAGAAACTGCAAATCGGCTGACATAGTGCCCTCCGGTTGGTCGAAGCTTACAGTGCCGGGACCAAAAACTCCGGCCGGCCCTGTTTTTCGAACTACAGCAGACTGCGAATGGCAATTTCAGAGGTTTAGACTCCTCCAGTGGAAATAAGTGTGCTTGCAGGCCACACTGGAAGTCAATCGGAATCGGATGCCGGAAGTATCGAACAGGATTCCTCAACCTGGCGCCGGAAGGCATTTGGCCTACCGTCCCGCCACATTCGACGTCTTGCTTTGCGCTCCCGCAGCCGCGTCGATCGCCTTGTAGGTCTCGATATTCCTCAGGATCGCCTGCACATACTCCCGCGTCTCGGTGAAGGGAATCGACTCGACAAATTCATCGATGCCCTGGTAGGGTCCAGCGGTCTGCCAATCTGCTACTCGCGAGTCTCCCGCGTTATAAGCCGCCAGCGCGTACTCCGTCACCCCGCCAAAGTGATCCAGGGTCTTGCGCAGATATCGCGTGCCGAGCCGGATGTTGGTTTCTGGATCGAGCAGTTGAAAGGTCTGGAAGTGGCTCATGCCTTCTTCGCGCGCCAGCGACTTGCCCACCGAAGGCAGCATCTGCATCAGCCCATAAGCGTTGGCCGGAGAGATCGCCGAAGGGTTGAACTCCGACTCCTGCCGGATCAGCGATGCCACCAGATACGGATCGAGATTGTTCCTGGCCGACTCGGCCTTGATCGTCTCCCAGTACGGCTCCGGGAAGAGGATGCGCCAGTAGGCCAGCGGGATGGACTTGACTGAAGCTGAGGCAGCATAAGGCAGAGCCCTCTTCAGCGCACGCATGGCGCGAAACGTCTCGCCATACGAGGCATAGATCTGCGCTTCGGCCAGCGCGCTCCATGAAGCGGAATCCGGATCGGCCGCAATCTCCTGCGCAATATAATCGTTCAGTCCCGCATTAGCCAGCAGTCGCGCCTTGGCCAGGTGTGGGCTATCGGTGGGAAAGCTCTCCATGAGCTCAGGCACCGGCGGAGCCTGCATGTTGTCCAGTTGTGGCTCTGCTACAGCCACCGTCGCATCTCCCAGCGCCGCCAGTCGATGCCTCGCCATCTGCGCATAAAAGTAGTGCTGATAGACGCGTATGATCGTCCGGTAGTTGGCCGCGGCTTTCCCTGGCATGTGATCCTGCGTCTCATACAGGCGTCCCCGCCAATAGAGCGCCGACACTGTTTCCTTCGCGCCGGGATAGAGCCTGATCTGCTCGTCGAAGAGGCGCGCGGCATCGGCATAGAGCCCCTGCCGGTAACTCAGCCAGCCCGCCCGCCAGTGCGCCGCCGCCGCATTCTTGGTCGTGGGAAAGTGCGTCGCCAGATAGCTGTAGTACTCGACCGCCGATCCGTATTCGCGCCGCAGCAGGTACATATTTCCGCTGGAGAAGAGCGCCTCGGCCAGCCACGGGCTCTGCGGAAATCGCGACTCCATCTCAGCCACTATGCGCTTCTGGTCGTCGAGTGTCGTTGCGATTCCTTGCCAGTTCCATCAGCAGATAGAGCCGCCGCGCGCCATTCTCGTCGTTCGTATCGGGCAGCGTCTTCGGCTTCGGTCTTGCTCAGCCGCTTCAGCTTCAGGTCGCAGGCGGCCGCGGCCACGCGCAAATCCGTTGCGGCTCTCGTGGCGGCAAGCTCGACATCCGAGCCAGCGCGCGATATTGCTTCGCCCGCATCGTCATAGCGGCCGGCGTTGTAGTAGGCGTCGCCCAGGCTGCGCAACTCATCCGTTGTCAGGCTTGTCTCCGCGCCCATCGCGGTCAGCTTGGCCCGCGCGATCTGCGCCTCCTGGCTCAGCGGATGGCCCAGCAGCAGCTTCTTGAAGATGCCCTCCGCCTCCTCTTCCTTTCCCAGCATGAACGCTACCTGGCCCAGCGCGAGCTGGTAGCCTGTGTCGGTCCACTGCGTCCGTATCGGCAGCGGCTGTCAGCGCGCGCTCTGCTCCTTCGGCGTCCTTCAAGGTCAGCAGTGTGTCTGCCTCCAGCTCCGGCGACCTGGTCAACAAAGATGCTGTCGGGGTACCGAGCAGCAAAGCCGCGCAGCAGAGTCCTCCGCCGCCTGATCGTTGCCCGCCTCGTGGTTGGCTCGCGCGCCCAGAAAATCCGCGTAATCGGCCAGTTCTTCGCCGGCCTGCCTCGCCTGGCGGAAATCGGCAACCGCATCTTCGTAGCGCTTGTCCAGCATCGAAGCATGCCCCAGTGCAAGATAGGCCGCCGCCGCCGCCTCTCCCTTATGCTCGTGCGCATACTTTGTCACACCCGCATAGGCCGCCGGCGTGCGAAGCGTTGCCAGTTGCTGCGCCATCGGGCGCAACTCCGCCGAGGCAACAAAGGCCTGCTTGATTCGTGCCGTTCGCGCGCGCCGCACCGCCCTGCTCGCCCTCGGCTTGTGTCTCCGGGTCCTTTTGCTGGCATGGATCGTTTGCGTAGTCTTTTTTGCCGGTTTGCTTGCCGTTGTCTTGGCGCTGGAAGAAGCCGAACCGGTAGGTCTCGTTGCCGAGGCTTTTGGCGATTGTCCTGCCACCGGCGGAAAAACCATAAGGACAGAGAGCAGGCCGGCCAGCCATCGGGAAGCCTGCCTTGAAATCGGAGTTGGGGAAAACGCAAACATCATTCTTCCACTTTAAGCTGATTTAGCCATGGTCCGCAGCCAGGGAACCAGTTGCGTTACCGCAAACGCCGTAAGTTGGGACAGCCGTGGTAGTTAGCAGATCGCTTTGGCTTCGCACAGCACATGCATGGAAGACATGCGCTGTCAGAGGTTCGCGGTTGAAACAGACCTGCCTACTCTCTGCCTTTTTTGCGAATCTCGATATTGAGGCGCTTGATCTTCTGGTTGAGCGTCGAGAGGGGAATGCGGAACTGCTCGGCGGCGTCGGTCTGGTTCCAGTTGGAGCGCTCGAGCTTTTCGACGATGATGCGGCGCTCGATGTCTTCGAGGATGTCGAAGAGCGAGGCATTGGGGTTGTGCTGGAGCAGGGCGTCCTGGAAGCTGCGGCCGGTGATGTGGCCGGGGAGCAGATCGGAGCCGATGACCGGTCCCGAAGAGAGTACAACGCCGCGTTCGATGGAGTTTTCCAATTCACGCACGTTGCCGGGCCACTCGTAGTCGACCAGGGCGCGCAGGGCATCGGCGGAGAGCCTGCGCGGCTCGAGGCCGTTTTCGTTGGCGTAGAAGTCGAGGAAGTGGCTGACAAGCAGAGGAATATCCTCGCGGCGTGCGCGCAGGGGAGGCAGATCGATGCAGATCACGTTGAGGCGGTAAAAGAGGTCTTCGCGGAAGCGGCCGTCGCGCACCGCCTGGCGAAGATCGATGTTGGTGGCGGCGATAATGCGCACATCCACTTGAATCTCGGAGATGCCGCCCAGGTGCATGAAGCGCCGGTCCTGCAGCACGCGCAGAATCTTGGCCTGGGTGTCCATGCCCATCGTGGCGATCTCGTCCAGGAAGAGCGTGCCGCCGTTGGCGACCTCAAAGAGCCCCTTCTTTGAGGCGATGGCCGAGGTGAATGCGCCCTTGACGTGGCCGAAGAGAGTGGATTCAAGCAGTTCGCTAGGCATGGCGCCGGTGTTGATGGGCACAAAAGGCTTGTCGCGGCGCGGCGAGTTGGCATGGATGGCTTTGGCGATCATCTCCTTGCCGGTGCCGCTCTCGCCCTGAATCAGAACCGTCGACCGGCTGGGAGCGACCTGGGCCACCAGGTCGAAGATCTTCAGCATGACTCTCGCTTTTGCCCACGATGTTTGAGAAGTTGTAGCGTTGCTTCAGGGTGCGCTTGAGTTGCAGCACCTCTTCTTCGGCGCGATGGCGGGCTACGGCGGAGCGGATGTCGGCCAGCAGCTTTTCGTTGTCCCAGGGCTTCTGGACGAAGTTCTCAGCGCCGGCGCGGATGGCCTCGACCACGTTGTCGACGGTGCCGTAGGCGGTGATCATGATGACCGGCAGCTCGGGCTGACGCTCCTTGATCTGCGGCAGCAGCTCGAGGCCGCTCTGGCCGGGCAGATTCAGGTCGAGCAGCAGCAGATCGAAGTTCTCCAGATCCAGCGTCCGCAGCCCTTCGATCTCCGTCGGCTGCCATTCTCACCGTGTACCCCTCCAGGGTCAGCAGCACTTCGAGCGACTCGCGGATCGCAGCCTCGTCGTCAATGACCAGAATGCTGGCCATGCCGGTGGAGAAGCCGGTGGCGGAGCGCGGACAAATTCAAGGGCAGTTCGACCTCAGGCATGAACGGAATTCCTCAACAGCGGAAACTCAAGATGGAAGGTTGTGCCAACGCCGATTGCGCTCTCGACATGAATCTTGCCGGCGTGTTCCTGGATGATGCCATAGGAGACGGAGAGCCCCAGGCCAGTGCCGCGGCGGTCGCCGGGCTTGGCCATGGTCTTGGTGGTGAAAAACGGATCGTAGATGCGCTTCAAATGCTCGGGCGCGATGCCGGCGCCGGAGTCGGCGACCAGGGCCGAGACGTGGCCGGAGTGCCCGTTGGGCGTATCGATTTGGGTTGCCACGCGCAACCGGCCGCCCTCGGGCATGGCTTCCTTGGCGTTGAGCAGCAGATTTAAAAAGACCTGCTGCAGCTTGCCGGGGTTGCCGTGGATCGCGGGGCAGTCCGTCGGTCAGTTCGAGATCGACGATGATCTTTGCTGTCTTGAACTGATGCTCCAGCAGCGAGAGCGTGTCGCGAATGACCTGATTGAGATTGGTCTCGCGAAATTCGGTGGTGGAGGTGCGCGAGAAATTCAACAGGCCATTGGCGATCTCGGCGGCGCGGAAGCTCTGCTGGGTAATCTTGTCGAGGACCGGGCCTAGGCGGGCATCGCCCTTCAGTTGCTTTGAGAGCATCTGCGCATACGAGGAGATGACGGCCAGCGGCGTGTTGATCTCATGCGCGACGCCCGCGGCCAGCAGGCCGATGGAGCTGAGCTTGTCGGCCTGCGCCAATTGGGTTTCGAGCGACACTCGCTCGGTGATGTCGTCGACCAGGATGATGCGGCCGACGGAAACGAAGTTGCGCGAGAGCAGAGGCGCAATGGCGATGTTGGCCGTGCGCTGTTCGCCGGCCCGCGTGGTGAGCGGAAACTTGTAGAGGTGATGCACGCCCTGCTCGTTGCGGAAGCGCTCCAGAGCCTCGATGAACTCCGCGGGGAAGACGGCGCTCAGCTCCTGGCCGATCGCCTCGGCGCGGCTGAGAGCATACATGGCCTCCATCTGCGCGTTCCAGCTCTCGATGCGGTCGTCCAGATCCACAGCCAGGATGCCGACGTTGATCGATTCGACGATGTTTTCGTTGAACTCCTTCAGCCGTTCGAATTCGCCGATCTTCTCTTCCAGCCTGGAATAGAGGCTGGCATTCTGCAGCGCGATGCCAATGTAGCTGGCCAATGACTCGAGCAGCTCCACGTCTTCGCTCGACAGGAAGTCGCCGCCAATGGTGCGGCCCAGGCCGATGACGGCGATCGTGCGAGTGGTCTCGCGGTCCATTGGGCGTGGCCTCGCCGGCCTGAATCTGTCCGGCGGCGACGCGGCAGGGCAGATAGTAATTCAGATCGAGCAGAGCCGCGGTGCGCTGCTGATCCAGGGGCAGATGCAGGCCTGCTTGGGCATTTTCCAGGAAGATATGCGAGTGATCCTTGGCGTGGTCGAAGTCCAGGAAGCCAAGATCGAGCTTGCCGGGGCCAACAGCGCCCAGTCCAACACCGCCCGCTCCGATCCGGTCCTGCGCGGCCTTGGCTTCGGTCTGCAGACCATGAGATGCGGCCAGGCGCAGGCGGCCCTGCTCCTGGGCCAGAAAGACAGCCACGCGCGCCACCAGCAATGTGTTGGGCAACTGCTCGACGATCGATTCGAGCAAGGCATTCAGATCGGTCTCAGAGCTGAGCCCGCGGCCAAACTCCACCAGAGCCTTGCGGTAGTCGTAACGATGGCGGTCAAAAGCCCGGTCGACCCAGCCTTGAATCCGGCGTTTGAATGGTTCAAAGAAGGCTGCCACCAGCACGATGGCGATGCCTTCGCCCCAGTCCCTCACCGACTCCGGCAGCCGATAGCGGGCCAGACCGGCTGTTGCGACAATCATGCCAAAGTAGCCCGCCAAGGATCAGGCCGGTTGCCAGCGTGTAGGCCACGCCGCGCTTGAAGATCAGGTCCGTGTCCATCAGCCGGTAGCGGACGATGGCCCAACTGAAGGTGAGCGGCAGAACCACGATGGACAGGTTCGCCAGATTGGTAAGCCAACTGTAAGGCTGCCGGTCCAGCAAAAAAGGAATGGCATAGAAGAGCGTGAACGGAACAACGGCACAGCAGCGCGCCGCGCGTGAGCCACTTCAATTGCTGGCGCAGAAGAGGCGTGTTGGCGCGGTTATAGCTGCGTACGAAGAGGTAGGCCGCCAGGACGTAGAAGAAGGCCTCGTAGCCGGTGCCCAATTGATCGAGCCGGTGCTCGAGCAGCCTTTGTTGCCTGCCAGTGGGTAAACGCAAACACCCACAAGCCCGAGCAGCGCCGCGCCGGGCGCATAGATCATCGGCAGCCAGAGCCAGCGGCTCCGAAGCTTCTTAAGCCGGTCCTCGGGGAAACTGAGCGGCAAAATGCAGAAACAGCGCCGGCTGGAGCGATTCGGCCAGGATATTCGACCAGAAGACGATCCAGTCGAGCGGGTCAAAGGCGCCGGTGTACTTGAGCGAGTAGAGGGCGAACGAGACCAGGCAGAAGAGATAGAAGTGGGTGGCGCGCGGGGCCGTCCAGCGGCGGAAGAGAACGTAGATGCCGATGGCCAGATAGATCAGCCCGATCAGACGCTGCCCCAGTTCCAGGCTTCGGTCCATGGGCTCGGGAATGACTTCGACCGTCCTGCCCAGAGCCGTGCCGTTGCGCACGATTCGGTAGTCGATCTGGAAGTAGCTTCCCGTACGGTAGAGGGCGCGCTCCAGGTCCGCCGCACGAACGACGGGCGTGTAGACAGGTGAAAATTTGCCCCCGGTAGGAAGGGAAAGCGGTTCAGTGCTGGTGTGCTGGTCGCTCCCGTCCTGCAGTTCCTTGACCCCCGCAAGCGGCTCTTGCGCGCGGAGCCCGGTGCGCAGGCCTTCTCCCACGGCGCCGACCGGCGGGACACTCACTCCGGTCAGCAGGTCGTTGACCTGAATGCCTGCTCGCTTTCCTGGACTATTGGGCAGCACTTTGTCGGCGATTAGCCCGCTGCCGTCGGCGGCTTCACGCCACCAGACGCCATCATCCGGAAGCTCTGTGTGGCGCCCCTGAAGAAAATTCATCACCGCCAACGCAACGAGACCGGCCGTAGCCACGGCCAGTAGGGTCGCCTGCAAGCGATTGAAGAGACTTCTCTCCATGGGATAAGTTCCTTGCTTCATATGCTCCTAGCACGTAGATTACCATGTCGGAAAGACGTGTTTGATTCATAGATACGAATGGGCAATCGACTGATAACGCATGAGATAAAGACGCTGGACTTGTGAAAACGTTAACCAATGCGGCAGGAAACTCGAGCTAAAATACAGCAAATAGGATCTTAACTATGCAGAAAGGGATCGGCATATTGAAATTGGTACAGTAGTACCCCGAAGGCAATTTATCAGTTTTACACAGCTTTCCGCTGGTAATCGTATTACAACGGCTCAGTCAACTTGCCGGATGAGGTGGACGGCCAAGGCCGCGCAAATCTCTTCGAGAACGGCGATCCGTGCGGCAAAGATCGCCGTAGAAAGAAGCTAAAAAGTTCCACTACCGCTTGGACTGGATAGCGTGCCCGGCGGAGCAGGGTTCGTTCCTCGCTTGCAATTTATAGAGATGAGAATTGCCGATGAGGCTGTAAACTTGCAGCCGGTGCTGGCGTCTACCTGAGTGATGGCAGCCGGCACAACATTGGAAGCGATGACCATGACAACGGCAGATGAGATTGCCGCCGAGGAGTTTTCGGCTGTCGTCACGAAGCATCGTCCGCAGATCTTCCGGTTTCTGCTCTCGTCCACGCGCGACCTGGATCTCTCTGAGACGCTGACTCAGGAGTGTTTTCTGAAAGCGCACCGCAACTGGGCGAAGCTTTCGCGGCGAGTCAAGCGCGATGACATGGCTGATGCGCATCGCCATCAACCTGCAGAAGGATCACTGGCGGAGCCGGCGTTTGCAGTTTTGGCGCCAGACCCAGAGTCATGCCGTGAATCTGGACGAGGCCAGCGAATGGCTGCCGAGCGGTGAACGCTCCGTCGAGCAGCAGTTGCTGGCTAAGGAGCGGGTGCGTCAGGTCGGCCAGGCGGTGCAAGGATTGAGCGAGCGCCAGCGGACGGTCTTTCTGCTGCGTTACGTCGAGGAGATGGAGCTGAGTGAGATTGCACGGACCACCGGGCTCAACGAGGGCACGGTCAAGGCGCATCTATCGAGGGCATTGGCGAGAGTGCGCGCGGAATTAGGGGGAAAACGATGAGCTTCGAAGACAAAGTTGGGGCAGAGAACCGTGAGCGCGAAATGGACGAGATGGACGAGGCTCTCTCCGATTTTCGCCTGAGCGTTCATGCCTGGAGCGCGGATGTATTCAGCCGCCCTCGGGTTGCGGTTCAGCCTGTACAGCGCCGTATCTGGCGGCTGGCGGCCGGGTGGGCCCTGGGCTGCGTCCTCATCGCCGGAACCGCCTCAGGAGGGGTTTACGAGCACCTTCACCGGGAGCAGCTTGCCCGCATTGAGGCGGCCCGGATCGCCGAACAGCAGCGGCTGGCCGCAATCGAGCGGGCTCGCCAGGAAGAAGATTTGCTGGCCAAGGTGGACAGCGTCATTTCACGGGAAGTTCCAAGTGCCATGGAGCCGCTGGCTCAACTGATGGCCGAGGATGAAGCTAAGTAGCAGCAAAGCCACAAAACAGAGCGAACCCTCCGCATACACATCCGGAGGGAGAGGAGAACACGATGAGATCATTTGGGACCATAGGATTGGGATTGGCAATTGCAGGGGCAATGCTGGCGGGTACGGCAACGGCTCAGGGGCCAGGCGGTGGAATGGGAATGGGCATGGGACCCGGATTCGCAGGGCATCGGCCTCCCATGGAGAGGGCTTTCGGCCCTCAAGGCAACCACGGGCGCTGGTGGAACAACCCTAAAGTAGCTGAGCAACTGAAAATAACCGACGAGCAGCGTAAGGCATTCGACGGCATTTTTCTTGAGCATCGCGAGAAACTGATCGATCTGCGGGCCAATGTTGAGAAGGCCGAGCTGGAAATGGAGCCGCTCGTCAGCGCCGACCAGCCGAATGAGAGCCAGATTCTCTCGCAAATCGACAAGGTGGCCCAGGCCAGAGCCGAGCTCGAAAAGGCGAATGCGCGCTTTCTGTTGGCTATTCGCAACAAGCTGACTCCGGAGCAGTGGAAACAGGTGCAGGCATTCCGCGCCAATCATGGACCGGAGCGCGATGGCCGCGATTTCAAACGCCATGAACGGGGCGGTCAGGGGCCGGGTGGCCAGTTCCGCCATCGGATGCCTCCTCCGCCAGCTCCGCAAGACGCGGCGCCTGATGCGCCCCCGGCGCCACCAGCGCCTGGTGGAGCAGGAGACGACCAGTAGGAGCTGTCTGTATCAAGCTTCAAGCAGAGAGAATGCGGTAGAAGTCAAGACCGGTGGCGGCAGGAGTCTATCCTCTTGCCGCCGTTTTTTATGCGCGGCCTGGGGAGTGACGGCTGCTCTCAACGGCGAGAGTTTGGATGAAAAGTGGAGCACGGCGGCTGAAAAAATCTGCAAGGTTAAAGAAAATAAATATAGGGGGTGGGGGATTATTTATTTAGTAAACTTTTTTGGCCTTCCGGGGGGCCTGGCCGGACGCGGCTCGCGGCGGATGGCGGCGAGGGCGACTTGAGCGGCGTAGAGGAGCTGGGTGCCGTTTTGGTGCGGTATGGCGCCGATGAGCATTCCGTGGGCGGCGCAGGCGATAAAATCGCGGATGCCTTCATCGTCAACGAGCGGGGGCATGGCGTCCCGGTATGACGCGTCCGCCTGGTGTGCGGCGAAGACATCGTCTTCGCTCTTGCTTTTCGACATCTCGGCCTTGTAGCGGCTCCTCCAGGCGTTGCAGCATCGCGCGATGGCGGGGTTTGCGAGCGCCGCGGCGGAAGCGGAGCCGGATTCGAGCAGACCTAAAGCAGACAGGGACATGTTGATTTCTCCTTTCGTTTCGTGAGGCGGGTCCAGCGGTGATTTGGAACTGCGTCTGCCGGGAGAATCTCCGCCAATTCTTATCGTGCGCCGGAAGGGGATAAATATCTGCAAACCACCTGCGGTGGGGCCGGACGCCACCTGCGGTGGGGCCAAACGCTCGCTTATCGCTCGCAGTGGCTTCCTTGCCTGGAATCAAATGACCGTTTGAGGTTTGTTGTCTCTCGGACATTCGAAAATCAAAGCGGCGGGTTGGGGTTCGTTGTCTCCCACCCTAGCGGCAAAAACAAAGACGCCGCGAGGGTGGGGCACCCGGTCGCGAGGGTGGGGCACCCGGCTCCAGGTAGCGAATTCGTACCGTCCCTACGGGACTGTGACTCGTGAATTGACGCTTACCCAGGACTGCGCTGCGCTTGTCCTGGGCTAGTATCAATACTCCCTCCGGGAGAAGGAGGTAGGCGGTTTGGACTCCGGGAGAAGGACGTAAACGGTTTGGAGAAGGATGTAGGCGGTTTCGTGCTCACGTGGGTCGGCAACTCCGGCGAGCGACTGTTACCACACGCCGCTGGTCAGGTAGTCGTGGATGGAGCGGGCGGCTTTGCGGCCGGCGCCCATGGCGAGGATGACCGTGGCGCCGCCGGTGACGATGTCGCCGCCGGCAAAGACGCCTCGCTTGCTGGTGCGCATGGTTTCAGGGTCGGCGACGATGTAGTTGCGCTTGTTGGTCGCGAGGTCGGGCGTGGTGCTCTGGATGAGCGGATTGGCGGTGGTGCCGACGCCGATGATGGCTACGTTCGCGGGCAGAATCGAACTCCGAGCCTTGGATCTCGACTGGCCGGCGGCGGCCGCTTGCGTCGGGCTCGCCCAGTTCCATGCGCACGCAGCGCGCGCCGGTGAGCCAGCCTTTTTCGTCGCCGAGGAACTCGACCGGATCGGTGAGCATGCGGAACTCGATGCCTTCTTCGCGGGCGTGCTTCACTTCTTCGGCGCGGGCGGGCATTTCAGCTTCCGAGCGGCGATAGACGAGCGTCGCGGTTCGCGCGCCCAGGCGGCGAGCGGTGCGCACCGCGTCCATGGCGGTGTTGCCGCCGCCCACCACGATCACGTCGCGATCGCGGCAGTCGTAGACCGGCTGGTCGTATTCTTCGGGCTGGTAGGCGCGCATCAGGTTGATGCGGGTCAGGAATTCGTTGGCCGAGTAGACGCCGTTGAGGTGCTCGCCGGGAACGCCGAGAAAGACCGGCAGGCCCGCGCCGGTGGCGACGAAGACAGCATCGTAGTCCTCGTCGCTGCATCAGCTCGTCGAGGGTGACGCTCTTGCCGACGACGACGTTGGTCTCGAACTCGACGCCCATGCGGCGCAGGTTGTCGACTTCGCCTTTGACGATGGATTTGGGCAGGCGGAACTCGGGAATGCCGTAGACGAGCACGCCGCCGAGCTCGTGCAGCGCTTCAAAGACGCGCACGCGATGGCCCTTCTGGATGAGGTCGCCGGCGGCGCTGAGGCCGGCCGGGCCGCTGCCGACGATGGCTACGCTTTTGCCGGTGGGGGGCGCGATTGGCGGGCAGGCCAAGCTGGCCGCTGTTGCGCTCGAAGTCGGCGATAAAGCGCTCGAGGTTGCCGATGGCGACGGGCTCGCCCTTCTTGCCGAGAACGCAGCCGCCTTCGCACTGATTTTCCTGCGGGCAGACGCGGCCGGTGATGGCGGGCAGCGCGTTGTCTTCGCGCATCTTGGCGGCGGCGGCAAGATAATCGCCGGCGTAGATGAGGGCCACGATCTGCTTGATCTTGCACGCCGACCGGGCAATCGACAACGCAGCCGGGCTTGGCGCATGCGATGCAGCGCGAGGCCTCGGTGAGGGCGTCGGCAGCGGCAAGGCCCTGGTTCACTTCTTCGAAGTTGCGGCTGCGCACGCGCGGCGTCGAGCTCCGGCATGTGCGTGCGCAGAATCTTCATGCGTTCTTTGAGGGAGCAGATTCGAGCGTGAACAGAGTGTTCTCCTCGTCAAGACGATAGTGCGTCTCTCCTCGCTGCCAGCTCGGCGCGCAAGCTCGGCCAGTTCTTCTTCCTTGTGCTCCTCGAAGTGCTTGAGCGACTCGCACTCCTTGTCGCGATACATCGTGTTGCGCTGCATCAGGACTTCGAAGTTGACCTGCGAGGCGTCGAACTCCGGGCCATCGACGCAGGCAAATTTGCTCTGGTTGCCGAGCAGCACGCGGCAGCCGCCGCACATGCCGGTGCCGTCGACCATGATGGAGTTGAGGCTGACCATGGTCTTGATGCCGAGCGGCGCGGTGATTTGCGCGACGGCGCGCATCATGGGAACGGGGCCGACGGCGAGCACGAAGTCGATCTTGCGGCCGGCGGCGAGGAGCTCTTCGAGTTTTTTGGTGACCAGGCCCTGTTCGCCGTAGCTGCCGTCGTCGGTCATGATGTAGGTCTCGTTGCTGGCCTGCGCGCACTTCGTCTTCAAAGACGACCATCTCTGTGTTGCGCGCGCCTTCAATGAAGATCACGTGATTGCCGGCGTGCTTTGAGCGCGTTGGCGGTGGGCAGCGCCATGGCCGTGCCCACGCTGCCGGCCAGGATCACGGCGGTGCCGTAGTTCTCGATCTCCGAGGGGTGGCCGAGCGGGCCGACGATGTCGAGGATCGAGTCGCCCGCTTCAAGGCAGTTGAGCAGCGAGGTGGTTTTGCCGATGGCCTGCACGGCGATGGTGACCGTGCCCGCCTCGGGTCGGAGCTTTTGATGGTGAGCGGAATGCGCTCGCCCTTCTCATGCAGGCGCAGAATGACGAACTGCCCCGGCCGCTGCTTGCGCGCGATGCGCGGCGCCTCGATGACGAACTGCTTGATATTGAGGCCGACGGTGCGGGCTTCCACGATTTTGTACATGAAGGCGTGACTCCGATTTGGCCCGGTCCATCGCCCATTCGCATCCGCGCGCGGCTGAGCAGACCAGGCGCAAGAACGAATCGCATGGCCCGAGTTGCATGCGACTCTATCCCCATCATCAAGGATTGTTCACCATTTGGGAAGAGCGAAATGTGAGGCGAATCACGAAACAGGGCTGAAGGAGTGCTTCCGGCGTGCCCTTCAACGCCGGGCTTCGGCTCAGCTGTCCAGCTCATTTTTGCGCACTGCCTCTGATTCCATGGCCGTAAGGATGGCCTGCAGTTCTGCTCGAACTCGGGGTGGCCGTGGAGCGGTTTCAGGCGAGGATCGGCCAGCATCTGGAAGAACCAGGGGCAGCGAGTCTCGTTGGCGAGGCGAAGCTCTTCGATGGCGGCATCGGGGTCACCGAGCGCAAGATGGACGGCCGGGTTGAAGGAGCTGAGAAGAAAGCGTTCGCGACTGAGCCACTGCAACCGTTCGAGGACGGTGCGGGCTTCGTCTTTGCGGCCTCGCGCAGGCCAGGGCGTAGGCGTGATGCCGCCGTGGCAAGATCGAAAAACGGCAGCCGTTGCGTCAAGCTGAAGGGCAACTGCGATGGCGCGCTTTGGTCTCGCCGTTATAAGCCAGAATCAGCGCGCCGTAGAACTGAGTGAATTCATGATCGGCGAAGAGATCGAGCGCGGACTCGGATCTGCTGGACGCTTTCGGCGGCTTGCCCATCGAGGTGAAGGGCCCAGGCCAGCCGGCTTGCAGCCAGGGCGAATAGGGGTCTCCATGGGTGGCTGCGCGCAGTAGATCGATGGCCTCGGCAAAGCGGCGCCGGCTGAGCGCAAACATTGTGCGCACGCGCGTGGTCCAGGGATCGTGGGGCAGATGCGCGCTGGCGGAGAACGCCATCTCACGCCGCCGGCAGATTGCGATCGAAGTGGAATTTGATCCAACCGAGCACGGGCAGCAACCCTTGAGCCGGTTGAGCCAGGCCGGGGATGGAATCTTCGATGCGCCGCACATGGTCGGCCGAAACAGCCGGCGACATGTAGCCGTAAAAGGCCTGGGTGACGCACAGATGCGCGAGATCGATCTTGGCTGCGATCAGCGATGGATCGAGTTCGATGGACCGCAGCAGATGCTGCAGCCCGTCCTGCATGCGATGGCGATGGAGGCGTCTGCCACTCGTGGTGTCCGCGCAGGAATGTGTCGTAGGCCTCCCGTTGCCGCCGAGCGGGCTCGCTCTCGGTCTCATCCGCCGCCGCGGCGGAGATTTGCAGGCCGGCATCGTTCCACGGCGGAGGCGAGGATCTGTCGCCGGCGACGCCGGAGGCCAAACGATAAGCCAGCCGCTCAACCAACTCCGCTTCCAATCCGGCAAGCCGCTTCTGATCGACGAGCAAATCTTCAACCCAGATCTGCACGCCATCTTCGACGCGGATCATCTCGGCGCGCAGACGGAATTGCGAGGAAAGCGCGCGGAGTGTTCCCGTAAGCACCAGATCGGCTTTGAGCGTCTGGCCAATCTGCTGGGCCATAATCCCGCGGCCGGCCAGGGTAAAGACCGAATCCCTGGCGAGAACGGAAAGAGCCGGGTAGCGTGCATTCGTGAGACGGGCAATCGTCTCTTCGGCAATGGCGTGCCCCAGATGTTCCGGGACGGAGTACTCGGTAGGCGAAGGGCAGGATGGCCAGCCGTGGGAGCGCCCTGTCTGGCTTGTCCGGTCTGCCGCAACACCTCGGCCGTAAAACGGTAGCCGCGCTTGTAGACGGTCTGGATGCACGATTCCGGCTCAAGCCGCGCGCGCAGCGAGGACAAGCACTTGAGAACGCTGTCGGCTGTTACATGCACATCGCCCCAAAGCGCGTGTTTCAGTTGCATGGGCGAAACAACCTGACCCGCATTTGCCAGAAGAAGGCGCAGCGCCGCCAACTCCTTGGGCGGCAAGTGCACGATCGCCTCATCCCGCCAAAGCGTTCCATCGGCATCCAGACGGAATCCCCCAAAGGAACAGTCCGATTCTCCGCCGTCGCGGCCAGGATCGGCCGCTGAGGGCTCCGCATCCGAGGCTCTTCGCAAGACTGGGAGTGGATCTGATGCTTGGATCCAACGCACTTCCTCGAATCCTGGGCGGCAGGTTTGCCGGTCATCTGCCCATGCAGGCAGAAGAGATGGCAACTGCCTGCAGTGATCGCGGGAACCTGCGTGAGACACAACCCAGAGAGAAAAATGAAAGCAGTTGTTCCGCGCAAATCTTTGTGCTTCGAGTGGGCCCAGTGTTTTTTTTGATGACCTCTTGATTATCCGCTTTCCCGAGGCACACGGGAAGAGCTTTGATAAGTGATTTCTCATTCAGGAAGTAATCCAAAGGCAAATTAAATAGTAACCAACAACCTATCTCAAGCTATCGAACGTAACTTTGCCTTGCCGGTATGGATCGATCCGCCAATCATCGAGCACTATGGCCTCGTCTCCGAACGCGTTACGATTGAAATCGAGATGAACGAACAGATATGGATGAAGTTAGCGCAACGCCAAGTTCTGACCGCAGGGTTTTTCACCTTAGGTTCGTGGTTTCCCGGCATTCACCAGAAATAAGCGAATGGATGGGGCACGGGGCTGATAGAAGAACAAACGGTCAGAGAACTAGATCGGAGCTGGGAGATCAATGAAATGCTGCTCCTGCAGCCTGCGCAAGAGTTTCACTGAAAGCGTGACGCTTTAGTGGCGTGCCAGCGAGACACCGAGTCCGGTGGTCAGAATCACGTCGTTGCTTACTGTTCCAGCCGGCGGGAAGGAGGTGTAGTTGTCGCTGAATGAGGTTACCCAGTTGAAGATCTTTCCGATCTTGGTTGAGAAAGAAGAATTGAGGGTGAATTGATACCGGCTCATATCGTTCAGATCGGGATACACATAGGCCTGCTCGGTAAATAGGCTCGATGCGCCTATCTTGCGCGTGAACTGCTGGCCGAGATCGAGCGCGGCAAAGCTGTTTGTGGTCTGGGCGCGGTGATGTGGCCGAATAACTTTCGTGAGTCCAGACGAGTCCGCCAAGAAGATCGAATGATGTGCCGCGGCGACTTAGCGGCATGCCAGCCGAATCCGCCGCCAACGATCGAGCGAAGATCCAGATCCTGCAGCGCATTGGATGAGAAGTCGCCGGTGCCGAAGACAAAGAACTTGGGATTCACGTTGTGGTCGTAACGGGCTCCGCCGCCGGTGGCGTTGGCGCTCGGTCGTTGGCACGGCGTTTGCGTTTCTGCCATAAATCGTATTTGCGTAGAGCGAGGTCTTGTCGGTGGAAGTGGTTCGAGCTGCCGTGAAACCGGCGCCGAAGGTCGTCCGTATCCGAGTTTCCCTTCGTGAGGGCCAGACTGACGTTGGCCGATCCGGCCCAGGCATGACCCCAGCCGGGGTGCAGCGAGGCCTCGTAGTCCTTCTCGTCGGCGGCCGTGCGCAGCACTGTAACTGGCTGCCGGTTCCATGGTGGATGAGCCCGACGCCGTGGCGACAACGAAGCCCGCTGGCCGCGCGTTCGACCGATGTGACGCTCAGATTTCCTTTTAGAGTGGGGAGAATGAGAGGGTTGGCTGCGTGTCAGGCTTGCCACCTGATCCCAGGCAATGACGATTGCATCCGCATAAGCGGTCTTGAAGGTGAGCTTTCCGCCCTCAAGCTTGATCGCCGTTCCGGTGAGTTTGTCGCCGTTGGTCAGCACCACCGTGTCGGCGTGAAGCGATTGCCGTTGCGAGCAGTGGCAATAAGTGCGTACGCAAGAAAGGACGAGACGAGACGCAAGGGAAGGCGAAGAATCATGGGGGAATTCTCCTGATCTGGAAAGTTATTTTGGAATGGCGCCGCACAAAAAACGGCCTTCGCACGATTCCATCCCATCTCTGATGATGGTAAATCGTGGTGGATGGGAAAAGATGCAGGTGAAGTTCAGAAAAACTTCAGGATTTGGTCAGTAGTTGGAGGGCTGGTTGGCGTCAGTCTGGTACCAGGTCTCTGGCCGTGTGAATTCGTACCAAATGCGGGTCTGGAGACCGGCGACGCACAGCAGACTCGCGTCATGGAGACCAGCAGCGCTGGACCACAGAAACAGAATCATGCGGTCAGAAATCTAGGTCTCTGGCCATGTGAATTCGTACTAAATGCGGGTCTGGAGACCCGCACGACAGCCGGTCTGGAGACCGGCGCTACAGATGCAGAATCGTGCGGTCAGAAATCTAGGTCTCTGGCCATGTGAATTCGTACCAAATGCGGGTCTGGAGACCCGCACGACAGCCGGTCTGGAGACCGGCGCTACAGATGCAGAATCGTGCGGTCAGAAAACTTGAGCCTGCTTGCATTTGAACTGCGTTGCCCGGCTGGCGGCCGAATTCAGAGGAGACTGTAATGAACAAGCCTAAATCGTATGCGCAATGGTTTCTTGAACCCTATTGCATCGGGATGAAGCTGCGCTCGCTGCGCACTCAAAAGCGGCTCACGCTTTCGCGTCTGGCGGCAGAGACCAAGCTCTCGACGGCGCTGCTGTCAAAGCTCGAAACAGACCGCATGATTCCGACGCTGCCCACGCTGGCCACCATCAGCCGGGTCTATGGCGTTGGCATGAGCTACTTCTTTTCTGAGCCTGCCAAGCATACGCTGTCGATCACGCGCAAGGCCCACCTGCAAGGCAACAGCCGTGGACTGGAGTCGGTCAAGGTGACTCCGCTGAACTCGGTTGAAGACAGGACAAAGCTTGTGGCCCGGATGATGGAGTTTCCCGCCGGCGGGACTTCCTGCGTCGCGGATGCCTGTCACGGAGCTAGCGGCCTGGTCTACGTGCTGGAGGGGAAGTTGCAGTTGGATGCGGGTGGAATGAGCGAAGTTCTCGAAGCGGGCGATTGCGCCTACATGGATAGCGAGATGGCGCTGGCGTGGAGCGCGGCGGGCAAGCATCGTTGCCGTGTTCTGACGGTGATGCCGGCCTGCCCGCGCGCTGAGGGTTGACCGCCTGCCGCTACTCTTTGACGCGCGCGATCAACTGGAATGAGTCGAGAAAGCGCGTCGTGCCGACATATGGCTTGCCGAGCGGCGCGGCTGTCAGCGTCTGGTAAAGCGTTGAGCCGACCAGGTAGATGCGGGCGGAGAAGTGCATCGAGTCGTTCTCTGCCTCGAACTCAAGGCCATGGTAGATCCCCAGTGTGATCTTCTTTCCACTGACGAAGTGACCGCTGACGTTGGAGATAGCTCCCTGCTGGGCGCCTTCAAGCACGGAGTCGGGATCTCTGCCGGCTACCGCATCGCCGTAATCGCAGACCCCAACAAACATCGCCGCCTCGCCTTGCTGCCCAAGATAAGCGCGCAATTCGAATGTGCCCTTCTCGGTGGGTACGTTCTTCTTCTGCATGCTGGGCTCGACCGGAAAAGATGTGCTGAATCCGTCCGCCGGATAGCTGTAAGTCTTCCACTCTGCCGCGGGCGCGCTCGTTGCGGCGGGCGTCTGCGCGACGGGCGCCTGCGCGCTGGGCTCGGCTGGGGTCTGTGCGCCGAGCGAGACGGCAAGCCCGAGCGTGGCAATGGTTACGGCGATGCTGCGTCTGAAACTTCTGTGCTCCCTGTAGATCATTGCGGGTCTCCTTGCCTGCGAAAAGAAATCAACCTGTTGTTGGCCTTCAATCCCGGCGTCAAAGGTGCTATCGGCAACTGGCGGAGTCTTCCGCATCGCAAGCTCTGCCGTACTTCCGCATGGCCCCGGAGCAACCGATTATAGCCGTGCTAGGGACGGACGCGCTCGATCAATCTGAATGAGTCGAGAAATCGCTTGGCGCCGGCAAACGGGGAACCGATCGGGAAGGCAACCATCGTCTGGTAAATCGTCTGGTCAATAAGATAGATGCGAGTGAGCACGTGGACCGCGTCATTCTCCGTCTCCATCTCGATACCCTTGCGGCCGTTCAGATCGATCTGCTCTTCGTGGATCTCGCGGGTCTTTGGGGCGGCCAGAACACCCAGCTTGGTGCGTCCAAGCATCTCCTCGGGTTTGAGGCCGGTGGGCTGCGGACCCTGATCGATCACGGCGACACAGAGGTCGGCGTTGGAGATATGCACGCAGTATGAGTTCATCTGAAGGGATCCTGTCGCTGCTTCTTTCAGGTTTCGCTCAACTTTGGGTTCAGAGGGGAAAGAGGCGCGAAATCCGTCCGCGGGATACTTGTATGCCTCCCACTTTTCAGCTCGCGCGTTGAAGGCCGCGGCAAAGCAGAGCAGGAGGACGCAAACGGTGAAACGGCGGGGCGAGCTCAGGTGAATTCCATGCATCACTGTGATTCTCCTCTTTTGATTCAAACACCGTTTTCCCGAGAGACGACTGGACAGCCAAAAGAAAGTCTAGCACTGCGATGTAACTTCGAGCGGTTGGATTGAGGCGGCTCGCTTCTGGTTTGCCGGTAGCGCATGCAGTCTGTACGATGGTTTGGAAGTTCAAGGAACCTGAGACCATGAGACCGAATGTCAATCTGATGAAGGCAACTCTGGCCGGCGCACTCGGCGGGCTGCTCTTCGGCTTCGACACGATTGTCATCTCCGGCGCCATCGACGCAATCGTGCGCCTTTACGCTTTGAGCCCTGAAGGCAAGGGCTTGACGGTTGCCATTGGTCTCATCGGCACCGTGATTGGCGCGCTCGGAGCCGGCGTTGTGGGACAGAAGCTGGGCGGGCGCGAGACGCTGCGGCTCACGGCCGTTCTCTATGTGGCAGCGGCCATGGGTTGCGGCTTGGCATGGAACTGGCCCGCCTTTATGTTTTTCCGTTTTATCGGCGGGCTGGGCATCGGCGCATCGTCTGTGCTCGGGCCTGTTTACATTGCAGAGCTTGCCCCGGCAAAATGGCGCGGGCGTCTGGTGGGCACATTTCAGTTAAACATCGTCTTCGGCATCCTGCTGGCCTACACTTCAAACTACCTGATCCGCCTCGTGCATCTTGGCTCTCTGGAGTGGCGCTGTCAGATCGGCGTGGCTGTCTTCCCGGCGATAGCATTTCTAGCGTTGCTCTTCGGCATCCCGCGCAGTCCGCGCTGGTCGGCTGCTCGCAACCGCAACGATGAAGCCCTCGCCGTTCTCAAGCTGATGGGCGAGCCGAATCCCGAGGCCGAACTGGCCGCGATCCGCGACGCACTGGCCCAGGAGCACGCCACGGCCCACGAACCGGTCTTCCGCTGGAAGTATCGTTATCCGTTGTTTCTGGCTATCAGCATCGGCGCATTCAATCAATTGGCAGGCATCAACGCCATCCTTTACTACTTGAACAACATCTTTGCCGCAGCCGGTTTCAGTCAGATATCGAGCGACCAGCAGGCCATCGCCATTGGCGCAACGAATTTTCTTTTTACTCTGGTCGGCATGTCGCTGATCGACAAACTCGGGCGCAAGACTCTGCTGCTCATCGGTGCTGCGGGAACGGCAGGATGCCTCGCCGGCGTCTCATGGCTCTTCGCCACCAACTCCCATCCTGAGGCGCTTCTCTGGCTGCTCGTCACGTATATTGCTTTCTTTGCGGTTTCTCAAGGCGCGGTCATCTGGGTCTACATCGGCGAAGTCTTTCCCAACCATGTTCGCTCGAAAGGCCAGGGCATCGGCAGTGCCAGCCACTGGTTTATGAACGCCGTCATCGCCTTCTGGTTTCCGGTGGTCGTCCATTCCATGAGCACGGCGACGCCCTTCACATTCTTTGCCATCATGACCTTGATTCAGTTCTGGTGGTGCTCTTCGTCTACCCGGAGACGAAAGGCCAGACGCTTGAGGCGTTGCAGCGCAGACTGATGAAGGCGGAGTAACAGCATTCTATATAATTTGAGATATCGCCGGGCTGCTGAGTCCGGCCATCCAGACATCGTGAGAGGTCAACCATGGAGCAGACAACGGTTTCGCCTGCGGAGCAGGGCAGGGAAGCGGTGCGGGTAGCGCCAGAGGCTGGTTTTGTCTGGAATCCCAAGGCGTTGAAGCTAGCGGAGGATTCGCCTCTGGCGGCCGCCAGTTCGCCCGAGGCCGAGGCCTTCCGGCAAGAGATCATTCGTGCCGGTCACAAGCTGTGGCAGCGGCAGTATGTCGACGGCAACGGCGGCAACATCAGCGTGCGGCTCGGTTCGAAGTATGTGCTGTGCACTCCCACCATGGTCAGCAAAGAAGACCTCGTGCCGGCCGATATCTGCCTCTCCGACCTCAAAGGCAACATCCTTGCCGGGGACCGTTCGCGCACCAGCGAACTGCTTTTGCATCTCGAGATTTACAAAGCCAATCCTCGCGCCCAGGCCGTGGTGCATTGCCACCCGCCCTATGCGACGGCCTTTGCCGTAACTGGCGCCACGCCGCCCAATGGGCTCATTACCGAGTACGAAATCTTCATCGGTCCGGCCGCGGTTGCGCCTTATGAGACTCCCGGCACTCAGGCCTTTGCCGAGACGGTCGTGCCCTTCGTCGAGAACCACAACACGATTCTGCTGACCAATCATGGCATCGTCTGCTGGGCAGACACGGTGACTCACGCCGAATGGCTGACGGAGATCTTTGAGACTGGCTGCAAGACCTATCTGCTCGCGCAGCAGATCGGGCAGCCCCTCAAAATGATTCCCGAAGAGAAGATCAAGGAGATACTTGCGCTGAAGCGGCGGATGGGCCTGCCCGATGCGCGCCTGGCAGAGCATTCGTGAACTAAAGCATTTTTGGGAATTGTGTAGACCGAGGTTTTGTAGGTTTCCCACCCATTCCGCAGAAAAAAGCGGAATGGATGGGGCACGGAAGTCTTCAGTAAATCCGAAAATGCTCTAAAGAATTCGGCCCAAGGCCAGCGTATTCTCCACCAAGGCATCGATTTCTGCGCGGCTGGTGCGGTGATTTACGATGGCGGCACGGATCGCAAGACGGCCTCTGATTCTTGTAGTGGACGGAGCGACGATCCCCGACTCCTGCAGCCGAATCACAATCTCATCGTTGACCTGGTTTGAGCGTTCAGAGTTGCTGTCTTCAGCGGCAGAAATTTTTGGGCGATAGCGGAAGCAAACGATGTTGAGTTCGACTGGAGCCATCAGTTCTAGTTCGGACGTCTCGGCGATGCGGGATTCTAGATAGCGGGCCAGCGCGCAACTGCGCGAGATGGACGCGCCAAGCGCTTCAACTCCATAGACCTTGAGCGTGAACCAGACCTTCAATGCGCGAAAGCCGCGCGAGAGATCCGGGCCAAAGTCGCAAGGCCAGGGCGAGCCCGCGGCGAGGCCGCGCTTGGCGCGCTGGAGGTAGGCTGCCGGTGCAACAAATGCATTCTTATGCGCCGTCGCGTCGCGCACCAGAATGAAGCCCGCGTCGTAGGGAGCCTGTCCCCACTTGTGAAAGTCGAAGGCTACGGAGTCTGCGCGTTCCATTCCGTTGACCTTGCGGCGCAAGATCGGGCGCGAGCTTTGCCAATGCGCCAAAGGCTCCGTCGACGTGAAACCAGAGCTTCTCGCGCTGGCATAAGTCGGCCAGTCCGGCCAGATCGTCGATGGCTCCGGCATTTACCGTTCCCGCCGTTCCCACGACAAGAAACGGAGTAAGCCAGCCGCGCGATCGCGCTTGATCGCCTCGGCCAGCGCGACAAGATCGATGTGGCAGCTTAAGATCTGTGGGAATCAGGCGCAGCGCATCGCTGCCGAGGCCGGCGATGTCCATCGCCTTGGGCACGCAGCTATGAACGGACGTGGATGTGTATGCGATGAGATGTCTGGGTGCTGCGGCAACACCGCTGGCGCGGACGTTAAACCCCAGCGCGACGTCGCGGGCGATGAGCACCGCGATCAGATTTGCCATCGAGGTTCCGGTGACGAACAAACCAGACGCGTCTTCCGGGAAGCCGAAGAGCTCGGCGACCCAGCGCGTGACTTGCCGCTCGACCTCAACGGGAATGTGATCGCGCCCGCCGCAATTGGCGTTCAGTCCTGCGGCGAGCATCTCCGCCACCATGCCGACAGGCGTGCCGCCGCCATTGACCCAGCCCATGAAACCCGGATGCACATTGCCCTGCGCGTAAGGCATCACCTCGCGCAAAAACTCGGCGTGCACATCGGCGAGGTCAGCGCCAACACGCGGCGCGGCAGATTGAAAGTGCTCCCGCACAGCATCAGGAATCGGCTGCCACACAGGCCGCTCGCGAATGTCTTCGATGTAGCCAAGCATGTCGTCTAGCATGCGATGCGCCTGTGCGCGGAACTCGGCCCAGTCTTTCGGATCGAGGTTTTGGCTGGCTTCTGGTTCGCTAGCAACGCCGAGCTTTTGAGCGTGGTCAATCGTTGGTGGCAACTGCGACATTCGTTCTCCCTGAAGAGTATTTTACGTGTTGCAGGGTCCCGCATTCAGCGCATCTTGAGACTTGACTGAGGCGTGATCGCGATAGGGTGCTGTTTTCGAATTGCCGAACCTCTGACCGGAACTAAGAGACAGCTAAATTTGCAACGGTCAGCAATGCACTCCTGCTCGATTTGAAGCGAAGCCCGGTAACGACACAGACCCGATTAGTCTCCTTGGGCTATACTTGCTGGTTCACTAGATCTTCGGACTCCAGCAAAGAGAATCTCCTTGAGTACTGATTTCTTCGCCGCCGCAATGTCGCAGGTCGTCGCACCGAATACGGGGACTACCGCGGCTTCGGTCTGGCGTCGATGCGGAGCTTATTTCGCCGACTCGATTCTTCTAGGGTTTGTGGGTGCCGGAATTGTCAGAATCCCGCCTGAGCGACTATGGCAGTTCGGCCCTTGGGGAGTTTTCTTTGGCTTCTTTGTGAGTTCGATCTATTTTGCAGCTATGGAGTGCAGAATCGGAAATGGACAAACGTTAGGGAAGCGACTCCTTAGAGTGCGGGTAGTCGATGTCCGCGGCAACCCAATATCTTCGAGAGGGCATTTGCTCGGTACGTAATATTCGCTATACCCGCCACCGCGTACGGACTGAACCTTCCTCAGACCAGAACGCCTTGGGCGGTTACCGCCTTCATTTTTGTCGTTGTCCTTTGGGTTGGGGGCTCCACCCTTTACCTCGTCATGTTTGAACGGCTAAATCGACAGGGGCTCCACGATCTGGCCGTAGGGAGCTACGTGGTCTACGCAGATCATGAAGGCCCAATTGAGGCCAGAGCGATACCGCAGATGCATTGGATGATTCTTGGCTCCCTGCTCCTGGCCATTACGGTTTGCACTGCCGTGGTCAATGACTGGTCTCAAAAACAACCCGCCCCTCTCGAATTTCGTCGCGATGCGGGGTTAATTGAGAACATGAATGGGGTGGAGCGGGCGCGTGTTGGGGACAGGTT
Source organism: uncultured Acidobacteriaceae bacterium (assembly GCA_963843625.1). Classification (GTDB taxonomy): domain Bacteria; phylum Acidobacteriota; class Terriglobia; order Terriglobales; family Acidobacteriaceae; genus Telmatobacter. Next base: position 62,291 of record CAWJLK010000016.1, read on the forward strand.
GACGCATGGTCTCAGCGGTGGTGTCAAGAAAATCCTCTACATTAGAGTAACGAGAGCAACAAGGCCTGCCAACGAAGAAGCTTTCGCGTACGAATTGGTGAAGACTCTCTTACATGCAGATCAAAATCTCCAGGGATATGATCTCGTCGATGTGCGACTTTTCTACGGGTATGACATTGGGATCGCGCGTCATTTGGAGCATAGAGAATATCAACAATCTCCCGCAGACTGGGGCAAGCATTAACGCTCCCTTTCCTCGACCGGTTATTCGCGGGACTTGGTAGTCCCTAGAGATACCCAGACGTGGCATCTATGGCGAGCAATGTCCTCTAGGGTGTCGTGTGGTGCGGGTTCGCGATCCTCGCGATTACTGTGGACGGGTTCATGGTAGGCATGTACCGCATGGATCACCGGCTAACCGGAGACCGCTATTGTATGTGAAGCATAACGACTGCTTCTCATTGCTTGCCGTGCTACACTGTATTTGCGCTCAGTGATTTGGCCGTGAGCGGCAGCGAGCCCTATCAAGGCAAGTTTGCCCCAGCACAGATATTCCCCCAAGCCCCTACAGCGTGACCACTTGAGTCTCCAGCCCGGTGACTCTGCTCTGGAAGTAAATATCTGAGAGCCAAACGCCTTTGTATCCTTGAATGAGATCAGGCGTCTGAACCGGGAGCAAGCAGGAGCGTGGTGCCGTTCGGCAATGTGCCGTCTGGCGATGATGTAGCGTGTGGCAGCTCCGGGCCCTTGTGAACGATGGGCCAGTCTTAGCTCGACTCTTCGGTTCTCCCTTACGCAAAATTTGATACGCAGGCCCGCGCTCTTTGATGAGTTCGCGCGCCTCTTTTGTCCGCTTCCGATTGCAGGCTGCTTTGGCGGCTCCGGGAGCACAAGGAAATGACCTAATTTTGACGACACAGTTTTCTGAGTTTTCTCTTTCGCCCGCCTTGATGGCGCGGCTTAACGCTAACAACTTTGTAACTCCCACACCGGTGCAGGAGGGCTGCATTCCTCCGGCTCTTGAAGGCCGCGACGTGCTGGCAACCGCGCAGACCGGAACCGGCAAGACGCTCGGCTATCTCATTCCCATTGTTGAAATGATGCAGAAGGCCGAAGGCAGAGGCGCGCAGGCTCTCATCTGCCTGCCCACGCGCGAGCTGGCCATGCAGGTGGAGAAGGCCTTTCATCAGCCATTCGCTCGAACTCTTCGCAGACCGTGGCCCTGGTGGTCGGCGGCCTGGCCGAGCGTTCGCAGCTTGACGCGATTCGCCGCGGCGCGCGCCTGATCGTGGCCACGCCCGGACGCCTTGAGGACTTCCTCAAGCGCAAGATGATTCGTCTCGACGGAGTGAAGATCCTGGTGCTCGACGAAGTGGACCGCATGCTCGATATGGGCTTTCAGCCTGCGATCGCGCGCATCGCTACGACGTTGCCGGCCGTGCGGCAGACTCTGTGCTACTCCGCCACGCTCGAAGGCGCGGTGAAGGAAGTGGCGCGCAAGTATCTCAACAATCCCGGTGCGCGTCGAGATTGGCTCCGTGCTCAAGCCCGCCGAAAATGTCGAGCTGCGCACCTTTGAAGTCGAGCCGGACAAGAAGCAGGAGCTGCTCGAACACCTGCTCGGCGCAGAGACGGGCAGCTTCCTGGTCTTTGTGCGCACCAAGCACGGCGCGGATCGCGTGGCGCGCAGGCTCGTTCGCTCGGGACACTCGGCGACGCAGATTCACGGCGACCGCTCGCAGGCGCAGCGCAACGCGGCGCTGCGCAGCTTCTCAGAGGGCCGTCATCGCGTGCTGGTTGCAACAGACGTTGCCGCGCGCGGCATCGACGTGGCCAACGTGGCGCATGTGATCAACTTCGACATGCCCAAGATGGCCGAGGACTTTGTGCATCGCGTAGGCCGCACCGGCCGCGCCTCGGCGCACGGCGTGGCTTCGACCTTTGCCGGACCGGCGGAGCGCGGCGACCTGAGGAAGATCGAGCGCACGCTGTCGATCAGATGAAGCGCTTTCGCGTCAGGTCGGCGAGTGGCGAGAAAGCAGCCTAAGGCCGCTTCTTGCCCGGCGGGGTTTGCCGGTGGGCCCGGCTCAGGCTGGCATTTGGCTTGAGCCTGGTCCACTGGCGTGCCGAATCCGCGGGTGATCGCCAGACCGGTCATAGGACGGCACGAGCCGTTCAATTTTAATGATCGAGAAACTGCATCATGGATAGGGCAAAAACCTGTTCGTTATGGAAAACCTGTAAGGGCAACGTTGAGGCGTCGTCTGATCATGATCGGTGGAGAAAGGCTTCAGACTTGTTGGTTCGTTTTGGTCTGATCTGGTCTGAAATTTGATGCAGAATTTCGCCTCTTCGGAAGAATGTTAACAAACTAATAATAAATGGGTTAGCAAGATGGCAGAAGTGTTGTTCCAGGCCGCAATAAAAACCCCTTGACAACTGATTGCCCCTAGGCGTGTAATGTGCGCGGCTCTGTGAAAGGGTTTTTTCTCTTTGAATACGAAAACGTTCTGGCGGAATAGCTTAAACGTTTGAGTATGAGAATACAGAAAAGCGGAGAAACGGTATTTTTCTCTACCAAAGCACGGAGAAAATCGGGCCATTCGGGGGCCTTGCTTAGGGTTTTTCGAGGCAGGGCAGACGGGTTGGAACCGATCATTGCCGGAACTGCAGAGTTGGGTTTCGGCAACGGACAGAAGTAAGGACAAGAGACCGCATTCCGGCACAAAATACCATGCCGGTATCGCCACACGGCGGAGGTTTTGCTGAGTGGCTAGTGGAGCGGTCAGGGTGGATTGAAGGATTGTGGAGCGAAATTGAATCTTTTCTTGACAATTTTCCGATGCACTTCAACTGGCTTCATTCCTGATTACAGGGAAGCGATCGTAGAACGAAACACTAACAGAACCAACTTTGAAAAGGATGGTCACATGAGACAAGCGAGATACAGGTTTCTCCTGTTGCCGTTGTTCTTCTTGCTGGCGTGCGTAAGCGTATTCGCACAGGCCAACTCTGAAGTCACCGGCATCGTAACGGACCAGACCGGAGCGGTCGTAGCGGGAGCGAATGTAACGCTCACCGATCCGGATACCGGCTTCACGCGCACGACCGTCAGCGGGCCCACCGGCCTGTATGACTTCGCCGGCTTGAACCCCTCGAACTATAACCTCAAGGCTGCGGCCAAGGGTTTTCAGTCGTATGAGAAGACCGGCATCACGGTCAACGTTTCCGGAACCTTCCGCGTCGATGTCAAGCTGACGTTGGGCACTGAGACACAGACCATTACCGTCCAAGCCGACGCTTTGGCAGTTCAGACCGATTCGAACGTGATCAGCACACTGATCAACTCGGAATTGATCACCTCGATCGCTACCGAGAACCGCAACTTTTCGTCTCTGGCCGCACTTGGCCTGGGCGTCAGCTCGAAGCTAGGTGACAGCAGCCAGTCTCTCGGAGCGTTTGGTTCCGACTGGAGCATCGAATTCAACGGCCTGCGTCAGGCCCACAATATCTGGTTGATCGACGGCGGCGAGTCGGCTGACCGCGGCGGCGGCGGCGGCATGCAGATTCTGCCTTCGCAGGACGCCATCGCTGAATTCCAGATGATGACCTCCAACTATCCTCCCGACTACGGCATCTCCTCTGGCGCCACCATCAGCATGTCGCTGAAGAGCGGCACCAAGAGCTTCCACGGCGGGGGCTGGGAAGAAAATCGCTCTACCGCCTACAACGCCAACTCCTGGATCAACAAGAAGAATCATAACAACCGGGTGGCGACGCATTACAACGTCTATGGCTTCAACATCGGCGGCCCGGTCTTCATTCCTCACACCTACAACAGCAACAAGAACAAGACGTTCTTCTTCTTTAACCAGGAGTGGCGCAAGACCTCCGGCGTCGCTACCAGCTTCAACCGCACAATCGATCCGGCCGACCGGCCCGTCGCTGCCAACATTCAGACCATCGGCGGAGTAACAGGCCTCGTGTATAAGCTTCCTGCTTATGCGACGGCTCAGAAGATTGCCGGCCTGATAGTTCCGAACGTAGATACCGGTTCGGACTACTATAAGAACAAGTTGGCACCCCTGGGTTTGACCCCTGGGCAGGCTTTCCCGAACAACCTGATTCCTCAGTCTTTGTTCGATTCCAACGCGGTTAGTTACCTCAACACGGTTCTTCCCCCGGTGACTGATGCAGCCACGGGCAAGAACGCCGCCAGCGTCGCGCTCCCGCAAAAGGTGAGAGACACCGTCGTCCGCATCGATCACAACTTCAATGACAAGTGGTCAATCCTGGGCCACTATATTGCCGACAGCCAGAATCAAACCTACGGCAAGCCTGAACTTGGCTGGTGCGGATGCGATTACAACACCCTGACCAGTATTCTCTCCTCGCCGGCCCACAGCGCGACCATCAAGCTGACCGGCGCCATCAATTCCAATCTGCTGGTGGAAGCCAGCATCAACTATGACGGCAACGGGGCCGACATCACGCCCAGTGCCAACACGTTCCTGCCGTCCAGCTGGAATGTTTCTCCGGTAGTGGCGGCTTATGCCGTCCAACGGCCCCTCTGGCCCAACATGGGTTGGGACAGCACCCTGGGACAATCGGAACAGACGGCCACCGAACCCTATCACAATGCGGCCCAGGACTATGCTCCCAAGGTGGACGTCTCGTACACCAAGGGCAAGCATCAACTCAAGTTCGGCTTCAGCTACAACCGCTACACCAAAAACCAGATTCTGTACAGCGATGTGCAGGGCAGCTACAACTTTGGCTCGTTGTCGGGTGACACGCTCATGGATACCCTTCTGGGCATTCCCGGCAGCTACACCCAGACTCAGACCGCTGCGTTGCGCCACTACTACAGCAACACTACATCTGGCTATGCCCAGGACAACTGGCACGTTACTCCCCGCTTGAGTTTGCAGATTGGTGTCCGTTATGACGCCATGCCGCCACCGTGGAGCGCCAGAACCTCCTTGGCAACTTCGATCCGTCCTATTACCAGACAGGCGCGGGCAATGCTCCTATCTGGAACTCAGACAACTCCATCAACTCGGCCAGCCCGACTCTGTTTAACTATCGGCGGCGATATCCAAGGCGTACATCAACGGCACCAGGCTTGCCGGTCAAGGGGGCACCCGCTGGGCACAGTCATCATCGACTACAAGACGTTGCAACCCCGCCTTGGCTTCTCCGAAGACCTCTTCGGAACCGGCAAGACGATTCTCCGCGGCGGCTTTGGAACCTTCTACGAGCACTTCCAGGGCAACGCGGCCTTCAACATTGCCACCGCGGCGCCTTTCAATCCTGCGCTCAGCGTTAGCAACCCTTACTTCAGCACACCTGGGACGAACTGGAACAGCGGCGCTGTGGTCGCGCCTACCGCTCTGATCTTTGCGGGCGGCGGCAATAGCGCTCAGCAGGACTTCAGAGCTCCTGGCGTGGCTATGTACTCGCTCGGCGTGCAGCATCAAATCTCGCCCTCTGTCATTTGGGTTGTCCAGTACATTGGCAACCTGCAATGGCATCAGAACATTGTCAACAACTCGCTCAACGGCTTGCCGACCAACATTGGCCTGGTGAATATTGCCAAAAACACCGCGGCAACCACTTGCTCAGCTCCTACGGGCGACCTGCGTTGACGCCCGCCAGGTAGCTGGTGTCGCAACACGGGGCTTAGTTTCGGTAACTACGGCGGCATGAACGCCTACCGCCAATACCCCGGCTACGCGTCCCTCACTCAGGATCAAAACACCGCCACCGGCAACTACAACGGCCTCCAGACGGCAGTTCGCATCCAGAACCGTTGGGGCCTGAGCGGCGAAATCGATTACTCGTACTCGCACATCATCGACATCCAGTCTCAGGATCGCAACCAAATCGACAATCCCTGGAACCTCAAGTATGACAAGGGTTCTGGAGATTACGACCGTCGTCACATCATCAACGCCAACTACGTCTACAACCTGCCCATCTTCAACAAGAGCCAGGGACTGCTCAAGTCCATCGCTGGCGGATGGCAGATTGCGGGAACCCTTGTCAAGGAATCCGGCACACCCAGAAGGTCACCATCAACAATGGCGGTGTCGATACAGTCGGCTTGGGCGGCGGCTACATCAACCATCCGAATATCGTAACCGGCGGCAAGCTGAAATACCCGAAGACGGCGGCCAAATGGTTCGACAACACCCGGATCGATAACAATGTCACGCCTTCATGGGCGGGCGGAACGAACCTGGGCTTTGGCAACTGGGGCAGGGACACGCTGGTATTGCCCGGCCGCTTTAACCTGACCACCTCACTCTACAAAACCTTCCAAATCTACGAGCAGCTTAATTTCCAGCTCAAGTTCGAGTCGTTCAACACGCTTAACCACACGGAATGGAATGCCGTCGATACGGGTTCTGGAGCGATCACTGGCACCAACGATCCCCGCAACCTGCAACTGGCTGGCAAAATCAACTTCTAACTCTTAACCCTCAACCGGGGCGCGGCAGGCATCCCCTGCCGCGCCCCTTTCCTTTTTGGGCGAACGACCGGCATCAAATAGACTAGATAGGAAGCAAGAGTGACACCGGCCATGCGACTGCGGATCTGCACGATATTGACGATGACTTTGGCGATGTGCTTCTTGCAGCTCAACGGGCAGACGGCCCTTACGCAGGATCAGCGGCAGAAGGCGCTTGCTCTGGAGCGCCAGGGTAAAAACTCTGAGGCAGAAGCAGCCTGGCGCGTATACCTGAAGGCCCATCCATCCAGCCCCGAGCCCTACGCCCACCTGGGCCTGCTCGAGGCTCGCCAAGAGCATTACAAGGAAGCGGTGCCGCTCTACCGCAAGGCGCTGGCGCTGAATCCGGCGGTTCCCGGCCTGCGGCTAAACCTCGGCTTGGCGCTGTTCAAGGAAGGCCAGTGGAAAGAGGCGATTGCGGAATTTGTCCCATTGCTCAAGAGCCAGCCTCCTGACTCCGCCGAGGCGGAGCGGCTGACCATTTTGCTGGGGATGGCGCACTATAGCCTTGGAGAGTTCGCACAGGCTGTTCCATATCTGAAGCGCGCTGCGCAGCGCGATGCGCAAAATCTTACGCTGCGGATGACGCTGGCGCACAGTTGCTTATTCGCTAAGCAGTACCAATGCGTGTTGGATACATATCACGAGATTCTGACTTTGAACGCCGAATCAGCCGAGGCCGCTATGCTGGCCGGCGAGGCGCTGGACGAGATGAAAGACACCACCGGCGCCATTCAGCAGTTTCGCGCCGCTGTGAAGGCGAATCCAAAGGAGCCGAATGCACATTACGGCTTGGGCTACCTGCTATGGACGCAAAAGCAATATCCCGAGGCGGCAAGTGAGTTTCAGGCCGAGCTCGACAACGATCCAGATCATGTCGAGGCGATGCTTTATCTGGGAGATACACAGATCGAGTTGAAACATCCGGAGATCGCCCGGCCGCTCTTGGAAAAGGTCTTGCGCATCGATCCGGGACGTGAGATGGCGCATCTCGATTTGGGCATTGCCTATGCCGATGCGGGCCTTAATGACGACGCTCTAAAAGAGCTGAAGGAAGCTGCGCGCCTGGATTCAGAGGACGTGAAAGTTCACTGGCGGCTCGGGCGGCTTTACCGTTTGATGGGCAAAAAGGAAGAGGCTAAGGCTGAGTTCGACAAGGCCAGCAGCATCACCAGGGAAGCCGACACTGCGCTGGTCGACAAGATCAGCGGGGTCCACACCAAGAACGGTCCGGCGCAACCGCAGGCGGCAGTGCCGGAGAAGTGAGTTGCAAGAGACAGCCTCTCAGCGCAGCAGCACGCCCGAGGAAGTGTAGCTCTCGCCGCCGACAGCAGTGATCACGGACGGAAACTCGGTTGTCGGAGTGAGAACCTCTATCTTCCCGTTCTGCAACAAGACAGTGTCTTCCACCTTGCCACCACGCGCCGAGGGATTCCACGCGAAGGCTTGCCGGTCCAGTACGACTTCCGTTCCATTCGGCGTCGCCACCCACTCTCTTTCTCCATAGCCGGCGGCTCCGCCCTGATGATGCAGCTCTTCCTCGCCGGGAAGTCCCACCGCGGCATAGGCATTCTTTGCAACAGCGAACAGTTGTGCCGAGGTAGCTCCGGCGCGAGTGGCATGCAGCAGCGCGGCATTGACCTTGGCCGCGGCATCAAATCCGTCGGAGAGACCCTGAGGCATGGGGCCAAAGTGGACGAAGCGCGTGATGGAAACGACCAGACCCCACTTACGCGCGCAGAGATTCACCATTCCAAAACGCTCAAGGCGCCCGCCTCTCGGCAGAGCATGTTTGTATTTGAGAATTCGATCATCGGTTGCCATCAACAGCACGGAAGGAAGAATCGCTTTCTGAATGAGCCGGGAAGCGGTCATTGCGCTGATCTCGTGATCCGTGACGCCGGGTTCGAGATGCAGAACGACATCTTCAACAACGCGCGCCGTCATGGAGCCCAACAGTCGATAGCGCTCGATTTCGCCGAGTTGAAGCTGGCTGCGCAGCGCGGCAAGATTGATGTCTGCGCAGTTGGCCTCGTGGGTGTCCGCGCCGACTGCGCCATCTGCAGCGAGCTTACGCGCCGCCTTGACGAAATCGCCTTCGGTCCACGCGAGGACGACTGGTTCGAATGGTAGCCCGCCGAACTCTTCGTCGTGCATTCTGGGCGCTTCATTCTTGGTTGTCAGGTAGAAGGCTTTTCCATCCATGCGGACAAAAACGGCTGCGCTGCCCGTCGGGGCGGGAGTTGCGACGCGCATATCCACCTGGCCGGCTGTTGCCCATGAGACGTTCTCATGCCTGCTCAACAACACCCCGGCAAGATTGCCTTTTGCCATGAGCTCGATCAGTTGCTGTATCTTGACGCCGATCTCATTTTGAATTGTCTGCGAATCGCTGGCACCTGGAACTTGCTGTGCGGTACTCATTATTCTTCTCCACTCTGCCGCCGAACAGAATCGCACCGGCGGCAACTGCTTAACGGATCTGTTTAAGCGCCGGATAGATCGCTCGATAAAGGCTGTATTGCCGCTGGAGCTTCTCCGAGGCGGCCTTGTCGACCTTGACCACCGAGGCCACCTTTACGATCTGAGCGCAAGCTTCATCGACCGACGGCCAGATGCCCGCGCCAACGCCGGCAAGCACCGCCGAGCCATAGGCGCAGCCCTCTTCCGCAGTCAGCAGCGAGACAGGCTGCGCATAAACGTCGGCCTGTATCTGACGCCAAAGCGGAGAACGCGCGCCGCCTCCGCCCAGGCGAATATCGTTCACCGGCACGCCGATCTGCGCGAAGATTGTCAGTGAATCCTTCAAGCTGAAGGCCACGCCTTCTAGAACGGCGCGAATGATATGGGCGCGTCCGTGGCTGGCTGCGAGGCCAATCAGCGCGGCGCGAACGTCAGAGTCAAGGTGCGGAGTCCGCTCGCCCATCAGATACGGAGCCCACATCACGCCGTCGGCTCCAGCGGGGATCGCAGCGGCTTCCTTGGTGAGACTGTCGTAAGGATCGCCAGCGGGGCTGCCAATCGTTCCAAAGGTATCGCGAACCCAGCGAAGAGAAAGACCGGCTGCCTGAGTTACGCCCATCACATGCCAGCGATTTGGAATCGCATGGCAGAAGGTGTGCAGGCGTCCTTTCGGATCGAGAAACGGCTGATCCGTCGCGGCGAAGACGACGCCGGAGGTTCCGATCGTTGCGCTCACATCGCCAGCCTTGACGATGCCCATTCCAATCGCGCCGCCCGCCTGATCTCCGGCTCCGGCCACAACCGGCGTGCCTTCGGCCAGGCCTGTTGCAAGAGCCGCCTTCGCCGTGATCTTTCCCACTACATCCTGCGACTCAAAGACCTCGGGCAGGCAACTGGGATCGAGCTTCGTGGCCGCGACCATCTCCTGCGACCAGCGCCGATGCGTGACATCGAGCAGCAGTGTGCCCGACGCATCGGATACATCAATCGCCCGCACGCCCGTCAATTGCAGCCGAACGTAATCCTTCGGCAACAGGAACGAGCGGAACCTCTTCCAGATCTCCGGCTCATGCGTGCGAACCCACATCAGCTTGGTGAGCGTGAAGTTCGGCAGTGCGGGATTCGAAGTTAGCTCCACAATCCGCTGCTCGCCGATCGTCTCGTTCAGTACGCGGCACTCTTCCGCGGTTCGCTGATCGCACCAGATCAACGCGGGCCGAAGAACTTCTTCCTTCTCATCGAGCAGCACAGCGCCGTGCATCTGCCCTGCCAGGCCGACCGCGACAATCTCGTTCTTCGAGACGCCGGTCTCCTTCAGCAGTTTGGCGATTGCTTTCTGGCATGCATTCCACCAGTCGCGCGGATCCTGCTCTGCCCAGCCATTCTGCGGCGAAGCAAACGGCGCGTGTTCATGCGTTGCCGATCCAAGCAGTGCGCCTTTTTCGTCGACCAAAACCGCGCGCGTGCCGCCTGTGCCTACGTCGATGCCGATGATCTTCTTTGTCATTACTTTTCACTCTTTCCGGCAGCAGAGGCCTCCGCTGCGATTTTTCTTAATTCCGGTAGGACATGACCCAACTTGCGCGGGCTCCGCGTTCGGCAAGCCAAGTGCGAAATACACCGTCTTGTAGAGCGCGAAAAGCCTCTCATAAACGGCCGCGGCCGCAGGGTCGGGAGCATAGCTCTTGTTCGGAAGGCACATCTTCTCCTGTGCCTTTTCAATTGTCTGAAATGCGCCTGCGGCCAAGCGACGCAAAGATGCCCGAGCCCAAACTCGTCGGTACGCCGTCCGGCACCACCACAGGCTTGTTCAGCACATTTGCGTAGACCTGATTGAGTACGGCGTTGTGCTGCGGTATGCCGCCTGCATTGATCACGCGGTCCACCGGCACGCCATGTTCGGCCATGCGCTCAAGGATGATGCGGGTGTGAAATGCCGTGCCCTCGATGGCCGCGAAGAGCTCGTCTTGCGCGGTTTGCACCAGGTTCCAGCCGAGCGTTACGCCGCCCAATTCAGGATTCACGAGCACGGTGCGGTCGCCGTTGTCCCAGGTGAGACGCAGCAGCCCGGTCTGTCCTGCGCGATAGGTTTCAAGCCCTTTGGAAAGTTCGGCGACCTTTGTGCCCGCGCGGCGCGCGATGGCTTCAAAGATGTCGCCAGTGGCCGAGAGCCCCGCCTCGATGCCGGTGAACGTGGGGTGAACGCTGCCCGGCACAACGCCGCAGACGCCGGGAATCAGTTGCGTCTTCGGGCTCATGGCGATGATGCAGGTCGATGTGCCGACCACGTTGACCACGTCGCCTTCTCGGCAGCCCGCGCCAATCGCGTCCCAGTGCGCATCGAATGCGCCGACTGGAATCGGAATGCCGGCGCGCAGTCCAAGCTCCGCAGCCCAGTGCGGCGCAAGGTGTCCGGCAAGATGATCCGACGTTTGGTAATCGCCCGCGAGTTTTTCGCGAACGCCGTCAAAGAGCGGGTCAAGCTTGGATAAAAACGATTGCGGCGGCAGGCCATCCCATTTGGGATTCCACATCCATTTGTGACCCATGGCGCAGACGCTGCGCTTGGCAAGCTTCGGATCGGTCACTCCGCAGAGTGTGGCCGCCACCATGTCGCAATGTTCAAAGGCCGAGGCGAACTGATCGCGCTTGTCTGGATTGTGCCGCAGCCAGTGCAGCAGCTTGGCGAAGCCCCACTCATGCGAATAGATGCCGCCGCACCATTCGATCGCTTCGAGCTTTTCGTTGTGCGCGAGTTCGGTGATCTCCTTGGCTTCGGATTTCGCGCGATGATCGCACCACAGATAGTAATCGTTGAGCGGTTGCATCTTGGCGTCAACGGGCACGACACTCGATCCCGTGGTATCGAGAGCGATGGCCTCGATCTGCTCGCCCTTGATGCCGGCCTCTTTCACGGCCAGGCGAGTGGCTTTGACAAGAGCGCTCATCTGGTCGGCATGCGCCTGGGTTGCGTAATCCGGGTCTTCGCGGCGGCGGTGGAGCGGATACTCCGCCACAGCGGTGCCCATGCGCCCGCGCCCGCTATCGATGATCGACACGCGGACGCTCAGCGTCCCAAAATCCACTCCTGCAACAATCGCCATTTTTTCTCCCAGAGAACGTCTTCACAACATTAAATGGGTATTGCCTTATCCCACCCCGGCCGCAGGAATGAAAATGCGGCCGGGGCGGGGAACTCGTTTTACATGATTTGAAAAAGCTGCAATTACTCTTCTGCAGCGGCGTGATGATAGGAATCCCAGCCCATGTAGCGGGTGGCGGCCTCATGGACCGCTGCCGAGACATCGCTGAAGTTGGCGGCTACGTGGTGCTCGAAGCCTTCGCGGCAGATGAACTTCAGCAGCTTCTGCAACTGCGGAATCTCAGCCACGCCCGCGCCGCCAAAGGTCTCCAGCGGATCACTGGTAAATGCGCCCTTGCCGGTGTAGCCGCGAATGATGCCGTGGTTGTCATCGGTGGAGTAGCGCGCATAGCTCATGGTGCCGGCCTTGACGCGGCCCACGCAGGTGCCGAAGGTGTTTTCGATACCTACGGTACCGGCGATGATCGACTGATAGTCCATCGTCGGAGGCTGCGCAAAGAAGTGCTTGGGCAGGTTGGAGCAATGGAAGCAGACGCACTTGTTGGGGTCGCTGCCGTAGTTGTTGTTCCAATCGAGCAGCGCCGAAGGAGAGCCCGAGGCCAGCGTCATCATGTACATTCCCAGCACGCCGGGAATGTCCACTTCACAGGCCGAGGGAATCAGATCGTTCGACATCATGCTCATGATGGTGCAGGGCACCACGCCGAAATACTCCTCGAACGAGGTCCAGCACTGCACGGCGGTTACCGAGCAATTGGTCTGCTTCATCCATGTATCGATGACCGCGCCCAGCTTGGCCATCTTGAGCAGCGCCGCTTCGGGAACCTTGCCGGTGCTGACGTAGCTCTTGATGGCGGCGAGCTTGGCTTGCGCGGCGTCATCGTTGTCCTTCATCTTGGCGATGCGGCCGAAGATCTCAGACAGATCGATCGGCTCAATCGAGATGCCGCTCGACTCATACAGGCGCTCGGAGTAGCGAACGGTGTTGAAGGCTGCAGGACGCGCGCCAATCGCGCCGATGCGCAGATTCTTCAGGCCCTTGACGATGCGGCAAACCGAGGTGAACCAGGCGAGATCGGCGGTAAACTCCGGCGAAGTGAGGCTCTCTGTGTGCAGCGTCGTCAGCGAGTAGGGAATCTGGTATTGCATCAGGTTGTTACAAGCGCTCATCTTGCCGCAGAAGCTGTCGCGGCGGACGGCGATGGTCATCTCTTCCGAGCGGTCTGGTGTGGCCTGCACCAGCACGGGAACACGCAGGCCGGAGAGGCGGATGGCATCGACGATGCCGCGCTCTTCGCCAAAGTTAGGCAGGGTGATGATGATGCCGTCGATTTCGTCGGCATGCTTCTTGAAGAGAGCCGCGCACTTCTGCGACTCGGCATAGGTTTCCACCGCGCCATGCTTTGACTCTTCAGGGCTCAGCACGACGACGTTTGCGCCGGCCGCCTTCAGTACCGAGATGATCTCCTCGCGGCCACTCTTGGCCAGAAGGTCGGGGAAGAATCCGCGGTTGCCTACGATGACTCCGAATGTCACTTTACCTTGCGCTGCCATGATCTTTGCTCCTTCAATCGTCTCCGCTTTCGCGGTTCTGCTGTGTCTGCTGCGGGGCCCGGAAATGCCGTCCTGCCTCCGGGACCACTGCATAAGAAATCGTTTTCATTTCATCGCGCGCCAGGACGGCCTGACGCGCTTCTTCTACGGAAATCCAGGACCTATCGATCTTGAGAGTCTTGGCAATGTTCTCGCGGAGCTTACTTCGAGTCGCGCCCCGGACGGAACTTCACAACGTAAAGCAACCCCAGAACCAGCAGCAAAGCGCCCCACCAGATGGGGGTGTGCAGATTGTTCAACTCAACCGGCGCCAAGGGTCCAATCACCAATTCAAAGATGCCATACCCAAGGATCAGTGCGCCATAGATAAGCAGCAGCACGCCAATAAAAAACCAGATTTGAATACCCGAACCATGCATAATGCTTAATCCTTTCTTCTCTCCTCAAGCGGAGAGGAGGAACATGTTCGTTACCAGAAGAGGATGTTGAGCGTGGCAAAGATGCAGACCGCCAGAACCGCCCATACCCAAACCCGCTTGTAGAAAGGAACCCACTCTTCCTTGGGCAGAACGGTTGCGCCATAGACCAGACCGTTCAATTCGGCGACGGGCTTGGGCTTGGTGACCAGGCTGACCAGGAAGATAACGATGACGGTGATCGAGAAGGCCCACCATGCGCGGTAGAGATTCGCGGCCATGTCGGTGGCGTCGGTATAAAGCGCCACGATGCCCAGCGCCGCGTGGTCGAATTTGACCCAGACGAACATGCTGACCGAGGAGACGATGCCGATGAGAAGGCCGAGGAAGCCGGCGGGTGCAGTGGCGCGTTTCCAGAACATGCCCATCAGGATGGTGCCGAGCAGAGGCGCGATGAAGAAACTGAAGAGCGCCTGCACGTAATCCATAATGCCGTGCGCATTCTGCACCAGGTATCCGGCGCCGATTGAGACGGCTACTCCTATCAGGATCGACAATCGACCCACCAGCACATAATGACTGTCGGAGCCTTTCTTGTTGATCAGCGGCTTGTAGATGTCATAGGTCCAGACCGTCGAGAAGGCGCTGATATTGCCGGCCATGCCGCTCATGAAGCCGGCGATCAGGGCGGTGATTCCGAGGCCCAGCAGGCCGGGGCCGAGGTAGCGGACCATCATCAGAGGCAGCACTTCGTTATAGCTGTGCAGCTCAGACTGCGGAGTCTCTTTTTGATTCAGTACATCCTGCTGCACCGAGGCTGAGAGCGATGTCTTTTTCAGCCGCGCGGCGCAATCGGAGGACATCGGCATGCAAGCCTTGATGGTGTCTTCAGGAACGAGTTGGCGGCGGCTGCCGTCGGAGTTCTGCAATATCGCCAGGCTCAGCAGGCCGGGCAGAATGACGATGAACGGAACCGCCATCTTGAAGAACGACCCGATGACGGGAGCCATGCGCGCGGCGCGCAGGTTATGAGCGGCAAGAACGCGCTGCACCACCAGAAAGTCCGTGGTCCAGTAGCCGAAGCTGATCACAAAACCCAGGCCCAGCACGATGCCCGTCCAGTGCGTGCCCATGGGGTTCGCGGCAAAGTGGCCGGTGTCGCGCCACATATGGAAGTAGCTGGTCGAGTGCATATTGGCGATGATCTGAGTCTTCAGACCGCTCCATCCGCCAGCCTGCACCAGGCCCAGGATCGGCACCAGCAGCGCGCCGCCCCAGATCAGCACGAATTGCAAAACCTCATTGAAGATTGCCGAGCGCAACCCGCCAAGGGCCACGTAGAGCGTGACCGCACAGGCCGAGACCACGATGCTGAAGGTCAGGCTCCAGCCCAGCACGATCTTCATCACCACGGCCATCGCGAACATATTCACGCCGCTCATCAGGATCATCTCCATGGCGAAGGAGACGGCGGCCAGGACGCGGGCGTGCTCGCCGTAGCGCAGGAAAAGATAGCCGGGGACCGAGTGGGTCTTGCAGACATAATAGAAAGGCATCATCACCAGCCCCAGGAAGAGCATGGCGGGAATGGCGCCGATCCAATACCAGTGCGTGGCCAGAATGCCGTATTGGTAGGCCGAGCCGGCCCAGCCCATCAATTCGAGCGAACCCAGGTTGGCCGAGACAAAGCTCAATCCGGCGATCCAGGCGGTCATCTCGCGGCCGGCCATGAAGAACTCTTCGCTGGTGTTGGAGCGCCCCTTGAGGTAGAAGCCGATCCACAGGACCATGCCGAAGTAGACGGCGATTACAACCATGTCGAGGATGCTCAGACGCGCTATCGGAGCGGCGCTGAAGAAGGCCAGGAGGGCCGGCGATGCCAGCGATCCCAGGTGGGTCATACTGTTGACAATCACGGTCTCAAACCTCTCTCTTGAGCTGTTAGCTATGAGCTTTTAGCGCATAACCAGCGATACTGTCTGCCGATAGACCTCATTCAAGTTCTCCGCTCGCAGTTGACCGCGTCGACTTGAGTGAAGTGGCTTCGGAATACATCCTCCCTGGTTTTGCTATCGCTCTTTCTTGCCCGGTGAAATCGAATGCCGCCTGATTCACAAATGCCTGATCGCTGAACGCCGATCACGGTCTTTACTTCTGTCCATACGTCGCGTTTTTGCCATGTTTGCGAAGGTAATGCCGGTTCAACAAAGCCTGACTTACGCCCCGGCTTTCCGGGGACAAAGTTGCAGTATAAAGGGCCATGCGCGCTACTGTCTCCAGAATGACGGCGTTGTGCGCGGCATCCATCGGGCTCTTGCCCCAGGTGAAGGGCGCATGACCGGCAACCAGCACTGCCGGCATGGCCATCGGGTCCACTCCGGCAAACCGCCGCACGATGGCTTTGCCGGTGTTCAGCACATAATCGCCCTGGATCTCTTCATCGCTGAGTTCCTCGGTGACCGGCACCGGGCCATAGAAATAGTCCGCGTGGGTGGTGCCATAGGCGGGAATGCTCCGCCCGGCCTGCGCCCATGCCGTAGCGAACTCCGAATGGGTATGCACCACGCCGCCGATGGCCGGGAATTCGCGGTAGAGCTCAAGATGCGTATCGAGGTCCGAAGAGGGATTCAGCGTGCCTTCGACGATCTTGCCGTCGAGGTTGCAGACCACGATATCCGTGGGGGTCATCTTTTCATAGGGAACGCCGCTTGGCTTGATCGCCACCAGCCCGGTTTCGCGGTCGATTCCGCTTGCGTTGCCGAAGGTGTAGAGCACCAGTCCCCGGCGGACGATCTCGAGATTGGCTTCAAGAACCTTAGTTTGCAATTGCAGCAATTCCAAGAAGCTCCTCCAAGTCCCGTATCTTCGTTCGTCACACGGTTGAGAGATTCGAGCCTGAACGCACAATTCACCCGAGAGGCGGTTCGAGCGAAGAATTTTCCAGAAGATGAAACTAGATTATATCCCCGCGCCGTCCCATTGGTATCGGATAAAAAATCCGTATCGCGGCTACAGCCGGGCCGCCGCGCCGGGCCACAATGGGTCATGCGAGAGTATGCCCTACCCATGCCCGGGCCAGTCACCAATTGAGTGTTAAGCTGGGCGGATGAATCGATTTTTTAGATGAGAAGGGTCGATTTCATCCAGTGCTTGACAGTGGTTTCCCGCGCGGATTAACTTCACACCCGGAGAGCCCCCGAAATCTCACATTAACCCACAACAGGAGTGGGATTGAATCGCCGGCGCGGATCGCCGGTGCCTGAAAGAGGAACGCGATGATAGGTTTTGGATTGCGCAGCACAGCAGCGGCGTTGGTATTGAGTTCGGCGGCCTGGGTGGCCGGGGCGCAGGATGCGGCAAAGCCTGCCTACCTTGATACCAGCTTGCCCGCGGAGCAGCGGGCCGCGGATATGGTAAAGCAGCTGACGCTCGAAGAAAAGGCCAGCCAGTTAGTCAACCAGTCGCGCGCCATTCCGCGCCTGAACATCCCATCCTATGACTGGTGGAACGAGGCCTTGCACGGCGTGTTGACCAAGGGAACGACCGAGTTCCCCCAGCCGGTCGCCCTGGCGGCAACCTTCGATACGGCGGCCGTCCACACGATGGCCGAGGCCATCAGCACCGAGGCGCGCATCAAGTACGTTCAGGCCGTGCGCCGCAATGGCCACTCCAACATCTTCGAGGGTCTCGACTTCTGGGCGCCCAATATCAACATCTTCCGCGATCCCCGCTGGGGCCGTGGTCAGGAGACCTACGGCGAAGATCCTTTCCTCACCGGACGCATGGGCGTGGCCTTTGTCACCGGCATGCAGGGCGACGATCCCCGCTACTACCGCACCATCTCTACCCCCAAGCACTTTGCCGTGCATAGCGGCCCTGAGTCCACTCGCCACACCGTCGACGTGCCCATCAGCAAGCACGACGAGCTGGATACCTATCTGCCCGGATTCCGCGCCGCTGTCGTGGACGGCAAGGCCGGTTCTGTGATGTGCGCCTACAACAGCATCAACGGAGAGCCGGCCTGCGCCAATGAGTTCCTGCTGCAAGATCAGTTGCGCGGCAAGTGGGGCTTCAAAGGCTACGTGGTCTCGGACTGTGGCGCCATCATCGACGTCTTCGCCGGCCATCACTTCAAGGCCACGCAGGCGGAGGCCTCCGCCATTTCGCTCCAGCGCGGCATGGACAACGAGTGCATCGATTTCACCACTGCGATCAAGGACGATCACGACTACAAGCCCTATCTCGACGCCGTCAAGCAGGGCTTCCTCAAAGAGAGCGATATCGACACAGCCGTGACTCGCCTCTTCACGGCGCGCATCAAGCTCGGCATGTTCGACCCTCCCGAGATGGTGCCCTACACCAAAATCGATGAAAACCTGCTCGACAGCCCGCAGCATCGCGCCCTGGCTCGCAAACTTGCCAATGAGGCGATGGTGCTGCTCAAAAACGACGGCGTTCTGCCTCTGAAGACCTCCGGCATCAAGATTGCCCTCGTCGGTCCGCTCGCCGATCAGACCCGCGTTCTGCTGGGCAACTACAACGGCACGCCCACTCACACCGTGTCGATTCTCGAAGGCATGAAGGCCGAGTTCCCCGGCGCAACCATCAATATGTCGAGGGCACGCAATTCCTCAGCAAGCACGCCGACCCGGTTCCTGCTGAACTGCTCACCACCGATGGCAAGCCCGGCGTGAAGGCCTCGTATATGCGCTATGAAATGGACTGGAGCGCAAGCGGAAAGAAGCCGGAGATCCTCGCCAGCCGCGTCGAAACCAACATCGCTCTCACCCCCGACACAATTCCAACCGAGGTCGTCGGCCTCCGTCCCCTCGGCGTTAAGTGGGAGGCGGAACTGACTCCGCGCGAGACAGGCGAGTATTACCTCGGCCTCGAAGGCGACGGCGGATTCAATCTCTCTGTCGATGGCAACGTAGCGTCCACTTCCTATGACACCAACGGCATCGAGACCAAGCTCACCAAGGTTCATCTGGAGGCGGGCAAGGCGGTCAAGCTGGAGGCGAACTACGGCGCAACTGCGCTGCATCAGTTGGCTATGCGGCTGGTGTGGAAGAAGGTCGATCTCACGCCGCAGCCCGAAGCCATCGCCGCCGCCAAGGATGCCGATGTTGTCGTTGCAGTCGTCGGCATCACCAGTGAACTCGAAGGCGAAGAGATGAAAGTCTCCGAGCCCGGCTTCAAGGGCGGCGACCGCATCAGCATCGACCTGCCCAAGCCCGAAGAGGATCTGCTTCGAGGCTCTTGGCCGCGACGCACAAGCCTCTTGTCGTGGTCCTCACCAATGGCAGCGCCCTGGCCGTCAACTGGGCCAAAGCCCACGCCAACGCGATCCTCGATGCCTTCTATCCCGGCGAAGAGGGTGGCGCAGCCGTTGCCGAAACGCTCTCTGGCAAGAACAATCCCGCCGGCCGCTTGCCCGTCACATTCTATAAGGACGTGAACCAGTTGCCGGCCTTCGAAAACTACGCGATGAAGGGCCGGACTTACCGCTATTTTGGTGGCACCCCGCTCTATCCCTTCGGCTATGGATTGAGCTACACCACCTTCGCCTATAGCGGATTGACGCTGCCCACAAGAGCCGTCGAGGCAGGCGCCACCGTTCCAGTCGATGTCACCGTCACCAACACCGGCAAAGTTGCCGGCGATGAAGTGGCCCAGCTCTATCTCGAATTTCCCAACGTGCCCGGCGCGCCGCTGCAGTGCACTGCGCGCCTTCCAGCGCGTTCACCTCGAAGCCGGAGCATCGCAAAAGCTGCACTTCGATCTCAGCCCGCGCGATCTGAGCATGGTCACCGAAGCCGGAGTTCCCATCGTCGCCCAGGGCGAGTATCAGCTCTCGGTAGGCGGCGGCCAGCCGGATACCGGCGCGCCTGTGGCCAAGGGGGCGCTGAACATCGAGGGTAAGCTGGTGTTGCCGGAGTAACAATAGCAATCGAAGAGAAGATCAGGCACTTCGGAAGCCGTGTGGTTTCCGAAGTGCCGAAATCAGGAGACCATTAAAAGGGCCGATCCTGAGATGGGCTCTCGGTCCCAGGTAGTGGAGAGGGATTCTCATGGTCAGTACAATCAGGTTTGGGACGGTGCTGATTGTTGCGAGTTTGATCTTGCCGTTATCTTTTCTTGCGAAGGCACAAGACGCAGGTACACATAATGAAATCGGCATCGTCTACTATGCGGACGGGAGTAACTTCAAAGCGCTAGATAAAGAGACTGCGTCACAGGGCGGACGGAGCAAATACTCAGCTAAGGTCAAAGGTGCACACGCCACGCTTCGTCTGCGAGTTGACCAAACTAAGGTATTCCGTGTGTGCGGGGTCGATCCCAGCCGCTTCAAACTGTACCGATTCAAATCGGAAGGAAATGCGCGTATCGTCACCATCGCAAAAATCAATATGTGGATAGGTGGTTCCAAGGTTGTACTTTCGGAATCAGAGATTCCGGTGTCAATTGAGGCTTCCGATAGCGGCTGTTTTGCACTTATGCCTAAGGAAACCATGACGGATGGCGAGTTCGGCTTCAGCCCGTTGGAGTCCTCAGACTCATTCATGTTTGGGGTTGGAGACGTCAGACGCCCAAAATAGAGCGGATTTACCTTTTGTCGCGTTCCAACGGGACTGCTGGGTTGCTGGATTCTACTTCCCCTTCATCTCAAAGGCTAGTGGAAACAGCTCGCGAAACGGCATCGTCGCACGGGCCGTTGTCGGCGGGAAAGATCACCGGCGTATCAGGCTGAATGAACTCCGAGAGCACCTGGCGGCAGGCTCCGCAGGGCGGGCTGGGAGCATCGTTCAGGTTGGCGACGGCTACAGCCTCGATGCGAATCTTTGGTCCGAATTGGGAGACGGCGCGGACCAATGCCGAACGCTCGGCGCAGATCGTCAGTCCATAGCTCACATTTTCAACATTGGTTCCGGTGACGATCTCGCCGTTCGCGAGCCGCAGCGCCGCGCCGACACGGAAGCCGGAGTAGGGCGCGTAGGCGTTTTGCGCTGCCTGCTTTGCCAAGTCGAGCAGGCTTAGCAGCGCTGCTTCGGTTGAGGATTGGTTGTCCATAGACGCTGGCCTCTGGGTGCAGCTTGAGTAGACGCTAATGCATTTTCGCACCTGATGTGCGTTGTAGGGTGGGTTGCCGTCTCCCGGGTCTCAAAATCGAGACCTGGGGCACCCAGAGTTCGTGATTGGATTAACAAGGGCTGGTTGGGGTTCGTGGTATCCCAGGTCCGCAAAGTGCGCGGGACCTGGGGCACCCGGAGTTTGTCGAATCCCACCCTAGCGGCAAAGACAAAGACGCCGCGAGGGTGGGGCACCCGGCTGTTTCTTGATCCCTGATCTCTGATTCCTGTTCTCTGATCTCTGATCTCTGACCCCTGATCCCTCCCTCTCAAGTTGCGCCATTTTTCTCCGATGAACCACTTGAGTGTCGCTGTGCCGGCATCATCCCGGCCAGCCGGATGAGTGGACGCAATGGATGAATTGACGCGAGAGTTCCTGATCGAGAGCCAGGAAGGGTTGGACCGCATGGAGCGGTGCCTGACCGATCTCGAAGAGCGGCCGCAGGATGCGGAGCTGATCGGAGAGATCTTCCGCTCGGTGCACACGATTAAAGGAACCACGGGATTCCTGGGCTTCAAGCGGCTGGAGACGCTGGCCCACGCCGGCGAAAACCTGCTCGGTCAGTTGCGCGAAGGCAAGCTGACCGCCAACGCGCCGATCATCACCGGCCTGCTTGAGCTTCTCGACGGCCTGCGGTCCATTCTGAAGACCATCGAGGCGAAGGATGCCGAGGGCGAGGGCGACGATGCGGTGCTGATCGGCCGCCTCGAAGAGCTTCAGCTCCCCGCGCAGGCCGAGGCCAAAAAGCCGGTCCACGCCAAGGCCCGCGCTCGTTCTGCGGCGTCCCGTTCATCGGCGTCTCCTCCTCGGCCAACGTTGCAATCTCCACAGCCGTTCAGCCGCTCCTCCCCGGTTCCTCCGGCGATTGCGACGGCCCCTGCGCCGGCAGCAGCACAGCCGCCCGACCCCGTTCCCGTCGCGCAGACGGCTTTGAAGGCTGTCGCGGAGCCGGAAGCCGATCCCGCCCGGCCGCGCGTGCAGGCAACCGCCGCCGAGAGCACGCTGCGCGTCGATGTGACGCTGCTCAACCGCATGATGAACCTGGTCGGCGAGCTGGTGCTGACCCGCAACCAGGTGCTGCAGGCCACGTCGGCCGATCCCAACATGACCCTGCTCTCGCGCCGCCTCGACATGGTGACGGCCGATCTGCGCGAGAGCGTGATGAAGGCCCGCATGCAGCCGGTCTCGAACATCTTCTCGAAGATGCCGCGCATCGTGCGCGACCTGTCTCAGGCTCTGGGCCGCCGGGTGCGCCTGCAGATGGAGGGCCAGGAGACGGAGCTCGACAAGAGCCTGCTCGAAGCCATCAAGGACCCGCTGACCCATGCGGTGCGGAACTCGCTCGATCACGGCATCGAGCCGCCGGAGGTGCGCGCAGGCCGCGGGCAAGGATCCCGAGGGAACGCTCAAGCTGCGCGCCGCGCAGGAGGGCAGCCACGTCATCATCGAGGTCTCCGACGACGGCGCCGGCATTGCCGTCGAAAAGGTGCGCCAGAAGGCCATCGAGCGCGGACTGATTACGCCGAGCGCGCCGCGCATCTGGCCGAGCGCGAACTGCTGCAACTGATTTTTCTGCCCGGCTTCTCGACCGCCGCGGCCGTGACCAACGTCAGCGGCCGCGGCGTGGGCATGGACGTGGTGCGGACCAACGTGGAGAAGATCGGCGGCAAGGTCGAGATCGACTCGCGCGCCGGCAAGGGAACCACGCTGCGGCTGCGCATTCCGCTCACCCTGGCCATCATTCCCGCGCTGATCGTGCGCAGCGTCAACCAGAGCTTTGCCCTGCCGCAGGGCGCGCTCTCCGAGCTGGTGCATGTCCCGCCGGAGCAGGCCGCCACGGCCATCGAGTGGATCGAGGACGCGCCGCTCTACCGGCTGCGCGGCAAGCTGCTGCCGCTGGTCTTTCTCGACCGGCTGCTGATGCCCGGCGGCGAGCACAAGATCGCCACCGAGCGGGACAACTTCATCGCCGTTCTCGACGCCGACGGCCGCCGTTTCGGCCTGGTGGTGGATGGGCTGGCCGATCCCGAAGAGATCGTGGTCAAGCCGCTCTCCGCGGTGCTCAAGGACATCGGCCTCTACTCCGGCGCAACCGTGCTGGGCAACGCCGATCTGGCGCTGATTCTCGATCCGGGCGCGATCGCACTGAAGGCTGGGGTGACCATGAGCGAGGAAGAGGCCGTGCAGACGGCCGAAGAGCGAGACGGAAGCAGGCCAAAAGCCTGCGAATACCTGCTGGTCGAGGTCGCTGGACGCCAGGCCGCGGTGCCGCTGGCCGACGTGCTGCGCATCGAGCAGCTTCCGCTCTCGCGCATCGAGTACATCGGCTACCGCCCGGTGCTCAACTTCGAGGGCCAGCTGCTGCCGGTCGAGGATTCAGGCGGGCTGCTGGCCGCAGCTCAGGGCAATCCGCCGCGCAGGCCGACTCGGAAGAGCAGATCATCGTGGTGGTCTGCCGCGAGGGCAATCGTCATGTGGGCATCGCGGTTTCGCACGTGCTGGATGTGGCCGCGGGCGGCGACCTGTTCGAGGCGGGAACCGCGCAGCGCGCCGGCGGCGTGACGCTGCTGAAGGACCGCGTGACCGGCGTGGTCGATCTGGGCAGCGTGCCGCCGCTGCCTGCCGGCGAGGAGACTCCCGCTGAGTGGAGCCAGACAGCGGAGAGCGTGGCATGAGCACAGCTAGAGTTGCATTGAAGCGCAAGGAAAAGCGGCGGCGCACATGGTGGAGATGTGTTCCGTGCGCCTGGGACAGACCCTGTTCGGCG
Source organism: uncultured Acidobacteriaceae bacterium (assembly GCA_963843625.1). Lineage (GTDB taxonomy): Bacteria > Acidobacteriota > Terriglobia > Terriglobales > Acidobacteriaceae > Telmatobacter. Next base: position 86,239 of record CAWJLK010000016.1, read on the forward strand.
TTCCCATCACCCACATTCTTGAAATCGTTGGCTCGGCGCGGCCGCAGCCGGTTCCGCTGGCGCCCGGCTTTGTGGGCGGGCTGGTTCACTATCGCGGCGACGTGCTCACCACGGTGAGCCTGCGCCAGTTGCTGGGCCTGCCGCCGAAGGAGGGCTCCGCAGGACATCCTGGTGCTCGAGAGCTCGGGCGGATGCTTCGGCTTGCTGGTCGACTCGGTCGGCGAGGTGCTTACCGTCTCGTCGGCCGACCACGAGCCGAACCCCTCCATTCTCGACGAGCGCCGGAGAGCGTTGTTTGCCGGGGCATACAAGCTCAAGGACAGCTTGCTGGTGATGCTGGACCCCGAGCGACTGGACCCCATGCGACTGAGCGCGGCTCGGGCCGCTTAACCTCAACAGGACCCACCCGGTATCTCTCAGGAGGTGACCATGCGAGCTTTGATCGTCGACGATTCACGCTTCGTGAGGGGCTACCTGCGCGGCCTGCTCGAAGAGAAGGGAATCGAGTGCGAGGAGGCGGCCGACGGCCAGGCCGGCATGGATCAACTGAACTCCGGACTTTCCTTCGACCTGGCGCTGGTGGACTGGAACATGCCGGTGATGAACGGCCTGGAGATGCTCAAGCAGCTGCGCGCCGAGGGATTCGGCGACATGAAGGTCATGATGGTGACCACCGAGGCCGAGAACGACTTCATCCTGCGCGCCCTCGATGCCGGCGCCGACGAATACCTGATGAAGCCCTTCGACGACGAGGCCCTGACAGAAAAGCTGGCCATGCTCGGCTTTGTGGAGGCCTGACCGATGGCCGCAGGCCGCCGTATCCGAATTCTGATTGTGGACGACTCCGCGGTGATGCGGAGCCTGCTGCGCTCTGTGGTTTCGACCGATCCCGGCCTGGAGGTGGCCGGAACCGCGGCCGACGGCGAATCGGCCTTGGACGCCATCGAGTCCCTTCATCCCGACCTGGTCCTGCTCGACGTGGAGATGCCGGTGATGGATGGATTGGTGACACTCAGGAAACTGCGCGCGCGGGGTCACAGAATGCCGGTCATCATGTGCAGTTCACTCACCCAGCGCGGCGCCAAGGTGACCATCGAAGCTCTGGCCTGCGGCGCTTCAGACTATGTGGCCAAGCCAGCCGGGCAATCGGGCCGCGAGGCGGCGATCCGGGCTCTCTCCCAGGATCTGATTCCCAAGATTCATGCTCTCACCAGCCAGCCACAAGCCGATCATCCCCGGCGCTCCGCGCATCCCGCTCCTGGCTCCCGATGCCGCCGTTGCCCAAGGCGCCAGCCGATCTCATCGGTCCCGGCGGTGGTGGCCATCGGCGTCTCCACGGGCGGTCCGGCCGCACTCGACATGCTTCTGCCCGCGCTGCCGGCAAGCTTTCCGCTGCCGGTTCTGATCGTGCAGCACATGCCGGAGCTGTTCACAAGACTCTTTGCCGAGCGGCTCAACGGCCGCTGTCCGCTTGCGCGTGCACGAGGCCGTCGACGGCGAACCTGTACGACCCGGAACCATCTACATCGCCAAGGGCAACTGGCACATGGAGGTGCTAGCCGCCGCGCGCTTCGGCTCGCCGGCGACGCTGCATCTGAGCCAGGGTCCGCTCGAAAATCACTGCCGTCCCTCCGTCGATGTGCTCTTCCGCTCGGTGGCCGCGGTCTACGGCGCGGGCGTGCTGGCCGTGGTGCTGACCGGCATGGGCTCCGACGGAATGCTGGGCTGCCGCGTCATTCGCGGCAACGGCGGCATCGTGCTGGCCCAGGACCAGGCCACCAGCACGGTGTGGGGAATGCCGGGCGCCGTCATCCATTCAGGACTGGCGCACAAGGTTCTGCCCCTGCGTTCGATTGCACCTGAAATCCTCCGGCTGGCTAGCCGGACTCACACGGAAGCTCGCGAGCTTCGGGATTCGGTGGCTTAGCGATGCAAACCTCCTCCAGCGTCGACTACGGCTATCTTCGCCAGCTCGTCTTCGGTCTCTCGCAAAACGTGCTCGACCCGTCGCGCGACTACCTCTTTGAAACCCGCCTCACCAAGCTCTTGCGCAACCAGGGAATGGCTCGGCTGGAAGAGCTTGTGCAGCACCTCAAGGCGAGAAAGAACCCGGAGCTCGAACGCTCCATCGCCGAGGCAATGACCATCAATGAGACGAGCTTCTTCCGCGACAGCCGCCCCTTCGAACTGTTGCGCACCGATCTGCTGCCCGAACTCATTGAGGCTCGCCGCGCGGCTCGCGGCCTGCGTTTCTGGAGCGCGGCCTGCTCCACCGGCCAGGAAGCCTACAGCCTGGCCATGCTGATGCGCGAGCACTTTCCCTTGCTTGCCGGCTGGAAGATCCGCATCGAAGGCACCGACATCTGCGCCGAGGTCGTCGAGCGCGCCCGGGCCGGCTGCTACCACCGCATCGAAATCAATCGCGGACTGCCTGCCCGCTTCATCGTTCGCTACTTCGACCACGCCGGCGAAGACTGGACGGTCAAGCCCGAGATCCGCAGGATGTGCAATTTTCGCCAGGCCAACCTATGCGCTTCGCCGCCGCCCTTCAACCGGGCCGACGATCGCTTCGACGTGATCTTCCTTCGCAACGTCATGCTCTACTTCTCGCAGGAGACGCGCAAGACTTTGCTGGTTGGCATTCACAAGCTGCTGGCTCCGGACGGCATCCTGTTTCTCGGATCGAGCGAACAGCCCACCGATCCATCGATCTGGACGCCGGTTCTAGCGGGTGGCACCTGCCACTTCAGGCCAAGACGGCCGAGCTAGAGCATCTTTGGAAATCGTGCAGACCGAAATTTTGTAGGTTTCCCACCCATTCCGCAGAAAAAAGCGGAATGGATGGGGCACGGAAGTCTACAGTAAATCCGAAAATGCCTAGAAGACGGGGAACATGGATCGGGAGTTGGGGTGCCTGTTGAATCCGAATTCGCCTTGGAGACGCTGCTTCAAAATCCCCCGGAAGATGTTACAAGCTGTTTCATAACCAGGTTGGGTGCGCTGCCAAGCACTGCCTCAGGGGCTAAAGCCCGCGATTTTCCTGCTCCGAGGCGGCACGGCTGAAGCCGTGCCCTTTCAAAGACAGGTTATATACCAGCTTCTAGCCGTCTATCTTTCGAGCCGTCAGGCATGAGTTGGCAGCGCGGACACCAGAAAGTAACACGCGTGTCGGGTCCCTGCAGCCGTCTGCGAATCGGCTCGCCACAGCGCCGGCAGGCCTCGCCCTTGCGGCCATAGACCCACAAGCTGGCGCCGGGGTCGGATTCATGCGTTGTGCGGCGCTTTCTTCCGCCGTAGGTGACGATCTCGTCGCCGGAGTCCTCCAAAACGTTAGCGGCAACCAGCTTCTGAGCGGCGGCGATCAAGCCGGCTACTTGTTCCCGGCTCAGCGGACCGACCGGGCAGAACGGGTTGATGCCCGTGACAAAGCAGATCTCCGACTTGAAGACATTTCCCACTCCGGCCATCACCTCCTGATGCAGCAGAACATCCGCAATCTCTTCGTTGCGGTGCGCCAATACGCGCCGCGCTGCGGCCTCGGCATCGAACTCGGGGCTGAGCACATCGAGGGCAGGCTGCGGAATCTTCGTGTCGCGGGCCAGCGAAAGCGCGGTGTGCATGCGCGCAACGGGGACGCGAAAGCCGACAGCGATGTACTCGTTGTTCTCGATCACGATCCGCATGTTGATGCGCGGCTGCTGCCAGCGCTCGCCGTGCCGGTAGATGTGCCAACTGCCGTTCATCAGTAAATGGGTCGCCAGTGTGCCGCCGCCGGAGAAGTGAATCAGGAGCCACTTGCCGCGCGACTCGACACTCGCGACGAGCTGTCCGGCAAGCGGCGTGTCGTCGTTGAAGCGAGTGAGCAGCGGAAAGGTCGAGCGGAAGCCGGTGATGGGCTTGCCGGCCAATGCGCGGCTCAATGCACGTGCGGTGCGAAAGATGGTGTCGCCTTCAGGCATCTTCTATTGCAACTCCGCAGGCGGCTCGCGGTGCGTAACGGCCAGCGGAATGCGCCGCAGGTGCATCCCCAGCGGGCCGGGATGGAAGCCGGCATCCATGAGGAAGCGAGCCATGGGATGCGCCGCGACCGGCTGGCCATTGATCGTCGTAATCAGCGCGCCCTGATGACTCGAAGCCCGCATTCGCTCCTGGCCGCGCGCGCAGAGAAAATGCGCCAAGCCCGCCGCGACCTGCGAACGCTCCGGTTCCTCGCCAGGCAAAAACACCAGCATATTTGGATTCCCGCGGCGCAGCCACGCCGCCAGTTGACCGTTGCGCAGAATCACCTCCGCATACGCCGCGCGGGTGAGAATGCGAGGAGCTGACTCAGAGTCTTCTTCAGCAACCGGCAGATCGGGCCAGCGCAAGACAGAGCCATAGGGGTTCGCCGGGTCGGTCGCCGCCAACTGCACGAACTCGGGCTTCTCCAGCGGCGGCTCGTTGCGCAACTGGCGCAGCAGGTCAACGGCGGCGGGCAGCGCAAACTGAGTCGCTCCCAGGCCGGCAACAAAATAGCCCCGGCGAATCCGCCCGCTCTCTTCCAGTGCCTTGAGCACGTCGTAGACCGCGCTGAATCCTCCCGGCACATTCTCCGCCGCCACCGACTCCCGCAGCAGCACGCCGTATCGATTCAGCAGTTGCATGGCGAGCGCGTGGCTGCGCTCGGTCGCGGTGGTCTCGCTGCCTTTGCTCGATAAGGCTGCTGCATGCAATGCCGACCAGCGCCCTTGCGCCGTAGGCGGCGTTGTGCGGCGAGAGCGAAAAACAGCGCCGGTTTGCAGACGCCGCGGCGTCCGCGCGCTCTCTGGCCTTGCAATGTAGGCGCGCAGGGCGTGCAGCGAATCGTTGGTGATGAGCCCGCGCCAGACCAGGCTCCACAAGGCGTCGATGGTCTCGCCGGGATAGCCTCCGCCCGCCGCCTGATGCAGCGGGTCAAAGAAGCTCGCGCCGGTGGATTCAAGAATGGAGATCAGCTTTTCTTCGCGCTCTGTGAGCGGCTCAACCAAGGGCCGCGACTGCAAGAGCAATGGCAGCTTGTCCGCGAGAAAGAGCGCGATGCGCCCGTCCCGTTCGCCAATTGGCTCGACGCCGGCCCACGTCACTTCACCGGCGGCGATCAGCGTGTCCAGACCTGCAGGCGCATACTCGGCAAGCCGCGCCGGCAAGATCGAAGTCTCAAGCAGCGATGCAGGCAGCGGCGCGCCTTGCAGGCTCTCGACGGCATCGAGCAGCGCGTCAAGATGCGCGCCACGGCGCGGCGCAAGCAGCCCTTGCCAGTGGGTGAGGAAGCGAGCCAGCGTATGCTGCTCAACCGGCTCGACCTCGCGGCGCAGTTTGGCCAGCGACTTGCGCCGAATCTGCCGCAGAATCTCCGCATCGCACCACTCACGATGAAGGCCGCCGGGACGAAAGCCACCCTCGATCACGCGGCCCTCGTGCGCGAGTTGCCGCAGCGCATCTTCCACCGCTGCTGTGTCCAGCGCAAAACGCTCTGCCGGCTCGCGCAGCGTGAATGGCCCGTGAGTGCGCGCATAACGCCGGACGAGTTCAAGCACCGGATGAGCGACCGGCTCCAGCAGCGCCGTGGGAAGCCCAGGCGGCAGCGGAATTCCCAAGCCGTCGCGGTAGCGGGCTGCATCTTCGGCGGCAATCAGACGCCGCTCGCCCGCAATGCGCAGCTCCAGCAGCCGCCGCGAACGCACCAGACGATCTACATTCTGCAACAACTCCGGCGAAGCAACGCGCCGGGCAAGCTCTTCGCGCGAGAGATCTCCCAATCGCAAACACAGATCGTGCATGCCGTCGGCCGAGCGGGCGCGATAGGACTCGGCGAGACACTGCGCCGCCTCTTCCACCTCCTCAATTGCGTTGGCGTCGAGCAGTTCGCGCAGGTCGGCCTCGCCGAGCAACTCGCGCAACTGATCTTGATCGATCGTCAGCGCTTGCGCCCGTCGTTCGGCCAGCGGAGCATCGCCGTCGTAGAGGAAGTTGGCCACATAGCTGAACAGCAGCGACGCGGCAAAGGGCGAGGGCTTCTTCGTCTCCACCACATGGACGCGCAACTGGCGCTGTTCAATCCCACGGAGTGTTTCGATCAGCGCCGGCATGTCGAAGACATCGCGCAGGCACTCGCGATAGCTCTCAAGCAGCAACGGAAACGAAGGATAGCGCGAGGCCACGCTTAACAAATCATAGGAACGTTTGCGCAACTGCCACAGCGGCGAGCGTGCATCGGCCCGTCGACGCGGCAAAAGCAGCGCACGTCCGGCCGCCTCGCGAAAACGCCCGGCAAATAATGCTGTCGTCCCCAATTGGCGCAGCACAAGCTGCATGGCTTCAACCGACTCGACCATGAACCAATCCGGATCGGGAGGCTCGTCGGTATCGGGAAAGCGCAGCACGAATCCGTCATCGCCCCACAGCGTCTCGACCTCAGGGCCGCCCGCGGCGCGGATGCGTGCACTGACCGCCATGGCCCAGGGGATGTGGATGCGGCTGCCGAAGGGCGTCAACACACAGACGCGCCAGTCGCCCAGTTCATCGCGGCAGCGCTCGATCACGATCGTGCGATCGTCGGGCACAACGCCCGTCGCGGCCTCCTGATCGGCCAGAAACTGCATCAGGTTCTCCGCTGCGCCAGGGTCGAGATCGTGTTCAGCCACCAGCCGCGTCAACGCAGCGGGCTTCGGCAGGGCGCGCAACTCCCGCACCAGAGCGCCGATGCGGCGGCCGAACTCGAGAGGCCTTCCAGGGCCATCTCCCTTCCAGAAGGGCATTTTGCCGGGTTCGCCGGGAGCGGGCGTCACCAGCACACGGTCTTGGGTAATCTCTGCGATCCGCCAGGTCGAAGCGCCAAGAATGAAAGTCTCGCCGGGATGGCTCTCGAAGACCATCTCCTCGTCGAGTTCGCCAACGCGCACAGCCTTGCCTTCGCTGTGCGCCAGAAAAACTCCGTAAAGTCCGCGGTCGGGAATCGTGCCGGCATTGAGGATGGCCAGCCGCGCCGCGCCGTCGCGGGCCGTCACCACATTGCGCACGCGGTCCCAGGTGAGTCGTGGCCTTAACTCGGCAAATTCGTCGGAGGGGTAGCGGCCACTAAGCAGATCGAGCACGCCCTCGAAGGCCGCACGGCTTAGCCCGCCAAAGGGCGCGGCGTGGCGGACAAGTTCAAAGAGCGCATCGACGCCGACCTCGGGCTTCTGAACTTCTGCTTCCGATTCTTTGTGGGCGGTGGCAGGTTGAGGTTCGTTGTCTCCCACCCTTTCCGCGGAAAGCGAGAAGCAGGTCCTTCGACTCCGCTGCGCTTCGCTCAGGATGACAGGGGCACGGGAATCCTTCACTCGTCCCGCACTCTTCAGCACTTTGGACCGGTGTCGCGGCACTTCCATGCTTGGCGGATGCGCCACAATGGCCACCAGTTGCTGCGCCAGCACGTCGAGAGGATTTCTAGGAAAACGCGTGGACTCGATGTGTCCCTCGTGCATGGCGCGGGTGACGGCGGCGCAGGCCACCAGGTCCGCCCGATACTTCGGAAAGAGAATCCCCTCGCTCACCGCGTCCACATGATGGCCGGCGCGGCCGATGCGCTGCATCCCGCTGGCAACCGAGGGCGGCGCTTCGATCTGGATGACCAGATCGACCGCGCCCATGTCGATGCCCAGTTCCAGCGTCGAAGTGGCGCAGAGAGCGCGAATCTTGCCGGCCTTCAACTGCTCTTCAATGATCGAGCGCTGGGCGGCGGCCAGCGAGCCGTGATGCGCGCGAACGACATCCTCGCCAGCCAGTTCGTTCAATGCTCCGGCCAGCCGTCTCGGCCACCTGCCGGCTGTTGACAAAGAGGATGGTCGAGTTGTGAGCCCGAATGATCTCAAGCAAGCGGGGATGAATGGCATTCCAGATGGAGACGCGGCGCGGAGCCTGCGAGGCCGGCCCGCTGGGCAAATACTCCTGCTCGCCAAGGCGGGCCATGTCTTCAACAGGGACTTCAATTGTCAACTTTAACTGCTTGTTTGCGCTGGCATTAACGATCGTCACAGGGCGATAGCGTAAAGGTGCCGAATCAGCGAGATCTGAAGACCACGCAGCCTCCGACGACGCAACTGGCCCTGTCGGCGCTCCAGCCTCAGGCGCCTCCACCCCGCCCAAAAATCGCGCTACCTCCTCTAGCGGCCGTTGAGTCGCAGAGAGGCCAATCCGCTGAATGCGCCGCTTGGTCAGCGCCTCAAGCCGCTCCAGCGAAAGCGCCAGATGCGCCCCACGCTTAGTCGGCACCAGGGCGTGAATCTCGTCGACGATGACCGTGTCGACAGTCCGCAGAGCCTCGGCGGCCTGCGAGGTCAGCAGCAAGTAAAGCGACTCCGGGGTGGTGATTAAAATGTCGGACGGATGGCGCGAAAAGTGAGCCCGTTCCCGTTGCGGCGTGTCGCCGGTGCGCACGCTGATCGTCGGCTCGTGGAACTCGACGCCCATTCGCCGCGCCACGTTGGCCATTCCGGCCAGCGGAGAGCGCAGGTTCCGCTCGACATCAACGGCCAGCGCCTTCAGCGGCGAGATGTAGACGATGCGGCATCCTCGTTCAGGTCGTTCCAAGTTGCTTCTAGTCCCTGAGTCCCTCAGTCCCTGGTCCCTGATCTTCCCAGCATCAACCGGTCAAGGCACCACAAAAACGCGGTCAGCGTCTTGCCCGTGCCGGTGGGCGCCAGGATCAGCGCGCTCTCGCCTCGGGCGATGACCGGCCAGCCCATCCGCTGCGGCGCAGTGGGCGCGTCAAAGACAGCGCGGAACCACTCCGCCGTCACCGGATGAAAACAGGCAAAGGGATCGGTCGCCGGAGCCGGGTCAAGCGCTGAATCGAGATTGGGCGGGTCAGGAGCCATCCAGATCTGAGCATAACTCAGAAACCGGCGAAGAGGAAGCGAAGAAATAGCGCGTGCGATCCAGGCCGGAGTCGGAAGCTCTGGCAATGACTGAATGGTAAGATCACCTCTGAAGCCCTGCCCCTTCGAGGATAAACAGAGATGATTGATGCCCCTTGGAAACCGAGGAAGGTCGTGATTGTTGGCGCGGGAGCCGTGGGCTCAACCTTTGCCTATGCGCTGGCGCAGAGTGGGCTCGCCGACGAGATTCTGCTGCTCGATCACAGTCATGATCTGGCGATGGGCCAGGTGCTCGATCTGGCTCACGGGCAGGCGTTTTTTCCCTCGGTGCAAATTCGTGAAGCGCAACAAGCCGACTATGCCGACGCGCACCTGATCGTCGTCACCGCGGGCTCCAAACAGCGGCCCGGCGAGTCACGCCTGGATCTGCTGCAGCGCAACGCGAAGATCGTCGAGGGGGTTATCGACGAGATCGCGGCTCAAAAATCGTCGGCGGTGGTGCTGATCGTGAGCAATCCGGTGGACATCCTGACCTATGTCGCCCACAAGCGCTCCGGCTGGCCGCGCGGGCGCATTCTGGGCTCGGGGACGGTCCTGGACAGCGCGCGCTTCCGCCATCTATTGAGCCAGCACTGCGGCGTGGATGTGCACAATGTCCACGCATACATTCTGGGCGAGCATGGAGACAGCGAGTTCCCGGCCTGGTCGATGACGAATATGGCCGGCCTGCCTATCGAGCAGTTTTGCGGCCAATGCGCGAAGTGCGACGGCTGGGAGTCGATGCGCACCGAGGTGGCCGACAATGTGAAGAACTCCGCCTACCACATCATCAACTACAAGGGAGCTACCTGGTTTGGCGTGGGTCTGGCGCTGACGCGGATTGCCGCGGCGATTCTGCGCAATCAGCATGGGGTGATGACCGTCTCGTCGGTGCTGGAGGGAGAGTTCGGCCTGGAGGGCCTGAGTCTCGGAGTTCCCTGCATCGTCTCCCAGAATGGCGTCGAGCGGGTCTTGCAGGTGGATCTGCCACCCGACGAACAGAGCGCCTTGATCAACTCCGCCGCGATTTTGAAAGAGATGATCGCCGCGCTGGGTTTGGCATCGTAAGAGTTCTGAAGACCAAGCCCGAAGGGTCTCGCTCCGGAAGGGCCATCACTTACCATGAACTTGCCGGAGCTTTCATGCGCGATCATCTGGCTACACTCCTCCAGGACTTCCGCCGCTTCGACCGCCAGATTGCGGTGGTCCGCTTCCGGGGCATTCGTCGCCGGACGACCAGCTATGGGGAGATTGCGCGGCTGGCGGGGCGGTTCGCCGCGTTGCTCGCCAAGCGGGAGATCGGACCGGGCGACCGCGTTCTGCTTTGGGGAGAGAATAGCGCGGAGTGGATCGCAGCCTTCCACGGCTGCATCCTGCGCGGAGTGCTGGCGGTGCCGCTGGACGCCTATGGTACTGCCGAGTTTGCAGCGCGTGTGGCGGCCGACGTGCGGCCCAAGCTGGCTGTCGGCGATATGCTGCTGCTTCGCCAGTTGCCAGCCGAGTGGCCTTGTCTCGCCTTTGAAGAGTGGCCCGGCGAGCTACCTGCCGAGGAGGCCGGGCCGGTCGAGGGACTCTCGCGGGAGACGCCGCTTCAAATTCTCTTCACTTCCGGCACTACCGGCGATCCCAAGGGCATCGTTCTTACGCATGGCAACGTGCTGGCCAGCATCGAACCGATCGAAAAGGGCGCCAAGCCCTATCTGCCGTATGAGCGGATCTTCCATCCGCTGCGTTTTCTTGAAACGCTGCCTTTGAGCCACGTCTTCGGCCAGATGATGGGCCTGTGGGTTCCGGCCATCTTTGCCGCCGAGGTGCACTTTGAAAACCGTCTGGTTGCCGCGCGGCTGATCCAAACAATCAAGTCCGAACGCATCAGTGTACTGGCTGCGGTGCCGCGCGTCATGACGCTGCTGAAGACTCATCTCGAAGCCAGTTTGCCCGATCTCGCCGAGCGCATAGCCGCCGCGGAGAAGATGGGAGCCTTCAGGCGCTGGGTGCATTTCCGCGATGTTCACAGCGCGTTTGGTCTGAAGTTTTGGGCGCTGATCTCTGGCGGAGGCGCTTTGGCCGGCCCGCTTGAGCAATTCTGGAACCGCCTGGGATTCGTCGTGGTGCAGGGCTATGGCATGACGGAGACCTCGGCGATCGTCACCCTCAACCATCCCTTTCACGTGGCCAGCGGAACGATCGGCAAGCCTCTGCCGGGGCGCGAGGTCAAACTTGGACCGGATGGCGAGGTGCTGGTGCGCGGCGAGATGATCTCGCGCGCCACCTGGTCGGGTGGCGCCTTGCAGCCGCGCGACGATGAGTGGCTGGCCACTGGCGATCTGGCCGAGACCGTAGAAAGCGGTGAGTTGCGCTTTCTGGGCCGCAAGAGCGAGGTGATCGTCACCGCCGCAGGCGTGAACCTGCACCCCGAGGATCTCGAAGCAGCCATCGACCAGGAGCCCGGTGTGGCGGCCTGCGCTGTTGTGGCGATGGAGACGGCTTCGGGGCCGGAACCGTGCGCCGTTCTGGCTTTTCGCGGCAGCAGCCAACAAGCCGCGGCGGCCATCGAGCACGCCAACCAGAGGCTGGCGGAGTTCCAGCGGCTGCGGCGCTGGGTGCTGTGGCCTGAGCCGGATCTGCCACGAACCTCGACGGGCAAGGTTCGACGTAAAGCGGTTGCCGCGTGGCTGGCTGAGACCCACGGCGCGACGCACAGTACAGACAAGCCGGCGACGGCAGCGGCGAGCCGGACTGGAGCATCGACGGATTGGCTGCTCACCCTGATCGCGACGATCTCAGGCGAGGCGCCTGCCGATGCGGGAGAACAATTGCGGCTCACCGAGGATCTTCACCTGGATAGCCTGGGCCGTGTGCAACTGGCGGCGGCTCTGGAGGAACGGCTGGGAATCGCGCCCGAGAGCGGGCTGCTGGAAGGAGTGAACACGCTCGGAGAGCTGCGCCAGTTGGCAGCGGCGCGGGCGGAAGGAGCACAGACAGAAGCGGAAGCGGGTCAAGTTCTGCGGAAGATGGGTGCCGGGCATGCATCCGGAGCAAGACTTTCTGACGACTCTGCCGGCGTCAATGTTGCTGAAGCCATCGTCCGACAGCCGGAATCATCGGCTTCCATTGCGGTCTCTCAAGTTGAAGCGGCGCAGACGAGATACGTCTACCCGCGCTGGCCGTGGCTTCTGCCTATTCAATGGCTGCGGGCGGCCTTCGTCGAGACTGTCGTGCAGCCGCTGGTTTGGCTGCTGGCGAATCCCAGAGTCATCGCGCCGAAGTTGCCCGCCTCTGCTGAGCCGATGCTGATCGTCGCAAATCACGTGACGTCGTTCGACGGGCCTCTGGTTCAGTACGCTCTGCCGGGTGGGCGCGGCGGAGGATCGCGGTGGCGATGGCCGGCGACATGCTCGAAGAGTACAGGCACTTCCGCAATCCCGAGAGGCCGGTTGGACAGAGAGGTTTCTATCTGCCTGGGCCGGCGATCTATCTGTTGCTGACGGCGCTCTTCAACGTCTTCCCGCTTCCGCGTCAGCGCAACTTCCAGCGCAGTTTCGCGCATGCGGGAGCGGCGATGGACCGTGGATACAGCGTGCTGGTTTTCCCTGAGGGAACACGATCGGCCTCCGGAGAGTTGGCGCGATTCCGGAGTGGAATCGGACTGCTGGCGAAGGAATCCGGAGCTGCTGTGCTGCCCGTAGCCCTTCGCGGACTAGGCGAGTTGAAGGCTGGAAGCCAACGCTGGTTTCGCTCGGGCAAGATCGAGGTGCGTGTGGGCGAACCGATCCGATTCTCACCGGAGGAGAGCGAGGCTGCTATTACTGCACGGCTTCATGCCGAGGTGGAGAGGCTGTTAGGTGAGGGAGACTAGAACATTTTTGGGAATTGTGTAGACCGAAAGTTTGTAGGTTTCCCACCCATTCCGCAGAAAAAAGCGGAATGGATGGGGCACGGAAGTCTACAGTAAATCCGAAAATGCTCTAGAACAGCGCACCTCGTGAGACGGCCCGTGCCGGCGTCTTTTCAATCCAAGTAGAATAGAGAGATGGGATTTGAGAGCGTGAAAAAGATCGCCGAGGCGGATTTCCCCACCCGCTGGGGAGCCTTCCGCATTCTGGGCTTCGAAGGACAGGTGACGACGGCCCGACCCTGCCGCGAAGGCGCGGTTGACGGTGCGGACAACGGCAAGGTCGAAGAGCTTGTCGCGCTGGTGATGGGCGACATTCACTCGGCGCCTCCGGTGGTGCGGATTCACTCGCAGTGCCTGACCGGAGACGTTTTCGGGTCGCTTCGCTGCGACTGCCGGCTGCAACTTGAGCTTGCTCTGGGCAGAATCGCCGAAGAGGGCGCGGGCATTCTTCTTTACGAGGAGAAGGAGGGCCGCGGCATCGGCCTGATGGCCAAACTCAGAGCCTACGAATTGCAGGATCATGGTCTCGATACGGTCGAAGCCAACGTCGAACTTGGCTTTGCCGCCGATTGCCGCGAGTATGAACTGCCGGCCGAGGTGCTGAAGCTGCTGGGTGTGAACCAGGTCCGGCTGATGACCAATAACCCCGAGAAGGTTGCGGCTCTCGAATCCGCCGGCATCAAGGTTGTCGAGCGCGTTTCGGCCGAGGTTGAACCGCAGGAAAGCTTTGCCGACTACGTACGCACCAAGCAGGAGAAGATGGGGCACATTGTGGACTCGGTTGCGAACGAGGAGCAGGCGAGCTAACTCCGCAGAGCTTTCAGCACCTTGGCTGTCGTGACGACTTGGCCCACATGCCGCTGGGTGTGGTCGGCCACGTGAATCAGCGCGCCGCCGATCGAGGTTGGCAACTGCTTGCGGCCCACGGTTCGTGGAGTGTTGAGGTCGGCTGTGGCCAGGACGCGCACCCGTTCTGCTGCGTGGTTGAAAGAGGCCTCAACCTCGCCAGAAGCAATCCGGCCAGACTCTCATCGCCGAAGCTTTCGGCTTTGAGCGCGGCAAGCTGCTCCGTCGGATAGCTGGCTGCCTTCGGCGTAAGTGAGGATGCCGGTCTGTCGGAGCGGGCAATATGGCGCAGATGGAAGGCGACTGAGGTCAGGCCAAGCGGTTGGCTATGAATTTCAGCATCGGTCAGGCCGGCGGTCCAGCGGGCCAGGTCGTCAAGAGCCAGATCGAGGGCGTGCAAGACGGCGCGGCCGACTGCCGGAACTTCTGTGTGGGTTCCGCGAAGCCAAGGTTCCTGGTAGGGGGTGGGTACAGGGGAAGTGCTCATGAAGGAAGTTTACGTGATTACGGGCCGGTGAATCGCGCTGTGGTGATGTGTGACGCGCGAGATGTGAGCACAAATGCAATCGGCGACTTGCAGCATTGAATTCCGCTGCAAGTCGCCGATTGTGTTTGCGTACAACCCTTTTCAGAGAACTCCTAGAAGATAAACTTCGCCGAGAACTGCGCCTGCCGCGCACCGTAGAGGGTGCCGCTGGTGGAGGAGATCGCTCTGAAGGGTTGTGTGGAGTTGGACGCCAGATAAGGCACGATGCAATCGTTGGTGTGCCCGACGCAACTGTTCGTGACGCCGTTGGCTGAGGCAGTTTTGCCGCTTGCCAGATAAGAGGAGCCGTTGGAAATCACGCTGATGGGAAGGACGCTGTTGGTTACGTTGAAGGCCTCCGCGAAGATGTCCAGTTTGATCTTCTCGGTCAGCGCGAAAGAGCGAGCCAGGCGTGCGTCCACATTCTGTAGAGCTGGAGCCTGGAAGGCGTTGCGGGCAAACTGTGGGGCGCGTCCGCCAGTGCCGGAGTTGAACAGGCTCAGTTCCGCGCCGGTGATGCCGCCGTCGCCGATGGGGCTGTTGGGGTAGCTGCTCATGAAGGCGGTTACCGGGAATCCCGATTGGGCTGTGTAGGTGGTCGATAGAGTCCAGCCGTTGGCCGCGTACTTAGCCAGGCTGTTGCTCAGCTTGAATGTGGGAGAGGCCACCAGCGTGCCGGTGAAGCGCTGCCGGATGTCGAGATCGGAACGGCCCCACTCGGCACCGAGGTTATAGGGATCGATCGGCGTATCGGTTCCGTTGAAAGTGCCGTTGACGCCGGAGACCTGTCCGCCATCGTTGGCATGCGCCCACGTATAGTTGGCCAGTCCGGAGATGCCTCGGCTGAGCGGCTTCTTCACCGTAAATACCAGTGAATGATACCAGCTATCGATGGAACTGAAGCCGGTGAGAATGTTGGCCGTGGCAGTGGTCTGGCGCGCGGTGTACCACGGAACCGTAACGGTCTTTGTGGTAGCGCCCGTGGCGTCCACAACATCATAGGTCTTGGTTGTGGTGGCCGGCGCGACGTTGGTGTCGATGAATACCGGCAGGAACTGCGCGAAGTTGCCGATATAGCCGGCGCTCACGGAGAAGTGCCCCGGAAGCTCCTGCTCGACGGTGGCGTCGAAGGACTGTGCGCGGGGGTTTTTAAAGTTCGGATCGAGGCCGCGGATGGAGAGGGCTGCGAGCGATCGCGCCTCCGGCGTTGGGGTCGATGACTGGAGTGTGCGCGCCTGTGAATGGAGCGGCAAGGGCGGGCCCGGGTGGCGTAAAGAGCACATTGAGATTTGACGGAGCCCAACAGGATAGTGCCCGGATGTGCGGCTGGCGTTGTACTGCTGCTGAAAGACGCCGTTTTCCACGCGCATGGTGTAGTAGGTCGAGTTCGAGGTCAGGCCGTAGAACATTCCATAGCCGGCGCGGACCACACCGCCCTTCCAACCCTGGTAGCTGGCGCCGACGCGCGGCTGGAACTGGGTGTTTACCTGATTGATCGTGGTGGTGTAGAGGGTGGCCAGCTCGCTAGAGGTATTGGGCTTTGGCGGCTGGGGAACCATCTGAACGTCATAGCGCAATCCGGCTGAGACGAGCAGCTTCGGCGTGATCTTGTACCGGTCCTCGGCAAAGCCGGAGATATCTTTGTTCCAGAAGTCGTCCGCGCCGATGTGCGTGATTGGATCGTTGACCTGGGTAAAGCTGGTGTAGTGCTTGCCGCCGTTGACGCCATAAACGTCCTGCACCCAGTTGCTGAAAACAGTCGACTGCGCGCCCGAGTAGCTGTAGCTTCCGTCACCCTGGAAGAGGTTCGCCAGATACTCGTGGATGAAGCTCATATCCACGCCAAATTTCAGCTCGTGGCGGCCTTGCGTGAGGGAAAAGGTGTCTGCAATCTGGACGCGATGCTCGTCAGGGAATGCGCCGCGCGGCAGGGCGCTGGTTTCGCCATAGCCTGCAATACCGCTCAGGCTCACAGCTGGGCCGCCTGTGTTGGTGGTGGCCGTCTCGAAGTCGCGCGACCACTGGAAGAGCAACTGATTGACGGTGCGCTGAGTTAGCACGCTGGTGAGATTGAAGATGGCGAAGCGCTCTTTGAAACTTTGCCGTGCCGTTCTGCGTGATCCCACCGTTGGAGATGGTGCTTGAAGTGTTGTAGCCGTTCGGCTCCTTGAAGTCCTGCCAGTTGAACTCACCGGTCAGATGGTGCTTCTCGGCGACCTGCCAGTCGATCTTGGGGAAGTAGATGTTCTGCGAGATGTCGCGCGGAAAGGAGCCTTGAGTTCTTGTATCCGCCCATGCCGGCTGTGTTGCCCTCAAGGTAGTCCACCGCCGCCTGGCACTGGGCCTGGGTCAGTGGAGCGGGACACACGCCGGTCTTGAATCCATTGGCTGGGTCTCGAGTCAAGAAGGCTGCTGAAGTCAAAGGTAGAGGCATAGAGGATTGGCGCGCTCTTTTTGAATCCGTCATAGGTGAAGAAGAAGAACAGCTTATCTCTGATGATGGGTCCGCCGACCGAACCGCCATACTGATACTGCTCTTTGATCAGCTTGGTCAGGAAGGCCTTCTGCAGAGCTGGGGTGGATTGCAGGGCGATTGCTCCTTGCTCCAGGGGTCGAGAGCATTCAGTTCAGGGTTGCGCAGGTAGAGAAAAGCGTCGCCGTGGTACCGGTTGCCGCCAGAGCGAGTTACGGCATTGATTTGCCCGCCGGCAGCCTGGCCGAAGGATGCGCTGTAGGAGGATGCGCCGGACTGGAACTCCTGGATCGAATCGGTTGAGTAGACATAGGGTGCGCCGATGGCGCGTCCGCGAGCCTCAGAGAAGAAGGCTTGGTTGTTGTTCGCGCTGTCGATCAGGTTGGTGTTGTAGAGGCCGGAGACGCCGCGGAAGCTGAGCAGGCCGCTGTCGCCGTCGGGAACCACGTTGGGGGTCAGCAGCACCACGTTATCGAAGCGGCGGCCATTGATAGGCACGTTTGCGAGCAACTCCTGGCCGATCTCTTGCGACGTTCCGATCTGCTCGGTGTCGATCAGCGGCGTTTCAGCGGTGATGGTCACGGTATCCTGCGCGGTGGCGACGGGCAGTTCGAAGTCAAGGGTGACGATCTGGCCGACAAAGACGGCGACATCCTTGCGGTCGATCTTGGCAAAGCCGGACGCGGAGACGAGTATTTCGTAGTGGCCGGGCTTGAGGAAGTTCGCCAGATAAGAGCCGGTAGAGGAGGTCGTCAGTTCACGCTTGATGGAGGTATCGGTTTGGATGACGGTGACCGCGGCGCCGGAGACGGCTGCGTGGCTGGGATCAGTGATGGTGCCGCTGATGGAGCCAAAACCGGCATCCTGCGCGAATGCGGAATGGACGGTCAAGATCAGGAAGGACGCTGCAAGAATAAACGCGGGGAGTAATCGCTGGAACCCGTGATTCTGAAATTTAGTCATGGCCTCTCCTCAAATTGTTGTTATTGCTGAATAGAACGATCCCACGGCGTGAAGACGGTGCGCAACGATTCATGGATGCACTGAGCTACCGGCTTCTTGCCTTTCAGCCGTGAACTTCGGTCGCCGATTGATACCGGCAAAGTTTTAATGGGCGTGTTGGACTCTTGCTGTGTACGAAATGCGGAGGATACGAGTTCAATGAAAACACGGCAACATTACAGGAAAATTAAGAGCCACACTGCCGCCCCACTAGGCCAATTTTAGCCTAAAATGCTCCAGTAATTAGGGTGTAGTTTTCAACAGGACGCTCGAAGGTCACATGATTCAACGGAAGACACGCAGCCCGATCCCTTGAGGCAAATTGCCTCATTTTAGCGACGAGCGCAGTGAATTGGCCGGGCTGTAAGCGACGCAGACGCCGGCGATCGTCTAGCCGGCGTTTTTGACTCGCACGACGGTGATCTTGGCAAAGCCTTCTTCAAAGACCGGAGGCTTGAGCTTCTCGGCCATCTTGCGCATCACGTCCTCGCTGACCGAGCGGTCGCGTTTTGCGTTGCGCTCCAGGCAGACATCGAGTGGCACGTCAAAGAAGACCGCCTGCACCTCGTAACCGAAGCTCTTGGCCATCTTGATCCACTGGCGGCGTTCATGGATGGAAAGGTTGGTGGCGTCGACGTAATTCAAGGGCATGCGGGCGATGAGGCGGGCGCGCAGCAGCGATCGCAGGGTGGAGAAGACCAGGCCCTGATAGCGCTGCTCCTCAACATCGTCGAAGAGGATGTTGCGCAGCAGATCGCTCGAAAGCGGTGTGACGCCACGGCGGCGGAACCATGTGGTCTTGCCGGAGCCCGGAAGGCCGATGGCAAGCACAACAAAGCCCTTGGGGCCCTGCTGGCGCGCGTTCGGCAGCCTCTGGCTCGGGCGGAACCGCCGAGGGCATCTCCGGCTGGGTTTCGAGCTCGTAGCGCTCTGAGCCGGCGGGTTCGTTCCACTCCTGCCGCGCGGGCCGCTCCGGTTTGGCCTGTGACTCGGGTCTTGGGGGCCGTTCCGGCTTAGCTGGGCGCGGATTGGCGACCGCCGTGCTCCGCGGGCCGATGCACGGCAGGGTGCCGCACAGCTTCGTGAGGCCGCTGTGCACCAGGCTGCTGCGCCGTCGCCGCAACTTCGTCGGGATAGAGCGGAACCAGAGGTGCGGGTTGATTCGAGGGGAGTTCCTGGCCGATTTTGCCTGTGGATTCGGAGGTATTGGGGGTACGTCTGGAGCGTCTTCTCATGCGGCCTTCAACACGTTCATATTGATAACGGAATACCATACTTGCCGATGGCGCGGCAAATCGTGTGCACGCCGTCACATACGATCCTGTATCGGGAAGGGCACACTATGGGTGCGAGAGGTTCCGCACGAAACGCGAAGAAATGCGTTTTGATTTCGTTTCCGCTGGCCTGCAATGCTACGATCAAGAGTTTGGTAGAACGTGCCCGAATGGCGGTTTGAGCCGCCCGACCCGAACAGGCTAAACCACAGCCTCACCGATTACGAAGGAGAATTCGCACATGGCAGTAAAGGTTGGTATTAATGGCTTCGGCCGCATTGGCCGCAATGTATTTCGCGCCGCTCTTGGCAACAAAGAGATTGATTTTGTTGCCGTCAACGACTTGACCAGCCCGGCCACACTGGCCCACCTGCTCAAGTACGACTCGATTCTGGGAAACCTGCCGAACGAAGTCGTCGCCGGCGAAGACTTCATCTCCGTCGATGGCAAGAAGATCAAGGTCTTCTCTGAGCGTGATCCCGCCAAGCTGGACTGGGCCTCTGTCGGTGCACAGATTGTCGTTGAATCGACTGGCTTCTTCACCGATGCGGAGAAGGCCAAGGCTCACCTGGGAACAACGGTCAAGAAGGTCATCATCTCGGCTCCCGCCAAGCAATGAAGACATGACCATGGTCCTGGGCGTCAACACAGGACAAGTACGAAGCTGCCAAGCACAACATCATCTCCAACGCCAGCTGCACGACCAATTGCCTGGCGCCGGTCGTCAAGGTCATCCTGGAAACATGCGGCATCGTCTCCGGCATCATGACTACCATCCATAGCTACACCAACGACCAGGTCATCCTCGACACGCCGCACAAGGACCTGCGCCGCGCCCGCGCCGCCGCACTGAGCATGATTCCCAACTTCGACCGGCGCCGCCAAGGCTCTCAAGCTGGTCATTCCTGAGTCCTCGGGCAAGCTGGACGGCTTTGCCATCCGCGTTCCCACACCCAACGTCTCCATCGTCGATCTGACCTTCATCGCCGAGAAGCCCATCACAGCCGAAGCCTCAACGCCGCCTTCAAGAAGGCTGCCGATGGCGAGTTGAAGGGCATCCTGGGCTACGACGAAAACCTGCTGGTCAGCTCCGACTTCAAGGGCGACAAGCGCAGCTCGATCCTGGACGCGCCGCTGACCAAGGTGGTCGGCAACAGCGTCAAGGTGCTGAGCTGGTACGACAACGAGTGGGGCTACTCCAACCGCGTCGTCGATCTGATCGGCTTCCTGGTCAAGAAGGGCCTGTAAAAGCAGGGAACAGGGGTCAGGGATCAGAGATCAGTTCTCCGATTCATGACCCCTGATCTGCAATCGTTCAAGAAAACTATGCGCAAAAATATTCAGTGGCACTTCTCCTTACGAGCCGATCATCGGCTTCTCCCGCGCCGTGCGTATCGGCAATGTTGTCCACCTCTCTGGAACAGGTCCTGCCGGCGCTGACGATCTGGATGTGACCGGGCAGACGCGGCACGTCTTTGCACTGGCCGCCAAGGCGCTCGCCGAGGCTGGCGCTCGCTTTGAGGATGTGGTCCGGACGCGGATGTTCTTGGCCCATGCCGAGGATTGGGAGGCCGTGGGCCGCGTACATGGCGAGTTCTTCGGCACGATCCGTCCTGCCGCCACGATGGTCGTCGCCGCGCTGCTCAACCCAAAATGGTGTGTTGAAATTGAGATGGAGGCCGTGATCGGAGAAGCTTCCGTTCCGGCAAGAGCAACTGAATAGCGATGGCATTCAATAGCCCGCCGTCGACGGACCACTGTCCACTGACATCAAGGAAGGCCAGGTACTATGCCCAAGCTCACGATTCGCGACATCGATTTGACGAATAAGCGGTTGTTTATCCGCGTCGATTTCAACGTGCCGCTGACCGAAGACGGCTCGACCATCACCGATGACACACGCATCGTGGCTACACTGCCGACGATCATCTACGCTCTCCGCCGCAAAGCCAAGGTCATCCTCGCCTCGCATCTGGGCCGCCCCAAGGGCAAGCCGAATCCCAAGTACTCGCTCCGCCCTGTGGTCAAGCGCCTGCGCGAGTTGCTCGACAAGGAACTGGGCGAAAGCGTCAACGTTGCCTTTGCGCCGGATTGCATCGGCGAAGTCGCCAGCGAGATGGCGCGCCAGCTTGAGTCGGGCCAGGTGCTGCTGCTCGAGAATCTCCGCTACCACGCCGAAGAGGAAGCGAATGATGCGGCCTTTTCGAAGGCGCTGGCCTCGCTGGCCGACGTCTATGTCAATGACGCCTTCGGCTCCGCGCATCGCGCTCACGCTTCGACAGAAGGCATTACGCATTTCCTGAAGCCCGCTGTTGCTGGTCTGCTGATGGAAAAAGAGATCACATATCTCGGCAAGGCACTCGAAGCGCCGGAGAAGCCCTTTGTGGCGATCATCGGCGGCTCGAAGATCTCTGGCAAGATCGACGTGATCGACAACCTGCTCGACAAGGTCGATACGCTGGTGATCGTCGGCGGCATGGCTTATACTTTCCAGCGCGCACTCGGCGTGACCACCGGCAAGTCGCTTGTCGAAGAGGACAAGATCGACATGGCCAAGGCCGCGCTCGACAAGGCCAAGGCCAAGGGCGTGAAGTTGCTGCTGCCCGTCGATAACATTCTGGCGGATAGCTTTGCCGCCGGACGCAAAGACCCAGGAATGGGATTGCTCGAAGAACTTCCCGGCCGATTGGCAGGGGCTGGACATCGGTCCGAAGTCGATTGCGGCGATCGAAGAGGTGGTTTCGACGGCGCGAACGATCGTCTGGAATGGTCCGGCAGGCGTCTTCGAATTTCCGCGCTTTGCCGTGGGCACCAACGCCATCGCAAAGGCAGTTGCGTTCAACAAAGCAGCTATCTCGATCATCGGCGGCGGCGACTCAGTGAGCGCGATCAACAAGGCTGGCTACGCCGACCAGGTCACGCATATCTCGACCGGCGGCGGGGCTTCGCTTGAGTTCCTGGAAGGGAAGAAGTTGCCGGGCGTCGAAGCGCTGACGGATAAGTAAAACGGGGAACAGGGGTTAGTGAAACTGGAATAATCGGCCCTGTATTCGGCTTGGAGATGCTGGAACAGGTGCGTTCTTCTATTTGGGTTCTGAGTATACCCCTAGCGGCTTGACGAGACTTATGGCAGTCGCCATGGATCAGTTCTATGTTATCAATTGTGTATCCGTCAGCCGTATTCTTTCGATCGAGTTCTGAACATTTGATTTTCATGACATCGCCGCAATGCGCACATTTTCCGCTTTGTCTGGTCGTAACTTTTGGATCTGATCTTGCGGCGCGTCTCTTTTTCCATGATCGTCGGAAATGAGTTCCTTGTATATCTTTCGCCGGTATGAAATCGAGAGGCGGATCATCTCCAGCCAATGCTCGATCTCTCGTCGCGGATCTCTTGAAGGCTGCACGGCCAGCTTTAACTCCTCGATACAAGATTCGTTCGGCATTGTATTCGGACCTTATCTTTCCGCATCCATCGCCTGAAATGGCTTCGAGGCAGGTCAAGCAGCGCCCGATCTGCGGTCACGCTGCCGAGGTGACGGGCTGTCGCGAGAGAATGCTGTCGGCGGGGTCGAGTGCATCTCAAAGGGCAGTCTGGTGCTAGCCACCGCAATCTCGGTTCCAGTGGTACGTTGCACACCCGGTTTAAATAATGCTTACGCGAATCCAATCCATCAAATCGACGCCGAGCCGCAGTCTTCCTTTACTTACGAGCAGTGCAATCTCCCAGGGCGTGATGGCACTGATGGCAATCCGGTTTCCCAATCCAGCTCTGTTCAACGCCTCGGCGGCCTTCGCTCCCAGCTGGGGAAGCTCTTCCATCATCCAGATAAGCGCGTGTGTGTCAACAAGTAGCAGGGTTGCGGCGTCTTTCTGCGGAGCCGTCATTTCATCGCATCCCATTCAACATCAATCGGAGAGATGATGTCTCCACCGCACAGCAATTCCCTTCTCGATCCGACGATTCTTTTCCGCAGCCGCGGGAATGAGTTGCGCCACTGGCTTGCCATGTTTGGTGATAAGCGATGGCTGGCGCTTCTCCACGACTTCATCCAGCATTTCAGGCATGGCCTGAATCCCCGGCGGCAATTGTGGTGGCATGGCAAATTTCCTATAGTCAGAGACTATGGTCATATAATAGCATAAAAGGAATAAACTTGCTGAGAAATCGATTCCGGCGATATTTTAAGCCAGCGCGTGATGGCGCTGCGGCGCAGACTCTTCGATTGTGGCCAGGTAGCGGTCGACGGCTGCGGCGGCCTTGCGGCCTTCGCTGATGGCCCAGACGACTAGCGACTGTCCGCGACGCATGTCGCCGGCGGCGAAGATATTCTCGACCGAGGTTTGGTAGTCGCCGTTGGTCGCGACGTTGCCGCGCTTGTCCAGAGCCACGCCGAACTGTTCGATCATGCCGTTGCGGACCGGGCCCAAGGAATCCCATGGCGAGCAGAACCAGATCGGCGTCGAGGGTGAACTCGGTGCCGGGGATGGGCTCGAAGCTCGGCGGAGGTCCAACGCGGACACCGTGCAACTGCTTGACGTTGCCGTTTTCGTCGCCGGTGAACTTGATGCTGTTCATGCTCCACTCGCGGATGCCGCCCTCTTCATGCGCGCTCTCGGTGCGCAGTTGCAGTGGCCACATGGGCCAGGGAGTGGTGGCGGCGCGCTTCTCAGGCGGCTTGGGCATGATCTCGAACTGGTGAACGCTCAACGGGTGCTGGCGCAGGCTGGTGCCGAGGCAATCGGCTCCCGTATCGCCGCCGCCAATGATGACTACGCGCTTGCCTTCGGCGAGGATGGCGAGGGAAGGATCGACGAGATCGCCTTCGCAGCGATGATTCTGCTGCGGGAGGAACTCCATGGCGAAGTGGATGCCTTTGAGCTCGCGGCCGGGAATCTTGAGGTCGCGAGGCTGCTCGGAGCCGCCGCAGAGCAGGATCGCGTCGTAATGCTCGGTGAGCGCTTCAACAGGCACGTTGACGCCGACATGCGCGTTGGTCACAAAGGTGACGCCCTCGGCGCGCAACTGCTGGACGCGGCGGTCGACGATGTGCTTTTCGAGCTTGAAGTTGGGAATGCCGTAGCGCAGCAGGCCGCCGATGCGGTCGGCCTTTTCATAAACAGTGACCGAGTGGCCGGCGCGGCGCAACTGCTGCGCCGCTGCGAAGCCAGCTGGCCCGCTGCCGACGACGGCGACTCGCTTGCCGGTGTTCTGCTCGGGCGGCTCGGGATGAATCCATCCCTCGTCCCAGGCGCGATCGACGATGCTGCGCTCCATGAGCTTGATGGAGACAGGTGGCTGGTCGATGCCGAGGACACATGCGGCCTCGCAGGGAGCGGGGCAGATGCGGCCGGTGAACTCCGGGAAGTTGTTGGTGGAGTGGAGGCGGCGGATTGCGGCCTCCCAGCGCGCGTTGTAGGCCAGGTCGTTCCAGTCGGGAATCAGATTGTTGACCGGGCAGCCGGTGTGGCAGAATGGAACGCCGCAGTCCATGCAGCGCGCGCCCTGCTCGCGCTGCTTCTCTTCGGGGAAGGGCTCATAGATCTCGAACCAATCCTTGACCCGATCTTCGACCTTGCGGCGAGTGGGTTGTTCGCGCTGAATTTCCAGGAAACCTGTCACCTTACCCATGATGCACCTCTGCCGTAGCCGTCACCAGAGGCGACGATTTTGTTTGCGGAGAATAGAACTCTTCGACGCGTGGAACGCCGAGAACGCGCTTGTACTCGTGCGGGAAGACCTTGATGAAGCGCGGTTGCGCGTCGGCCCAATTTTCAAGAATCCAAGCCGCGCGCGGGCTGCCGGTCAGATCGCGATGGCGTGCGAGCAGGCCTTGGACCTCAGCCACGTCGGCTTCAAGAACCAGAGGCTCAAGATCGACGCTGGTCTTGTTGCAGCGGCGCGCGGTGAAGTCGCCGCGATCGTCGTAGACGAAGGCGCGACCGCCGCTCATGCCTGCGGCGAAGTTGCGGCCGGTCTTTCCGATGACAACGACGGTGCCGTTGGTCATGTATTCGCAGCCGTGGTCGCCGACGCCCTCAACCACAGCGATGGCCCCGGAGTTGCGGACAGCAGAAGCGCTCGCCTGCGATGCCGTTCAGGAAGACTTCGCCGCTGGTCGCGCCGTAGAGCACGACGTTGCCAACGAGGATGCTCTCTTCGGGCAGGAAGCTCGATGTCTTGGGCGGGTAGGCGATGATGCGTCCGCCGGAGAGGCCTTTGCCTAGATAATCGTTGGAATCGCCTTCAAGTTCCAGTGTTACTCCGTTCGGTACGAATGCGCCGAAGCTCTGACCGGCCGAGCCTGCGAATTTGAAGTGAATCGTTTCTTCCGGCAGACCAGCCGATCCATAACGCCTGGCAATCTCGCCGCCCAGCATCGCGCCAACGGTGCGGTGCACGTTGCGGATGGCGAAGCTGGCCTTTACCGGAGTCTTGGATTCAAGAGCCGGAGCGGCGGTCTCGATGAGCCTATGATCGAGAGCCTTGTCGAGGCCGTGATCCTGGGCCTGGATCTTGCGGCGCGCTACGCGAGAAGGCAGTTCGGGCTCGTAGAGGATTGAAGAGAGATCGATGCCCTTGGCCTTCCAATGCGCATCGGCGATAGCTGCGTCGATCTTGTCGACGCGGCCCACCATCTCGTCGACGGTGCGGAAGCCGAGCTTGGCCATGTGCTGGCGAACCTGCTCGGCGATAAAGAAGAAGAAGTTGACCACGTGCTCGGGTTGGCCCTTGAAGCGCGCGCGCAAGACCGGGTCCTGTGTCGCGATGCCTACCGAGCAGGTGTTCAGATGGCACTTGCGCATCATGATGCAGCCCATGGTGATCAGCGGCATGGTGGCGAAGCCGAACTCCTCTGCGCCGAGAAGCGCGGCGATCACGACGTCGCGGCCGGTCTGCAGCTTGCCGTCGGTTTGGACTTTGATACGTCCGCGCAGATCGTTGAGCAGCAGAACTTGCTGCGTCTCGGCGAGACCCAGTTCCCAGGGCAGCCCCGCGTGCTTGATGGAACTGAGCGGCGAAGCGCCGGTGCCGCCGTTGTCGCCGGAGATGAGCACTACATCGGCATGCGCCTTGGAGACGCCCGCGGCGACCGTTCCGACGCCTACCTCGGAGACGAGCTTGACGGCGATGCGGGCCTGGGGATTGACGTTCTTCAGGTCGTAGATCAACTGCGCCAGATCTTCGATCGAATAAATGTCATGGTGCGGCGGCGGCGAGATCAGGCCCACGCCGGGGATCGAGTGGCGTGTGCGCGCGATGATCTCATCGACCTTGTGGCCGGGCAATTGGCCGCCTTCACCGGGCTTCGCGCCCTGCGCCATCTTGATCTGCAACTCGTCGGCGTTGACGAGGTAGTTTGTCGTCACGCCGAAGCGGCCGCTGGCGACCTGCTTGACGGCCGAGCGGCGCGAGTCGCCGTTCGGATCGCGCTTGAAGCGCTCTTCCTCTTCGCCGCCCTCGCCGGTGTTGGACATGCCGCCCAGCCGGTTCATGGCGATAGCCAGAGTCTCGTGCGCCTCTTTACTGATCGACCCGAAGCTCATGGCGCCGGTCGTGAAGCGCTTGACGATCTCCTTGGCCGGCTCGACTTCCTCGATCGGAAGAGGCTTGTCGGAATACTTGAGCTGGAGCAGGCCGCGCAGCGTGCAGAGATGGCGGTTCTGATCGTCGAGGAGATCGGTGTACTCCTGGAAGGTGGCCGGATTGTTTTGCCGCACCGCGTGCTGCAGCTTGGCGATGGTCTCGGGATTGAGCAGGTGATATTCGCCGCCCTGGCGGAACTGATAGTGGCCGCCGACGACCAGCTCGGTTTCAGATTCGGTGAGAGGCTGGAAGGCGAAGGCGTGCTTCATCTGCGCCTCGCGCGCCAGCACGTCGAGGCCAACGCCCTCGATGCGCGATGCGGTGCCGGAGAAGTAGGCGTCGACCAGCGATTGATTCAGGCCGACTGCCTCAAAGACCTGCGCGCCGCGATAGCTTTGCAGCGTGCTGATGCCCATCTTCGAGAAGGTCTTGAGCAGGCCCTTGTTGATGGCCTTGATGAAGTTCTTCTCGGCATGGGGGCCGGTGACGTTGTGGGGCAGCAGGCCGCAGGCGCTTCAGATCGTGAAGCGTCTCGAAGGCGAGATAAGGATTGATGGCGCTGGCGCCGTAGCCGATGAGCAGCGCAAAGTGCATCACCTCGCGCGGCTCGCCGCTCTCGATGATGAGCGCGACCTGGGTGCGGGTCTTGTCTTTGACCAGGCGATTGTGGACGGCGGCCATGGCCAGCAGGCTGGGAATCGGCGCGTAGGTCGGATCGACGCCGCGGTCGGAGAGAATCAGCAGCGTGTAGCCGGATTCGACGGCGTGCGCTGCGCGATTGCTGAGATCTTCGAGCGAGTGCCTCAGGCCACGCTCGCCATCGGCGGCGCGGAAGAGCGCAGGCAGTGTGGTGGCCAGCAGATCGCCCGAAGAGACGCGGCGCAGCTTTTCGAGGTCGCGATTGGTCAGGATCGGATGCGGCAGCTTGAGC
This sequence comes from uncultured Acidobacteriaceae bacterium, assembly GCA_963843625.1. Lineage (GTDB taxonomy): Bacteria > Acidobacteriota > Terriglobia > Terriglobales > Acidobacteriaceae > Telmatobacter. Next base: position 113,692 of record CAWJLK010000016.1, read on the forward strand.
GTGTGGCAGTTCTCCGGCGCCTCATCGAGGATGTTGCGCTCGGTGCCGATGTAGCTGATCAGCGACATCACCAGCTCTTCGCGGATGGGATCGATGGGCGGATTGGTGACCTGCGCGAAGAGCTGCTTGAAGTAGCTGAAGAGCGATTGCGGACGGTCAGAGAGGCAGGCCAGCGGCACATCGGCGCCCATCGAGCCGATCGGCTCGGCGGCCTGCGGCGCCCATGGGCCCCAGCAGGATTCGCAGGTCTTCTTCGCTGTAGCCGTAGGCGCGCTGGCGGCGCAAGAGCGTCTCGGGGTTGGAGGCGATGACGCGCGCGGGCTCGGGCAACTGATCGAGAGTGACCTGCTGCTCTTTGAGCCAGGTCGCATAGGGCTGGCGGCCGGCCAACTGCTTCTTGATCTCGTTGTCGGAGATGATGCGCTTCTGAACGGTATCGACCAGGAACATGCGGCCGGGTTGCAGGCGGCCCTTCTTGCGGATGTCCTTGGCCGGGATGTCGAGGACGCCGGCTTCGGAGGCGAGCACGACCAGATCGTCCTTGGTGACGACATAGCGGCCGGGACGAAGGCCGTTGCGGTCGAGCGTTGCGCCGATGACGCGGCCATCGGTGAAGGCCATGGCGGCGGGGCCGTCCCAGGGCTCCATCAGCGAGGCGTGGTACTCGTAGAAGGCGCGCTTGTCTTCGTCCATGTCGGGATTGCCGGACCAGGCTTCGGGAATCAGCATGGCCATGACGTGGGGCAGGGAACGGCCCGACTGGTAGAGAAACTCGACGGCGTTGTCGAGCGAGGCCGAGTCGCTGCCGCTCGGGCATGATGACGGGATAGAGGTCGTCGATCTTGCCGTCGTAGAGCGGGCTCTCGAGCACCGACTGGCGCGCGTTCATCCAACTGATGTTGCCGCGGATGGTGTTGATTTCGCCGTTGTGCGCAACATAGCGGTAGGGGTGCGCGAGCTTCCAGCTGGGAAAGGTGTTGGTCGAGAAGCGCTGATGGACAAGGCAGAGCGCGCTGGTGACGAGCGGATTGGCCAGCTCAAAGTAGAACTTCTCAATCTGCGGGGCCAGCATCAGGCCCTTGTAGACGATGGTGCGGCAGGAGAGCGAGGGAATGAAGAAGAACTCCTTGCCTTCGATGTCGGAGGCGGCCATTTCGTTTTCGGTGCGGCGGCGAACGCGGTAAAGCAGGCGCTCGAAGGCGTCGTCGTCAGCTTTCATGCTCTCGGGCTGGCCGAGGAAGAACTGCTCAATATACGGCTGCGAGGCGCGCGCTTCGCGGCCGATGGCGATCGCCGTTGACCGGCGTGTCGCGCCAGCCGAGAACGGTCAGGCCCTCTTCTTTGGCGATGCGCTCGATGACGCCTTCGCACTGCAGGCGGCTGTGCTTGTCGACGGGCAGGAAACACATGGCCACGCCATAAGCGCCGGGCTCGGGCAGGCGCATTCCCAGCTCGCCGCACTCGCGCGCAAAAAAGACGTGAGGAATCTGGATCAGGATGCCCGCGCCGTCGCCGGTCTCAGGATCGCAGCCTGCCGCGCCGCGATGGGTGAGATTGATGAGCACTTCGAGGCCCTTGCGGATGATGGCGTGACTCTTTTCGCCGCGAATGCTGGCGACCAGGCCCATTCCGCAGGCGTCGTGCTCGTTCACAGGATGATAGAGGCCCTGTGGTTTAGGAATGCGGAGACGACAATCCGAAGTATTCATGGCAACCTTCCCGATGATGTTGTATGGCGCCGAATGCAACTCGTTGCACGAAAGACACATATGCCGTGCGATTCCCTTATGAGGAAACCGCCTTGTCGAGCATGAAGAGGACGATCGGAGCAGGCCCGGCCGCGCCTGGGACTATGCTGAAGACTTTATTTTAGCGAAAAATTCGCATTCCTGCTAGGGGTTCTTGCGTGAAGGACGCTGTTGGCGGCGATGCAAGAGCAGCGAAGACCTGTGCGAATGGCGCACAGGCGGGCTTTTTGGCGTGAGTGCTGTTATGGCGCGAGATCACGACGCGAGCCGAAGTCGTGGGCGGTGCCGCGTTCGCGAGCGATCAGACCAGTCCCAACTCGCGCAGCAGGAACGCGTAGTCGAGGGCGATCTCCTTCAGGTAGTCGTAGCGGCCGCTCGCGCCGCCGTGGCCGGCTTGCATGTTGGTGACCAGCAGCAGCGGGTTGTTGTCCGTCTTGAGCGTGCGCAGTTTGGCCACATACTTGGCCGGCTCCCAGTACATCACCTGGCTGTCGTGGAGGATGGTCTTGACTAACATCGCCGGATAACTCGCCGGCTTTCAGATTGTCATAAGGCGAGTAACTCAGCATGTAGCGGAAATACTCTTCCTCGTTGGGGTTGCCCCACTCCTCGTACTCGGGAACGGTGAGGGGCAGCGAGGCGTCGAGCATGGTGTTCATCACGTCGACAAAGGGCACGTGCGAGAGCACGGCGCGGAAGAGATCGGGCCGCATGTTGACGACCGCGCCCATCAGCAGACCGCCGGCCGAGCCGCCCTCGATGGCCACGCGCGCCGGGTCGCCGTAGCCCGCCGCGGTCAGATGCTCGACGGCGGCGATGAAGTCGGTGAAGGTGTTGCGCTTGACGAGCATCTTGCCGGCGTCGTGCCACGGCTTGCCCAGGTCGCCGCCGCCGCGGATGTGCGCGTAGGCCATGACCACGCCGCGATCGAGCAGGCTCAGGCGAGTTGGAGCTGAAGCCCAGCGGCAGCGAGTAGCCATAGGAGCCGTAGCCGTAGACGTAGAGCGGATTCTGGCCCGGGCTGTCGCGCTTGTCTTTGCGATAGACCAGCGAGACCGGGACCTTGACGCCGTCGGGCGCCGTGGCGTGAACGCGCTCGCTGGCGTAGAGCGTGCGGTCGAAGCCGCCGGGAATCTCCAGCTGCTTGAGCAGCGTCGATGCGCCGCGTGGCCACGTCGTACTCGTAGACCGAACTGGGCGTGACCAGCGACTGGTAGCCGTAGCGGAAGGTGGTCGTGTCGAAGATGCGGTTGACGTGCGGATGGGCGCTGTAGGCCGGCTCGGGGAAAGCGATCTCGCCGGCTTTGGCAGCTTCGGGGCCGTCGCCGGCGAAGCGCCAAAGGCGCAGGCGCGGCAGGCCGTCTTCGCGCTCGCAGGCGACGAAGAAGCCGGCGAAGAGATCCACCTCCTCGAGCATCACGTCGTCGCGGTGGGGAATGCAGCTCGGTCCAGTGTTCGCGGCCCGGCGTGGCGACCGGCGCGGTGACCAGGCGGAAGTTGCGCCCGCGATCGTTGGTGCGGATGAACCACAGGCCGTTGCGATGGTCGATGGAGTATTCGTGCTCGTCCTCGCGCGGGCTGATGACGGTGAACTGCCCTCGGGCTCGTCGGCGGGCAGAACCCAGCGACTCGCTGGTGGTGTGGCTGGCCGACTCCAGCACGATGTATTTGCCGTCGCGCGTGCGGCCCGCGCCGAGGTTGAAGCGCTCGTCGTCTTCCTGGTAGACCAGCACGTCGTCGGCGTGGGGCGTGCCGCACGCATGTGCCGCCAGAGCTGGTATTGCCGCTTCTGCTCCTCGTCTTCGACGGTGTAGAAGAGCGTGTGATTGTCGGCGGCCCAGACCACGGAGCCGACGCGCTCGACCTCTCCGGCAGCGTCTCGCCGGTTTCCAGATCCTTGATGTGCAGCGTGTATTGGCGGAAGCCAGTGGTGTCGGTCGTGTAGGCCAGCCAGCGGCCATCGCTGGTGATGTCCGTGGCGCCGATGGCAAAGAACGCGTGGCCCTCGGCGAGCTCGTTGCCGTCGAGAATCACCTGCTCAGGCGTCGTCTTCCGTTGCATTGGGCGATCCATGCGTGCGGCAGTGGATGGCGTACTGCAAGCCCTCTTCGGTGCGGGTGTAGTACCACCAGTCGCCATCGCGGAAGGGAACCGAGACATCGGTCTGCTTGATGTGCCAGAGCATCTCGTCGTAGAGCTCGTCGCGCAGGCCGTCGAGCGGGGCCATGACGGCTTCGGCGTAGGCGTTTTCGGCTTCGAGATAGGCGGTGACCTCGGGGTTCTCTTTGTCGCGCAGCCAGGCGTAGTCGTCGACGAGGACGGTGCCGTGCAAAGCGGTTTCTTTGTGTTCCTTGCGGGCGACGGGGGGCGTGGGAAGAGGATTCTCGTTCATCTCTTCAATAGTCTATTGCGTGAGGTTGCAGTCGGTTGCAAAGGGAACCTTTCAGGGGCCGGAACCGTACAATAGAAAGCGATGAAGGGCTTTCGCCGCGCACATTCCGCCGTCTTCCGGCTGCTTTTGGCAGCTTTTGTTTGTGTTTCAGCCGTCGCCGCCAGAGCCGAGCGGGTGGCAGGACCTTCCCCAGCCTACCGATTACGTCAGCGACTTTGCCCACGTGCTTTCGCCCGAGGCGATTGCCCGCATCGACAGCATCTGCCAGCAACTCGACCACTCCGCTGCGAATGCGCAGGTCGCCGTGGTGACCATCCACGACGCTGGATGGCGACGATGCGGCGGACTTTGCCAACGCGCTTGAAGACAAGTGGAAGATGGGCCGCAAGGGCTCGGACCGCGGCGTGCTGATCTTGCTGGCCGTGGACGACCACAAGCGCCGCATCGAGGTGGGCTACGGCCTGGAAGGCATTCTGCCGGACGGCAAGGTTGGCGACATCGGCCGGGAGATGGTTCCCGATCTCCGGGCCAACGACTTTGACGGCGCGGTGACGCTGGCCGTGAGCGAGGTGGCGCAGGTGATCGCCGCCGACGCCAAGGTCACGCTGGCTGACAGCGAGCCTGTGATCTCCAGGCAGCCGGTAAGACCGCAGATCAATTGGGCCAAGATTGATTCTGCTGATCATTGTCTTGATCTTTTTTGGTGGATTTCATCTTCTGCGATTTCTGCTGGGCTTCGGCCTCTTTGGGGGATTTCGCGGCGGGCCATGGATCGGCGGAGGCGGAGGCGGCTTCGGCGGTGGTGGCGGTGGAGACTCAGGCGGTGGCGGATTCGGCGGATTTGGCGGCGGTGGCTTCGGCGGTGGCGGTGCCGGAGGGGACTGGTAGACTCCTTTAGCGCGGGAGTTATCCCGAGGGATCGTCGTATCCCACCCTTGCGACAAGAACAAGAACGTCGCAAGGATGGGGCACCCGTCGGTCATTAGGTTATTGAGTTTTGATGATGTGGCTTGCCTGAGGGCGGGCCGGAGGAGAAAAGGACTGTATGAAACGTGGAGTTTGGATTGCGCTTGGCGTGGTTGGCGTTCTGATTCTGGCGGCTCTGATGGTCTTTGGCAGCTATGTGAGCGCCAGAAATCAGATGGTCGCGAAGGATCAGAATGTGAAGAGTATGTGGTCGGAGGTCGATGTGCAACTGGAGCGGCGCGCCGATCTGATTCCCAACCTGGTGGAGACCGTGAAGGGCTTCACCAAGGAGGAGAGCACGGTCTTTGGCGACATTGCCAACGCCCGCGCAGGCATGCTGAACGCGCAGGGGCCGCAAGCCAAGATCGCAGCCAATGGCCAGCTCGATTCGGCGATTGGACGCCTGCTGCTGCTGACGGAAAACTATCCCCAACTGCGATCGAGCGAACAGTTCATGCGTTTGCAGGATGAGCTGGCGGGGACAGAGAATCGCATCGGCGTGGCGCGCAAACGCTATAACGATTCGATCCAGGAGTACAACACCTTCATCCTTCAATTTCCCAACAACATCTGGGCGGGCATCGCCGGCTTCAAGGAGAACACCGCGTACTTCAAGGCCAGCGAAGGGGCGCGTACCGTTCCGAATGTAAAGTTCTAGAGTAGACCGAAACGAGGTCCGTGGTATCCCAGGTCCCAGCATCGGGACCTGGGATACCCGCGGACTCAGTTATTTCTGCGCTTCGCTGGGTTGGCCGGCAACCTGGATGTAGTTCTTTACGCTAAAGATGCCGGGGACGCCGTTGGCGCGGAGGTAGGCCGTCTCCTTGTCGGACTGCGAGTCGACCGTTCCATAGAGCTCCACATGGCCGTTCTGCACCGAGATGCGGATGGGTCTCACCGGGTCGATGGCGTACTTGTTCAGCGAAGGATAGCCGTAGATGGCGCGGGCAACCTCCATGCGAGCCTGGTCGTCCATGATGGAAGTTGGATCGACTTCGATGTTGTCCACCACGTCCTTGACGCCGCGATAGGTGTTGACGAGGGCCAGAGCAGAATCCCTGTCGACATAGGTTCGTGCGTGGCCGCCTAAGGTCACCGCGCCGTTCTCGACGCTGACCGTGATGGCATTGAAGGCGTTGCCGTAGCCCACACGGTCATAGGCCAGCTTTTCGGCCAGCTTGTCTCGCAGTTGCTGGTCGGAAATGGCGGGTCCGGCAACCTCGATCAAATTGCGCACCGCCGTGACGCCATTGACCTTGCGCATGCGTTTCTCTGCATCGGCCTTGTACTCGAAGAGATCCACGCTTCCGGTCAGGGTGGCGATGCCGTTCTCTACCTTCACCTTCACATCGCGGAATTGCTTCTTGTCCAACCGGGCTGCCGCTGCGGCGCTTGTGGAATCGCTGGATCGCACCTGAGCTGCCAGTCCTGAGATCAGGGCACTGGGCCGGGCCGCGAGGGAGGCTTGGGAAAGACAGAGAAGAACTCCAGAAATTGTCGCCGTTAGAAATGTTGTGCGGGCGGTGCGCATCATCCGGATCATATCGAATACCTCCTTGTTCATGTTTCATGGAGTGCATCGTTGCCGGGCCGTTCATGGGAAGTCCAGCCAACTTGCCTCTCGCGTTGTATAGACACGGATGAACGAGAAAGGTTGCAGATTTCGAGCTGCGGACGGAAGCGCAAGAGGTAAGCGCGGAGTGGCTAGCGGTAGCGCCGCGTGGCCTTGAGAACCATGGAGAAGACGCCGGATTCGTCGCGGGCAAGTTGCAGAGAAACGTGGCGGTTGATGGCGATTTCAGCCTGGATCAACTGCTGGCTGGTGGTGTTCACGTTGGTGGCGTAGGTGAGGGTGAGGTTGCGGCCCAACTGCTCCTCGACGATGATGCGCGAGGTGGAGTTGCCCAGCGCGCCGAGGTAGTTGGGGTCGACTTTGACGCTGCCGGCGCCGAAGAGCTTTTGCACGCGGCTGCTGACGGTGGCGTTGAGCGCGCCGCCGAGCAGGGCGTCGGTGGTGGGGTTGGCCAGGGCCTGCTCCTGCTGCTGGGTGTAGAGGCGCTGCTGGCTGCCGGTGCGGCCCAGGGCCAGCAGGGCCACCACATCGGCCTCGGGCAGCGGAGGATCGCTGCGATAGGTGACTGCCATTTTGTCCGGCGTTCCGTGCAGGCCGAGGGTGATGTCGTAGTCCTCGACGCGGGCGGTGGCGTTCAGGTCGATGGTGGGCTGGATGCGGACCGGGTTGGTGAAGTAGATGTCGCCGCGCTGCAGATCGTAGCGGGTTCCGGCGATGATGGCGCTGCCCTCGGTGATGGAGACGCGGCCCAGCAGCGAGGGCGAGGCCACGGTGCCGCGCAGGCGGAGATCCACATTGCCGGCCAGCTTGGCGTAGGCGTTCTGAAAGTTCAACTGCGGCGAAGAGGCGATATGCACGTCCAGGCGGATGTGGTTGGACGGGGCGTCGGGAGGCGCGATGGCTTCGATGCCGTTCGTCTGTGCGGCGAGCGCAGCGATGTCCAGGTCCGGACTTACCGTGAAGCGGGTAATGAGCACGTCGCCGGAGAGCAGCAGGTTGTTTTGCGTTCCTTGCAGGTGGAGCGAGGCGTTGGCCAGCGAGCTGACGCCTTGCGGATAGCGGATGCGAATTCCGTTTCCGGTCGCGGTCAGATCGGCATAGAGGCCGTGCTGATAGGCCAGGTAGCCGGCAAGGCTCAACAGGCCGCCGCCGGTCATGGCGGTGAGGTTCTTGACCTCCAGCCGGTTCTGGTTGAACTCCAGCGTTCCATGCAACTGGCTCAGGCCGTTGGGCAAGTCCTCAAGAGAAAGCTCACCATTCTGGAAGTCGATGCGGCCCGCCAGGCCGGGATTCATCAACGGGCCGTGCGCCTCCACCTGGAAGGTGGTGGTTCCACTGGCGGTGAGATCGGGGTCGAGCGTCTCGGCGATTTTCAAGTTGATTGCCCCGCTCGCGGAGAGGTCCAGTTGCCGCTTGTCTTTGAGCGAGAGCGTTCCCTGGGCGTGCAGATCGGTTTCCTCGCCGGTTACATGCAGCGGATCGAGATGGATCACGGCGTGGTCGAGCGTGGCGTGGACGCCGCCATCGCTCTTGAGATGAACGCCGGAGACCGTTACCGCCAGCTCTTGCAAGCGCGCCTCGCCGTGCATCTCGGAGAGGCGTGCCAAAGGCCCCTCCAGGGTGATCTTGCCGGCAAGCGCGGACTCGCCATTGAGGCCCTTTACGTGGGCCAGCTTGAGCAGCGCGCCGATGTTGAAGCGTGAAAAATCGAGCGTTGCCTGGGTGGCGTAGTCTCCACTCAGCTCGGTGCGGCCGTGCGCCTTGAAGTCGGCGGCCTCAAGCTGGGTCGTAAGGTCGTAAGTGATCACGCGGTTGGCCGTGTGCGCCACGAGATCCAGCCCACCCAGAGATTCTCCGTCGATGATGAGGCCGGGTAAGTTGGCGTGAGCCTCAAGATGGGGATCGTCGAGTGTTCCCGAGCCCTCGACAGTAAACCCGAGCCTGCCGGTCACGGTGAGGCCTTTGCTGCGCAGAGCTTCGATACGCGCCAGGTCGATGCCCGCGCCTTTGGCATTCAACTGGATGCGGCGGGATTGGAGATCATAGCGGCCTGTCGCCGTCAGCTTGCCGGTGTCTTTGTTGACAGTCAGCGAGGTGAGGTTGAGGACCCGGTTGGCGATGTTGCCCTGGGCTCGAATTCGGCCCACCGGCTCGCCGTAGACGGTGGCTTTTTCCAGCTCGACCCATCCTGAGCCGCCAAGCTCATGAATTGGGCCATCGGCTTGAAGCTGCGTATCAAACACACCTTCGACGGGCAGTTTTCGGCCGGTGAAGGGTTCGAGATCGTTTACGCCGACCTGGTTGGCACGGAGGCGAAGATGAAGCATTGAATTGGCGTCGTAGGTCGGAATGTGCGGCTGGCCGTGCCTACTGGTGACGGCAGCGGCGGCCAGGCTGCCGCTGAGATTGATTTCGGTCTTGCCGCGGCGGAGCAAGCCTTGCGATAGGTCGATGCGGGTAGCTGAGTAGCTGCCCGTGGCGTCGATTGAATCGATGTGGAAGAGCTGGGGCTGGCCGGAGTTGACGGCGGAGTTCGCCGGCAATTCGACGGAAAGTTGCGTAGCCTTCAGGTTGCCGGAGAGACGTGGATTGCTGAGTGAGCCGTTCCAGAACCCATGAAGAAAATCCGCTCTCCCGGAGAGCACCACGGGCAAGGCCGCGGTCCCCGATCTTCCGTTGCGGGTCAGTCCCAGGTCGCGCAGAGCCGTGTCGAACTCTCCGAGATTTTGGGAATGAAACTCGACGGAGAATCCCGAGGGGCTGGAAAGCGGATAAGCGCCGAGATGGCCTTGAGCCACCAACTGGCTTGCGGGGGTGTGAAACTCCAGCCTGCGCAGATCGACCGCGCCGTCGCGCTGAGTATAGGTCGCGTCGATCAGGCCGCCTGCGGGAACCTTGCCCTGCGCGGTCTGTGCTGGGGGATTGAGGTTCAGCAAAGCATTAACTGAGAGAGTGTTGGTGTCGCCATTGGTCCAGAGTGCAGTTGCCGGGCCACTGATGCGCGTGTCGAAGCCGAGACGCTGGAAGGGTGGGTCGCAGACCATCTCCAGCACTGTATCGAGGGCCACGCCCTTGAAGTTTGCGGTCACCTTTCCATTGACAGGGAGAGTGATGTCATTGGAAGGTTGCGGAGGTCTCGCGACCGGGATAATGGGCTCATTTCGCTTGCGGCGAGAACTGCGCGATGCCGGGCTGGCTGGACCCAGAGTGTCCGCTCCGGGAAGAGTGGGCAGCCAGTGATCCAACGAGAGGTCGCCATCGATCTGGCCTCCCTGGCGCAGGCGGGCGACGATCGAAGAGAGCAGCAACCGCTCGGGATCGGCATGAAGACGTGCATCGAGTCCAATGCCTCTGGCGACCACGCCTGTGCCGATATAAGCGCCGCCCTCGACATGGACCGTGCCATCGGCGCGAAAAGTTCCTGCCCGTCCAGCCCCGGTGAGGTCCAGATGGGCGAGTCCTTCCGGCGCAGACGGATACCCTGTGATTGGGTCGAGCAGGCGCATGTCCAGATCGCCCACGGCTCTGGCTTGCCAGCGGGGATGGGCAAAGTCATTGAGGGAGCCTGATATTTCAAGTGTCCGGTCCTTGACGCCGCGGCTGCGGGCAGTGATGCGCAGCGATTCCAGGATTGCGCCGGTGCGGGTGAGATCGAGCGTGGCCTGAACAAAACCCTGAACCGGCTTCGGCTGCGCCTTGGCCGGTCTGGACGAAGGGCCGCGCGAGAGGCTGAAATCTCGCGCTCCGGCCTCGATGCGATAGCTCTCCGGAGTTCTGACGCTTGTCCGGGAAGAACCGGGCGAGAGCGATGCTCCAGCGGGCATGTAGGCCATGCGAAGTGAGACGTCATTGGCGTCAAAGTCGAGCGGGATGTGCCGGTCCTGGAAATCGAAGGTGGCGGCGCGATTCTCATAGTCGAGAACGCCCTGCTCCACCTCGACGTGGCTGGCCTTCAGATCGAAGAACGTGTCGATCGCGGGCTTGCCCGGCTTCTTCTGTTTTGCGGGGTTGAGGCTGGTTTGTCGAGCCATCGGGGTAGACGATCAGATGCACCCGAGGCCGAAGAATCTCCAGGTCGCGCCACTGAATGCGCGGGCTCCAAAGCCCCAGGATGCTGATCTGCACGCGGAGGCGATCGGCCTGGGCGTAGGGCGCCTCGCCGGGAGCTTCAAGGCCGTGGATGACCAACCCGTCCGCCTCGGCTTCGAGATTCAGCAGCTTCCAGTGGAAGGAAGCGACCTCTACGCGTCCGCCCGTGGCTTCCTCAATGTGGCTGATCAAGTATCTGCGGACGATGTTTTCGAATGCGGTCGAACTTGCCCAGAAATAAAGGCCAACGGTAACGATCCCCAGCAGAACTACAGCAGAGACGACTGTCAAGGGAAGATGACGAAGGAAAAATCGGCGCAGACGGCTCGGCTTGGGCGGCTTGGGTCGATCGTCGCCCACGCCATCGCCAGGCTCGGGATTCTCTGGCCGAAGAGGAGGCATGGATTCATCTTCGCTCATTTGCCTCCTCTTTCCGCTCCGCTTTGGGCTTCAAGGTCTCCGAGCGCCGGGTCCAGCACTTCGACATCGCCCTGTTTGCGCAGGCTCTTGAGCCAGTCGCCGAAGAGCGCGTTCACCTGCCGCTCGAGCAAAATCTCCTCGATGCGCGGGGCAACCTTCTCCAGCGACGGCGTGGCCTCGCCCTGCGCATATTGCGGCAGCAGCGTTTCGTGGTAGTAGGCCTTAATCTCTTCGGGCGAGATGCGAATCCCCTGGCGGAAGCGCAGCTCGATGAAACGCAGAATTTCGATTCGGGCGCGGAGATAGGTTTCAACCCGCTCTTGCGTGAGATCGCGCGCGGCCAGAAAAGTCTTCCAACCCTCCTCCGAGGCGCAATTGAGACGAACGCAAATCGGCAGTTCCTTGCGAATCTCCGCCAACCGGGCATCGACGTCGGTCTGGGAGGGTTCCACGGCTTGCAGGTCCTCCTGACGAATCTGCTGCTCGATGAGAGCGCGGCTGATCAACCGCGCAAGGGCCGTCTTTGGAGTCTCGATTCCACGGCGGACGCGGCCTGGTTCGAGCACCGCCAACCGCATCTCGTCGTCCACATCGCTCTCAAGAATGGCCTGGTTGTTCACCACGGCGATCACCTTGTCGAGCACGGCCGCACTGGCCGGCTTGGAATCCTGGGCAGAGTTTTGAACCGGGTTCTGAGCCAGTGCCGCGGCGGTTACGGCAACAGCAAGGTAAGCGGCCACGGTCCAACCGTAAGCTGTTCCGGGCTTGCTGTTGAGTCGAATTCCGGTCCGGTTGCTCATCAGAAGGTCTGTCCCAGGCTGAAGAAGAAGTTGAAGTGAGGGGCCTCGCCGACATGCGGGTTTGAATCGTAATAGGGCACGATGGGGTTGGCGCTCACCGGAAGCGAGTAATCGGTATTCACGGGATAGATGGGCGGATTGAGGTTATAGCTGAAGTCCACCCGGATAGGCCCTACCGGCGTATGGTAGCGCAGACCAAGCCCAGGTGTGTGGGAGAAGTAGTTGAAGCTGCATTGGCCTTGTTGGCCGGTGGAGGTCGTGGGGCCACTCGGAAGATAGCTGTTGGGGACATTGACATTGGCAAGGGTCTTGCAGGTGCCGCGCTCCGGCTGGCGAACCCTGAGGGCGCTGGCCCAGGCATCTCCCGCATTGGTGAAGATATTGCCCATGTCGTGAAAGAGCACGAAGCTGACGGTGTTGCCGAACCATGGCAATGTGGGCGGCGGCAGGCGCAGTTCAGTTGAATTGGTCAAAGCGCCGGCCCCGCCGATGGGAAAGCCCGTCTCGGGGTCGCGCGGCCCGGCCGCGTTCTCGCCGAAGCCGCGCAGCGAAGCGGCTCCTCCGGAGTAAAGCCGCTCGGGGAGGGGAATCAGTTGGTCAGAGGGATTGCCATAGACGCGCTCCTGGCCATAGCGTGTATTACGCGCCAGCACAAAACGCCCCTTGTCAAACTCGTAATAACTTGAATTCGTCAGGTCGAGGCGGCTGAATTGCGCTTCAGCGCCGAAGTGAGTGCCTGAGAGAAAGCTCTGAAAGCTGGTGTAGGTGCCGCGATGCGCATCGAGCGGCGAGTCGCGCGTATCGCGAATCCAGGTGATGGCCGGGCCTGCAACACGTACCGCCGTCGAGTCCTGCGCAATCGCGCCCGGATACACCTGCAGGCTGGCCGCGTCCACCTTGACGCGACGGAAGTTGAACTCGTAGACCAGGGTATTTGCCTTGGAGAAAAGCAGTCCAGACGTATCGAAGTGCTGGGTCACGCGCATTCCGCCCTCGAGCTTGGACGCCACGTAAGTAGAAACGTCCAGACTGTTGGCATAGCCGCCGGAGAAGGTCAGGCCGAAGTTCCGATTGCCCTCGAAGTGCGGATTCTGGAAGATCAGGTTGATCTTCTGTTCGAGTAGTCCATAGTTTCCGCGCAGGGAAATCGACTCCTCGCGCCCGAAGAGATTGTTGCGCGTGATGTCGACAAGAAGCCGGGGGCTGACCCCGGTCTTGCCGTTCGGATTGCACGGGACCCCGCCGGCGATGGCGCTGGCGCAGTTATTCTGCGGCGTTCCTGTCTGCGCTTCGAAACCAAAGCCGTAAGTCAGCGCCCAGCGCCGCGCCTCGGACGCCTGCAGCAGCACGGTCTTGTGGGTCTCTCCCCCCGCGGGGTTTTCGACCGCTGTGTCGATCTCATTGAAGAGGGCAAAGTCATAGAGATTGCGCTGCGTCTGCATCAGAGCCGTCTGGTTGAGCGGGTCGCCTGGATGAAGGGTGATGGCGTTGGCGACCGTCTCCGGACGGGTGTAGTGCAGGCCGGTCATCAGCACTTTGCGCACAAAGATTTGCTGGCCCTCGGTGATGTGGAAGACCACGTCCACCTTGCTTGGGTCGGCCTGTTCAGTCTGCTGCGTGACCTCGACCTTCACCTGGTCGAAGCCCCGGCTCAGGTAGTCGGTCATCAGCGTGTCGCGGTCCCCGGCCAGATTCTCCGGCGAAAGCAGTTGCCCTGCGACCGTGTTCAGATGCGGCGTCAGCTTGGCCGCTTCCACATGCTCGTTTCCTTCCAGGCGCACCAATGCCTACTCGCTGTTGTGCTCCCTCGTCGATGTGGTAAACCACCGTAAGCGGAGTTGTCTTCGATCTCTGGGGCGATGGCGTGGCTGCCGAGGCCGCGGCCGTCTGGTCCGTGTTGGTCTCGGCGGTTACCTTGACGTTGGAGAAGCCATTGTTCCGGTAGACTCCCTGCAAGGCGTTGATGTCGGCCGAGACCAGTCCCTGAGAGTATGCGCCGTGGCGATCGAGAGTGTCGGCGGCATGTACGCTGAGCAGTTGCTTGAGCGTGTTGGAGTCGAAGTAGCGGTTGCCCTGCGACCGAGACGCGTTCGACGTGCCGTCGCTGACCGAGCCGGACCTTGAAGATGATCGTCACCTGCTCAGCGGTCGCGGTCTGCCGTTCATGCTCCACTTTCACGTCGAAGTAGCCGAGCCGCTGATAGTAGTTGCGCAGCCGGCGATTGCCCTCGTTGAGCAGGTCCTCGTCCACGCTGCCCTCTTCAAAGATGGGAACCAGGCGCTTGAGCCGATCCTGGCTGATGCCGGCGCCCTCGACCCGCAACTTCACGATGGGACCACGGCTGGCGGAGAACCGATAATTCACCGTTTTGGTCTTCGGGTCGTAATCCTGGGATTCAAGCTTGATTTCGGCCTCCAGCCGTTGCTCGCGCTGGTAAACCTTCAGCACGCCAGCCAGGGCCCGGCTCACGGTTTCGATGTTCACGTGCGAACGGGCGCCGAGGTGCGCGTGACGGCGAAATTCGCTCACAGCTCATTCCGGAGTCGCCCGTTACCGATACTGTGCCAACTCGCGCCTGCGGGCCGGGGACCACGCGAAAGGCAATGTCGACCAGCTGCTCCTGGGGGTTCGCTGTCAGCGTATGGGTAATCGCCGGCTCGTAAAATCCGTTCTGTGCAAGCGTGGTGCGCATCTGCACCAGCGCCTGGTCGAGCTTGGCGGGAGTAAAGCGGGTGCCGGGGTCGAGTTGGCTGGCGCGATTCGAGCTGAGTGTTGAGCGTGGGGCCTTTGGCGCCGTCCACGCTGACCGTGCCGATGAAGCTGCGCGCGGTTCCGCGAAAGACCAGGTCTACGCCATCCCCGTCCGGCACTCCCTCTGCGGCAATGTTCTCAAACAGGCCGGTCGCAAAGAGCTGGCGAAGGCTCTTCTCCAGATCTGCCCTGTTCAGAGGTTCGCCTTCGGCCTGGGCCAGTTGGCCGGTGAGAGGTGCAAGGCGCTCGGGCGAAACTCCCACGAAGGAGATGTGGCGCACCGGCAAACCCTGCCCACTGGGCGAGGGGATCGGAAGGCCCCTGCGCCGCATCTCCATCGCTGGAGGGGTTGGCGTCGCCTCCAGCCGGACCCTGGCTCCAGACTTCCACACCGCCAGA
Organism: uncultured Acidobacteriaceae bacterium; assembly: GCA_963843625.1. GTDB lineage: Bacteria > Acidobacteriota > Terriglobia > Terriglobales > Acidobacteriaceae > Telmatobacter. The sequence continues at coordinate 128,831 of CAWJLK010000016.1, forward strand.
TAAAGCGAAGGCAAAGAGACATGCCAGGAAGATGCCGTGCCCGCACCGCTTGCCGCATTGCCACACCGGCTTTGCCCTCAATACCATATCTCCCAACAGAGTTCCGAGGTCAGGGATCAGCGAGGGCAGTCGGTTGCCTGCGCCGCTTGATGCATCTCTTCGAGTTCTATTTCCCTGTTCGTTCCCACGTAACCTGTCTTTTATTTTCCAGTTGCCGGATTGCTATTCCTTATTCCCTTATACTAACGACGAATAGCGCCTGATGCAGCAGCATCGGGGACGGGATCGATTCTCTCCAAAGGAAGCGCATGTCCAATCCCCGGCAGCGTGCGAATTCGCCGAAACCAGCAGCCCGCTCTCCGCCTGGAGGTGCGACGGCCGCGGATACGTCCACCGCGCCTGAGTCCGCTCCTCCCACGTCCGTCTCCTCGCCGGCTCCGTCCGAAGCCGGCCTTCTTGCGCAGGTCCAGGCTGGGGACCACATCGCCTTCGCGCAACTTTACTCTTTGCATAAAAAGCGCATCTATTCATTATGTGTGCGCATGGTGGGCAATATGGCCGAAGCAGAGGACCTGACTCAGGAGACCTTTCTTCAACTGTACCGGAAGATCTCGACTTTTCGCGGTGACTCAGCTTTCTCCACCTGGCTCCATCGGCTGGCCATCAATGTCGTTTTGATGCATCTGAGAAAGAAAGGTTTATCGCTGATTTCAATGGATGAAGCGACGGACCCCCCTACAGAGGGAAACGCGAGCCGAGCTTTGGCTCTCGAGACCTCACATTGTCAGGCTCGGTCGACCGGCTCGCCCTCGAGCGCGCGGTCGGCGACCTTCCCGCCGGCTACCGGCTTGCCTTTGTTCTCCATGACGTTGAGGGATATGAGCATCATGAGATAGCCTCCATGCTCGACTGCTCGGTCGGTAACGTGAAATCCCAACTGCACAAGGCACGGCTTAGGCTGCGCGATGCGCTGCGCACGCTTCCCAGGCAGAAGGAGCGGCGATGACGGAAGATACGAAGACCCTGACCTGCCAGCAGTTCCAGGACCGGTTGCCGGAGCTGATCGGCTCGGATGAGGTTCTCGCGGACGATCCGCACCTGAAGGATTGCCCGTCTCTGCCGCGCACTGCTGAACGATCTGGAAACCATCGCCCAGGCCGCTCGCGAGCTGTTCCCTGTCGTAGAACCCCCCGACGCCGTATGGGATCAGATTCAATCGAGCCTTTGGAGTGAGGTAGGCTCCCGCAGACCGAAGGGAGAGCCGAAGTGAGCATTCCAGGTTGATGCGGCGGAGGCTACTCTGGGCCAGAATCGATGGGAGTGCTGGTTTCTTTCAGCCAGCCCGCTTGCTTCTCACCTGTTCGATTCTATTGGTCTCACATTCCCCGCGCATTGGCCGATACACCCTTGCAGCGGCAGTGTTTTCAAACCAGATGCCTGGACGGTCTGGCTCGGGTCGTTCGACTACGGCCAGTGCGAGACCACGGTTCGATGAAGCGCCACTAAGTTGAAGAAAAGAGTGGAGGGTGCGGCGGCTGACGAGGGAACTACACTCCTCTCTCGACCGTACTTTTTGAGAAACTTGAAGTCGAACGAACCTGGGAAGAGCGGCGGATGAAGTGCTTTTCCTGCAACTTTTCCGATGTCTGCGTTGTCTAATGAAGAAAAGTTGATACGAGGACACTCAATGCCAAATCAGCCTCCAGATCCCGCCCTCCCCTAAAAGCCCTCCCAAAAAGGGCGACCCTGCCGTGCGCAGGATTGCCGTTCTGCCGGTCCGCGATACCGTGCTGTTTCCTCACGCCGTTCTGCCGCTGACGGTGGGCCGGGAAAGCTCGATCCAACTGATCGAGTCGCTGGGCGAGGAGCGGGCCATCGTTGTGGCGGCGCAGCTGGACCCGCGGCTGGACGCGCCCAAGCCGGCGGACCTGCACGCGGTGGGAACCCTGGCCACGGTGCACAAAATTGTGCGCATGCCCAACCAGAGCCGCTTTGTCTTTACCGAGGGCGTCGAGCGGGTGCGGCTGGTGCGCTATGTGCAGACCGAGCCCTTCATGGTGGCCGAGGTCGAGACGCTGGAGGACACGGAAGCCGCCGGCTACTCCAGGCGTTGAAGCGCTGGTGCGCAACGTGATCGGCCAGTTCCAGCAGATCGTCTCCGAGTCGCCGACGCTTTCCGACGAGCTGCGGACGATTGCGGCCAACATCGAGGAGCCCGAGCCGGCTGGTGGATTTTGTCGCTTCGTCGCTGCCTTTCCTGACCACCGACGACAAGCAGCAGCTGCTGGAGACGCCGAGCATCGACGGCCGGCTGGAGCAGCTGAACAAGCATCTGGCCAAGGAGATCGAGGTGCAGCAGTTGCGCACCAAGATCCAGAGCGAGGTGCAGGACCAGGTGCAGCAGTCGCAGCGCGACTACTATCTGCGCGAGCAGCTGAAGGCCATCCAGAAGGAGCTGGGCGAGCAGGACGAGGGCCAGCGCGAGATCGATGAGCTGCGCCAGAAGATCGAAGCCGCCGGCATGCCGGAGGACGTGAAGAAAGAGGCGATGAAGGAGCTGTCGCGCCTCTCGCGCATGTCTCCCATGGCCGCCGACTACTCGCTGACGCGCAACTACATCGAGTGGCTGGCGGTGCTGCCGTGGGCCAAGAGCTCGGGCTCCAAGATCGACATCGGCAAGGCCAAGGAGATTCTGGACGAGGACCACTACGAGCTGAAAAAGGTGAAGGACCGCATTCTCGACTACCTGAGCGTGCTCGAGTTGAAGCCGGACATGAAGGGGCCGATTCTGTGCTTTGTCGGGCCTCCGGGCGTGGGCAAAACCAGCCTGGGCCGGTCGATTGCGCGGGCGCTGGGCCGCAAGTTCCAGCGCATCTCGCTGGGCGGCATGCACGACGAGGCGGAGATTCGCGGCCATCGGCGCACCTACATCGGCGCGCTGCCGGGCCAGATCATCCAGAGCATCCGCCGGGCCGAAACCAACGACCCGGTGATCATGCTGGACGAGGTGGACAAGCTGGGCCGCGACTTCCGCGGCGATCCGGCCTCGGCGCTGCTGGAGACGCTCGATCCGGAGCAGAACAACACGTTCCGCGACAACTACCTCGACGTGCCGTTCGATCTGTCGAAGGTGCTGTTCATCTGCACGGCGAACATGCTGGACACGGTTCCGCCGCCGCTGCTGGACCGCATGGAGATGATCTCCGCTGCAGGGCTACAGCGAAGAAGAGAAGGTGCACATCGCCAACCGCTACCTGATTCCGCGGCAGATCAAGGAGAACGGAATCACGCCGGAGCAGATCGAGTTTCCCGAGGACGCGGTGCGCTACATCATCCGCCACTACACGCGCGAGGCCGGCGTGCGCAAGCTGGAGCAGACGATCGGCACGGTCTGCCGCAAGCAGGCGCGGCGCGTGGTCGAGGGCAACACGGAAAAGCTGGTCGTGACCCGCGAGGTGCTGAAGGAGTTCCTGGGCGGCATCCAGGTGCGCGTTGATACCGAGGTGGCGGAGCGCGTGAAGCGGCCCGGCGTGGCCGTTGGACTTGGCCTGGACGCCGGCCGGCGGCGACATTCTCTTCATCGAAGCCAACAAGATGAAGGGCAAGGGCGGCTTCACCATGACCGGGCAGATCGGCGAGGTGATGCAGGAGTCGATGCAGGCCGCGCTGACCTGGGTGCGCTCGAACGCCGCGAGGCTGGGCCTGGCCGAGGACTTTACCAAGGAGATCGACCTGCACATTCACGTGCCGGCCGGCGCGATTCCCAAGGATGGCCCTTCGGCCGGCGTGACCATGGCCACGGTGCTGGCTTCGCTGCTGACCGATACGCCGGTGCGTCCGCTGACCGCGATGACCGGCGAGATCACGCTCAGCGGCAACGTGCTGCCGGTGGGCGGCATCAAGGAGAAGTTCCTGGCCGCGCGCCGGGCGGGGGTGGAAACCATCATTCTGCCCGCCGAGAACCGCCAGGACGTGGAAGAGGACCTGACGCCGGAGATGATCGAAGGCGTCACGATCCACTACGCCAGCCACATCGAAGACGTGCTGGCAGTGGCGTTGCCGCTGTTGAAGGCGCGGCCGGACACGGCGCCAGCGGAAGCCCCAACGGAAGCCAAGGTGGCGGTAGTCGGCGCCGCGGCGTGAGACAGGCTGTTCTCGATCGACCAGGAGGCCGGCGAAACTGCCGGCCTTTTGTGTGTGGCGCCGGGTTGCCAATGGCGATGTTGCCCGCCGCTTTCTGCCATTTTCGCAATCTCCTTGCTTCGCCGACTCTCTGCCTTCTGCCGCGTCTAACTGGCAGGCGGTATTCTCTTCATCAATGATTCAGGTGCGCGTGCTCTGTTTTGGCGTGTTGAAGGACTGGCTGGGCGCTCGCGGCACGGTCGAGTTGCCGGAGGGCGCGACGGTGGCGGAGTTGCTTGCGCGGCTGAGCGAGGACCGTCCCGAGCCTCTGTTGCGGGGCATAGCGGTGAGCGTGAATGCGGAGTTCGCAACCCTGGCGCATCTGCTGCGCGACGGCGATGAAGTGGGCCTGTTGCCTCCGGTCTCGGGCGGCTAGCGAAGAGGATGGAGCAGGTGGTCGCCTTGTGCTCCGAGCCGATCGAGCCGGAGAAATGGATCTCGGCCGCCAAGCGGGGTGAGGACGGCGCGGTCGTGGTCTTTGACGGCATTGTGCGCAACAATCCCGCGGGCGGGAGACCCTTTATCTCGACTATGAGGCCTATGAGGAGATGGCTGCGAAGCAGATGAACGAGCTGGCGTCCCAGGCGCGAGCCCGCTTCGGCGTGCGGCATGTGACGATGGTCCACCGCCTTGGCCGGCTCAAGGTGGGCGAGACCAGCGTGCTGATTGTGGTTGCTTCGGCGCATCGCGCGCAGGCCTTCGATGCCTGCCGCTGGCTCATCGATACCCTCAAGAAGACCGTGCCCATCTGGAAGAAAGAGACCTTTGTGGACGGAGCGGTCTGGGCGGCTGGCGAACCGTTTCCCGCCGCAATCGCCGTGGACGGCTCGGAGGCTTCGCATGACGCTTGATCCAGGCCGGCTTTTCTGGCGCATCGCCGCTTGGCTGCCGCTGGTTCTGTTGCCTCTGTCGCTGCCAGCGCAGGATCTCACGCTCCACGTGGACGTGAAGCTGGTCAACATCTTTGTGAACGTGACCGATCAGAATGGCGCCATCGTCGGCGGCCTGACGCGCGACGATTTTGCGGTCGCCGAGGACGGGCGGCCGCAGGAGATTGCGGTCTTCGAGCGCCAGTCGGAGTTGCCGCTTGAATCTGACCCTGGCCATCGACACCAGCGGCAGCGTGCACAAGGACTGCTCGAGGAGGCGGATGCTGCCAAGCGCTTCGCCCACGCTCTGCTGCGCCCGCAGGACCAGATGAGCCTCTTGCAATTTGCCACCGACGTGCGCGAGCTGACGCCCTTCACCAACAATGTGGGCCAGATCGATCGCGGGCTCGGCCAGTTGCGCGGCGACTGGGCCACAGCGCTTTACGACGCGATCTATCTGGGCTCCCAGCGTCTGGGCGGCAAAGAGGGGCGCAAGGTGCTGGTGCTGGTCTCCGACGGAGACGACACAGCCAGCACCACCTATGCCAAGGCGCTGGAGCAGGCGCTGCGCAACGAGGTGATGATCTACTCCATCATCGACGTGCCGATCGAGAGCCAGCGCCGGCCGCGACCTGGGCGGCGAGCACGCGCTGATCACCCTGGCCGAGCAGACCGGCGGCAAGAGCTTTTATGTCGGCGATGGCGGCCTCGACAAGGCCTTCGCGCGAGTGAGCGACGACCTGCGCACGCAGTATGTGCTGGGCTATTATCCACGCAACCAGGATCAAGGGAGTGAGATTTCATCGCATTCAGGTGACGATTCCCCGGGCGGCGCCGAGGACTTCAATATCCGCCATCGCACCGGCTACTACGCCGATCCGCCGGCGAAAAACAAATAAATCACCATCATTGTTTCGACTCTGCCGCATTCGCCGTCCTGCGCGAATTGCATCTAAAATGGCAACATGACTCCACCCGTTTCTTCGCACCGCCGCTCCAAGACGCCTCCGCCGGGCGAAACCGGCCAGGAAGCGCTCTACCTGCGTTCTCTCAGCGACGCCAGGTCACCGTACAGATCAAGCTGCGCGACGGCGAGACGGTGCGCGGCTGGATCGAGTACTTCGACGACGGAATGCTGCGCCTGACGCGCGAAGGCAAGCCGAATCTCTTCATCTACAAGCACCAGATCCGCACCATCACCGAGGCGGGCAAGCGGGCTCCGCGGAACGCGAAGGTTAATGAGCTGGATCTGAATGGCTCCGCCACGAACGGGACTTCAGAGTGAGCGGCGTAAACACGGCTCCGGAGTGGCAGTGGGTTCCCGCGGCCTCGGCGATCGCACGCGAGGCGGCGCGCGGCTGCGCGAGTTCTTCGCGCAGGGCGTTGAGACCGAGTACAAGGGCGACGTGGACCTGGTGACGGTGGCCGACCGCACCTCGGAAAAGCTGATCCGCGAACGGCTGGCTGCGGCCTTTCCCGAGCACGGAATCTATGGCGAAGAGGGCACGCGCGAGCGGCTCGACGGCGAGTTTCGCTGGTATGTCGACCCGCTGGACGGAACCACCAACTTCGCCCACGGCTTTCCGCAGTTTTGCGTCTCGCTGGGCCTGGAGCAGCGGCCGGCCGGGTTGGCGGATGAGGCGGACGGAACGCTCGTGGCGGCGGTCATCTACGACCCCATGCGCGATGAGCTGTTTGTCGCCGAGCGGGGACATGGCGCGCTGCTGAATGGCAAGCCGATGCGGGTCTCGCGGACTCCGGAGCTGGCTGAGGCGCTGCTGGCCACGGGCTTTCCCAGCCGCAAGCGCCACGCCAGCCCGAACATCCACTTCTATCAGGAGTTCACGCTGCGCTCGCATGGGGTGCGCCGGGCCGGTTCGGCTGCGCTCGACCTGGCCTATGTCGCGGCGGGCCGCCTGGATGCCTTCTGGGAGTTCAATCTGAATCCCTGGGACACGGCGGCGGGCATTCTGCTGGTCGAGGAGGCCGGCGGGCAGGGTAACGGAGTTTTCCGGCGGGCATTTCCGGCTGGACAGCCGGGAGATTCTGGCCTCGAACGGACTGATCCACGACGAGCTGGTGGGCTTCTTCGAGGAGATGTTTGCCGGGCGGAATCTGGCGCCGATCCCCACGCCGCAGGAGTTTGCGGCGCACCGCGCCGCGCGGAGCCGGGGCTAGTCCTTCGAGACGAAGCGCCTCGGATTCCCGCATCGCAAAACTGCCGTGCGCAGGGTTCGCAGCCGTTTGGGGTCCTGTGCTACTATCAGCCTCGAAGGCCAAGTTACCGTTCCCCGGAGAGATCAGAATGGCATACGTAATTGCAGAACCCTGTATCGGCACCAAGGACACCGCCTGCGTGGACGCCTGTCCTGTCGATTGCATTCACCCCAAGAAGGACGAAGACGGCTTCGGTAACGCCGAGCAGTTGTTTATCGACCCGGTCGAGTGCATCGACTGCGGCGCTTGCGTCCCGGCTTGCCCGGTCTCGGCCATCTTCGCCGCCGACGACCTGCCGGAAAAGTGGGCCAGCTACACCGCGAAGAACGCCGCGCACTTCGGCCGCTAGACGAGTTTCAGGCAACGCACAAACGCGCATCCGCCCTGCCGGATGCGCGTTTGTGCGTGCGCGTGCAAATGCATCGCTAAAGAGCGTCAATTGTGATGGGGCTGTTCTTCGCCGTCCTTTAGTGGACGGGCTGGCTATCTTCTGCGACGACGTGCGCCTGGTCCTGCATTGGAGTGCCAAGATCGGAGTCCGCAGTCAATCTGTTGCGGCACGAGATCGCGAAGCGTCCTTTCTCGACTTCGACAAACTCGACGTTGTCGCCGGTCTTGAGTCCAAGGTTTTTGCGCACTTGCGGGGGAAGGGTGATGCGGCCGTTGAAGGTGACCATTGCGGTGGGCATTTGGAACCTCTGACTCTATTTTAACCTTGCCCTTGCGCGGTTTCCTTGGCCGAAGCCTGTGGAAAGTCGGGTGTCCGCAACGATCCAAAGCAGTTATGAACCGGCACTTTGAACGGCTTTCCGGTTGAGGTGGAAGAGTTCTCCGGCGTCATGGCAGCGCTTCTTGGTGAAGAAATCGATCTAAAGTAGTTACATTCAGCCGACTATGGGACTCTTTGATTAGCGGAATCGCTCTGATTAGGCCCAGTGGACCGGGCGCGAAACGGCAAAATCGTTGAATCTACGGATAGCAACTAAGAGCTTGAAAGCGCCTGAACAGGATTGACCCGGAGGTGGTGCGGCAATGCGATGATAGGAATCGCATGAACGTGCTCACCTCCGAAGCCGTGGTTCTGCGCACCTGGCCGGTCCATGAGGCCGACCTGATCGTGAGCTTTTTCACGCGCGACTACGGCCGGGTGAAGGGCGTGGCCAAGTCGGCGCTCAAGAGCCGCAAACGCTTTGGCGGCGCGCTGGAGCCGATGACCCTGGCCCGCGCCTGGTTTGCCGAGCGGCCCCGGCAGGAACTGGTCCGGCTCGATCAGCTTGAAATCGTCCGCTCGCCGCTCTCCGCGCCGGTCGATCCCGTGCGCATGACGGTGCTCAGCTTCTTTGCCGAACTGCTGGACGAGGCGCTCCCCGAGCACGATCCGCAGGAGACGGTCTTCCGCCTGCTGGTGTCCGTGCTGGAACAAACCACAGTCGAGCAGCCTTGGATGCCGCTGACCTATTTCCAGCTCTGGATGACGCGCCTCATGGGCCTGCTGCCCGACATCGCCCATTGCACGGCCTGCGGCGAGGCATTGCGTGCGGCGGAGATCTCTTCAACACCTACGCCGACGGACTCTTCTGCGCGGTCCACCGCAATGGCAACGCGAGCGAACTCACGGCCGACTCCTGGCAACTGGCGCAGCGCATGTTGCGGGCGCCGGTCGCGGCCTTTGCCGGCGAGCCCTGGCCCCGGCGGCGAGCACAGGATCTGCGCCGCTTCACCCTGCAAGTCCCTGGAGCGCCATCTGGAGCGCAAGCTGCGCTCGGCCGAGGCGCTGGCGCGGCTGGGGAGCGCATTCGGACGCCGAGCTGATGAACGGCGGGGCTGATAAAATCGAGTGAGTCCCGACGAGAGAGAGTTGCCCGTGTCCTCATCCCAGACCTTATCCCAACCGAAGACGACCCCGCTTACCTTTCAGGAGCTTTTGTTCCGCCTGCAGGGCTTTTGGGCGGAGCGCGGCTGCGTGCTGCAGCAGCCCTACGACGTTGAAGTGGGCGCGGGCACCATGGCGCCGGAGACCTTTCTGCGCGTGCTCGGCCCCAAGCCTTACAGGGTGGGCTATGCGCAGCCATCGCGCCGTCCGGCCGACGGCCGCTATGGCGAGAACCCCAACCGGCTCTTCAACCACACGCAGTTTCAGCTGATTCTGAAGCCGCCGCCGGTGAACGTGCAGGAGCTCTATCTCGAGTCGCTCGAAGCCATCGGCATCGACCTCTCGAAGCACGACCTGAAGTTTGAAGAGGACAACTGGGATGGCCCGACGGGCGGCGCGTGGGGCGTGGGCTGGCAGGTGATGCTCGACGGCATGGAGATCACCCAGTTCACTTACTTCCAGCAGTGCGGCGGCCTTGATCTCGACCCGATCTGCGCCGAGCTGACTTATGGGCTGGAGCGCATCTGCGCCTTCATGCAGGAGTGGACTCGATCTACGACATGGTGTGGGCGCGCGATCCGGAGACCGGCGCGGCGGTGACTTATGGCGAAGTCCGGCTGGCCGAGGAGCTGCAGTTTTCGGTCTACAACTTCGAAGACGCCGATGTGAGCAAGCTGTGGGAGCACTTCAACTAGTTACGAGGCCGAGGCGCAGGCGCTGCTGACGCGAGCCAATGCGCTGATGGCGGATGAGAAGGCCAGTGCGGCAGAGAAGCGGCGCTTCCCGATGCTGGCGACATATGAGCTGGCGCTGAAGTGCTCGAACCTGTTCAATCTGCTCGATGCGCGCGGAGCGATCAGCGTGACCGAGCGCGTGGGCGTGATCGGGCGCATTCGCAATCTGGCGGTGGGCGTGGCCAAGGCCTATGCGGCGCAGCAGACCGCCTGATACGCTGTCATCCTGAGCGGAGCGCAGCGAAGTCGAAGGACCTGCTGTTGAATCGCCTACGCCACTGCTTTTCGTCCCGGGGGACGAATGAATAGCCCAGGAGAAGCATAGCGCACTCCTGGGTACGGATACACCGGTTTCGAGGCGCGTCCCGTTAGGACCGCGGCGATTCAGCATCTGGAATTGAACTGGAAAGCAAAATCAAAATGGCAGATTTTTTGTTGGAGATTGGGCTGGAAGAGGTTCCGGCCCGCATGATTGCCGGGGCCGAGGCCGAGCTGGGCCGCCGCGTCAACGAACTGCTCACGCGCGAGCGGCTGCTTGCGCCCGAGGCCAAACTCACCACCTACTCCACGCCGCGCCGGCTGGCTGTGCTGGTCGAGGGCGTGCTGGCGAGCCAGGCCGACACCGAAGAAAAGCTGACCGGGCCCTCGTGGAAGGTCGCCTTCAAAGACGGCGCGCCGACGCCGGCTGCCGAGGCCTTCGCAAAGAAGGCCGGCGTCGCCGTTGCGGCTCTTGAAAAGGTCACCAACGCCAAGGGCGAATACGTCGGCGCGACGGTGAAGCGGCAGGGCCGCGCGGCCACCGAGATGCTGGCCGCCGAGTTGCCGAAGGAAGTGCTCGGCCTCTACTGGGCCAAGAACATGTACTGGCGCGCGGGCAAGCCGGAGCGCTTTGTGCGGCCGGTGCGCTGGGTCGTGGCGCTGCTCGATTCCGCCATCGTTCCGCTTGAGATTGCCGGCATTCCGGCGGGCAATGCGAGCCGCGGGCATCGCATGCTGCATGGCGAAGCGCCCGTGGCGATTGACCAGCCCAAGAGCTACGCCGAGGCGTTGCGCAAAGCATATGTGGTTGTCGATGTGGCCGAGCGCAGGCAGTCGATTCGCAAGGCGCTGGACGCGGCGACGCGCACGGTTCCCGGCGCGCGCTGGCGCGAAGATGAGCCGCTGGTCGAGACGGTGGTGCATCTCACCGAGTGGCCCTCCGTCATCCTCGGCGACTTTGAGCCCGAGTATCTGGCGCTGCCTGAAGAAGTGCTGGTCACCGTGATGCGCGACCACCAGAAGTATTTCGCCGTCGAAGGCGCGGACGGCAAACTGGCTCCGCATTTTCTGGCCGTGCTCAACACCGAGGTGGATGCCGAAGGCGCGGCGATCATTCGCCACGGCAATGCGCGCGTGCTTGCGGCGCGCTTCAAGGATGCGCGGTTCTTCTGGGACTTCGATCAGAAGACGCCGCTCGTCGAGCGCGTCGAGAGCCTGAAGACGTGTCACCTTCCAGAAGGAGCTGGGCAGCTACCACTGGAAGACGGAGCAGAATCTGGCTGTAGCGCGAGCACTTGCCGACGACCGTGAGACCGCGGGCGTCGCATTCGATGAGGCGGCATTGCTGAAAGCTGTCGAACTCGCCAAGACCGATCTGACAACCGAGCTGGTGAAGGAGTTCACCGAGCTGCAGGGCATCATCGGCGGCCTCTACGCGCGGGCGCAGGGCTGGGCGAGACGCGTGGCGCAGGCGCATCTACGAGCAGTACACGCCTGCGTCGACGGAAGATGCGATTCCGTCGACGGTCGAAGGCCAGTTGCTTGGGCTTGCCGATCGCATTCAGACGATCGTGGCGATGTTCGGCATTGGCAATGGCGCCCACGGGCTCGAAGGATCCGTTTGCGCTGCGCCGCGCCGCCAACGCGATCGTGAAGATTCTCGCCGAGTCGGAGCTGCCGCTGACGCTTACGACGTGCTTGGACGTCGATGCTGGTCGAGTGCGGATCGAACGATGTCACAAGCTCGCAGATACAGGACTCATGCACTTCCTTCGCGAACGGCTTCCGCAGCTTTCTACCTAAGGATGTCCGCGGCTTCGCCTACGACGTGGTGAACGCGGTGCTGGCTGCGGGCGCCGACGACGTGCGCGACGCGATCGCCCGCGCCGAGGCACTGACCGCGGCGCGCGAGTCCGAGGACTTCGCCGCCATTTCAGCGGCCTTCAAGCGCATCAAGAATATCCTGCGCCAGGCCGAAGAGAAGGGATTTGCTCTCGGCTCGCCGAAGGATGTGACGCTCGCGCCTGAGGCGCAGCAGCTTGCCGATGCCGCCGCGGCGCTGGCGCCCGAAGTTGCAAAGCTGCGCAAGAGCGCGCCTACGGCGAGGCGCTGGCCCTGATCGCCACGCTGCGCCCGGTCGTCGATACTTTCTTCGACAAGGTGATGGTGCTCGATCCCGATCCGGCGATGCGCGGCGCGCATCTGGGGCTGATCGACGAGGTGCTGCGCGGCTTCTCCGGCATCGCCGACTTCAGCGAGATCGTACACCGGGTTAGAGGCTGTAGGTATCCTGTAGCTCAGCTTAGCCCAGATCTCCAAAACGTGCCGAAGGACCTGGGGCACCCAGTCATTCGATCGAATCGGCTCCGCTGCATCCTCGTTTCTTGCTGCACGTCTACAATCAATAGAGATGTCCGACACGCTTTATCTGAGCCTGTGGTACCCGAATCTGCGCCTTGCCGCGCTCCCCGACAAGCTGACGGCGGTGCTGGGCGAGTTTGCCGCGCATGGCGGCGAGGCGCGGGTCTATGCGGCCACCGTGTGGCCGATCAACTGGAGCGAATCGCCGGTCTTTCAGCGGGTCTATGGCCGCGAGTCGAGCAGGGGCCGACGGAGCCGCCGCCGGGCGTTGAGCCCGCCGGCCGTCGAAGAAGCACTCGAACTGCTCCACGACGACTACGCCTACGAGTTCCAGATTGGCTGGAGTCTGTGGGAGCTGGAGACGACGGAGAAGCAGGTCCTTCGACTACCCCTTCGCTTCGCTCAGGGTCCGCTCAGGATGACAATGCAATGGGTGGCCTCGACGCGCGCTGGGTGCGCGAGCCGCGGCTGGTGCGGGTCACGGCTTCGGGCCGCTCTTCGACGAAGGGGCCTACGAGGCAGGAGGGCACATCCGCATCGACTTCGGCTCCGACACGCCGTTTCTCGAAGAGGATCTGGAGCTGGACTCGTGGCCGCCCGGCACGTCGAAGAAAATGTGCGCCAACTGGTCGAACTGACCGCGGCCGTCGAGAAGGCTCGGGAGCGACGGCGCGCCTGTTGTGGAGCGAACTGGGCGAGAGCCTTGCCCAGCGGCTGGCGGCGCGGCTCGCGGCGTGGGGAACTGACCGTGCGGCTCACCATTGAGCGAATGCGAACGCTGGTGTTGGCAGCGGGAGTTCTGCTGCTTGCTGGCGCTGGTGCTGTTTCTGGCCGTGGGCAAGTGGAAGAATCCCTTCAATCGCCGCGACTGCCCAAGCGCCTGGGCATCGACATCCAGCAGGAGGCCAACGGCGTCACCTACACCCATGCGCTCGGCGCGCATTCGCTGTTCAAGATTCACGCCTCCAAGGTGGTCCAGTTAAAGCAGGGCAACGCGCGTGCTGCACGACGTGAAGATCGAGCTCTACGGCGAAGACGGCAGCCGCGTGGACCGCATCGAGGGCGACGAGTTCGAGTACGACCAGAAGGCGGGCATGGCCAAGGCCGCCGGGCCGGTGGAGATTACGCTGATGCGGCCGGGGTGGCGCCGGCCATTGCGCCCAAGGCAGCCGCCGGGCCAGGCGGCTGGACAGCAAGCCGAAAGCCGCCCCGCTGGCCCAGCCGCCCAGGCCGCCGCGCGCGGCGAGATCCACGTGAAGACCAGCGGGCTCACGTTCGACCAGAACAGCGGAGTGGCCACGACCGAGCAGCGCGTGGATTTTTCCATGGCGCAGGGAAGCGGCAGCTCGATGGGCGCCACCTTCGACTCGCAGCAGGGCCAGCTGGTGCTGGATCACGCAGTCGAGTTGACGGCACTACGCGGCGCGGCGACGGTCCAGATTGCATGCCCAGCATGCGGAGTTCGAGCGCGGCGACCAGCTGTGCCGGCTGCACGCGGCCACGGCGAGTATCAGGGCGGCCAGGCCGCGGCCGGCGAGCGCAAGATTCTGTTTCGCGACGATGGTTCGGCGGCGCGGCTCGATGCGACGAACGGCTTCACGCTGACCACCGCAACGGCGGCCACCTGGCAGCGCCTGCCGGATCAGATGGATTTCGACGAGCAGAACCAGCCGCGCCACGGCCGTCTTGAAGGCGGCGTCACGATGGACTCGGTGAGCGAGTCCGGGGCTGGGAATGGACGCGCAGGCGGCAGTTGCATGGCGGCGCGCCGGCCGCCGATCTCGATTTCGACGCGCAGGGCAAGCTGCGCCATGCGCACCTGGAGCGGGGCGTGGCAATGGACAGCGAGGAGTCGAGCCAGACGGCGGGCCAGCCGGAGCGGCTGCAGCCGTCATTGGCGTTCGCCGGTGGCCGATGTCGAGTTTCGCGATTCCGGTCCAGGGGCAGATTGAGCTGGCCACGCTGCGCGGAAGTGGCGGCGTGGTGGTACTGGCGAGAGCCAGCGCGGCAATGGAGCCGGTGTCGCCGTCGCGGTTGTCGGCCGACGAGATGACGGGCGAGTTTGGGCCGGGTTCGCGGACTGACGATGCTGACCGGCATGGGCCACGCGAGCATCGAGGAGACGACCGCGAACGGGAGCCCGCCAGACCACCAGCGGCGACCGGCTGGAGGCGCATTTTGCAGCTCCCAGCGGGCAAGAGCCGGGAGCAGAAGCACGGGACGCAGCCGCGAGGGCGAGCTTCAGTCGGCCACGGTCGAGGGCCATGTCGTGCTGGTGCAGCAGCCTGCCGCGAAGCCTGGTACGCCGCACCCCTGCGCCGTTGCGGGCGACCGCGGGCCGCGCCGTCTATGAGGCTGCCGGGGAGTGGCTGCACCTGACGCTCAGTCCCGCGTGTCGAAGACGGCGGCTTTGCAGCTGACGGCGGACAAGGTCGATGTTTCGCGGCCTCCGGCGACGCCTTTGCGCACGGCAACGTGAAGGCGACCTGGATCGTCGGAAGCCAGGACGGCGCAGGGAAGGCCGTCAGCCGGCCAGGGCAGCCTGGCTCTGGGCGGGCAGGGTCCGGCGCATGTGGTTGCTGCCGAGGCTGAGCTGCACCAGGCGACCGGCGAAGCCACCTTTCGCGGGCAGGCGCGGCTGTGGCAGCAGGCGAACTCGATTGCCGCGCCGGTGATCGTGCTCGACCGGACCGGCAGACGCTGGTCGCCGCACGACGGACCGATCCGAGCCGGTGCGGGCGTTGTTTGTGAGCGCGGCTGGACCGGAGACCGGACGCGGCCGCAGGCACGCAGGCGGCGAAATCGAGCCAGCCGGCAGTGATCCGCGTGCGCGGCGGCGACCTGAAGTACTCCGACGCCGAGCGCAAGGCGGTGATGCACGGCGGCGTGCTGGGCGCGGTGGTTGCCGAGACGGGAACCGCGACCTCGTCTTCGGATCAGGTTGAGGTCATGCTGTCCGCCGGCAGGCAAAGCTGCTCAGGGACAGGCGCAGGTGGATCGCATGACGGCCGCGGCCATGTCGTGCTGACCTCCGAGGGCCGGCGCGGAACCGGCGAGCAGTTGGTCTACTCCAGCGCGACGAACGAGTATGTGCTGACCGGAACGGCGGCCGCTCCGCCGCGGATGACCGATCCGGCGCGCGGAACGGTGACCGGCGAGGCTTTGATTTTCCATAGCCGCGATGATAGCGTCAGTATCGAAGGCGGCGGAGCAAAACACGACGAGACCACGTGCAGAACGACCGAGACTCACCGCGCCGAAGAGTGAAGCGATGAAAAGCATGCGCAGTCCTGATGAAGTCGGCGTAGCGAGCTGAAGGACTACGATGGAAACACTGATCGCCGAGGGAATCGGCAAGAGCTACAAGGGGCGGCAGGTTGTCCGCGGCGTCAACCTGAAGATCTCCCGCGGCGAAGTGGTGGGCCTGCTGGGGCCGAACGGCGCCGGCAAGACGACCAGCTTCTACATGATCGTGGGCCTGGTGGCGCCGGAGACGGGCCGCGTGCTGGTGGACGAGACCGACATCACGCGGCTGCCGATGTATCTGCGGGCGCGCAATTTCGGCATCAGCTACCTTCCCCAGGAGCCTTCGGTTTTTCGCAAGCTGACGGTGGAAGAGAATATCCTGGCGGTGCTGGAGGCGCAGCCGCTGGGCAGCCGCGAGCGCCGCACGCGCGCCGAGCGGCTGATCAACCAGCTGAATCTGGGCCACATCCGCACCACGCGCGGCTATGCGCTTTCGGGCGGCGAGCGGCGGCGCGTCGAGATTGCGCGCGCGCTGTGCATCCAGCCGAATTTCATCCTGCTCGACGAGCCTTTCAGCGGCATCGATCCGATCGCCGTGCTGGAGCTGCAGAAGATCATCTTCGACCTGAAGGCCAGCGGCATCGGCGTTCTGATCACCGACCACAACGTGCGCGAGACGCTGAGCGTGACCGACCGGGCCTACATCATTGCCGAAGGGACGGATCTTCCTCGCCGGAACGCCGCACGAACTGGGCAACGACGTGGAAGTGCGGCGCGTCTACCTGGGGGAGGGATTCTCGCTGGGCTGATGGCTGCTGGCGACGAGCCGGGCTGAAGTCCGATTGCAGGCATGTATTGCCTCAGTCAATCCCTTGACGGGTAGCCGGCTGCCGATGTATTCCAGACAGAGATTCCCGGATTGAGAGCTGCCCAATCCGGGACAAGTGACTCGATAGCGACGGCATTTCTGGCCTTAAGCCTTTTTCTCACTCGATTACACTTGACGGTAAGTCCAAACGGGAATGAGTTCTTCTTATGGCGCTGCTGCAACCCAGATTGAACTTGAAGGTCGCGCAACGCCAGGTCCTGACTCCGGGCCTGATGCAGATGGTGAGCGTGCTTGCGCTCAACAAGCTCGAGCTGAAGGAGATGATCGATGCCGAGATGGTGGAGAATCCCGTCCTGGAAGAGATTGACGAAACGGTTCCGATGCTGGATGAGGTGGCGGGCCGCGAGGAGCGCCTGGAACGTCGAGCGGCTCGAGGAGCGAGTGGTCGAGGAGCCTGCGGCTCCGCCCAAGGATTCCTTCAACGAGATCGATTTCGGCTCGTACTTCCAGGACTATCTCGACCCCGGCTATCGCACGCAGCCGGAGTATGAAGAGAGCGAAAAGCCCTCGTTTGAAAACTTTCTCTCCCAGCCTACGACTCTGTCCGATCACCTGGCGTGGCAGCTGGGAGCTCTGACCCTGGACCCGGAGCTGCGCGAGGCGGCGGAGTTCGTCATCGGCAATCTGGACGAGGATGGCTACCTGGCCGGCAGCGAAGAGGAGCTGGCTGCGGCATTCAGCAGTCTCGCTGGACGATGCCCGCGAGCAGCGGCAACGGCGGCGAGCTCGGCGACGCTTGAGCTGATGCGGCGCGGCATCGACCTGGTGCAGCATCTCGATCCCGCCGGCGTGGGCGCGCGCGATCTGCGCGAGTGCCTGCTGATCCAGATTGCGGCGCAGCAGCATGAGTTTGCCAGTCTATTCGCCCAGCAAGCACGCCGAGCCGGACGAAGATCCGCATGGCAGCTTCCGCGCCGAGGCCGAGGCCAAGCTCGAGGAGCGGCGGCGCAGCATGGAAGTGGCGGCGCTGATTGTGGACCGCCACCTGCCTCTGCTGCAGAAGCGCGACGTGAAGGACCTGGCGCGGGCGGCCCAGGTCACTGCCGAGGAGGCGCATGCCGGCGTGGAGTTCATCCGCACCCTCGATCCGCGGCCCGGCCGCCTGTACAACCGCGAGCAGACGCGGCTGATCGAGCCCGACGTGGTCTTTGTCAAGCGCGGCGGCGAGTGGGTGGTCTCCATGAACGAGGAAGACCTGCCCAGCCTGCGCCTCAGCCGGCGCTACCGGCGGATGCTGGTCGCCGAAGGCACCGACAAAGAAGTCAAGGAGTACGTCAAGGAGCGGTTCCGCTCCGCGCTGCAACTGATGCGCAACATCGCGCAGAGGAAGAGCACGATTCTGCGGACCTGCGAAGTGATTGTGCGCCGCCAGCAGGATTTTCTCGAGCAGGGCGTCGAGGCCTTGCGGCCCATGATGATCAAGGAAGTGGCCGAGGAGATCGGCGTTCATCCCTCGACGGTGAGCCGCGCCGTGGCCAACAAATACGCCCACACGCCGCAGGGCGTGATCGAGCTGCGCTTCTTCTTCTCCGAAGGCTCGAACGGGCCCGAAGGCGCCGACACGCCGCTGCTGGTGCTCAAGCGCAAGGTCCGCAAGCTGATCGAGGAGGAGGATGCGCGCCATCCGCTGACCGACGACCAGCTGGCCGCCATGCTGCAGGCCCAGGGCATCCAGCTGACCCGCCGCACCGTGGCCAAGTATCGCGAAGACATGAACATTCCCTCGACCCACCAGCGCCGCCGCCGCGAAGAGTAAGGTCGGTGGAAAGTGGTCAGTCGAACCAATTATAGGATTCGACTGATTCTCATTCGACTCTTCCAGATTGGAAAGGCGGGGCTGGAACTGTTCACTCTAAAACTGACAACTGACGACTGTTGGCTATAGAATCCGAAGTTCTCCAGCCGATAAGGTGCTGCGAGAACGAGCAGCAAAAAACGAGAAGCGGAGGCTGACCATGGAAGTGGAGTTCACCGCCAGACAAGTAAAGATCTCCAAGGCGCTGCGCACGCAGGCCGAGGAGGGGATGGAACGGATCGCCCGCATTCTGGGCAGGAGCGCGCGCGCCAGCGTCGTTTTCAGCGCTCTGAAGCGTCTGCAGATTGCCGAGCTGACTATTCAGGCGCGGTTGCAGACCATTGCGGCCTCGGGTGAGGCCGATACACTGGACTCGGCGCTGCGCCAGGCTCTCGACGCACGCGGAGCACCAGGCGCGCCGCCACCGCGACCGGCGCATTGGGAGCAAACGGCTGCCCAAGGAGGAGAAGGTGCTCACAGCGCCTCCGGTGGCCCGGCCCAAGTCCCGCGCCGCCCAGCTTGAAGACGGCGCTGAGGCGACGCCGGCCCGCGCTCGCAAGAAGGCCAGTGCGGAGATCGCGGTGCATTCCTTCCCGGCCCGCAAGACGGTGGTCGAGCCGCACATCCTCACGAACGGCGAAGCGATTGCCCTGAAGCCCATGACCATCGAGGAGGCCGTAAAAGACGCGGAGTTCCGCGACCGCGACCTGCTGATCTTTCGCAACCCATCGGGAGATACGTTTGTGCTCCATCGCCGCCGCGACGGCCAGATGGAGCTGGTGGAGCTTCCCTAGCGTCTGCTCGCCAAGGGTGTAAGCGATTCTGTTGCCGGTACGAGGGTGCGGCAACTGCGCGTGTAATGCGCAGTTGCCGCCTTTCGGTGTAGCATGGGCCCATGACGCCTTCAGAGCCTAAACCCCGATTAGACTCCGCGAGTCTGCCCGCCAAACCCTCAGAGGGAGCTGAAAGACCGGCCAAGGAACTGGTGATTGTCACCGGAATCTCCGGCTCGGGTAAAGCCTCGGCCCTCAAAGCCTTTGAGGATCTGGGCTTTCACGCAGTGGATAATCTGCCTCTTGAACTGCTTCCGGATTTTGCGGCTCTGGTTGGAAAATCCACCGAGATCCAAAACGCGGTCATCGTGGTGGATGTTCGCGAAGGCCAGACCCTGGACCGTCTTCCGGAGATTCTCAAGCGGGTCAAGACGCTTCTGCATACGCGCGTGGTCTTTCTGGATGCGCAGGATGCGGTGCTGGTGCGGCGCTACTCCGAGACCCGGCGGCCGCATCCGCTGGGGCGGCAGGAGACGGTCTCGCGCTCCATCGTCGAGGAGCGGCAACTGCTGGACCCGATCCGCAACGTCGCCGACACGCTGATCGACACATCCAACTTCAATGTTCATGAGTTGCGCGCTCACATCCAGACGCGGTTTTGCAACGAGTGCGATAACACGCCGCTGCTGGTCTCGTGCCTCAGCTTCGGCTTCAAGAACGGCGTGCCGCTCGATGCGGACATGGTCTTCGATGTGCGCTTTCTGCCCAATCCTCACTTTGTGCCGGAGTTTCGCAAGCTGACCGGCCTCGATCCCAAGGTGGCCGCCTATGTGCGCGGATTTCCGCAGACGATCGAGTTTTTGGGCAAGGTGAAGGAACTGCTGCTCTATCTGCTGCCGCACTATGTGAGCGAAGGCAAGAGCTATCTGACGGTGGCTTTCGGCTGCACCGGCGGCCAGCATCGCAGCGTCATGATGGTCGAGGAGATCGCCGGGGAACTCAAGCAAGCCGGCTACCAGGTGAAGGCGCTGCACCGGGATGCGCCGCGGTGACCGACAATCTGATTCTGATCACGCTGCTGGTGAAGCTGGGCGTGGTTGCCTCGGTGGCCAGCGTACTGGCGCGCGTCAGCACCTTCCGGCGGCTCTTCTTTGCCGAGCAGCGCCGTCCGCGGCAGACTCTCGCTCTGCTGGCATTCTTCCTTGTCCCGCTCACCCTGGGTGTCTGGGTGCGGATCGCGGTGCCCAACTTTCTGGCCGCCGACATCTCCTTCGAGACGGTCATCCTGCTTGGCCTGCTGCTGGGACCCGAGTGGGCGATGCTGGGCGGCGTGGTGCTGGCGGGACCGGCTGTCTATCACCACGAGTACCTGGCGCTGCCCTTCAATGCCGCGCTCGGACTTGGGGCGGGGCTGCTGGGCCGTTTTGTCGAGAGGGAAGAGATCTGGTCCTTCACTCCCTTCATCGACCTGAGCCTTTACCGCTGGGTCCGCCGCAACCTGCGCAAGCCGCGCATCGACCGCCAGTTCCTCATGCTCTTTCTCATCGTCGCAGCCGAGGCCTGCCGCGACTGGATCGCACATGCCTATCCGCACCGGCTCTTCGCGCTGCTCGCCAGCAAGTTCTGGGTGCAGGCGCTGGTCGGGCTTAGCGCGCCGATTGTGGTTGGCATCGCAATCAAGGTGTGGAATGCGCTGCGCATCGAGCTGAAACTCGAAGAGCAGAAGCGCCTCTTGCTCGAGGCGCGGCTCGACGCCTTGCAGCGCCAGATCAATCCCCACTTCCTCTTCAATACGCTCAACTCCATCGCCTCGCTGGTGCGTTTGAAGCCCGAACTGGCGCGCGAGATGACCGTCAAGCTGGCCAACATTCTCCGCGCGCTGCTCAAGGATCACGATTCCTATGTTCCGCTGAGCGAGGAGCTGAAGTTCACCGACGACTACCTGGACATCGAGGTGGTGCGCTTCGGCGCCGAAAAGCTGCGCGTCGAAAAGGAGATCGATCCGCGGACGCTGGAGATTCTGGTGCCCAGCATTCTGCTCCAGCCGCTGATCGAGAACAGCATCAAGCACGGCCTTGAGCCGCGCATCAACGGCGGCACGGTCACCCTGCGCAGCCATCTGAAGGAAGATCGCGTTCTGATTGAGGTGGCCGACGACGGCGTCGGTATGGGCAACCGTCCGGCCTCGGCGCTCAGCCGCAGCGGAGCGGGCATCGGCATGAAAAATGTGCAGGAACGGCTGGAGGTTCTCTACGGCAATCAGGCGCGCTTCAGCGTGGTCAGCAATCCAGGCCGCGGCACTCTGGTTTCGATCGAGATTCCGGCCAATCTGCCGGATACGCTCTTAGATCTCTGCTGCTATCGACTGCCTCGGACGAGGGGCGACCCGGCTCTTGGCGCGGGCTACGAGCCACTGCTTGTATTCGTCTTGAACGGATAATCCCGGTTTTCTAGGCGGACGGTTCGGCTGCGCGAGATACTTGAGCCACTCCTGGTAGTCGTCGACTGTGGCGGCTGCGGCGACAGCGGCTGCAACTAGATCGGCTTTGTGCGCGGATTCCTGGACTTGTTGCTTCCTCTTACCGAAGCTGAAAAGCCCCATAAACTTCCTCCTCATCGCTAACTATATAGATTCTTGTTCGGATGATAGTCCTCTTGCCGTCTGGCCTGTCAAGAGAGCCGTTAACATGCATGCGGCCCTGCTTTTTCTTTGCCGTCTCGTCTTCAACAGCCCTTCGCGGTATCCTCAAATCATGGTGCGATTCACGGTGCTGGCGTCGGGATCAAAAGGCAACAGCACGGTTGTCTCCGGCGGACGAACGCGCATCCTGGTCGATTGCGGGCTGAGCTGCCGTGAGCTTTTCCGGCGCATGAAGCTGGTGGGCGAGGAGCCGGAGACGCTGGACGCCATCCTCATCACCCACGAGCACTCAGACCACGTGAGCGGAGTCGCCGTGACCGCGCGCAAGCTGGGCATTCCGGTCTACTTCACTGAAGGCACGCACCGCGCCTGGATGCGCTGGCTGACGCCGCGGCGGCAGATGACCTATGCCCAGTGGCTGGAGCAGTGCCGCAAGCAGGCGGCCGAGCGCCAGGCCGAGCCAGAGCCGACGGTCGAGGAGGGTGAACCGGACGAGATCGATCTCGCGGAGCCAGCGAAGACCCCGCTGGAGCCGTGTCGAGCGCCGCCAAATCGAAGGACCCCACATGGCTTCCGGCAGTCGAGTATTTCCGTGCGGGCGAGCCCTTCGAGATCGGCGACATTGCCGTGAGCCCCTTCACGATTCCCCATGACGCCGCCGATCCTGTGGGCTTTGTCTTTCGCACCGAAGGGGTGCGGATCGCCTTTGCCACCGACCTGGGCTACATCTCGCCCAACGTCCGTGCGCAGCTTCAGGGCGTGGACCTGCTGCTGCTCGAATCGAATCACGATCTGGAGATGCTGCGGGACGGCCCGTACCCCTGGTCGGTGAAGCAGCGGGTGCTCTCCCGCGTCGGTCATCTGTCGAACGAGGCGGCCTCGGGCTTCCTGGAGAACGGCTACGACGGCCAGGCGGCCTACGTGATTCTTGCGCATCTATCTGAAAGCAATAATCTTCCTGAACTTGCACGCGTCGCTGCCGAGCGCGCTTTGAACGGCCGGGCGAGCTTGCTGGCCAATCAATTGCTCTTGGCAAAGCAGCACGAGCCGCTTCCCCCTATTCAGTTTTAGTGGTATAAGTTACAATAGTAAGTTACGGGAATCACTCTGTACCAGGTGAATTGGCGAGGAACGCGCCGAGGCGGTTTCGCATCGGCGAAGCGGAGTCGATTGAGAGCGTTCGATTCTTGAACCCAAAGACGGAACCGCTGAAGATTGAAACATTCCGTTGCCACGTAAGCCGCGCGGGTAGATTGCGGTTGAACACATCCTTTGCAAAGTGAGTCTTAACGTCTATGGCAAGAACCAGATGTACAGACACGGTCGTCGGCGGCATTTTGGCCAATTGGCGGTACGACATCTCAGGGATCTCCCCGGAGATGCGTAAGGACTACGAGCAGCATTTAGCCGAATGCCCCCACTGTAGCGCGCGGCAGAGCTTCCACCGCGGCTTGGATGTTTCGCTGGCTGTTTTGACCTCGCTGGCGGTCTTCTTCTTTCTCTTCGCGCTGGCGGTTCTCAAGCACATCAAGCCGCTGGAGCATGTTGCGTTCAATGTCTTCGGCCTGGATATCGCGGACACCTACCATATGCTGGTGTCGGCGGGCATTGCAGGGCTTGTCTTCTCAGTGATTGCGCTGTTGCTGGTGCTGACGGCGACGCCGGCTCCGGCCTATCTGGGCGGCATCGCGGCGGAACGCGCTCGGCTGATCGAAGCGCGGCTGCCCGCGGCCATCAAAGCTCTTCGCCCGCGCTAAGAGATATTCGGCGCTAAGAACCTCAGGGCCTCCCCAAACAGGAGGCCCCTGTGTTTTCAGGATCGACCTCTGTTTCTTCTGGATCGAATGGCTAGCTCGTGCGGGATGAAGATTCTCTTTTAATGACAGCAGGGATAGTGGCAAGACGGCAGCGGCTGCCGGGACTCCGGGTTGCTGAGGGCTTCACACGCCACCCCTTCGACGAGGAGTTCGGCGTTCGCACAAGCGGATTGGTCGCCGGGCGGCATTTGAAGAGCGGACACGCGCATGACCGCCATGCAACGGCCTACTATGGCGTAGCGCCGTCTGTTTTCCGCGCACTGCTGCGCCGCTGGCAAAAGAGCCGGCCGGCTGCGCCAATCGAACAATTCACCTTCATCGACATCGGCGCCGGGATGGGGCGGGCGATGCTTCTCGCGGCTCAACTGCCTTTCCGTCAAGTGATCGGAGTCGAACTCAATCCCACGCTGGTGCGGATTGCCAGAAGAAATCTGGCTGCGTGGCGGGCTGCGGGCCGGGCGCAGGCGCCGATGAAGATGATCTGTGGCGATGCGGCTGAGTTCCCGCTGCCGGCTGGTCCCTGCCTGGCGTTCTTCTTCAATCCCTTTGGCGCGACGGTGATGCGGCGGCTGCTGAAGACATGGAAGAAGAAGTTCAAAGAGCAGGCGCGACCCCACGACCCGATCCTGGATCTGATCTACGTGAACAACGAGCAGGAGCATGTGCTGGAGTCCGAACTGATGCGGCGGCCTGGAGTCGCCCGGCTTTTTCTGGGCCAGATCGCGCGCTCGCGAGCCGATGCCATTGCAGATCACCGGATCTTGGCCAACCAGCCCGAGGGTGAGTATGCCTCGTCGAACTTCGAGGACTGTTCGATCTGGCGCTGGCAGCCATCGGGCCAGAACGAGAGAACCGGCAAAGATAGATAGAAACTGTTGACGAAAACGCAACGACGTGGGAATGTTTGTAGGACACACGGACTGGACCTCCAACCCGCGTCACAGTCTTGGATATAAACAGGGTGACATGAGCTGCCAAAGATAGCCGATTACTCGAACCAGGTGCAGTCGGATCATGCGTTGGCCGGAGGCTGAGTTTGAAGGAACCTCATCTGATCCTTGGAATTGGCGAGTTGCTTTGGGACGTATTGCCGGAGGGAATGAGGCTGGGCGGCGCACCGGCCAACTTCGCCGTGATGGCCGGACGGCTGGGCAATCACGCTGCGATCCTGAGCCGCATCGGGCGCGACGAAGCGGGTCGCAAGGCAGTCGAACGGCTGGACCCGCTCCCGGCCGACACGAGCTTTCTTGAGGTGGACCCCGCGCATGAGACGGGCCGGGTGACGGTGGCCTTCAACAACGGCCAGCCTCACTATGCGATTCATCAGCCGGCGGCATGGGATTTTTTGGAGCTGACCGACCGCTGGGTACAATTGGCCGAGAGAGCGGATGCAATCTGCTTTGGCTCGCTTGCGCAGCGTTCTCCCCAGTCTCGCCAGACGATCCAGTCGCTGGTTGCCAGGACCTCTGCCTCGTGCGTGCGAGTCTTCGACGTGAACCTGCGTGCGCCGTTCTATTCACGCGAGGTCATTCAGGAGTCTCTGGAACTGGCCACAGTCATCAAGATGAACGAAACTGAAGCGCCGGAGGTATTGGCTTTGCTGGGAATGCCGGCGCTGCCCAACTTGCCGGCTCAGGCCGATTCCGCGCCCGTCCGCTTGCACTTCACAGTCGAGCGGCGAAGTCTGATTCGCCTGGGCGCCGATTGGCTGCTCACCGAGTTCCCCACGCTCCAGATGGTGGCCGTGACTCGTGGCGGCCGAGGCAGTCTGCTCGTCACGCGCGACGAATGGCACGTGCACCCTGGTCTCCCTATCCGTGTGGTCGATACGATCGGCGCGGGAGATGCGTTCACGGCGGCTTTGACTCACTACCTGCTGCGCGGAGCCCGCCTGTCCACGCTCAACGAGGCAGGCAACCGCTGGGGTGCATGGGTGGCCTCCCAATCCGGCGCCATGCCCCTGTTGCGCGACGACGTGCGCGCGGAGATCGCCGCCGCAATCGAGGCCTAAGGCAGCCTCGCGCCCGGCAGTGTAGTCTGCTCCTTATGACGGCGAATTCAGGCTGGTACGCGAGCGAACTTCGGCGTGAGCTTGGGCTGCGCAACCGCCAGTGGGCGCGGGGACTGGCGCATGTCGAGAGCTACGGCAATCCGCCGGTGATTGTCTATCCCGCCCTGAGAGATCGTAGAAACTCAGCGAGCGCGCCACGGCAATTTCTTCGATACGGCTTACGCGGCGATTGCGGCGCGGCCGGAGTGGATGCGGCGCTTCGACAAGATTCATCCCAGGGAGAAGTCGCTGCCAAAGGCTGAATCGCTCCGCCGCTGGCGCGAGCTGGATTCGTCGATGAGCTCCGACGCGCTGCTGATGAACATCTTCTGCACTCCCGGTGTGGCGGAGTCGCCGGCCTTGCGGCGAGCGCTCGGCGCGGATGGCGATGAGCCGCCGCTCTTCGGATGGAAGGCGCGAGTGCCGCTCAGGAATGGGCACTTCGATCGCACTGAGGTGGATATGCGGCTGGGCACGCTGCTCGTCGAGGCCAAGCTCACCGAAGGCGATTTTCAAACCAAGGCCGCGGCCGTGGTGGAGAGCTATCGGGACTTCGATGAGGTCTTCGACCGGGAGAGGCTGCCGCGCGTGCAGCTGGCAACGAAGAGGCGGAGAGAGGCGGCGGAGTTTCCCGAGGATTATTCGCAGGAGGCTGAAGAGGCCGGGATGGAAGCTGGAGACTCTCCCAGGATCGACGCAGTTGAGCTTTCAGCGCTTCTGCTCCAGACGGCGCCCTTTCGCGCAGCGTCCAACTCTGCTGCCGAAGAGGCCGGCTATGCGAGCTATCAACTGATTCGCAATGCGCTGGCTGCGTATGCTCTCGGATGCAGCTTTTGCGTGGTGCACGACGAACGCCGGCCGGATCTGCGCGAGGCGTGGTTTGAAGTGATGGCCGCGGTGAGGTCAGCCGAGATGCGCGTGCGGCTGAAGGTGCTTACCTGGCAGGAATTGGCTGCGTTGCTGCCGGAGGATTTGCAGCAGTTTCTGGATAAAAAATATGGGATTGTTGCGCCGGGAAAGAGTGGCTTCGCCTGTGGGAGAGACTGAAGAAGCCGAGTAACCCGCTCCGGTTCGCGGTCTCTCACCCATGCGCGAGAAAAAAGCGCAGGAATCGGCTCCGAAGCTGCTGAGGTGGGCATAAATCAAGCCACGATCCGTTGTGCGGTTCATAGAATGGGATGAATCAGGCGAAAATGAAACTGCCGCTGAGTGCAGGCCGCATCTTCTCGCCAAAAGGGCCATCAAACTGGTACGTTGAATTAGAAGGATTCTGCATCGAAGATGGCCTCAAATCCCTATTTTTCTCTGGCAGTTCTGTTCGTGGCGGCGCTGGGCTTTGGGCTGGCTCCGCTGGGGCTGGCGTGGCTGTGGGCGCAGGGTGTTTTCGCCGCCCAAGCCGAACGCCGTCAAGAACGCGATCTACGAGTGCGGCCTGGAGTCGAAGGGCGATGCCTGGATGCAGTTTCGCTCGGCCTATTACCTGTACGCGCATCATTTTTCTCATCTTCGACGTGGAGGCGGTCTTTCTGTTGCCGTTTGCGGTGGCGTTTACCGGCCTGGGCGCGGCGGCCTGCGGGGCCATGCTGGTGTTTGTGCTGCTGCTGATCGAGGGTCTGGCCTGGGCCTGGGCCAAGGGCGTGCTGACGTGGGCGTGAGGACAGGGAACAGCTGTACATTAGTCAGTTAGCCGATGCCCTGAGACGGAACGATTGCTAGCTCGGAAGTACAGAATCAGCGAGATGTACGAAGCGACGTTGGAGAATCAAGACTGGTTGCACAGAGGACACCGGTGGCAGTGCGAAGAATGACTGTCACTGCTAAGCACTGATCACTGACAACTGGAGTGAGCGGAGCGAGCGATGGATGAAAAACTGAAGATCGAGCTGGGCAAGCAGGGCGTCTTCGTCACGACCATCGAGGAGCTCTACAACTGGGGCCGGCGCAGCTCGGTCTGGCCCATGCAGTTTGGTCTTGCCTGCTGCGCCATCGAGATGATCGCCACCACCATGGCGCGCTACGATCTGGCCCGCTTCGGCGCCGAGGTCTTCCGGCCCTCGCCGCGCCAGGCCGACCTGATGATCGTCTCCGGCACGGTGACCAAGAAGATGGCTCCGCAGGTGGTGCGGCTCTACAACCAGATGGCCGAGCCGAGGTACGTGATCGCCATGGGCGCCTGCGCCATCTCCGGCGGGCCGTTCAAGCAGGGCTACAACGTGCTGAAGGGGATCGACCGCTACATTCCGGTGGACGTGCACATTCCCGGCTGCCCGCCGCGGCCCGAAGCGCTGATGCAGGCCTTCATGACACTGCAGAAGAAGATTGACGGCCAGCCGCTGACCGGCGAAGACCGCCCGCGCCATCTGGATGCCGAAGCGCAGGGCGAGTTTCCCGTGCCCGAGCAGGGCGAGCACGATCTGGAGCCGACGCACAATCCCGGCGTCTGGACCGTGCCGGTGGTGATTCGCTGATGAAGACAGTGGAAGAGATCAAGGCGGCGATCGAGGCGGCGGTGCCGGGCGCGGCGGTGGAGATTGTCCCCAACCCCAGCGTCTCCGGCCAGCACTCGCTGCGGCTTGCGCCGGGGTGCGCCGTCGAGGTCGCGAAGTTTCTGCGCGACGACGCCGGAGCTGGCGCTCGACTTTCTCTCGAACGTCACCGGCGTCGACTGGCCCGACAAAGAGATCGCTGAAAAAGTTAAAGTGACTCGTCAAGTCGACCAAGACCGTCGACGGCGTGGAAAAGACGGTCGAAGAGACCGTCGAGGAGACGCGCAAACGCGTCGAGCCGGGCTGCCTTGAGGCGGTCTATCACCTCTATTCGGTCGCGAAGAAGCACGGGCCGGTGGTGCTGCGAATGCGTACGATCGACCGGACCGACCAGGTGGAGCTGCCTTCGCTCACGCCCATCTGGCGCTCGGCGGAGTTTCAGGAGCGCGAGGTCTTCGACCTTTACGGGATCGTCTTCACCGGCCACCCGGACCTGCGGCGCCTGCTGATGTGGGATGGATTCAAGGACCACCCCATGCGCAAGGATTACGTGGAGCCGGACGACTTCGAGTACGAGCCAACGGCCCACGATGAGGTGCTCAAGCGGGCCCAGGAGCATCAGACGGCCAGCGCCCAACCGGAAGCGGGGGCCGGCCAATGAGCGAATTGCAAAGCCATTCCGCAGCAGTCGCCGAGAAGCCAGACGGCTGGAACCGTCCGGCGGTGATTGAGCCGTCAGGCGACGGCGAGCTGCTGGAAGTCGCCATGGGGCCGCACCATCCCTCGACGCACGGCGTCTTCCGCATGGATGTGGCTCTGGACGGCGAGCGGGTCATTCGCCTAAAGCCGGTCTTCGGCTACCTGCATCGCAACCACGAGAAGATCGCCGAGGGCGTCAGCTATCTGGCGTCAATGCCCTACACCGACCGGCTGGATTACATCTGCCCGCTCACCAACAACTGGGCCTACGCGCTGGCGGTCGAGAAGCTCGTCGGCCAGCAGGTTCCCGAGCGCGCCGAGTATCTGCGCGTGATTCTCGGCGAGCTGACGCGCTTCCAGAATCACGCCTCGTCGATCGGATTTCTGATTCAGGAGATGGGCGCCAGCGGCACGCCGCTGATGTACGCCTTCCGCGAGCGCGAGAAGATTCTCGACCTCTTCGAGAGCCTGACCGGCTCGCGCATGATGGTCAACTACATGCGCTTCGGCGGCTGCCGCGTGGATGCCTCGCCGGCATGGCTCGATGCAACGCGCAAGGTCGTGGCCGGGTTGCCGGAGTTTGTCGACGAGTTCGAAAGCTTGCTCAGTACGAACGAGATTCTGATGGCGCGCACCCAGGGCGTGGGCGTGTTGAGGCCGGAGCTGGCCGTGAACGCCGGCGTCACCGGGCCGATGCTGCGCGCCTCGGGCGTCAACTACGACATTCGCAAGGTCGACGGCTACGGCATCTACAACCGCTTCAACTTCCGCGTGCCGCTGGGCGATCATGGAGACGTCTACGACCGCTTCATGATTCGCATGCTGGAGATGCGCGAGTCGATCAAGATTCTGGAACAGGCACTGAAAGACATTCCCGGCGGGCCGGTGATGGATCCCAAGGCAAAGATTCGCGGCTTCCGTCCCAAGCCGGGCGAGGCCTACGGCCGCATCGAGGCGCCCAAGGGCGAGCTGGGCTTTTATCTGATCAGCGACGGCGGACCGAATCCGTATCGTTATCGCGTGCGCCCGCCGAGCCTGATCAATCTGACGGTCCTCGAAGATATGTGCCTGGGCCACAACGTAGCCGATGTGGTGTTGATTTTCGGCAGCGTGGATATTGTGCTGGGAGAAGTGGACGGTAGAGCAGCTGTTGCAGCTGTTCGCAGTGAAAGCCGCTTTGTGGGTTAGTCTGAGAGCTAGTCGGCGCAACTAAGAGGCGCTGAACGAGCTAATAGCTAACAGCTAAGAAGCTGATTTTGGAGGATTCATTGCTGGGTGAAGGCATACTGAAGGGCATGGCGGAGACGGCGAAGAATTTCTTCGGCAGCTACGTCTCTGCCGAGCGGCTGACGACGGTCGAGTATCCGGAGCAGCGGATCGCTCCCTACGAAGCTGCGCGCGTCTTTCCCTTCCTTGTCTACGATGAAACGGCGGACGCGGACTGGGAGGCCGGCATGCGCTGCGTGGCCTGCCAGATCTGCGAGAAAGAGTGCCCGCCCAAGTGCATCTACATCGAGAAAACCAAGGACAAGAAGCCGGACGCCGTCGGCAAGCCGCAGTTTTATCCCGCGCGATTCGACATCGATATTTCCGTCTGCATGAGCTGCCAGATCTGCGTCGAGGTTTGCCCGTTTGAAGCGATCAAGATGGACACGGAGTTTGAGTTGAGCACGACGGACCGCTTCGGCGGGCTGCTGCTGGACCGCAAGCAACTGGCAAAATCGAACGAGTACTACCACCAGATTCATCCCACTGAAGCGGCCGAAGTGGACGCGCGCCTGGCGGAGGGAAGAGCCAAGGCGGAGGCCAAGGCCACTGCCGGAGCCATTGCCGCGGCGATCAAAGGTGCTGAAGTGCCGGCAACAACCAAGGCAGCCGCGGATGCAAACGCCAAGCCAACAGGAGCAGGGAACTAGCCCATGCACGAGAACTTGGACCAGATCTTCGTCTCGCTCCAGCACTGGCTCGTGGGCTATCTGCCCGCAGCCTTGCAGCCGCTCGGCGGCGTCGTGCTCGGCGTCGTGGCAATCGTCATGTCTTTTTCCGGCGCTCTTTGCCTTGACCACAGTCTTTGAGCGCAAGGGGCTGGGCCGCATCCAGAATCGCATCGGCCCCAATCGCGTCGGGCCCTTTGGCCTCTTCCAGCCCATCGCCGACGGCATCAAGTCGCTCACCAAGGAAGACATCGTTCCGCTGAGCGCCGATGCCGCGGTGCATTTTCTCGCGCCGGTCGTTCTTGTCGTCACCGTCTTTATGGGCTTTGCCGTGCTGCCCATGGGCCGCAACATGGTGCTCGTCGACATGGACGCCGGCCTGCTGTTCTACTTCGCCATGGGCGCATCCACGGAGTTATCGGTCTTCATGGCCGGCTGGTCGAGCCGCAACAAATATTCGCTGATGGGCGCCATGCGCGCCGTGGCGCAGATGATCAGCTACGAAGTGGTGCTGCTGCTCTCGAGCGTGACCGTCGTGATGATGACCGGCTCGCTCTCGCTCCCGAAATCGTCGAAGCGCAGAACCACTACACCTGGGGCTTGCCGCATTGGTTCATCTTCACGCCATGGGGCCTGGCTGGCTTTGTCATGTACGCCATCGCCGCCACGGCGGAGACCAACCGTTCGCCCTTCGACTTGCCCGAAGGCGAGTCGGAGCTGGTGGCCGGCTACCACACCGAGTATTCCGGCTTCAAATTTGCGCTCTTTTTTCTCGGCGAATATCTGGCCATGTTTTCCATCTCCGGCCTGGGCACGACGCTCTTTCTCGGCGGCTGGTCGGCGCCGCTTGCATCGCTCCAATGGATTCCCTCGTGGATCTGGTTCTTCTCCAAGCTGATGATGTCGATCTTCGTCTTCATCTGGATGCGTGGCACGCTGCCGCGCCTGCGCCAGGATCAACTGATGAACTTCGCCTGGAAGTTTATCCTGCCCATGTGCCTGCTGAATCTGATGGTCGCCGCGTTGTGGCGCTTCCTCGGCGAAGGCTGGCTGCGATGGGTGGTCTGTTCGGCGATTCTGTTGGCGGCCTACGTGGGCATGGGCTTGAATGAGCTGCGCAGAAAGCACATCGGCCCCCGGAGGTATCGCTATGCGGAGTGATTCCTGCCAGAGCGCTGTGTGCTCGCCAATCGAGATCGGGTGCCCCACCCTCGCCGCGTTTTTGTTTTTGCGGCTAGGGTGGGATTACACGCTCGGAAAGGACGGTCAGCCGATGAGCCTCGTCTTCTATCTCCTCGCGACGCTCACCGTAGCTGGCGCTCTGGCTGCTGTGCTGCTCAAGAACACCGTCCATTGCGCGCTGGCGCTGACTGTCGCCTTCGCCGGCCTGGCGCTGCTTTTTCTCGAACTCGATGCGCAGTTTGCCGGTTTTGCGCAGATTCTGGTTTACATCGGCGCAGTCGCAATTCTTGTCGTCTTCGCGATTCTGCTCACCAAGGGCTCTGAGACTCCGAAAGACGGCGTCTTCAGCCGCACATGGCTTGCCGGCCTCGCTGTTGCCGCCGCGGTCTTCGCGGTGCTCGGTTGGGCCGTGCTTCAGACCGCGAATCTGCTGCCGCAGATCCGCGCCCACGCCCACGGTCACCGTGCAGCAGATCGGCCAGGCGCTTGTCGGCCGCTACGTGCTGCCGCTGGAGATTGTCGCGGTGCTGCTGACCGCCGCCATGATCGGCGCGGTCATCATCGCCATGCACGAGAAAGACGGTGCTCCAAATGACTCCGCTTGCAGGCTATCTTCTGGTTGCAGCTCTGTTATTCTCCATCGGCCTCGCCGGCGCGCTCACGCGGCGCAACGCCATTCTTGTGCTCATCGGCATTGAACTGATGCTGAACGCGGCCAACCTGAATTTGATTGCCTTCTGGCGCTACGGGCCGCATCCCGAGGCGCTGACGGGCATGATGTTTGCCATCTTCTCGATTGCCGTTGCGGCAGCCGAGGCGGCGGTTGGCCTGGGGCTGGTGATTCAGATCCATCGCCACGCCAAGACCACGGACCTCGACCAAATGAACAGGATGAAAGGGTAAGCCGGCAGATGCAAGATCAAGCTCAGGTCGCAGTTGCGCTCACCAGCGCTACGTTCATCGCGGAGACGCTGATCCTCGTTCCTGCGGTTCCCATGCTTGCTGCGGGCGCGATCGCGTCTGATGAAGCAGGAGCGCCGCAAGACCGCGGCTACACTGGCGATCGGCTCACTGAGCTTTTCCTTTCTTCTATTCGCTGGTTGCCTTTGCGCTGAGCGATTGACGCACCCCGGCTTGCAATCGTGAAGCACTTATTCCACATGGTTCGAGGTCGGCCGGGCTCAGTCGATCTCGGCTGGATTCTCGATCCGCTCTCGGCGGTGATGCTGGTGATGGTCAGCTTTGTCGGCCTGCTGATCTTCATCTACTCCACCGGCTACATGAAGCACGATGAGAATTTCACGCGCTTCTTTTGTTTCCTCTCGCTCTTTGCCGGAGCGATGCTGGGCGTGGTGATCTCGAACAGCCTGCTGCTGCTCTTCATGTGCTGGGAGATCGTCGGACTCACCTCTTATTTGCTGATCGGTTTCTGGTACAAGAAACCCGCGGCGGCTGCGGCGGCAAAAAAAGCCTTCCTCACCACACGCATCGGCGATGTCTTCTTTCTTCTCGGCATCGTCTGGCTTTTTGCGCAAACCGGAACGCTGGTTCTCTACAAAGGCGGCGGCGGAGCGATTGAGCCGGCTGCATTGGCCGGCCTCCTCAGCCAACACGCAGGCCTCGGGCTCAGTGCCGCAGGCGCAATCGGCCTGCTGATCTTTGCCGGAGCCGTCGGCAAGAGCGGCCAGTTTCCGCTGCACGTCTGGCTGCCCGATGCGATGGAAGGCCCCACGCCGGTCTCCGCGCTGATTCACGCCGCAACGATGGTGGCCGCTGGCGTCTATCTCGTCGCGCGAGTCTATCCGCTGATGCAGGCCGGCATTCTTCCCGGCGGCACGACGACCGCTCTCACAGTCATCACCTGGGTCGGCGCATTCACGGCCGTCTTCGCCGCGTTGATCGCCGTCGCGCAGAACGACATCAAGCGCATTCTCGCTTACTCGACCGTCTCGCAACTCGGCTACATGATGGCCGGCCTCGGGCTCGGCGGCGTCGCGGTTGGCATGTTTCATCTCATCACGCACGCATTCTTCAAGGCGCTTCTCTTCCTCGGCGCGGGCTCGGTAATTCATGGCTGCCACGACGAGCAGGACATCCGCCGCATGGGCGGGCTCAGGTCCGACATGCCGTTGACCTTCGCGACCTACGGCATCGGCATGCTCGCGCTCTGCGGCTTTCCGCTCTTCTTCTCCGGCTTCTGGAGCAAGGACGGAATTCTCGAAGCGGCGCAACACTGGAGCGTCGCCAAGACGCCGTTCTACATGCTCGTCTTTGGCGCGCTGCTGACGGCCTTTTACATGACGCGGCAGGTGTCGTACGTCTTCTTCGGCGCGTGGCGGGGCGGCAAGCCAGCGCATGAGAGTCCAAGAGTGATGACCGTGCCGCTGGCGATTCTTGCCTTCTTCGCTATCGCGCTCGGCGCGATTGGAACCCCCGCCTGGCCTTGGTTCCGAGCATTTCTCGATGGCCGCGCGGCGAGCTTCGATCTGCATGGCTTTGCCGAGCCGGGGCTGTTGACGCTGATGGCGACCTCGTCGCTGGTGGTCTTCCTTGGCCTCGGTCTGGCGTGGCGGCTTTACGGAAATCAATCGCCTGGCCCGGAAGAACCCGACGCGCTGGAGCGGCCTCGCCTCTCGTCTGGGGCTGACTGCGCGACCGGCTCTATCTTGATGAACTCTACGCGGTGACGGTCATCGCCTTCTATCACTGGTGGGCGCGCGTCTCCGATTGGCTCGACCGCCGAGTCTGGGGCGGCGCGGTGGCCTGGGCGGCGTGGACCTTCGCTCTGTGGGCGCAACTGAATCGCTTCCTCGACACGAACGTCGTCGACGGCGGCTTCGACAAAGGCTGCGAAGAGTTGAACGTGGGCGGAGGCCTGCTGGCGCGCGTGCAGTCCGGCCGCGTGCAAACTTACCTGAGAATTCTGGCGCTTGCAGTGGTTGCTCTCGCCGTAATCCTGATCTGGAGCAGCCGGCCATGAACGAATTCATGCACGGATTTCCGATATTGACGCTCCTGACCGTGCTGCCTCTCGCAGGCGCCGCCGTTGCGGTCATCGCCGGCAAGCATGCGCGCGCCGTAGCTCTGATTGTTACGCTTGCCAGTTTGGCGCTGGCGCTTGCGGTCTGGGCCGAATGGACCAGAGGGCCTGTGATCGGCGGCTATGGATTGATCGAGCAGCACGCGTGGGCGCCGTCGCTGGGCATCGAATATCACCTCGGCGTCGATGGGCTTGGCGCGCTGATGCTCGTGCTCTCGGCCATCGTCACGCTGATGTCGGTCGATGCCGCCAATCGCGTTCATCACAATCCAGGGCTTTACTTTGGCCTCGTGCTGCTGCTGGAGTCCGGCCTCTTCGGCTCCTTCACCGCGCTGAATTTCTTTCACTGGTTTTTGTTTTGGGAACTGAGCCTGATTCCCGCCTTCTTCCTCATCAAGCTGTGGGGCGGAGCGCGGCGCGGCCCGGCGGCGACGCAGTTTTTCGTTTACACCATGGCCGGCTCTGTAGCTCTTCTGGTCTCGTTTCTAGGACTTTTTTTCGCAACCAAGAGTCCGCTCTTCGGCTACGCAAGAAGCATGGACTTCGACTATTTGACGCAGTTGGCTTCAACCGGCGAACTAGGCCGGCTGGTCTCGGGACCTGTGATGCTCTGGCTGGCCATCGGCGTTCTGGCCGGTTTTGCGGTCAAGGTGCCGATGATTCCCTTCCACACCTGGCTGCCCGCTGCTTACGCTGAAGCGCCTTCGCCGGTGACCATGCTGCTGACCGGCGCGATGTCGAAGATGGGCGTCTATGGCCTGCTGCGCATCGCGATTCCAATCTTCGGCCATCAAATCTCGCAATGCGCACGCCGCTGCTGGTGCTGGCCGTAGCCACTGTCGTCATGGGAGCCTGGGCCGCCGCCGCGCAAAAAGACCTGAAGCGCGTCTTCGCATACTCGTCGGTGAACCATCTTGGATATTGTTTGCTGGCGATCTTTGCGCTGGCCGTTCCCGCCGCCGGGGCAGCATCGCAAGCCAGTCAGGCCTTCGCGCTCAACGGCGTCATCCTGCAAATGTTCAACCACGGCATCACGGCGGCGGCGCTCTTCTGGTTTGTGGCCATGATGCAGCAGCGCACCGGCGGCCATCGCGGCATCGACCAATTCGGCGGCCTGCGCAAGCCCGCGCCAGTACTCGCCGGCCTCATGGGCATTGCGCTCTTCTCCTCGCTCGGCCTGCCGGGGCTCAACGGCTTTGTCGGCGAGTTCCTCATCTTCCGCGGAGTCTTTTCGCTCTCGTGGGTCGCGGCGACGGTCTCCGTCCTCGGCCTGCTGGTCACCGCCGCCGTGATTCTGACCGTGATTCAGAAAGTCTTCTGGGGGCCGGTAGCCAATCACTGCGAAAACTTCCCCGACCTGCACCACAACGAACGAATGGCGCTGGTTCCGGTTATCGGTCTGATGTTCCTCGTGGGCCTTGTGCCTTCACTTATCATTGATGGCATCAATCCCACGGTCCTCAACCTCTTGGCTCACTGGAGATTTTGATGTTGGCCTTCGCAATCTATCTCTCGTTTGCCGGAGCGCTCGCCGAAGCGCTGCTGCCCAAGGGTCGTGCCGCGCTCGCGCGCTGGCTGGCGCTGGCCGTAGCCGTGGCCGGGTTGGCTGTTGCCGTCGCGGGTTTCGTCAGCGGCATGGGGCAGGGAAGAGTAACCTTCGTCGACTTGCCCTGGGTTCCGTCGATGGGCATTCACTTCCTGCTCGCAGCCGACGGCATCAGCCGCGTACTCGTTCTGCTCACCGGCCTGGCCGCGGTCGCCGGTGTCCTCTTCAGTTGGAATATCGAGCTGCGCACCAACGAGTTCTTCGCCTTCTTCCTCGCATTGATCGGCGGAGTCTACGGAGTCTTTCTCAGCTTCGATCTCTTCTTGCTTTTCGTCTTTTACGAAATCGCCATCGTACCCAAGTACTTCCTCATCGCCATCTGGGGCTCGACGCGCCGCGAATACGCCGCCATGAAGCTGGCCATCTACTCCTTCGCCGGCTCGGCAATGGTGCTCATCGGCTTGCTCGCGGCCTACGCGACGGCGGGCAGCCATTCCACAACCCTCGACGCACTCGCCCACGCCGGCCTTCCGGTGAGTTTCCAAATGTGGTGCTTCCCGCTGGTCTTCGTCGGTTTTGCAATTCTCGCCGGCATGTGGCCCTTCCACACCTGGGCGCCCACCGGCCACGTCGCCGCGCCAACCGCGGCTTCGATGCTTCTCGCCGGCGTCGTCATGAAACTCGGCGCTTACGGCTGCCTGCGCGTCGGCATTGGCGCTCTTTCCGCATGGTCTCGACCCGTGGGGATTCTCGTTCATCGGCATCGGCTCGTGGCGCGATGTCTTTGCTCTGCTCGCCGTCATCGGCATCGTCTATGGCGCGCTCGTCGCCCTGGCGCAGACCGACTTCAAATTCGTCATCGGCTACTCGAGCGTCAGCCACATGGGCTTTGTGCTGCTCGGCCTGATGACGCTCAACCAGATCGGAATGACCGGCGCAGTCTTGCAGATGTTCTCGCACGGCATCATCGCCGGACTGCTCTTCGCCATCGTCGGCCGCATCGTCTACGACCGCACACATACGCGCCAGTTGGCCGAACTCGAAACCATGCATCTCTCCAAGCGCCTGCCGTTCGCCGCGGGAGCCTTTGCCGTCGCCGGAATGGCTTCGATGGGCCTGCCCGGCTTCTCCGGTTTTGTAGCCGAGTTGCAGGTGCTCATCGGCGCGTGGATGGCCAAACCATGGTGGACGATGGTGGCCGGTGTCGGCATCGTCGTCGGCGTGGCTTATACATGGCGCGCCCTGCAAAAGGCATTCTTCGCCGATGCGCTTCCCACGCCCGACGAACATCCGCGCACCGGCTGGCCCAAGTTCGAGCCCATCACATGGCCCGAGGTAACCGGCGTAGCGCTCTTGACCGGCGTCAGCCTGGCCGTAGGCCTCTACCCCAAAATTCTGCTCGACACCATTGAGCCAGCCGTCAAAGCGCTGCTAGCAGGAGGTGTGCAATGAACTACGCAGACCTCTTCCGCGTGACCCTCCCCGAAACAGCGCTCGAAGTCGCGGCACTCATCGTGCTGATCGTCGACCTCGGCTTCCTGCGCAAGGCCGCGCTGAAAGTGCGCGTGGCCGTGGCGGCGCTGCTCGGCGTGGCTGGCTGCGGCGCGGCGCTGTGGGCGTTGCAGTTTCAGAGGCGATCGTTGACTTCAGGTTCGATGCCGTCGGTTCGATTACTTGCTCAGCACGGTGACATACATCGCGGTAGCACAAACCGGAATTCTGATACTGACGGCGCTGACACTTCTGCTGCTTGATCGATTCGGATTTTACTCGGCATGTAGGTGAGTTTGTTGCCGTGGTGCTTGATGGCGGCTTCGGGCGGACTTGCTGGTTGCCGGTGCGCAGGATCTGCTGGTGATCTTCGTGGGCTTGGAATTGCTGAGCCTCGGCCTCTACATCATGACTGCATTTGCCAAGAGTTCCGGCAAGAGCGCCGAGGCTGCGCTGAAGTATTATCTTATTCGGCGGAATGTCGGCGGCATTTCTGCTGTTTGGCTTCAGCTATCTTTATGGACTGACCGGAAGCACGAATCTTTCCGAGATTCAATATGCAATTGCTGAGTCAGGGCCGAGTCCGCTGTTCTATGTGGCATGGATTCTGGTTGTTGCGGGCTGGGTTTCAAGGTGGCAGCGGTGCCATTTCATCTGTGGGCACCCGATACCTATGAGGGTGCGCCTGCTCCAGCGGCGGCATTCATCGCTTCTGTCTCCAAAGTTGCGAGTTTTGCGCTGCTGCTCACTGTGCATCAGCTGGATGTCGACATTCATGTTGCGTCGATGCAACAGGCGAAGCTGGTTGTGAGCTTATACCTCGATGCGACAGTATGACCAGACTTGGCAACGTATGGCGCGGATTCTCCTGGTGGTTGCCGCGTCATCGATGGTCGTCGGCAATCTTGCGGCCTTGGCGCAGATGAGCGTCCGCCGATTGCTTGCTTACTCGGCCATCGCTCACGCGGGTTACATCCTGCTTAGGCATTAGCACTGCACAGCGCCTACAGCGGCAGCAGGGAGACGCGTTTGAGTCGCTTCTCTCATCACTGGAAATACGTCTTCGCCAGTCAGCAACGCCGTCCTCTACTACATCCTCACCTACGGCCTCACCACCATCGGCGCATTCGGCGTAGTCTCCGTCGTCGAACGCGCCACCGGCAGCGACCGCCTCGACTCCTTCCTTGGCCTGCACAAGCGCAATCCGCTTCTCGCCGCAGTGCTGCTGGTCCTCTTCCTCTCGCTCGCCGGAATTCCGCCTCTCGTCGGCTTCTGGGCCAAGTTCAATCTCTTCGCCGCAGTCTTAGGCGTCTCCGCCGGGCCGGTTCCGTTTGCTTTGGTTGCGCTGGCAGTCGCCATGAGCGCGGTCTCGCTCTATTACTACCTGCAAGTCCTCAAGCGGGCCTACGTCATGCCCGCCATCGACGAGACGCCCATCAAGGCCCATCCCGTCACCATGGCCGTGCTGCTCTTCATCGCGGCAGCAGTTGTCGTCCTAGGCTGCTTCCCCGCGCTCCTCCAAAACTGGATTCAGAGCTTCTATCCGCTTCCCTAGTACCGTAAAGCGTCCGATCCGGTATTTGCGTCAGTGTAGCACCGGTCTCCAGACCGGCTGTCGTGCGGACATCGTCGCACGCGCTAATCCGCAATTGCTCCCGCAACCTTGCAGATCATATTAGCATGCTTTTTGGGCTAAATCCGCCAAAATGCCATAAGACCTGCGCTCTATGCGCCGTTCAGCGCCTATTTCACTTCATCCAGAAAACGCCACTTCGGCTTCCAGTCGGCGGTGAGCTTCTCGCCGGTCAGCAACGCGCGCAACACCGGAACCGGCATCATGTTCTCCGTGAGAATTGCGTCGTTGTACTGGCGAGCGGTCATCTTTCCCGAGTCCACAAGCTCATGGCTCAGTGCGCGAAACTCCAGCGCTCCGAGCATGTATGCGCACTGGTAGAGCGGGTCGTATTCGCCGTCGATCGAGCGGCGGACTTCGGCGGTCGCGTTGTCGCGCTCGTGGCCCACTTCGCTGACCAGAAAGTCGATGGCCTGCTGCGGCGTCATCGTGCCGAGATGGAAGCTGAGCGAAAAGATGACGCGAGCGCAGCGGTGCATGCGCCAGAAGAGCGCGCCGATTCGCTGCTCCGGCGTGCGATTG
Organism: uncultured Acidobacteriaceae bacterium; assembly: GCA_963843625.1. Taxonomy (GTDB): domain Bacteria; phylum Acidobacteriota; class Terriglobia; order Terriglobales; family Acidobacteriaceae; genus Telmatobacter. The sequence continues at coordinate 169,069 of CAWJLK010000016.1, forward strand.
AAGCCGAGATCCCAGTAGACCTGCTCCCAATAAAAGGCGTTGCCCTCGATCCAGAAGCCCGAGCTGAAGGCCTGCCGATAAGGCCTGTAGCGTGCGCTCATGAACTGCTGCAGCCAGTGGCCGGGAATCAGTTCATGAAAAACCGTCGCGTGCGAGAAGGCGGGATTGTTGCCCCTCATGCTCATCATGCGCTGGTCATAGGTCATCGTGTCGGTGGGATAGCTGACGAGGATCGTGTCGCCGCCGAGGAAGAAGGGGCTGACAAGCTGGCGCTCGGGCGACATCATCTCCATGCGCCAGGTCTCTTTGGCGAGCGGCGGCACGGTGACCAGGCCGTGGTCTTCGGCGAATTGCTCACCTTCAAGAGCCAGCGAACGAATCAGCTCGGGCTGCTTGCCGGGTTCGACGTAGGAGTTTTTGACTGCCTCCATCGCCTTGTGCCAGTCGTCGCCGTAACCCATCTCGCGGCTGGCTTTGATCATCTCCTGCTGGCACCATGCGAGCTGCGTCTTGGCCATTGCGATCAGCTCCTCGGGCGAGTAGGGAATCATCGCATCGTTGAGCTGGGCGAGCAGCGCTTCGCGGCCGATGGGTGTGCCGATGACGGTGTTCTTGTCGTCCGGCGCGATGCCGGCGAGCTTTTCGCGAAGAAATGCCGACTGATCCTTGAGTGCGGCGTAGGCCACTTTGAAGGGCTGCGCGGCCCACCAAGTGAAGGCAGGATCGTAGCCGTTCCAGAAGTCAAACCAGTGTTGCATTTGGCCGGCAAGCAGGTCGAGATCGCCCGCGGCGCGGTAGGCGACGACACGTTGGGCAGGCGATGCGTCCTTGACCTTGGCTTCGAGATCCTTGCGGCTCGCGGCGATGGCTTTGGTCAGTTCGCTCAACTGGGCCGCGGCTTTTTGCGGGTCAGGGCGTTGCATGAGCCGCTTCTCGTCTTCGATGGCAAAGATTGTGGAGGCGAAGGGAACAGCGGCGCAACCTCCTTCCACTCGCGTTCGTCGAGGGCCAACTGGTGTTCGTCGACGGTGAGCAGATTGGCGAAGGAGAGGTAATCGGCCTTGCCCTCCTGGTCGAGAGCGGCGAAGTCAATCTTGCCGAGCAGTGCGCGGTTGTCGCGATAAAAGGCGGATTTGCGCGCGCGCGTTGCCGGGGAGAGCGGGTCGGTGTAAACGCTGTCGAGGGTGGTCTGGTCGGCTGTGAAGCGCTCGATGAGAGCGCGCATCGGCGGGACAGAGGTGTCGAGCGCGGCGGTGCCCTCGGTCGCGATCGCGGCTTCGGCGGAGAGGCAAAGCAAAAGAATCAAAGAAGCGGTACGGTGGAGGCGCATCAGCTTGAAACCTCTTGCGTGAGGTGAGGCGCGGCTCCGATGGCGGGCGCAATTGGCATAGCGGAGGCCGGTCATCCTCACCATACAGCACGTCCGCCGGATGAAGCGAAATCGGAGCTTTTGAAGTGCAGCAGCCTTGCGCATCTTCTTGAAATCGTTTACATAATCCCGCCGCCTGATATATAGTTTCGCTTTGCTCACCACAACAGGCTCTGCCGTCGTCTGAGGTGGGGAATTGTCACAAAGAGGTGATCGTCATGCCAAAAATCTCTCGTCGCGACCTGCTCCGCTCCGGGTTGGCACTCTCAGCCGCTTCGCTAGTAACCCGTTCGGCCTGGGCCCGATCTGCGGCCATGATGGCGGGGCCGGCTTCGGCCGAGGCTTTGGCGGCAATCGCGCCGCGCGAGCAACTGCTCTTCGACTTCGGCTGGAAGTTCCAGTTTGGCCACGGATCGGACCCGGCGCGCGATCTCGGCTTCGGCTTCGGTCAAGGCGACTTTGCCAAGACCGGCGAGTTCGCCTTTGCAAAAGCCAAGTTCGACGACTCGAAGTGGCGCGCGCAGAACCTGCCTCACGACTGGGCCGTCGAGCTGCCCTTCGTGCATGACGAAGAGCAGAAATCGCACGGCTTCAAACCAATTGGCCGCCGTTACCCGGAGACCAGCGTGGGCTGGTATCGCCGCGAGTTCGAGATTCCGGCCAGCGATCTGGGCCGGCGCATCTCGGTTGAGTTCGACGGCGCTTTTCGCGACGTGCTGGTCTTCGTGAATGGATGCTTCATTGGCCGCAACAACAACGGCTATGCGCCCTTCCGCTTCGATCTGACTGACTTCCTGGAGTATGGCAAGAAGAACTATATCGTAGCCCGCGTGGATGCCAGCTTTGGCGACGGCTGGTTCTATGAGGGCGCGGGCATCTACCGCCATATGTGGCTCACCAAGACCGATGCGGTGCATCTTGGCCGGTGGGAGAGCACAGTGCGAACGTCGCTCGGCAAAGACGCAGCCACGCTTACCCTGGGCACGGTAGTCGCCAATGAAGGCAAATCAAGCGAAAGAGCGAGGGTCACCTGGAAGATTCTCGATGCGGCTGGCAAGACCGTGGCTACCGCTGAGTCGCCCGAGCGGTCGATCCCAGTTGATGGCCAGGAAGAGTTCACGGCAACGGCAAGACTGGCCAATCCGGCGCTTTGGTCGGTGGATAAGCCAAATCTCTACTCCGCCATCGTGACCGTCGAGGCCGGCGGCAAGGCGCGCGACGCCGAGCGGGTCAGCTTTGGCGTCCGCACGGTCGTCTTCAACGCGGAGAAGGGCTTCTTCCTCAACGGCAAGCCGCTCAAGATTCAGGGCACATGCAACCATCAGGATCACGCCGGCGTGGGCGCGGCCTTGCCCGACCGGCTGCAGGCTTTCCGGCTGGGAGTGCTGCGCGAGATGGGCTCGAATGCGGTGCGCACCTCGCACAACATGCCTACTCCGGAGTGGGTTGAGGCATGCGACCGCATGGGCATGATGATGATGTGCGAGACGCGGCAGATGAGTTCCAGCCCCGAAGGCATGGCGCAACTGGAGACGATGATCAAGCGCTACCGCAACTCGCCGTCCATCATTCTCTGGTCGATCGGCAACGAGGAGTGGCAGTTGCAGGACTCGATGGCCGAGGAGGGCGCGAAGATTGCGGCGACGATGGTGCGGCGCTGCCACGAACTCGACCCCACGCGCGTCGTTTCGGCTGCGGTCAATGGCGACAACGAGAAGGGCGTCTCCGATGCATTCGACATCATCGGCTTCAACTACGGTCTGAATCGCCCCGACGGCTATCACAAGGAGCATCCGAAGCGGCCGATCTACGGCTCGGAGACGGCCAGCGCCGTCTCCACGCGCGGCGTCTATTCGACCGACCCGCTGCGCAACACGGTGAGCGCCTACGACGTGAATAACCCCGGATGGGGAGAACAGGCCGAGGAGTGGTGGAAGTTCTACGCGACTCGCGATTGGCAGGCGGGCGGCTTTGCCTGGACCGGCTTCGACTATCGCGGCGAGCCAACGCCTTACGGCTGGCCTTCGATCAACTCGCAGTTCGGCATTGTGGATATGTGCGGTTTTCCGAAGGATAGTTTCTTCTACTACAAGGCCTGGTGGGGCGACGAGCCGGTTCTGCATCTGTTTCCGCACTGGAACTTCGGGGGCAAGGAAGGCGAGGAGATCCCGGTCTGGGTGCACTCGAACCTCGACGAGGTCGAGCTGCTCGCTGAACGGCAAGAGCCAGGGCAAGCAGAAGGTTCCGCAACTGGGGCACGTCGAGTGGAAGGTGAAGTACGAGCCCGGCGTGATCGAGGCGCGGGGAACGAAAGGCGGCAAGGTTGTATTGGCCGAGAAACGAGAGACGACCGGCCCGACCGTGGCGATCCGGCTCACCGCCGACCGCACCGAGATCGATGCCGACGGCGAGGACGTGGCGATTCTGAAGGTTGAAGCCCTGGATAAAGAGGGCAGACAGGTTCCAACCGCTGCTAACCTCATTGGTTTCAAGGTTTCCGGCGATGGCGTGCTGATCGGCGTCGGCAACGGCGATCCGAACTGCCAGGAGAGCGACAAGGAGCCGAAGCGGTCGCTCTTCAACGGTCTGGCGCAAGTGATTGTGCAGTCCACCAGGAAGCCTGGCGAAATTCGGATCGAGGCGGTAAAGGAAGGCTGGGATGGACCGGAATTGACCCCCGCCAAGCTGACCATTATCACCAAAAAAGTGCAACAGCGTCCTGCGGTGGACTGAGGGTACAGAGGATTTTCAAAGGGGGCGCCTCCCGCCCCCCGACCCTGCGAAGACTCTCGGTCCTTGCCGCCCTCGAAGAAATCTGGCCTCTGCCGTCTTTGCCTCATCAGGCCAGAATGGAGCTAACTGCTAGGTACCCAAGGAGTTGGTTACTAAGTTTCTTTTAGTGCAAGCGCTCGGATCCGCCATTATCGTGTTAGGCTTTTGCTTAAGGGGACCTGCAATTTATTGTCTTCCGTTTTTTTGTTTGCTGGGACTTTCCAGCTGGTAGACGAATTGGAAGAAGTCCCAGGAGCTGGCCAAATTGTTACTGACTGCAGGCATGAGTCAGGACAAGAACCGGCAAGATTGAGTTTGAATCGTAGAAGGCAAACGGGATTACACCGGGCTGCTTGATCAGGGCTTAAAGATCTTCGACGACTCCGGCTCAGTTGGACAACCATCAGAAAGGATTCGTACGTGACAAAGAATCTACTGAAATATTCAATCGTGATGCTAGGCCTTGCGCTTGGCACATGTTCTGCTGCCTACGGACTGGCCTTCAGACACGGCCACGTCCCCGAGGTGGATCCCAGCGTTGCGATCGGTGGCCTCACTCTGCTTGCAGGGACAATCGCGGTTCTGCGCGTTCGGCGTAAGAAATAACCGGCTAAACCAAAAGGCCGGCAATGAACACCCATCCTGGCTCGACTGGGGGAGGCTGTCCCCAGTCAACGTCTTTTTTTACAATTCCTCGACATCTTCTTGGGCGACTATATCTATTGGTCGCCTTTGTTGTAGCTGAAGGTGTGTTGGTTGCGGAACTCAGAATTGGACCGGTTCTACATTCCCATCTGCTTCCCATCACAACCGTTGGATTAGGCGTATTTCTGGCCTTGGGACGCTCCCGGCTGAAGGCTGACCGCGAAGATATTCCGTTCGGGTCCTTGTCATTCGCGGGTTACCTTCTCTGCATCTCCGCTGGGATTTTCTTTCGTGTTTGGTCCACACTTCCAGAGACCGGCTTTCTATCCTCCCATGCCTCCGCTATCGCGGATTCCCCGTTTCTTCTGTTGCGGCTTCCACTGCTCCTATTGGCCTGTCTCCCTGCTCGTACCTGGGTAAGGATGCTGCGTACTACCAGTCCATTGTGGTTGTATGCGTCTGTTGCAGGAATATCTGCCTGGGCTTTGAGCGTCCCGATCAAGTCGTTGTATGAGGCATCCAGCACTGCCCCAGCCCACTTCCTGCAGGTTCTCACTTTCAGCTCGCTTGAGTTTGTCCTTCGCTTCGCATGGCCCGGTTTCGTCGCCAATCCGGCGACTTTTGTTCTTGCGACTCCCCGTTTTTCGGTCGAGGTTCTACCCGCCTGCTCGGGCGCTGAAGGACTCGCGATGGTCGGGGTCTTCACTGCCGTCTGGCTTTGGTACTTCAGGAAAGAGTGCCGCTTTCCTCAAGCGCTTCTGCTTGTCCCCGCGGCAATGGCGTGCATTTGGCTGATGAACATCGTCCGGCTAAGTGTTCTGGTGATCATTGGCGACGCAGTCAGTCCCGAAGTTGCCATGGTCGGCATTCACTCTCAAACTGGCTGGATTGCGTTCATCATTGTCGCACTGACCTTCTTTCTAGCTACTCAGAAGCTCTCCTGGGTGCGAAACGAGCCATCTCCGGTCTTGTGCTCGGCCGGTCACTCGGAGACCGGCGGATCGATAGCGGTCGAGAATGTAGCGGAGCATTTGAACCATGATGGCGGGGAGTCCCCTGAGATCCGCGCTTATCTGATCCCGTTTCTTGCCATACTGGCCGCGTCGTTTGTCTCCAAGGCGGCCTCTGGATACTTCGAATGGCTCTACCCGTTGCGTTTTGTTGTGGCAGTGATCTCGCTTTGGTATTTCCGGGAGGAGTTGAAGAAGCTCAACTGGCGTTTCGGCTGGCTGGCGCCTCTGGCCGGCGCAGCGGTTTTTCTGGCTTGGATCGCGCCGTCGTGGTGGATGCATCGGCATACAGCGAGTCCGTTGGGCCCTGCGCTGGCCGCGCTCTCTCCCTCTGCCCGCTGGGCCTGGATTTCCATTCGCGTCGTCGCCGCCATCGTTACGGTTCCCATCGCCGAGGAGCTTGCCTTTCGCGGCTATCTGGCGCGCCGGTTCATCAGCCGGGAGTTTGACCAGGTTTCCTTTTCCCGCCTGACGGTTCTTCCTGTGGTTTTTTCGTCGGTCGCCTTTGGCATGATGCATATGCAAAACCTGGGAGATTGGGGCCACTTGATCCTCGGCACTTTGGCCGGCCTCGCGTACGCCGCCGTGCTTCGCTGGAGAGGCCGCATCGGCGATGCTGTGGTGGCGCACGCCATCAGCAACCTCCTGCTGGCCGCCTGGGTTCTCGGCGCGGGCGATTGGGCCCAGTGGTAGCCCAGCCCTTGCTCTCCCGGTTGGTCTGCTGAATATCCCTTCCAGGTTGGCTGGGTCGATGGCTCCCCTGTAGAGTGGTGAAATGGCCCGCGGCGCGTCAATCTCACAGTGGAAACAGGAGTTGGCTGCGCTGGTCACTCTGGCCGTTCCAGTGGTTTTGAGCGAACTGGGCTGGATGGCCGAGGGCATCGTAGACACCATCATGGTGGGCAAGCTCGGCCCGGCGGCGATCGGCGCGGTGGCTCTGGGAAACGCCGTCTGCAATACGCCGGCGCTCTTTGGCATCGGGCTCCTGCTGGGGCTGGACACGCTGGTGGCGCAGGCCTACGGGCGCCGGGACCACGACGAATGCCATCGCTGGCTGGCTCAGGGCGTCTACCTTGCGTGCCTCGCCGCGCCGCCGTTGATGCTGCTGATCTTCCTGGCGAGCTTCGGCTTTGCGCACTTCGGCATCAATCCGGCAGTGGCCGCGCCGGCCGCCGCTTACCTGCGCATTCTCAACTGGGGAACGCTGCCGCTGCTGCTCTACGGCGGCACGCGCCGCTATCTGCAAGGCGTGGGCGATGTGCGCGTCATCACCTTCACCTACGTCGTGGCCAACCTGCTGAACTGGTTTGGCAACTGGGTGCTGATCTACGGCAAGCTGGGAATGCCGGCGATGGGCGTCAATGGCTCGGCGATCTCGACGCGTCCTGTCGCGCATCTTCATGGCGGCGGCGCTGATGGGCTTTGCCTGGCGTTACGAGCGCAAGCGCGGCCATCCGCTCTTTCGCCGCTGGGCCGCACCCAGTCTGGACCGGCTAAGGCGCTTGATGAAGCTGGGCGCTCCGGCCGCGGGCCAGATCCTGCTTGAAGTGGGCGCATGGAATCTGGCGACGCTCTCCGCCGGATGGCTGACGCCGGTGGCGCTGGCAACCCACCAGATCGTCCTCAACTACGCCAGCCTCACCTACATGGTTCCGCTGGGTGTTTCGGCCGCTGCGGCGGTCAGCGTGGGCCACGCCGTGGGCGCGGGGGACGAGGCCGCGCCCGCCGCGCAGGATGGCTCGCCCTGGGCTTGGGCACGGTCTTTATGCTGCTGGCGGCAGTCGTCTTGGTGATCGCTCCGGGGCCGCTGATCGCTCTTTATACGCTGCGACCCTGAGGTGATGGCGGTGGGGATGAGGCTTGCTGTGGGTGGTGGCGGCCTTCGAGATCTTCGACGGCATCCAGACCGTCTCTACCGGAGCGCTGCGCGGGCTTGGCGAGACGCGGGTTCCCATGCTGGCCAATCTGGTGGGTTATTGGGTGTTGGGCCTGCCGCTTGGGTTAACGCTTTGCTTCGCGTTCCATTGGGGCATCTACGGCCTGTGGATCGGCCTTCTCGCGGCGCTGATCGTGATCGCGGCAACGTTGCTCGTGCGCTGGAATCGCGACTCGGCGCATCTGGCGGCAGCGGGTCTGGCAAAACTTTGAATCAGTTCAAGTTCGCTCGGCGCGGAATTGGCCATTCCGATCTCACTTTGTTTTGTCCCATGTTTTGGGACTCAAGGCAGTTACCTTCGGCCGTTGAGCAACAACGCGGGCATCGAAATGTGACTATAATCACACTAGAGCGAGAGACAAACTCACTCCACAATGAACAGGAAGGGAATCCCGCCAAATGGCGACAGGAGACCTTGCCCTCGGTCAAGCTAGGGTGCACTGAGCACGCAGCAGCGCGTTATCAACGATTTCAGCATCAACGTAGCCACGGTGAACGGCTCCGGCTCGCAATCCGCCAATAGCGTTCTGTTGAAAGGCATCTTCGGAATGGGCGTTCCCGTCAGCGGAAAGAACCTCTTCCCCTCAAACATCGCCGGACTACCCACCTGGTACATGATCCGCGCCAGCAAGCACGGCTATGTTGCGCGCAAGCGCGACTCCGAAATTCTGGTGGCGCTGAATCCCGAGACCGCTGTGGCCGACGTGAAGGCCTTGCCCGCCGGCGGCGTCGCCATCTACGAAGAGGGCCTGAACAAGACTCTGAGTCTCGATCAGACCGCGACGACGTGCATCTTCTATCCGGTTCCCTTCGACAAGATCACGGCCGCCATCTGTCCCGAGGCCAAGCTGCGCAAGCTGGTCAAGAACATGGTCTACGTGGGCGTGGTGGCGCAGTTGCTGGCGATCGATCTTGGCGTGGTGGAGAGCGGCGCTGCGCAGGCAGTTCGCCAAGAAGCAGAAGGTCTTCGATCTGAACTTCGGCGCGGTGAAGGCGGGCTTCGACTATGCCCAGGAGAATCTGACCAAGCAGGACCCGTACTTCATCGAGCAGATGAACGAGACGGCCGGCAAGATCATCATCGACGGCAACGCGGCCTGCGGCATGGGCGCGGTGTTTGCCGGCGTCACGGTGGTTGCGTGGTATCCGATCACGCCTTCGACCTCGGTGGTCGAGGCAACGACCGACCTGCTCAAGAAGCTGCGCGTCACCCCGGAAGGCAAGGCAACCTTTGCCGTGGTGCAGGCCGAGGACGAGCTGGCCGCCATCGGCATGGTGCTCGGCGCGGGCTGGGCTGGCGCTCGCTCGATGACCTCGACCTCCGGCCCTGGCATCTCGCTGATGGCCGAGTTTTCCGGCCTGGGCTACTATGCCGAGATTCCCGGCGTCCTGATCATCGTGCAGCGCACCGGGCCTTCGACGGGCATGCCGACGCGCACCCAGCAGGCCGATCTGCTCTCGGCGGCCTTTCTCTCGCACGGCGATACGAAGCACCCGCTTCTGCTGCCCGGTTCGGTGAAGGAGTGCTTCGAGTTCACGCAGGCCGCCTTCGATCTGGCCGAGCGGATGCAGACGCCGGTCTTTGTCCTCACCGATCTCGACCTGGGCATGAACAACTGGATGTCGGAGCCTTTCGACTATCCCGAGAAGCCGCTCGACCGCGGCAAGGTGCTGACCGCCGACGATCTGAACCGGCTGGGCGGGTTTGCCCGCTACCGCAACGTGGACGGCGACGCCATCGGCTGGCGCACGCTGCCCGGAACGCTGCACCCCAAGGCCGCCTACTTCACGCGCGGCTCGGGACACAACGACGCGGCTGCCTACACCGAGAGAGCCGGATGAGTACCAGGCCCTGATGGAGAGGCTGGCGCTGAAGTTCGAGAAGGCGCGGGAGCTGGTTCCCGCTCCGGTCGTCGTCCGCGACGCCGGCTCGAAGATCGGCTTCCTGGCCTATGGCTCCACGGATTGCGCGCTGCGCGAGAGCCTGGACCAGATCAAGAAGCGTTACGGGCAGGAGCGGATTATCTGCGCATTCGCGCCTGTCCCTTCGCCCACGCGATTCACGACTTCGTCGCCGCGCATGAGCGCGTCTACGTTGTCGAGCAGAATCGCGACGCGCAGTTGGCAAGCCTGCTCAAGCTCGATCTGCCCGCCGATCAGGTGACCAAGCTGCGCAGCATTCTTCACTACAACGGATTGCCGATCGATGCCGACTCCATCACGGAAGAGTTTGCAGTCAAGGAGGGCCTCTAAATGGCAACCGCTACCCCAGCCCCCAAAGTGAATCACATCGGCCTTCCCGTCCTTGAGTATCGCGGCGGCAAGAGCACGCTCTGCGCCGGCTGCGGCCACAACGCCATCTCCGAGCGCATCATCGACGCCATGTTCGAGATGGGCGTCGAGCCGGAGCGCGTGATGAAGATGAGCGGCATCGGCTGCTCGTCGAAGAGCCCCGCCTACTTCATGAGCCGCTCGCACAGCTTCAACAGCGTGCATGGGCGCATGCCGGCCATCTCGACCGGCGCCATCCTGGCCAACCACACCATGACGACGATTGGCGTCTCCGGCGACGGCGACACCGCCTCGATCGGCATGGGCCAGTTCGTTCACCTGATGCGCCGCAATCTGCCGATGATCTACATCATCGAGGACAACGGCGTCTACGGCCTGACGAAGGGCCAGTTCTCCGCCACCGCCGATCTGGGCTCCAAGCTGAAGACCGGCGTCGTCAACGATCTGCCCGCCATCGACACCTGCGCCCTGGCCATCCAGTTGGGCGCGACTTTTGTGGCGCGTTCCTTCTCCGGCGACAAGAAGCAGTTGCTCTCGATGCTCAAGGCCGCCATCGCCCACAAGGGCACGGTGATGCTCGACGTGATCAGCCCCTGCGTCACCTTCAACGACCACGAAGGCTCGACCAAGAGCTACAAGTTCATGCAGGAGAACGACGAGCCGATCAACGAAATCGGCTTTGTGGCCAGCTTCGATGAGATCGAGGTCGATTACGACTCCGGCCAGGTCTACGAGGTGGAGATGCACGACGGCTCCAATCTGCGCCTGCGCAAGCTGCTCGAGGACTACGACCCCACCGACAAGGCCAACGCGGTGCGCACGCTGATGGAGTCGCAGCAGAACGACGAGATCCTCACCGGCGTCTTCTACATCAACACCGAGAAGCCGACGTTCATCGATCTGCTCAATGTTGTGGATGAGCCGCTGGCGACGCTGCCGGAGTCGGTCACACGGCCGCCGAAGTCAGGCCTTCGATGCGCTGATGGCCACCCTCAAGTAAGAGGGCCTATGACCGGCGATCCGAGCAGCGATGAACGGGAGCTTCTGACCTCAGCGTATCGCGAGTTCAATGCGCGCAACATCGATGCGGTGTTGGCGCTGATGCATCCGGATGTTGTTTGGCCCAATGGAATGGAAGGCGGATACGTGCACGGGCACGATGGAGTGCGCGAGTACTGGACTCGCCAGTGGGGAATCCTCGATCCGCATGTCGAACCCATGCGCATGGAACGGGATCAAAGCGGCCGGATCGTTGTCCATGTCCATCAGGTGGTTCGCGACCTGACTGGCAAAGTGCTGATCGACACCATGGTGCGGCATGCTTACACCATTCGCCAAGGCTTGATTGAACGCATGGAAATCGAGTGACCCGCGCCGGAGCTTGATTGCGTAGCTTCGGAACTCTCCAGTCGGCTAGAGCAATTTCGGAATTACTGTTTACTTCCGTGCCCCATCCATTCCGCGTTTTTCTGCGGAATGGGTGGGAAACCTACAAAATCCCGGTCTGCGCAATTTCCAGAAATGCTCTAACCTTCGCTTAGGCTGTCATGAACCAGACGCAATGTCGGCCATCGTCCCTGGAATGGCTTCAGCGAGTTACCGCAATCTTGGCTCCCAGCCCATTCAGCTTGGTGCGTGCCTGGGCCGCCTCGGGGGTTTGCGGGTGGCGCTGGATGAGCGAGCGCAGCTCGTGAATCCCCGCGTCCTTGCGTGCTCATCTGCAGCAAAGCCATGCCTTTGTGCAGTTGCGCTGCCGGAGCCTTGGCGTTGCCGGTGAAGCCCTCGAGCACGGCGTTGTAGGCCTTCACGGCGTCGGGTAGTTTGTTCTGCTGGTAGGCGATCTCGCCGAGGTAGAACTGCGCCGTGCCCGGCCAGATCGTCCAGCGGATAGTAGTGCAGCACGTCCTGAAATTCGCCTGCGCGACCTCGTACTTTGCCGCGTTGTAGTCGCGCACTCCGGCCTGAAAGGTCTCCTGAGCGGCGGCGTCTGATTCGCGGCACTGGAATCGCGCTGGCCGGGAGCGGCCGCCGGAGCTTCGCCGTTCGTTGCCGGAGCCGCAGCCGGCTGCAGCGGCCCGCGGGCGGCGGGTTCTGGATATTCTGCAACTGCGTCTGCAGATCCTGAATCGACTTGTCCAGCTTGGCGATGCGCGACTTCAGCTCGTCCACCGAGTCGTTCAGCGACTGCACCTGGCCGGAGACGGTGTCCAGCTTGCCGTTCATCGCTTCGTTCTGCGCAGTTGATCTTCTGCTGCAGCGCATTCACCGCCGCATGTCATCTGGTTGGCGTCGTCGGCGGTCTGCTGCGCCAGGTTCTGCAGCACGCCAAAGCGCGTGTCCAGCGTGGACTGCAGGCGCTGCACCATGTCCAGCAACTGCTGCACCTGAGTCTGCAGCTCGATGATTTCTTTCGATGCGGCATGCGCCCGCTCGGGCACAAGAGGAGCAGCATGGCGAAGAATCCCGCCGCGAAAAGACGATTGCGAAATGTGCGTGCTTTCTGCATGAGTCACCTATAAAGCAGTGGTCAGTGAACAGCTGATCACTGTTCGACTCGTGTGCTCATGCTGACCACTGAGCACTGTTCACTGACCACTGAAGTTTTACCGGTCCAGCGTGAATCCGGCGCGGCGGTTCTGCTGCCAGCACTCCTCGGTCGACTCGGTGCAGAACGGCTTTTCCTTGCCGTAGCTGATCACGCGGATGCGGTCGGCCGCGACGCCCGCTGTGACCAGGGCGTTCTTGGCTGCGTCGGCGCGGTTCTGGCCCAGCGCCAGGTTGTACTCGTTGGAGCCGCGCTCGTCGCAGTAGCCGCCGATCACGACCTTGATATTCGGATGGCTCACCAGGTAAGAGGCATCGCGCGAGAGCGTGGCCTGCGCGTCGCCGCGAATGTCGTAGGTGTCGTAGTCGAAGAAGATGTCCTGCACGTTGGCCTTGAACTCCTCTTCAGCGCTCATGGTGGTGGTGGGCACCGCCACGGCCGGTGGCGCATTCACGGTCACGCGCGCCGTGGCATCCGCCGTTCCGCCATCGCCGCGCGCCACCAGGTGATAGGTGGTGGACTCCGTCGGCGTCACGGTCTTCACGCCCGACTGTCGGCACGTCGCCGATGCCGTCGATCGAGACGGTGGTGGCATCCGTCGTGCGCCAGGTCAGCTGCACCTGGTCGCCGGCCGAGATCGAATGCGGGCGTCGCCGTCAATTGCGCGGTGGGCGCGGGCGCAGACGGCAGGCGCCGTTTCGGCTGGGGGAAATTGGCGGAGTCTTCTTTTTCCGCAACCGGCAACGGCGACCAGCGACGACAAGCAGGACAAAGGGGCAATCAGAAAGCGATTCAGTCGTTTCAATGAACTACTCCTTCCGCAAATTGATTCGTCATCAACAGTTATGATAGTGCAGCAGTCCCGGTAAAGTTTCACTCGACACCGGACGCTTGGCGCGCTGCAGATCGCGACTGCCGCGGTTCCTGAATCATTTCCAGCTCCAGTTGGGCATGAAATTGTTGCCCGTCTTGGTCAGTTGATGCTGCTCGGTGCCGTCGGCCAGCATCGTCCAGATCTCGCTGTGCCTGCCGATCTGCCGCTCGAACACGATGTGCCGTCCGTCCGGCGACCACGAGGGAAAGTCGTTGCTTCCCGCATCGTGGGTCAGCTTGCAGCCAGTCGCTTGCTGGCGATGTCCATCACGTAGATGTCCTGCCCGCCGGGCGCGCCCGGGCCGTATTTGCGGTTCCAGCAGAAGGTCAGCAAGCTGCCCGTTCGGCGACCACGAAGGAGAGATGGCGTAGCCGCCGTCGGTCATGCGCTGCATGTTGGCGCCGTCCTGAGTCCATGATGTAGATCTGCGGCTCGCCGGTGCGCCCGCTCACCCACGCGATCTGCGCGTTGGTGCGCGGATTCCAGGTCGGCGCACGTCGGGTCCGCGAACGACGTGAGCTGTGCAGGTTGCCGCCGCTGGCGTCGGCAACCCAGATCTCCGGAGTCGCCCGGAGCGCGACGAGGAGAAGGCGATCTTGGTTCCGTCTGCCGACCAGGCCGGAGACTGGTTGCTGCCTCCCGCCGTGCCTGCCGGGAAAGCTCACCATGCGGTCCAAGGTCCAGCGAAAACATGCGAATCGCCCATCCCTCGCGTCCCAGCGAGGCGAACGCAATCCGCGAGTTATCCGGTGAGATGCGCGGCGAGAGCGAAATGGTGCCCAGATGCGTGACCGCGTGCTGATTCTGCGCCGTCGTAGTCCATCACCCAGATTTCTTTGGTTCCGGTGCGCTGAGCTCACGAAGTAGATCTTGGTTTCGGCGATGCCGTTGATGCCGCCGCCCAGCCGCAGAATGATCTCGTCGGCAAAGCGGTGCGCAATCGTGCGCGCCATCGTCCTGGCTGGCCGCCTCGTTGTACTGCTTGCCCAGCACCTGCGGGCTGGCGGTGTTGCGCGCGTCGTCAAGCCAGCCGTAGACCACCAGCCGGCCGTTGGTCGACCGAAAGCGCGCCGAAGGCCACCATGGCCGCGTTGGCCGGCGCCGCCGACCACTGCGCCAGACTGATCTCCTGCGGCGAGCCGGGCGTGGCCTGCGGCGCCAGGCTCTTCGAAACCATGTCGAAGATGCCGGCGTTGGCCAGGTCGCTATAAAGCGTGGCGTCGAACGTGGCCTTCAGCGCCGGTGTCTGCGGATCGCTGCCCACCGGCTTGAAGTCGGCCGCGGCGAGGCGGATGCGCTCGTTGCCCAGGTTGGTTCCGGTGTGAACCCAGTCCTGAGCGCGTTCGCAGGCAGAGCTGCAACAGGTCGCAAGAACGAAAACGAGAGGAGAAAACAGCCGGAAATATTGCCTTCATGCGGTGAGCAATCCTTCCTCGGTAAAAGCTGAGTGTTTCAGCAGACTCTGCGGATGCGGCTCGTGACTTGTTGACCACTGTTCCTTGCTCTCGCCGGCAACGAGCTGCGCCACGTTCACAAATCTGCCATTTTACGTCCGACTGAGTCGCGACTGACCATCTGCAACTCTAGTACTCGCAGTAGTACGAGACCTTCAACGTGCTTTGATTATATGCGCCGGCAGCTGCCCAAAGGTGTCCACGCGCTGCGCCCGCGCATGCAGGAGCGGTCCAGCGTCGGGCTTCCGCTGGAGTGTCGACTTGCACGTCCGCTGTGCGCTGCCGTCGCGGTGAATGGTGAAAACTAGGATGTACACCCGCGCGCCCTTCGGCGTGCGCGGATCCACCTCGCGCTTGTCCCAGTTCTGACGCCATCTTGCGGTTGATCTGGTCCACGTACCAGCCGAAACGGCTGCCGAAGTCGCCGTCGCTCACCGTCGTCGGGCCGCTGGTCGAAGCCCTGCGGCTGCATCGGCCGCGGCATCGACGATCCCGCCTGCTCGCCGTACTGCGCCAGGTTCTCCTGCTTCGGCTGGCGGCTGATGCTGTTGCGTCTTGCGGCTCGTTCTTCGTGCTCGGCTTTGCCTGCTTGCCCTGGATCGGAATCGCCGTCTCGTCCACTTCCTGCTTGGTCTTTGGGCTCGGCTGCGGCCGGCGCCTGGCTCGGCGTCTCCGTGGCCAGCACATTCTGGTTGACGGCTGATCGGCTGGGCAAGGGAAGCGCGTTGGTCACCAGGTTCACCTGCATCGCTCCGCCCGCGCCCGCGATCGCCCCAGAAGTTGTGATGAAAGAGTCCGCCGAGAAGGCCATAAGCACGATGCATCCGGCCAGCGCCAGCGTGCAGCACCACGATCCCGCCGCCGGCGCCGCCAACGGCTCCGGCGTCAGTTCCCGCTCCAGATGCTCGCCGCCTTCCAGAACGCTGTCCATCGGCTTGCCCGTCAACTCCGCGGGTGTCCCATCCTAGGCGCGTTCTGTCTTGCGCCTAGGGTGGGATACTCGAACCAACTTCACGCCTCTGAACGCTCAATTCCCGCCGCCGATCCCTTCGTCTCCAGCGGCTGCGTCACGATCGAAATATTGGTGATCCCCGCCTGCTTCACCGCGTCCATCACGCTGGCAAAGGCCCCGAACGGCACCCGCTCGTCGCTGCGCAGATAGATCACCTGGTGCGCGGGATCCACGCCCGGCTGGCGCAGCTTGCGCGGCAGATCGTGAATGTTCACCGGCTGATCGTTCAGAAAAACATTCTGCTCGCGGTCGATGGTCACCACCATCCGCTGCTCGGTGATCTCCTTCACCGTCCGCGTCTTGGGCACAGTCACTTCAATCCCCGACTGCAGCACCGGCGCGGTGATCATGAAGATCACCAGCAGCACCAGCACCACGTCCACCAGCGGCGTGATGTTGATCTCCGCCAGCGAACGTTCGCGTCTGCCCGTTGCTACGTTGTAAATGCCACGGTTCTAACCTCTCGCGATGGGTGCCCGCGGCCTTCGACCGGGCCTCTGCGTAAGCTGCGCTCGGCTTCGAGCGTCCGCCGGCCCGTTGCCGCGGCGGCGCCTGCGTCGCACCGGAATCTCTTCGAGCGAGTTCAGCAGCTCGCGGCAAAAGTCGTCGATGGCCGAGGCAAAGACCCTGATCCGCGCGGTGAACTGGTTGTAGGCCACCACCGCCGGCACGGCCACAAACAATCCCGCCGCCGTGGTGATCAGCGCCTCGCTGATGCCCGGCGCCACCGCGCGCAGCGTCGCCGCGCCCGCCGTGCCCAGTCCGTGGAACGCGTCCACGACGCCCATCACCGTGCCGAACAGTCCCACAAACGGGCTGGTCGACGGCGATCGTCGCCAGCCAGGTCATGCGCCGCTCCAGGCTGGTGACCGCTTCGCTGGCCGCGGTCTGCGCCGAGCGCTCCAGCGGCGCAAGGTTGCGCGGCGGTCCCGAGCCGCCCGTCTGCCGCTTGTAGGTCTCGTAGACATCTTCAAACACCTGCGCCAGCGGGCTCGCCTTGTAGTCGCCGGTGAGCGCGCAATCTCCTGCAGGCGCGTCGCCTTGCGGAAGGCGCGGATAAACTGCCGGCTCTCGTTGGTCGCCTTGCTGAACGTCGCACATCTTGCCCAGAATCACCGTCCACGAGTAGAGGCTGGCAAACAGCAGCACCACCAGCACAGCCGATCGCGACGGCGCCGATGTTGCTCATCATCTCGACCAGCGCGCCGAAGCCCTGCGACGGCGCCGCGCCGGTGCCGGCGCCGCTGTCAGCCTGCAAAATAAAGACCAATGCAGCGGTAAAAATCGGCATTCACCTCACTATTCAACGGTATCAGACGCGTTCGCCGGCTCCAAGTTATCGATCTGGATGCCTCCCGACCGCTTCGCCGCTTCATCCTGCGACCCGCAAGCGCCGCCTGTTCATGCTATGCTGCGCTCGGATTCCCGATGCGTGCTATGCGCTTCGGCATGTTCATTCTGTTACCGCTGGATATCGAGACCACTCGTTCCTCTGAATGCGTGAACCGGACCAACCATGCTCGTCGAACTGCGCGCTGAAAACTACGCCGTCATCGATCACGCCATCGCCGTCTTCGGCCCGGGCCTCAATCTGCTCACCGGCGAAACCGGCGCCGGCAAATCCATCCTCGTCGACGCGCTGGCCCTGCTCATGGGCGGCAAAGCCTCGGCCGAAGTGGTCCGCCACGGCGCGGACAAGGCCGTCGTCTCCTGCGTCTTCGAGTCCACGCCCGGCGCCGAAGCCATCCTCGAAGAAAACGGCATCGACGCCGAAGGCACCGAAATCATCCTGCGCCGCGAAATTCTCTCCACCGGCAAGGGCCGCGTCTTCGTCAACAACCAGCCCGCCACCGTCGCGGTCCTCAAGCAGCTCGCGCCCGAACTGGCGCTGGTCCACGCGCAGACCGAGACCCTCTCCAGCTTCGACCAGGCCCAGCAGCGCATCCTGCTCGACCGCTTCGGCGGCATTTCGACCGATGCCGTCGCGGAGGCCCACGCTCGCTGGCGCGACGCCGCAGACAAGCTCGACGATCTTCTGCAGGGCGAGCAGGACCGCCTGCGCATGGTCGATCTGTGGAGCTACCAGCGCAAGGAAATCGAAGCCGGCCCATCTCGAAGCCGGCGAAGACGAGGCGCTCGAAACCGAAAAGCGCGTTCTGGCCAATGCCGAAAAGCTCTACGCCGCCGCCATGGGCGCATTCGATCAGCTTTACGAAGGCGGCGCATCGGCTGAAGCCGCTCTGCGCGCCGCCATCGCGCAACGTCGAAGAGCTTGCCCGCTACGACGGCCGCTTCACCGAGTCCGCGCAGCAGCTTGCCTCGGCCCGCGCCACCGTCGGCGATATCGCCGCCAGCCTGCGCGACTACGCCGAGGGCATCAACGCCTCGCCCGAGCGCCTGGCCGAAATCGAAGACCGCCTCGCCCTCCTCGACCGCCTCAAGCGCAAATACGGCAAGACCGTCGCCGAGGTCATCGCCTTTGGCGAAGACGTGGCCCGCAAGCTCGCCGAAGTTGAAGACCGCGACGAGATCCTCAAGACCCTTCGCGCCGAGCTCGACGAGGCCGCAGCGGCCTATCGCAAAGCCGCCGCCGCGCTCACCGCCGAGCGCAAGGCCGCCGCCGCTGCAAGCTCGCCAAGCTGGCCGAAGCCGCAGATCAATTCGCTCGCCATGAAGGTCCGCTTCGAGGTCGGCGGATAGATCAGCTTCGAAAGGGCACGACTTCATCGTGCCGAAAACGCCGCAAAAAGATGGGGCTTTAGCCCCTGAGGGAATCTCGCCACTGGACCGCCGCCGGCTGGGACGAGGTCGAATACCGCATCGCCACCAACCCCGGCGAGCCGCTCAAGCCGCTGCATCGAAATCGCCTCCGGCGGCGAAATGTCGCCGCGTCATGCTGGCCCTCAAAGTCGCCGTCGAAGAAAGCTCCGTCCAAACCCAAGAAAGAAGACCCCACGCCGCGCACGCTGGTCTTCGACGAAATCGACATCGGCATCGGAGGCCGCGCCGCCGAAGCCGTCGGCCAGAAGCTCAAGGCCCTCGGCCGCGCGCCAGCAGGTTCTCTGCGTCACTCACCTGCCGCAGATCGCCGCCTTCGCCGATCAGCATTTCGTCGTCGAAAAGCGCGAGAGCCGACGGCCGCACCAAGACGCAGATCCGCCTCCTCGACGACCGCGCCCGCACCCACGAAGTGGCCCGCATGTTGAGCGGCGCCAAGGTCACCGACACCAGCCTGCAGCACGCCGCCCAGATGATCGCCGCCAGCCGGTAAGGACGGTTGACGCCCAATTGACTGTACATTCCAAATTCCCAGGAGGAGTTAGAATTGCGACAGTCACAATGGCGTCAGAAGGAGTTTGACAATGGCAGAATATCCGCCCTACGTTAATGCCTACGGCGGCATCACCACGCTCTTCCAAAAAATCAAGACAGCGGCCGTCCCGCCAAAGTTCGCTGTGGACTTCCTGAGCACAGCCCTCGGAATGAAATCTTCCAGCCACCGCGCGATGATCCCACTGCTAAAAAAACTGGGCTTTATCGATGCCGGAAATGTTCCGACGCAAGCCTACAAGGATTTTCGAGAGGATTCCTCGTCCGGCACCGTAATGGCCGAACGTCTGAGGGAAGCCTATAAGTCGCTTTTCCAAGCCAATGAATATGCCTGGAAGCTAAACAAGGAAGAGTTGACGGCCAAGCTGAAGAGTATCACCGGAGCGGCGGACGATGATCAGTATATTCCTTCGGTAGCCGGTACATTCTTGGCGCTTTCAAAGTTGGCAAAGTGGGAAGGAGGCACACAAAAAAAGAAGGAATCGGCCAAGATTGAAACCGACGAAGATGGGAATGTCAACGGCGGGCGTAAACGTGAGGAGTTCTCCGACGGCAGACTGCGCCTCTCATACACGATCAACTTGAATCTGCCTGCGACAACAGAGATTGAAGTGTTCAATGCCATTTTCAAGAGCCTGCGCGAAAACCTCCTGAGGGAGCCATGAACCTAGGCGACGACATCAAGCTTTTCGGTATGCATAATCTCCTGCTAGAGACTGACCTAAGGAAGCTGGAAGAGTCCGGTATTCAGATTGAGCACTCCAAAACTATTCTGCGGGCTGAGATTGTAGACGTGGACCTCTTTGAGAGCGACATCCTGCAAGAGGCTCGGAAGATGGCGGACTTCTATGCCCTCTATTACTCACTGGAGAACTCTATACGACGATTGATCTCTGAGCGGCTCTCCGAGAAGTACGGAGCAGCATGGTGGAAGGAAAAAGTTCCCGAAGGGGTTCAGAAGGAAGTTGAGAAAAAGCAGAGAGAGGAGAAGGATACGACATTCTCGATTCGGTCGGAGGACCCTCTTGCTTATACAAACTTCGGAGAACTCATTAGTATCTTTGACCAGAACTGGAGTGATTTCTCTGATACTCTGCGAAGCCCGAAGGCGATGCAGACTATCCTGTCGCAGTTCAACAAGATTCGAAACGTTGTGGCCCATAGCTGTGCCTTGAACGAAGACGAGATCACTCGATTCAAGCTTCTTGTGAAAGATTGGTTCCGGATTCAAAGTTAGCCCGTTTAGGCCAACGGAGGGGCGCACCGGGTGCCCCAGGTCCCTCGTTGTTCAGTTCCATGACATCCTTTACACATTGTCTCCGGAGATGCTTTACACTTCCATGCAACGAACCCCATGCGAGCGATAAGCGAGCCGCTGGCCCCACCGCAGGTGGCCAAGCACTTCATTGACACAAAAGAAAAATGTAGATACGATAATGTATATACGGAGGACCAGTGCGCTGGACGTGGGACCTCGAAAAGGCGAAGAAGAACCTTGAGAAGCACAAGGTCAGCTTTGAACTCGCCGCACGTGCTCTCGGCGATCCGTTCTGCATATCGGTCCCCGATCCGTATCCGAATGAAGAACGTTGGAGGACCTTGGGCTCGCCAACTGTGGACGGAATCGTGGTTCTCTACGTCGTCCATACCTGGCCCGAGGATGAGGATGGG
The DNA here is from genome assembly GCA_963843625.1 of uncultured Acidobacteriaceae bacterium. Lineage (GTDB taxonomy): Bacteria > Acidobacteriota > Terriglobia > Terriglobales > Acidobacteriaceae > Telmatobacter. The sequence continues at coordinate 189,979 of CAWJLK010000016.1, forward strand.
GCAGGAAGAATCATCAGCGCACGGAAGGCCGAAAGCCATGAGAGGAGGGACTATGAAGAAAGGTAATCCCGAGCCGCTGTCCCCGGAGTTGCGGGCCGAACTTGATGCTCTGGCCGCCATGCCCGAGAGTGAGATCGACACCAGCGAAATGCCCCCCATCACCGATTGGAGCCATGCCGTGCGCGGGCCATTCTACCGGCCTATCAAGCGCCCTCTCTCGCTGCGAGTCGATGCCGATATCATCGACTGGTTCCAGCGCCAGGGCCAGGGCTATCAAACCCGCATGAACGGCGCTTTGCGCGAGTACGTCGAACGGCACCGCAAACGCGCCTGAACTCGTTGGATCCGGGTGCCCCAGGTCCCGCCTTTGAGACCTGGGAGACCACGAACCCCGGGTGCCCCAGGTCCCGCGCACTTTGCGGACCTGGGAGACCACAAACCCCAGCCGCCAGCCTCCATCAAGGATAGGAGGCCCGTGCGAGCGACAAGCGAACCGCCGGCCCCATCGCAGGTGGTGCTTGCAGATCATTTCCCTCACTGCGCGCACAATGGAAGAATGAACAAAGAGACCCCACTCCAGCCAGTTCAATCTGTCAGGGATGTAACCGGTCCGTACCACCAGGTAAACCTACCCCCACCCCCCTACCCCCTTGTAAAAGCCATATTTCAACCTTCTATCTGCTCGTAACATACTAAATATAAATAACTTGTGATACTTATTTATCGCCCGATCGGTAACAGAAAACCTCATTTTTTGCCAATTTATAAGCCCAAAAGTAGCCGTTTTAAGCCCTGAAAGCCCAAAAAGGGCCGCTCTTCGCCCGCTGCATCGGGGCAGTTTTCTTCTTTGCGGCTTCGGATTCAATCTCCAGCAAATCGGGAGTTACTCTCTTTGAGCGCCTTCGCTCTACAATCCACAGAGACTGGAGGTCCTCATGCAAACCACTCGACACATCTTCCTCTGTGTCTCGACCTTTGCTCTCTTCGCGCTGCTTCCCATCGCTGCCAGCCTGCGCGCAACAACTCTCGCCCAAGCTGCAAAACGCCGTTGGCCACTGGCAAGTGATCAACAGCGACGGCAAACCGGGAGGCAAGGTCGATACCTATCTTGAGAACGGCAAGCTCTTTGGCCGCGTCACTGAAGTGCGTCCTGGCCGCACGCCGCACGACCTCTGCGACAAGTGCTCCGGCGAATACAAGAATCAGCTCATTCTGGGCATGGTCATCCTGCGCAACTTCCATTCGGAGGGCGATGACTGGGTCGACGGGACTGTTGTCGATCCTGAGAATGGCAAGGAATACAAAGGCAAGATCTGGGCCGTGGGCAGCGACAAGCTCCGCATGCGCGGCTTCATCGGCATCTCTCTGCTCGGCCGCACCGAGGGCTGGGTGAGGATTCCCTGATCCGGGAATCCTCACGCCTCGAAGCTACTTGGCAAGCGGCGCGCGCAGATCGCCGCCGGTCATTTCCTTCGGCAGACCAAGGTTGAGAATATTCAGCAGCGTCGGCGAAATGTCGCGCAGCGAGCCGTCCGCGCGCAGACGATAGCGAGGGCCTTCCTCAGCCACGTAGATCATCGGCACAGGATTGGTAGTGTGCGCCGTGTGCGGGTTGCCGGTCACCAGGTCCACCATCTGCTCCGCGTTGCCATGGTCGGCAGTGATGAGCCAACTGCCGTTCTTCTCGCGAATGGATTTGTAGACGCGGCCCAACTGCGCGTCGATGACCTCGATGGCCTTGATCGTCGGTTCGAGCTTGCCGGAGTGTCCGACCATATCGGCGTTGGCGAAGTTGGCGACGATCAAATCAAATGTGCCGTCTTCGACAGCCTTCACAATGGCGTCACCGATCGCCTCGGCCTTCATCTCTGGCGCCAGATCGTACGTTGCGACCTTCAGCGACGGAATCAGCACGCGATCTTCGCCGGGGAAGGGAGTCTCGATGCCGCCGTTGAAAAAGTAAGTCACGTGGGCAAACTTCTCCGTCTCTGCCACACGCAGATTGCGCAGTTGATGCTGTGCCAGCACATTGGCAAGAATGTTGTCGAGCGACTCCGGCGGCATGATCAGCGGCAGCTCGTAGAGCTTGTCGTACTGCGTCATGCAGAGGTAGTAGAGGTCCTTCGGAATCTCGCTGCGGGGAATGGTCGAGTCGAGCGACTCCCAACCGTCGAGGTCGCGGCCGCCCTTCTTGTTCAGGCCGCTTTCGCGGGTGAGGACGCGGGTAATCTCGCGGGCGCGGTCGGCGCGGAAGTTGAAGTTGATGCAAACATCCTCGTCACGAATCTGCCCAACGGGCTTACCCGCGGCATCGACCACAACAAAGGGAATCAGGAACTCGTCGGTGATTCCGTTGTTGTAATTCTCCTTGATGCGAGCCACGGCGTCGGGATACGCACCGCCCTCCGCCTTGCCGTTGACCATGGCGTCAAAGGCCTTGCGCTCGCGTTCCCAGCGCTTGTCGCGATCCATCGCATAGTAGCGGCCATTGATGCTGGCGACTTTGCCAACTCCGTACTCGCGCATTTTTTGTTCGAGCTGCGCAATGTACGTTGCGCCGGAGTCGGGCGGCGTGTCGCGGCCATCCATGAATGCGTGGACGAAAACACGCTCCAGGCCGTATTCGCGCGCCGTGCGCAGCATCGCATAGATGTGATTCTGGTGCGAATGCACGCCGCCGTCGGAGACCAGGCCGAAGAGATGGAGTTGCCGCCCGCCTTCGCGCGCCCGCTTCATGGCGTTCACAATGGCAGGGTTCTTCACGAACTCACCCGACGCGATGGCCGCATCGATGCGCGTGATGTCCATCTGCACGATGCGTCCCGCGCCGATGTTCAAGTGGCCGACCTCGCTGTTGCCCATCTGCCCGTCAGGCAGGCCGACAAAGTGATCCGAAGCCTGGATCAGCGTGTTGGGAAACTCGCGCAGCAGCTTGTCGTAGGTTGGCTTCTTGGCCAGCGCAATGGCATTGTTGGCGGTTTCGGCGCGATAGCCCCATCCATCAAGGATGGTCAAACAAGGGGACGCTTGAATGTGGACACTTAGGAAGGCACCTCAAATCGGATCGATATTCTCTTCTCTAGGATAACCTAGCGGAGGTCCG
>CAWJLK010000017.1:0-161910 GCA_963843625.1 uncultured Acidobacteriaceae bacterium
GCCGCCAGCCGCACCGCAGGTGGCTACCAGCCGCGGGTTTGCAGGAGCTGCGACTCTTCGATGGCGGCGGCGGCCAGGCCCTTCATGGTGCCGGTGACCTGTTCGCTGACCTCGGCCAGGATCTTGGGGTCGTTGAAGTGAGTGGTCGCGATCACGATGGCCTTGGCGCGGCGACACGGCCTCTTCGCGCTCCTTGGGATCGTTTTCGACATCGAGCGGCGTGGCGCGCTCCTTCATGAAGATGCCCGAGCCGACGAAGATGGCCTCGGCGCCCAGCTGCATCATCAGGGCCGCGTCGGCCGGGGTGGCGATGCCGCCGGCGGAGAAGTTCGGCACCGGCAGCTTGCCGGTCTGGGCGACCATGCGGATGAGCTCGTAGGGCGCCTGGTGCTCCTTGGCCGCGGCGTAGAGCTCCTGCTCGGTGAGCACGGTCAGGGCCTGCATCTCGCTCGTGATCTGGCGCATGTGCTGCACGGCATGAACCACGTCGCCGGTGCCCGCTTCGCCCTTGGTGCGGATCATGGCCGCGCCTTCGGCGATGCGCCGCAGGGCTTCGCCCAGATTGCGCGCGCCGCAGACAAACGGCGTGGTGAAGGCATGCTTGTCGATGTGGTGCGCCTCGTCGGCGGGGGTGAGGACTTCGCTCTCGTCGATGAAGTCGACGCCGAGTTCCTGCAGAATCTGCGCTTCGGCGAAGTGGCCGATGCGGGCCTTGGCCATGACCGGAATCGAAACCGCCTGGATGATCTGCTTGATCAGCTTGGGATTGGCCATGCGGGCCACGCCGCCTTCGGCGCGGATCATGGCCGGCACGCGCTCGAGAGCCATGACCGAGGTGGCGCCGGCCTCTTCGGCGATGCGCGCCTGCTCGACGTTCATCACGTCCATGATGACGCCGCCCTTGAGCATCTCGGCCAGGCCGACTTTCAGGCGCAGGCTGGTTCCCGTAAAGCTCTTGTTTCCATTCGATTCTGGCATGAACTTCGACCTCGATTTGGCAGCGGACTCCGGGCGCGATTGCGGCGCGGAATCCGCAGATTGATCTGCTCAATACCAGTGTAGCAGCGATGGGATTGCGAGGGTTGCAGCGGGCGGAGACGGTGCTGGAGTCGGGGCGGAGCGCATTCTTAATCCATTCCAATCTTTCTGTCCCTTTCTGGTCATCTTTCTGCTTCGTTTCTCATCGCAATGGCCACCGCACAAGCAATACCGCCGCAGGCTGTCGCGCCAGCCGCGAGCGCCGCCGAGTCTGCCGGCGAGGGGCCGAGGCGAAGGCCGAGCAGGCGCTGGTTCCGCGCCGCATCACGCCGCCGGAAGGGGCGGGGATTGCGCTCTCGGCGCGGTTGCGCGGCTGCCGGTGGAGCTGGATGTGGCGGTGCCGGTGCGGGAGTTTCGCGTGCGCAATCTGCTGGCTCTGGAGCCGGGACAGGTGATTGAGTCGCAGTGGGCCATGGCGAGGATCTGCCGCTGGCCGCGGGCCATGTGCAATTGGCGTGGAGCGAGTTTGAGGTGGTCGAACGCAGCTGGCGGTGCGGCTGACGCGGCTGGCGTGAAGGCAGGCGAACAGGGACACAGGGACGACGGACGATTAGGTGACGGGAGAGGCGAGATCGATGAGAGTGAGCGAGAACGAAAGCGAGCCGTGGGCGGAGTGGCCGGCTGGCTGCTGGAGCGGTTCCGCTCTGGCGGGACGCGCAACGGCCCCGGCTGGCGCTGCTGGAGCGGATTGCGCTGGCTCCGCGGCAGTCGCTGGCGCTGGTCGAGGCCGAGGGGCGGACGATTTCTGGTGGCCACTTCGCCGAAGGCGCGCCGGCATTTTATGCGCTCGACGAGCGGCCGGTCCAGACGGTCGCAGAACCATGTGCCCGCATCGATGGCCCGGTGCGGCCCGTTGCCAGAGCCGCCGCGAGGGTCTCATGGTAGCTCTGCTGGTGCTGCGCGTGCCGCCGGCGGCCTGCGCCTCTGCTGCCCGATCTGAATGCGCGGCTGCATCCCTCGGATTCGACGCCCTGGACGATTCTCTTTGTCCTGACGCTGATCACGCTGCTGCCCGCGATCCTGATGGCCATGACGCCGCTGGTGCGGCTGCTGGTGGTCTTTCACTTTCTGCGCCAGGCGCTGGGCACGCAGACCGCGCCCTCGAATCCCACGCTGCTGGGACTGGCGCTGATGATGACCTGGTTCCTGATGACGCCGGTGCTGAACCAGGTGGACCAGCAGGCGGTCGAGCCGTATCGCGCCGGGCAGATCACCGGCATGGAGGCCATCGATCGCGGCGCGCAGCCGGTGAAGCATTTCCTGCTGCGCTATGCGCGGGAGAAGGACCTGGCGCTGTTCACGGCGGCGGGCCAGATTCCGCGGCCCGAATACGCCCGACGATCTGCCCATGCGCGTGGTGGTTCCGGCCTACATTCTCTCCGAGCTGAAGGCCGGCTTTGCCATCGGCGCGGTGTTGTTTCTGCCCTTTCTGCTGATCGACATGGTGACGGCCGCGATCACCACCTCGATCGGCATGTTCCAGTTGCCGCCGGTGGTGGTTTCGACGCCGTTGAAGATTCTGCTGTTTGTGATGGTGGATGGCTGGAATCTGCTGGCCAGTTCGCTGTTGAAGAGTTTTTAGGGGAGACCGATGACGCCCGACATGGTTGCCGAACTGTTGCGCCAACTGATGAAGGAGGCCATGATCCTGGCCGCGCCGCTGCTGATTGCGGCGGTGCTGCTGAGCTTTGTGCTGAGCCTGGTGCAGACCCTGACCAGCTTGCAGGAGCAGTCGCTGACCTCGGTGCCGCGCCTGGTGGCGGTGGCCCTGATTCTGCTGGTCGGGATGCCGTGGTTCCTGGAGCGGATGGCGGCGTACACGCGGCTGCTGCTGGAGGATTTTCACCGGTTTCTTGGGGTAGCGGCGGGAGCAAGTTCAGCGAGTCAGCGGGTCAGCGGAGTGAGCGCGGCTCACGACGCGATCACGCGTTGGCAAGAAGGAGAGAACGACACTTGCCGGATTGGACGAGCTTTCTGAGCGCGATGACGCTGGCCCTGGTGCGGGTGAGCGGGATGGTGGTCTTTGCGCCGTTCTTCTCTTCGACCGCGCTGCCGGTGCGCACCAAGGCGGTCTTTGTGGGTGCGGTGGCGTATCTGCTGGCTCCGCTGGTGGCTGCGCTGCCGAATGCGCAGGCGTCGCTCAGCTTTTCCGCCCTGCTGGGCGAGCTGGCCGTGGGACTGGTCTACGGGCTGACGCTCGCGCTGCTGAACGAGATGCTGCTGTTTGCCGGGCAGATTCGCGGGGCTGCAGTTCAGCTTTTCGCTGGTCAATCTGCTGGATCCGGCCTCGTCGATCCAGACGCCGCTGCTGGGCGAGCTGTTTCAGCTGATGGGCACGCTGGTGGTGATCGCCGCCGGCCTGGACCGGATTCTGCTGGCCTCGATGGTGCGCAGCTTTCGCGTGGCGCCGCTGGGCACGTTACGCACTCGCGCCGGCTACGGCTCTGGCGATTGTGCGCGCGGCGGGCGGCATCTTTCTGGCGGCGCTTGAGCTGGCCGCGCCGGTGCTGGCGGCGACCATGCTGGTCGAGATTGCCGTGGCTCTGCTGGGCAAGCTCAGCCCGCAGTTGCCGGTGATGTCGCTGACCGTGCCGCTGAAGACGTTGACCGGCTTTGCGCTGCTGACCGGCTCGCTGGCGCTGTGGCCGCGCTTCATCGAGGCGCGCTTTGCCGGATTGCTGGACATGGCCGAGCGGCTGATCGCCGTGCCCGCGAGCGGGAGGCTAGACGATGGCCGGAGAGCGCACCGAACAGGCAACCCAGCACCGCCGCGAGAAGGCGCGCAAGGAAGGCGACATCCTGCACAGCCGCGAACTGTCGGCCGCGGCGGGAACGCTGGCCGGGCGTGATGGCGCTGGGCGCGATGGGCAGCCATCTGCTGGTTCCTGGCGAGGCAGCCTTCGCCGCATTTCTCGATCTTGGGCAGGCCGCGCGCTGGGAGCCGGCCGAGATTCGAGCCGACGCTGCTGGCGCATGCGCCGCCTGACCTTTGCGATTCTCGGGCCGCCGGCTCTGATGATGGCTGCGGTGGCAGCCGGCGGCTCTTGGCGCGGGAGTGCTGCAGACCGGCGGCGTCAGCTTCCATGCCGGGGCGGTGGGCTTCAAGCTGGACCGCATCAATCCGCTCTCCAATATCAAGAATCTGTTTTCGCTGCGCGCCGCGGCGCGGCTGGGCAAGTCGCTGATCCCGGCCGGCCTGCTGGCGGTCTTCGCGGTGCAGCGCATCGCCCGCCAGTTGACGATGCCGCCGTTTTCGACGGCGCGGCTGGAGATGCTGGGCTCGGATGTTTACGGACTGCTGCTGGCCGCGGCGTGGCTGCTCTTCGGCTGGTCGGCGATCGACTACCTGGTGGAGTGGCAGAGCCGCGAGTCGCGCCTGAAGATGAGCCGCGAGGATCTGCGCGACGAGTTCAAGGAGACCGAAGGCAGTCCGCAGATTCGCGGCCGCATTCGCAGCCTGCAGCGCCAGGTGCGGCGGCGCAAGGTGAAGGCCGACGTCTCGAAGGCCGCAGTGGTGCTGACCAATCCGACGCACTATGCCGTGGCGCTGGGCTTCGATTTCGCGACCATGGAAGCGCCCAAGGTGCTGGCCAAGGGCCGCAACCTGCTGGCCGAGGAGATCAAGGCCGAGGCGCGCTGGGCGGGGGTGCCGATCATCGAGAATCCGCCGCTGGCGCGTTCGCTCTATCGCTCGGTCGAGGTGGGCCAGGCCATTCCGGTCGATCTCTATGCCGCCGTGGCCGCGATTCTGGCCTATCTCTATCGCCAGCGCGTCGAGGCCGAGCTGCGCGAGCGCCGGGCCCGCGAGGCTGCGGCGCGTGCGGCCGCGCAATCCGGTTCTGGCTTCGGTTCCGGTCGTCCACCGTTTGCAGGAGGTTCCCAATGAGCACCACAGCACTTGCCGCCGGCGCGTTGCCCGCGAGACCGATTCTGGAGCGGCTGCGCGAGTACGTGCTGCCGCTGGCGGCCATCAGCGTGATCTTCGTCATGCTGGTGCCGCTGCCGGCCTTTGGCCTCGACTTGCTGCTGGCGCTGTCGATGGCCGCCTCGATCATCGTGTTTCTCTCCGCGGTGCAGATTCGCCGCGCCGTGGAGCTGAGCGTCTTTCCCACGCTGCTGCTGCTGCTGACGCTCTTCCGGCTGGCGCTGAACATCGCCTCCAGCCGCCGCATTCTGCTGCACGGCTCGGAAGGCACGGCCGCGGCCGGCAAGGTGATCGAGGCCTTCGGGCAGTTCGTGGTGGGCGGCAATTACGTCGTCGGCTTCGTGCTGTTTCTGGCCCTGATCGCGATTCAATTCCTGGTGGTCTCGCACGGCGCGGTGCGCACCGCCGAGGTGACGGCGCGCTTCACGCTCGATGCGCTGCCGGGCAAGCAGATGGCCATCGACGCGGACATGAACGCCGGGCTGATCGACGAGGCCGAGGCGCGGCAGGCGGCGGCAGGCGATCGCCCGCGAGGCCGAGTTCTATGGCGCGATGGATGGCGCGGCGCGCTTCAACCAGCGCGATTCGCTGGCCACGATTCTGATTACCGCCATCAACATCATCGCCGGCCTGCTGATCGGAACGCTGCAGCAGGGCATCGAGCTGGGCGAGGCGGCGCGCACCTACACAGTGCTGACGGTGGGCGACGGGCTGGTGACGCTGATTCCGTCGCTGCTGGTCTCGGTGGCCGGCGGCATCACGCTGACCCGCGCCAACTCGGCGGGCATGCTGGGCGGCGAGATTCGCCAGCAACTGCTGGCCCGGCCGGCCACGCTCTATCTGGCCAGCGCTGGTCTCCGGGGCGATGTGCCTGATTCCGGGACTGCCGAAGATTGCGTTTCTGGTCGTAGCCGCGGGCCTCTATCTGGCCGGGCGGCAGGTCGCGGCCAGACCGGTGACGCTGCCGCCAGCCGAGCTTGCGGTGAGCGAGAAGAAGAAGGCCGGCGAGGCGGCCGAGCTCCGATCTGGCGCAATTGCTGCGCCTCGAAGAGCTGACCCTCGAGATCGGCTTTCAGCTGATTCCGCTGGTCGACGAGAAGCAGGGCGGGCAACTGCTGAGCCGGGTGCGCTCGCTGCGCCGCCATCTCTCGGCGGAGATGGGTTTTCTGGTTCCCCCGGTGCATATCTCCGACAATCTGCGCCTGAAGCCGCGCGAGTACCTGTTCTCCCTGCGCGGCATGGAGATCGGCCGCTGGCAGACCGAGGGGCCGCAGACTGCTGGCGGTCTCGGGCGATCCGAACCGGCGTCCGCTGGCCGGCAAGGAGACGCGCGAGCCGGCCTTCGGCGTGCCGGCGATCTGGATCGCGCCGGCTCTGGAAGACCAGGCCATCGCCGCCGGCTACTCGGTGGTGGATGCGGTCACGGTGATCACCACGCATCTGGGCGAGCTGATCCGGCAGCACGCGTGGGAGCTGCTGGGCCGGGCCGAGATCAAGCGGCTGCTGGACGCTCTGAACGAGAGCCATCCCAAGCTGATGGAAGAGCTGGTGCCGAAGCTGCTGACTCTGGGCGAGGTGGGGCGGGTGCTCGAACAGTTGCTGCGCGAGCGGGTCTCGATCCGCGATCTGGGCGCGATTCTCGAGGCGCTGCTCGAGACCGCGCCGGTGAACAAGAGCCTGGTGGCGCTGGTCGAGGCCGCGCGGCAGGCGCTGGGACGGAGGCTGGTGCAGCCGCTGCTCGATCGGGAGGGCCAGTTGCCGGTGCTGCTGCTCGATGCGGCGCTCGAAGAGGAGATTCTGGCGACCCTCTCGCCGGAAACCGGGCAGCGGCTGCTGGCCTCCGGCGTCGGCCTCGGGCACGCCGGTGGTGCGCCGCCTGGCCGATTCTTTGAAGCGTCTTATCTCCGCCTCCTCTGCCGCGGCACTTCCCGTGCTCCTAGGCCCGAGTCCGGCGCGCTATCACGTCAAGCGCTGGCTGGAGCCGGTCTTGCCGCGGCTGGCGGTGGTGGCTGCCGCGGAGATTCCGCCGGAGATCCGGCTGCGTCCGGTGGGAACGGTGCGAGTGAGAGGCAGGGACAGGGACTAGGGACTAGGGAGATAGGGAATAGAAGCAAGTCGGGGAGTTCGTTCAAAGGGGATGGCCATGGGAATCGAAGCTGCAAATGTGGCAGGGAGTCAAAGGACGCTGCGTCGCGGCGCTCAGGCGGGACGGCTATCCGCCCGGCGGCGCCGGGCTTCCGGTGCTGACCGGCGAGCAGGAGCGGGTGCTGCTCGAGCATCTGCCGATCGTGCGCTTTCTGGCCCGCCGCATTCACGAGCGGCTGCCGCAGCACGTGGAGATCGAGGATCTGGTCTCGGCCGGCGTGGTGGGGCTGATGGACGCCTTCTCCAAGTTCGATCCGGACAAGAAGGTGCAGTTCCGCAGCTATGCGCAGTTCCGCATCCGGGGCGCGATTCTGGACAGCCTGCGCACGCTCGACTGGAGTCCGCGCGAGCTGCGCCGGAAGGGCCGCGCGGTCGAAGAGGCCATCCGGGTGCTGACGGCGCGGCTGGGCCGCGCGCCGGGCGAGGCCGAGGTGGCCGCGGAGATGGCGCTCGATCTGGAGGAGTACCAGCAGCTGCTGGGCGATCTGAAGGGCCTGGAGATCGGCACGCTGCACATGGAGCGCAACGAGGACTCCGGCGAAGAGGAGCTGGCCTATGTGCCGGGCCGACCCGAGGAAGATCCGCTGTTCCGCTGCCTGCGGGGCGAGCTCGAAGAGCGGCTGGCCGAGGCGATTCAGAATCTGCCCGACCGGGAGCGGCTGGTGATGACCCTCTACTACTACGAAGAGATGACCATGCGCGAGATCGGCCTGGCGCTGGGCGTGGTCGAGTCGCGGGTCTCGCAGGTGCACGCCTCGGCGGTGGTGCATCTGCGGGCCGCGCTGAAGGATCTGGCCGCGCGCGGGGCCTTTGACCGCCTGCGGACGCGCAAGCCGGTCGAGCGGGTGCGGCGGTGAAGGCAGGTAGTCAGTGAACAGTGGCATAGTGGTCAGTGGACAGTGAGCAGGGAACATGGAAAAGACGCTCAAGCAGGATGAGATCGACGCCCTCTTTCAGGCGGCGCGCAGCTCGACGCCCGAGGCGCAGAAGGCCGACGCGAAGGCTCGCGTGGTGCCCTACAACTTCTCCTCGGCGGGCCAGATCTCGACCGAGCAGTTGCGCGCCATCAGCATGCTGAACGACCTGTTCGCGCGCAACCTGACGCACAACCTGGCCGCCTGGCTGCGCACCCGCTTTCAGGTCAACCTGGTCTCGGCCGAACAGATTCCGTTCAACGAGTTTCTGCTGCGCATTCCCGAGATCAGCTATGTCGCCTCGGTGCGCCTGGAGCCGCTGGGAGCGCTTTCGGTGCTGCAACTGGATCTGGCCCTGGCGCCGCCGATCATCGATCTCTTGCTCGGCGGCGAGGGACGAGACGGGCCGCTTGCGCGAGCTGACCGACATCGAGGAGTCGATTCTGGCCAGCGTGGTCGAGATCATCTGCCGCGAGCTGACCGCGGCCTGGCAGCCGGTGGGGCTGAGCTTCAACTTCGAGCGGCGCCAGATGCAGACCCAGGTGGCGCGCATCATGTCGGTGACCGAGAAGACGCTTTGCCTGAGCTTCGAGATTCGCATGCCGCACAGCTCGGGGCTGCTGAACCTGGCCTTTCCGGCGGTGGTGGCCAACACCATTCTGCGCCGGCTGACCTCGGAGTGGGCCCGGCGGCGCCGCCATGGCGGCGAAGACCAGGGAGCGCATGGAGGCAGCGGCGCGGCGCATCCGCTTCGGCGGCTGCCTGCAACTGCCCACGGTGCGTCTGATGGCAAGCGCCATCGAGAATCTCGAGCCGGGCGCGGTGCTGCGCCTGGGGCTGGCCGCCAACACCCTGCCCGAGTGGCGGGTCGGCGGCCAGACGCTCTCGACGGCGCAGGCCATCCGCCAGGGAAGCTATCGCGCCGCCCGCATCGAACGGCCGGTGCACGGGGTTGAAGCGATGAAGACCTATCTTGATTGCTGGACCGAGGTCGCAACGGCACTGTTTTCGCAGGCGCTGGCCGGCGAGCCGGAACTGGTCGAGTCGCTGCCCAAGCCGATCGGGGCTGGAGCCTTCGGCTTTGCCGCGACCATTGCTGGAGACGAGGAGGGCCGCTTTGCCGTGGTCCTCGACCCGGCCATTCTGGAGTCGCCGCTGGTGGGCGAGGGCGTGGACCAGAAGGCCGGATGGGGCGAGATTCTGCGCGAGGTGGCCGATGCCGCCGCCGGCGAGTTGCTGGCCAAGACGGGGAAGAAGTGCCGCGTCGAAAAGTTTGAAGAGACCGCCGGGGAGAGCAAGGTCTCCCGCGCCTTCCAGTTGAAGGCCGGCGAGCGAGTCTTGGACGATTCTGGTGCGGGACGAGGTGCGCGCTCCCAAGGCGGCGCTGCCTGCCGCGCAGCCCGCCGCAGCCTCCCGCGCAGCGCTCCGCCGCCGGTCGGTCTCAGCGCCGGAATCGACCTGCTGCTCGATGTCGAGCTCGAGGCCGCGCTGCGCTTCGGCTGCAGGGAGATGCCGCTGGGCGAGATTCTCGATCTCGGGCCTGGAGACGTGGTGCAACTGGACCGCAATGTGGCCGACCCGGTGGATCTGATCGTCGGCGACAAGATCGTGGCGCGCGGCGAGGTGGTGCTGGTCAACGGCAACTTTGGCCTGCGGGTGACCGAGGTGGCCGCGCCGAGAAAGCGGCTGGAGAGCATACGATGCCTATTCTGAGCTGGAACCGGAGCAGAAGTTCTTGCAACTCTCAACGGCAGCGCGCCTGGCCGCGGTTCTCGATGAGCCGCCGGCGGGCGTGACACTGGAGATGGGCGTCCGGGGCGGCGAGGCTGCCGCAGTGCAAGCCCGAGCGCACGGCGGCTTGTTTGAGACCTGCGCCAATCCCGGCTGCGCCTCCGGCTGGCTGCACCTCTGGCGCAGCCGCTCAGGCGCCGGTCTTTGAAGGCGGCTGGAACTGTTCGGCGGCTTGCACCACGGCGCGGGTTGCCGCGGCGGTGCGCCGCGAGCTGGACGGAAGAGGAGCGGCGCAGGAGAGCCATCGCCATCGCATTCCGCTTGGACTTGCTGATGCTGGAGCAGGGCTGGATCAACTCCGGCCAACTGCGCCAGGCTCTGGAGGCGCAGAAGGCGGCGGGCGGCGGGCGGCTGGGACTGGCTGGTGCGCCAGCAGGGAGTGAGCGAGCAGCTGGTGACCCGGGCGCTGGGCCTGCAATGGAGCTGTCCGGTGCTGCCTCTGGAGTTTCACGACGCCGAGGCGCTTGCCCCGCTGCTGCCGCGCCTGTTTGTGGATGCCTTTGGCGCGCTGCCTCTGCGGGTGGCCGCGGGCAAGCTTCTTTATCTGGGATTTGAAGACCGGCTGGACCCGGTCGTGGCGCTGGCCGTCGAGCGGATGAGCGGGCTGCGCGTCGAGAGCGGGCTGGTCGCAGGAGTCGCTCTTCGGCCCGGCGCATGCCCGGATGCTGGGCGCGAAGTTCTCTCCAGTGGAATTGATCGAGGCCAGCCTCGGAGCCGGCGGCGGTGCATGCGCTTGCCCGGTCGATCGAAAGAATCCGCCCCGTCGAGGCGCGGCTGGTGCGGGTACACGAGTGCCTGTGGCTGCGCATGTGGCGCAGGGCTCAAACCGGTCCGATGCCCGAGCGGGGCTCGACCGAGGATCTGATCTGCTCGATCGGAACGCATTGACCGTCCGGCCCTCGAACGCGCGGCGAGCATTGCCTCTCAAGGATTCACAATCCGACGCCGATACAAGCAAAGAAGAGGAGCCTGGGCATGAGTGAAGTGAGAACCCTGATCGTCGACGATTCCTCGGTGATGCGCAAGATTGTGGAGCGCGCGCTGCGCCAGGCGGGGCTGGACCCGCTGGTCGTCTTCGAGGCCGGCAGCGGCACCGAAGGACTGGAGCTGTTGAAGGCCCAGCAGGTGGACCTGATCCTCTCCGATATCAATATGCCCTCGATGGACGGGCTGGAGTTTCTGCGCCAGATTCGCGGCGCAGAATCTGGCTCCCGGCGTGCCGGTGGTGATGATCACGACCGAGTCGAGCGAGGAGCATGTGAAGCAGGCGATTCAGGCCGGGGCGCAGGGATACATCCGCAAGCCGTTCACGGCCGAACAGGTGAAGGAGCGGGTGTTGCCGCTGCTGCATGCGGCGTAGCCCGCGGGCAACTTTGTTGGAGTGTGTGCGTTTGTTGGAGCGTGCGCGGCCGGCCTCGTGCGGCAACGCGAAGGCGGAGAAAAGGAAATGGAGCGGGCGATGACGTTATCGTTGCGGGAGTCGGTGGAACTGATCTCCGATCCGAAGAACCTGGATGCCAGCGTGGAAGAGGTCTTTCAGCTGATGCTGGGGGTCGACTGCCGGCGCGATTCGGGGCCGGAGGAGATTGCGGAGCCCGAGTCGGTGACCGCCGTGGTCGGCTTTGGCGGGCTGCTGAGCGGGGCCTGCGTCTTCCGCTGCGGAGCCTCGGCGGCGATGAAGATCGCCGCGCACATGACCGGCATGGAGTTTGCGGAGGTCGACGACACCGTCAAGGACGGGATCGGCGAGATCTGCAATATGCTGGCTGGAGCGTGGAAGGGCAAGGTGCCGGATCTGGCGGCCAACTGCGGCCTCTCGGTTCCTGCCGTGATCACCGGGCGGGATTACAGACTGCACGTGCAGGCTCCCGAGTTCAAGCTGCATCATGTCTATCGCTTCGACGACGCCAGCTTCGAGGTCACGATCGTCTGCGACGGACTGCAGTAATGCAGAGATCAGAGAACAGGGAACAGAGACCAGAGGCGACCTACAGCCTTCAGCGATCAGCCGATAGCGTACAGCGACGGGTTTGAGGCTGTGTCCGGCATGGTCCTCTGATCCTCTCAGCCTCTCTGATCTCTGCTCCCTGATCTCTGATCTCTGCCCTTCAATTCTGAACCTTCTCTAATCTCCTCACCCTCCTTCCGGTCCTCCATCTGCTTCCTCTCCTCTCGCGGAAGGAGAGTTGCCCACAATGGACAGCGGATACTATGCGGCGATGACCGGCCTGGTGGCGCGCACCCAGGCGCTGGACACCGCGGCCACGAATCTGGCCAATGCCGGAACTCCCGGCTACCGTGCCGAGCAGGAGTTCTTCCGCTCGGTGCTGCTGGGGCCCGACGCTCTCGATTCCAGTCAGGACTCGCAGTTGGGGCGGACGGTGAACAACTATGGCCTGCTGGGCGGCGACCGGCTCAAGCTGGCGCAGGGCGCGCTCGAGCAGACCGGCAATCCGCTCGATCTGGCCATTGAAGGCCAGGGATTCTTTCAGGTGCAAACGCCCAACGGCCCGCGCTACACGCGCGATGGCAGCTTTCACCGCGCTCCGGGCGGACAACTGGTGACGGCCGCGGGCGAGCCGGTGCTTTCGGCGGCCGGGCAGCCGATTCCCGTTCCTCCGGGCGAGGTCTCGGTGGGCGCCGACGGAGCGCTCTCGGTGGCCGGCGGCGTGGTGGCCACGGTGGGCGTCTTCACCTTTCCCGCCGGTGCAGAGCTGACCGCCGAGGGCGCCAACCGCTATGTCGCGCCGCAAGGACGTCAAGCCAGCGCTCGCGACCAATGCCGCGGTGCACCAGGGCGCGATCGAGGCCGCCAACCAGGACGTGGTCAAGGGAACGCTGGACCTGATCGTGATGCAGCGCCAGGCGGAGATGATGCAGAGGGCGCTGACCGTCTTCCACACCGAGTTCAACAAGTTTGCAACCGAAGATCTGCCGAGAGTGTGAAAAAAGCAGTGAGCAGTGAACAGTGAACAGTGGACAGTAAACAGTGATGATCAGTCGGCCGGCAACAACGGCGGTATGGGAGATGGGATTTTGGCAATCCGGATCTTTTAAGACTGACCACTAACCACTGATCACTGACCACTGGCGACTGAAAGGAGCATATGATTCGAGCTTTGTATACGGCAGCCAGCGGCATGAGCGCGCAGCAGATGAACCTGGACACGATCGCCAACAACCTGGCCAACTCCTCGACCACCGGCTTCCGCCAGCTGCGCCTGCAGTTTCAGGACATGGTTTACCAGAACCTGGTGACGCCGGGCGCGGCGCAGAGCCAGTCGACGGTCTCGGCCGGGCTTGCAGATCGGGCTGGGCACGAAGTCGGCGGCCACCGAGGTGATCAAGACCCAGGGCGCGCTGAACGAGACCGACAACCCTCTCGATGTGGCGATCGAGGGCTCGGGGTTCTTCCAGGTGCAGCGGCCCGACGGAACGATCGCCTACACGCGCGCCGGGCAGTTTCACTCGAACAACCAGGGAACGATCGTGACCACCGACGGCGATCCGCTGATTCCCACCATCACCATTCCGGCCAATGCGACGGCGGTGACCATCACCCAATATGGCGTGGTGAACGCGACGCTGCCGGGGCAGCAGAATCCCTCGCAGCTGGGGCAGATTCAGCTGGCCACCTTTCCCAATCCCGGGGGCCTGGAGAGCATGGGCTCGAACCTGCTGCAGGCCACGCTGAGCTCGGGCGATCCGGTGCTGGGCAATCCGGGCGGGACCGAGGGACTGGGCACGCTGCAGCAGGGATATCTCGAAAACTCGAATGTGGACGTGGTGACCGAGTTTGTGCAGATGGTGCTGGCGCAGCGGGCCTACGAATCGAACTCCAAGGTGATCAAGGCCGCCGACGACATGTACTCGCAGGTCAACAACATGACGCACTGAAAGGCAGTGGACAGTGAATCAGGTGGACAGTGAACAGTGAACAGTGGCCGGCAAACAGCGGACAGGAATCGGAAATCATGGACAGAGATCAGGGCTGCCCGAGAGCGATGCGGATGACAACGGGACGGAGAGTGGCGTGGTGCGTGGCGGTTGCGGCTCTTGCTTCGGCGGCCTGCGGGCAGTTGCGCCGGTGCTCCTCGCGCTCAGGGCGAGATCGCTCCGCGAGATCGACGATCCGCACACCGGCGACCGCTGGCTGCTGGTGCGCGAACGACGAAGCATCCTGGCGGTCCGGGACGGCTGATGCTTGGCCGCGGCCGAGCGAGACACGGCTCGGCGCAGCTGGCGCAGCCGCTGAAGCTGGCGCGGCGTGCGACCCAGCAAATGAAGCTCGCCTCCGTCCAGTGATTCGCGCCGGAGACCGGCTGATTGTCGAGGAGCACACGGCGGTTGTCGATGCGGCTCTGGAGGCCGTGCGCTTGAATCCTGCGGCTCTGGGATCGACGTTCAAGGTGCGCCTGAAGATCGGCGGCAAGGTGCTGCGCGCGGTGGCTCTCGGGCCGGGCCGCGCGGCACTCGCAGCCGAGAGAGGAGTGCGGCCATGAGAGCGAGATTGCTGTGCGCTGCGATCTTGTCAGTGCTTGATCGCGCTCTGGGCGGCTGAACCGGCTCAGTCCATCGGGCTGCAGGAAGAAGTCGACTCCGCCTGCCGCAGCCAAGGCGACTCCGCCCGAAGCGGCTCTCAGCGCCTACATCGAGCGGGTGCGGGCGCAGCAGGCGGCCGAGGTGCGGACGCCGGGTTCGATCTGGAGCCCGGAGGGCGGCTGGTGCGGCTGGGCACCGATGCCAAGGCCGTCCGGCTGCACGACGTGGTCTCGATGGTGGTGACCGAGAGCCTGGCGGCCTCGACCGACGGCCAGGTGAAGAATACGCGCGCCTCGAACGCCAACTCCGGCGCTGACCTCGCTCTTCGGCGCGCTGAAGGCCTCCAATGCCCTGCAGAATCTGGTGGGCATGAACGCGGCATCGGGCCTGACGGCGCAGGGCCAGAGCACCACCAATTCGAGCCTGGCGACGACCTTCGGCGCCGAGGTGGTGGATGTGCTGCCCAACGGAATGCTGGTGGTGCAGGCCACGCGGCAGTTGACCTTCTCGCAGCAGACGCAGTTGATCAAGCTGCGCGGCCTGGTGCGCCCGGAGGATGTGAGCGCGCAGAACCAGGTGCTGTCGACGGCCATGACCGACCTGGAACTGGAAGTGACGGGCAAGGGAATCGTCAACGATTCGACCTACCGGCAGAATCCGCTGGTGCGGCTGCTGGAGCGGCTGGTGGTGTTCTAGAAGCAGGGAACAGGGAACAGGGAACAGGGACAGAGAACAGGGACAGGGATAGGCGGTCGAGCAGATGCGGAGTTGAGAGCAAGAGATCGGCGAGATGCGAAACGGCCGCGAGTCTCTGGTGGCCGGGCTGTTGGTGGCCGTCGCTTTGCTTTCGGCCGTCGACGCTGGCCGATGCCGAGGTTGCGGGCCAGCTGGCGCGGATCAAGGATGTGGCCACCATCGAAGGCATTCGCGACAACCAGCTGGTGGGCTATGGGCTGGTGGTGGGATTGCGCGGCACCGGGGACAGCTCGCAGACCGTCTTTCCGGCGCAGACTCTGATCTCGGCGCTGGAGCGGATGGGCATCACGGTTCCGCAGACCGGGTCGAACAGCGCCAGCAACATGCAGGTGAAGAACATGGCCGCGGTGTTCGTGGTGGCCACGCTGCCGCCCTTCAGCCAGCCCGGCTACAAGGTGGATATCACGGTCTCCTCGGCCGGCGATGCGCGCTCGCTCGAAGGCGGCATCCTGCTGATGACGCCGCTCTACGGGCCGGATGGGCAGATCTATGCGCAGGCGCAGGGAGCGCTGGTGCTGGGCGGCTATATGGCCGCGGCCGGGGGCAATACGCGGCAGATCGAATCATCCCACCACGGCGCGGATTCCCGGCGGGGCGCTGGTGGAGCGGCCGGTGCCCTTCGACCTGAAGCAGATGCACACCGTCGAGCGTGGTGCTTGAACGATGCCGACTTTCACACCGCCGAGCGGATGGCCGCGGCGATCAACGATGCGCTGGGCGCGCGCGCGGGCCCATGCGGTCGACAGCCGCCGCGTGGAGATTGCATGCCGCGCCGGATGAGGACATGGCGGCGCTGCTCGACAAGGTTGAAGCAGTCGAGATGGAGGTCTATCCGCGGGCGCGGGTGGTGGTGAACGAGCGCACCGGAACGGTGGTGATTGGGGGCACGGTGCGGCTGCAGCCGGTCTCGATTCTGCATGGCGGGCTTGTCGGTGAACGTGATCACCGAGACCGAGGTCTCGCAGCCGGGGCCGCTCTCGGACGGAACGACGCAGGTGGTGCAGCAGACCACCGTGCAGGCCACGGACAAGCCGGTGAACCGCATCGACCTGAAAGAAGGCGCGACGGTCGAGGATCTGGTGCAGGAATTGCAGCGGACCGGGGCAGGAGCGCGGGACGTGATCTCGATCTTGCAGGCGATGAAGGAGGCCGGCGCACTGGAGGCCGACCTGGAGGTGCTGTGATTTTTTAAGGAGGTCTGGAGATGTCTTCGATCACGGCAGCTTCGGTTGGCGGCGCTGGGCAAAGCGCGGCTCAGGTTGCGCCGCAGCCTCGCCTGGTGCGCGCGGCGCATGAGTTCGAGGCGCAGATGATGAAGGAGCTGTTGAAGCCGATGACCAGCGGCAACGGGCTCGACGGCGAGGATGGCGCGGCTTCGGGCTCGGGCTCGGCGCTTGGGCGAGTTTGCCTCCGAGGCGCTGGGTCGGGCGCTGAGCGAGCGGGGAGGATTTGGGATTGCCAATCGGCATCGTGCGCGAGCTTTCCCATTCCGGTAACCGGGACCGGAACAGCCCAGGTAACAAAGAACTTGCACAGCAAATACCGTCATGAACTCTGACCAATGACTCAAGTGATTAGCCAATGCGCCGATAAACCAGGTAAGGAGCAATGTGTATGGATATTCGCAGCAGTCTTGAGGGGTTGAAGTCGCTTTTGGGAACGCCGGCGGCGACGCCGGCCGCAACGCAGCCGCAGAGAAGCCGGGCGCGGCAGCAGGGAACTCGCTGGGCAGCGACAGGGCGACGTTCAGCAGCGCGGCGAGCGAGGTCTCGCAGACGGCCGGGGACTCCAGTGTGCGCATGGACAAGGTCGCCGGATTCAGGCGGCGCTGGCGGCGGGAACCTACAACGTGTCCGCGGCGGCCGTGGCTTCGAAGGTGGTGGATTCGATGCTGGGCGGCCAGTAGGAATCCGGAGCTGAGTTCAGGCCTGGCCGAAGTGCTGAGGAAGTTGCGAAGGAAGGAGCGATTGCGTTGCAAGAGTTTGGAGAGCGCGGAATGCGTCCGAAGCTCAAGGAACTGGTGGTCGAGGCCTCGCAGGCCCTGGCGCGCCTGGATGCGGAGCGGCTGGAGGAACTGGCGCTCTCGTGCCAGGCGCTCAACCGTGATCTTGCTGAGGCGGATCGGGACGCGCGCGCTGCATTGGCCGTCGAGTCCCGCGAGGCCGTGGGCGATATGGCGGTCTTTGCCCGGGTGCTCGAGGCGACGCGGGCCAATCTGAATGTGATGAATCGGCTGCGGGAGTTGCGCGAAGGACGTTTGGAGTACGCGGAGGCCCTGGAATGCGGCGCAGGCGCAGTTGTGGCGGCGGACAGTGGGCAGACAGGGGAGCGGGCATGGGAACAATTAACTCCGCGCTCAGCATCATTTCGGGAGCACTGGAAGCCGATCAGCCGGCTCTGAACGTCGTGGCCAACAATGTGGCCAATGCCAACACCCCCGGCTATACGCGGGAGGAGCCCAACTGGCAGGAGAATCAGCCGATCACGGTGAACGGAATCACCTATGGGCAGGGAGTGACGGAGACCGGCGCCACATCGCAGCGGGATCGCGTGCTGGAGGAGCGGCTGGACCAGCAGCAGCAGTTGGCCTCGGCCTCCGGTTCGCGGCTGACGGCGCTCAACACGCTTCAGGCGCTGTTTACGCCCGACTCGGGCTCGTCGAGTTCGACCGCCGGGGACATTGGCAGCGACATTCACCAGCTTCTTCGACTCGTTTTCATCGCTCGAGGCCAATCGCCACCGACAACTGCGCTGCGGCAGAGTGTGCTCTCCACGGCGTCGACGCTGGCCGGCGACATCTCGAACGCCGCCGCCAGTCTGAACTCGCAGAGAGCGGCGCTGGACCAGGAGGCTGCCGGAGTGACCAGCCAGGTGAACTCGCTGACCGGCGCCATAGCCCAGCTCAACAAGCAGATTCATGCCACCTCGCCGAACGGCGATGCGGGCACGCTCGAAGATCAGCGCCAGCAGGATTTGAGCCAGCTTTCGCAGTTGATCGGGATCAACCAGATCACGACCGAGAACAACGGTCTCGCCATCACCACGACCTCGGGCCAGTTGCTGGTCTCCGGGGGGACGAGCTACCAGTTGACGACCGGCAAGGTGAATGGGGTGACGAATTTCTTCCTGGGCGGCACGGACATTACCTCGCAGCTTGCTGATGGCGGCGGCTCGCTGGGCGGCGATCTGACGGCGCGCGACACGGACATTCCCGGCGCTCTGGCTTCGCTCGACCAACTGGCCTACAGCATCTCCACATCGGTCAATGCGCAGAACAATGCGGGAACGGACATGGATGGGCTGACCGGCACGGTGGCCGATCCCTCAATATCTTCAGTGAGCCGGCGGCCGTCACCGGCAGCGCGCTGAGCATGAGTGTGGTGATGACCGATCCGAACCAGATTGCCGCAGCGGGCCTGGGATGTGGAACAGGCGACAACTCGAATGCGATGGCGATGGCGTCCATGGCCAATCAAAAGGTCGTGAACGGCCAGACGCCCATCAACTACTACTCGAACTTTGTGACCACGCTGGGCTCGACGGTCTCCGCAGTCGAGACGGAGAATACGGCGCAGAATGCTTCGGTGACCCAGTTGCAGACGCAGAACAATGCGCTCTCGGGAGTCAATCTGAACGAAGAGGCCTCGGCCATGACCACCCTGGAGCGGAGCTATCAGGCGGCCTCTCAGGTCTTCGCGATGCTGAACACATTGATGGCCTCGGCGTTGAACCTGGGCAATGAAACGACGGTTTCCTAAAGACAGGGAATAGGGAACAGGGAATAGGGAATACGAAAGAGGGAACAGAGGCTCAGGTTGCGGGAGCGAGCATTTGGATGAGACTCGATCTGCTGCAATGAGGAAACAAGTGAGAGTTTTCCTTGACATGCCGCCGATTGCCGCAATGTTCTCTTCGATTCCCTGTTCCCGATTTCCCGTAATTAGCGGAGGATGGCCATGCGCGTAGATCCTTTTATGTCACGAATCTGGTGAGTTCGCTCGATCAGACCCAGGTGAGCGAGCAGCAGTTGACCTCCGAGTTGTCGAGCGGCGTGAGCATGACCTCCCTGAGCAAGAATCCGGTGGGCGCGGGACAGAATGTGCTGCTGCTCAACCAGATTCAGCAGGATGATTCGTTCACGCAGAGTTCCAACCTGGTGATGGGCCAGTTGCAGGTGGCCGATTCTGCTCTGGGCAGCGTCGTCACAAACCTTACGCAGGCCATCTCGCTGGCCACCAGGGCCAATAACGGCACTCTGAATGCGAGCGACGTCAAGTCCATTGCGAATCAGATCTCCGGCATTCTGAATGAGGTGCAGTCGCTGGCCAACAGCAGTTATCAGGGCCAGTACATCTTTGCCGGCGGCCAGACATCCACGTCGCCCTTCACGACTTCGACCGTCCACATCGCCGGCCGTGACGACGCTACAGCGGCGACCAGGGCGTGAACTATCTTCAGTCGCCCAACGGGCAGAAGATCCAATTGAATGTGCCGGGCAGACCAGATTTTCTTGGGCACGGGCGCGAACAGCGTCTTCGGGGCGCTGAATAATCTGATTGCCGACTACTCCAGCGGCACGGTGAACACGGCCCAGGCGGCGAGCGATACGACGGCGCTTGGGCACGGCGCTGAACTACGTCTCGCAGCAGCGGGTGACCATCGACAACTCGATGACCCAGCTCACGGCCGCCTCCGACGCCATGACAAACGTGACAGACGCAACTGACCGCCGCGCAGACCAACCTGATGCAGGCCGACATTCCGACGATCTCCACGCAGCTCTCTCTCGCCGAGACCCAGCAGACGGCGCTCATCAGCGTGATTGCGCAGTTGAACTCGGCCTCGAACAGCCTCTTCAGCAAGCTGTGACCGCAACTGTTTCAATTGAAAGCGGCAGCTCCGGATTCGAGCAGTTTATACTCAATGCAATGAGAATCGCCATGCTCGCTCCGCTTCGATTTGTGTGGAATGCCACGCGCGGCCATCGGCTGGCTCCGTGGCGCAGCGAGTTCTTTCGCTGGCGCGTCGAGACCTACTCGCGGCAAGAAGGCGGAGACGCTGACGGCGAAAGAGATCATGGGCTTTGTCTGGAACTCCCGCTGGGAGCTTCTGAGCTTTCTGGCCTGGACCGGACGCCTGGACCGCGAAGTGCACAAACGCGCGTGAGCAGGGCAGACCTGTCAGCTCAGCGCGGACGTGTTGAGAGGTTGATCGATGCGAATCATTCGGCAATTCTGCTCAGTTTTGCTGCTCGCTTTCATCGCTGCTCAAGCCCAAACCCCTGCGCTCAAGAGCTATCGTGATGTCAAATACGGCGTGACATTTCGCTATCCGGCGGAATGGGCATCTGGCGTGGGATTCTATCTTCCGTCGCGGATTCTCTCTCCTTTGGAGCCGGAGACCGATCCGGTTCCGGCGCTGGCCCAGGTTGGATCCAATGTGATTGAGGCGAATGGGCCGTACGCCGGGACCGACTTCAATGGTGTGGAGTTCGTTTATGCCGTGATTCCCAATTTGACTCCCGTGCAATGCCGGAAACGAGTCGAGGCGTTGAAGGACGATCCCGAGAAAATAACTGAAACGACTCTCAACGGAGTTGTCTACGACCACTTCTCCTATGTGGATGCGGAGGCCGGCCATCAGGCCTCCGGAGAAGTCTACGCCACGGCCAGTCATGGGCATTGCTACTTGTTTGAAGAAGCCATTCACACCTCAAGCACGTCGGATACAAAGCCTCTGAGCGCAGTCCAGAGACGTCAGCTACACGACCAACTGGATCAGGTGATGCAAAGCGTAAGAATTGAAAACGCGCGATAGCGCGTGTTCTCACTGGAAAGATTTACGGCGTTTCGCTCCGGGGCTGCACGAATGGCCGCCGCGGGAGATGACTGGGAACCGGTCGCCTATGATCGAAGTTGGAGTTCTTCCTGGGATGACGATCCGATCCAAACGCCCCACTTGGTTAGCACTCGCGGCATTGCTCGCATGGGCCTTGGGTGCGGGTGCGCAGCAGTTGCCTCCTGTCGAGCCGCCGCAGCCGCTGCCCGGCGCCCACGCTGAGTCTGACCCGGCGACAACCACCCTGCATGTGACGGCGAACGAGGTGCTGGTGCCAACGCTGGTCGAGAAGCCGGGCGGCGGCATTATCTACGGGCTCAAGGCCGGCGATTTTGTGCTGGAAGATAACGGCGTGCCGCAGAAGATTCGCGTGCAGGAGGAGATGGATACGGCGCCTGTGGCGCTCGTGGTCGCGGTCGAAGAGGGCGGCGTGAGCGTGCTTGAGTTCGACAAGCTGGCCAAGCTGGGTCCGCTGCTGGATATGTTTCTCTCCGACGGCAAGGGCAAGGCGGCGCTGGTGGGCTTCGATTCGAGGCCCCGCCTGATTCACGACTTCACGCACACCAGCGAGGAGATCAACGAGGCGCTCAAGCATCTGGAGCCCGGCGACGGCGGCGATGCGATTCTCGATACGATCAGCTACGCCGTCGATCTGCTGCAGATGCAACCCAAGGAGTATCGCCGCGTGCTGCTGCTCATCAGCGAAGCACGCGATCACGGCAGCAAGCACACCAAGACGGCGCAGTTGGTTCGCAAGATCGGCCAATCGGACGTGCTGGTGCTGAGCGTTTCGTTTTCGCCGGTGAAGGCCGAGCTGCTGCATGACATCAAGGACAATGGCGACAACCGGATGATGGACCCGATCTCGACGCTGCTGATGGTGGTGCAGGCATTCAAGAAGAACGTGAGCAAAGAGGTGGCCCACATGAGCGGCGGCGAGTACACAACTTTCACCGCCGACAAGACTTTCGAGACGAGGGTGGTGGAGTCGGCCAAACATGCGCGCAATCGCTATCTGATCACCTTCAGTCCCTCCGATCCCACGCCGGGACTGCACACGATTCGCGTGCGGCTGGCGCAGGATTACGGCGCGCACATCGTGGCGCGGGCGAATTATTGGAAAGAACAGGAGCAGTAGAGGCAGCTTCAGCCTGGCAGCTTGCTAGCTTGGCTAGCATGTCTCAGCTTCGTTGCATTGAAATCGACGCTTCGCAGTTCAAGAACGGTCTGAGAGCATTCTCGCAGCATAAAGGACAAAATGCCGCGAAAAGTGTGGCATAATGTCCTTATGGGTCAGACCGCCGCCATTCCCGTAGTTTCTCCGCCTCCTTTCTCCTTTGATTGGAGAGAGATCGAGCGCGGTCTTCCGCTTTCCACGCTGGAGGAGTTTTCGGCTTACTCCGGCATAGCGGTCAAGGATTTGCTGGAGGTCGTGATTCCAGCGCGGACGCTTAAGCATCGGCGCCAACGCCAGGAGCCGCTGAATCTCGATGAGTCCGATCGGCTGGCGCGTGTGGCGCGGATGTACGAACTGGCTGTGAAGGTCTACGGTGACCGCGAGGATGGCAGGAAGTGGCTTTGCGGCAAAAAGAGCCGCTTCGATGGCAAGACCGCATTAGAGATGTTGCGCACCGAGACTGGCGAACAGGCGGTTGAGGAATTCCTGTACCAGATCGACGAAGGGATCTTTGCGTGAAGTTAGATTGGGCGAAGAACCTGCGGCGAGCATGAGGACCACATGTTGGAGGATCAGCAACCATCTCGATCTGGAGGGTGAGGCGGACGAAAAGTTTTCATCGCGCTGGCAGTAGCAGAGGCAGGCGCGTGGTTTTTCTGGCGGAGAATCTCCAGCCGGCGCGATGCTGGAAGTTCTTGTCCATCTGCAAGGAGCGGCGAAGAGGAGTTGCCGCGTACCTATACACTTCTGAAGATTGAAGCGCCAGATGATCTTGCGACAAAGCAACTAAACAATCTTGCTCCCACCGACTGGCGAGAGCATCCTAAGTTACACGCAACATCTTGGTGATGCGTGGCTCGCATCGATGGAAACACCGTTTGCGCGCGTGCCTTCGGCGATCGTGCCGCGCACGTGGAATTACCTGTTGAATCCGTTGCATCCCGACGCGAAGAGGCTAGAGATTGCCGAGGTGATACGCGAGCGATTCGACAATCGGCTCTTCCGTTTTGGTTCGCGTTGAGCGGGATGGGTTTGCTTCATGGTTCCGGCCAGCCGGCCCAATGGCGCAGACCCGCTCGTTCATGGTAATCTCACAATAGACACTTAAGAGTGGACTGAGAAGACAAGAGGAGTAACACACGCCGTGCTGGCGACTGCTAAGAAAACAGACCTGATTCAACGCTTCCGCACCCACGATACGGACACCGGTTCGCCGGAGGTCCAGATCGCGATTCTGAGTGAGCGGATTGGCGAACTGACCGAGCACTTCAAGACCCACAAGAAGGACCACGCTTCCCGGCGTGGCCTTTTGATGCTGGTCAGCAAGCGCCGCCGCCTGCTGGATTACCTGAAGACGCACGATACCGATCGCTACCGCGACGTGATCGGCAAGCTCGGTATCCGCAAGTAACCAGAAAGCCAACATTGACCCGGAAGCGCCCAGACCGGAAATTGGTCACGGCCCCCGTTCTACCCAGAACCTGGGGCCATGGTGTACCTGGCGAAGACGACCCGCTGCCAGGGACTGCGCAGAGCTGTCGGCTGAGCGCGTCTCTGCTGCCGGAGTCTGACGACGCGGTCCGTGCAGACAAGCCGGGAGAATCCGCTCCCCCGCGCAGCCCCCACTCTTTTGCGCGCGCACCTGCCTGCTGCCCTATCCTTCGCCGGCTTTCCCCCCGCCCTTCCACTACAAGTTTCCCAAGCGAAAAAATGAAACGAGGACTCTATGTCTACGAAGCATGAAGTAGCCGTCGAGCTTGCCGGCGGCAAGCGGCTGGTCTTTGAGACCGGCCGCATGGCCAAGCAGGCCTCTGGCGCCGCACTGGTGACCACGGGCGAGACCGTCGTGCTGGCCACCGCTGTTGCCTCTCCCGATCCCCGGGAAGGCATCGACTTCTTCCCCCTCACGGTGGATTACCGCGAGTACACCTACGCCGGCGGACGCATTCCCGGCGGCTTCATCAAGCGCGAAGGCCGGCCCAGCGAGAAAGAAATTCTGACCTGCCGCCAGATCGACCGCCCCATCCGTCCGCTCTTCCCCGATGGATTCCGCAACGAGACGCAGGTCATCGCGCTGGTGTTCTCCGCGGACAAGGAAAACGATCCTGACGTGATGGGCATCAACGCCGCCGCTGCGCGCGCTGGCTCTCTCCGACATTCCCTTCAGCGCCACGGTTGGCGCGGTGCGCGTGGGCCGCGTGAACGGCGAGTTCGTGATCAATCCCACCTACTGCCGAGCGCGCGGCGACCACGGTGAACATCATGGTGGTCGGCCACAAGGACGGCATCGTGATGATCGAGTCGGGCGCCAAGGAAGAGACCGAAGAGGTGATTCTGGCGGCCATCGAGTTCGCCCACACCGAGATCAAGAAGATTGTCGCCGCCATCGAAGAACTGGTCGCGAAGGCCGGCAAGCCGAAGCGCGCATTCACGGCGCCGGAGTTCGACGAGGCCTATTACGACGAGCTGAAGGCCAAGGTCGGCGACCGGCTGAAGGATGCGCTCGACACCAAGGCGCACGGCAAGCTCGAGAGCTAGGCGCTGGTCAAGCAGATCAAGGACGAGCTGGCGGCCGAGCTTCCCGCCGACGATCCCGACGGCCAAGAAGAAGCTGGCGCACTATTACGAACAGCTGCGCGAGCGGATCTTCCGCGAGCAGGTGACGAAGGAGCGCATCCGTCCCGATCGCCGCGCGTTCGACGAGATTCGCCCCATCACCATCGAGACCGGCGTTCTGCCGCGCACGCACGGCTCGGCGCTGTTTACGCGCGGCGAGACGCAGGCGCTGGTGACGGCAACGCTGGGCACCGCGGACGACGGCCAGCGGCTGGAGAGCTACGAAGGCGAGCAAGAAGAAGAACTTCATGCTGCACTACAACTTCCCGCCGTTCAGCGTGGGCGAAACGGGCCGCATGACCGGCGTGGGCCGCCGCGAAGTGGGCCACGGAGCACTGGCGGAGCGCGCGATCACGCGCGGTTCTGCCCAGCGCCGAAGAGTCGCCCTACTCGATCCGCATCGTCTCCGACATTCTGGAGTCGAACGGCTCTTCGTCGATGGCTTCGGTCTGCGGCGCCAGCCTGGCGCTGTTTGACTCGGGCATCCCGCTCAAGGGCGCGGTGGCCGGCGTGGCGATGGGCCTGGTGAAGGAAGGCGACGACTACGCCATCCTGACCGACATTGCCGGCGCGGAAGATCACTACGGCGACATGGACTTCAAGGTGGCCGGCACGCGCAAGGGAATCACCGCGCTGCAGATGGACATCAAGATCGGCGGCCTGACCCGCGAGATTCTGCAGCAGGCGATGGAGCAGGCGCGCCGCGGCCGGCTCTTCCTGCTGGACAAGATGGACGCGGTGCTGGACGGACCGCGCACGGAGCGCTCGAAGTATGCGCCGCGCATCGAGACCGTGCAGATTCCCACCGACAAGATTCGCGACCTGATCGGCAAGGGCGGCGCGACCATTCGCGGCATCATCGAGCAGACCGGCGCCAAGATCGATGTGGACGACACCGGCCGCGTGAGCGTGGCCTCGAGCGACGCCGAGGGCCTGAAGAAGGCGCTGGCGATGATCAGCGACCTCACCGCTGTGCCCGAGATCGGCAAGGTTTACCTGGGCAAGGTGGTTCGCCTGGCCGAGTTCGGCGCGTTCGTCGAGCTCTTCCCGGGCACCGACGGCCTGCTGCACATCTCCGAGATCGCCGAGCATCGCGTGAAGGAAGTGAAGGACGAGCTGCGCGAAGGCGATCAGGTGATGGTGAAGGTGCTGGCCATCGAAGGCAATCGCATCAAGCTCAGCCGCAAGGCGCTCATCAAGGAGCAGAAGGCCAAGCTGGCGCAGACCGGCTCCGGCGAGCCGGGTCGGAGGATGTGGAGATCGCTGCGTCGGAGCTCCGGCTGCCCGCGCCCGCAAGCCGCGCCATGAGTTCGACGAGCGTCAGCCGAAGTCGAACCAGAGCACGATCCTGATCGAGGGCGGAGACGACTTCGAGGAGGAGGGCGGCGAAGAGTTCGACGAAGAGAACGAGCCGAACTTCAACCGCGTCGAAGGCGCGCCGGTTCCAGTGGGTCAGGCAGCAGCCGCGCCTGGCGCTGGCAGGCCGAGGCCGACGGACAACAATCGCCGTCGTCGTCGCCGTCGTCCGGGTGGACCGGGCGGTGGACGCGGACCAGGCGGAGGCCAGGGCTTAAGCAGCCGGCTTTAGTTCAAAAAACAACAAAGGCCCGGAGAGATCCGGGCCTTTGTTGTGTATATCTTGAGGTCGACAGCAGGGAATTAACTCATTTCGCCGAGTGCGGGGCCGCTTGTCCGGTGGTGCGGATCAACATACGCAATGCGAACCACTGGCGGACTTTCACGCCCGATCGCGCTCAGTCAGCCTGAGCGCCGGGCGAACTAGAGATGCCTGGGCTCGACGGGATTCGGTGCAGACGGCGGCGCGACGGTCGCATTCTGCTGCTGGACAGTCGGCGCTGGTGGCGCAGGCGGCGCGGTAGGCGTCGGCTCGCTTATGCCTTTGAGACCTTCTTTAAAGCCTTTCAATCCCTCGCCCAAACCCTTGCCTAACTCCGGCAGCCTCTTGGCGCCGAAGAGCAGGAATGCCACAATCCCCAAGACGACCAGGTGCCATGGCTGCAATAGATCGCCCATTGTTTCATCCTCCACGCGACGCAAGCTGGCCGCCGCGCATTCACACTAGATATTGTCGCACAAAGCCGGACACGCGCGCAGGGACAGGCAACAGTGGACAGTGAATGGTGGTCAGTCAAGAGCCCTCATTCCGATCCCTGATCTCTGACCCCTGTTTCAATTCACTTGAGCGGGCTTGCCCAGCCGTTCGGTCACCATCGCATAGAAGCCGCGCAGGTCTTCTTCGTCGCCCACGGTCAGCCGGCGGTAGACCTTCATCAGCGGAAAGAGCCGCGAGCCGCGCACGTCGATGGCGGGAACCGCCAGCGCGCCGCCGGGGTATTGGGTCATCTCCCAGGCGCCGGCATAGCGCCGCCGCAGGACCTCGCCCAGGTAGCTGCCCCACAGCCGCACTTCGAAGTCCAGGTCGAGTTCAGGGCTCTCGCCCACCAGCACCAGGATCTCGTCCAGCCCGTCAATCGAATCCGAGGAAAAGTCCAGGCTCTGCTTGAACTCGCACTGCGCCCAGCTCGGCCGCCGCCCGCGCATAGCCCTCCATCATCGCTCCCAGGTCGGGGAAGTTCGCTGATTCCAGCCGTTCGCGCAGATCGGTCGAGTTTCTCATCCAGTCAGAAAAGTATAAGCCGACGGCGCCCGTGGGGTACGCGCAACAGAACCGACGCATGAAGATAGCACGGCACCCCAGGTTTGTGGCAGACTGAGAAGTAGTTGTGGAGGGTTTCCCGTTGAAGATCTCGAAGTTGCTTCACCGTTGGCCGTTCTGCTGGCCGTCGGTGCCGGCAGCGCCGCTCCGCCAGCCGCGAAATCTATCCCGACCCTGCGCAGGCCAAGGCTGACCTGGCCGCCGCTCTCAAGACCGCCGCCGCAAGCCACAAGCGCATCCTGCTGGACTTTGGCGGCAACTGGTGCGGCGACTGCCAGGTGCTGGACATCTACTTCCACAACCCGAGCCAACCGGCCCATCCTTGAGTCCAACTTCGTGCTGGTCCACGTCAACATCGGACGCATGGACGAGCCAACCTGGACATCGCCGAAACAGTACGATGTTCCGCTGAATAAGGGCGTGCCCGCGCTGGCCGTGCTCAGCGAAAAGGGCAAGCTGCTCTACAGCCAGAGGAGCGGCGAGTTCGAAGCCATGCGCCGCATGGAGTCCTCGGCCGTGACGAAGTTCCTGGTGCAGTGGAAGCCGGTCAAGCGGGCTGCTCGGCGGTGATGGTGAACTGCTGAGGTAGACCGTGGCAGGTCAGCGCTTGCGGTTACTAGCCTGATCGGCGCCAGGTGCTTGGTGTTCTGGTAGGTGTAGACGATGCGGTGGACCACGGTGATGGTGGAGAGCACGGCCAGCACCCACAGCACCGGAGCCATCACGCCCCAGTGGTTGAACAGCGCGCCCAGCATGATGAGCACGATGCGCTCGGGCCGCTCCATGAAGCCCACCTTGCACTGGCCGATCAGCGCCTCGGCGCGGGCGCGCGTGTAGCTGACCATCAGCGAAGTGACCATGACAAACGCCACCAGCACCACGTAGCGGAAGCGGTTGATGCGGCCGTAGTAGACCAGCAGGCCGAAGAACAGCACCACGTCGGAGTAGCGGTCGATCACCGAATCGAAGAACGAGCCGAAGACCGTGACCTGGTTGGTGCGGCGCGCCACGCGGCCGTCGACCATGTCGAAGATGCCGGCGCCGAAGATGACCAGGCCGGCATAGAAAAACATGCGGTCGGCGTTGGTGGCGTTGGCGTGGCCGAAGAAGAACGCGGCGACGATGTTGATGACCAGGCCGATGAAGGTGAGCACGTTGGGCGAGATGCGGGTGAGCGCCAGCCCATGCACGATGCGGTCGAGAAGCCAGCCGCAGGCGCGGCCAAAAGCGCTGGTCCAGGTCATTGCCATCTTGCTTACTTCTTGCTCCTGCTTCCGGCGCCTGGTTCGCGTCGCTTCGGCCGGCTGCGGCTCCGCCGCTTCGGCTTCATCGTGAATGGTGGTCAGCTTCAGGATTTCCAGCTCGCGCTTGCCGTTGGGCGTCACGATGGTGGCCATGTCGCCCACCTGCTTGCCCACAATGCCGCGGCCGATCGGCGAGGTGGTCGAGATCAGCCCCTTGGTCACGTCGGCCTCCTCGCTGGTCACCAGGCGGTAGACGATCTCTTCGTCCTTGGTCGAGTCGTAAGACCACCACCGTCGAGCCGAAGCCGGCCTTGTCCCTGGGAATGTTGGCCAGGTTCACCAGCGAAAGCTCGCCCATGCGCTTCTTGAGCTGGCCCAGGCGCGCGTTCACAAACTCCTGCCGCTGCTTGGCCATGTGGTACTCGGCGTTTTCCGACAGATCGCCCAGGGCCCGCGCCTTCTTGATCTCGGCGGGCAGTTCGTGGGTCAGCTCGTGCTCGAGCTGCTTGATCTCTTCGAGAAGCTGCTTTCTTGATGTGATCGGGCATCCGTGTTCCGGTCGGCGGTGAGCGAGGCCGCTCAATGCCGCAAGAGCATTATAAGAGACCTAGAACAGTCTCATTATACGGCAGGACGAGCAGGCAGACGGCGACTGAGCGCCGCTGTTCGCTTCGTCCCTTTCTCGATCCAGAAACGACTGCAGGATCAGCGTCGCCGCCACCTGGTCCACCACTTTGCGGTGCTCCTGCCGCTCGTGGCCGGCTTCGTAGAGGATCTGGTGGGCCTCGCGGGTGGTCAGCCGCTCGTCCCACAAATGAATGGGCAGGCCGGTCAGCTCGCCCAGCTCGGCGGCAAAGGCTTGCGTCTTTGGCGGCCTGCGGGCTTACGTCGCCCGAAAGATGCACGGGATTGCCCACCACGATGCCCGCCACGCCAAACCGCCGGCAAAGCCGCGCCAGCGAGCGCAGGTCCTCGCGCCGGTTGCTGCCGCCGCTCCAGCGTCAGCACCGGCTGCGCCGTCAGGCCCAGCTCGTCCGACACGGCCACGCCGATGCGGCGATTGCCGACATCGAGGCCGAGATAGCGGGGATGAGGGGCGGTTTCCAGCTTTTAGCTCCTGGCTTCTAGCTTACGGCTCTCGGGCGGCAAACGCTTAAGGATATGCCCATTCAGGGGCTCCTGCCCGGTACAATAAAAGGTAGGGAACCCCAGGGGGATTTTCGCGTCTTTAAGCTTCAGAAGGGTAACGGCAACGGATGGCGTCACGCGGACGGTCGGGCAGAGAAAAAGAGTTCTGGCGCGCTGGGGAGTCTTGCGGGTAGCCTTTTTCGTCTTGCTGTTAGCGGCGGCCGGGGCTGTTGCGTGGCTGGTTTTTTGCCCTTTGGGCCGGACGAACGAGACCTTTGTCGAGCTGATGCCTGGCTCCTCCACGATGCAGATTGGCCGGCAACTGGAAGCGGCGGGCGTGGTGCGCAGCCAGTACGCCTTCGATCTGGTGCGCTGGGTGAAGCGGGGAAGGCTCAAGGCCGGCGAGTATCGCTTCGACCATCCGGCCCCGGTCACCGAGGTCTACGCGCGCATTGTGCGCGGCGATGTTTTCACAAAGACGGTGGTTTTTCCAGAGGGATCGAGCCTCTTCGATATTGCGGCGCGGCTGGAGCAGGCTGGATTCGGCCCGCGGCAGAATTTTCTTGATGGTGCGGCGAGGCAGGTGGACCTGGTGGCCGATCTGGACCCCGGAGCAAAAAGCCTGGAGGGCTACCTGTTTCCGGATACCTACCATTTTCCCCGCAAGTTTGGCCCCGCGCAGATTTGCGCGGCGATGGTGAGGCGCTTCCGCGCAGTCGCCGCACAGATTGGATTGAAGGGAAACGTGCATCGAGTGGTGACCATAGCTTCGCTGGTAGAACGGGAGTCGGCGGTGGACGCGGAGCGTCCGCTGGTGGCCGGCGTGTTTGAAAACCGTCTGGCCGAAAAGATGCCGCTGATGACCGACCCGGCCGTGATCTACGGACTCGAGGTCGATGGACGCTGGCGGGGCGTGATCCACCAGAGCGACCTGAAGTTCAATACCCCTTACAACACCTATCTGCACGCCGGTCTGCCTCCGGGTCCGATCGCCAATCCCGGCGTGAAGTCGCTGCGCGCGGCCATGGACCCGGCGAAGACGAGCTATCTCTACTTTGTGGCTGCCGGAGCGAATCCACAGGGACGGTCGCTCTTCGCCAGTACCGAAGCGGAGCATGAGCACAACGTGGCCGGATACCGGCACGCCATGAAGAAGGCAGGTGGCCGTTGAGAACCAGTCTTCGCCGAGCGACTGCCGTCGCTCTTTTCTCTCCTGTCCTGCTGCTCTCCGGTGTGCCTGTGGACAACGCGCAAGCTGCCGGTCCCGAAGGCGCCCGCCAGTCGTGCAGACGGTTACGCCGGCCGAGCTGGTGGAGCAGCTCAACCAGCGCTGGGGCGCGCTCGATAGCCTCAACGCAACCGTCGAGATTCAGGCCAGCGTACTCAAGAGCAAAGAGGGCGTGGCCAAGGACTACACCTCCGTTCGCGGTCACATCCTGATGCGCAAGCCGGAGATGCTGCGGGTTCTGGGGCAGGTTCCTGTGCTTGGCACGCGGATGTTCGACATGGCCAGCGACGGAAAGAACTTCACGCTCTTTATCCCGTCGAAGAACCTGGCTGTGAAGGGCTCGAACAGCGGAGCGGAAGAAGTCGGCCAATCAGTTGGAGAACCTGCGGCCGGATTTTTTCCTGGATGCGATGGTGGTGCGCGGGTTGGAGCCAGACGATCTCTATTCCGTGGTTTCCGATTCGGAGACGATCGAGGACGCGGCCCGGAAGCACCTCTTGACCGTTCCGGAGTACATCTTGAGCATCAGCCGGCGCAATCCGGGAAGCCAGCAGTTGACGCCGGTGCGAGTGGTGGTCTTTCGTCGCGACGATTTGCTGCCTTATCAGCAGGATATTTTTGACAAAGACGGCAATCTTGAAACGCTGGTGGACTATGCAAACTACCAGAATTTCGATTCGGTCCGCTACCCCACAACCATCACCATCCGGCGCCCGCTTGAGGATTACAGGATCGTTCTGACGGTCGAAAAGATCGTCGAAAACCAGCCGCTCACCGACGACCAGTTCCAGATCAAGATTCCCGAGGGGACGAAGATTCAGAACCTGGAGTAGTGAAGCCAGGCTCCAGAGCTGGTTGCATCAATCCCGTTCGCAAGCGAGAGAACATCCCTCAGGGGGTAGCGCCGGTCTCCCGACCGGCTGTACTGGCGGCGTCCACGCCGTCAGACGTAGCCTGTGGGTCTGGAGACCCACAGGACAGCCGACCTGGAGGTTGATTACATGACAGCGTCGGCTCCTCCGACCTGAGTAGACTGGTGGTTGCGAAACGACCAGGAGCTCGGGAGGAAAGGAGCCGAGCATGATGATTATAGGATGTGATTTTCACCCACGGTTTCAACAGATTGCCTTTGTCGACCAAGAGACGGGCGAGTATGGCGAGCGCCGCTTGAACCATCCGGAAGAGGCGGAGCGATTCTACCGAGAACTGGCCGGCAGGCCGGTGCGGATTGGCGCCGAAGCAACGGGGAACTTTCGTTGGTTTCGGCATCTGATGGAGGAACTGGGTCACGAGTTTCTGCTGGGGGACGCGACGGCGATTCGTGCCGCCTGCCCACGTCGGCAGAAGACCGACAAGCGAGACGCCAGACACATTTTGAACATGTTAGTGGAAGATCGTTTCCCGGTTGTCTGGCAACCTTCGGCGGAGAACGACCATGTGCGGCAGTTGCTGCTTCATCGCTGCCGCATGGTGCGGATGCGCACCCGGATCAAGAACCAGTTGGACTCGATGGCCAAGAACGAAGGCATATTGAGTTCCCGGGTGTGGTCTGCCAAGCGCCGCGGCGAGATCGAGGCGCTGCCGTTGCCAGGCTGGTATGCGCATCGGCGAGCGGATTTGCTGGGATTGCTGGATGAGTTGGACGAGCGCATCCGTCCTTTGGACGAGGCGGTGCACGAGGCCGCCGAAGATAACCAGGAGGCTCGTCTGTTGATGACTCATCCGGGAGTGGGGCCGATTGTTTCTCTGGCCTATGTATTGACCATCGGCGACTGGAGACGGTTTCCGCGGGGCAAGCAGGTGGGAAGCTACCTGGGCCTGATCCCAGCCGAGGAGTCGAGCGGAAACATGCGGCGCCTGGGCCAGGTCAGCAAGCAGGGCAGCGTGCTGGTACGCTGGCTGCTGGTGGAGGCCGCGGTTCATGCGCAACGGCATGATCCGAGCTGGCATCGGCAGTATGTGCGCCTGTCGATGAACAAGCATCACGGGGTGGCCAAGGTGGCCATCGCGCACAAGTTGGCGGTTCGGTTGTATTGGATGTTGCGCTCCGGCGACGATTACAGCAAGGTGATGGAGCGCGGTTCACATGCGGGCCAGTCCGTGTAGCGCCGTGGCCTCAGGGCCGAGAGATTGATTGGACGCCCCGCCTCTCTTGATGCTGGAGAGAGTTTGAACAAGTAATCATGGTGTGGTACCGAACCGAATACATGGCTGATGGAACCAATTGGGCTGCCATCGAAAAATGATTCAACGCAAAGTGTGAGCTTGGGTGGTTTCGCAAAAGCAGGACGCTTTTTCAATGATGGGTTGAATCTCAGAAAGTACCTGAGATTCAACCCAAGCCAATTGTGGATGTGGGGAGGACGGTGTCAAGGGTCGAGATGAACGCAAAGAACGCGCCCTTGACACCGTCCTCCCCACGCCGACGCTTCTCTACGCATTTTTTCCGGCCAAGGGCCGTAAAAAATGCCTTGACAAGACCGGCGCTATCAATTTGCCGACACTACCAATTTACGGATAGGCTCTGAGTCTTTCTCAATGTTGGTCAGTCTCAATGCCGGTCGGGGAAGTGGAAGTCGTCGAAATCGAATGCGTCGAAAAGATCCGAGATCGCTGGGCTGTTGAGCGGCACGTACGGGTTGGCTCGGCGTGGACGGGGTTCGGCAAGTTGTCGCGGCTGCGGCCGGTGATCGGCGGCAGATTCCAGTTGCGCTCGATGAACTTGAGGAGCGAGACGTGGTCGGCGTAGCTCGTGCACCACGGCCTGACGCCCGTGGAATAGGGGAGACGATGATGAGCGGGATGCGCGTGCCGTCGCCGAAGAAGTCGAGCGGCTGCACGTAGCCGGAGTCGTAGTAGCCGCCGCCCTCGTCGACGGTGATCAACACGGCTGTGTCGTGCCACGAGGGCGGGATTGGCCTGCAGCTCGTCGATGATGTTCTTCACGAAGCCCTCGAAGAGATCGAACTTCGAGGAAGCCGGGTGGCCGTCGATGGAGCCGCTCGGCTTGACGATGGAGACGGCGGGCAGGGTGCCTTTGTCGAAGTCGGTGAAGAGGTCGGCATGTCTTCAATGTGAGTCGCGCGCAGCGCCGGGTTGGTCATGATGTCGGTGGCGTACTGGAACGGGTTGCAGATGTTGCAGTAGGCGTCGTTGAGATTCTGCTCGGTGGGGTCGGTCTGGTATTGCGTTCCAGCCTTCGCCGTAGTAGGTGTAGGAGATTTGTGTTCGCGTGA
Source organism: uncultured Acidobacteriaceae bacterium (assembly GCA_963843625.1). Classification (GTDB taxonomy): domain Bacteria; phylum Acidobacteriota; class Terriglobia; order Terriglobales; family Acidobacteriaceae; genus Telmatobacter. Next base: position 34,256 of record CAWJLK010000017.1, read on the forward strand.
GCACGTCGCCGATGTGGCGCACGCTGCTGGGCGGAATGGTGAACGGCGCAATCGAGGGCGGGATCACCTGGCCGTGCCGGTAAAGCCGGGATTGTAGTTGTTCAGCAGATAGTAGTGGCCGGCTTCGCAGTTGCGGATCGAAGGGACGGGGCAGCGCTGCGAGATAGGCGTCGAGCGGACCGACACCGGGCTGCGTGGCGTCGGCGCAGTTCGAGTAGCTTCCGCCGGAGTAGCCGTCCTGCGTGTACAAGTTATTGGTGCCCGGCTGCGGGTTCGGATTCTCGATCTGGTTGGCCGGGGGCGCCGTTGCGTTGCCCGTTGCCGTCGGAGTACCAGATGGCGTCGCCGAAGCCGAAGAGGATGTGGTTCAGCGCCGGTGCCGCCCAGCCCGCCTGGTGGTAGTTGTCGCTGATGGTGTACTTGTCGGCCAGATGCTTGAAGTAGGGCACGTCGCCCTGCTGCATGTTATAGAAACCCATCGAGGTGCGCGCCCTCGCCGGTGTCGTCAGGTTCGCGCGGAGGCGGCTTGCCGTTGCTGCCTGCGCCGATGGTGACTTCCACCCAGGGGAAAAGGTCGTTCAGGCATCCGCTGGGGTTGCGGCGCGTGGCGTTGGCCGCACTGCAATCCAGTTGCTGCCACATCTGATAGAAGCGATGAACCGGGCTGGCGGCGTAGTCGTCGTAGCGAACGCCGGGAGTCAACTGGAAGACGCCGGGGCCGAGATCGTTCACATTGGCTATGCGCGTATCCACTGTATGCGGCACAAGGCCTGTGGCGCCGGTCAGCAGGAAGGGCGCGTAGTCGGGCCCGAGATTGGGCTCGTCCATGTTGGCAACTGCCTGGGTCACAAACGGCGGCGGCTGGGTGTCGCTGGCAAACTGATTGCCGCCCGCCTCGGGCGCAGGGATATTCGTGTAGGCGGTCTTGCTCATCGATGGATTGATCTCGAAGGTCGACGTAGTCTGAGCGGTGAATTGCGTGGAGAGCGCGTAGTTGGGGCCGGGGGTTCCGTCGGCCTTGACGATGCCCTTGGTGAGCAGATTCGAAATGGTTTGGCCGCGCCCCCTGGGAACATAGGTGGCGAAGATGTGGTCAAAGGAGCGGTTCTCTCCGATGATGATGATTACGTGCTTGATGGGGCTTGCGGTTCTGTGATCGTTTGCGGCCGTGGCGGCCGTTGCCGGCAAAGAGCCAAGACTCAACTGCGCTGCAACGAACAAGGCCATACCCTGGCGCGCGATGGCCCAGGGGGTCCGGGGGGAAGTGGACCTCATATTCATAACGAGTTACCTCACTGCGGGGATGGGGAAGTCACGGCGTGCCGGCGAGAATGGCCGCGCCGTGCTTGCTCAGGATGAGACCGGCGTGTGAATCCGGGACAAAACGGATGTGAAGGCAAGATGAATTCTGCCCCGGGAGAGCCCAATTCGATTGGGTCCGCTGCGCGGCAAACTGCATCGCCGATCGTTTTCCCTGAAGACGCATGTTCCGGCGGCGGACGCATCTGGTCTTGTCCACTTGCCCGGCTCACGGCAAAACGGATTCCCTCTGTGCTAGTATCCCGGCTAGCGCAAACACTGCATTTACGGGGAGCCCAAGATGGAAAGCAACCTTCGCCCGCTCTCGCTGGCCGAGATTCTGGACCGCACCGCCCAGCTCTATCGCACGAATTTTCTGCTCTTTGCCGGAATCTCAGCCGTGTACGCCGGCGTGGTGCTGGTGCTCGGCCTCTTTCAGATCGGGTCTGAGGAGTTGCTTCGCTCGCTGCACATGAGCCAGTACCTGCAATGGGTTTCGCTGGGCTCGGTCATTCTCTTTTTGCCGCTGGGATTTATCTTCGCAGGCGCGGCGGTAGCCGCCAACAACCGCGCCGTCTCCTGGGTCTATCTGGGCCAAAAGGCAACCATCCGCGGCGCATATTCAAGCATCCGGCCGCGTCTGGGACGTTACCTGTGGCTGATGACGATCATTTTGTTCGTGGTTTGGACTGCCGTTTGTGGTGATCTTCAGCGGCTATCTCGCGGGGGCCGTCTATCTTCGCCCCATGGGCATTCAAGGGCGTGCCCGCCAACCCACAGGCGCTTGGGATCTTCATCGTGATTACCGTTGTTTTTGTTCTCCTGGTCATGGCGTGGATCGTCTTCGCCATTCTGATGGGCCTGCGTTATTCTCTGGCCATCCCCGCCTGCGTTGTGGAAGACATCAAGGCCCGCAAGGCGATCCGCCGCAGCATCGAGCTGAGCAAGGGGTCGCGGGGGCGCATCTTCCTTCTTGGGCTGCTGATCGTCGTCGTTCAGACCGGGCTGGTGCTCGTTGCCCAGCTATTCTTCATCGTCGCGGTGGTCAAGTCGCACGGCGCTCTTCCCGTATGGGCTCGTGTGCTCCAGCAACTGGTTGCATTCCTGACCAACAGCTTCATCGGCCCGATGTATGCTACCGGACTCACCCTCTTCTACTATGACCAGCGCATTCGCAAAGAGGGTTTCGACATCGAATGGATGATGCAGGCCGCCGGACTGACGCCGCCTGAGCCGGTCGTCGAGCCGCCAGCGGCCGCAGAGCCCTGGCTGGCTCTCGACGCGCACGTTGAGCCGGCTCCCGCTGCCGATCCGGCTCCGCAAACTCCGCCGCCCGATCCAGAGGAGCCAGCATGAACGAGCCGCTGCGCCCGTCGAGCCTTGGCGAGATTCTGGACCGCACGGCCCAGCTTTATCGTTCGCGCTTTCTCGTCTTTCTGGGCATCTCGGTGCTGCCCATCGGCGTGGTGGTGGTGCTGGTCTGCGTTGGCGGCCTGATTGCCGCATGGTGGAGCGCGGCCGGCGCGCGCTCTGTCTCTTCAGCGACAGGGTATGCTCTGGTCGGATTCTTCGCCCTCGCCGCTGTGTTTGTGGCGCTGCCTATCTTTTTGGCGGTATCGGCGCTCGCCTCGGCGGCCATGAGCCATGCCGTCTCTCTCGTTTACCTGGGCGGGACGACCACCATTCGCGATGCATACAAGAGCATCTGGCATCGAGGATGGCGTTACATCTGGCTCTATCTGCTTGAGGCCATCCTTGTCGGCGTGATTCCGACAGCCGGGTGGATTGCGCTGCTGGTTCTTGGCGCAAGCGCGGCTCTCCTGACGAAGATGGCCGGCATGGGCGAACTCGCTGGAGGCGTGTTCTTCGGTCTGATCGCCTTCATTGCCTTTGCCGGACTCGGAGGCTACGTCGTCTGGATGCTGCTCAAGCTCTCTCTGGCCTTCCCGGCCTGCGTGGTGGAGCAGATGGGAGCCTGGCGCGCGGTCAAGCGCAGCTTCTCGCTCAGCCAGGGAACCAAAGGCCGCATCTTTCTGCTTTATCTGCTGGCCGCGGCGCTCGGCTGGCTGCTCTCGATGGGAGTCACGCTGCCGCTGACGATTCTTATTTTTCTGATTCCCGGCATGAACAACCCTCAACATGCGCAAGCTGCCGGAGTGGTGATGCTGCTGATCGTCTATGGAGCGGCCTTTGCCGTCCAGTCGCTCGTCAAGCCGGTCTACGGCATCGCGCTGGTGCTCTTTTACTATGACCAGCGCATTCGCAAAGAGGGATTCGATATCGAGTGGATGATGCAGCAGGCGGGGATGGTGCCGGAAGCGCAGCGCCGTGCAGAAGATTGCGCCGTGGTTGCCGGCTGTGACACGAGAGCAAGTTGCGTTGGGGCTTCATCCATCTCAACCCGCGAGAGCCCGCACGACCGGCCAACCGATCTCCGGCCCATGAACCGGGCGAAATCCTGTGAACGAGTCTGCGATCTATCGAAGGCAGTCCTGCGGCAGTTCGTAGCAGGTTCGCATGACCTTTGGCCAGGTTGTTGACCGTGTTGCGTTAGCGGATGCCTCCTGGTTTCATCTCTATTCGCAGTCCGTCAGCCTCGACAATCACTGGTCTTTCTACCGAGGCTTGGTCTACATGACGCCGGGGGTCTTCGCGACTCGAGGGCTACCACTTCGCGAGCTTCGTCTGTTTCCGAGCTGTTTCCGGTGATCTCAAGCTGGCTATCCGGCGTGGCCTTTATGAGGAGATCATACTCATGAGGCTCGGCGGATTTTACGCCGCGATGCCGAGGATAACTGTGGCTGGCGGATCAAGCTGTCGCCGTTCGTGATTATCGAGTTTGTGACGTTGTCTTTCGGACGTTCTCATGATGGAGGGCTGATGTTCTCGGCGCCAAAAGCTTCTAGAATCCATTCCGGTGGCTCATGTTGGTAGCATCGTGGTCCACGGGCTGGATTCGTGGTGCATTTCACATGGGCGAGGGCTCCGGATCTCCTCGCTGCATCCCTTCCATTCCCTCGGAGCATTTGAGAACCTAAAGGCTTTCCGCGCCCTCCGCCGATGTTTGGCACTTCACGCTGGAATCCGTTTGCGCATGCGCTAACCTGGGATTGCCCTTGCAAAGCTCGGCTCAATGGATGCTTACAGCAACAATCGTTCCAAGTGGCGGATACTTCCGGTGTGCTGGTCGTCATACGCGGCCATTCGTTGTGACCGCATGCGACGATGGATCGTTTATACCTTTAGCCGACCCTCGGAGACCCTGAACGACGGTTCTCGCTGCACGTTCAGCCCCATCTTCGCCTCGACTGACCCTTTTCCTATATGATAGCGATACGCCGTGATGGGTAATATCTGTGATAATGATGGATTTCGCTGTTACTCGACATGCGGCCTTCACGAACTCTCTCGCCGTCTGTATCGCGACCAGCGGCTACGCAAGGACGGTCTCTTGCCCACGCCACCCCAAACCGTAGAGGATCAGGTTGACGCTTCGGGCCCAACTCGCTCGTGCGGCGCTGGCCGCGGCTCTTGCCGTTGCTTTCGACGCTTCTCAGGCTCAGGGCGTCACACCCGAGCCCGCTTCCGCCGCGAAGCCCGCAGGCAACTGGCGCGAGGCTTCGCTGGCCGAGTACCGGCAGCATCTGGTCGAGTTAGGCGCGGTCGTTGAGGCCTGCGCCAAGGCGCGCGACACCAAGGCCTGCGATCCGGCGCTCGTAGGCCAGGACGACCACGTGCCCCTCACCAATGCTCCCAATGCTGAGCGGCGGCTGGTGGGCTACGCATGGGTGCGTGCTCTGCTCTCGATGGCTCAGTTGAAGGATGAGTCCCCGGAGAAGCCGCAGAACAAAGCCCAGGACAAGCGTCAGGGCAAAACGGACAACACCTCGCAGGGCGAGTCCAAAGCGCATCCGATGAAGGCACGCAGAACTCCTCTCAGGAGAAGAACCCGGATGCGTCCCAGGACAAAGCTCAAGACCAGACACAGAAAAAGCCGCAGGGCGAGCCAGCCGCCGCTCCGCGCCGCCAAGGAGCGGGATCTCTCCGAGGAGCCGACCCGGCCGCCGAAGCCCACCACCAGCCAACTGCTTGAGGCAGCCGAGGCTCGTTTGACTCAGGACATCGCGCAGGCCGATGCGGCAGCAGCATCGGTGCCCGCGCCCGCAGTCGATCACTCCCACGAGCGCGACGCCATGAAGCAGGTACTGGCTGGCCCGACTTCCGCAACCTCGAAGCCGCCGACGGCGCGCGATTCAGCTCTGGAGAAACTGGGCCAGTGGCTCAACCGGCTCTTGGCAAGTGCCGGAAAACTCCGGGTCCACGCCGCGTGGGTGGGGCGCCTGATCGTCTGGGGATTCATTCTGGCCGTCTGCGTGGGGCTGGTCTGGGGGCTGATGCAACTCGAACGACGCTGGCGCATCCGCCTGGTTCCCGACACGGACGCACCCGCCGCCGGAGCCGCCTCGGCCCGCGACTGGCAACTCTGGCTCGAGGACGCGCGACAACTGCGCCGCCGGCGGACAGTGGCGCGAAGCGGTTCACTTCGTCTACTGGGCTGCGATTTCACGGCTCGAATCCAAGCGCCTCTGGCCGGCTGACCGTGCGCGCACTCCGCGCGAATATCTGGCGCTGGTGGCTGCCGAAGACCCGCGCCGTGCCGGGCTGGCCACGCTCACCGGCAGCTTTGAGCGCACCTGGTATGGCGGCCGCGCCGCAGACGAGAGCGAATACCTGAAGGCCGAGGAACTAGCTGCCGGGCTGATCTCGGCAGCAGCTGCGTCGGCATCTCAGGGCAACCGAAGGCGGTGCGTGATGAGATTTCTCTCTTCGCTCGACGCCAAAGACCGCAAGCTGCTGCTCTGGTGCGTGGGAATCGCCGTTGCGCTCGCCGTCGCAACCGGCTTCCTGCTGCCCAACGGGAATGACAACGACAATCCGCTGCCCTCGACCTATCTGGCCGGCCAGCACGGCGCTCGCGCCGCATATGAAACGCTGCTGCGCTCCGGCTACTCGCTGGAGCGCTGGGAGCGGCCGCTGAGCGAGCTGGCCGCGACGGCGGGTCCCGAGACGGTGGTCATCTTTGCCCAGCCGCTCACGCGCGAACCGGAAGACATCAAGGCGATTCGCAGAATCATCGAGCGCGGCGGGCGCGTGCTCTCCACCGGCTTCCGGGGCGGATTCATCCTGCCCGGCGAGGCGAGTGAAACGCCCAAGGAATTCAACTTTGCCGCCTGCCAGCTCGAGCCCGAAGGGCTGGATGCGCTCGCCGATTCGGGCGAGGTATGGATGGTTCCCGAGGCCACCTGGTCCGCGGGCAACCCGGCCCATCGCGTCGAATACAGTTGCGCCGGCAATCCCGCGGTGGTCGAGTACGACTGGGGCAAGGGACATGTGGTCTGGTGGGCCAGCTCGACGCCGCTCGAAAACGGCTCGCTCAGCCGCGCGCACAATCTCGACCTGCTGCTCAACTCGCTCGGGGCCGCGCGAAGGCCACCACTTCTATTGGGACGAGTCGCTGCATGGCGATATTCGCTCCACCTGGAGCTACGTGGCCGGGCCGTCGTGGACGATGCTGTGGATTGGCTTGCTGGGGTTGGCTGTACTGATCGTCTTCAGCTTCAGCCGCCGCAGCGGGCCGGTGCGCGATCTGCCGCCGCCGGCGCGCGCCACGCCCATCGAGTTTCTTGAGGCGCTGGGTTCGCTCTATCGCAATGCCGGAGCCGCATCGACAGCGGTTTCCGTTGCATGGGAGCGGTTCCGGCGGCACAGCTTGCGGCTGTGCGGACAAAGGCCGAGCAAGATGAGCGCGGCCGAGTTGGCCGCGGTGATTCGCCGGCGTTTTCCTAAGGCGGATGCCGGTCTGGAAGCCGATCTCGTCGCCTGCGAAGAGGCCGCGTGGGGCGAAACGGCCAATCCGCGCCAGGCACTCAAGCTGATCCAAACGCTCCACGGGCACTATAGAAAATTGAAGGAAGCTGCGCGGCTCGGCAGTTCGACTGCGCAACCGGAAAGCATCAACTCCAAAGCGAAGGAAAGGGCTTCATGAGCCAGGAAAACAATCTCGACCCAGTGCAAGAACTCAACCAAAACGCAGAAAGCGCGGAGCGGCGCCTGCGCGCCACCAGCCAGCTCATCGCCCACTCCCGCGCGGAGCTGGGCCGCGTGATCTCCGGCCAGAACGAAGCGATCGAAGAGGTGCTGATCGCCGTTCTCTGCCAGGGCCACGCGCTGCTTGAGGGCGTGCCGGGCATCGCCAAGACGCTGATCGTGAAGGCGCTGGGGCGGCTGCTCGGTCTCGGTTTTCAGCGCGTGCAGGCCACGCCCGACCTGATGCCCGCCGACATTCTCGGCACCACGATTTTGCGCGCCGGTACGGAAAACTTCACCTTCCACGCCGGGCCGGTCTTCACCGACCTGCTGCTCGTGGACGAGATCAACCGCATGCCTCCGCGCACCCAGGCCGCGCTGCTCGAATGCATGGAAGAGCGCCAGGTCACGACCGACGGCACGCGCCGCCCGCTGCCCGCCTGGTTCACCGTCTTCGCGACGCAGAATCCGGTCGACTTCGAGGGCACCTACCCGCTGCCCGAGGCGCAACTGGACCGCTTCCTGCTGAAGATTCGCGTGGCCTATCCCACCGAACAAGAGGAGCGGCAGATTCTCGAGCGCCACCATGCGGGCACAGGCGCGGGGCTGCTCGAAGACGTAACGATTGCGCCGATTCCGGCGGGCCTGCTCGCCGCCGCCTGCGCCGAGGTGCGCGCCATTCGCATCGAGCCGGAGCTGAGCGCTTACATCCTCGCGCTGGCCCGGCGCACCCGCGAGTGGCCGACGCTGCTGCTCGGCGCCAGCCCCCGCGCGGCCGTGAGCCTGATGCGCGTGGCCCAGGCCGCTGCCGCATTCGATGGCCGCGACTACCTGATTCCCGACGATGTAAAGCGCGCCGTGCAGCCGGTGCTGCGCCATCGCGTGATGCTCAAGCCCGAGGCCGAACTGGAAGGCTTTGACGCCGACCGCGTGCTGGCCGACGTTGTTGCCGCCGTGCCGGTGCCGAGGCAATAGTCAATTACGCAGAAAAAGAGTAGTATAAAGGTAGTATGAAAACGAAGACTTCGATCACACTTTCATCCGACCTGCTTGAAGAGATTGACCGCAACGCAGGCTCCAAGGCCTCGCGCTCGGCTTTTATTGAAGCGGTCATGCGCGAGTATCTTCGAGAAAAGGTCCGTGAAGCCATCAACCGGCGGGACGCGGAGCTGATCAACGCTAACATCGACTACCTTAACCGCGAAGCGCTGGACGTGCTGCGTTATCAGGCGCCGATCGAATGGACCACGGAAGACAACTGAGGAAGCCATGCGCCGAGGCCAGCTCTACCGCGTACACCAGCCGCCGGGTGACCCAAAGCGGCACCGCATATTCGCGATCGTCAGCCGCCAGGCTCTGATCGATACGCGATTTCCCACCGTAATCTGTGCGCCAGTCTACTCAAATGGGAGCGGCCTTTCGACGCAGGTTAGCGTTGGCGCGGATGAGGGACTGAAACATGAGAGTTGGATACTGTGCGACAATCTCGCCAGTGTTTCCAAAGCCGATCTGACACAGTTTGTCGGCTCGCTCTCACAGGAGAAGCTCGCGGCGGTTGACCGCGCGCTCGCCATGGCTCTAGATTTGCGATTTTGAACGACCATGATTGCTCCCAGCCTCCATCCCGGCCCGGTGAGCGCCGTCTGCGAGCGGCGGCGACGGTGGGGCTTTGGCCTCACGCCTCGGGCGATCCTGTTGCTGCTGGCCGGCTTCGTGTGGCTGGTTCCGGGCTTCTGGGATTGGCGGCTGGCCTTCGCCATGCCGGCCTGGGAGGCGCTGGTTCTCCTCTTCGCGCTCTTCGATGGGCTGCGCCTGCCCGCCGCTGCCAAGCTCACAGCCACTCGTAGTTGGTCCAACGCTCCGGCGCTCGACAGCGAAACCGAGATCGAGCTGACGATCGAAAACCATGGGCGCATGATCGTCGAGTGCCGCCTCGTCGACGATCTTCCGCCTACGCTGGTCGCCGAGCCTGAGACGCTGCGGCTCACAGCCTTTCCACGCATCCCAGCTCGCCTGCGCTATCGCGTCCAACCAAAAGAGCGCGGCGACTGCGAGACGGGCTGGCTCTATGTGCGATACCGCTCGGGCCTGGGTTTAGCCGAGCGCTGGGCGAGAGCGCCGCTCACACAGACCGTTCGCGTGTATCCGGCCTTGCGTACCGGCGAGGAGCAGCAGATCTTTCTTGCACGCAGCCGGCAGATCGACTTGCAACTGCGCCGTGCGCAGCAGCGAGGCCTGGGCCGCGACTTCGAGAGCCTGCGCGAATATCGCGAGGGCGACGACCTGCGCGACATCTGCTGGACCGCCACCGCGCGCCGCGGCAGCCCTATCACCCGCCAGTACCAGACCGAGCGCAGCCAGCCGGTCTGGATCGTCATCGACTGCGGCCGACTGATGCGCGCGCGGGTGAAGGGTGCGGGCTTCAGCCCGTACATTGGCAGCCCAGAATCAGGCGGGGCTTTAGTCCCTGAAGGAAACCACCCCAAGCAGATTCATTCCAAGCTCGATCACGCCTGCACCACCGCCGTCGCGCTGGCTCAACTGGCTCTCTACTCCGGCGACCGCGTTGGTCTGCTGGCTTACGGGCAGGGAATTCAGCAACGCCTCCTGCCCGGCCGCGGAGCGGCTCACCTGCGGCAACTCATCGAGTCGCTGGCCCAGGTGAAGGCCGAAGGCGCCGAGGCCGATCATCTGCGCGCCACCGCTGTTCTCAATCGCCTGCAACCACGCCGGTCTTTGATCCTCTGGGTGACAGATTTGGCGGAGACCGCGATGCGTCCCGAAGTGATCGACGGCGCTTTGCAACTGCTTCGCCGCCATGTACTGCTCTTTGTCGCCATGGCCCAGCCAGAGGTCGAATCGATCGCCGATGCCCGGCCTAAAAACGTCGAGCAGATGTTCCGCGCCGCCGCCGCGCAGGAGATGGCCGGCCGCCGCGAGCTGCTCCTCGCGCGCCTCCACGAACAAGGTGCGCTGACCCTCGACCTCAACCCCGAAGCGCTCACCTCGACGGTGCTGAATCAATACCTGACCGTGAAAGAACGGGCGATGGTGTAGGGCTGCATGGAAGTAACTCCTTGACTCGCGAGGCGCTACGCGCTACAGTGTCGATATGATTCAGTCTTTCCGGCATGCGGGGCTGGAGAAGTTCTTTGTGACGGGGAGCAAGGCGGGAATTCAACCCGTACATGCAACCAAGCTACGCCGGCAGCTTACGCTGCTGAATACGGCCAAGAATGCAAACCGCATGAATGTCCCAGGGTGGGAACTTCATGTTCTCAAGGGCGCGCTTTCCGATCACTGGTCGATCAAGGTCAATGGAAACTGGCGCATGACCTTTACGTTCGAGAATGAGCATGCGATCCTCGTGGACTACCAGGACTATCACTGACCGCAGAGGAGAATAATTATGGCGATGGCGATGTACAATCCGGCGCATCCGGGCGAAATTCTCCGGGAATACCTCGGGAATGTGCAGGTCGGCGTGGCAGCCAAGCGGCTGCGTGTGGCGCGGTCCACTCTATCGCGGCTGCTGAATGGCCGGGCGTCGTTTACGGCGGCGATGGCCCTCAGGCTCTCCGATGCTTTCGGAACCGAACCGGGGATGTGGCTCGACTTGCAGCAGCAGTATGATTTGTGGCACGCGGCGCAGAGGAAGAGGCCCAAGGTGGAAAGGTTTCCCCAAGCTGCGTAGCGCCCTCCGGCGTCTCAACGTGCGCTTCAGATAGCAGTCAACAGCCAAACGCTATGCAGTTGCCGAAAACACGAACGCCCCTCGGAGACCGAGAGGCGTTCGTGTTTGATGCGAATTGAGTGGAGCTTACTCGGCGGCTTTTGCTTCCGCGGCGGGCTCGGCGGCAGGCGCTTCGACTTCTTCCGAAGCCTCAGCAACGACAGTCACCTTGATGCTCGCCGTGACTTCGCGGAAGAGCTTGATGGCATACCTTGAAATCGCCAACGCTCTTCAGAGGCTCGTCCAGCACGATCTTGCGGCGGTCGATCTCGAAGCCCTTGGCTGCGAGAGCTGCGGCGATGTCGGCAGAGGTGACCGAGCCAAAGAGATGGCCGGCCTCGCCCGACTTGCGGGTGAAGTCGAGCACCACGGGTTCGAGCTTGAGGGCCAACGCCTCGGCCTGTGCCTTCTCGGTGGCGGCGCGGCGGGCGGCGGAGTTCTTCATCTGCTCAACGACGGCCTTGTTGGCCGAGGTGGCCTGCAGCGCCAGCTTGCGCGGCAGCAGAAAGTTGCGGGCGTAGCCGTCGGCGACCTTCACCAGATCTCCGCGGTGGCCCAGATGCAATACATCATCCTTCAAAATGACTTCCATGACGAACTCTCCATTTCTACGTGCGTGCCGCGCCGGGGGCACTTTTGTCTCTTTTCTTACAGAGACACAGGCCACGGCGAGCAGCACTCGGTTCAACTTCGGCATCCACAATATTGCCTTCCGCCAAAGACGCATCGCACATTGCTCTCAACAAATGCGAGAGCGTGAGCGAGCCGGCAGAACGGCAGCCGATGGTACAAGCGAAATCAGGCGATTCGTGCCTGGATTCGCTCTAGTGCCGCGTGGCGAACGGAAGCAGGGCGATGTTCCGGGCCTGCTTGATGGCGCGGGTCAGGCGGCGCTGGTGCGTGGTGCAAACGCCGGTGAGCCGCCGGGGCACGATCTTGCCGCGCTCGGCCACAAAGCCCTGCAACAGGCGCACATCGCGGTAAGGGATCGCGTCGATCTTCTCGGTGCAGAACTTGCAGACCTTCTTGCGGCGGAAGAACTTGCCGCGTCCGCCGGGACCGCCCGAGGGCCGTCCGCCGGGTCCGCCAGGGCGTCCGCCAGGTCCGCCGGCTGGCCGTCCGCCACCGTAGCGGGGGGCCGGAGCTGAGCTAGCTACCGAGCCGGAATCCGCGCCAGAGGCGGCAATGGATGGTACCGATGCGCTCTCGGGCGCCTTTGCTTGATTCTCGTCAGACATGCTGTTTCCTCTTTACTCTCTTGGCTTCCGGCACGAGACCCGTTGGGCGCTCGCCGGAGTGCTGAATCGAGCCGCTGCCTGCGCCCCCGAAACGGGGCCGGCGGCGGCAACTTGTCGCGAGCCGAGCTAGACGGCCGGCGCAGGCTCGGCTGCGGCTTCCTCCGCTACCGGGGCAGGCACAGCCGCCGCGGGCGTCGGGGCCACGAACGCCGGAGCCGAACTCCGGCGAACGCCGCGCGCCGCCTTGACCTTGGCCAGACGCTTCTCTTCCTCGTCGATGCGCACGGTGATGAACTTGATCACCGGCTCGGTAACGCGCAAGCGGCGCTCCAGTTCCAGAACCACCGCGCCGTTGGCCTCGATGGTGAGCAGAACGTAGTTGCCGTCGTTGAACTTGCGCACCGTGTAGGCGAGCTTGCGCCGGCCCATCTTCTCGACCGTCTTCACCACTCCGCCACCCTTGGTGACGTTTTCGGAGAAGCCGGCGATCAGCTTGTCGATATCCTCTTCGGCCGCATCGGGCCGAACAATGAACATAACCTCATACACACGCAACATCCGGTTTCCTTTTCCGCTGGAGTTTCAGGATTCAACCCCGAGACTCCAGCCTTGCACTCGTTGTACAGCACGCTTCAAAACTTAGTTGAAGAACTTCCCTCAGGGTCTAAAGCCCGATGTTCTTTTGCATCCTTTGCGGACAATCGCGAAAATCGAAGTCTGCGTGCCCTTTCAAAACTCATCCATGCTACTGACTCAAGTCCCTAGTCCCTGTTCCCTGTCTTTCCTGTTGAACTCATTCATCGCGGCTGCCGGCCCGTCTGAGAGGATGCGCCTTGTAGCCGTTGCCACCCGGTCCAGCACCTCATCCAGCACCGTCAAATCCGCCTTGCGCATCGGCGAGAGCAGGTAATCCCTTCCCGGCCGCCTGCCGCCTGCCGCAATCGCTTCCGGTGGCAGATCCAACCCCACTCCGATGCGAATGCGCAACCACTCCTGAGAGCCCAGGGCGCCGGTCACGCTGCGGGCTCCGTTGTGCCCGGCCGGCGAACCCCGTTCCCTGATCTTGAAGCTCCCCAGCGTCAGGTCCAGCTCGTCCTGAATCACGAGCAGGTCCCGCGCCGGGTCCGCCTCAAACTCCCTAACCAGCGCGGCCACTGCCTCTCCGCTCCGGTTCATAAACGTCTCCGGCTTGGCCAGGACCACTTCGCGTCCTGCTATGCGGCAGGTTGCGGTAGCGGCCTCGGCAGCGCCGGTTCTGGACCACAACGCCCTCTTGCTGGGCGATGCGGTCGATGGCCATGAACCCCGCGTTGTGCGGGGTCCACAGATACTCCAGCCCGGGATTGCCCAGCCCCACCACCAGAAAAGGTCCTGACGGAATAGGGCCGAGAGCGGGCGTCGGACTGGCTTGCCTCGGCCAAAGCTTACTTCTTCGCCTCGGGCTTCTTTCCTGCCGCAGCCTCGGGCTTCTTGCCGCCCGCGCTGCCGCATCTTCCGGCTTGCCCTTCTTGGCAACTTCCGGCTCGGCTGTTGTCGCTGCCGCTGCTTCGGCCGCCGCTGCTGCCTCGACCTCGGCCGCTGTGGGCGCTTCTTCGCGGATGGTGACCACGTGCGCTACGGTCGCATCCTCTGAGTTCAGATACTTGATCTTGTCGGAGTGCGGCAGGCCGCTGACGCGCAGCACGCCGTGCAACTCCAGGTGGCTGACATCCACATCGATGTGGCTGGGAATGTCGGCCGGAAGGCACTCGATCTCGACCTCGCGCAGAACCTGGTCGAGGATGCCGCCGGCGGTCTTGACGCCCACCGGAATCCCCAGCAGCTTGACCCGAACGCTGACGCGCAGCGCCTTGTCCAGAGCAATCCGCTTCAGGTCGATGTGGATCAGCTTGTCCTTGAGCGGTTCGCGCTGCCAGTCCACGATCATGGCCTTGGCCGCGGGCTGGCCCGTGACCTCAACGTCGAAAATGGTGTTGTGGCCGGTCTCGGAGAAGAGAATCCGCGAGATCTGCTTGGGGTCCACCTCGATGGCCACCGGATCGTGCTCCCGGACCATACAGCACGGCAGGAATCTTGCCCGCGACGCGCACGCGGCGCGCGGCATTCTTGTTGAACTTGCCCTCACGGGGCTTGGCTACGACAACTTCTGGCATTCGGTCTCTCGTTTCCTGTATCGGGCACGGGCCGGTTCGAGGTCCGCTCCCTTTGTGACGCCAGTGGTCAGTGAACAGTGGACAGTGATCAGTAAAAACTGCTGCGCCTGTCCTCCGTTGCCAACTACCAGCGATTGGTTAACAGAACTGATCCTTGCCCAGTGGTTTCTGTTCACTGACCACTGTTCACTGACCACTCAGGAAAACAGCGTACTCACGCTGGTCTCCATGTGAATGCTCTCGATGGCCGCGCCCAGCAGGCCGGCGATGGAGAGCACTTTGATCTTGGGCAACTTCTGTGCCGCTTCGCGCAGGGGAATGGTGTTGGTAACCACCAGTTGTTCCAGGCGCGAGGCTGGCGATGCGGTCGATGGCCGGGCCCGAAAGCACGGCATGGCTGGCGCAGGCATAAACGGCTCGGCGCGCCGGCTCCGTAAAGCGCGTCAACGGTCTTCACCAGCGTGCCGGCCGTGTCGACGATGTCGTCGATGATGAGGCAGGTTTTGCCGTTCACGTCGCCGACCACGTGCATCACTTCGGCGACGTTGATGTCGGTGCGGCGCTTGTCGACGATGGCCAGCGGCGCGCCGATCTTCTGCGCGAAGAAACGTGCCCGCTCCACGCCGCCTGCGTCGGGCGAAACCACGGTCAGATTGGGCAGGTTGAGTTCGCGGAAGTAGCTCACCAGCACCGGGCTGGCATAAAGATGATCGACGGGAATGTTGAAGAAGCCCTGAATCTGCGCCGCGTGCAGGTCGACAAAAAGCGCGCGATTGGCTCCGGCGGTGGTCAGCAGGTCGGCAATGAGCTTGGCGCTGATGGCCACGCGGGGACGGTCTTTGCGATCCTGGCGGGCGTAGCCGTAGTAGGGCACAACCACCGTGATCCTGGCCGCCGAGGCCCGCTTGAGCGCGTCAATCATCACCAATAACTCCACCAGGTGCTGGTCCACCGGATAGCAGGTGGGCTGCACCACAAACACATCCACGCCGCGCACGTTTTCCAGCAACTGGAAGTAGACTTCGCCGTCGGCAAAGCGCTGAATCTTGGCCTCGCCCACCGTCACGCCGATGTGCGTGGCAATCTCTTCGGAGAGCTGCCGGTTGGCCGTGCCCGAGAAGAGCTTGAAGCGCTTGTCTTCGCTCAGATTGCGGCGGGCGCTTGCGCTCGGGGGCCGGCTTGGCCTCCTTCGCTTTGGCCGCCGCATCCTGCGCCGTAGCCGGTTCCTTGGCAGCGGGCTCCTTTTGCGCGCCATCCCGAGGCACGTTCGGCTGGTTCTCTTCTCGCTGGTTCTTCCACCGTTGCCGTCAAAGTTTCCACTTCCATCTTCTTGTCGCCTCCAAGCTGGTTTGCTTTGGCTGCTTCTTTACAGTGCAGTGATCAGTGGACAGTGGCAGTCAGTGCGACTTCAGCTTCAGAATCCTGACTAAGCTGATCTGACTCCACTGATCACTGTTCACTGCGCACTGTCCACTCAAAACTTGGCTGGGCGATCAGGATTCGAACCTGAACAAGTGCCTCCAAAGGGCACTGTCCTACCATTAGACGATCGCCCAAATCTCTACAGCCGTTGGCGAGTTTCACCCGCTCAACGGACGACTGTCAACCTCGCATCCGGCAGAAGCATTCGCTCCAGTACTTCGAGCGCGGCAGGGTGCGGGTCAACTGACTCCGAACTCCGGCCGCCTCCAGCCGCTGGCATGCCGCTTCCGCATCTCCGCGGGTCAGGTACAACCCGAAGAGCGCCGAACCGGACCCCGACAGCGAAGCATAGAGAGCTGCCTCCGGTGTGCCCGAAGCCGCAAGAGATGCGCTTGATTTCTGCAAGGGAAGGATGCTGGGGAAAGACGACCCGTTCAAAGTCGTTCTGGATCCAGCTACTGATCCCGGTGCGGACAAGCGCGGACTCTTGGGTCCGGCCAGGTTCCCTCTCATTCGAGAGGGAACACCGGAGGAGCCTGCTCCCTGCCGACCCTCCGGAATCGCTCCCGCAAAGGCGCTGGCATAGGCGCGGCTCAACTTGTTTAGTTTATCTGTACTTGCCTCTGCGGTCAAACCTTCGGCGGCGCAGAGCGCGTCCCAGTCGCGAAAGGCCTGCGGAGTCGAGACGCCCACCTCCGGCGTCGCCACCACGCACCAGATCGGCTCGATGTCGGGCAGGGGATAGACTTCCTGCCCGCGATCCAGGCCCAGAACCGTGCCGCCAATCAGAAACAGCGGCACATCCGAGCCAACCTGGGCGGCGATCTCGAGCCGCGTGGTCTGCCAGTCTTCCGCGCTGACCCGCTGACTTGCTGACTCGCTGACTTGCTGACCCGCCAGGCCCAACTCTGCCTCCAGCCCCACCAGCGCCGCCACAGCATTGGCCGATCCCGCCCCCAGCCCGCCCTGCACCGGCAGCCGCTTCTCGATATGGATCTCGACCTCGGCCGTCAGCCCAAGCGCCTCCAGAGCCAGCGCAACCATCTTCCAGGCAGTGTTGCGCGCGTCGGTCGGGACGCGCTGTCGTTCGAAGTGAGCCGCAACGCAGTCACTGCAGCAGGACGAGCCGTAACCGTCACCAGGTCGTGCAACTCCAGCGTCTGGTAGACCGTGGCCAGCGCATGAAATCCATCGGCGCGAGGCGCGCCGATCCCCAGGCCGAGGTTGATCTTTCGCGTGCGAACGAACGGTTGTGGGCATACCGGCTTATTGTAGAGGGGCGCGGAGCGAGCACCGCTCAAAACATTGCGGCGCCCCAGTTTCTGGGACGCCGTAGAGCCTCAATAGCCGGTCACTCCATCTCAAACCGATGCAGCTATGGCAGCACCGGCAGCACGTGCACGCCTTCCTTCCGCACGGCCTGCAAGGCATTCGGATTCGAGGCCGAGCAGCGACAGAATGCTGGGTGCCACCTGCGCTGTCGAGACGTTGCCCTTGAAGACCATCGGATTTTCGATCCCCGGCCCGGAGACAAGCAGGCCCACATGAATATCGTCTTCGTTGAGGCCGCCGTGCTCGGCGATCTTCGAGCCGCCCGTAAAGATCACGCCTGTGTTGGTCTTGACGATGATGTCAGGCGTACGCTCATCCACGGCCGGATCGTCCCAGCGATTCATGAGGGTCGGCCCGGCAAAGATCTCCTGCCCGCCCAGCATCGGCTCTCCGCTGGCTTCGGTCAGGTTGGGCAGAACACCATCGATATCGGATGGGCTGTTGAGCCAGATCAGCGACACGTCGTCAGAGAGGTCGAAGGCATAGCTCGAGCCCACCACCGAAGCCGGCACGCTGCCTGGAATCTTCGTCACCTTGGCCGGATCGATGGGCGACTGGCCGTGCTTGGCAGTGACGATGATGACCGTCGAATCTTCGAGATCGCGGGCTTTCAGAGCAGCCCAGATGCGTCCAAGCGAAGTGTCGACAAAGTCCAGCTCCGACTTCAGCCCGGCGCTGGGCGTGCCCCACTGATCGGTGTAGCCATTGCCCTTCAGCTTTTCTCCCACGCTGACAGCCTGGAAGTTGAAGCCGAAGATCGCCGGAACTGGAGCCCTGTGAGAGCCGTCATGGGTCCTGCCGTTGATCTGGTTGATCGCGGCGTTTACGTGCAGCGTGTCATAGCACATGATGTTTTGAATGCTGTCGGTCCAGGCATTCGACGGCGTTGCCTTGGCCTGATCGGGCAGGGGATCGCAGCCGCTGACGCCGGGCAAAGCAACGGGAATCGAATTGATCTCCGGGCCGTAGAAATCGGCCACTCCCTTGCCGCTGGGTCCATTCGTCCACTCGTACGAGGGGTGCTTGTCGGTCCAGGCCGTGTACATACCGGCCTCGTGAGCCACTTCAAAGATGGTGTTGACGCGCAGGTAGCTAGTGCGGCCAGACGGGTGCGCAGCCCTTGGTCGAGTCGCGAGGCAGAAACGCCGGATTGATGCCGCCGCCGCCATCGAGTTTGGTCAAATCCGCATCTACCTCTTCGTCAAATCCCACCTGAGTTCCGATGACCGCAGGGCAGAGCCCGGCTCCGCCGACGATGCCGTAGGGGGTGGTCATGGCAGGCGGAGAGAGCTTGCGGTTATAGGTCACGTCGTACCACATGCCGGTGGTGACCGGCGACCCACCGGTGACCAGCGCAGTCAGGCCGGGAAACGAGTCCGACAGCGAAGGAATATAGGCGTTGTCATACCGGATGCCATGGTTGGCCAGGGTGGCCAGAGTCGAGTTCGGGTTGGCTGCAATGTAGTTGGAGACATCGATCGAGTGCAGGCCGTCGACGCTGATCAGCAAGACATGCTTAATTCTTTGGGATTCGTGCGGCTCGGCTTGCACGGCTGTGACGGCGCCTGCCAGCAAGCACAGGACGAGAAAACTCTTTAGCAGATTCATGGGATTGACCTCGGGTTTTGGGGGTTGCGGATTGGGGAAATCTCCGGCCTGGGGGAACCGGGCTGGAGCGGAAAGCGCCATCGTGGCCGGATCTCATGCGGGAGGGCTGCAAACCGGCTTGCCCAGTATCAGCGGCAAATGTTAACCGGATTGGACATTTCGGTTAACACGGAATGAAAATGAGCCTGGTTTGATAGCTTGTGACAAGGGCCTGTTCGCAAAACGGCGTTTCGCATCGAGGCATGACATAGAATCCTGCCTGAGCGAAGACGAAAGGTGTTGAGAATACGCCACAAAACAGAGGAGCTATAGCTCCTGGGCATAACGGTCCAAACAGATTGAGTCACTTTTTGAAACAAGCGAAAGATGAGACTTGTTGCCGAGGAACCAAGCAAACCAAAGGACCCGATGACCGGGAAGAAAGAGAATTCGACCAATCTGGAATCCATGGCTGCCGATGTCGTGGCGCTTGCCGTAAAAGCCGGCGCAAGCGACGCCGAAGCTGTAGCCCGCGAAGGTGATGAGTTTTCGGTCAACGTACGCATGGGGCAGGTGGAGACGCTGAAGGACTCCGGCTCGCGCGGCCTCGGCCTGCGGGTCTTCCTGGGCCAGCGCTCGGCCTCGGCGTCCACAAGCGACTTGACTCCGGAGGGCATTCGCCAGCTTGTCGATGGTGCGCTGGCCTTGGCCAAAGTCACTGAAGAAGATCCCTTCAGCGGAATGCCCGAGACGGGGGAGTTCGGCTCGATCTCTGCCGACCTCCACCTTTACGACGAAGACGTCTACTCGCTCGCGGGCGAAGAGCGTATCGCGTGGGCACGGCGGGCCGAGGCGGCAGCTCTCGCGGCCGATCAGCGCATCACCAACTCCGACGGGGGCAGCTTCGACGCGGCCACCGGCCGCAAAGTGCTGGCCAACTCGCGCGGATTCGTTGGCAGCTACCGGTCAAGCTATGCCGGAGTCTCGGCTGCGCCTCTGGCTCAGGATGCGAACGGCTCGATGCAGCGCGACGGCTGGTGGTCGAGCGCACGACGGCTGGCGGACCTCGAATCGCCAGAGTCCATCGGCAAAGAGGCGGCGCGGCGCGCATTGCGACGGCTGGGCGCACGGCGCGTTCCAACGCAGCGGGTTCCCATCGTCTTTGCTCCAGAGGTTGCCCGCACGCTGATCGGTTCTCTCTTCGAGGCTGCTTCGGGCGACGCAATCTGGCGCAGCGCATCGTTTTTGGCCGGCCGCCTGGGCAGCCAGATCGCCGCGCCGAGCCTGACCATCGTCGACGACAACACCATGATGCTGCCAACGGGCATGGGCGGCTTCGGGACATCGCCTTTTGATGGCGAAGGCCTGCCCTCGCAGCGCACCGTCGTCGTGCAAAATGGCGTCCTGCACAACTACCTGCTCAACACCTACACCGCGCGCAAGCTGGGCATGAAATCCACTCACAACGCATCGCGCGGTTTGGCTGGAACGCCCGGCATCGGCTGCGGCAACCTTTACGTCGAGCCCGGCACTTTGACCCTGGAGCAAATCCTCGCAGAAATCCCGGCTGGCCTTTACGTCACCAGCCTGATGGGCTTCGGCGTCAACGTCGTCACCGGCGACTACTCGCGCGGCGCGACCGGCCTGTGGATCGAGAAGGGCCAACTCACCCACGCCGTCGAAGAGGTGACCATCGCCGGAAATCTCGCCGAGATGCTGCTCAACGTCACCGCCATCGGCAACGATCTGGAGTTTCGCGGCGCAATCGCCTCGCCCACACTGCGCATCGACGGCATGACGATTGCGGGCAGTGTTTGATCCGGCGCGCAATCGTGGGAGTATCCGACTCGGCCGCTTGCAGATTACGCATACCATCAGAATCGCCACCAATCAAGAGAGCACATGATTCCAGCTCGCTATAGCTTGGCACTGTTTACGGAATTTATTAAAGAAGCAAAGAACCGCCTTGCATCGAAACCGAAGCTTGTGCTCTCCAACATCTTCGCGTCTGCACTCAACAATCTTGAATCCGCGCGAATTGATGCGCTATCCTCCTCGCATGAGGTTCCGGGCGAAATTTGGGCTGATGGGCTGGTTCTGGACCATGATGGCGTGTTTCTATGCCTACATTTTGTTGTTCCGCTGGCGACCAACCATGTTTGGCGTTGCCGTCATCTCGATTTTCCTGATAGCGTTGCTCCAGATTGCGAGCCGCCTCTCCGTCCACTGGTATTTGGACGAGGTCTCGCTCAGAGTTCAGAGTTTCGGGACGAGGAAGGAAGTCGTCTGGGCCGAAGTCACTCATGTGGGCGGCCAGGCTTCCCTCATTCCTGGCGAGACTTCCTCCGCCTGCTTGCGAGTGGACTATGCCCGTCCCGCACCTATGTCGGAGAAAGGGTACATCCTGGCTACTCCCGACGATCGACCGCAATTTATCGCCGCCCTGCGCCGCTTCGCTCCCCATGCCACCTTTGAGGTGTGAAGGTTGCGGTTATTTTGACGCGTAGTTTCGAAGTGGACCACGGCGTGACAGCATTCGGGTTGGTTGACCGCCTAACCAGAGATAGCTCCACTACCCGTCCGCCTATGATCATCAACCCTGTTCCCACCCTCTAGTACAATTGATTGTTTAAGGCTATGAAAACCAAACAACCCATCGGAATCCTGGGCGCGACCGGAATGGTCGGCCAACGCTATATCCAACTGCTTGAAAACCATCCATGGTTCGAGGTCGCGTGGATCGCGGCCAGCGACCGGTCTTCGGGAAAGACTTATGCCGAAGCAGCCAAGTGGCGTCTCGACACTCCGCTCCCCGAGCGCATCGCCAACATGGTCGTCTCCGCGGCTGAGCCTGAAGGCGCGCCAAAGGTGATTTTTGCCTCCATCGATACAGCCTTTGCCCGCGAACTTGAGCCCAAGTTTGCCGCCGCCGGTTGCGCCGTGGTCTCGAACTCCAGCGCCTTCCGCATGGCTCCCAACGTGCCTCTGGTGCTGCCCGAGGTGAACGCCGAACATCTTCACCTGATCGAGGAGCAGGACTGGCGCAAGGAGTCGGGCGGCTACATCGTCACCAATTCAAACTGCACAGTCATGGGCCCGGTGATGGCTCTCAAGCCCATCGCCGACCGTTTTGGAATCGAGCAGATCTTCGCCACTTCGATGCAGGCCGTCAGCGGCGCTGGCTATCCCGGCGTCGCCTCCATGGATATTTTGGATAACGTCGTCCCCTACATCGCCAACGAAGAAGAAAAGATGGAAGAGGAGATGCTCAAGCTGCTCGGCAAACTCGACGGTCACGCCGTCAAGCCGCTTGTCCGCGCGCATGAGCGCCAGTTGCAATCGCGTTCCGGTCGTCGACGGCCACACGGTAAGTGTCAGCATCAAACTCGCCAAGAAGGCCACGCACGAAGAGATGCTTGCCGCATGGGCGGAGTTTCGTCCCTTGGCCGGTCAAAATCTGCCCAGCGCACCCGATCAGCCTGTCCAGTGGGCACCGCAGCCCGATCGCCCGCAGCCCCGCCTCGACCGCAATCGCGGCAACGGCATGGTCGCGACCGTCGGCCGTCTGCGCCCCTGCGGCGTGCTCGATTGGAAGTTCACCGTGCTCTCGCACAACACCATTCGCGGAGCCGCCGGAGCCACCATCCTCAACGCCGAACTGCTGGCAAGTTTGGGCAAACGATGCGGCGGTCCCGAGCGACAAGGCTTCGTCGCTGAAGGGGAAGAAAGGCACTGGGGTTGACGCTGTTGCCAGTGCATTGAGCAATCTCTGGTCGGATGACGGTGCCCCAGGTCCGGATTTTGGACCTGGGAGTTTAAGTACGCCGACGAAGAACTCGATCTTGATGTTGACGGTGTCAGGGCACGACTTCAGTCGTGCCGCAAATCCGCAAAATGATCCGGGGCTTTAGCCCCTGAGACAAATTAGGAAGATTCGCATGAGCCTGGTCGTAATGAAGTTCGGCGGCACCTCGGTTGAAGATCCTGCCGCCATCGGCCGCACCGCGGCAATCGTGGCCGGTCGCGTAGCTCTCGGCAAGCAGCCCATCGTCGTCGTCAGCGCCATGGCCAAGGTCACCGACCAGTTGCTGCGTGCCGCCGCCGCAGCCTCCACGGGCGACCGTACCGGCGCATTGTCCATCAGCTCGCGCCTTCGCTGCCGCCATCGCGATACGGCGGCCGAACTGGTCAAGAACACCGCCGACTTAGCCGCCCTGACCGATGAAATCGATGCAAAATTCGACTCGCTCGATGAGATTCTTCGCGGCCTCGCGGCCATTCTCGAACTCACCCCGCGCATCTCCGACCTCATTGTCAGCCACGGCGAGCTGCTCTCCAGCCGCATCGTCGCCGCAGCATTCCGCGAGCTGGGCATCGACGCGGCCCATGCCGACGCACGCGAGATCGTCATCACCGATTCGCAATTCCAAAAGGCCGTTCCTCTCGACATTCTCATTGAACAACGCGCCCAGGCCAAGCTCCTGCCGCTCACCTCGCAAGGCAAAGTCCCGGTGATGGGCGGCTTCATCGCATCCAACGAGGCCGGCATCACGACCACGCTCGGCCGCGGCGGATCGGATTTTACCGGCGCGCTCATCGGCGGCGCGGTGCAAGCCGAGGCCATCGAGATCTGGACCGACGTGGACGGCATCATGACCACCGATCCGCGCGTCTGTCCCGACGCCCTGCGCGTCAAGATCATCAGCTTTGAAGAGGCCGCCGAACTGGCCTATTTCGGCGCCAAGGTTCTGCATCCGGCCACTATTTTGCCGGCCGTCAAAAAGAACATCCCCGTGCTCGTGCTCAACAGCCGCAACGCCGCCTGCGAAGGCACGCGCATCACCTCGCTCGCCCCGCCCTGCAAGAGCCCGTTCAAGTCGATCGCCGTCAAAAAGAAGCTCTCGATCATCGACGTCGTGGCCAGCCGCATGCTGATGACCCACGGCTACATGAGAGAGATCTTCACCGTCTTCGACAAGCACCAGTGCGCCGTGGACATGGTTTCTACCAGCGAAGTCTCGGTCTCGCTGACCGTGGACTCGAACGATAAACTGCCCGCCCTCGCCGCCGATCTGAGCAAGCTGGCCGATGTGAAATACGAGGGACGCAAGGCGCTGGTCTGCATGGTCGGCGACGACATTCGCGGCAAGAGCGGCATGGCCGCGCAGGTCTTCACCGCGATCAAGCACATCAACGTGCGGATGATCTCGCAAGGCGCCAGCGAAATCAATATGAGCTTCATGATCGACGAAGACGACGCCGACGAAGCCGTCCGCTCGCTCCACGCCATCTTCTTCAAAGACCCCGACCCAGCGATCTTTGACGTGGACGCGCGCAAGCAATAAAGCCTGAAATCAATCAACACTCCGGGTTTTCCAGAGTCCATCGGGTGCCCCACCCTCGCGGCGTATTTGTTTTTGCCGCTAGGGTGGGCCGCCACGAACTTCAACACACCTTCATCGTTTCAACTAACAAAAAGGCCTGCCATCCTGAGCGAAGCGTAGCGCAATCGAAGGACCTGCTTTTGTTTGTCGTTCGGGTTCCGGGTGCCCCAGGTCTCGACTTTGAGACCTGGGAGACCACAAACCTCAGCCAACCCTGCCGCTGCTCTACACCGCTGCCGGAACCGCCAGCGCGCTAGCCTTCTTCCGCCCATAGATCACCAGCAGCGCCGCCAGCAGCAACAGAACCACCCCAAGCACCAGCAGGCTGCCTTCTGGGCCATTTGCGCCGCCGCTCCATAGCGTGTTGCCGGCCGGGGTGGTGCTCAATAAATGCCCTCTGGCCTGCATGCCGCTGTCAGCCGTGCCATAGAAGTAGGTCTCCGCCCAATCCCATGACGCATGGCAACCGATCGCCCACCACGCCGAGCCGGTGACCCACACGCTGACGCAGAAGACAAAGCCGATGAAGCCCGCGGCAAAGATGCCGATCCAGTTTTCACCGCCGTTGCCGGTGTGGACGTAGCCGAAGAGTGTCGAGGTCACCCAGGCTGCCTGCCAGAATCCCGCGCCCTCGCGCTTCTTCAAATGCAGCAGAAGACAAGGAATCAGACCCAGCAGAGCGAGCAGATAAACGCCCCACGCGCCGTTGCCTTTGACCCTCAACAGAAAGCTCAGGCACAGCAGGATCTCGATGCCGAGCGCCCACCAGAAGTTGATGCCGCGGGTGAGGGTGAATTGCAGGTAGCAGCGGAAGGTGCCTTCCTCGACGCATCCTACGAGCAGGAAGGCGCAACCCCAGAGCGCGCCGAAGCTGAAGATTTGCGCTCCGGAGAGTGCGATGGAGCCGAAGTGCAGCCAGCCTCCCCAGGCCAGCGCGCCCACCAGCGCCGAAAGCGTGGCAAATCCTGCCACCAGGCCGCTGACAAAGTGGAGCAAGCGGCGCGGGCCGGTGAGGTTGTAGGCCAGAAGGCCGCCTCGGCGGCGCTCAATCAGCGCGACCAACGCGGCGGCGCCCGCCAGCGCGAGAAAGGAGATCGCCTCTTCCGAGAAGACCATCGAGGCCGTAAAGGGTTCCTTCTTGCCGAAATCGATCAGATGAAGCGATGCAAAGATGAATCCGGCAGCGCTCCCAATCAGACCGAGCAGAATGGCAAAAAGCGCCACCGACCAGCCAGCGCGCAGGCCCTGGCTGCCGATAACAGCCCAGCGGAGCCAGCTGAAGTCCTGCTGCTGGAAGGAAGGAGCGGCGATTTCATGCGTGGGGGCAGATAGAGCGTCCTCGGCAGCGGGCGTCTCCGGCGGTGTGGGCAGAGTCTCCGGGTCCATGGGTTGCGTGGAATCTCCTTCAAATCGACACAAGAATGCTTGTGCTGGATTCTACTAGAGAGGCTCTGCCTGCGGCGTGGTTGCCGAGCTTTGAGGAGTCCGCCGCGTTACTCGTCGCGCAAGGCGACCATGGGGTCGATCTGTGCGGCTCGCCGCGCCGGGAGCCAGCTTGAGCCTAGAGCAATGGCCACGATGGCCGCGGTGATGCGCCAAAGACCATGGGGTCGTTGGGGCTGACGCCGTAGAGCAGGTTGGCCACTCCATGAGCCAGGCCAAAGGCCAGCAGCAGTCCGACGCCCACGCCCGATTCCCGTGAGCCAGGCCGCTCGGCGCAGAATCATGCCCAGGATATCCTCGCGCCGCGCGCCCATGGCCAGCCGCACGCCGATCTCCCGCGTTCGTTCGCCCACCAGGTTGGCCATGACGCCGAAGATGCCGATCGCGGCCAGCAGCAGGGCGATCAGCGCATCGATTGCCGAGCATCCGGGCGGCATACGATAATGCCGATCAACTGCTCGTGCGTGAACTGCGCTAGGGTCTCGACGTTGTCCAGCGGCAGCGCTGGGTCAAGCTCCGCCAACGCCTTGCGCGCTGCCGGAGCCAGCGCCAGCGGGTCGCCTTCGGTGGCAACGGCAAAGAGCCGCACTCTGGGTGGCACCTGTGCCGCGCTCAAATACACTGCCGCAGTGCATGCTGTCTGTCCGAAGAATGAGTAATCCGTATTCTCAACGACTCCGACGATCGTCAGCCACGGTGTCTGCATTGTGCGCCGGCCCCATGCGAATGCGGTGCCCGATCGGATTCTCGCCGGGGAAATAGCGCGCCACAAATCCTCGGCTCACGACAGCCACCGGCAGCGAGCGAAGATCGTCGCTGGGTTGAATCGGCGTCCGGAGATCGAGCGGAATGTGGAACTCGCAAAAGTATCCGTCGCTCACCGGCAGCCGCAGCGCGCTTTGAAATTTTCCCGGAGCCAGCGGGCGATTCTCGATCTGGCAATCGTCCAGCCAGCCTTGGTCGCTGTAGGGCAAGCGCGGTGGACAACTCGGCATGCTTCACGCCGGGCAGCGCGCGCAGCTTGTCGAGGCTCTGCTTCATACCAGGCGGCATGCTTCTGCGGCGTGTCATAGCGCGCGGCGGGCAAATGAGACGTCGAAGGTGAGCATCTGGCCGGGTTGATAGCGGTCGGCCGAGTGCAGCATCGCCATCATGCCTTTGGACATCAGCGCCGCGCCGATCACGAGCGCCACGGCCAGCGCGATCTGCGACCACGGCGAAGATGTTCCTCATCCAGCGCGTGCGGCCCGCTCCCGCAATGGCCGCGCGATCCGGATTTGAGCTGATCCACCAGATTCACGCGCAGCGCCTCCAGCGCCGGCGCAAAGCCGGAGACGATGCCGGCTCCCAGAGCCAGCAGAAGGGAGAATGCCAGCGCGCGGCCGTTGAGCGAGATATTGGACCAGCCGGCCATGATAACGCGCCATCCGCGCGCGGCATGGCGAGAATTGAGTAATGCAGATAGATATTGGCGGCCAAGACAACCCGCCTGCTCCGCCGATCAATCCCAGCAGAATATTCTCGGTGAGCAACTGCCGCATCAGCCGCACACGGCTCGGCGCCCGAGCGCGGTGCGCATGGCAATCTCAGGCCGCCGCGCGATGCCGCGCGCAAATTGCAGATTGGCGATGTTGGCGCAGACCACCAGCAGCACAAACAGCGTGGCGCCCATGGATCAGGTTGAAGTAGCAGCGGCGTGTAGATCGCCGTTGATGTCGTCCAGCAGCGGCTCGACCTTCACCGACCAGCCCAGGTTGGTCGCCGGATACGTCTTCGCCAGCGGTCGCGCGATGCGGTTCATCTCGGCCTGCGCCTGCGCTGGCGTCACGCCCTCGCGCAGCCGGCCGATGACCAGATAATCGTGCGACGCTGCGGTTGGCAAGCTGCGCGGCGTCGGCGCGAAGGGCAGAAACAAATCGGCCGTCGGACGGATATTGCAGGTCTTCGGCATCACGCCGATGATCGGTGTAGGTGTGCTGATCGAGTTCGATCTTGCGGCCCAGCACTCCGGCGGTCGCCGCCAAAGTGCTGCTTCCAGAAGCCGTAGTTCAGCACGGCCACGCTGTCGCGGCCCGGCTGAGCCTCGCTCTGCGTCGAAGACGCGGCCGATCAGCGCATTGGCCCGCAGGACGCTGAAGAAAGTTCGGCGACGCATACTCCGCCTGCACACGTGCGCGGCATCGCCGGCCCCGGTCAAGCTCATGCCGGAGTGACTGTGCACGGCCAGCTCTTCAAACGAGCGGCTCTGGCGCAGCCAGTCTTCAAAGTTGGCCAGCGCAACCTGCTTGCAGTCGCCGTCGGCTCTTGCTGCTCCTGGACGGTCACCACACGGTCCAGTTCCGGCACCGCCAGCGGGCGCAGAACGACCGCATCCATGATGCTGAAGATGGCCGTATTGGCGCCGATGCCGATGGCCAGCGTCAGCACCGCGGCCATCGTGAAACCCGGCGACTGGCGCAACTGCCGCACAGCATAACGCAGATCCTGAAGCAAGGTGTGCATGTAATCTCCCGGTTCCCGCTTCGATCTTCGCCTGGGAACCTGTCTGTCAGATAGTTGCATTCTTCCGGCCAAACGACCTTGCTGCCGAGCTGCTGATTGTGAATGACTTAGGACATGCCATGTCCCTGCACAAGACGGTCAGCATGTCCAGAATCGAATCCCGACGTTCGGAATCGAACAGTGCGCCCGCATCTGAAATCCGGCTGAAAACCGCTCGCGCCTTGACACAATCGGCCGTTCCCTTGATGCTAAACAGTTCCGGTTGTTCGGTTTTCCGGCGCAGAGGGGTGGTAAGTTTTGCGGGTTCGCGTCTTCTATCACGACAAATGTTTCGACGGAGCCTGCTCGGCCTCGCTCTTCACTCGCTTTCATCGCGAGTGCGTCGCTGCTGACGCCAGCTACGAGTACCACGGCCTGGTCCATCGCGCCGGCGCGCTCTTTGACGAGAGCGAGTTTACCGGCGACGAGAACGCCATCGTCGACTTCAAATACTCGGCCTCGCCGCGAATCACCTGGTGGTTCGACCATCACCTGTCGGCCTTTCTCACGCCTCAGGACCAGCAGGATTTCCTGGCCTGCCAGCAGAGCCGGACTCCGCCGGGCGCAAGTTCTTCGACCCCAACTACACCTCCTGCACCAGCTTTCTGGCCCACATTGGCGCTACCAAGTTCGGCTTCAACACCGCGCCCGTCGCCGAGCTGATTCACTGGGCCGACATCGTCGACGGCGCGAAATACGAGAGCCCCGAAGTCCGCCGTCGAGATGGCTGCCCCGGCCATGAAGCTGACGCTGATCATCGAGTCCTCGCAGGACCCGATGCCTTCATTCCCCGGCTCATTCCGCTGCTCACCGAGATGCCGCTGGCCGAAGTGCTCGCCCAGCCCTTCGTGGCCGGCCTGCTGCCGCCGCTGCTCGAGCGCCACCAGCAGGCCATCGAGCTGATCCGCAGCCGCAGCGAGGAGCGCGACGGCACCATCTTCTTCGACATCACCGACCAGCCGCTCGAAGGCTTCAACAAGTTCATCCCCTACTATCTGCATCCCCAGGCCACGTACTCGATCGGCCTCTCGAAGTCGAGCTTCCGCACCAAGGTCGCGGTCGGCTCGAATCCCTGGACCAAGGCCGACCCGGCGAAGATGGTGAATCTGGCGCAGATCTGCGAGCGCTACGGCGGCGGCGGCCACGCCCGCGTCGGCGCCATCAGCTTCCCGCCCGACCAGGCAGACAAAGCGCGCGTGGCCGCGGCCGAGATTGTGGCCGAACTGCGGGCGAAGAATCCGCTCGGCTGAGTTTTCTAGCTCGCAATACGGCAGCAGTGAAGGAATGTCTCTCAAATGCTCAAGAAATTTATGATCGCGTGTAGTATCTGCCTTGCACTTTCCACCGTTAGCCCATTGGCCGCGCAGTACATCATGGTTGGCGGCCAGGATCAGATCGCTATGGGCAAGTTGGACGAAATGGAGCAATTGCTCGGTCCGGCCGCTGCCGGGCAAACAACTAACCTTCTGACCCGGATGGGAATCGATCCAGTCATCGCCAAAACGGTTGTCGAGGAACTCCTGCCAGGGAAAAAGATAGAGCTGCAAGCGATCCGTGCCCATCACGAGACGCACTATGGTGTGGCATTTCTGCCCAACTTCAGAGGATGTTTCCTGTATCTGCTCCAGGGATCGGATGACGATCCGCAAAACATGCCATGGCACGTGATCGACAAGCAGGTTCTCAATTGCTGGAATGGGCCCAGCGTTCTTGAACTTATGGCTTTACGGCGCGACGACGCCGATGATCTTGTAGTTCATAACGTGAACTACAACCACGGTTCAGGTGTCGAGGAAGACCAAACGCAAGTATTTTCGATCATGAACGGCAAGCTAGTGCAGACGATGGCCGCACAGGATTATCTCTCGGAAGTGACGTTGGGAGCTGATATCACAACCAAACACAGGAGCACGTTTCTGCGGTTTCCAGACCTCTCGCTGGAGGAAACCAGGACCATTGCCGTGAATGACGAACTGAAAAAGGTCGAGCGCCGCTACTGGCGCTGGTCGGAACAGCAGAACAGGTTTCTTCCTGGCCGGTTTATGCTGATTGTCGCGCCGGGCACATCCAAAAAATAGGATGCAATGAAGCGATGTTTGGGCTACAATGTAGCTCAGGAGTCTGCCATGCCCGCCAATGCCGTTGTCCGTGCCAGAATCGACGCTCGTGTGAAAGAGGAGGCTACAGCAATCTATGCCGCCGCCGGTCTAACCCTTTCCGACGCCTTTCGCATGATGCTCATGCGGACGGTGGCCGAGCGCGCGCTCCCCTTCGAGCCTCTGATGCCCAATGCTGAAACCGTGGCCGCAATGAAGGCTGCGCGGCGCGGCGAACTCGTCAAAGTGGGCAGCGTCAAAAATCTGATGGACGACCTCCATGCGGACGATTAGCCGTACTAGCCGTTTCAAAAAGGATTACAAACGCGAGGCAAAAGGTCAGCACCGAGCAACGCTGGATGCGGATCTGGTGGCCGCCGTCTCACTTCTTGTGGCAGACAGCACTCTGCCGGAGAAATTCCGCGATCACCCGTTGACCGGCGAGTGGGCTGACCATCGCGACTGCCACATCAAGCCAGATCTTGTACTCATCTACCGCCTACCCGACGCAGAAACGCTGGAGTTGGTCAGGCTCGGCTCTCACAGCGAATTGAGCTTGTAGACACAGGTCTACTTCTGCAGCTTCAGCTCGTACACAACCGATTCGCCAAGCTGGTCGTAGACTTCCAGATGCGGCTTGTTGTCGTAATCGACATAGAGCTTGATGGCGTCGCGTCCCCAGCGATTCTTGATGAACAGGCCTGCGTCGTCATATGCCGCATTGTTCTTTACCCCGCGCCGGTCGCCCACGAACAACCGTCGCGTGCTGATCTTTCCTTCCTGAAGCGACTTGAGTTTGAGTTCTTCCCGCGCGTCGCCAGAGAGCTTATCCATCGCCGCATAGGTGGCGTACTCTTCTTTCACCTGCGCCTGGTCCGGGCGGCTGATGATCGTCAGTCCGTCGTCGATGCTGTGTGTCTGCGCATCCTTGTGTTCTTCATGGTGAAGGTAGATGTTCTGGTCCTGTCGATATTGATCGAAGGTCAGCGTGACATCAGCGTCCTGGCCCCCCGGAATCGTCTTTCCGCTGTATACGAGGCCTCCTTCTTCGTCGCCTTCCTGGTTGTAAAACATCAGGCCAGAGAAGGGCACGCCCTCGCGCCGGCTCTCTCCGATCTTGCTGAAGCCCTCGGAGTTGGACAGGACCGCCTTCAGTGTTCCATCTCTCTCGCGAATGTGGATCTCGCGAGCTTCCAGTACATTCACGCGTTGAGGAAGGAATGGGTAGCGGAGGTTGATGCACAGAGCTGTCGTGACGACAAGCAAGAGCGCAACAGTTGCCTCAAGAAAGCGTAACTGGCGCAGCAGTCTTCGTTCCATTGTGAGCTCCCGGAAAACTCGTAACGGAAAGTACGGCGGCGAAAAGTGATTTGTTCCAAGGACATGGCGCTCTAACGCTTCACAGCCCCAACTCCCCAGCCCGCCTCTTCATCGCCTCCAGACAAAACCCAATATGCGCGTCGAGCTCCACGCCTAACTCAGCCGCGCCGACGATTACATCCTCGCGATTGACGCCACGCGCAAAAGCCTTGTCCTTCATCTTCTTTCGCACGCTGGCCACTTCTACATCCGCAATCGCCTTAGTCGGCTTCACCAGCGCGCAGGCCGTCAAAAAGCCGGCCAGCTCGTCGCAGGCAAAGAGAGACTTGGCCAGATGCGAGACCCGCGGCACGCCGGAGTATTGCGCGTGGCCCAGAATCGCCGTCCGCAGCTCTTCGGGCCAGCCCAGCCGCTCCAGTTCGCGCACGCCGACAAACGGATGCTCCTCGGCCGTCGGATGGCGCTCATAGTCGAAGTCGTGCAGCAGCGCCGTGGTCGCGTAGAGCTCGACCAGCGCAGCGCGTTCCTCGCCGGCCAGCCCGCGCCGGTCAGCCTCCGCCTCGCCCATCGCCGCCACGCAGGCTTCGACGGCAAGTGCGTGTTTGCGCAGGCTTTCGCTCTGGGTCCACTCGGTGAGTAACCGCCATGCCTGCGTACGTCCGTAACCTGGCTCGTCCTGCGATGCATCGCTGCCGGTGCAGTTAATCATTCTCTCTCGAGCCTCCTTGTTGTGCTAGTTGGTTCGCGATTCTTATGGTTTTTGAGGTCGATCACCGGGTGTGATCCTGGAATTTGGGATCGACTCTAACTTTCCACTTGACAACTATGGTTCACGTACACGAAGGTAACACATAACGTGGTGCTTCGGAGCACCGCGGGGCCCTTGCTCTGGCGCTCCGCACACCACTTATGGCAACCACCCTGGTGAGCGTGGAAACACGCGAAGTTGTTCGATGCACATTCGCCGACTGCAAGCTGATGCAGTTCAGGCCGAGCAACTCCTTATGCAGACGGTGCCACAGACCCCTGGATGTCGAAGAACCTGTCAGGCTCGGCCCGATCCCGCTTGATCTTCACCCCGCTGATCCTTCCACCGAAGCCGGACTGAAGGTGGCCGCCCAGGTGAAGGAGATCCGGCGTGCGCGTCATATGAGTCAGCGCCAACTGGCCGTGCGCATGCAGGTTCCACGCACCTACATCTCGAAGATCGAGAACGGCAAGGCCATCCCCACCCTGGGTTCGCTTCAGCGGCTGGCTGACGCTCTGGGCGTGGATATGCGCCAACTGATTCGCGATGCCCGCAGCCTCCGCGACGAGGAAGTGTCGTCGATTCTGGGCGATCCGTTTCTCGCTGAGATTGCGGCCTTGCTGCCTTATCTGGAGCCATTGCACCGCTCGCTGCTCTTCGGCGCGGCGCGCGACATGGCCATCGGACACCGCCGTACCGCCTAGCGGCCCTCGGTCGTTTTCGCTCCTTCAGGCGAGGCTGGGGAACGATTGCGGCGCCCAGGCGCATGTGCTACGGTCGATGATGCAAGGCCCTTCGCGGAGCCATGTGCAACGTGTGCCGAAGTTGAGGCAAATACCTTAGAGGCGAGTCTCTTGATTCCTGCCAGCAAGCTGCGTATTAATGAGCTGACTGCGGAGGAGCGCGCGGTCTACGCGACGCTGAAGCCCGGCTGCATGCCCGAGCATGTGGCCATCATCATGGACGGCAATGGCCGCTGGGCAGGGCACCGCTCGCTCAAACGCTTCCTCGGCCACCAGCAGGGAGCCAACAGCGTGCAACTGGTCACTGAGACCGCCTCGCGCATCGGCTTGCCGTGGCTTACCCTCTACGCCTTTTCTCTTGAAAACAATCTCCGCCGTCCCCGCGCCGAGGTCAACTTCCTCATGCGCCTGCTCAGGACCTACCTTGAGAGCAACTTGCAGCGCATGATGGACAACAACGTTCGCATGCGGTACATCGGGCGCACCCACGAACTGCCGCGTCGAGGTCCAGGAGAAGATGCGCTGGGCCGAAGATGCGACCGCGCGCAACACCGGCACCACCCTCACCCTCGCCCTGAACTACGGCGGGCGCTCTGAACTGGTCGACGCCTTCCGCGCCTTGACCGTCGAGATGAAGCAGAAACACCTGGCCCCGGAGCGCATTACCGAGGAAGATATTCATCGCCATCTCTACACGGCGCATATGCCCGATCCCGACCTGCTGATCCGCACCTCGGGCGAGATGCGGCTGTCAAACTATCTGCTGTGGCAGGTCGCCTATACCGAGATCTTCGTCACCGAGCGGCTGTGGCCCGACTTCCGCGGCATCCATCTGCTTGAAGCCATTGCGGAATTCCAGAGCCGCGAACGTCGCTACGGCGGCCTGAGCGATAGCGTCGGTGAAGTGGAAGAAGATCCCGACCGGATCAAAATAGTGGCAGGTTGATTACTTCGGTTCACTTCGGTACGTCAATTGATGGACGAGTTGATGGATTAGCTGATACCTTCTGTCGTGGAGTTGTAGAAGTAGGGGGATTTTTTCCTTGGATAGCACTCTAACTAGACCTGAATCGGCAGCGGCTGAACAAGCCCCTAAAGCAGAGAATCCAGCGATCAAAACAAAGCGCTTAACCCAGCAGTCGCGCTTCTGGCTCAAAGAAGCCATGGCCCAGCGAGGCGGCTCGGAGGCCTTCCTTCACTGGCTGACCTCGGACGGCGCAAAGCACGGCTGAAGCCCACCCGCCGGAAAAACGAGCCATCTCGCCATTGAGACTCCTTGGTCCGTGCACTGCAATGCCGACGAACCCAACCCCGGCGGTGTATCCTCACCCTTGGCATGAAACGCATCGTTACCGCTCTCATTCTGATTCCTCTTGTCCTCGTCCTGGTCTTTCTGGGGCCGGGGTGGCAGTGGCTTTTTACGCTGGCCGTAGCGGCGGTTGCCGCGCTGGCAGCCTGGGAGTTCATGGGCTTGGCGGAGAAGTCCGGAGCCAACCCGCCGCGCCTTGCGGTGGGCGTTGCAATCCTGGCCCTCTTTGCCGGTAACTCTGCGTGGCCCGACCAGACGGCGGCCATCCTCGGCATGTTGAGCCTGGGCTTGCTCATCTATTGCACATTCACGCGGCCAGTTGAACAGATGATGGCCGACGTCTCGACCTCCGTTTTTTGCTTGCTCTACGTTGGATTTACGCTGATTTCCCTGCCTGCCCTGCGAGCGCAGACCAATGGCCCTTCGTTGGTGGCCTTCCTGCTCTGCGCGGTATGGGCAGGGGATACAGTCGCTCTCTACGTAGGCCGTGCCTGGGGCCGGCACAAGATGGCTCCCCGCCTGAGCCCCAACAAGACCTGGGAGGGCACGCTGGGCTCGCTGGCCGGCAGCCTGCTGGCAACCGGCGTACTGCTGGGCCTGGCTCATCTGCTGTCGGCTCAATGGGACTCGGCCGTCCTCTCCTACCCCGAAGATGTTTGGTATTGGCTGGGCTTGGCCGTAGTGGTCAATGCGGCGGCCCAGGTTGGCGATCTCGCCGAATCCGCGCTCAAGCGCTCGGCGGGCGTCAAGGATTCCGGCTCCCTCTTGCCCGGCCATGGCGGCGTTCTCGACCGCATCGACGCCCTGCTCGTGGCCGCCCCGGCTCTGTGGTATGCACTGCTGATTCACCAGTGGTTCTGAGGAGCAGTGCACTGAGATTCGCGTTATGATTGCCTTAGG
The DNA here is from genome assembly GCA_963843625.1 of uncultured Acidobacteriaceae bacterium. GTDB lineage: Bacteria > Acidobacteriota > Terriglobia > Terriglobales > Acidobacteriaceae > Telmatobacter. Next base: position 69,591 of record CAWJLK010000017.1, read on the forward strand.
AGTTGACCCAATGACAACCCGAATCGTTCGCGTGGGAAACACTCTTACCGTCGAGATTCCGGAGGAGTTGGTCGCTCAGGCTTCGCTGCCTGTCGGTGAGCCCGTGGAATGGGTCCCGAACGGAAGTGGCGGTCTTGCCCTCGTCAAGCACTCGGATTCTCTTGCTGCGACTCCGCGGAGACGCAAGACCCTGAAAGAGATTTTGGAGGGTATTCCAGAGGAAGCCAGTATGCAAGAAATTGACTGGGGTCCTCCGCGCGGAGTTGAGTTTTGGTAGACCTTTACTGCCCCGATTCGGGCGATCTGGTTTGGTTCGACTTCGATCCGCAGGCCGGTCATGAACAGGCTGGCCGCAGGCCGGCACTGGTTCTTTCCTCCAGACAATTCAATCTCAGAACCTCTTTGGCCTTTGTCTGCCCGATCACCAGCAAAATCAAGGGATACTCGTCCGAGGTTCTGCTGCCTTCGGATTTGCCGGTCCTGGGCGTTGTCCTTTGTTCGCATATTCGCAGTTTGGATTGGCGGGCTCGCGACCCCGTGTGGATCGGCAAGGCTCCGGACGATGTTCTCCTTGAGGTTCGCGAAATCGTGGGTTCCATTGCCGGCATCACAACATAAGAGGGGTGAAGTGTTGCAGCGCCAACATCCGGTGCGTAAGCACCGTGTTCTTTGAGGGGTAGTACCAACCACCTTCAAGGAGCGCGATGCTGATTGCACCGGACAAGCCGGCAAGATGTAGCGAATGAAAGAGTCGTACGGTGAGGGCCTAGCAAGCCACACCGGCTCCGAGTCATGCGGGCACGGTCGCAAGGCCGGATACGAAGCGTTGACAGGAGGAACTATGGGCCAGGTTATTGAGCCGCGAAATACCCCGAACTTCAGGACGCCGACGCCCTGACACGACGCGGAAGGCAACATTCGGTGGAGCGTAAATGCGAGCTTCACCGGGGTCCTGCGCGGTCTGTGACCCTGGCACGTAGGGACACATCTTGCACGGAAGTTGGGAGATCCCGGGTTCACCCGTGAGCAGCCAGCGCTCGCGGGACGCATCGGGAAGTCCAAGGACAGGAGCCGATGATGAACGAACACGGGAAGTCGGACAGACCCATAGTACCGGGGAAGTCTCCGAACAAAACCAAAACACCGGTGGCGGAGGAGATGGAGGGAAGGGGTCTGGCCAAGGGGAATCTGGGCCAGCAAAACGCGATCCGGACTCAGAGCCGGATAGCGCGCCAAGTGAGCTGGCGCAGATACGACAAACGGCAAAATCGAACAAGGATGTAAAGTTCACCGCTCTGATGCATCACATCTACCGGATCGACACCCTGCGGTTTGCCTATTCGCAGTTGAAGAGGCACGCGGCAGCCGGTGTGGACGGTGAGACGTGGCGGCACTACGGCGAGGCTCTTGAGGAAAATCTCCAGGACCTCTCCCATAGACTGAAGCGCGGAGCGTACCGGGCCAAGCCGGTGCGTAGGGTGTACATTCCGAAGGCGGACGGGCGGCAGCGACCGCTCGGCGTCACGGCGCTCGAAGACAAGCTCGTTCAGAGAGCGACGGTGGAAGTACTCAACAACATCTACGAAACCGATTTCCTCGGCTTCTCTTATGGGTTCCGGCCGGGACGCAGCCAGCATAAAGCGCTGGACGCCCTGTACTGTGGACTCCATGAGCGACGTGTGAACTGGGTGCTGGACCTGGACGTGCGCAGCTTTTTCGATAGGCTGTCGCACGAGTGGCTGGTCCGGTTCCTCCAGCATCGGATAGCGGACCGGCGCGTGGTGCGGCTCATCCAGAAATGGCTGAACGCGGGCGTGCTGGAAAAGGGAGTGCGAACGTTCGCGGAGGCAGGCTCGCCGCAGGGCGGAAGTGCATCGCCGCTGCTGGCGAATATCTACCTCCATTACGTCTTCGATCTCTGGGTTCAGGCATGGCGTAAGAAGCGTGCGCACGGCGATGTAATCGTGGTGCGTTACGCCGACGACGCCCTGGTTGGGTTCGAGTTCAAAGACGATGCCGAAAGGTTCTGGGCGGAACTGAAAGAACGAATGCAAAAGTTCCAACTGGAGCTGCACCCGGAGAAGACGCGGCTGATCGAGTTCGGACGCCATGCGGCGGCCAACCGAAAGCGCGCTGGTCTGGGCAAGCCAGAGACCTTCGATTTCCTCGGCTTCAAGCACATCTGCGGGAAGACGAGGAAGGGAAGGTTCATGGTGCTTCGGCAGACGATTCGCAAGCGCATGCAGGCGACGTTGCAACGGGTCAAGATCGAGTTGCGGCGGCGTATGCATGACCCTGTTCCTGAAGTCGGCAAGTGGTTGAAGTCCGTTGTGAGTGGGCATATCCGATACTTCGGAGTGCCGGGCAACCGGTACGCACTGGCTCACTTCCGCTTCACGGTCAGTCACCTCTGGCATCAGCACTCGAACGGCGGAGCCAGAAGGGACGCGTCCAGTGGGAGCGTATGCAACGGCTCATCCGCCGATGGCTTCCTCCGGCCCATATCTGCCATCCTTATCCCTCGCGCCGTCTGCGCGTCACCACCTGAGGCAAGAGCCGGATGCGGGAAATCCGCCCGTCCGGATCTGTGCGGGGGGTACGGCGAAAGCCGTATCCCTACCGCGACCTTCTCGACGCCCACTCAACAAGCTCCTTGTTACTCCGAAAGACCATGAAGAAACTAGCCATTCTCGGTTCCACCGGTTCCATCGGCCAGAGCACGCTCTCCATCGTCGAACAGTTTCCCGACCGCTATTCGGTCGTCGCGCTCGCCGCCGGACGCAACCTCGACGAAGCCTTCGCGCAGACCCTCCGCTGGCGGCCTAAGATCGTCTCTCTGGCCACTGAAGAACTCGCCGGCCAACTCTCTGCCAGGCTCAAGCAAGCCGGCGTCACCGGCATTGAAGTCGTCCACGGCACTGCTGGCACCGTTGCCTGCGCGACTCTTCCCGATGCGGATTTCGTCGTCTCGGCCATCGTTGGCGTCTCCGGCCTTGAAGCCACGCACGCGGCCATTCTTGCCGGCAAGCCCATCGGCCTGGCCAACAAGGAGTGCATGGTTGCCGCAGGCGAGATCCTCACTGCGGCGGCTCGCGAGCGCAACGTCCCCATCCTGCCCATCGACAGCGAACACAACGCCGTCCATCAGTGCTTGCGCGTTGGTGCTCACGCAGAGGTCAAGACCATCTGGCTCACCGCTTCCGGTGGACCCTTCCGCAAACTTCCGCTCGACAGACTTCGCCAACATCACTCCCGAGCAGGCGCTCAAGCACCCCACCTGGGTCATGGGCCGCCGCATCACGATCGACTCAGCGTCAATGCTTAATAAAGGCCTTGAAGTCATCGAGGCCTGCCGCCTCTTCGATGTCACAGCGGCTCAAGTGCGAGTCACGGTTCATCCGCAGTCCACGGTTCATTCACTTGTCGAATACGTCGACGGCTCGATCCTGGCTCAGATCTCCGTCACTGACATGCGTCTGCCCATCCTCTACGCGCTGGCTTACCCCGAGCGCCCGGCCTCCACGCTCACCTTCGATCTGGCCGCCCTGAGCCATCTGGACTTCGAGCAGCCCGACCTGGAGCGTTTTCCCTGCCTGCGCCTGGCCTTTGAAGCGGCGGAAAAAGGCGGAGCCCATTGCATCGCACTCAACGCAGCCGACGAAGTTGCCGTCGAGGCATTCCTCGACCGGCGCATCCCCTTCATGGGAATCCCGCGTACAATTGAAAAGGTGCTTGCAGCCACGCCAGAGGCCCACCCGGCCACCATTGCCGAGGTGCTCGCCGCGGACCGCGAGGCGCGTCAAACCGCTCATAAGTTTGTAGCTTGAGGCGGTGGGGGTTTACGCCAAGCTTTGAAAGGGCGCGGCTTGAGCCGTGCCGCAGGTTGCCAGATTCAGGAGCGCGGCTTTAGCCTCTGAGGGATTTGAATGAACCTCCTCAGGGACTGGCTCCGCGCTCTTTTCAAGCCAGTGCAAAAGAGCTTGCGAAATCCGTCAAGCCCAGGCGCTTAATCGAAGGAAGAACCGCACATCTATGCATGAATTTCTAATCTCTGTCGTCGCCTTTTTCGTCCTGATTTCCGTCATGGTCGTCGTCCATGAGTTTGGCCACTTTGCCGTCGCCAAGCTCTGCAAGGTTCGCGTCGAGGCCTTCTCCCTCGGCTTTGGCCCGCGGCTCTTCGGCTATAAATACGGCGACACCGACTATAAGGTCTGCCCGCTGCTCTTCGGCGGCTACGTCAAGATGGCCGGCGAGAACTTCAGCGAACTGAGCGATGCGGCTGCCGGCACTGCAACCGTAGCCCCGCCAGAAGATCCCGGCGCACTCACCTCGCATCCCCGCTGGCAGCAGATGCTCATCGGCGTAGCCGGCCCCGTCGCCAACTTCGTGCTCGCCTTTGTGCTGATGGTCTTCTACTTCGGCTGGATCAACGAGGTTCCTTCGGTACATCCCATCGTTGTCGAGTGGGTCTCTGAAGGCTCGGCGGCGGCCCAGGCAGGCATCGCCCCCGGCGACATCGTTCACAGCTTCGCAACGGCCGAGAATCCCAGTTGGGCGCAGATCGAAGACGGCATTGACCACAATGCCGGCCAGGCGGTGCCCCTCACCGTGGAGCGGGATGGAAAACGCATTCCCCTCACCATGAACCTGAACTCCGAAGGCAAGGGGAAGCGAATGGACCCGAATAAGATCGGGCTCTTCCTCCAACTCGTGCAAAGCCCGATTAAGGTCGATTCAGTCATCTCCGGTACGCCCGCCGCGCAGGCCGGTCTGCACGATGGAGACCTCATTCTCTCCGTAGATGGCCACGTTTTTCATACCCTGGACCCCATGGTGGCTTATCTCCGTGCGGGGCACGGCAAGGCGGTCACACTCAGCATCAGCCGCGATGGCAAGATGCTTCCACCGATAGAGATTCACCCTGAGAAACAGGGTTCGGACTGGCGCCTGGGCTTCGCCTACGTTCCGCCGACGAATATCCCCGTCCACGATGAGCCGATGTCGTTCTCGAATGCTCTGGCCGAGTCGAAGAGCTTCTGCGTCGACAACTCATCCATGATCTTTGGGGTCCTCAGAGGCCTCTTCGAGCACAAAGTCTCTGTCTCTCAGCTCTCCGGTCCCGTGGGGATCGCACGCATGGCCGGTGACGCGGCGGAGTCCAAAGGCTGGTCCTACAAGCTCGGGCTGGCCGCCGTGATCAGCCTTAACCTCGGCATCCTCAATCTGTTGCCCTTTCCTATCCTGGACGGCGGCATGATCCTCTTTCTGCTGATCGAGAGCGTGATCCGCCGCAGCATCAACATCGACGTGAAAGAGCGCATCTACCAGGGGGCATTCGTCGTTCTGGTGGCGTTTTTTGCCTTCGTCCTCTTCAATGACGTCTCCAAGCTGCCCTTCTTCACGCACATGAAGCCGTGACCGCTCATCTGCGAGGTCACCTGAATGCCGGGTGCCCCACCCTCGCCGCGTCTTTGTTTTTGCGGCTAGGGTGGGAGACATCGGGCGGGAGATCACGGTTCACAACCTTAGCGCTTATGTTAATTTGAACCGACAAAACCCGAAGAGACCCTAAGAAATGTGGAAAACTTCGCGTTCCACGTGGAAAACAGGGGACGAAATTCCAATCATTATCAGACACAAAGAGAACTCAATGCCAGTCACCACAGAAGTTCGAGTCCGCTACGCCGAAACCGACCAGATGGGCATCGTCTACTATGCCAACTACCTGGTCTGGTTTGAAATTGGCCGCGTGGAGCTGCTCCGCTCCCTTGGTTTCTCTTACAGCCTCCTCGAGCGCGAACACCAGTGCATCCTGCCGGTGATCGAGGCCCGTTGTCGTTATCGCTCCCCGGCACGCTACGACGACCAGATCGTCATCGAGACTCGGCCCGCCATGCTGCGCGGCTCTGTGCTCAAATTCGCCTATCGCATCCTGCGCAAGGCGCCGGAAGGGGAAGAGCCCACGCTGCTCGCCGAAGGCGAGACAGTCCACGTCGTCTGCGACGACCAGCTCAACAGGAAGCCGCTGCCTGAAAACTACGTCGCCGCCCTGCGCACCATCATGGCGGCGGTCGAGTAGAGATCTCGTCTACTTTGCAGGAATTGGTTAGAGGGGTAGTCTTCTTTTAGCCGGTGATCCAGGCGCTACCCGGAAACGTGAAGCCAAGCCTGCATGAGGCCGGTTATTCACTCGCTTCGGCTCGCCAAACCTCGCAGGATATCGAGTCGGTTTTCGGGAGCGTTAGGCGACAGAAAATCCGGGATGGTGTTCGGAGTCCGTCGAGGGCGACGGAGAAACTCAAAGGGCTACTCGGCAATTCGCAGTTCCTTCACGTGGCGATACTCACCAGGCTTCGGCTCGTCAATATACTCGACCTGCCGAACAAGCGCGATCGGTTCTTCCGCGCCCTGAGTGTGCCTCTGAAAATGCCGCAGCCTCTTCGTATGTTGCGAAGGCATAGTAGTAGTCACTGCCATCTTCCTCATCTGGAGCGCCACGCTCAGGGTGGCACCAGACCCGATACTCTAAAACGTCGTCCCATACAAATCCCCCACCAGCCTTTGCTACCGCTGAGTACGTTCCCACGAGGTCTGGGTCAACGGCGGTGGGGTGTTTTTGAGCGTTCATCGGTCCTATTTTCGCAGAATGGTTGAGAGAATGACTAGGCAGCATGACCAGCCTGCATGAATTTTTGCGGATTCTGGTCGTGTGGACGGCAATTCGGAAACTGTACTACCGCCTAAAAATCGGAAGGAATGCACCCGGTTTTGCAGAGAATTACCCTTAACCGGCGGACAATAAAACTCACATGAAGAATTGGCTCGATCGACCGCGGTTCAAAATGTCGGCCATCCGACCGGTCCGTACCACCGGTCCGTACCCCCTGTACGGCCGGGGACAACCCTGACATTTCAGACCGGGCACATCCCTGACAGTTTTTGTTTTTCCTTCTTTGGAAGGTTTTTGTTTTTGTCTTTCGGCCAGTGCAGGATTTATTCATCTGAACCAGCTTACCTCGTCTGCTGTCGAAGCCGACCAGGGGCAGATGGGCGAAGTAGACGGTGAAGCGACCATCGCCGACCGGCAGCAGGCCGATGGGCTCGCCCCACAGCACTTCGGTGAGGAAGATATCCTGCTTCTTCCAGCGGAAATGGCCATGGCTTTTGATCGTGCGCACCTCCATGCTGTCCGGGTATTCGATCTCCGGCAGCCGCGCCGGATAGGGCCGCGGCGAAGGCTCATAGACGCTGGCCGGGGTCTGCATGCCCGAGCGCCTCGTGCGGCCGCACCTGGTTGTACTCGTGCGCGAAAACGGTCCAGCTCCCGTTGCTGCGCCCGCCAGTCCTCGGCCGGCCGCACCTCCTGCTTCAGCGTGCGATGCATGCGCTCGTGGCGGCCGTTCTGCTCCGGATGGCCGGCCTGGATGCGTTCCGGCACGATGCCCAGCTTGATCCACCACACCGCCAGCCGCGACAGCCCGCCGACGGCCGAAGACGGCAAACGGCGCCCCGTTGTCGGTGCGGATCGCCTCCGGCAGCCCATACTCGCGGAAGGCCGCTTCGAAGATGGCCCGCACCCGCTCGGTGTCGGTCTTCTCCACCGCCTGCGAGCGCAGCAGGTAACGGCTGCAGGCATCGGTGATGGTCAACGGATCGATCCGCGCTCCGTCGCCGGCTGCGGAACCAGCCCTTGAAGTCGGCGCACCACACCCGGTTGGACTCCACCGCATGCGCCAGCGGCTCCGTGTAGGGCTCGGTCCGGCGGCGCTTCTTGCGCGCAACCACCAGCCCGGCACGCTTGCACGATCTCGCCGATCGTGCTGCGTCGCCGGCCACGCGCCGGCCCGGCTGGTCCCGCTCCAGAATCCGCTTCAGCTTCCGCGGTCCCCAGCGCATGTGCGCCTGGCGCAGCTCCAGCACCGCCGCTCCATCGCCTCCGCCGTCTGGTTGGGATGACGAGCGCGGCGCCCGGTTCAGTTCCACCAGCCCGCCAGCCCCGTACTGCCGGTAGCGCCGCAGCCACACATAGCCGCGTCTCGCGAGAGATCCCGAAGCTCTGCACACAACTCCGTCATCGTCTGCTCATCGCGTTCATACTCAAACACAAACCGCAGCTTCTCGTCCATCACACTGCTCGTTTTCCAAGGCATGGTGACGTTCTACCACGTCCCATAGCCTTAGTCGCAGTGTCAGATATGTCCCCGGTTCAATCTGTCAGGGATGTCCCCGGTCTGTACCCCCCGCATCCCCCACCCCCCACCCCCCTATTGAGGCCTCATCTTCGAGCCTTTTGTCTCGTTTAACTAACACATAATAAAGTACTTGATGTTTATTCTGACTGACCGATTGGCCTTCAAAAACGTCCGATTTTGGCCCCCAAAAGCCCCTTTTTGAGCCGTTTTCTGCCAATTTATGGCCGTTTCGAAAGCAGTAGGAGACCGAGTTATGCTCTCAATCATGGAACCGACTCTCACCACTGCGCCAGAACTTGAAGGCATTCTCGCTGAGCTATCCAGCCGCGAGCCGATCTTCCATCGTCCCGAGTTCGGAACCACGCGCGCCGACCTCGAACGCATGACGACCGAAGACTTCTGGGAGACAGGAGCTTCCGGTCGCCGTTACTCTCGCGCCTTCGTGCTCGACGTGTTGGAGAAGCGCCTCTCCGCTTCGCATAGCGACGTCTGGGAGACGAGCGATTTTCATTGCAGCAGATTGTCAGAGGATACCTATCTGCTGACCTACACGCTCCTTCAGGACAAGCAGCGCCTCACGCGCCGAGCAACCATCTGGCGCAGCACAGCCGACGGCTGGAAGATCGTCTATCATCAGGGAACTATCGTGCAGGACGTTTGAGGTTGGACCGCTTGCATGGCGCACTCAGAGCCGATCCATAATTGGGTAGCGCCGACCTCCAGGTCGGCTGTCCTGTGGGTCTCCAGACCCACAGACGACATCCCTTTCTCGATTTACGGATAAGTTCTTAATCATCGTTGCTGCAATAGAAATTCAAATGCTGGAGTCATCTTGAGATGGCGGACCTTAAATGGCTCGACGGTTACACGGGACAAACGATCGAGGAATTGCTCGCCCTGGCTGACGAATATCGCATCGACTCACTGCTTGTGGCGCTGGAGCAGGCGCTGAATCAAAAGGCGGCAGAAGCTGGCGAGCAGGATTTGTCCGATGAAGAACGCATCGTTCTCGCTGTTGAGGCTCTCGAACGCGAGGTGAATAACGGTGGATATGGCCAGTTCTTCAGCAATTCATCGGGCGAGTATGCTTCGATGATTGTGGATGCGCTGCTCCGCATCGGTTGCCCCGAGACAGCCAACATCACAAGCGGCGCAATCAATGCACTCGGCACGCAGGATTTTTCTCCCGAGGCTCTTGAGTCGGCCATTGAATCGGAAAATGAAGAACGTGATGAGCAACTCGAGGAATGCGATGGCCTTTATTCCGGCACGGGAGAGGACATCGCAAGCAAGCTCTTCGAGTTCGTCAGTGCCCATCAGGACGCAATTCAACTCTGAATGGCACAATCCCCTTGTCGACTCAGCGCAGCACGACGGCCAGCGTAAAGCCGTCATAGCCCTTGACTCCGACCGTCTGCATCGCCGTCGAGCTCAGACGCGGCTCGGCGGCCAGACGCGCCGCAAATCGCCGGATGCCTTGCACTCTCGGATCGTCGCACTCCGGATCGACGACCTTTCCGTCGCGGACGACATTGTCGGCAACGATCACCGTTCCGGGCCGCGAGAGCTTCAAAGACCAGTCGAGATACTCCGCGTAGCTCTCTTTGTCGGCATCGATGAAAATCAAATCGAAAGGCGCATCGGCGGTGCCCATGAGCTTTGGAAGGCTCTCGATCGCCAGGCCAACGCGCAGATCGACCCGCTCGGCCACGCCGGCGCGGCTGAGATTGGCGCCGGCAACCTCGGCGTGATGCGGGTCAAACTCCAGCGTCACAATCCGTCCGCCTTCGGCAAGCGCGCGAGCCATCCAGATCGTGGAGTAGCCGCCAAGCGTTCCAATCTCCAGAATCCGCCGCGCGCCGCAGATGCGCACCAGAACTTCGAGAAACTTGCCCTGAAGCGGTGAAACGCCGATGGCCGGAAGACCGGCCTGCTCATTCGCCGCGAGGACAGCATCGAGAATCTCATCAGAGGGGGCCAAAAGATCGCCGTAGTAGCGGTCAACATCGGTCCAAACGTCCTGCATCGAAACCTCCGTACAGGTTCAGCTATTTTTCCCGCGCCACCACAAAATCCGGAACCCAGAGCAGGGCTCGCTTGTACTCAGAATCGGCAATGGGAGCCAGTGCCTGGCGGCTCTGCTCGGCGTAGCGGTCGGCGACGTTCATCGCATATTCGATGGACCCGTTGCGCACAAGAATCTGCTGAATTCGCTCGCGGCTCACATTCTCAAAGCTGCGGTCGTCGAGCACGCGCTGAATCGCCTTGCGGTCGGCGGCTGTGCCGTGGTCGATCGAGTGAATCACCGAAAGCGTGGCCTTGCCCTCGCGCAGGTCGCTCGCCACCGGCTTGCCTAGAACCTCTTCGGTAGCTGTCAGGTCAAGCACATCGTCGACGATCTGGAAGGCCAGTCCAACAGCTCGTCCGTAGGCCGCCAGGCTCGTCTCCTGGCTCTCCGTGGCCCCGGCCAGCACCGCGCCCAGGCGCATGGAAACAGAAAAGAGGCAGGCGGTCTTGCGATAGATCAGGTCGTAGTATTCGGCCTCGGAGACGGCCCGCCCCAGCTTCTGAATCTGCAGCAGCTCGCCCTCGACCATCTGCTGAGTCATCTCGATCAGCAGATCGAGGATGCGCAGACTCCTCTCCTTCAAAGCCACGCGGAAGGCCTGCATATAAAGCCAGTCGCCGACCAGAACGCACTTCTCATTGCCCCATGTGGTGTTGGCCGAGGGCCTGCCCCGGCGCATGTCGGCGCCGTCGATAATGTCGTCGTGGACCAGCGTCGCGGCGTGCACCATCTCGACCACCGCGCCCAGCCGGATGGCGCTTTGGCCGGAGTAATCCAGCGCATGCGCCGCGAGCAGCAGCAGGGTTGGCCGGATGCGCTTGCCGCCGCCGCCCCGCAGGTATTCAGCGATCTCTGTGATGGTGCTGACGCCTGAAGCTGAGTCGCGGCCCAACTCCTGTTCGATCGCTACCAGGTCGTCCCGCAGCAGATCGAAGACCTCTTTTGCCGTTGCTATCGCCAGTGTGCTCAAGGCTCTCCGGTTTTCCCGTGCGATTAGAGTGTTTCTGAAAAGCATATTTCAGAAGCAAATGACCCTCTGAATAAGTCGATGTTTTGAAAGGGCACGGCTTTAGCCGTGCCGTAAATGCACAAAAAGAAAGTGGGGCTTTAGCCCCTGAGGGAAACAAAATTGGAAAAAGTGTAAATCTCGTTCACTCAGCCCTCTTTGATGTCCATGCAATCCCAAAAAGTAAATGCAAAATCAAAATCGTGAGAGGTGTGCAAAACATCGTCAATTTCGTATTCATTGCTTCTTTCCCTCAGGGGCTAAAAAGCCCGCAACAATTTTGCTTTGTTGCGGCACGACTGAATTCGTGCCCTTTCAAAACAAAGACGGCAGGGAATACCTAGTCAGTTGGTGCGGTAGTTGGTGAACTGCAACTCGACGCCGAGATCTTTGCCGCGCAACAGGGCGATGATCGTCTGCAACTCGTCGCGGTCCTTGCTGGAGATTCTCACGGTGTCGCCCTGGATGCTGGCCTGGGCCTTCTTCTTCGAGTCCTTGACCAGGCGCACGATCTCCTTGGCCTTTTCGATTGGGATGCCCTGCTGCAGGCTGATTTTCTGGCGCACGCTCTTGCCCAGCGCGGGCTCAACCTTGCCATAGGTCAGGTTCTTCAGCGAGACGCCGCGCTTGACCAGCTTCTGCCCGAGAATCTCCTTCACCGCTTCCAAATGGTACTCGCCGTCGGAGGCCAACTGAATCTCCTTGTCGCTATCCACCAGCGACACTTCCGAGTGGGAGTCTTTCAGGTCGAAGCGCTGGCGAATCTCCTTCAACGCCTGGTCGATGGCGTTGCGGACCTCCTGAATCTCTACCTTGCTGACGATGTCGAACGAATTCTCTTGAGCCATAATCCTCTATCCTCAAACTTCGGCAGGCTGCTGCATGCATTGTCTGCCGAACGCAGCCTCTATCAGTTTCCCACGTTCACCCTGGGAAAACTCTGCCTTATAACAATACCTGTCAGAGACTCTGAAGGCCAAACAATCGGTCGAAGTTTCTTGTCGTTGCCTGGGCAATTTCTTGCTCTTCCACCGCCAGCGCCCCGGCCAGCACAAGAGCCGTCTGCGCCACCCAGGCTGGTTCGTTGCGTTTGCCGCGGTTTGGCGCAGGAGCCAGCCATGGCGCATCTGTCTCCACCAGCAGCCCGTCCAGCGGTAGCCGGGCCGCCACGTCGCGCAGCGGCTGAGCCTTGGGATAGGTCAGATTCCCGGCAAACGAGACCAGAAAGCCCATGTCGAGCGAGCGGGCTCGCTTGTTCGTAGTTGCCGCCAAAGCAGTGCATCACGCCGCCGAGGCCGGTCGGCCGCCAGTGCGCCTCCAGAATCTCAAAGAGGTCATCCCAGGCGTCCGTTTGCCCGTCTTTCGGCCGGCAATGAATCAGAATCGGCCGCTTGCGCGCGGCTGAGACTCCAGTTGGCGAATCAGTCCTTCGCGCTGGGCCTCGTGCGGCGCGCCTTCATGGTAGTAGTCCAGGCCAATTTCGCCGCAAGCGATGACCTCTGGCTCAGCCAGCAAGCCGTCGAGCTTCGCGAGGACGCGCATCATCGATCTCAGTCGTATTGTGCGGATAGACTCCCGCGCTTGCGTAGAGCTTCGGAATGCCGACTTGCCCATTGAACTCGCGGCAGACCGCCAGCGCCCCATCCATCCCGGCAGCCTGCTCCCCAATGCCGATAGCCAGTACCGTCCCAACGCCCGCGTCCCACGCCCGCCGCAGCATAGCCTCGCGGTCCTGCGCGTAGCGCTCGCTGTCAATGTGTGCGTGAGAATCGATCAGCAAAGGGGCCTCGTTCGGAATTGCATGAGATCGGTTATCAGGAGCTATTTCAACCGCGCGCCCAGCGGAACCTCTTCCAGGAATCCAGCAAGCACCGGCGCACCATCTTCCAGTGAAGCCGCCAGCAACATGCCATTCGACTCCAGACCCCGCATCTTGCGAGGAGCGAGATTCGCGACGATCACGATCTTGCGGCCAATTAGCTTTTCAGGCTCGTAGTACTGCGCGATGCCGGCCAGGATCTGCCGCTTCTCGTAGCCCAGATCGACCTCCAGGCGCAGCAGTTTGTCAGCCTTGGGCACGCGCTCGGCGACCAGAATCTGCGCCACGCGCAGTTCCAGTTTCATGACATCGTCGATGCTGATCTTCTCCGCCACCGCCGCCACCTGCGGTGCGGCTGTGCGCCTGCAACAGCGCGGTGCAACGGCAGTTGTGGCCGGAGCTGCGGCAGACGGAAGCGGGATAGAAGCTACCGGTGCAGCGGGAGCCTTCACTTCAACCGGCTTTTCAACAGTCGTGTGCAGTGCGTTCTGCGGTTCGACGAGGTTGTTTTGCAGCCGCTTCGCCTCCGGCGGCCTCAATCACCGTTTTGCTGTTCTGTTCTTCGATATTTTGCATACGTTCCACGGCATCCTTTTCAGCGCGGGGAAAGAGCGGCGCGGGCTCGCCAAACTTGGTTCCGGCTCGCAATCCTCCCCACGAAATTTCAGTCAAAAATGATTGTTTCGCCGCATCGGCAATCTCGCCCTGTCCAAGCTGAAGCCAGACTTTGGCGGCCGACTCCGGCATGATGGGATAGACCAGCGCGGTAATAATTCGAATCGCCTCGGCGGCCGTGGCCAGCACGCGAGCTTGCAGCGCAACATGCTCGCCCTCGCTGCGATCCGCCGGCCGCTTCCACGGCGCATTGGCCGTCAGATAGCCGTCGGTCTCCGCAACCAGAGTCCACAATCGTTTGAGCGCCTCAGAGAAGTTCATCTCGTCAAAAGCTGGTCCAAACGCGGCGATGGCGCTCACAGCACTCTCGCGCAGTGCAGCCTCGGCGGCAGTTTCCGCTGCCAGTCTCCGGCACAACCCCGCCGAAGTACTTATGCACCATGTTGACCACGCGGCTCACCAGATTACCGTAGCCGTTGGCGAGATCGCCGTTGTAGCGCTGGACCAAAGCATCAAAAGAAAAGCTGCCGTCCTGCCCAAAGGGAATCTCGCGCAGCAGGAAATAGCGCAGCGCATCGGCTCCGAGAACCTCGTGAACCGTCTCCGCGCGCACAATGTTCCCGCGCGACTTCGACATCTTGCCCTGGTCAAAGAGCAGCCAGCCGTTGGCCCTCACCGAGCGCGGCAGCGCAATCCCAGCGGCCATCAAAAACGCCGGCCAATAGACGCAGTGGAAGCGGCTGATCTCTTTGCCGATCAGGTGCATGTCCGCCGGCCAGAACTTCGCGAAGCGTGCCTGGTCCGCCGGATCGTCGCTCCCGTAGCCCAGCGCAGTGATGTAGTTGGCCAGCGCATCCAGCCACACGTAGATCACATGCTTCTCGTCGCCGGGAACCGGAATCCCCCAGGAAAAACTCGTGCGGCTTACAGAGAGATCCTTGAGCCCGCCGCGGACAAAAGAAACAACCTCGCGCCGCGTCGACTCCGGCCCCATGAACTCCGGATTCGCCTCATAGAACTCCAGCAGCTTGCGCTCGAAGGCCGAGAGCTTGAAGAAATAATTCTCTTCGCTCACGGTCTCGGTGATGCGTCCGCAGTCCGGGCAAGGCGTCCCCGGAGGCCCATCGACATACAGCTCATCCGCGACGCAATATTGGCCGGTATACGAACCTTTGTAGATGAACCCCTTGTCGCGTAGCGTCGCAAAGAGTCGCTGCACTCCACGCTTGTGCCGCGCTTCCGTCGTGCGGATGAAGTCGTCGTAGCTCAGGCCTAGCTGGTCCCACAGCCCGCGAAACTCGCCGGAAATCGCCGTGGCAAACTCCATCGGCGTGCGTCCCGGCCCGCGCTGGCAGAGCGCTCGATCTTCTGCCCGTGCTCGTCCGTGCCGGTGAGGAACCATGTGTCGATGCCCAGTGCCCGCTTCCTGCGCGCAATCGCGTCGCAGACGATCGTCGAGTAGGCGTGGCCCAGGTGCGGCCGCGCATTCACGTAGTAGATGGGCGTGGTCAGATAAAAGCGTGATGAATTAGTTGCGGAATTCGTCATAGGCGAGTCGTTGCGTTGGACCCCGCCCTTTCGCAAGCGAGAATCAACAGTCAATCTATTCACTATTTTACGGCATGGGCATTCGTTGTTATCCCGGAACAGCGCTGGCTGCGATTCCATGAATCTATGCGCCTCGGCGATTTGTCCCGTTCCCTGTCGACTATCGCGCGGGTTTATGATGAGTTCTCATCAGGGGAGCAGATTGGCCCAGCACTTCAACTCGGAGGTCATCATGAGCAACCAACCGGCTTCGGCGCGCAAGCAGGGCCGCCGTGAATTTCTGAAGGCGGGCGGCGCAATCACCGCCGCATTGCTGGCGCCCTCGGCCGCACTGGCCGACACGCCCAGAGCCCTCCCCAGCCTTCCGTCGAACCCCAAAACTCCCGCTGCCATGCCCACGCGCAACCTCGGCAAGACCGGCTATCGCGTCGGCATCTTCTCCCTCGGCGGTCAAGCTGCATTGGAGCATCCCAACAACTTCGACGCAGCCGTGCCGATCATCGAGCGTGCGCTCGACCTGGGCGTCAACTACATCGACACCTCGTCGATCTACGGCGGCCCCGAGCGCTGGAGCGAGCAATATGTCGGCAAAGTCATGGCGCACCGGCGCAGTGAAGCATTCGTCGCCACCAAGACAAAAGAGCGGACGCGCGAAGCTTCGATGCGCATGATCGAGAAATCGCTGCAACTGCTCCAGACCGATCACGTCGACCTCTGGCAGTTGCACGACATCGGCACCATGACCGATGTGAATGAGGTTTTTGCCAAGGGCGGCGCCATGGAGGCTCTGCTCGAAATGCAGCAGCAAAAGGTCGTGCGCTATCTCGGCATCACCGGCCACTACCGGCCCGACGCGCTGATGGAGTGCATCAAGCGCCATCCCTTCGACACGATCCTGATGGCCATGAACGCCGCCGACCCGCACCACTTCAGCTTCAATCAGGATCTGCTGCCGCTGGCCGTCGAGCGCCAGATGGGCATCATCGGCATGAAGGTGCCGGCGCGCGGAAGAATTCTCTCCACCTGGACGCCGCCGCCCATCGAGCAGCAAAAACACTCATGGGAAGGCATGGTCCTTGCGCCGACGCCAGGCACCATCACCATGCGCGAGGCCATGTACTACACCCTCTCGCGCCCGGTAAGCACGGTCATCATCGGCTGCGACACGATTGCGCAATTGGAAGAGAACGTGCAACTGGCGCGGGATTTCACGCCGTTGAGCGACAGCCAGGCGGCGAGTTTGGTTGCGCGCGCCGAGCCCGTCTCCAAGCCCTCGCTCTTCTTCCGCTTCTACGACCGGCCATAGGTGAGAATGGCGCGGCCTTACCCCAGTTGGCTGACCTTGACCGCCAACTTCTCAAAGTCCACAGTGCCCAGCCCGCGTGCCGCGGCCATCGCCAGGTACGGCATCTGAGCGGGATCGAGGTTCCAGTAGGCTTTAGCGACGTAGGCGTCGAGAGCCACCGGATCGGTGCCCGCAACCATGGTTTTCTTCGTCGCCACGTCTTCGAGATTGCCGCCGGTGGGACCGTTGCGCAGCAGGATGCGGTAGCAGTCGATCATCGTTAGCGTGGGCAGCATGAAGCTGGCCAGGTCGACGAGGCTCTGATGAATCTGCTGGTGCAGCCGGTTGCGCTCGCCGCCGAGAATGCCGTACCAGTTCTTCATGCCCAGCGTTGCGCCGGTCAGTTCATGATGCTTGGCGATGGGCATATTGATGATCTTGTCGGCCTCAAGAAACGGCGTGAAGACGGGCCAGCTCTTCAGCACGATGCCGCCCAATTCCACCTCGCGGAATAGCTCCGGATCGGGAAGAATGACCTCGGCGCCCTCGGCTTGCGCCGCAGCCTGAATGCCGGAGCGATGGAAGCAGCGGCGGGCTTCGTTGCAACTGACATCGGTGACGATGACGCGCTTGGCGCCGGCCTGCCAGCACTGGCGAACGACCTCGGCGACGGCTTCGGGATTGGTGTTGGCTGCCTGCTCCGGCGTGCGATCCCAGGCGATGTTCGGCTTGACGACCACCACATCCTGACGGCTAATGAAGCGCCCGATTCCGCCCAGATTCTCAAGCGCTTTCTCAACCAACGCGCGCGGTTCTCCGCCCTGGACGACCGTCATCGCCGGCAGTTGCGGATTGGCCGCCGTGCGATGATCGCGCCGCGCCTGTTCGCCACGTGCAGGAACCGGCTTTACGCTGCGTTCGCTGAGCCAGAAGGCCGCGCCCGCCGCACCCGCCGCCACGCCGCCCACGCGAAGGAGTTGCAGCATCGCCTCGCGCCGCGTCAGCCTCGGCGTCACGCCCTTTGTCTCCTGATCGATTTCGCCGGCCATGATGATTCTCCTACAGTTGAGGCATCCCACCCTAGGCGCAAAAACAACGACGCGCCGAGGGTGGGGCACCCAGAACTTATCTACACTTCCATCAAGTGAATGCGCTGCGGATCGTTGACGCCCAAATTATGCGTCTGCATCGGCCGCCGTAGCGATGTAGCGCGGAGGACGCTTGGCTGCTTCGAGCGTAGGCATGCCCATCTCGGCACGCTTGCGTTCGATCATCTGCCACGCTGTGTGATCCACAGCCACGCGATCTTCGCCAACAATCAGCGCGTTGGGCTGCCAGAGAAGTTCCGGCTTGAAGCCGGGCCCGCCGTTGTAAACCGAACTCATGGCGTCGCCAATGGTGAAACGCACCTTCTCGCGGACTGTCGGAATGCAATTCAAATCTGCGACGCTGGGGTTGCAGCCGCCTGCATGCAGCTCATTCGGCTTCTCAACAACGCCGTACATATTCTTCATCGCAAAGGTGACACCGGCGCCTCCGTGGTCCTTAAGAATCGGTACGCCAATCACCATCGCGCACTCGCGCGTGAGAATCTTTGCCAGCTTCACGTTCGCGACGGATCCGAAGGCGACTCCTTGGTCTTCATAGCCGGCCACGTCGTTGCCGAAGACGCGAATGCGGCTGGGGTCGGTATTGATCGTGAGGCCGCAAGCCTGAATGTCGCGCGCGTTGCGATCCCAGACAATAATCTCTCCCGGCTTCACGCCGGCCTGTTGCAGCCGCTCGCAGATAGCCATGATCAGCGCCGCGTGAGTCGAGATTCCCTTGCCGCCAAGGCCGTTGACCTTCAGGCCAATCACCTTGCCAACGGGCACGATGCGCTTCCATGCCTCCACCGGTTTTTCACGGCCGGTGTACGATGCGATGGCGCGATCCAGCAGCGCCTGCACGCGCTTTTCGTCCAGCACGCCATTGGTTCCATGCAGCGCCGCATCGCGCGCCACCACAACTTTGGACTTGGATGCTTCGCTCTTCTTATCAAGCATTGCGGCCAGGCCCAGCTTGCTCTGCGCGCCAACCACCAGAGCTCCCGTTGCTGTCGTCTTCAAAAAATCACGGCGGCTATTCATTGCAACCCTCGCATTTCTTCGGTTCGGCCATTTCACCGGCCCGGCTGTTTAGAGTTTCGCTTCCACACCGCGCGCCAGCGCAAGCAGAGCCTGCGGCGCATCAGGCGCGGACTCATACGCAACGATACGCACCAGAGCCGTACCTTTGCGGAAGGTGATGCTCTGCGTATAGGCAATGCCCGCATCGCCCAGTTGCAATGTCTTTGCGTCCTTGGTCTGCCCGTTCTCGAGAATCTTGCGCGCGCCGGCCGCATCGCCCATCGTGTACACATCCACGGTCGCCTCCAACTGGCCCTGATATTTGTAGTCGGAGGTCGAAGTGGAAACGACGCCGGCGGAGATGTACTGCTCGGCATCGCCGTCGATGTATTGCCACAGATCCTTGGCCGCAAAGACGCGCGTTTCGCTGGCCTTTTGCCAGCCCGCGACCGCATTCGATGCCGGGAAGGGATCGAGTCTTCTTCTTCTTGCAACCTGTTCCAACGGTCGCGGCAACAATCACCATCGCCACAACGGCCCATTTCCAATTCATCTGAACTCTCACTGCTAGGTTCTCCCTTTTTATTTTCGATTGAGCAGAATCTGACTGCTCGGTGAGCGGCTTTCGCCAATGCTCGTGACATAAACCGCCGGATGCTCCTGCAACGGGCAGGCATACTCGCACGCGCCGCATCCCACGCAGCGGCTTGGATCGATGCGCGGCTGCTTCAGCGTCTTGGTGTTGCCGGCGGAGTCGATGACCTGCGCCTCTTCGACGTAGATGGCCTTGGGCGAAACCGGGCACCACTCTTCGCAGACGATGCAATCGGTAGCCATCGCCCACGGCAGGCAGCGGCTGCGATCGTAAAACGCCGTTCCCAGGCGAATCGGCTGGCTCTGCTGGCCTACGCCGACCACCCAGCCTTTTTCCTTCGGCGTGATCTGCCAGATCGCGCCGGTGGGGCAGACCTCCGAGCAGAGCACGCAACTTGGCTCGCAGTAGCCGATGCGCGGCACCAGCGTCGGCGTCCAGAGTCCTTCGATGCCGGCCTGTTCGAGCGTGGGATGCAAAGCCGTGTTGGGGCAGACCTTCATGCACTCGCCGCAGCGAATGCAGCGCGAAAGAAACTCGGCTTCGTCAAGCGATCCCGGCGGACGCAGCAGCTTTTCGTGGCGGCTCTTGCCCATTCCCGTATTGGCGCGCATCAGCGGAACAATCGCCGCGCCGGCCGCAAGACCCGTCAGCGCCTTGCGCCTGCCGATATTCGGCGTGGAAATCTCGGAGTCTTTGCCGAATTTCGGACGGAAGAACTTGAACTGCAAACTGTCGTGCGGGCAGCTTCCCACGCAGTTCATGCACATCAGGCACTCGGATTTGCGCCACGGCACGCCGCCAATCGGGTCGTCGCCGCCCTGGCAATCGAGCAGGCAGCGGTTGCACTTGTCGCACTTGGCAGCGTCCTTGCTCAGCCCTAGAATCGACCAGCGGGAGAGTGCGCCCAGCAATGCGCCCAGCGGACAGATCGCGCGGCACCAGAACCGCGTGACGCGCAGGCTTATGGCAAGAATCGCAATGAACAGAACCCCTAGAATCAGCCCTTGCGCATAGTGCGGCTGGCGCAGATCGAGCACCGTATAGTGCAGAATCGTGTGCAGCGTCTTGCCGGTTGCCTTGATCGCAGCGACGTGGCTTGTCTCGAGTGGAGTGAGCGCGGCGCCCGCTGCCGCATTGAAGGCCGGCAGAATCGAAAGTCCAAAAGACCTGACCAGCAGGCTGAAGGGATCGAGCCAGCCGATCGCCGCCGAGCCGAAAAGCGCCGCAATCAGCCCGGCAAGCAGCACGACATATTTACCGGTCTGCCAGCGCTTGTATCGATTCGACTCAATACGCTGCTTGCCTCTCTTCGCCTCAGAGGGCATGTTGCCAACGAAGTGTTGCAGCGTGCCCATCGGGCAAACCCAACCGCAGAAGAAGCGGCCCAGGAAAAGCGTCGGTACAAGAATCAGCAGACTCCACAGCAGGCCGCGATAGAGTGCATGGCTGGCCAGCGCGTTGACCACGGCCACCAGCGGGTCCCATTCAAAAAACAGGCGCACCGGCGCGCTCAGCTTTACTTCAGTCGCCCCGTTCGGAAAAAAGCTGATCGAGGTGAACAGCAGCAGAAAAAGAAAGAGCAGCAGAAAAAAGATCTGCGAGAGCCTGCGCAACAGTGGCAATCTGGACCGGATCACGAATCGCCTCCCAAAGGCGCCGACGATGACCGTACATCTTCCATGATTCCGGCTGAGGCCACAGGTGAACAGTGACCTGCATCACCGGTTGACTATTTGGAGACTCGGTCTGGCCTGCAAAGGTGGAAATCGGAGCTTCAAACGAGTAGTGCCTCTGTAAAGAGGGTTCTCGGCTGGCTGCGTATCTTTGTACAATGGCAGAGATCCAAGTTTGCCGGTCCTATGGATCAATGATGGACTGGTGTTAAGTCGCACGGAACAGAGTGAAAGGAGATCGACCATGTTCAATAGAAGGCTACTGATTCGCACCGGGCGGATATCAATGCTCGTTTTGGTAATGGCAGCAGGCATCCTCTCCGGATGCAAGTCCAAGCAGGAACAGGCGCTGGATCAGGCCAAGAAACAGGCCGCTGCCACAGGGCAGGCGCAACAGGTGGTTTCCGTTGACAAGAACGGAACCACGACCACGACGATCGTGCAGCCGCCGGAAAAGGGACAGGCGAACGGCGCCATCACGACGACGGCGACTCCTCCAGCGGCTGGGACACCCGTTGCAGCACCATCGGAACCAACAGTCTCCGCAGTGCCCCAGCCGCCTCCTGTTCCTGTCAACGTGACCATCCCGGCAGGCACAACGCTGACCATCCGGATCGACCAACATATCAGCGTAAAGACCAACCAAACCGGAGATCGGTTCACTGGCGAGATCGTAGATCCTGTTCTGGCCAGTGACAACAGCGCACTGGTGCCGAAGGGCGCGCTGGTTGGCGGGGTGGTAGATGCGTCCCAGAAACGTGGGCGCTTCAAAGGCAGCTCGCTGTTGGAGTTGCGTTTGACCTCACTTACTCTGAATGGAACGCGGTATCCGCTGGCGACGCGGGATCTAACGCAAACCAAGAAGGGTAAGGGCAAACGCTCTGCGGCAATGATCGGCGGAGGTGCGGGGCTTGGTGCGCTGATTGGCGGCTTTGCTTCGGGCGGAAAAGGAGCGGCGATAGGCGCTCTGGCGGGTGGCGGCGCTGGAACCGCCGGTGCGGGATTGACTGGCAATCGCGACCTCGATATACCCGCGGAGTCGATTGTGCACTTCAGGTTGGCCCAGGATCTGATTGTGCAACCTGCGCAGTAGTGCATGGGTAAAGCCCTGAGTCTGCCGGATTCCACGGAGACACGGGTGCACGGGTGCCCCGGTCCCTCGCATTTGGGGACCGGGGAGACAACGAACCCCAGACCGAAGCCGCCTGCCCACCGTTGAGCCCGTCTTGAGCGAAATCGAAGGCGTCGCGTCATCGTTTGAATGGGAGAAGACGACAACTCAGCCCAAATGTCCTCAATGGCGTGAGGCTGAAGCAAAATCTGAGAAGTAGTCCGGCGCCCTTCGGAATCCGGAGACCTCATGGCGCACGCGAACGGTGTGCCCCACCGCAGATGGTTGCAGATAATTTCCCTTCCAGCGCGCACAATGGACAAATGAAGCAAGAGGTCCCACACCGGCCAGCCCAAACTGTCAGGGATGTAACCGGTCCGTACCACCCTGGAGTGATACCCCCACCCCCCACCCCTCAGGAGGCCCAATCTTGAGTCCGGAAAGGCTGTAACTCACGTGCATTAAACGGTTTGTAATTTCTATATGTTGATTAATTACTAAACACAAACGGTTGTTATCTGCCACGGTTTTGGCCAAAAATCCGGTAACTTGGGCCATCTTCAAGCGGATTCATGGTCCTATTCAGAGGTGATTGATCAGCGAAGCGATGCAGGCTGCGCCAAAGCCGTTGTCGATGTTGACCACCGAGACGTTGGGCGAACAGGTGTTCAACATGCCCAGCAACGCCGCCACGCCGCCGAAGGATGCGCCATAACCCACGCTGGTCGGCACAGCCAGGACCGGCGCATTCACGAGGCCGCCGACGACGGTGGGCAGCGCGCCCTCCATGCCGGCGCAGACAATCAGCACGCGTGCCGATTGCAGTGAATTTTTCTGCGCCAGCAGGCGATGAATGCCGGCGACGCCAACGTCGGCGATCAATTCGACGGTGTTGCCCATCAGCCGCGCAGTGACTACGGCCTCTTCTGCGACAGGCAGATCGCTGGTGCCCGCGCAGACCACGGCGACGGTTCCTTTGCCGGGTGTCGTCGGGGCTTGCATGAGCGTAATGGCGCGGGCCGTCTCATGGTACTCCGCGCGCGGCTCGATGGCGGCCACCGGCTCATACATCTCGCGAGAGACGCGAGTGGCCAGCACATTGCCTCCAGCCTGCGCCATGCGGCCGAAGATCGCGGCCACCTGTGCGGCACTCTTGCCGGCGGCAAAGATCACCTCCGGCATGCCGGTGCGCAGCGCGCGGTGGTGGTCGAGCTTGGCGAAGCCCATGTCTTCAAAGGGCATGACTTTGAGCCGCTCAAGAGCGTCGTCGACCTCCGTACGACCCTCGCGGACTTCGTTGAGCAAAGCCTCGATCAGAGCGCGATCCATCAGCGATTCTCCTTTGCCGCAGTGTAGGCCCGCATAGCTTCTTCCATCACTCGCTTCAGTGGAACCGCGTGTTGCGTGGCAAGTTCGCGGCAATCCTCATACTCGGGCGCGGCGTTGGCGATTGTTCCGTCTGGCAAGCGGGCGATCTTGATCCGCACCGCGCCCCAACTCGTCTTTACCTCGACGAACTCGCGCGCCAGAGCAACTTTGTTCTCCAGTCGCCAGCGCAGGCCGATGGTGGTGGTCTCGCGGAAGAGCAGATCGCGCAACGCGGGCATGAGATCGGGACGGCAGAGCACGGTCATCTGCACGCCGGTCCGGCCCTTCTTCATCTGCACAGCAACGCGGTAAACGTCCCAGGCTCCGGCCTCGAGCAGCCTCTCGCTCACATAGGCGAGCAGTTGCGGGCTGGAGTCGTCGATGACCGTCTCGATGACCGCAATCTCCTGGGTTCGCCTCGGTCTGTCGAGCTTCCTCGCCGACCAGCAGACGCAGCAGATTCGGCTGGCCCGGCGTCTCGCGTCCACCCGCGCCATAGCCCGTTTTGAGGACGCGCATCGCCGGAAGCGGCGCATAACGCACATCCAGCATTCGCAGCAGGGCTGCGCCGGTCGGGGTCACGCGCTCCATCGGCGGCCCGTCCGAGTAGACCGGAGCATCGCCCAGCAAAGCCAGAGTAGCGGGGGCGGGAACAGGCAGCGTTCCGTGCTGGCAGACAACGGTTCCGCTGCCGACGTTGAGCGGCGATGCGAGCCAGCAATCCACGCCAAGCGCCTCTGCGCCCGCCGCGGAGCAGACAATATCGACGATCGTGTCGACCGCGCCCACCTCGTGAAAATGCACCTCTTCGATGGGAACGGAGTGAATCGCAGCCTCGGCTTCGCCCAAGCAGTTGGAAGGCGCGCATCGAGCGTTGTTTCACATTCTCGCTGAGCGGCGCAGAGCGGATGATTTCAAGAATCGCCGAGAGCGATCGATGCGCGGCATGGGTGTGAGCGTGCGAGATGTTCATGCGAATGCTCGGCGTGGGAATGAGCCTCATGCGCGTGCGGACCATGCGAATGCTCCGCCTCTGTAGGCTCATGGTCCGGCGTGATCACGTCCACTTTGGTCGCGGCCAGCCCGCCGCGGCTCACCTTACGCATCTCCAGGCGCGCGCCCACCTTCAGCGCTGTCGCCGTCTCCTCAAGACAACTGAAGGGAAGGCCCGCATCCACCAAGGCGCCCAGCAGCATGTCGCCGCTGATGCCGGAAAAACATTCCAGATAACCGATACGCATCGCATTGTGATTCTAAACTGCCGGCTATGCTCCGCGTTTGGCCAGGACTTCGGCGGGCAAGATCGCATTCAACGATCCAGAACGAAAACCGGAGCAATCGAGCGTCACATATTGAAAGCCGGCCTGCTTGAGCGCGGCGGTGATGGCGTCGAGCATCTCCATCGTGAGGGCGCGCGGCAACTCGGCTCGTGCAATTTCCACCCGGGCCAGTTCGCCATGATGGCGAACGCGCAACTCGCGAAAACCCAACTGCCGCAGGCTCTCTTCGGCCTTCTCAACTTGCGTCAGCACTTCGCGGGTCACGGCGCGGCCATACTCGACGCGCGAAGAGAGGCAAGGTGCTGCCGGGCGATCCCACAACGGATAGCCCGCGGCCTTGGCCAGCGCGCGGATCTCCATTTTTGGTCAGCCCGGCCTCGGCCAGCGGCGCCAGCACAGCATGCTCCTCAGCGGCGCGCTGCCCCGGACGGAAGTCGCGCGTGTCGTCGGCGTTCATGCCATAGGCGATGCGGTCGTAGCCCAGCTTCGGCCCCAGCGTCTCCATCGCGGCAAAAAGTGTGTCCTTGCAGTGGAAGCAGCGATTGGCGTCGTTGCGCTGATACTCGGGAAGCTCAAGCTCCTCGGTTTCGACGATGTGCAGCGGTATATCCTGCTCCCGCGCAAATTCGCAGGCCTGTTCGAAGTCGCGGCGGGCCAGGCTCGGCGAGTCGGCCATTACCGCGAGCATGCGGCTGCCCAGAACGCGATGCGCCGTGGCTGCCAGAAATGCCGAGTCCACGCCGCCGGAGTAGGCCACCATCAAGCTGCGCAACTCCGCGAGCCGCGTCTCCAGCGCATGCAGCTTCGATGCAACTTCCGAATTCTCTGTTTCTTGCAAATACGCTTGAGGATCGGCTGCCATGGGCCGATTATAACCTTTGTTCTGTTTCATCGATAGTAGAGCTACGGACGGCGATAGACATCGCAGCCGCTCAACTTGCGATAGGGCAGAAAGGTTTGCTGAAGAGCTTCGAGCGCGGCAGCACGCTGCGGTGTCGGGTCTTCCTTTCTGCGATAAGCAGCACAAGCAACGGCCAGATCGCATAGGTCGATCCCTACAACTGCTGCGAGAAAATCGCGTAAGCTCCAGGGCCAAACAGACAACGGAGACTTCACTTCGACCGGATTGGAGTTGCGCATGGGATCCAACCTATAGGAACGCGTTCGTTGTCCCGGAGTTAGTTTATCCTCCTTCAGCTTTGAGCCCGTCAGCGTTGACCGATGCGGCTGGCAGGCAGACTCGATGCCCGATCTCTTCCGTCTCAAGTGCCGGCCATCACAGCAAAGCTTCTCCGGCTGCCGTAAGCGTTAATTAAGGCGATGGTACGCCCGGAAGCCGGAAGATGGGCCTGCTTCTCAGGGATCTCCGCCTCGCTTTTGAGCAGCTTGATCGCAGCCGCCAAAGCCATTCCCCTCCATGCATCGATCCCTGCGGCGGGCCGCTGGGCCAGCGGAGTTTGCGAATGAGAACAAGTAACAGTCGAAGGGAATTTCTCCAAGCGCTCTCTCAGCGGAGCTGCTCTCTGTTGCACGGCAGGCGTGGCGGAAGCATGGACGGCCTCGGAGCCAGTTGCGGCCAAACCGCGAACGGTCGAATCCGGTGCTCCAAAAAAATCTCGTGTCGTCGTCGCGCGCGATGATCAGCTTCGCGGTACAGGCTCCACGGTCGACCCGCACCGCACGCTCGCCCTGCTCGACCGCGCCATGCAGACACTCTTCAGCCTGGATCACCCAATCGAGGCATGGAAGAAGGTCGTCCATCCGGGCGAGACTGTGAGCCTGAAAGTGAATGCTCTGGGCGGCCGTGGAATCTCCACCAACGTTCAGCTCGTCGCGGCCATCTGCGAACGGTTGCAAGAGGCTGGCGTCAAGCCTGCCGACATCGTGATCTGGGACCGGGACAGCGTTGAGCTGGAGCATGCCGGTTTTCATCTCGCCATCGGCGGAGAGCGCGTGCAGTGCTATGGAACCGACAAGGTTGGCTACGAGCAAGAGCTGTCAGCCTATGGCAGCGTGGGCAGCCTCCTGTCGAAGATTCTCACTCAGCGCTCGAACGTGCTGATCAATCTTCCTGTTCTAAAAGATCACGATGGCGCCGGCGTCACCATTGCCCTCAAGAATATGTACGGCGTGATCCACAACCCGAACAAATACCATCCCAACGGCTGCAATCCTTACGTGGCGGATGTGAACATGCTGCCGGAGATCCGGACAAGAATGCGGTTGACGATCTGCGACGCGACCACGGCCATGTATGAAGGCGGGCCGGGTTACAAGCCCGAGCACAGTTGGAACGCCAACACGCTGCTTGTCTCTCAGGACCCGGTCGCGCTCGATCACACCGGCTGGCAGATCATCGAGCGCAAGCGTGCCGAAAAGGGATTGAAGACTCTGGCGGCCGAAGATCGCGCGCCAAACTATATCGCTACCGCGGCCGACGCCGCGCATCGCCTGGGGACGAACGACCCCAAGAAGATTTCACTGATAGAGATTTAGCAACGCAACGTGCAAAGAGGTTTAATATGTCTTGTATCTTGGATGTCGAGGGTGCCATGAATGGCCAGCATCCGATTG
Organism: uncultured Acidobacteriaceae bacterium; assembly: GCA_963843625.1. Taxonomy (GTDB): domain Bacteria; phylum Acidobacteriota; class Terriglobia; order Terriglobales; family Acidobacteriaceae; genus Telmatobacter. The sequence goes on from CAWJLK010000017.1 coordinate 96,833, forward strand.
ATCGCCGCTCGTTTTTGAAGTGCGCTCTGGCCTCGGGAGCGGCGCTGGGAATGACCGGCGCCGCGCAGCCTGTCTCCGCGAGCGAGGACGATTCGCGTTACATCGTCGAAGCGAAGTTTTACCAGAAGCTCGACAACCGCAAGATCAAGTGCAAGCTCTGTCCGCGCGAATGCACGGTGGGAGACAAGGAGCGCGGCTACTGCGGCGTGCGCGAAAATCGCGGCGGCACTTATTATTCGCTGGTCCACTCGCGGGTTGCCGCGGCCCACGTCGATCCCGTCGAGAAGAAGCCGCTCTTCCACTATCTGCCGGGAACGACGGCCTTTTCTCTGGGCACCGCCGGCTGCAACGTCAACTGCAAATTCTGCCAGAACTGGGACATCTCGCAATCGCGCCCCGAGCAGGTGCCCGCGCAGTACGCTCCACCGCAGCGCGTCGCCGAACTCGCTCGGCACTATAGCTGTCCCACGATTGCCTTCACCTACAGCGAGCCGGTCGTCTTCAGCGAATACCTGATGGATGCAGCCGATGCGGGCCACGAGGCCGGCGTTCGCAGCATCGTGGTCTCGAATGGCTACATACAAGAGGATGCGTTGAAGACGGCATACGGAAAGATGGATGCCGTCAAGATCGATCTCAAATCCTTCTCCGAGTCGTATTATCGCCAGGTCGTCACCGGCCAGTTGAAGCCGGTGCTGGATTCACTCGTCACTCTGCGCAAGCTCGGCAAGTGGACGGAGATCGTCTACCTGACCGTTCCTACGCTCAACGACAGCGATCAGGAGTTTCGCGGCCTCGCGCAATGGATCAAAGCGAATCTCGGCGAGGATGTGCCTCTGCATTTCACGCAATTTCATCCCGAGTATCTGCTGAAGAATCTGCCCATCACGCCGGTGCCAACCCTCGAACGCGCCAAGGCGATTGCCGACGCCGAGGGACTGCACTACGTCTACATCGGCAATGTGCCTGGACATCCGGCGCAAAACACCTATTGCCCCAAGTGCCGTAAAATGCTCGTCGAGCGCGTGGGATTTACCGCAAGTCAGATGCTGATCCAGAAAGACCGCTGCCCGTACTGCCAACACCCGATTCCCGGCATCTGGCACGCTTGAAGAAGCAGGGAGGCCTCGAAGATGAATATCGCCATGACACCGAACGCCTATTGGCTGACAGCGCCGCTTATCGCTCTGCTGATCTTCACGCCGCTCAAGCATGTAAGCGCAGGTGACTCGCAAAAAGTGCGCCAGGCGGCCGTCGCCGGCAGCTTCTATCCATCCGACCCGAAGGCGCTATCGGCCATGATCGACGATTTGCTCGCGCGTGTCTCCGGGCCGCCGGTCACCGATCAGATTATCGCCGCGGTCGCGCCGCACGCCGGTTACGAGTACTCGGGTCCCGTGGCCGCATACACCTATGCCGCATTGAAGGGGCGCAAGTTCTCACGCGTTGTGGTCATTGCGCCATCGCACTATGTGGCCTTCGACTTCACCTCCATCTATGACGGCGACGCCTACGCAACGCCGCTGGGAAACGTCCCGGTCGACAAGGCCTTTGCGCGCCAGTTGGCCAAAATGAGCTCGACCATGCAGCTCTCGACTCAAGGTCACGACCCCACGCCGGAAGGCGGCGAGCACGCGATCGAGGTCGAGTTGCCGTGGTTGCAAAAGGTGCTGGGCAACTTTGAACTCGTGCCGATCGTCATGGGAGACCAGAGCTATGCGAGCAGTCGCGCGCTGGGCGTGGCGCTCGCAAAACTCATCAAAAGCGAAGGCAAGGAAGGCGATACGCTTGTTCTCGCCAGCTCAGATCTGTCGCACTTTCACACCTACGATGAAGCGGTTAAGATCGATCACAAATCGCTCAACGCGCTCGAGGCGTGGGACTACTTCAGCATGTCGCGTAACTTCGAGTCGCGGATATGGGAGGCCTGCGGCGGCGCGCCTATCGTGGCCGCGATGATCTACGCCGAGCGCATGGGAGCCAACCAGGCGCGCGTCTTGAAGTACGCGAATTCAGGCGATGTGACCGGCGATCGTTCGCGCGTGGTCGGCTATAGCGCGGACGTTTTTGTGAAAGCTCCTGGCGGAAAAGAGATCGAAACTACCTTCTCGCTAACCGAGAAAGAGAAGAACGAGTTGCTCGCCCTGGCGCGCAAGTCGGTGGAGCATGTGGTTCAGAAGGGTGAATTGTATGAGCCGCCCGCAAGCGCGAGCGCGGCGTTGAACCGCGAAAGCGGCGCCTTCGTCACCCTCACCGAGTCCGGCGCGCTGCGTGGGTGCATCGGCTATACCTCCGCGGCCAAGCCGCTCTACATGACCGTGCGCGATACGGCAACACACGCAGCTCTTCACGATCCGCGCTTCCAGCCGGTCAACGCATCGGAGTTGCCGCGACTCGAATATGAGATCTCGGTGCTCTCGCCTCTACGCCGCATTACCGACATTCAACAGATCAAAATTGGCGAGCACGGGCTGCTGATGAAGAACCGAGACTCCGAAGGCCTTCTGCTGCCGCAGGTACCCGCCGAACAAAAATGGGACCGGCAGACCTTCCTCGAACAGACTTGCCGCAAAGCGGGAATGCCCCTCGACTGCTGGAAAGATGAGAATACCGACATCTTCGCCTTCACCGCGGTTGTCTTCCACGAGCACAAGCCGTAAGTTTTCAATGCGCATCTGCTGTGACTTCTCGGTCCCTCGCAGTTTTGGCGAAGGGCGGAAGAAAAGCCCGCGCCGCCAGCAGAAATGGTGCAAGATTCACCGCAGCGCAAAGCCATGCCGTCTTCCAGAACCCAAAGACCGGAATGAGATAACCGCTCAACACCAAAGCGCCCGCGCAGGCGCCTGCGAGATCGACGGAATAAAGTACGCCGAGCCTTCGCTGTGCACTGTTCTTGGGCAGGTAGATTTCCGTCGCTATGGGAAACTGATAGCCGCCCAAGGTGCCGCAGAGTGCGGCCAGCGCGGGAAAAACGCACTGCGCGGCCAGCCAGCTTGCGGCTGTTCCAGAGAGCTTTGCGATCAAGCTCACCAATAACAGCAGCACCGGCGCAGAGAGTGCGAGCAGAAGCTGCGTGAATGCGAGTTCGCGGCAAGCGGAAGTGTCGTCCCGGCGAATGCTGCGCAGGCCGAGCCAGCTGCCGGCGGCAATGCCAGCCATAAAGAGAGCAATCAGAATTGCGAGTTGGTGGTAGACGAATCCATAAATGGATTGGAATGCAAGCAGCAGGAAGATCTGCAACGCCATCATCGTAAACCCTGTTGCTGCCATCGAAAATACTGCGGTAGAGCGGACGCGCTGCTGGCGTTTGAATACGAAGGCGAAAACCGCCGCGACGGATAACAAGACAACAAGAACCGTCTCAATGACAACTCGAAAACGCACATGCTCCGCAGCGCGCAACCAAGCGGCATAGTTGGGCTTGAACTGCCCGCTCCACAGCACAACGTCGAAGTAGTAGGCGATCGGCGAGAAATCGCGATTGATCTGCGTCGTATCCAACGGCCTCAATTGCTCGCGCACCTCATCCATGCGATCGGGCATCATGCGAAATGGAATAAAGTATTCGCGAACATATTGCGTCTGCAGATTCCGCTCATGCAAGCGTGCAACCAGCGTTCGCGGATCGTCTGTAAGATCACCGGAGCGCATCGCGCCGAAGAAGTGGATCGTCTCTCCCGGAATTGCGACAACATACGGGAAGACCTCGCGCAGTGTGCGGTTGATGCAGCGCAGGAACTTGGCCAAGTCGGGGCTGATGGCTTCTTCCGACGAGTGCAGTTGCAATGCCAGCACTCCGCCCAGCGCCAGATGATTGCGCGCAGTGCGGAAGAACTCCACAGTGTAGAAGCGGTTCAACTGCACACTCTGCGGGTCGGGCGCATTCACAACGATCACGTCGAATCTGTCATGCATCGAGTTGAGATAGGCAAGGCCGTCCGCATAATGCAGATGCACTCTCGGGTCGGAGAACAGAGGCGCGGACTCCGACGGAAAGAACTCGCGTGCCATGCCGATCAGAGCGGGATCAAGCTCGACCAGATCGATTCGCTCGATGGTGGGATGCTTGAGCGCCTGCGCGACACTGCCGTTTGCGCCGCCGCCGATGAGTAGAACTCGCCTGGGAGCGGGATGCTCGAGCAATGCATAGTGAACCGACTCTTCCGAAGCTGCTTCGTCCGGCGCGTTGGCAAGGATGAGGCCGTTTTCATAGAGGCTTCGAATGTTTCCGGTCTCTGTGACCGTGAGATTGCCATAGATCGAGTCACGCGAAGCGAGCACATGAAATCCGTTCCATTGGCGCGCCTGCGCCTGTCTTTCAAGCCACGGAGCAGTCTCGAAAAACAGAGCGGCGGCAATCAGAACGGCCACGAGGCCCGCGGTTGCCAACAGCTTGCGGCGCCTCTGCAACAAAAGAACAGCGGCCATCAGGAGATTCAAGAGGAGCACGATGCAGGCAATCTGAAATGGTTCAAGAAAGCGCAGCAGCAAAAGACTCGCGGCGATTCCTCCGACAGCGGAACCGGCTGCCTCCAATAGGTAAGCTGTGCTGACAGCCATGCGGGCGTCGACGGCGGATTCCTCGCTGACCAAGCGGGCAGCGGTCACAAACAACGCACCGGCAACAACGCAGAAGACGCTCAGGCAGACCAGCGATGCAAGCAGTGCCGGAAACGGACCGACCAACTCGCCCGGTACAGATTGGAAGAGGCTCTTGCTGGCGCGCAAAGCAAAAATGGCCGCCGGCAGGCTGACCCCAAGCACGCACTCCAATGCAGCCGCCATTTGCCGCGCACTGCGGCCACGCAGAAAAATACCGCACACCAAGCTTCCAACGGCAGTCCAAAAGAGCCAGCTCGCCAGCAAGATTCCCAGTGAGATTTCATTGCCGTCGAAGACGACGATCAGCTCGCGCATCAGCACAATCTGGCCGATGACGGCGCTGAAGCCGATCAGCATCACAGCCGTGCCGGCGGCATTCCAAGGGCCACGCGTCTCGCAGTTTGCGGCGGAGTCGATGGACTTACTCATCAGAGCGCAATTATTCATCGAGCTTGCGCGCAATGCAAACTGTTTTGTTTCAATCGCCGGTGGCTGGTATTGGCTTAGGCACTCAAGGATAAGGTGATGTGTATCACTGCCGGACTTATTTAAGAGGCTGAGAATGATGGGTTTGAGGGCGAGCTTCCGTTGAGAGTGGTGGGGCGCTCTATCTTCGAACGCATCGCAGCGGCAAAGAGGAACAATCATGGCAAATCCAGAGAAACAGGACCGAGGCCAGTTGCGGGTGGATGTCGAGGAGTGCAAGGGCTGCGGACTCTGCGTGGATGCCTGCCCGCCAAAGGTGATCGTCCTCAGTGAGCGGATCAATCGCTATCGGCTATCGCACGGCAATGTACACGGGCGTGGGCTGCACGGCTTGCGGCATCTGCTTCATGGTCTGTCCCGAGCCGGGAGCGATTACGGTGTTGAGAATCGTGCAGCGCGCGAGCGATGAACCGCGCAGCGGCGAAGCGGGCACAGCAGGAGCAAGCGAATGCGCAAGCAACTGATGAAGGGGAACGAAGCGATCGTCAGGAGCGCGATTCTCGCCGGATGCCGCGCGTTCTATGGCTATCCCATCACGCCGGCCAGCGAGATCGCCGAGGCGGCAGCGCTCTATATGCCGCAGCGCGGGCGGAGTCTTTCTTCAGGCGGAGAGCGAAGTCGCGGCGATGAACATGATCTATGGCGCGTCGTCGACGGGCGTGCGATCGATGACGGCGTCGAGCGGGCCGGGCATCAGCCTGATGCAGGAAGGCATCAGCTACATGGCCGGCGCGGAACTGCCTTGCGTCATCGCCGACATCACGCGCGGCGGGCCGGGCCTGGGCAACATCGCCGCCGAGCAGGGCGACTATCACCAGGTCGTCAAGGGCGGCGGACACGGCAACTACCGCACCATCGTGCTTGCGCCGCATTCTGTGCAGGAGATGGCGGATCTGACTGCGTCTGGCCTTCGAGTTGGCTGACCGCTATCGCAATCCGGTGGTCGTGCTCGCCGATGGATTCATCGGGCAGATGATGGAGCCGGTCAGCTTTTCCGCAGACAGCCGTTGAGCCGCAAACACCCGGCGTATGCCGTGACGGGAACCGAAGAAACGCGCGGCAATCTGATCACCTCACTGCATCTCGATATCGATGAGATGGAGGCGCATCAGCACCATCTCGAAGCGAAGTATCGCCGCGCCGAAGAGTGCGAGACCCGCGCAGAGGAATGGCGCACCGAGTGATGCCGAGATCGTGCTCGTTGGCTACGGAATCATGGGCCGCATTCTGAAGGCCGTGGCAGCAGAGGCGCGCGCCGACGGGCTCAAGGTCGGCGTGCTGCGTCCCATCACGCTCTTCCCATTTCCCAAGTTGCATCTCAAGCGCCTCGCCGCACACACGCAGGTCTTCGTCGTTGTCGAGATGAGCAACGGCCAGATGCTCGAAGATGTGCAACTGGCGCTGAACGGCGCGCGGCGCGTCGAGTTCCTCAGCCGCGTCGGCGGGAATGTGCCGTCGCACGATGAGGTGCTCGGGTTTGTCCGCGAGCAGGCGCGGAAAATCTTGTCGTCAGTGCAGCCGGAAGAGAAGCAGGTGGCCCATGTCTAGCGAGACGATTCGCAGAATACGCAGTATCGCACGGCAAGGCGAAGTCTTTCTACGACCGCTATGAGCGGAAGAGCGAACTGCAGCATCAGACGCATTTCTGCCCTGGCTGCGGGCATGGCCAGGTGCATAAGATGCTGGCCAAAGCCATCGACGAGCTGGGCATCCAGAACAAAACGATCATGGTAGGTCCAGTCGGCTGCGGAGTTTTTACTTACAACTACTTTGACGTGGGCAATATCTCAGCCGCGCACGGCCGCGCTCCGGCGGTAGCCACGGGTGCCAAGCGGAGCAGGCCAGAGAGCATCGTGATCGACTACCAGGGCGACGGAGATCTGGCGGCCATCGGTTCATCCGAGATTCTGCACGCGGCCAATCGCGGCGAACACATCACGGTGATCTTCATCAACAACGCCATCTACAGCATGACCGGCGGACAGGCCGCGCCAACCACGCTCATCGGGCAGAAGAGCGCGACCTCTCCGAATGGACGAAGCGCCGCGACCGAAGGCTATCCGCTGCGCGTTTGCGAACTGCTGGCCACGCTGGAGGCTCCGGTCTACATCGAGCGCGTCGGCCTGGGAGATACAAAGCAGATTGTGCAGGCGACGCGCGCCATCAAGCGAGCCGTCGAGAATCAGGTGCGCGGACTGGGCTTCTCGCTGATCGAGGTGCTCTCGCCTTGCCCCACGATTTTCAAGATGACTCCGGTGCAGGCGCAGCACTGGGTACGCGATGTGATGGAGAAGACCTTTCCGCTCGGTGTCTATCGCGATCGCACCAAAGAGCCGCGGCCTGAACAGCCTCACGAAGCCGCGCCCTCGCTCGACCAGATTCCGCAGATTCTTGGCGTCGATGAACGAGAGTCTGCCTGAAGGCAATCCAGTCCGCAATGGAGAACGGCGGAGCTGGATCTTCGCGTGCGCGTCGCCGGCTTTGGCGGGCAGGGAGTTTTGCTGCTCGGCGAAGTGCTGGCCGAGGCTGGGCTCGACGCAGGTCTTGAAGTCTCATGGCTTCCGTCTTATGGGCCCGAGATGCGCTCCGGCACCTCCAACTGCCATGTGCGTCTGACCCGGCAGGTCATCGATTCGCCCATGGTGACGAATCCCAATCTGCTGGTCGCGATGAATGAACCATCGCTCAGAAAGTTTGTGAACAACGTGCCTGTGGGTGGATGGATTCTCTACAACGGCGATGAGTTCCCAGCCGATTGCAAGCAGGATGGCGTGCATGTGCTCGCGCGTCCTTTCACCGAAATCGCCAACGAACTCGGCGATATACGCGCGGGCAACATGGTGATGCTCGGCGCGCTCCTCGAAATCACGGGTGTGTTGCGGGACGTGAACATCGACGCGGCGCTCGGGCGGCTGGTGAAGAATCCGCGCTGGACCGAGTTGAACAAACGCGCACTGGCACGGGGCAGGGAACTCGTAAGAGAGTCATAGGACTATCGTCGCAGGCTTTCTCGCGGCGCGCTGCTACAAACTGGAGCGCGCCGCTTTTTGTTACTCACAACCAGCATGCCACCTACTTAGACTTTGGCGCCAGAATGCGGAACTCGCCGCTCGCATGCATAAAGCTCATCAGGTAGAGCATGCCATCGTAATAGCGATACTCTCCTTCGGGAAGCGGCGCATTCCACAAAGCCTCGGTGAAGAGCTTCGCGCGGCTGCTGTCCGTGGCCGCAAGTCCGGCCACCGCGTTGGTCGCGGTCAGACCTTGCGGGTGAACCTCATGCGGCTTCCCTTGCGCAACGGTCCAATCTTTGCCGTCGAGCGTATAAAGCGGTCCATACTTATCGACTCCCTCGGAGGCAAAGAACTTCTGAATGCGGTCGCTCAACTGCTGTTCCACGGGAGCCTTTTGCCACCACGACCAATCCACCGACCAGTTGCTTGCCGTGCGCCAGGCATCGTAGCCGAAGATGTCCGACACCGGAAAAGGCGTACGGTGCGGCGTGCCGTCGAAGTTGGAATAGCTGGGTGACAAACCAGTCTGCGGATTCGTGGACTTGACGAAATATCCACGGCTGATTTCGGCTGCCATCGCCCAGAATGCGCGGTCTTCTTCCGGCCCCCAGCGCGCCCACAACTCATAAAACGCTGGCAGATGATACGAAGGATCTGTGAAGGGATGTGGCGTGATTCCCGGAACGAAGAGAATCATTACATTCTCCTCGTTCACCTCAGCGCCAACGCTGCGCTCTCCAAATTTGGTGGGGCCTGTGATGATCGCTCTGTGCCTCATCGCGGTCAGCAGTTTCTCGGCTTCGGCGTGATAGTCATAAATGCCGTGTCCACCCGGCCAGCGATTGCCTGCAAACAGCAGCGACATCGCAAAATACTCCTCGCCATCGGGAGCGGGCGTCTCCTCGTTCGGCGAGCCATCGGTCTTGCACGACCAGGAAAAGTATCCGTACGAGGGATGTTTCGGGTCGCTGATGTACATGTAGGTCTTCGCCCAGTTCCACATCGCGTCGAAGTCGGCCTTCTTGCCCATTTGAACGGCGATCATCATCCCGTAGGACATGCCCTCACTGCGCACGTCGCGGCTATGCACGTCGTTCACATACATCAACGGACCGTTGGCGTTGCTGCCTGCGGAGTAGGCGATGGCTTGCGTCTTCGGGTCGCCGTGAAAGAGTTGCGCGTAGGCGGTATCAATTTTGGCCTGAATTTGTTTGGGCGAGTGGCCGGCTTCAACGAAAAGATTGCGGTACTTTCCGGTTGCATAGGCCCCGGCGCCGTCTTGGGGCGCGGTCTTGGCCAACGCTGCGGGTGCAGTCATGAGCATGAGAACGAAAGCAGTCGAGAACAAGCAGATACGAGAGTAAATCGTGAACATGGTGGGCCTTCTTATCGCGTCAATCGCTGGTGTATCGCGATGCGTCTCAAAGAAGTATCAGGCTTGTCCCATGCGGCTGGCAACATGTTGCAAATTCGTCCCGGTATCACGGATGACGATGCCGAAGACGCGTGGCGACATCCGGCCAGAACTCGCGAAAAAGATTCGTCAAGGCATCCCGCCCAAGGGCAAAGGCATAACTTCCCGCAAACGATCCAACCGTATGCTCGTCGTCTGGATCGTACGAGAGCGAGATGCCCTGTGCGATGCCGCGTCCCAGAATCTCGGAGGTATTGAAGACCTCGTGTCCATGATAGTCCGGCGTGATCAGCACGCGGCTGGAGGCATAGATGCTGCGATGCAGAATGCTGCCTCGGCCCTTGATATAGTAGCGCTCGTCTTGACGAAAAACGGTCGGTAAAGCGAAGAGGACCAGGTAGTTTCCTGTGGCCTTGTCGACGCAGCCGCGCCAGTAATATCTCCCAAAGCCGGCCGCACCCTTGCCAAGCTGCGGATTCTCGTCCAATCCCTCGGCCATCAACGAGGTGACGCCGGTGAGGGCAAACGATGAAGGGTCGAAGCTGCTATGCGTTGCGATCTTGAATGCCAGACGCGGCGTCGGCGGAGGAGGCGTCTCACCTACGTCGACGACCCGGTCGCTCGACATCATGCCGAGGATTCCTTCGGGTTTCTGCTTCGCGTCAGGAACCGGCTGCGGCCTTGCTTGGCTCATCGGCTCCGGAGCCTCAGGCAGCGCTTCGGATCCGTTCTCGTTCGCGCCACGAACCGGCTCCTGTGAAGAGGCCACACCCGGCAACAGAAGAAGAACAAGGCTCGTGTAAAAAATCGCCGGGGCAGAAAAAGTACGCAAACGCATCCGCTCACCTGTCGTGAATTGAGCCGCCACCCAGCCGATCCCCTACGGATACGAATCGGCCAGATGACATGCCTCGAGATACCTCATGATTTCACGCGGCTCTCCTCTTTTGACGCGGTTTCGCTTCGTGGGGACCCAGCGAATCTCCTAGAGCTGCCCGCCGTCGGGCTTGACCCGCTATTGAACAGCCTGCCGGCTCTTGATCTCCTTGAGCATCACTTCGATCTTGTCTTCGCTCTCCAGGGCTTGAAAGCGATCTTCGAGCGACTCGGGAGCCAGCACCTCGCTGGCTGCGGCGTTTTCGGCGGCCTTGACGTGAACCTTCGTCTTGCATCCGGCCGATTGCATGCTCCTGGCTGTCGCCGACGATCTGGCGAGCCTTTGTGGCGCGGCCCACAACCTTGGCGCGGCGATGCTCGGCCATCAGCATCTCGCAGTGCGCGCGCGTCTCGCTCAACTTTTGATCCAGCTTGCGCAGCGCCTGGCGCAGATTGTCGGCCTCGTGCTTCTGGTCCTCGGCCTGAGTGGTGAAGCCGGCCACCAACTGGTCGTGACTCAGCGCCCGCTCAAGAGCCGCGCGAGCCAGATCGTCGTGGCCCTTCTCGACGGCCAGTTCCGCCTTGCGCCGCCATTCGGCTGCCTGTTCGACATGCTCGGCGCGCTTCTTCCCGAGCAGATGCTCGTCGGCGATGGCGATGGCCACCTGCGTCTTCACCTGCATCAACTGATTCTCCATGTCCAGCACGATCTGTTTCAACAGCCGCTCCGGATCCTCGGCCTTCTCAACAAGGTCGTTCAGATTTGCGCGGAGCAACGTGCTTACTCTTTCCAGCAGTGCCATGACGTCCTCCTTCTTCTCAGCTTCCAGCTACCTGCGAGATTCCTTTGCTTTGAAAGGGCACGGCTTCAGCCGTGCCGTTCAATCGAGAAAAGGAATCTTGGGCTTTAGCCCCTGAGGGAATATATCTCCGTTCAGTTGCATCCCACCGGGGCTAAAGCCGCCTACTTATTCGCTTCTCCTGCGGCACGGCTGAAGCCGTGCCCTTTCAAAACTCCTTCTCTTTCTAGTCCCCGGCTCCCACTCAACAAGTTAGGAGCTAGAAGCTACTTCTCCTTCTCCTCCGGCTTCGGCTTGATCGCCTTCACATTCGACATCAACTGCTTGATGTCCATGCCGCTCAGCGCCTCAAACAACGCCGGCACCTGCGCCGCGATCCGCGTCATGTCGCCGGTAATCTTGTGCGCCCCGGCGGCGTCGTCGTTGCCCGTCGAAACGATGGTGATCTTGTCCACCTTGCTGAGCGGCTCGGCCATGGCGCGCACCACGTCGGCCATGTTGGTGAGCAGCTTGTCGACCACCGCGGCCTGGTTCCACTCCTGGTAAGCCTCGGCCTTCACGCTCATCGCCTTGGCTTCGGCCTCGCCCTTCTGGAAGATGATGCTGGCTTCGGCCTCGCCCTGTGCGCGGATCGCCGATGCACGGCCCTCGGCTTCGGTGGTCAGGCGCGCCTTCTCAGCTTCGGCCAGATTCTCGATGCGCTGCCGCTCGATCTCCGCGCCCTTGAGGATGGTGGCGATCAGTTCCTTTTCGTGGCGGCTGATTTCGGCCTCCTGCACCTTGATCTGGCCTTCCTTCTCAACCTGCTGCACCTTCACCTGTTCAGCGGTCACCTGCTGCAGCATGACGTTGGTCTGCAACTCGTAAGCCTTGTCGGCTGTGGCCTGCTGGCGGCGGCTCTGCTCGGCGTACTCAGCCTTCTTGATCTCAAGATCGCGCTGCGCCTCGGCCTGGCGGGTCTGCGAAGCCGTCTCGGCAATCACACGCTCCTGGTCGGCCTGCGCCTTGGCCACTGCGGATTCCCGCAGTGCAGTCGCCCGCTTGATGGCGGTGTCGCGCTCGGCGTCGGCCGTGGCCATCTCGGCGTCGCGCTTGATGCGCGCCACATCCGGCCGGCCCATATTCGAGATGTACTCGTTCTTGTCGCGAACTTCCTTGATGGTGAACGAGATGACTTCGAGGCCCATCTTGCTCATGTCATCCGCGCAGGTGGCGCGCATCCGCTCGCCCACCATCTCCGGTTCCTTGACGATCTGCTCCACCGTCAACTGGCCGATGATGCCGCGCAGGTGGCCTTCCATCACCAGGCGGATCAGGCCCTCGCGCTCCTGCGGCGACTTGGTGAGAAACTGCTCGGCGGCGGTCAGAATCGATGCCTGGTCCGAGCGCACCTTGATCTGGGCGACAGCTTCGACGGTCACCGCGACGCCCTGTTTGGTGTAGAGATCCTGCTGCGGAGCCACATCGAAGCTCATCAGCTCCAGGCTCAACTCGCGGCAGCTCTCCACCATGGGAAAGATCACCGTGCCGTGTCCCTTGACGACCCTCGGTCCGCGAAATCCGTAGACAATCAAGGCCTCGTTCGGTCCAGCCTTGCGATAGAGCGAGGTTATAACGCCTAGTACGAAGATCACCGCCAGTGCGCCGAGTCCAACAATCAGAATGATCGACCCGCTGCTTCCATTCATCAATTCGTTCATTGCGATCCCGGCCCTTTCATCCGGGAGGTATGGGGTTGATGGTTTTTACAGCTCGTAGTCGCCAAGGATCTGTTGTCCCCTTCTTCAGTCAACTCGATGCCGATGAACGACTGTCTTTGCCTGTTTCTTGCCGAGGTCCCCGCCGAGCGGTCTTCGCTCGCTGGGGTGGTTAATTCCTGTTCTTCGCTCCCTGGTTCGAGCCGCCGTTGCGGTTGCTCCTGGGGAAGATCTTGGCCAGCAGCCCAATCAGAAAGATCCCCACCAGGATGCCCATATCCACGATCAGCAAAGTCGTGTTCGTCATAACCTCTCCTGTTTCATTTCCAGTCCCTCAGTCCCTTGCGCCGCTTCTTCCCAGCGCCGAACGTACGCAATCCCTTTCTCGTAGCGGACAACGAAGACCTCTTCGTCCCTTTGAATTGCCGCGCCGTCCTCCGAGCGCGCTGCAGCAGAGCAGCGTGCGCCTAGCTGTTCGTAAACAATCTCCCCAATTCCGCCAGCCCGGATGGTGGACGTGACCCTGCCTACCACGCCAACAACATCGGTTTCGTCCGCGGTCAGCTCGTGCTCATGGGGTAGCATCACCTTGGCAAGGAACAAGAACACAATCGCTCCTCCCGCCAAACCGCAAACCCCGGCCAGCACCACCACCGTTCCCGCCACAAAACTGCCATAGCGCGTCAGCAGGTATCCCGCCGCCCCAAACCAGCAGAGAAAGATCATGATCGAGAACGAATTCCACCAGGGAATACCGGCCGTTCCCTCTCCGGAGTCCACTCCCGCGCTCGCATGCGGCAGATGACCTGCGTCCGGCAGATGCATCGCATGCGGCACATGCGGCAAATGCACTTGCTCGCCTCCGCCGAAGTGCCCCATGCAACCGAGCAGCGAAAACGCGCTCAGAAACAGCCCCGCTAGAAAACAAACAAAGTAGAAGGTCTCCCAGTGCATCGCTACGCCTCGTCTTTCCTGCCTCGCGTTTTTGGCCTTTGATCTCTGCTCCCTGTTTCCTGTTCCCTGATCTCTGATCTCTGATCTCTGTTCTCTGTTCTCTGATCTCTGTTCTTCGGCCGCAACACTTCCGCCAGTCGCGGCATCAGTCCCGGCGTCTCCAGAATCGCCTCGATCAGCAGCAGGCATTCCCGCGAATTGTCATGACGGGCCAACGTCAGCAGAGATTTCATCAACTCCGGGTCGCGGCGGAAGCGCTCGGCGCCCGCCACCAGCCACAGGTCAAGCTTGTCTTCCTGGTGGCGCAACTCGCTTTGCAACTCCGGGGAGTAGCCCTCCGGGTCGTCCACCAGGTAGCCGGGATGCACCTTAAAGAAGCGAGCCAGAATCTGCCGCGTCGTGTTGGTCAGGTGAGGCCGCGCGCCGCTTTCGATCTGCGAGAGATAGCTCTGGCTCAGCTTCGAGCCCGTCTCGGCCTCGATGGCCCGAACCAGCTCCTGCTGGCTCATCGCCCGGTCATGGCCGCGCAGACTCCCCTCGACCTCGCGTAAGTAACGGATTTTCTCGCCGAGCTTCATGGTTTTGGTCACACTGCAATGGGTGTCGCTCTCAGTCTTCATTGCAATATGTAATATGTATATCGCAATTTGCGATAACGCGCAAGAGAAATCTGAAATATATTTTTTGCTCTTTTTTTATCGGTTTTTCTGGCAGGAATGTTTTGTCTTGCTTAGTTGCACATTCAAAATGAGATAGATTAATTCTGCTATGGTTTCTCTTCCAGCGCCTCTAACGTGGCGTCGGCATTCAACCCGGTTACACGCACACGGAGAAGCTGGTTGGCCTCAAGCCGGCCCTCAAACTCGACGGGCAGGAAGTTCTCGGTCAGTGCGGCGGTCCGGTCCCGCATGCCCACTTCCGCCGGCGTGTGCAGCGTGATGGCCTCCAACTCTCTGCCAACAAAGCGACTCCGATGCGCCCTGGTCTTTTCCGAAGCGAGCGCACGGAGGGCGGCCATCCGCTCTTCAACCGCCTCAACTGAAACCGGCCGCTCGGCGTGCAGCGCCCAACCTGGCGTTCCCGGCCTTGGCGAAAAAGGAAACAGATGCAGATAACCGAAGGGCAGCGACCGAATCAGGGTCAGCGTTTCCTCGAACTCAGCATCGGTCTCGCCGGGAAAACCCGCCATCACGTCCGCGCCCACGGTTAGCTCCGGCCCGGCGGCTCGAACCAGCGCCTCGACCTTCTCGACATAGTGCCACGGCCGGTAGCGCCGGTGCATCCGCCTGAGCACCGCATCCGAGCCGGACTGCAAAGGCAGGTGCGCATGGCGAGCCAGCCGCGCCGCGCCTCGCTCAGAGTTGCCAAACTCGGCCATCAGCTCGATCAGCTCCGAGTCCCAATCCATCGGCTCAATCGAGCTAAGCCGGAGCCGGGGTAGCGCGGTTTGCTCGAAGATCTGTCGTACCAGCGCGGCTAGCGTCCGCGGAGCCGAAGCGTCTTCAACGAAGCCGGTCAGATCACGCCCCCAACGGCCAAGGTTGATCCCGGAGAGTACAAGCTCGTTGCCCCCGGCGGCGACAAACCCCTCGACCTGCTTCAGAACGCTTGCGGCTGGCAGACTTTTTGAGGAGCCTCGGGTCTGGGGAATCACGCAGAAGGTGCAGCGGTTTCCGCATCCCTCCTGAATCTTGAGGTTGGGCCGGGTCTGCGCACCGGGCATAACCTGCGCCTCTTCAAGAAACGAGTGGGCAAAGCGGTCGTCGGCCCAGACCACCCGTGCCACCTGCGGTGGGGCCAACTGCTCGCTACTCGCTCGCTCGGTGTCGGTTGTAGCTTGAATTTGTATCAGTCCGCTGTCTGCCTGCGCCGACGCTCGTTCCAACAGGCTCAGAATGATCTCCGGAGCCAGAGCCTTGTGGCTATTGCCCACCACCGCAGCCACGCCATCCAGGCCCGCCAGCTCGTCCGGAGCCCGTTGCGCATAGCAGCCCGTCACGACAATTCGCGCCTCTGGATTCAACCGGTGTGCCCGCCGAATGAAGGCACGCGCCGCACGGTCGGCCTCCGCCGTGACGCTGCACGTGTTGACCACAACCACATCGGCTGCTGCAGGGCTTTGGCAGCTAAGCCCCGCGGCGCGCATGCGATCGCTCATCGCCTCGCCATCCGCGCGGGCCG
The DNA here is from genome assembly GCA_963843625.1 of uncultured Acidobacteriaceae bacterium. Classification (GTDB taxonomy): domain Bacteria; phylum Acidobacteriota; class Terriglobia; order Terriglobales; family Acidobacteriaceae; genus Telmatobacter. Next base: position 112,857 of record CAWJLK010000017.1, read on the forward strand.
CTCTGCAACCGAAGTTCTCGACGTGAAAGGTGGCCGCCATGACTTCAGTGTAAGACGCGCCGACTGCGCACGCACGCTGCGCACGACGCTTCCGTTATACTGGAGCTGACCGCACTGGGTCCGCAGGTTGCTCCCTACAGAATGTCATCTTTCTCAGCCACCACCGCTGAATCCCCAACTTCCATCGCCACGCAGGGCAGCACGTGGCATATTGTCAGCTTTACCTACTTCACCTTCGTGGTTTATCTTTCGGTCGGGCTGCCGCTGGCCGTGCTTCCTCTCTATGTGCATCGGAACATGGGCTATGGCGCGGCTCTTGCCGGCCTGATGATCAGCATCCAGTACGTTGCTACCCTCGCCAGCCGCCCATGGGCCGGACGCATCTCGGACCGCGCCGGGGCCAAGGTTTCCGTGCTGTGGGGGATGGGCTTCTGCGCCTTGAGCGGTGTGCTGCTGGTGGCCGCGGCTATGCTGCACACGATTCCCTGGCTCAGCCTTTCGACGCTCTTTGTGAGCCGCCTCGTGCTGGGCACGGGCGAGAGCCTCGGTTCCACAGGCTCGACATTGTGGGGCATCACCAGCGCAGGCCAGGCTAGTACCGCCAAGGTCATCTCGTTTAACGGCATCAGCACTTATGGCGGAATGGCGCTGGGAGCTCCGTTGGGCGTGGTGCTCGATCAGCAGTGGGGGTTGCCGTCGATCGGCCTGCTCATTTTGCTCATCGGTGGATTCAGCCTCGCATTGGCTAGCCGCAAGGAGCCGGTCAAGGTGACTCCGGGCGAACATCTGCCCTTCCACGATGTAGCGTTTCGCGTGGCGCCGCACGGCATGGCGCTGGCGCTGGGCGGCATCGGCTATAGCACGCTGGCTACCTTCGTCACTCTCTTCTACTTGAGCCGCGAGTGGACGGGAGCCGCTCTCTGCCTGACGGCTTTTGGATTGGCTTTTATTGCGGCGCGTCTGCTCTTCATCCAGACGATCAACAGGTTTGGCGGATACCCGGTGGCCATGGCCTGCCTCACGGTCGAGTCGCTGGGTCTGCTGATGATGTGGCAAGCCTCCTCTCAGTGGATGGCTCTCGCTGCCGCTGCAACGACCGGCTTCGGCTTCTCGCTGGTCTTTCCCGCCATCGGAGTTGAGGCCGTCAAGCGCGTCACGGAGAGCAATCGCGGCGCGGCGCTGGGCGTCTACACAGCCTTTGCGGACGTCAGCTTCTTCCTGACCGGACCGCTGGCCGGAGCGGTGATCGGCGTCTGGGGATACTCGAGCGCGTTCCTCTTTGCGTTGGTGAGTGTGCTGGTGGCGCTGGGAATCGCGGTCGTTCTGCGGCAGATGGAACGAGCTTGATTTGGAAGACAAAAGTCGACGTACCAACCCAAGATACGTAGTGTTCATATGATCATCTACGCCGAGAGGAATTCGCATGCAAGTTCCGATTCTGAAACGGCTCTTTCCGCTCATCTTCAGCCTGGCCGTTACATCGCTCTGTCTTTTTGCATCCTCCGGGCGCGTGTCGTGGCCGAACGCATGGATTCTGTTAGGGCTCAACTTTTCCGCAAGCATCACAGCCATGGTGCTTGCTCTGGCGTGACTCCGAACTGCAAGCAGAGCGCAGAAACGCCAAGGCGGGCAAGAGTTGGGATAAGCCAATCGTCTTCATCGTGGTTCTGCTGGGTCCCGTCGCGACCTGGATTACAGCGGGACTCGATACCCGTTTTCACTGGTCTGAAGCCATGGGTTCGGTGGCAGTCGCTGCCGGTGTCATTGTGGGCGCGCTTGCCGCCGCTCTGATTGCATGGGCGATGCGTACCAACAGATTTTTCTCTGCCGTCGTTCGCATTCAGAAGGATCGCGGCCACATCGTCGTCTCAAGCGGGCCTTATAGCTTCGTACGGCACCCTGGGTATACCGGCATGTCCGCGTTTACGCTTGTTACGCCACTGATCCTGGATTCCCTGTGGGCATTTGTACCCGCTGTGGCAACGGTTGCCGTTACGGTGCTGCGAACGGCGCTGGAAGATCGCACTCTGCGGAACGAACTCGATGGCTATGCCGACTATGCGCGCAGGGTGAAGTACAAGCTGGTGCCGGGGATCTGGTAAAGACTGTCGCTGTGAGGGTAGGGGGCAATCCGCAGAGGTAGCGTAACGCAGAACGGCCACCCTTGCGGGTGGCCGTTGCTGTGTTGATTTGCGGAAGAGCAGCGTTACTCGCTCTTTTCGCTCTTCTCGCTCTTCCAGTTGATGAGGTCGCCAAGAGTGGTGGTCGAGCTGGAGACGGGAGCCTTGTGGGCTTCCTTCTTGTAGCTCTCGACCTGGGCGCGGCTGGCTTCGTGGCCAATCGAGCGCAGGCTGAGGCCTACCTTCTTCTCTTCCACGTTGATCTTGATGATCTTGAAGTCGTGCTCCAGGCCGGTTTCGAGCTTGGACGGCTGTCCGGCTTCGTCGCCTGCCTCGGAGATGTGGCAGAGGCCTTCCACTCCCTCGGCGATCTCGACGAATGCGCCGAACTGCGCAGTCCGAAGCACCTTGCCGTGAACCACATCGCCGACGCGATGCGCGGCGAAGAAGCTCTCCCAGACATCGGGCTGAAGCTGCTTGATGCCCAGCGAGAGGCGGCGATTCTGCGGCTCGACGCCGAGAACGACTGCCTTGACCTTTTCGCCCTTCTTGACCACTTCGGACGGATGCTTGACGCGTTTGGTCCAGCTCAGATTCGAGACGTGTACCAGGCCGTCAATGCCGTCTTCAATCTCAATGAAGGCGCCAAAGTCGGTGAGATTGCGGACGCGACCCTCGACCACTGTTCCGGCCGGATACTTGTCTGTCAGATTCTCCCAGGGATTTTCGAGAAGCTGCTTCATGCCGAGCGAGATGCGGCGATCCGCGGGATTGACGCTCAAGACCACGGTCTCGACTTCGTCGCCGGGCTTGACCAGCTTGGAGGGGTGCTTGAGGCGCTTCGACCAGGTCATCTCAGAGAGGTGAACGAGGCCTTCGATGCCCTGCTCGAGCTCGACAAACGCGCCGTAATCCGTGACCGAAAGCACGCGGCCCTTGACCCTCGCGCCGACCGGATAGCGCTCGGTGGCGTCGAGCCATGGGTCGGGCGTCAACTGCTTGAAGCCCAGAGAAACGCGCTGCTTGTCTTTGTCGAACTTGAGAACCTTGACCTGGATCTCGTCGCCGACGTTGACCAGATCGCGGGGATGGGTGAGGCGTCCCCAGCTCATGTCGGTGATGTGCAGCAGGCCGTCGATGCCGCCGAGGTCGACGAACGCACCGTAGTCGGTGAGGTTCTTGACGGTGCCGGTGAGCACGGCGCCTTCGCCCAACTGTTCGAGCGTGGTGGAGCGCTTGGCGTTCTGCTCTTCTTCGAGGATCTCTTTGCGGCTGACGACGACGTTGCCGCGCTTCTTGTTGAGCTTGATGACGCGGACTTCAATCTGCTGGCCGAGATAGCCGTCGAGGTTGCGGACGGGGCGAATCTCAAGCTGCGAGCCGGGCAAAAATGCCTTGAGGCCGATGTCGACGGTGACGCCGCCCTTGACGCGGCTGACGACCGTGCCGATCACCGGGGTCTTGTCGGCGGCGGCCTTCTCGATGGTGTCCCATACGCGGAGGCGCTGCGCGCGCTCGTAGCTGGCCAGATAGCCGCCTTCGGGCTCTTCGCGCTCGATGACGACTTCGATCGTCTCGCCGGGCTGGAACTTCACAGCTCCGGTGTGATCGAGGACCTGTTCGAGCGGCACCAGCCCCTCGGACTTCAGGCCTACATCGATCACCAGATGTTTTTCAGTCTGCTTGATGACCGTGCCGGAGACGATCTTGTCGCCATAGGCTTCGACGGCGGCTGCTTCGGCGGCCTGTTCGCGTTCAAAGGCCTCGAGGGCGGCAGAGAAGTCGTCCATGGAATCGAGGTGATCTCCGTGGGCGGTGGTCTTGGCCGGCGCGGAGACTTCCGTTGCAACTTGGGCTGCGGGGGAGGCTTCGTGGGTGGCTTCGGCCACGGGGGAAGCTTCGGCTACAGGTTGGGTTGGGGCATCGGCGTCCAGCGCGACAACTTCTGGGATTGCTGCGGTCTCTGTGTTGGACGTGGATTCTGGCAACGGCTGCACTTGCTCCGTCGCAGGTTCAAGGGTGGCTTCCAATTGAGTGTTCAGGGTTGTACTCTCGGTTTCGGGATTGAGGACGTTTGCCATTGCTGCGAGCTCCGGGATTCCTTGCTCCCGCGACTTGAACTTGCCTGCCGCTGGGGTTGGTCTCGATCGCGATTGAGATCGAAGAGGAGACCGAAGGCCATCTCCCTGCCGCAACCGTGTGCCCTTGGCCGTGGCGCTCTTCAGAAAAGAACAGTATCCCCGGCCTGTGAAACTGGCGTGAAAAGGGGGCTGGTCTCCTTGGGAAGCACCCGGCAGGCTAGCGGCTTGCTGGAGGGCGGCCGCAACTCACTGCTGGAATCCGCGCAGGAAGCTACGCTCACGAGTGTATCAACGTCAGGATTGCCCCGTCAATGCAATCGATTGGATTGACGGGGTTGCGGCCACCTGCTGTTGGGAGCACGGTGCTTGCGCGCCAAGGGGCTGTGGTCTTCTGCTCTTCCGCGATGACGCTGCGGAAGGCCAACTGCGCACTCTATAATCACCCTTGGCTGTTTTCACTACGGATCGAGCGGTTGGAAGAGCTGCAAAAAATCCAATCTCGGAAGTTGCCCATGAAGAAAGCACTGGTTCTGGCGCTTTTCCTGGCCTCAAGCGTTGCATTCGCTGAGACCTGCACGTTGAAGACCTATGCATCTTCGTGGATGGTGACGGGGACGGAGTTCAAGGTGGATTGCCCGTCGGGAGCCTACACGGGGCATATTGTTTCAACTCCGGCAAAACGGTTCTTCCGGCGCGGGCACATGATGCTTGTCTTCGATCAGCCGGTGATGCTGCATTCGAAGAAGGACACCGACGAGGGGAAGATCGAGCCGGGGCGGGGCAGGCAGATCGCCAGCATGCTGACGGCCGGCGGCGTGGGAATCGGAGCGAAGGATTTGACCGATGGGATCGCGGGAGCCGTCTACAAGTCCTGGTATGCGATTCCGATCTCGTGCGTTACGCTGGCGTTTTTCTCGAATGGCGGCGACGTCAACCTTAAGCCGGGAATGAAGCTGGAAATTGTGTCGTTGAAGAGCTGAACGCTCACTACTCAGGAGCACACCGATGGATTATCTTTGGACTCCCTGGCGCTATGCCTATATCACTTCGGCGGATACGACTGTGCGGCCGGGCGTTCCTGCGAAACTGGCGGCGTGGCCGGGCGACACGGGCTGCGTCTTCTGCAACCTGATTGCGTCGATCAATTTTGCGATTGAAAAGGGCATGAGCGCGGATGAGGCCGAAGGGGCCGGCGGGCTGATCGTGCGCGGCAAGCATTGCTTTGTCTGCCTGAATGCCTTTCCGTATACGTCGGGCCATGTGATGGTGATGCCTTATGCGCATCTTGACCGGCTGGCCGCGTTGCCGGTTGAGGCGGCGCATGAGCTGATCGAGCTGGCGCAGCGGACAGAGCAGGTGTTGCAGCAGCTCTACCGGCCGCATGGCTTCAACTTTGGCATGAATGTGGGCAAGGCCGGCGGGGCGGGGGTTGCGGGGCATTTGCATCTGCATGCGCTGCCGCGGTGGGCCGGGGATACGAACTTCATGACGACGATCGGCGAGACGCGGATGCTGCCGGAGGATTTGGAGATGACCTGGAAGCGGATGCGAGAGGCGTTTGGGGAGCTGGAGGGTTAGCCGAGCCAGTGATCGGTCTGAGGCTCAGGCCAAGATCACTCCCTCCTCGTTGCATGGGACGGCGGAAAGAACCTCTGCGAATTGACATTGAATTTCGCATACAAGCCACAACACGGATCAATCTCCACCCGAATCCATGCTGGGTGGTTGCGACCGCTAATCGGATCGGTATGTTCTGGTCTCCACTCCAAATATCATTTCCATAATTGTGTTTCTGAAAGAGAAATCCGATAGTTCCAGTTCGCCTGTATTTCGAAACCTCAAATCAGTGAGCGTATGGTTTTTCAACACGAAAAAACCTTTGGCGTTCACCTCATTCGTCATCTCCCATAGATGAATTTTGATGTCGAGAGTTGGATATATCCTGTCGGGGTCTTTCAGATACGTTTCGCCCCCAGTCAGAGAGATGCTCTGAATTTCCGCGTCATGGAAGGACGGCCAGTACCCGAATATATCTGTAATTCTGTTGCTGTTCTTGATGATCGATGACGGGTCAAACCATTCCATGTCTTTTCCCTTTTCCTCTCGAAGAGAATCTATCAGACTGGATCGCAAGTTATTCTGCCTCGTCGCTCTCGTCTGCTCCGGCGGCTAGCGCCAAGACCGGGCTGGGACCACTCGTCGGACTCCATTTCGCGCAGGTCGGGTTGCAGCTTGCTGATCTTCTGCTAACTCGCCATCGGAGTGGGCTAACTCGCCTAACTGTCTGCCGTAAGAGAAGACTCCGCCTTTGCCTTCGATGGTGCCGAGAAAGCGGTTGTAGTAATCGACGCTGCTGCCGAGGGCGTTGCCTAGCTTTGTGACATGGCCTTGCGCGACGACCAGCTTGTCGTAAATCTTGCGGCCCATTTCGTGGATGGCTTTGGCGTTCTTGGTGATCTCCGATTGCTGCCAGCCGAACTCGACGGCGCGGAGGAGGGCGATCAACGTGGTCGGCGTCGCCATGACCACGTGGTTTTGCGCGCTGAATTCGATGAGCGAAGGATCGGCTTCGAGCGCCGCACTGAACAAGGCTTCACTGGGAAGGAAACAGACCACGAAATCGGGAGCCTTCTCGAACTGCTTCCAGTAGGCCTTGCTCGATAGATCTTTCAGATGCGCTTTGACGCGCGCCGCATGGGCGGCAAAACGAAGCGTTTGCGTGGCAGGGTCGGCGGTGCCGCTGGCATCGAGAAAGGCGTCGAGAGGAGTCTTGGCGTCGACGACGATTTCGCGGCCATTGGGGAGTTGAATGGTCATGTCGGGGCGCAGCATCTTGTCGTCTTCGTCGCGCGCGGTGACCTGCTCGGAGAAGGAGCAATACTGCACCATTCCGGCGTATTCGACGCAGCGCTTGAGTTGCAGTTCGCCCCAGTTGCCGCGCGTTTTGGGTGCGCGCAGGGCGGTGATCAATTGCGTTGTTTCGATGGTCAGTGCGGCAAGCGAAGCGGGAATGGTCTTCTGAATGTTCTCGACCAGGGTTTCTACTTCGGAGTACGCGCCCGCACGCTGCTTCTCCATCGCCTGCGCCTGCGCATCGAGAGCCTTGAGCGCGGCTCCGAGCGGGTCGAGCATGTTCTTGATCGCGAGTTCTTTTGCCTCCAGGGTCTGCTTCGCCTCGTTGGTTTGTCCGCCAAGCTCCTGTTTTGCCAGCGCCAGAAAGGACTGCGTTGTTGGCGCGAAGAGCATCGGCTGCGGCTCCTTTGAATGCGGTGTCGAGGTCCGCCTTCATCTGCGCATATTTTTCCTGTTCGTTTTTGAGCTGCTCCTGGACGCGCGTCAACTCTTCCGCCTTCAGCTTCAGAGCGGCGACTTCATCCTTTGCGGCTACGAGCTGGTCGCGGAGTGAAACCTCGCGCGTTTCGGCCAGCTTCTGTTCGCTGGCCAGGGCTTGATCGGCCTGGTTCTTTGCGCCTGAACGGCCCTGGCGAATTCCTATCAACAATCCAAGGAGAAAGACAGCGACGGCGACCAGTGCGAAGACCACGGCAGAGAATTCCATTGCAAAATGCCTCTTCGCCTAATGTACGCCTTTAGGCTGTGGTTTTCTCGTCGATATGGGATTGTTTTCTGTTCCCTGTTCCCTAGCCCCTATTCCCATCCCTCGGTCTCGATGCCTTTACACACCCCGGCTCGCCCGGTAGACTTGAGACTTCGGGGTAAATCGCATTTTTTAGGGCGAGGCGGTTGCGGACCCCTGCCGTGAGCCGGTATGGTAAGCAGGCGGAGTCTGAAGAGACGAGCCCCCGGAGATTCCGGAATTAAGAAATTCACGAGGAGAAACACGCATGGCCGTTGAAGAGAAAGTAAAGTCGATCATCGTCGAGCAGTTGCAGGTGGACGAGGCCGAAGTCACCCCCGGCGCGAGCTTCCAGGAAGATCTGGGCGCGGATTCGCTGGATGTAGTCGAGCTGGTCATGCAGTTCGAAGAGGCCTTTGACATCGAGATTCCCGACGAGGCCGCCGAAAAGATCAAGACCGTCAAGGACGCGATCGAATACATCGAGAAGAACGCGAAAGGCGGCAATTAGCCTGTGACCCGTCGCGTTGTCATCACCGGCCTCGGGCTGGTCTGCGGTGTGGGCAACACCGCGCCCGAGGTTTGGCGGGAGTTACTGGCCGGAGCGAGCGGCATGGGGTCCATTCAGGGCTTCGATGCCACCGGCTTCCCGGTCACATTCGCTGCCGAAGTGAAAAACTTCGATCCGCTCAATTTTGTGGATAAGAAAGAAGCGCGCAAGATGGGGCGCTTCATCCACTTTGCCTTTGCCGCCACGCAGGAGGCCATTGCCCAGTCGGGCCTTCAGATCACTCCGGAGAACGACGAGAAGGTTGGCGTCTTTATCGGCTCGGGGATCGGCGGCTTTGAAATCATCGAGCGCGAGCACTCGAACCTGCTTGCAGGCGGGCCGCGCAAGATCTCACCCTTCTTCATTCCAGCGGTGATCGCGAATATGGCGGCCGGCGATGTGAGCATCCGCTACGGCGCCAAGGGACCGATCTCGGCTACGTCGACGGCATGCGCTACATCGGCCAACGCCATCGGCGACTCGGTGCGCATGATCTTGCACGGCGACGCCGATGCGATGATCGCAGGCGGCGCCGAGGCCTCCGTCACGCCATTGGCGGTGGGCGGCTTTGCAGCCATGCGCGCGCTCTCAACGCGCAACGACGACCCGACCCACGCCAGCCGGCCATTCGACAAGGACCGCGACGGCTTCGTCATCGGCGAAGGCGCAGGCATCGTGATTCTCGAGGAGTTGGAGTTTGCCAAAGAAGCGCGGAGCGAAGATCCTGGCCGAGGTGATCGGCTATGGCATGAGCGCCGACGCTTATCACATGACGGGCATCGCTCCTGAAGGCCAGGGCGCGCAGCGCAGCATGAGAGCCGCACTCAAAGACGCCGGAATCAAGCCGGAGGAGGTGGGCTACGTCAACGCCCACGCCACCGCGACACCGGCAGGCGACGCCAACGAGTCGCAGGCCATTGAAGCGGTTTTTGGCGAGCATGCGACGAGCAAGAAGCTCAAAATCTCCGGCACCAAGTCGATGCACGGGCATCTGCTCGGCGGCGCTGGCGGGCTCGAAGCTGGCATTACGGTGCTGGCGCTGATGAACCAGATGCTTCCGCCCACGATGAATCTGGAAAACGTCGACCCCGATTGCCACCTGGACTATGTGCCGAACAAGGCCATTGCCCACACCTTCGATGTGGCGCTGTCGAATTCGTTTGGATTCGGCGGCATCAACGCGACGCTGGTCATGCGGCGGTGGACGGAGTAGAGCAGCTTTTAGCCGTTAGCTTCTAGCTATTAGAGCATTTTCGGATTTACTGTAGACTTCCGTGCCCCATCCATTCCGCGTTTTTCTGCGGAATGGGTGGGAAACCTGCAAAATTTCGGTCTACACAATTCCCAAAAATGCTCTAGCTTTTCGCAGTACGAACGCAAAGGGCGCTCATCGTAACGATGAGCGCCCTTTGTATTGAAGAGCAAGCAATCGTTTCACCCTGTGACTACCGCGATCCCAACGCCGATCAGCACGAAGATCGCCCACCATCCGAAGACTGCGATATAGCCGGATGTGCGCTTGACGCCCGCCACCGTCGCAGTACCAATTCCAAGCAGGACGAGGGTCCAGATGGTCACCGCGTCGATTGAAGTGGCCAAAGCATAAAGCGCTTTGTTGGTCTCCATGGGATTTAAAAAAGCGCCAAGATTTGTGGGTGCAAAATTCTTGATGTTGAACGACTCCGGCGCAGTGCCTGCAAAGATCACCACCGTTCCCAGCAGTGTTTTGACAATTGACGGCAGGCTCGCATACATCCATACGGAGTAGATTTTGCCAAAGGTTGCCTTGCCGCCGAAGGCGAAATTGATGGTGCCCCATAGGCCGAGCGACAGGAGAGCAACGCCCCCGAGCACAAGAACGGGATTGGCGATGAAGATGCCCTCTGTGATGTAGACTGCGAACTTAAGGCCTATCGCGCGCTGCTCAGGGGTGGCTTGCGCCATCTTTTCTTCCTGACTCGGATTGAGATGGATCTGGTTTTCGGCAACCTGCTGCATGCCAATCTTCAATGCAACGGCAGCAAAGAAGATGTACCCGATCAGGGCCATGATGAGAAACGGCATCCACCAGCTCTTGTGGCCGCGCTTGATGTCTTCAAAGGTCTTCGACGGCGCGGAGAAGATGTTTGTGACGCGCTGCCACTGGGAGAGGCCGGGGTCTGCGCCGGCCACAGATTGAACTTCAAGGTCGCTCATGATTAAGCCTCGCTGAGCCAGGTTCTGGCTATGGCCGCGATTGTAACCTCGCAGGGGCTATCGGGCACAATCAAAATTTGATTGCAGGCTTGCGGCGGGAGGACGGACGCTATTCGCCGTCGGCGGGAGACTGCTGCGCGGAGGGCGTCGGATGGCGATCGGGCTCTGACTGTTCGGGCTTGGGCTGGCTGGGCTTTGCCTGCACCGGCTTGCGGCGGCCGTTCCTAAGTTGCTTTACGGTGGCTTTGCCGGTTTGGCCTTGCGAGGATGGCGTCGCCGCTGCCTGCAAGGGCGTCTTGCGCGGCGGCTTCGGCGGCATGTAGCTCCTGTAGACGGTGATGTGGAAGCAGGCCTGCTGGAACTCCTCCGCGACGTCGATCTTGCCGGCCTCTTGGAGCGGAAGCAGGCGGTCGCGCATCCATGCGATCTCCCGGCGGCTGAGGCCCTGCTTGGCGATGTCGATGCTGGCGCCGGTCAGATGCGGGCTGGCGATGTCGCCCTCGGCGGCCGCGGCGTTGCCGTTGACCCTTTCCAATTGCTTCTGGTAGGCGACGGTGCGGACGGCCGAGGTGACCAGGAGGGGAGAGTGAAACTGGGCGGCGTGTGCTCGCGAGAGGTCGGCGAGAAAGCTCGCCGTCCAGGGACGGCAATAGCGGCGGTTTTCCGGCAGGTTGCCGTTGACCGCGAGCGCCGAGGAGGCCGGGACAGGCACCAGCATTCCTCCGGCGATGCGAGCCGCGAGATCGTCGTCGTCCTGGATACGCTCCAGGCTGTCGGTTTCCTCGGATATTTGGTTTTGCCGGACCAGAGAGTCATGCGACCCGCGCAGCGCAGGAGGCATCACGAACCGCGATTTGGTCAGCGAAGCGGGCTCGACGACTGAGGGGCGATCGGCCGGGGCCACGGTCTCTGGTGAGCGAAGAGAGATAGCGGTAGGCTCGATCCTCTTTACGTTGTGACGGCGTGACCGGTGAAAGAAAGAGTGGTGCACTGCGCCGCTTTGCGCCGCTCCGCATGCTTGGCCGAATGCTTCGCTTTCTTCTGGGAGGTGGAGGCAACACTCTCCCGCGGCTTCTTTGAGCCGTAGGCCGCGCTCCCGCAGAGGAGGGCCGCGATCGCGAGGATGATTGCGGTTCGCCGCATGATGAAGTTCGCGGAGAAACCAGAGCAATTCCAGTGTAGTTCCATGCGAGCTTCGCTCCTAGTACCAGTGAGGGTGCGGCTGGGTCCGATAACTGGATGCGTGGAATGACAGCTTTGGGGTTCGTGCCACCCACGAGCCTGACCGTCTACAATGGTGCGTTCATTCCTCGTAAGGAGTTTGACGCCCGCCGTGACGATTGGAAAGAAGCAGATCTGGTTGATTGTTGTCGCACTGATCTTCGTGCAGACGTTGCAGATGATCTATGTCGTACATCGTGAGTCGCTTACGTTTGACGAAGACGACCACATGTTCGCTGGCTACATGATGTTGCACGCCGGCGACTACGGACTCAATCCCGAGCACCCGCCGCTGGTGAAGATGCTTGCGGCGCTGCCTATCGTGGGAGAGAAGCTGTGGATTCCTCCGAATCGCAATCGCGACTTCAAAGCCGAGGCCTATCTGGACGGCCGCGACTGGCTGGCGCGGAACGATGGCGACAGCCAGAGAATGGTCTTCAAAATGCGGCTGGCCGCGGGGTTGCTGGCGATTGGGCTTTCGCTGGTGGTCTTTTTTGCCGCGCGCGAGTGGTTCGGTACGACGGCTGGGCTGGTTGCGCTGGTGCTGGTGACATTTGATCCGAATATTGTGGCGCATTGTGCGCTGGTGACCACCGACATCGGCGTCTCGCTCTTCTTTTTGGCGAGTATTTACGCCTTTTATCGCTACGTGAAGCAGCCTTCGCTGGTGCGGCTGCTCGTGGCCGGATTGGTGGCGGGGCTGCTGCTGGCGACCAAACACTCTGGGATTCTGTTGGCGCCGATGCTGGTGTTGCTGATTGGCTGGGAAGTGGTGACGGCGCCGAAGGGCGCGCGTGGCCGGCTGGCGCTACGGCTCTCAGGGGCATTCGGCGCAATTGTCGTGATTGGCGTTGTTGTGCTGTGGGCGTTTTATGGATTCCGTTATGCCGCGCGGCCTGCGGGACTGGCGCTGAGCAGTTCGCTTGCCGATTATGTCGCGCCGTTGAGTCACTTCAATGCGGCGGCGGTGCTGGCGATTGCGCATCTGCGGCTGCTGCCCGAGTCGTATCTGATGGGCCTCGTGGATGTGAAGCGCATGGCCCAGTGGTATCCCACCTTCGCATTTGGCAGGAACTACGCGCACGGAATTTGGTGGTACTTCCCGGCGGTGATTCTGATCAAGACGACGCTCGGATTGCTGGCGTTGGTGGCGGCGGCCTTCTTCGCCATCTTCACTCGGCGTCTGCGCAAAGGCCGCGAACTGGCCTTCATCCTGATCCCGGCTGCGTTTTATCTGCTCGTCGCGATCCAGGCGGGAATCGATATCGGGGCGCGGCATATTCTCCCCGTCGACACATTCATGTTCATCCTCGCCGCGGGCGGCATTGCGGCTTTGGCTGCCGGAAACAAACGCTGGGCCTATGTTGGAGCGGGGCTGGTGCTGGCTCATATCGTTTCGGCACTTACCGTCTTTCCCAACTACATTGCCTATGCGAACGAGGCGTGGGGCGGGCCGAAGAATGTTCATAACCTGCTGAGTGACGCAAATGTGGACTGGGCGCAGCAGCTCTATCAGGTAAAGGCATGGCAGGACCGGCATCCCGGCGAGGAGTGCTGGTTTGCTTATTTCGCGCGCCCCGAGATCGACCCGGCGGTCTATGGCATTCGCTGCCACGCCATGCCGACTGCCGACACCGGGTGGTTGGGCGGGTCGGATATTATTCCGCAGGTCGTCAACGGCTACGTACTGATCAGCGCGGGCGATTGGAGCGGCTGCGAGTTTCCCAGCGGACGCATGAATCCCTATGCGATCTTTCAGCCGCTCAAGACGGAGGAGATGATCGACTATGGCGTGATGGTTTATCACGGCAGCTTCCAGGTGAATCAGGCGGCCGCGCTGAGCCGCGCCCAGAATGCCAATGCTCTGTTGGCTGCGGGAAAGCTTCCGGAGGCGCTGGCGCTGGCTCGCGAGGCTGTGAGCATCGATCCCACCGAGATCACCAGCCAGACTGCGCTGGGCGATGTTTCGGCGGCGATGGGGCAAAAGGATGAGGCGCGCAAGGCTTGGCAGGTTGCGATCGACTTGGCGAGGCAGATGGAGCCGGAGGCGCAGCCCAGCTTTATTCCGGATTTGGAAGGCAAGCTGAAGAAGCTGTAAGGCGCGGAAATACCGTTGCAGCCAACGCAGCGATCAGGCATGCAAACAATAGTTCGGAGAAGAGTATTCCGGATTCGTGCATCCGGCCAGCCCAATGGATGCAGGGTGAAGCATTACCATTTGTATTGGCTTCGAATTGACGTTCACGAGGACGAACTATGACCAAGCGCGCACCGCTCCCATACCAACTCAGCTTTAACGCTCAGCACTCGCCCATGGGCGCATTTATGAGCTTTACTTGTGGAAACTTCGGTACCCGCGGCGGCATTGGTCTGCAGATCGGGCAGCCCGGCGACCAGGAGATTTTCATCGGCTTCAAGGATGGAGACCGCCACTCCGGCGAAACGCTCAAGTGCCTGCCCTTCTATGCCGGAGCGGTCAATCGCGCGGCGGACGCATTTCTGGTGGAGCAGGCGGGACCTGCCGAGCAGAATGTGAAGCCCGACGCCGTGCCTTTCAAGGAAGGCGAGTTCGAGCGCTCTTATGGCTGGGCCAGCGATGAATGGCGCGCCGACGGGCTCACGTTCTCGGTGTATTCGCCCTTCGGTTCGATTCCCGACCCCGCGAAGGATAGCAAGCGGCAGATGCGCGAGGGATTGCTGCCCGCCGTGGTGGCGCGGCTGGTGCTGGACAATACCAAGGGCACGGCAACCAAGACGGCGATGTTTGCGATGAACCATGCGCGTCCCGGCACGCGGATTCTCACAGACGATCTGGGTGCGGGCCGCCTGGGCTTCGCCTTCCGGCGTGAAGCGGGAGGAGCCGCGGAGCTGAAGGATTTCACCTCGTCAAAGAAGGGCGCCAAGACCGCTGCCGAGCCGTTTGTCTTTATGCGCTGGTCGGCCAGCGACGGCGTGCGCGAGAAGCATAACCCGGTTCACCTGCTCGGCTCGTGTCCCGGCTTCGGCTTTGAAGTTCCGGCGGGCAAGAAGTACGGACTGACGATCGCGCTCGGCTCGTATCTTGAGGGATTCCAGACGAACGGCATCGATGGGCGCTATCTTTATCAGCGCTACTTCAAGAGCCTGGCAGATGTGCTGAAGTTGGCGCTGGATCGCGCCGACAAGCTCGTTTCCGCCTCCGAGGCGCTGGACAAGAAGCTCGACGAGGCAAAGCTCTCCGACGATCAGCGGTTCATGATCGCGCACTCGACGCACAGCTACTACGGAAGCACGCAGTTGCTCGAAGTGGACAAGCAGCCGTTCTGGGTGGTGAACGAGGGCGAGTACTGCATGATGAACACCCTCGATCTCTCTGTCGATCATGTCTTCTGGGAACTCGATCACAATCCCTGGCTGGTCAAAAATCTCCTGGACAACTTCGTCAAGCTCTACAGCTATACCGATGAGGTGAAGGTCTACAAAGGCGATGTAGCAATGGCCGAGCACGCGGCTCAGATCGATCCTTCGCAGCCCCCACCGCCAGCCGACGAGGCGCAGCTCAACCGGCCTTACGACACAAAGCCGGGCGGCTTGAGCTTCTGCCACGATATGGGTGCGCACAACAATTTCTCTCCCAAGGGGCGCAGCAGTTACGAGCTGGCGAATCTGACCGGCTGCTTCAGCTACATGACCGTGGAACAGCTCTGCAATTGGACGCTCACCGCAGGCTGCTATGTGGCCAAGACCCGCGACACTGCCTGGCTGAAGGACAGCAAGGCGGTGGTGGATGCCATCTTGGCCAGCATGATCAACCGCTCGGGCGACGTGGGCTTTGCGCAGTATGACAGCACGCGCTGCGCGGGCGGGCAGGAGATTACGACGTATGACTCGCTCGACCACTCTCTGGCACAGACGCGCAACAATATCTACATCGCGGTGAAGAGTTGGGCCACCTACAAGGCCCTGGCGCTGCTCTTCCGCGAACTGGGCGACGCCGCGAGCAAGAAGAAGTGCGAAGAGTTGGCGGAGAAGGTTGCTTCGGTCGTCAATGAACAGGCCGTCGATGGTGTGTTGCCTGCGATCTTCGAAAAGAGCAATCCAGGCTACCATTCACGCATTCTGCCTGCGGTTGAGGGCTGCGTCTATCCGCTCTACTTCGTCAATACCGGCTTTGCCGGATATACGAAGGAAGAGGTCTTTGCGACGGCCGCGGAGAAGCGCATGTTCGATGTCCTCAAAGCGCACACACGGAATCTGCTGCTCGATCCGGAACGGCGCAATCTCTTTGCCGACGGTGGCATCAAGCTCTCATCCACGAGCAATAACTCATGGATGAGCAAGATTTCCATCTTCATGCATGTCACCCGCAAGGTCTTCCACCTCGACGAGGATGCGAAGGTGGCGGAGGTTCTCCGCAACGCCGATGCAGCTCATGTGAAGTGGCAGACCGAAGGCAGTTCGTACTGGGCCTGCTGCGACCAAATCGTCTCCGGCGAAGGCAAGGCCAGCCGTTACTATCCGCGCATTATCACCAGCGCGTTGTGGATGGAGTAAGGCGTCTAACACGATCGGGGCAGGTGGCCCGCTCATCACCCCCGAAAACTGTTATGAACATCGAAAAGCTGTGCCCCGCTCATCGCGGCCCTATCGCGATGAGCGGGTCTTCGGCTGCCCTAGATCCTGAGATCCGGGAGAACATGAACTTTTCCCGGCGTGCATTGCCGATAATTTCCAGCCTCCGGAGCACAATAAGAGAATGCACAATGACCCGAGGCACGTGCTTTTGCTAATCCCTAATCCCTATCCCTACTCCGATAAATAATCCCCCCACCCCCCTTTATTTATTTTCAAAACCTTGCAGATAATTATTTAGATAACATGCGACGCCTTGAGCTGACCATCGGGAGATTGCACCACAAGCTGCTGTCGCTGATGCTGTCCTCGTCTCTGTCCCATCTGTTACACTCGCTGCAATCTACAAAACATGCTATTCAAGGCACATAGCGCGGCTGTGTATGGGATTGACGCCAACCTCATCGATGTTGAGGTGGACTATAGCGGCGTGGTGGCGGAGAAAGACGTCTTCCACACGGTGGGGCTGCCGGATGCGGCGGTGCGCGAGAGCCGCGACCGGGTGCGGGCGGCGATCAAGAACTCCGGCTACCTGATTCCTCCGACACACATCACGATCAATCTGGCTCCGGCGGATCTGAAAAAAGAGGGCTCGGGCTTCGATCTGCCGATTGCTGTCGGCATTCTGGGCGCGTATGGCGCGCTGCATACGAACGACCTGAGCCGCTTTTTGCTGGTGGGCGAACTGGGCCTGGACGGCAGCATGCGCGCCGTGCCGGGGATGTTGCCGGTGGCGATCCTGGCGCGGGAAAAGAATATTCCGAACCTGATCTTGCCCGCCGCGAACGCAGCCGAGGCCGCGGTGGTCGAGGGGGTGAACGTCTATCCTGCTTCGTCGCTGATGGACGTGCTGGAGCTGCTGAACACGATGGTTGTGGGCGTGATTCAGCGCGAGCCTTACCGGGTTTCGACTGAGGCGTTGCTGGGCGAGTTGCAGCACTTTGCCGTGGACTTCAAAGACGTGCGCGGGCAGCAGACGGCCAAGCGGGCGCTTGAAGTGGCTGCGGCCGGAAGCCACAACATTCTGATGATCGGGCCGCCGGGGTCGGGCAAGACGATGCTGGCCAAGCGCCTGCCATCGATTCTGGCTCCGCTGACTTTTGAAGAGGCGTTAGAGACGACCAAGATTCACTCCGTTGCTGGCGTGCTGGATGCCGCTGCAGGCCTGGTGACGCAGAGGCCTTTCAGATCGCCGCACCACACCATCTCTGATGCAGGTCTAATCGGCGGGGGGATCGTGCCGCGTCCGGGCGAGGTTTCGCTGGCGCACAATGGCCTCTTGTTTCTGGACGAGCTGCCGGAGTTTCCGCGCAATGTGCTCGAGGTGATGCGGCAGCCGCTTGAAGATCATACCGTCACGATTGCGCGGGCTTCGATGTCGCTGAGCTTTCCGGCGCGGTTCATGCTGGCGGCGGCGATGAATCCGTGTCCTTGTGGATATTTCAATGACAAGTCGCGCGAGTGCATGTGCACGCCGCCGATGATTCAGCGGTACGTGGCGAAGATCTCGGGGCCGCTGCTGGACCGCATCGACATTCATATCGAAGTTCCAGCGGTGAAGTACAAGGAACTGCGCGGCGGGGCGGCGGCGGAAGGCTCGGCGGAGATTCGCGGGCGTGTGTTGGCCGCGCGAGATCGCCAGCAGCAGCGATTCAGGAAGCATGGCGAGAAGATTTATTCGAATGCGCAGATGACGACCCGGCAGATTCGCTCCTATTGCGAGCTGGGAGCCGACGCCGAGAAGCTGCTGGAGCGTGCGATGCAGCAGCAGGGGCTGACGGCGCGGGCGCATGACCGGATCTTGAAAGTCGCGCGGACGATTGCGGATCTGGAGGGCGCGGAGAATCTAGCGGTGACGCATCTGGCCGAGGCGATCCAGTACCGGACGCTCGACCGGAGCTATTGGGCTTAACAGGGGTCAGGGGTCAGAGATCAGGGAAGGCAAGAGCCTGTGTGCGACTGCTTACGAAAGTAACTCATTAGATTCCCTGTGGTGAGTGGAGGCAAATATCGGGCTGGATTTGCACAGGAATCGCAGAGATTTCACATGAGAGAATTTCGTATTATCTTGTTGATTAAAAACAAAGTTATGGTTGATCAGGTAGCTATATCCTGGACTCTCGCAGGAAGGCGGTCTACCCCGGAAAAAACTATTGACCCGGATGGAAACTCGTTATACATTCATTGAAGCCATCCACAAAGGGCAGATTGACGAGTGCGATTTGTGCTCATCTGTCGCTTTCCGCATCATTTTGAGCTGTGGCTCATCCTTTGATGATCCGGTGACAAGAAGTTAGCCGGAACGGGAATGCAAGGCGGATGGTCCCCCAGGCGGAGATCTGTATCCCCGATACGGCGTGAGGCCTGTTCCACATTGTGCGAAATTGCGTCATGATTCTGAACTTTGGGCTCATGTCGCGCGTCTAAAACTCGGGAGTGGTAATTTTGGGGTGGTTTGCGTTGCGCTACCTACCCCTGCTGCGCCGCCGACAGCGAATGAGTTCCGGCTGGGCAGACATTTTTTTGAAGGAGGAACACGTGATGCGTTCCGATCTGGTTTTTGGGGCACTTTCTCACGTCACGAATCGTTACCAGCTTTGCCAGTTGGCAAGCAAGGCAACCCGCAAGCTACACAAGCCGAATACACGGCTGCAGGACACGACCAATGAAGTTCTGGGCCGCTTTCACACCACCAACCCCGGCTCCCTGGCACCCGTCGTGGCGTCCAAGGAGCATCCGGTCGAAGCCCGCCGTGCGGCGTGATGCACCCTCAAAGGATATAGTTGAGTCAGTCAGCAATTTCATACGGCATCCTGATTCCCGCAGCGCTTTACGGTCTCCGATGTTCCACTTGAGTTCCGGAGAGGCTTCAAAAGCGGCGCAGGCCGGCCGCAGACTTTGAACTCCCGCCCGCACTTTCACCGGAGCACCTCCCCCTTCCGGACCCTCCCACTCCCATCCTCCCTATTTGCAGGTGAATATGACCATCGCAGAACTCAAAGAAAAAAACATTACTGAACTGAGCCGCATCGCGCGCACCCTGGAGATCCAGGGCACCAGCGGCCTTCGCAAGCAGGATCTGATCTTCAAGATCCTCCAGGCACAAAGCGAAAAGGAAGGCCACATCTTCGCCGAGGGCGTTCTGGAGATTCTGCCGGACGGCTACGGCTTCCTTCGCTCGCCTGATTACAACTATCTGCCTGGGCCCGGACGATATTTATGTCTCCCCGTCACAGATCCGGAAGTTCGATCTGAAGACTGGCGACTCGATCAGCGGCAATGTGCGTCCGCCACACGAGGGCGAGAAGTACTTTGCCCTGGTGAAGATCGAGGCCATCAACTTCGAGTCGCCCGAGGAGACGCGCAACAAGATTCTCTTCGACAACCTGACTCCGCTCTATCCGCAGGACAGGATCAAGCTGGAGACGGTGCGTGAGGGCATCAGCGGGCGAGTCATGGATCTGTTGACGCCCATAGGCCGGGGCCAGCGCGGGCTGATCGTCGCGCCGCCGCGCACCGGCAAGACGATGCTGCTGCAGGCTCTGGCGAACTCAATCTCGACCAACCACCCTGACGTTGTGCTGATTGTGCTGCTGATCGACGAGCGGCCCGAGGAAGTCACCGACATGCAGAGGTCGGTGAAGGGCGAGGTCATCAGTTCTACCTTTGACGAGCCGGCTGCCCGCCACGTGCAGGTGGCCGAGATGGTCATCGAAAAGGCCAAGCGGCTGGTCGAGCACAAGCGCGACGTGGTGATTCTGCTGGACTCGATCACGCGTCTCGCTCGCGCCTACAACACCATCGTGCCTCCGTCGGGCAAGGTGCTCTCGGGCGGCGTGGACTCCAATGCGCTGCAACGGCCTAAGAGGTTCTTTGGCGCGGCGAGAAACATCGAAGAGGGCGGTTCGCTGACGATCATTTCGACGGCGCTGATCGATACCGGCTCGCGCATGGACGAAGTGATCTTTGAAGAGTTCAAGGGCACCGGCAACATGGAAATCATCCTTGACCGCAAGCTGGTGGACAAGCGCGTCTTCCCGGCCATCGACATCCAACGCTCCGGCACCCGCAAGGAAGAACTGCTCATTCCCAAGGAGGATTTGCAGCGCATCTGGATTCTGCGCAAGGTGCTCAATCCGCTTTCGCCGGTTGAGGCGATGGAACTGCTGATCAGCCGCCTGGAAAAGGTGCGGAACAACGCCGAGTTCCTGGCGAATATGAATCAGCTATAGAGGCCTTTCGAGTGGAGAGTTTCTTCTCCCGCCCGAACTCTCGTCAAAACAACAAAGGCACCGAGTGAGCCCAGCGCAAGCGGGGCTCCTCCGTGCTATATTGACCGCATCTGCTTTCGCTTGTGTTTTTTGTGCCCTGTCGTCCAGACCAAGTGCCGGAAGCAGATTTGCGAAGATGAGACTGCTCCTAAGCATCGCTCGGCTGTTTATGTGGGGTGGTCTATTCGCCAGTGGTGCGGGCGCACAGGTTTTGGTGGAAGGCGCGGGGCTTTCCGCGGCGATTTCGATCCTTGACAAAGCGCCGTCGAAGAATCAATTGCCATGCACCATCCAGCTCTCAAACAATTTGCGGCTAGACATCCTTTTCCGCTATACAGCGGGATTTTCGATTAACTGCCGCCTTAGAGAGCAACTTCACCCCGGTATGCGCCTGATTGCTCTCGTACGAGTCACACCCGAGCTCGGGAAGCCCACGATCCTGATGGAGCATTACGACATACCTCAGTTTCGGCAGCAAGCCGTTGCCGGTATGGATACTCCGCTGTCTAAGCTAGTTGTCTCGGTGAGCGGAGGGTTTGCCGTAGGACCTGGACGGTACTCGGTAGAGGTCGTCCTCGTCGACCCGCAAGGCCACACATGCCGCGAGAAGAAGAAACTGAAAGCCCGCTCGAGTCAGAGGAGCCGGAGATGTCCCCGTTGTGCTTCAACCTGGGGCTGTTGCTTCTCTCATGGATGTGCGGTGGAATGGCTCCATTGCCAACAAAGGACCGCGCCTGACGGTATTGTTGAACGCGAGTGGCCTAAATGGGATTGCGCACCTCCACGCGTGGGAACGGACTATCCTGCTGCAATCGCTTGTCACCCTGCTCAACCAACTTCCCTGTAAATCGGTGAAGCTCATTGCCTTCGACTCTGACCGCCTGGAAGAGGTCTTCAGCCAGGAGAGTTTCGATGTTGACGGCTTCGCAAGGCTTGAAATGGCATTGGAGCGGATGGAGTTTAACACCATCCCGTATCAGGCGCTGAAAAAGGGTGCCTGGAGCAGGTATTTGGTGGACCTTGCGCAGAGGGAGTCTTCATCGAAGGAGCCTCCAGACGACATCGTCTTCCTCGGCGCCGGGGGCAGTCATGCCTGGGAGACGTTGCCAGAAGAAATGACTCGTGAGATAGGGATCTCAAAAGCTCGCTTCTTTTATTTCGAGTTATTTCCCGGTGTCGGTTGGAGACCAGACGGAGTGGAGCAATTGACGAGAGATATGCACGGGCTGGTTTTTGCCATTCGCTCGCCAGAAACGCTCGCGCAGGCGATCAAAAAGACCGCGGCGCTGACTGCTGCGCCGTTGGATTAGTAGATCCCTCGGGAGCCTATCTCCATCGGGTTGATTCAGCACGCGAAATTGAAACCCGCGTCGAACAAGGAAAAACCTCTGGGGAAACCGCGATCCACTAATCACTCCCGATTTGCTGTTTGGTGGCAGAAGAGGTAAGCCGAGGCACCCTAGCTTGATCGGCGAAGACTTCGGTCCCGGCGTTTTGTTTTCTAAAGTAACCTGGCGGGCCGGCCGGTTTGTCAAAGTAGGGAGCCGATTTTATAATTGCCTGAGGATTAAGTGTACTATCGGGTACGTTAAATATGGCTACACTGAGAGGACAGAAAGCAGGCCGGCAGCCGCGGGGACGTCCGCCACTCGACGAGGCCGAGCGCGGCCGTATTCTCGAGGCCACGGCCGCCGTTTTTCTCGAGAAGGGCTTCGCCCGAGCCAGCACCGGCGAGATCGCGCGGCGCGCGCGCACCTCCAAGCAGACGCTTTACTCGCTGTTTCCCACCAAGGCCGATCTCTTTGCCGGAGTGATGCGGGCGCATACCGACCAATTGCTGGCGCGGCACACCGAGTTCATCGAGTCGCAAGAGACGCCCGCCCAGACGCTGAACGAGGTGGGCTACCAGATGCTGAGCATGTTCAGCGCGCCGCAGTTCCTGGCCCTTTATCGCATTCTGGTGTCGGAGGCGCATCGATTTCCCGATCTTTCCCGGCAGTTGTGGTGCGTCTGCATGGAACGCGGCTATAGCCATCTCGGCGATTATTTGAAGTCGCGGCGCATCGGAGGGCCGGCCTACCGGCGATCTGCGGCGCAGTTTGTCACGTTCGTGCTGGGCGACTTTATCGTGAACGCAATGCTGAATCCCGACCTAGAGTTGAGCAAGAGAGATCTGCGCAAGCGCGTTCGCCAGGCGGTTGAAGACTTTTTGAAGTTGCATCCAGCGCAGCAAGAAAGATAGGCACGATGGCCAGCGAGGCAGTGCAGCCAGTCAATCACGAGCACGAACTCTGGGAGCCCAAGGTCAATCCCTGGCTGATTGCGCTAGCGGTGATTGTGCCGACATTCATGGAGGTGCTCGACACTTCGATCGCTAACGTCGCGCTGAACAATATCGCGGGCAGCATGTCGGCCTCCTACTCGCAGGCCACTTGGGTGCTGACCTCGTATCTGATCTCGAATGCGGTGGTGCTGCCGCTGACGGCCTGGCTGGGAAACCGATTTCAGCGCAAGCGCTTTCTGCTGTTCTGCATTTTTCTGTTTACTCTCTCGTCGCTCTTCTGCGGCTTTTCCGTCAACCTGTCGATGCTGCTCGTCATGCGCGTTGTGCAAGGCATCGGCGGCGGAGCGCTTGCGCCCATCTCTCAGGCCATTCTGATGGAGAGCTTTCCGGCGCGCAAGCAGGGCATTGCGCAGGCGCTGTTTGGGCTGGGCGTGGTGGTGGCGCCGGTGGTGGGGCCGGTGCTGGGCGGCTGGCTGACGGAGAACTACTCGTGGCGCTGGATCTTTTACATCAATGTGCCGATCGGCATCATTGCCATCTGGGCCATTCAACAGACAGTCGAAGATCCGCCCTGGGTGCGGCAATCCGATCCGGGACCGCTGGACATGATAGGCCTGGTCGCGCTTTCGCTGTGGCTTGGCTGCCAGGAAGTGGCGCTCGACAAAGGGCAGGAAGAGGACTGGTTCGGCTCGCGGCTGATCACGGCGATGGTGGTGCTGGCGACGGCCGGCTTCATTGTTTTCATCGTTCGCGAGATGCGAGCTCGCCAGCCGATGGTGGATCTGCGCGTCTTTGCCCATCGCAACTACGCAGTGGGAGTCGTACTCATTTTTTTTACCAGCGTGCTGATCTATGGCATCGGCCTGCTGACGCCGCAGTTTTTACAGCAGTTGATGGGGTATTCGAGCCTGACGGCGGGCATTGCCACGGCGCCTCTAGGAATCGGAGCGGTCATCTCGATGGTGCTGGTGGCGATTCTGGTGGGGAAGATCGACTCTCGTTTCATTTCAGTCTTTGGCTTCTGCGCCTTCGCCTTCGCATCCTTCCAGCTTTCGCGCGTTACGCTCAACATCAACCCCTGGACGATTTTTCTGCCGCAGGTTCTGGCCGGCTCGGCGATGGGATTTCTATTTGTTCCAATCAACGTGCTGGGCACCGCCCCGCTGCGGCGCGACCAGATGGGCTCGGCCACCGGCTTCTTGAACCTGATGCGCAACGTGGGCGGCAGCGTGGGCATTGCCATGGTTGGCACTTTTCTGGCCCGGCGCGGACAGGTTCACCAGACCATGCTGGCGCGGCATCTGACGCCGGAGAGTCCGCTGCTGCAGCAGACGGCAATGGGATTACAGCACTACTTTCACCTGCGCCAGGGCAATTGCGGATCGGGCGCGGCAGAGGCCCTGGGCACACTCTACATGATTCTGCGGCAGCAGTCCTATCTGCTGGCTTTTAAGGATGTGTACGGGGGACTGGTCATGGTCGCTCTGGGATCGGCCGCTCTGGTCTTTCTCTTCAGAAAATCGAGATTCAGCGGCATGCCCGGACACTAGATCGAAACGTCTTATCCAGAATCGAGGTCTGGGGCGGAATCAGCACGGATTTCCTGTCCCCGCCCCTTCCCCCAACTCGCCCTCGCTGGTAAGATAGAAAAGTCGTGGGGCTGTAGCTCAGCTGGGAGAGCGCCTCGTTCGCAACGAGGAGGCCAGCGGTTCGATCCCGCTCAGCTCCACCAAACCTTCCTGCCACAACTGTCCCGGTTCCGCGTGAAACCAGCGGAGCTATGCCGGGTTGCCGCTTCACCGTAGAGCCGGCCCGTGCCACTGCCTGCTTCGTCCCCACAAAGAGCGCGCTGGTTGTGAGCGGAAACAGTCCCTCGATCGAGAGCGTGGACTGTAATGCTGCTGGCTTCGAGCGCGTGATGTCCATTGGGCGAAGAGCGGGTCTGGCAAGGATAGCGTGAGATCGGTCCCATCCGGCGCCGCAGGGTGTTATAGTGAGGGCGCATGCCCAAACGAACCAATTCAGCGACCAAACCTCAGCCGGGCCAGACAGTTAGCCTGCGTACGCTGGGCAAGTACCTGAATCTTTCTCCGGCCACGATCTCGCTGGTCCTGAATAACGCGCCCGGCGTGCGTTCGATTCCTCAAGAGACCCGTGACCGGGTGATCGAGGCGGCAACCAAATTCGAGTACAGGCCGAGCTTCTATGCGCGATCACTGCGCAAGCAGCAGACCTTTTCAGTGGGCGTGCTGGTGCCGGACCTGAATGACCACTATGTGGCGCAGGTGCTGGCCGGCGTGGAAGAGTACATGGTCGAGGAGGGCTACTTCTACCTGACCGCGTGCCATCGCCGCAAGCCCGAACTGATCGAGGAGTATCCGCGGCTGCTGATGGACCGCTCGGTTGAGGGGCTCATCGTGATCGACACCGTGCTCAGACATAAGATGAAGCTGCCGGTGGTGGCCGTGGCAGGGCATCGCGATATCGAAGGCGTGACGAATGTGGTGCTGGATCAGCGGCGGGCGGCTGAGTTGCTGCTGCGGCATCTCTACCAACTGGGGCATCGCAAGATTGCCTTCATGCGCGGCGGCAGTCACAGCTCGGATGCCGACGACCGCTGGAAATGCCTGGCTGCGGTGGCTAAAGAGTTGAATATCGAGATTCTGCCGGAGCTGACGGTGCAACTGATGATCCTGGCCTCGACGCCGGAGTTGGGGTATGTTCCGGCCACCGAGCTGCTCAACCGTGGCGTGCAGTTCACCGCCATGGTCTGCTTCAACGATGTGGCAGCGATCGGCGCAATCCGGGCCATCATGGATCATGGTCTTCGCGTCCCGCAGGACATCTCTGTTGTGGGATTCGACGACATCGAGGGCGCGTCCTACCACAACCCCAGCCTGACGACCATTCGCCAGCCGCTGAATCAGATCGGCGTGGTGGCCTCGCGCATCCTGCTGCAGCGGATTCGCGGACAGGCCACATTCCCGGATTCGGTGCCGATCCAGCCGGAGCTTATCGTCAGGGAATCGACCTCTGCGCCCAGTTCTCGGAACGCCGGCGGAGGCGATGGCCGAGGCTCCCGTATACACCCGAAGGCCGAGTAAGATGGTCTTTTGGGTTATGGAGAGAATCACCCTTTGCTCAATTCAGCATAGAACTGACGTTGAAGCAGAGTGCGCCGCGCCGCCTCTTGGTGGCACATCCTCCCGCATCTTTGCTGAAGAGTAGGAAGCAACGATAAGATTCCGATGGGAGAACACTGACTATGCGCATTGGGGTCTTCACGCCGCTGCTCGCGCAGCTTTCGCTCGCCTCCGTTCTCGACAAACTCAAGAGACTCGGCATCGACACCATTGAGCTAGGCACGGGCAACTATCCCGGCGACGCGCATTGCAAGCTCACGATGCTCGACGACAGCTCCGCGCTGGCCGAGTTTCAGAGGGTGCTAGCCGATCACGGCGCATCGATCAGCGCGCTCAGTTGCCACGGCAACGCGCTGCATCCGGACAAGGCCCACGCCGCGCACGATCGCGAGGTGAGCCGCAAGACGATTTTGCTCGCGGAAAAGCTCGGCATCCCGGTGGTGGTGGATTTCTCCGGCTGCCCCGGCGACTCGCCTAACTCGACGGCGCCGAACTGGGTGACTTGCCCCTGGCCGCCCGATTTTCTGAAGGTTCTCGACTGGCAATGGAACGAAGTGGTGACTCCCTATTGGATCGAGCATGGCAAGTTTGCCGCCGACCATGGCGTGAAGATCGCCATCGAGATGCATCCGGGCTTTGTCGTATACAGTCCTGAGACGATGCTCCGGCTGCGCGCGATCGCCGGCCCGAGCGTCGGCGCCAACCTCGATCCGAGTCATTTGTTTTGGCAGGGCATCGAACCCTATCGCGGCCATTCGCGTCCTGGGCGACGCCATCTTTTACGTGCATGCCAAAGACACGCAGATCTACACCGCCAACTTGCCGCGTACCGGCGTGCTCGATACCAAACCTTATACCGACGAGCGCAATCGCGGATGGATCTTCAGGACTTGTGGCTATGGGCACGGCGCCGAGTGGTGGACCGAATTCATCTCCACGCTGCGCATCTACGGCTACGACTACGTGCTCTCGATCGAGCATGAAGACAGCCTGCTCGCGCCGGAGGAGGGCCTGACCAAGGCGGCCAACTTCCTCAACGGGATTGTGATTCGCGAGAAGGCCGGCGCTGCGTGGTGGGTGTAGAGCGGCATGGAGAGGGAGGCGCGATGAAGCCAATCAAGACGGCAATCTTCGGCACAGGCTTCATGGGCCGCGTTCATCTCGACGCGCTGCGGCGGCTGGAATCCGTCGAGGTGGTTGCGATTGCAGGCAGGAATCCGGAAGTTGGCGCGGAAGTTGGGTGCAGGCTTTGGAGTCGCCACAATTGCCGCCGATTATCGTGAGATCCTGCGCGATCCGGCGATTGATGCAGTCCACATCCTCACGCCCAACGCACTGCATTTCTCGATGGCTAAAGAGGCGCTTGAAGCAGGCAAGCACGTGGCCTGTGAAAAGCCTGTGACCACTACGGTCGAAGAAGCTGAAGAACTGGTAGCACTCGCCGCGAAGAAAGGCCTGCGCAACTGCGTCTGCCACAATCTGCGCTACTACCCCATGGTGCAGCAATTGCGCCGCATGAGAGAGGCTGGCGAGCTTGGCGAGATACTCTCGGTGCAGGGCGGCTATTCGCAGGACTGGCTGCTCTATGACACAGACTGGAACTGGCGCATCGACGCGAAGGCTGGCGGCGCATCGCGCTGCATGGCCGATATCGGTTCACACTGGTTTGATATGGCGGAGCATGTCACCGGCTTGCGTGTCTCTTCGCTGGTTGCCGATCTCAAGACCTTCCACCTAATGCGCAAGCAGCCTAAACACTCCGTCGAAACTTTCATCAACAAACTGTTCGGCCCCGAAGAGACGATTGAACGCGCCGTCGAAACGGAGGACTTCGGGACGGTTCTCTTCCAAATGGGCGAACGTGCGCGCGGAAGCATGGTTGCCAGCCAGGTCTCTGCCGGGCGTAAAAACCGGCTGGCCATCGAAGTGTATGGGAGCAAAGCCGGAGCCGCATGGGATCAGGAGCGGCCTAATGAACTCTGGATCGGCCACCGTGATCGAGGCAACGAGATCATCCTCAAAGATCCGGCGCTGCTCAAGCCCGAAGCGCGCAGCTATGCCGATCTGCCGGGCGGGCACGCCGAGGGCTACGACGACAGCCACAAACAGTTGCTGCGCCGTTTCTATGCCTCCATCGCCGATCCCGGCCTTAGGCCCGAGTATCCGCAGTTCGCTGATGGGCTGCGGCAACTCACGATTCTCAAGGCCGAACTCGAAAGTCACCAAACGCGCGGCTGGGTCGACGTGCCTGCACACGATAGACTTTGCTCATGAATGCTTGCGAATGCAATTGAAATGGAGACGGTGGACTGTGGCCAAAGGCATCTTTGTTGGACTCGCGACAGTGGATGTCGTATATGATGTGGAGGGTTTTCCCACGGCAAACACAAAGGTCTCGGCGCGCGGCCAGCAAATCTTCGCCGGTGGACCGGCCACAAATGCGGCTATCGCGTTCAGCCACCTCGGGGGATCGCCGACTCTGGTGACGGCCGTTGGGCAACATGTCTTGGCCACGGCGATTCTGGATGAGATCAAAAAATATGGCATCCAGTTGATCGATCTCTATCCCGCCTTTGATAAGGCGCCGGCGATCTCTTCGGTCTGTGTGAATCGAGTTGGGGAGCGCAATGTTGTTTCGGCCAATGCGAGCCGCATCAACGCTCTGCCTGCGCAGATCGATCAGGAGCGTCTCAGCGAGGCCTCGATCGTTATGGTTGACGGTCATTATCTTGAGGCCTGCACGGTCTGGTCGAGGGTGGCGCGCGAGAAGGGAATCACCGTGGTCTTCGACGGTGGAAGCTGGAAAGACGGTACCGATGAGTTGCTGAAGAGCGTCGATATCGCAATTTGCTCGGCGGATTTTCTGCCGCCCGGATGCCGCAACGAGCAAGAGGTGATCGGGTATCTCAGAGACCGCGGAGTGGCGAGCGTGGCGATCACCAAAGGGCCCGAACCAATACGATTTGTGTCAGGCGAGCGCGCAGGAGATTTAGCGGTTCCACAGGTGAACGCCGTGGACACGATGGGCGCCGGGGATGTCTTTCATGGAGCCTTTTCCTATTACGCTTCCAATGGATGCGGCTTTGCGGAGGCTTTGAGCGAGGCCGCAAGAATCGCGGCGGAGTCGTGCCGATTCCGTGGAACAAGAGATTGGATAAAGCGCTCTGCAGATTCAGTCTTCTGATCCTTGAATCGTCGGCACTATACTGCGACCAGCAGATTTTCGGCGAATGGCCATTCGCTGTCGACCCATTGAGCAACACACTCGAAGCCAGCGCGACGGGCCATTTCCTCAGGTTCGTTCAGCGCATATTTGTGACAACTCTCCGTCCAAACGGTCTCATCGGAGCGGAATGAGAATGTGGCATCTTCGATGGTGACGGTTTGAGTCTCCATGGAGCGGAGGTGCATTTCGACCCGGCGCTCACGAGTGTTGTAGATGGCGACGTGCTCAAATCTGGATAAGTCGAAATCCCCACCGAGTTCCCGATTGATGCGGGCCAGCACGTTGCGATTGAATGCCTCGGTCACGCCCAGAGAGTCATCGTAAGCAGGAATGAGTTGGTCTAATGGCTTTTCAAGGTCGGTGCCGAGCAAGAGGGAATCGCCCGGCTGAATCGTCTGGCGAATCTTGCGCAGAAACTCGTCGGCGGGGCCGCGATCGAAGTTACCGATCGAGCTACCCAGAAACAACACCACAACCGCGTCGCCAGGTTTGCGGCGATCCACAGCCCGGCTTAAACCATCCAAATACTCGGTCTCGAATCCCAAGATGCTGACATGGGCTAAGTCATCGAGTTCGCGTTCGCAGCTCACCAGAGCCGCGGAGGATATCTCGATCGGGCAGTAAGTCATCGACTTATGGTGAGCCATAGCCTCAAGTATCTGGCGCGTCTTCCTGCCGCTGCCACTGCCGAGTTCAACAACCATGCCATGCGGCGCGAGAGATTCGGCAATGTCTCCAGAGTGCTGGCGCAGAATTCGCTCCTCAGCCCGCGTCAGACCATACTCGGGGAGCTTCGTAATCACTTCAAACAACGCAGACCCGATGTCGTCATAAAGATACTTAGACGGCAACTCTTTTTGTCCGGCTCGTCCGAAACCATCGCGCACATCCTCGGCGAATAAGTCGGCCGTTGGTGTCGCTTTACCACGAATCAGCATAACTTCTCCCTTTAGTTACTTACACAGCGGAAAGAGGCGTAAACATACGGATAATGCGGCTGGAACCAGTTACGAAACGAGCGGCGTAACATGCAGGCCGCCGTTCGCTGCGAGGCGCCTTTCACGACGAAATGATTTTGATCGAAGAAGTTTGCCGAGTAACCGCGGTAAAAAGGAAAAGGCTCAAAGCCTGGGTGCGGCGCAAAGTGAGAAGAGGTCCATTCCCAGCCGTTGCCGACGGCATCCTCTAATCCGAACGCGCTGCGACCGTCTGGATAGCTTCCCACCGCGACTGGATCCCAACGCTGGAAGTCGAAGTTACCCCGAGCTGGCGTCGGGTGGCGCATCGCCCCATGGATATTGCCTTTCCCTGTCTTCCGGCGTTCCGTAAGCAGCGCGATGGAACTGGGCTTCGGTGGGAAGAGACTTGCCGATGAAACGCGCATAGGCCGCGGCCTCGGCGTGGGTGACATATACCGGCCAGTCAAGCGGCAAGGGTAACTCTTCAAACATGGCCCGATAGAACCACTGCTCATGACGCATGAACCAATAGGCGTGGATGGGCAATATTCTGATCCTTGATCCAAGCCCAATCCGCATCGCTCCAGAACTGCGGATCGTCGTATCCCCCCGCGCGAACAAAGTTGAGAAACTCACCGTTCGTGACCTTGTGGGTGTCAATTGCAAAGGGAGGCACGTGTACGGAGTGCTCATCGAATTCATTGTCCCAACCAAACGATTCTCCACTGCGCGGAATTCCGAGTGTCGCAATTCCCGAAGGGATATCGATCATCCTGTTAACGACCGGCAGTCCGGTCTGGCGATAGCCGAAGGCCTTATAACTAGCGGGAGCAATCTTTCGGTCAGGAGTTAGTTGATGCAGCATATATGCCAGGGTTTCTGCATGCATCAATCGATGTTCGATCGCCACGTTCAAGATGAGTTCTCTTGGAATATTGCCAATTACTCGACGATGTTTGCGAATAGCTTTCGAGGATGTTATCGAGTTTGTCGCGGACACTAAGGCTATAGGCGTTGATCTCGGAGAGCTGCGGCCAGTCGGAAGGCTTGTCTTGCGGAAGGCCGCCATCGACCGGATCAATGCCGAAGGCAAAGAGGTGATCGAATTCCTTGTGCGCAGGCCCCAGGCCCAGCGCCTGAACTGCGATCAGATTCCAGTCAAACGCTTCGAGGTGACCGATGTAAAAGACGATCCGGTGCCTCTCAGGAATCGGCCGGTCAAACAAGGCCTCGGTGCGCACGATCCGAAAGACGTTATCGGTGATCGTACGCGACTCGGCCAGACGCGCCAAAAGCTGCTGACGATGATCCAGTTGAGTTACTGCTGCACTCATTTGATGAATCTCTCCTCGGCATCGGATCCGGCAATTACGAAAATGGCTCGATCATCACATCATCGATGTAACACCATCCCCAATCTTCGCCAGGCTCCAGGGATCGCATGATGGGATGCTTTGTCTTTCGGAAGTGCTTGGTGGCGTGCTTGTTCTTTGAGGAATCGCAGCAGCCGACGTGGCCGCAGGTTTCGCAGAGGCGCAGATGAACCCACGAATCGCCCATCTGCAAGCACTCTTCACACCCATTGGTGTTAGGGGACGGGTTTTGTATCTGGTTCAGGTGTGAACAGTTTTGCTGCATCTTCACCCTCCTCTTTGGCGCCGATGGCCGGAGTCTTTGGCTGAGTTAGAGGTAAAAAAACCTGGAAGCGAGTGTCGCCGGGGTGAGATAAAACCCGGATCTCGCCATGATGAATTCTGATGATGCGGCCAACCGCATCGAGTCCCAGTCCGGTACCTTCGCCGACCCCTTTGGTGGTAAAAAAGGGCTCAAAGATATGAGGCAGAACGTCGGAGGGAATACCAGGCCCGTTGTCGCCAATCTCCACGAGCACGCGGTCAAGATCTCTCGCGGTCCGCACCCGCAACTCACCCTTTCCATGCATGGCTTCGATGGCGTTGACCATCAGGTTCGTCCAAATCTGATTGAGTTCGCCGCCAAAGGCGCAGACTCGCGGCAGGCTCTCGTCGTAATCGCGAGTCACTGTAACTCCGCCCTTGAGTTTGTGGTTGAGAATCGTGAGTGTATTTTCAAGGCCTTGATGGAGGTCGACTTCCTTCATCGCAGCCTGATCCATATACGAATATTCTTTGATCGCCTGAACCAGATAGGATATCCGCTTGGTGCTGATTTCAATCTCGTCGATGAGCTTGGCGATGGTCAGGAGCGACGCGATTCGGATGAGCGCATCGGACAACACCTCGTCATCGACCTGGGCTGCGAGTGTTTCCAGTCTTGGGAATCTCCACGCCGGCGTCGGCGATGGCAGGCGCGATCTTCCATGCATCCGGCACATGGTGCGCTTCAAGCCAGGTGGTGATGTTCTCTTCCCGATCACTGATGGGCCAGCGGATCGGTGGAGGTGCTGGGGGCGTAGCTTGGCCTCGCGCTCGAAGCGGGTAATCATCTCCTGTTGCTCGTTTGGAAAGCGAGTGGCGCGACAGGCGAATGCTGGCTTCCCGCACCGTCTCAAGCGCTTCGCGGAGGCTCGCGGTTGCTCGCTGGGCGGCGGCGGCGGGGTTATTCAATTCATGCGCCAAACCGGCGGAGAGCTTGCCCAGCGCCACCAGTTTGTCGCGCTGCGTTTCGATGCGTGTGGTCTCGCGTATGCGGTCGGCCATCATGGAAACAAGGCGCTGGCCGAGCAGGGGCATGCGCTGAAGCATCTCAGGGAAAAGGCTTCTGTGGAGTTGAGCGATGCGAGTGGGAAGCACCGCCCGGCTGGTGCCGACATAGTGCGTCAGCCGCGAATACGGGAGCAGACCGGTTACCTGCCCCGCAAACCCTCGGACGATGATCTCATCGGCGCCGGTTCCCCATTGAAAGCGAGTCTCCCCCTCGAGGATTACGGTGAGATTGTCGAGAGGTTCACCTTCCCGGCCCATGATCTCGCCGGGCTGAAATCGCATTTCCTGGAGATGTTCCGCCAGCCAGTCGAGCTGTTCCTCGGGGCAAGTCGGCGAAGACCTCGATCTTGCGGAGGTCGTCGACTGAGATTCTGCCTGTTGGCTCGTAACTCTTTCCGATTCACTCGCAAGATTCTGTGGCAAGTTACACCTCACTGAGATATTGATGAGTGAACTGCACGGCAATCGAGCCTTCGCCCACGCCCGACGCAACTCTTTTCACTGAACCGTAGCGCACATCCCCGGCGGCAAAGATGCCGGGCACGCTGGTCTCCACCCAATACGGGTCGCGCTCCAACTGCCATCCCTTCGGCTTCTTTCCGTCGCGAACCAGATCCGCTCCGGTCAGGATGAATCCGCGAGTGTCGCGCTCCACCACGCCGGAGAGCCAATCGGTGTTTGGCTCCGCGCCAATGAAGATCGACAGCATGTTTGTTGGCGCAATTGAATCTTCGCCGGTCTCAGTGCAATGAATCGAGACGGCTTCGAGGTGCGTGTCTCCGTGAACCTCGCTGACCTGGCAGTGGGTTTGCACCTCGATGTTTGGCGTCTTCTTGATCTGATCGATCAGGTACTGCGACATTGTGGCGGAGAGGGATGGGCCGCGCACCAGCATGACCACGCGCCGGGCATACTTCGAGAAGTACATTGCGGCCTGGCCCGCCGAGTTCGCGCCTCCGACAATGTAAACGTCCTCGCCGCGGCACTCCTGCGCCTCGGTCATCGCCGAGCCGTAGTAGACGCCGGAGCCTTGCAGCCGCTCGGCTCCGGGTACATCCAGCTTGCGGTAGGCAACGCCGGTCGCAATCAGCATCGCTTTGCAGCCGACATCGACTCCGCCTGCCAGCTTGACGATTCGCGAGGGGCCTTCAACATTGACGCCGGTCACCTGCTGCGGCGTGAGAATCTCCACTCCGAAGCGCCGTGCCTGGGCCACTGCGCGCCGCGCCAGATCGCCGCCGCTCAATCCGGAGGGAAAGCCGAGATAGTTTTCAATGCGGGAACTCATCCCAGCCTGGCCACCCGGAGCTTCCATCTCAATCAGCACCGTACTCAGGCCCTCCGAGGCGCCGTAGACTGCCGCCGCCAGGCCTGCCGGTCCTCCGCCGACGATCACCAGATCGTAAAACGCGACTTCGGGCCGGATGCGCAGGCCAAGTTTCTCGGCCAATTCGCTGACGCTTGGGTCCGCCAACGATGTGCCGTCTGGAAAGAGCACTTTCGGCAGGCTGGAGATCTCTGCTCCCGCGGCTTCTACCAGACGACGCACCTCGGCAACCTGTCCCGCCGTCTCGACGTCGATCCATTGGTAAGGCGTCTGGTTGCGCGTCAAGAAAATCTCGAATGGCGTATGAACGCGGAGACCAGCGCGTGCCAAGGACACGAATGCCCTCGAGAGGCGGGCGGTACGATCCCATCCAATCATCCAAAAGATCGTCCAGCACCGGGTAAAGGTGCTCCTCCGGCGGGTCCCACGGCTTCAAGAGATAGTGATGAATCCTCGCGTCGTTGATGGCGCGAATCGCCGCATCGGTGTCTGCGTACGCGGTCAGCAGAACGCGTTTGGCGCTGGGGAAGATCTCCATCGCCTGCCCGAGGAATTCGACGCCGGTCATCTGCGGCATCCGCTGATCAACCAGGAGCAACGCAACAAAATCATTGCGCCGCTTGAGGCCGCGAAGCGCCTCCAGCGCCGACGCGCCCGAGTCCGAACGCAAGACACGGTAGCGCTCGGCGTAGCGGCGCCGCAGATCGCGCTCAACAGCGCGTAGCACTTCGGGGTCGTCATCAACGGTCAGCAGGACGGGCTTTGCCATTTGTTTTCCCTTCGGGCGGGGTTACAAAGGTGTGAAACGGCAGACGATCGTCTATTGATCTGACTCAGACAACCCCTTAGATGAAGCTCAACCCCGGCAGGTTTCAGTCATATATTTTGAAAGGCGATCTTCGCCTAAGATAGAGTGAATTTACGGAATGCCTGTGTCCGTTGCGCGTTCCGCGAGAAGGAGGATCGATGCGGACTATCACGTTGATTGCCGGCATAGCGTGTCTGTTTGGGGTGCTGCTCGATGCCTTCCAGACCATTATCTTGCCGCGCCGCGCCTCGGGCCGTTTTCGGCTCACGCGAATTTTCTATGCTGCTACATGGAGACCCTGGGTGTTCTTTGCGAGGCGCCTTCGCGATCCACGCAGGCGAGAGTCGGCCTTCAGCTACTACGGGCCGCTGTCGCTGATCTTTCTTCTGGTAGTTTGGGCTGGCGCGATGGTTGTGGGCTTTGCGCTGATCTTCTACGCGCTGAGGAGTCCGTTCAACGATAGCGCGCAGGGGGCAGGCCTTCGATCGGACCTTTACGTGAGCGGAACGACTCTCTTCACGCTGGGGCTGGGAGACGTCACGCCGCGCAGCGCGTGGGCGCGCGAACTGATTATTCTGGAAGCCGGTACCGGTCTAGGTTTTCTGGCCGTGGTGATGGGATATTTTCCTGTGCTCTATAGCGCGTTTTCACGCCGCGAAGTCAGCATCTCGCTGCTGGATGCACGGGCCGGATCTCCGCCAACAGCCGCGGAGTTGATGCGCCGCCATTCCTACGAAGGCGGCAATGAAGCTCTCTCGCTGCTTCTGTTGGAGTGGGAGCGCTGGTCGGCCGAACTGTTGGAGAGCCACATCTCTTATCCGCTGCTGTGCTACTTTCGCTCGCAGCATAACAACCAAAGCTGGATCAGGGCGCTGACGGCGGTGCTGGACACATCGGCTCTGCTGATCGCCGGTGTGCGGGGCCATGAGGCGCGACAGGCTCAACTGACCTTTGCCATGGCGCGCCACGCGATGGTCGATCTGGCGCAGATCTTCTCTCTTGCCCGGTCAACGATGCTCCCGACAGGCTGCCAGTTGAACGATATGAGCAGCTTTACAGCCTGCTCTGCCAGAGCGGCGTTAAAGTCTGCCGCGACGGCGACTCGATCAAAAGGCTTCGCGAGATGCGCGCGCTTTACGAGGGTTATGCCGCGGCGCTGGCTGACTATCTCTGCATGCCGTTGCCGCCGTGGATCGCCGACCATCCACACAAGGACAACTGGCTGGCTGTTGCGAAACTGCGCGCGCAGACCGAGGCCGCCAATCCGCTCGCAGGGGAGGGAACGACCGTCGATGGCCCGTCGCAAACCATTGCCGCGCTGGTGGACGATCATCACGAGTTCTGAGGCAAACCAGAGAAGAGCTTCTGCGCTACTCTGGTGCGTCTTCAAACTCCTCGTGCCAGGCCATCTGGATGGCCTCCAGACGCGCCTCGTTCGATTTGGCAGGGTCGTCGGCGAAGCCTTCGAGCTCGGTGACGTAGCGGTGCAGATCGGTGAAGCGCACCGTCAGCGGGTCGAGGTCAGGAAACTTTTCCTGCAGTTGAATGCCGATCTCCTCGGCGTCGGTCCATAGAATTTCGCGGGGCATCGGTTCTCCTAGCAAGTGGCAGGCTTGGCGTTTAGACTTCCCTCAGCCCAAAACGAGCGCGCGAGGTGGGCACCCGTCTTCGCTTGTCGATTACTTCTCTTCGGCCAGGGCCAGCGGCTTGCCTTCGGAGACGAAGTTGCGGTTCCACTTGGGAATCTCGACCACGTAGTTGCCGGGGCGCGTGATGACGGCCTGGCAGCCAAGGCGCGAATTCAACTGCTGGTCGGCGGCCATGTCGAGCCGGTCGAGTTCGTCGTCGTCGGCCTCGCTGATGCCTGCTTGGTCCTTGATCCAGAGGTGGCAGGTGGTGCAGGCGCAGACGCCGCCGCAGGCGTGATCGAGGAAGACGTCGAAGTTCTCCGCCACGTCGAGAAACGACATCGGCTTGCCGTGATGCTCGTAGGGCAGCGTGCCGAATTCGAACTCGACCGTCCGGCCCTCGGGCTGAAAGGTGACGCGCACGAGCTTGTCGGCGGGAATGGTCTTTTCGGTTGGTTCGCTCATTGAATCCGCCTCTTTCACCTTCACTCCGCTTCTATTTGAACTCCGCCGGGGCCATGGCGTGGGGCGCGGTGACGTCTCGGCCAGCTCTTCGCCGGCGTGCTTCCATCGTCTTGCCGCGCATGGCGCTGGAGACGGCGGCATCCATCATCAACTCGGCAAAGCGGCGCGTGGCCTGATCGAGTGCGAGCGTCGCTTCGCGGATCTGCGCTGCTGTCTTCGCCCGCCTTGACCTGGATGCAGCCGGTCGCGAGCGGCAGCGATCGCCGCCTGCTCCTCGCCGCGCAACTGCGCCCACGCGGGACTTTGCGGCGCGCGCTCGACGGCGGCAAGAATGGTCTCCGCCTCGTTGCGCGCCTCGATCAGCAGGCGCTTGGCAAAGTCGTCTTCGGCGTGATCGAAGGAGTCGAGAATCATGCTCTCGACCTGCTCGTCGGTCAGGCCATAGGTCGGCTTGACTTCGATCTGCGCGGCCTTGCCGCTGCGCTGCTCGCGCGCGGAGACGTGCAGGATGCCGTCGGCGTCGATGAGGAACTTGACTTCGATGCGCGGCAGGCCGGCGCTCATCGGCGGAATGCCCTTCAGGTCAAAGCGCGCCAGCGAGCGGCAGTCGGCGGCCAGTTCGCGCTCGCCCTGAACCACGTGAATGGCCACGTTGGTCTGGCCGTCGACGCCGGTGGTGAAGTGCTCGGTGGCCGAGGCGGGAATGGTCGAGTTGCGCTGGATGATGCGCGCCACGGTCCCGCCCAGAGCCTCAATGCCCAGCGAGAGCGGCGTCACGTCGAGCAGCAGCATCTCTTCGGTGGACTTGGATGCGCCGGCGAGAATGTCGGCCTGCACGGCCGCGCCCAGAGCAACGACTTCGTCGGGATTCAGCTCGATGTGCGGCTTCTTGCCGCGCGCGGCGAGATGGAAGAGATCGTCCACCAGCTCGCGCACTGCGGGAATGCGCGTCGAGCCGCCGACCAGCACCACTTCGTCAATCTGCTTCGGGCGTGACGCCGGCATCGGCCAGCGCCTGCTTGCAGGGGCCGGCGGTGCGCTCGAGCACCGGCTCGATCAGCAGTTCAAAGACATCGCGCGGAATCTCGCGCTGGTAGCGGTCGCCATTGGGCAGTTCGATATCGAAGCGCGCAACCTGCTCGGTGGAGAGCTGAATCTTGGCTTCGATGGCGGCCTTGCGCACGGCCTGCACCGCACCCGGATGGAGGCGCAGATCGACGCCATGCTCGGCGTGAATCTCGTCGAGCGCGATGGCCAGCAGCAGATTGTCGATGTCGTCGCCGCCCAGGTGCGTGTCGCCGTTGGTGGACTGCACCTCGAAGATGCCGTCGCGCAGCTTGAGGATCGAGATGTCGAAAGTGCCGCCGCCGAGATCGTAGACGGCGATGGTGCCGTCCTTGGCGCGGTCGAGTCCGTAGGCCAGCGCGGCGGCGGTGGGCTCGTTCACCAGGCGCAGCACTTCAAGGCCGGCCATGCGGCCCGCGTCCTTGGTGGCCTGGCGCTGCGCATCGTTGAAGTAGGCGGGCACGGTGATGACGGCCTGCGTGACCGGCGCGCCGAAGAAGCGCTCGGCGTTGCGCTTGAGCTGGCGCAGAATGTAGGCCGAAATCTCCGGCGGCGTGAAGCGCAGTTCGCCCAGCTGGATGCGCGGCACTTCGCCTGCTTCCACGTCTCCGGCAAGATGGAAGGGAAAGAGCTTCAGCTCGTCTTGAATCTCTTCAAGGCCGCGGCCCATCAGCCGCTTGACGGAATAGATGACCCGCTCCGGCGTCTCGATCAGCACTTTGCGCGCGCTGTTGCCCACGGTGACTGTGGGGCGGCCGCCGTCGGGCGGCATGGGGTCGAGCGCGACCACCGACGGCACAAGGTTCGAGCCGTCTACGCCGGGAATGACCACCGGCGCATCGCCCTCCATATATGCGACCAGGGAATTGGTGGTTCCCAGATCGATTCCGACTACGCGTCCTTCCGCCATGCTTTCTCAGGCTCCCAAAGTTTCGTTTACGTCGCGGACCAGATTGCTGAGGTAGCGCCGCCGGTCGAGCAGGGCCACCATTTTCTTTTGCGCGGCGCCGCGTGCTGCCGCGTCGCCTTCGTCCCACGCTTTCCACTGATCGCGCAGATCTCGTCGACCGCCGCGAGCAGGCCATCGAACTTTTCTTTTGCCTGCGTCAGGCTGGCTTCGAGTGCGGGGTCTTCCTCGCCCATCTTGCGCGTCCATGCGCATCTCTTCGAGCTGCATGTTCAGCTCGAAGACCTCTTCGAGCAGATCGGCGGGAACGCGCGAGGCGCATCTTTTCGATCTTTGCCGCTGTGCTCTTCGCCAATCTCCGCGCCCTGCAGTTTGAGCAGGTATTCGGTGCGGCGGAGCGGATCTTTCAGCGTGCGATAGGCGTCGTTGAGCAGCGCCGTATCGGCCAGGCTCCACTCTTTTTCGTTCTCCTGCGCGCGGGCAAAGCGGTCGGGATGCAGCTTGCGGCTGAGGCGATGAAACTCATGCTCCAGCGCGGCCAGATCGAGATTCAGCGCGGCTCCAGGCCGAAGACGGAAAAATAATCGCCGCCCGGCGGAGGCTGAATCTTGCTGCAATGCGGGCAAAACAGCGTGAAGTCGTTGTGGCCGACGGAACAGGACCAGCAGGCAACCGGAACTGCGGAATCGAGAATCTTCAACATGATTGAACTCTCACGAATCTGAACGCCTGCTAAGAGAACGACGAACCGCAGCCGCAGGAGCGCGTGGAGTTCGGATTGATGAAGTTGAATCCCTGCCGCATCAGCGTCTCTTCGTAATCCAGCGTCATGCCGTGCAGATAGAGGAACGATTTGGGATCGACAAAGACCCGCACGCCGTCGAACTCATAGATGCGGTCGCGCTCGCGCGGCTGCGTGTCGAACTTGATGGAATAGGAAAGCCCCGAGCAGCCGCCGCCCATCACGCCCAGGCGCAGGCCGCCCTCTTCCGGCGAGATGCCTTCCTTGGCCATGGCGACGCGGATGCGCTTGACGGCGCGCTCGGTCACCTGCAGGCCACCGGCTGGCGCCGGCGGCCGCTGCAGACTCCTGCGGTGTGGCCGATTGCGGCGTGCGCGCAGATGCGTC
This sequence comes from uncultured Acidobacteriaceae bacterium, assembly GCA_963843625.1. Taxonomy (GTDB): domain Bacteria; phylum Acidobacteriota; class Terriglobia; order Terriglobales; family Acidobacteriaceae; genus Telmatobacter. The sequence goes on from CAWJLK010000017.1 coordinate 153,109, forward strand.
CTTCCGCGGGCTTCGATTCGATTGTCACCATGTTCGACATATCTTGCCTATTCCTCGTCGTTCGCACGCTGCTTGCTCTAGTTGCAATCCGATGGATCAGACCGTCGCGGCAGTGTCGAGCTTACTGCGCTGACTGCGCGGCTACGGCGTCGGCTTCCGCAACGCCGTTCTTCTTCTTCCAGTCGCCGATGGCCGCGCGAATCGCATCTTCGGCCAGCACCGAACAGTGAATCTTCACCGGCGGCAGCGACAGCTCCTTCACGATGTCGGTGTTCTTGATCGCCAGCGCATCTTCGACCGTGCGGCCCTTGATCCACTCGGTGGCCAGCGAAGAACTGGCAATCGCCGAGCCGCAGCCGAAGGTCTTGAACTTGGCTTCTTCGATCACCTGCGTCTCGGGGTTGACGCGGATCTGCAGACGCATCACGTCGCCGCACTCCGGCGCGCCCACCAGGCCCGTGCCGACTTCGGTCGAGCTCTTGTCGAGCTGGCCCACGTTGCGCGGGTTGTTGTAGTGGTCGATTACCTTGTCGCTGTATGCCATTTGTCTACTCCTCTGCGGGGAAGCCGCTGTTACACTGATCGTTCTGATTCAGCAGTCCGTTTGCAGCTGCTTCGTCCTGACACTCGAGCTAATCTCTGAGCACTCGTTCTAGTGCGCCGCCCACTGAATCTTGGTCAGGTCGATGCCTTCTTTCACCATCTCGTAGAGCGGCGAAAGCTCGCGCAGATTCTTCACAATGTCGATCACCTTGGCGGCCACGTAGTCCACTTCGGCCTGGGTGTTGAAGCGGCCCAGGCCGAATCGAATCGAACTGTGCGCCACATCGTCGCCCAGGCCCAGCGCCTTCAGCACATACGACGGTTCAAGCGTCGCCGAGGTGCAGGCCGAACCGCTGGAAACCGCCACGTCGTTGATGCCCATCAGCAGCGACTCGCCTTCGACATAGACAAAGCTCATGTTCAGGTTGCCGGGCAGCCGGTGCTCCATCGAGCCGTTCACGTGAACGTAGTCGAGCTCGGATTCGAGCTTGGCCTTCAGCCGGTCGCGCAGTCCGCGCAGATAGGCCGCTTCGGTCTCCATCTCTTCCTGGGCGATCTCGCAGGCCTTGCCCAGGCCCACGATGCCGGGCACATTCAGCGTGCCGGACCGCATGCCGCGCTCGTGGCCGCCGCCGTCGATCTGCGCCGCGATCTGCACGCGCGGATTGCGCCGGCGAACATACAGCGCGCCCACGCCCTTGGGTCCGTAAATCTTGTGTCCGGAGAGCGACAGCACATCGATGTTGTCGGCGATCACGTTGACCGGAACCTTGCCCACCGCCTGCACCGCGTCGGTGTGGAAGATGACGCCCTTCTCGTGGCAGAGCTTGCCGATCTCGCGAATGGGCTGCAGCACGCCGATCTCGTTGTTGGCCGCCATGATCGAGACCAGAATGGTCTTGTCGTCCATGGCGCGCTTCAGGTCTTCGAGATCGATCAGCCCGTCGGCCTTCACCGGCAGATAGGTCACGCGATAGCCGTACTTCTCCAGGCGCTTGCAGGTGTCGAGCACCGCCTTGTGCTCGGTGACCTGGGTGATGATGTGGTTGCCGCGCTCGCGATACATCTCCGCGATGCCCTTGATGGCGAGGTTGTTCGTCTCGGTGGCGCCGGAGGTGAAGATGATCTCCTTGGCGGTGGCGCCGATCAGCCTGCGCGATCTGCTCGCGCGCCGCTTCGACGGCCTGCTCCGCCTCCCATCCAAAGGAGTGGTTGCGGCTGGCCGCGTTGCCGAACTTGGTGGTGAAGTACGGCATCATCGCTTCCAGCACCCGCGGATCGAGCGGGCTGGTGGCGTGATTATCCATATAGATCGGCAGCGTCACGCCTGCCGGAACTTCAACGTTGCTCGCAAACTGTGCTCATCCTATCGTTCTCCATCCTCATTGCTGCGGGTGCTCCACCCTCGCCGCGTATTTGTTCTTGCGGCTAGGGTGGGATACTACAAACTCAAACCACTTGCCCAAACTCATTACAGCGTCAGCGCAACCAGCGCATGCGCAGCTCGCGCCGCGGGCTGTTCGTGCTCCGCCAGATCCTGAATACTGATGCTCTTCAGCACGCCGGCGATGGTCTCGTTCACCCGCGCCAGCGGCTCTTTGATGGTGCAACTCGGCGTCAGCTCGCAGCCCTTTTTGCCCTTGGTGCACGAGGTGATGAAAAACGGCCCGTCGATGGCGTGAATCACCTCATAGGCCGAAATCTCGCGCGCATCGCGGGCCAGCGCGTAGCCGCCGTTCATGCCGGCATGCGAGCGCAGCAGCCCGGATTTGGTCAGCTGCTGCAGAATCTTGGCCAGCAACTGCGCCGGAATCCCATAGGCATCGGCCACATCCTTGGCGCTGAGCGCAGGCGTCTCCGGGTGCTCGGCCAGGTACTTGAGCGCCATCAATCCGTAATCCGCTTTTTTGGTCAGCTTGAGCATTGAATATCCGACTTCTTCGGTCCGTATTCAGTATACGACCGTTTCTGTCGGGATTTCAAGTCCCAGCCCGAAATTCTCCGGCGAGAAGCAAAAAATTGCCTGACTGCCGGAGATTTACCAAATAACGGTTTGAAATTGGCGAGAATGTCGCTACAATCTGGCGGGAAGAGTACTTGATTCCACCAACACCAAGAGCAATGGCAACCGTCTGCAAACATCCCAAGGTACGAATCGTCTCCCGGCACGAAGACACCGAGTTTGTCGAATGCCTGGATTGTGGCGAGGTCTTTGACTCCGAGGAGTTCCGCGACATGGAGATTGAGGAAACCGTCGAAACTGAAGGCAGTCTCGAAGACTCCTGAGGCCCTGCCCTAGTTGCCGCCGTGACCGTTGGGAGACTGAGCCCCGACGCGCCTCGCCGCGACCCAGGCGTAGTGCAGGCCTGAGGCTATGGTCAGCATGATCGTGGCATCCAGCGCCACCATGCGGAAGAGCACCACCCAGTGAACACCGGTCAGTTGGTGCGAAGGCTCATGCTGCAGGATTGCCTGGTGCAGCAGCACGGCAGCCACGGCGCCACCTGGGCCAGCGGTGTTGGCCTTGCCAAAGATGCTGGGGCTGAACTCCCGCCGTCCCGCGGCCGCATACAGAATAGCCGCGACCACCAGGATTCCCACATCCCTGCCGAAGACCAGAACCGTCACTGTGACCGGAATCAGATCCATGTGCATCAGCACCAGGAAGAGGGTGCTCAGCAGCAGCTTGTCGGCCACCGGGTCAAGATACTGGCCCAGCATGGTGCGCTGCTTCAGAAGGCGCGCCAGCAGGCCATCCAGCGCGTCGGTCAGCCCTGCGGCCACAAACAGCCCAAAGCTCAGCGCGAAGTGGCTCTCCAGGATGGCGGCCACCAGGAATGGCGCCAGGCAGATGCGCAGCAGCGTCAGGAGATTTGGCGTAGTGCGGTACCGGTTCAGATGTTCGCTTGCAAGCTCTTTCATGGCGGGTTCGTAAAGGTGGTATCGACCTCTCGATCGAGATTGAGCGGCCCGGCCGCGAGGGGGTCTGCTCGTCAATCAACGATGTCGAGCATGGCAACGATGGTACAGCATGGTGGATGGGGCCGCCCATCCTTTTCTGCAGCCCCCGGTCCTGATAGACTAACTGAAGTTGTTTTCACAGGCGCGTAGCTCAGTTGGTTAGAGCGCTTCCTTGACACGGAAGAGGTCGCTGGTTCGAATCCAGTCGTGCCTACCATATTTATCAATAACTTAGATCGTTTCCAAAGAACCTTTCAACCCGTAACCCAACCCGTTAAGGCGATTTCTCTCCTTTCCGAGCTTCTACGGCTCTTTCACCTTGAGTCTTGGTTACCTCAATCGAGGTCAGGGGCATCTCCTGACTTGGCTGCTGATTCGGTGTAGCACGGTGCGTATACATCTGCCCACACTCATTGATGAAGTATTCAGATCGACTCCGCTGTCCGTATGGCTAACGAAGAACGGGTTTTGAGTGCATCAATGGCACCGGTCGAGCCCGTCAGAAAAGAGAGGAACTCCGTCAAACCTCAGCTCCGGCAATATGAGCGGCTTCGCCGCGACGAATCGCTCGAAGCCCTCCAGGCGCTGACGAAAGTGGAAGATCCAACGGTCTCTCGTCAGTAAATTCATCATTTGCTGAAGCAGACCCATCTGCATGCAGACTCGAGGTCGTGAACGTCGCCTCCATTTACGTCTGAGCGAACGTAAGAGATTCCTTGATGGCTCAACTCGGGCATGATTGCGATAATGCGTTCGCTGAGCCCGAAGGCTCGAGCTTGCATAACCAGAAGACAACCACTAAAATTCCAACCTAATCAATCAAGCAGCAGTTTGGAGTTCCCTTTGTTCCAGGACCATTGGGCTCATCTCGGAACGTTCGGTAATCAACTTCTTTGCGACCACCTGGTAGGTGTGGCGAAACGGGCGTCTGGCTATGCTATGCCATTGCGACTCAGCAGGGCCGGAGAGTTGATCGGACTGCTGCACGACCTCGGCAAAGCCACCGATGAATTCCAAACGTATCTCCGCAGCTTTTCTCCAGGGGCTGAAGGAGGCCCTCGCAACGACCTGCGCGGAAAGGTAGATCATTCGACGGCTGGGGCGCAAAGTCTGTTCACATATATTCCCGAGGCCGACAAGGAGCGATCGCTTGCCGGCACTGTTGCGCAAGTGCTTGCCCTCTGCATTGCCTCCCATCACTCAGGAATGATCGACTGCTTGGCTCCGGACGGCGCCGACGGACTGGCACGTCGCTTATTGGATACTGAACCAAGGATTCACCGCTTGCAGGAGGCGTGGAGTCATGTAGACTCTTCGATCCGTTCCCACGCCAATGATCTGATGCGCGACGCAGCGCTGATGGTGGAGTGTCGCCGCGTGTTTGCAAGCATGGCCGAGGCGCATGGAGATATCGATCTGCAATTCGGTCTGTTGACCCGCTTCCTCTTCAGTTGCCTGATCGATGCGGATCGAACGGACACGGCTGATTTTGAGAATCCGGAGGCGGCCCTGCTCCGCCAAAACCGCAGGTATACGAGCTGGGACGTTCTATTGGATCGACTCCATCGGTCGCTTGCGAAAATGGATTCCACAAGCAACGTAAATCGCATTCGCAGTGAAATATCCAAGGAGTGCCTTCGCGCTGCCACCCGCGACCCAGGCATCTACACATTGACCGTTCCCACCGGCGGCGGAAAAACATTGGCGGCGCTTCGCTATGCTCTTGAACACGCGCGAATCCACGGACTGGAACGAATGATCTTCGTCAGTCCTTACATTTCAATCGTGGATCAAAACGCCGCGGTAGCCAGAGGGTTTCTGGAACTGGAGCAAGACCCCTATGCAAGCGTTGTGCTGGAGCACCACTCCAACCTTGCAAGAGAGTCGGACCTGCCGAGCCCGGCACAGTGGCGGCGCAGAGTGCTGGCTGAAAACTGGGACGCTCCGGTTGTGTTTACCACCAGCGCCCAGGTGCTGGAGGCGCTCTTCGGTCAAGGTACTCGCCCGGTGCGGCGCTTGCACGCCATGGCGCAGGCGGTCATCATCTTTGACGAGGTGCAGACGCTCCCCATTCAGATGGTTCATCTGTTTAATAACGCCATCAATTTTCTGGTTTCGTACTGCAAGTCTTCCGTTCTACTTTGCACGGCAACACAACCGATTCTTTCCGAAGTCGATAAGAAAAAGGGTGCGGCATGGTTTGGCAATCCGCCGGAGATTGTCTCCAATGTGCAAGCCCTGTTCGAAAGCCTGCGGCGGTATGAGGTGTTTGACCATACGGGAAGGCCCGGTGGTTGGACGCTCCCCGAGACCGCAGCACTCGTCCAGCAGGAAGCGCAAACCTACGGAAGCTGCCTGGCAATCGTTAACACCAAGCCGAATGCCAAGGAGCTTTACCAGCTTCTGCGCTCAAGCTCGGACGCCAACGTGGAGATCGAGCATTTAAGCACAAGCATGTGCCCGGCCCATCGCCTCGAGGTTCTCGATCGCCTCAAACAGAGACTGCCGCAGGCCTCTGCCGAGCATCCCTTGATCTGCGTGAGCACCCAGTTGATTGAGGCAGGCGTGGACATTGATTTTGCAACGTAGTGCGAGACCTTGCCGGGCTTGACTCTCTGGCGCAGTCGGCAGGGCGCTGCAATCGTCATGGGCTGCGCCCGCAACAAGGCCGCGTTCACATTGTGGAGTTGCCCGAACCACCACGGCAATTGAAGAGATTCGCAAGGGTCGGGCCGTGGCGCGAGAGATCCTCGGCACGTGGCAAAGGCAGTTTCCAGAGAAACCGTTTCCGCTCGACGATCCCCAACAGATGCGGCGATATTACGAGTTCACGTTCTATCGCCGACAAGGACGAGATGTCCTTCAATATTCCCGCGCGAACAGCCGGCCGCGACACGACACTACTCGACCTTCTTGGCTCGAACAAAGCGGCACAGACGGCTGCAGACCGCACCGGGCAATCGCCCTCGCGGCCCGTGCTGCTTGCAGAGCTTTCAGACCGCGGGCGCGGCTTTCAAGCTTATCGCGGAGACGCAGGGAATTGTGGTTCCTTACGGGCCAGGCGGCAAGCGAGATCGTCAACGCGCTCTCTGCCTCCTTCGATCTGGAGGTCGAATGGCAACTGCTTCGCAAGGCACAGACAATACACGGTTTCCGTCTACGATCACCAGTTCCGCAAGCTGCGCGATGCCGACGCAATTTACGAGGCGCAACCGGATGCCGGGAGTGTATTGTCTCCATCCGCAGTTTTACGACAAGCAATTCGGGCTAAGCACAGAGCCGGGAATCATGGAGGATCTGAATGTCTAACGATCATGGGACTGAACGCAATATCTTCGAGTTTCGCGTCTGGGGACGTTATGCCATGTTCACCGATCCTCTCACACGCGTCGGTGGCGAAAAGTTTTCTTATCATTTGCCTACCTATGAGGCATTAAAGGGAATCTGCAAGTCCATTTATTGGAAGCCGACGATTATCTGGTATATCGATAAGGTGCGCCTGATGCGCCGCATTCGCACGCAGACGCGGGGAATGAAGCCGCTCAATTTTGACGGCGTATTTCCGTCAGAAAGAGACCCCTCAAAAAAACAGACTCCAGCCAACACGTTGGCCATCTATACCTATTTGACCGGCGATGCGCGCTCCGATCATCCCGTCGATATTACCGATGGGCCGGGCGTGGAGTACCAGGTGCGCGCGCACTTCGAATGGAATCTGCATCAGGCAGGCGCTTGCCGGCGACCGCATAGACGGAAAGCACTATGCCATCGCGCAGCGCAGCCTGAACACCGGAGGGCGCCAGGACATCTTTCTCGGCACCCGCGACTGCCAGGGCTATGTGACGCCATGCGCCTTTGGTGAGGGCCAAAGCGACTACGACAACGACGGCCCCGTCGACTACTCTCTCATGTTTCACAGCTTCGATTATCCGGACGAAACTGGCGATGGCTGGTTTAGAAGCAACTTCTGGCGTCCACGTCTGATCGATGGCGTGCTGACCTTTCCCCGCCCTGATGATACCAACGGACAAATCATCAAGAAGGATATTCGCCCCATGCAGGCCAAGAAGTTTGGCGTACATCAACTACGATCGGTAGAAGAAGAGTTTTTGGAACTGCCGCCTACTGCGCCGGAGTTTGAGACAGGGGCGAGCCTATGAGCTGGATCGAGCAACTGAGCAAAACGTACGATGCATGTTTTGGACGGGACGATGCGGGATTTCAATCTCTAACGGCCGTCAGTGCGGTGCCGCAGACCACGCAGCTTCATATCCAGCTCAAACCCGACGGCACATATTTCCATGCGGAAATCGATGAGCTCGAAAACACTCCGATGTTTGTCACAGAGGACTCTGCCAGCCGGAGCGGTAAAGAACCAGCGGCCAATCCACTGACAGAACAATTGGAGTATTGTGCTCAAGGCGTCGAGGAATACGGCGGCAATTTAACCAAGCATGAACGCTATCTCAAGCTTCTCAATGCCTGGGCGGATTCGCCGTTGACCGACCCCAAAGTGCTTGCCGTTCGTCAGTATGTCCAAAGCGGTACGCTGCTGAACGACCTCATAGAACAGAACATCCTGAGCATTCGCAATGGTTCAATCGAAAAGGTAAAGGTCAACAAGAAGTCGCTGGACCCTCTCAAGCTGTGGATACGCTGGAGCGTGATCGAATTCCTGCAGAGTGCGACGTGGTCGGATACAGCTCTGGCCGCAAAGTGGAGAGCCTACGAGGACTCATTGGTGAATCGAGACGGCTCTGTGCATGGCAAGTGGACAGCAGATACGCACAACACAGAAGCATCCCAAGCGCATCCGCTACGGCGGCGACAACTCCAAGCTGATCAGTTCGAACGACACCTCGGGCTTTACCTTTCGCGGACGCTTCAGCGCCAGCGATCAGGCCCTCACGATTGGCTACCAGCAATCGCAGAAAGCCCACAACGCGCTTCGCTGGCTGATTGCCCGCCAAGGCACAAAGAATGGCGATCAGGTTGTGGTCGCCTGGGCGGTGCAGGGTGCTGTGGCTCCTCCACTGCTGGTGGACAGTTGGCAGTTCTTCCATTCGCTCAATGACTCGGTGCCTGCGTCCGATGGAGCGACAAAGCACAAACCGATAGAGACTTCCTACCAAGGAGACGCGGGGCAGCACTTCGCCCTACGTCTGAAAGCCGCGATCCGCGGCTACAAACAGAAGCTTGACGACAATGCAGACATCGTCGTCATGGGCCTGAACTCTGCGACTCCAGGACGCATGGCCATCCTGTTTTACCGCGAGCTGAAAGGATCGGAATTCCTCT
>CAWJLK010000018.1:0-131718 GCA_963843625.1 uncultured Acidobacteriaceae bacterium
ATTTGAGTCAGTACTTTGCAAAATCATTCTCACCCGCTCAGAATGACAGCCGTTTTATGTTGCGTATTCCAGACTCGGGACACTGGCGTCCGTCGAAGCTTTGTTGCCGGCTTTACCTTGCCATCAGGACCAGCAGCCAGCCGTTCAGGCCCGCGATGAGAACGGCGGCGGACCAGGCCAGCGCTTTCAGCCAGGGGGCGATTCACGAACTCGCCCATGCGCTTGCGGTCGCCTGGTGAACATGACCAGCGGCACCACGGCGAAGCTGAGTTGCAGGGAGAGGATGACCTGGCTGAGGATGAGCAGCTTTTCGGTTCCCTGCTCGCCGATGATGGCGACCACGATGATGGTGGGAATGATGGCCAGGGAGCGGGTGATCAGGCGGCGCAGCCAGGGCGAGACCCGGAGATGGATGAAGCCTTCCATCACCACCTGGCCGGCGAGGGTGCCGGTGATGGACGAGTTCTGGCCGCTGGCCAGCAGGGCGATGGCAAACAGGGTGCTGGCTCCGGCGGCGCCCACGCAGCGGGCTCAGCAGCTTGTAGGCGTCCTGGATGGCGGCGACCTCGAAGTGTCCGCTGCGATGGAAGACGGCCGCGGCCACGATCAGGATGGCGGCGTTGACAAAGAGCGCGATGGTGAGCGCGAGCGCCGAATCGATGTTGGCCATGTGGATGGCCTCGCGCTTGCCTTCGGGAGTGCGCTTGTAGCGGCGGCTCTGCACGATGGAGGAGTGCAGGTAGAGATTGTGCGGCATGACCGTCGCGCCCAGGATGCCGATGGCGATGTAGAGCATGGCGCGGGTTGGTGACGATGGACGGCGAGGGGATGAACAGGTTGCGCAGGACCGGGCCAGTACTCGGGCTGGGAGAGAAACATCTGCACGCCGAACAGCGCGATGATGGTGCCGATGAGCGCGATGACCAGCGCTTCAACGTAGCGGAATCCCCAGCGCTGCAGCAGCAGGATCAGGAGCACGTCGAGGCCGGTGATGAGCACGCCGTAGAAGAGCGGAATGTGGAAGAGCAGTTCGAGCGCGATGGCCGAGCCGATGACTTCGGCCAGGTCGCAGGCGGCGATGGCGATTTCGGCCATGATCCAGAGGGCGAAGCTGATCCTGCGGCCGTAGCTCTCGTGGCAAAGCTGCGCCAGGTCGCGCTCGGTGGCGACGCCGAGCTTGAGCGAGAGGCTTTGCAGCAGGATCGCCATCAGGTTCGAGGCCATGATGACGAACAGCAGCGTGTAGCCGAAGCGCGAGCCGCCGGCGATATCGGTGGCCCAGTTGCCGGGGTCCATGTAGCCGACGGAGATGAGGAAGCCGGGACCGATAAAGCCGAGCAGCCGCCGCCAGTAGAGCGGCGAGCGGGAGATGCCGGACGCGTGGAATGCACCTCCGGCAGGAGGGAGGGCTCGGTGATGCTACTGCGTGCCGGGTCAGCGAGGTCTCGAGTGGCCATGTTATAGTGGCAGAGAAATCTGCAGTACGCGGAGCGCTCAACTGCCAGTATGCCACAGGTCTAGTTAATCATGGTTAACATATTTTCCTTATATTTAATTACTTATGGCAGTTTCCGGGCTCGGCAGCCAGACCGCTTCGGCGGCCGGGCGGCCGAGGATGGCGTTTCCTGCAGGTAGCTCAATCGAAACGGTTTGGTCGTAGTTCTGGCTGACGACGCGCAGACTTCTGGCCGGGGCCGATTCCGTTGGCGTGCAGGAACAGCAGCAGCTTGGGGTCGCGTTCCTGGAGGCTGGTGACGGTGTAGCGCCGGCCTGCGTCGGCTTCGGAGAGCGGGCATCTCGCCGCGGCGCTTGCGCTCGGCGGGATTCACGGGCAGGACCGCGTTGCCGTGCGGGCAGGCGCCGCCTTCGCCGAGCTTCTCTCTGAGCTTGGCCTCGAAGGCCGGGGAGACGGCGTGCTCCAGCCGCTCGGCTTCTTCGTGGATCTCGTGCCACTCCATGCCGAAGATCTCGCTCAGCATGCGCTCGATGAGGTGGTGGCGCAGGGCGGTGCGGTAGGCCGTTTCGCGGCCGGCTGGCGGTGAGGCGCACAATGCCGTCGGCGCCGACTTCGACATAGCCGTCGCGCTTGAGCCGCTTGAGCGGCCATGGTGACGGCCGGCGCGGAGACCTCAAGCCAATGCGCCAGCATGGCGGGAATGACCTGGCGGCCCTCCGCCTCGGCTTCGAGGATGGCCTTGAGGTAGTTCTCTTTCGAAACGTGGATGGAGTCTTTCATGGCTGGGCTGCAATCAGTCTATACGCCGGGCGGGAGGCAGCCGCCGATTTCGTTGTCTGGCACCTCGGGTAACCCGAACTTGCACTCTTTACGAAGGTTCGCAGATCGCCCGATATAGAATGATAACGTCATGAACACACAAGCAAATCGCGGTGATTGGGCTGGACAGGTCATCGATGGAAGGTATCCCCTCCTCGAATGGTTAGGCGGCTCGAAGTCGAGCAGCGTCTTTCTTACGGAGATCCGGGGCGATCAACCGAAGAAGGCGGCAATCAGGCTCATGTCGGCTGACGGTGCGGAGGCCGATGCACAGATTGCACGCTGGAAAGAAACGGCTCAACTCTCGCATCCTCACCTGATGCAGATCTACCAGACCGGAAGATGGAAGATCGGCGGCGAGCGGCTTATTTATGCCGTGACGGAGTATGCCGAGGAGAATCTATCGGAGATTCTTCCGCATCGGCCGCTGACGCCCGCCGAAGCCAGAGAGATGCTCGTCCCGATTCTCGATGCGCTCGCTTATCTTCACGGGAAGGGCCTGGTGCATGGGAGCCTGAAGCCATCGAATGTGCTGGTCGTCAACGATCAGGTGAAGCTGCCGGCCGAGGAGGTTCAGGCAGCAGGACAACCGGGCAAGCCGGCGGAGGCGATGGATGTCCACGACGCGCCGGAGTGCGCCGCGGGGACGATCTCGCCGGCCGCGGATCTTTGGTCGCTGGGCGTCACGCTGGTTGAGGCCTTAACGCAGCGTCCGCCGGTGTGGGAGAGAACGGCGCAGAGAGAACCGGTTGTGCCGGTGTCGATCGCAGAACCCTTTGGCGATATTGCGCGGGAGTGTCTGCGCATGGACCCAGCGCGGCGATGCAGCGTCGGCGATGTCAAGGATCGTCTCGACGGCGCCGGAGCACGCCAGAGACCGGCCGATGATGCCGCTGGAATTGGATCGTTCAAAGTACCCGCGTCTGTGCTCGCTGTCGCGGCGGTTGTTGTGATTGTGGTGATTGCGGTTTTCGCCTTGCGGCCGCACAACACCGAGCCGTTGCCGGCGACGGCGGCGGAACAACAGCAAGCTGAGCCGGCAACCGCCGCGCCGGTGGATCAATCTCCTGCTCCGAAGCCATCGCCCGCCGACAGCGATTCTCCTCATCCCGCGCCGGTGAACCCGCAACCTGAGCCGACGACTGCGGAGCCTGCTGCACGGGCTCCTGAACCGCCGCAACCCGTCGCCGAGCGCGCGCCGGGGGGTGATGGGGTTGTCGAGCAGGTGCTGCCCAATGTGCTTCCGAAGGCCGTTTCGTCGATTCACGGCAAGTTCGTTGTGAGGGTGCGGGTAACGGTGAATGCCGAGGGCAATGTTTCGGCGGCGACGATCGAATCGCAAGGACCGAGCAAGTACTTTGCCAATGCGGCTCTCGAAGCTTCGCGGCGCTGGAAGTTCAAGGCGGCGGAAGGCGCGAATCAGGCGGCGAACAGGGTATGGGTGCTGCAGTATCAGTTCAAGCGGACCGGAACCGAGGCTACTGCCGTCAAAGTCTCCCGGTAGAGTGGAATCGCATTTGCGTGCCCACTCTTGCCGAAGAGCTGCTATATGGCAAAGGCTCAGGAACGAGCTACCGAAGCATTCATATTTCAATCGTAGCTTTCTTCAATGCACTCCAGACGACGCCTCGCTCAATCTTTGTTGGTATGAGGCTGCCTCGATACTTCGACCAAAGGACTGACGGAACGACAGACGCTGCAAGCACCAGTGTCCACTCCATTGGGTAGCGATAGCGCGAAGACCAATTGACGAGGTAGTAGATCAGGGGATACAAGATCCAGAGCACCGCGAACAAGTATCCAATGTGCTCTCGTTTTGCAAGAAGCAAACCGAGCCCCCACACCGCAAAAACAGTCAGCAGCGCGCGGATCACGCGCACTGGAATCCATTGGCCTGGCGGGAACCAGAAGTAGATCGTGTGACCAACAAACAACTGTGCTGCCTTTTGGGGATTCCTATGGATCCACTGACGTGTTTCCCGCTCCAGCAACTGGTTGTACTTGACCTCGCCTAATGCCCTGACGGGCTTGCAAGCCTCGACGTTGTTCGCGGGACCCGTACTGAGGTCGGTGTCAAAGACTCCGATGCCCGCGCCCTCGTGATAAGCCAGCCAGATCTCAAGCCCGAAGTCGCTGCGCGACCAGATTGTGTGCCCCAATTGCTTGCGGTTTCGCAGTGCCCACGGCGTCATGCAGAGAATGGTGACGGCCACGCACACGCCGCCCCATGCCATGTAACGCAAGATCCGGCGGCGAAAGACCCACACACCGGCGGCAGCGAATCCGGCGGAAGCAAGTAAAAGCGTGGCGGAAACCATCGCCGCAATTCCGAGATACAATCCGCACCCGGCCGCGACCGGGAATGAAAGCTCGCCACGACGCATCACAACAATCACCAGCCAAAGCAACCCCATCAGAAACAGCGCCGTCAACGGCGCTTCCCAGCCGCCGCGAATCTCGGTTGCGAAACCGGCAATGTAGAAGACGCTGGCGATGGAGGCCAGTTGGGCCGTTCTCCGATTCAAACCCACGAAAAGCGCGAAGGGAAACAGGAAAGCACAGCGCAAGGATGCCAGAGTACAACTGAATAATCCCTGAACCATTCTGCCGGTCTGGCCCGTGCCCCAGATCTTGTAAATGGAGCCGAGCAGCATCGGATAGAGCGGCAGGACGTGGGCAGTTGGGCCAGTTGGCGCAGCATAAGGATTGGCTAACACGCCCGTCTCGGCAAACGACCGGGCCACTCGCTCCATCTCCATCGGCTTGATGACGTCAAAGCCGGGAAACAGGAACAAGAGGCCGATTCGAATTGCCAGGGCGGAGAGAAAAATCAGAGCCGTGAAACGGACAACGCCCTGAGTCTGAATGGGCGGCCCGACGCGCGAGATCATCTTGCAACCTCCTGCGGTTCTAAGGAACGGTCGAGGCCGTCGCTACGAAGCCTACAAAAAAACGCGCGAAGCAGCGCTCTACTTCACGCGCACCTTGGGCTCGACGGAGAGGCCGGGGCGGAGCTGGTGGTTGGGGTCTTCGTTTGCCAGGTCGGTGAAGTCGATGCGGACAGGGACGCGCTGGACCACTTTGACGTAGTTGCCGGTGGCGTTCTCCGGCGGGAAGAGCGAGAGCACGGAGCCGGTGGCGCCGCCGATCTGCGTGACTTTGCCGTGAGTAGGTCTTGCCGGTGGCGTCCACGTGGATCTCGACGGCCTGGCCGGCGGGCATGTGCTGGAGCTGGGTCTCCTTGAAGTTGGCGGTGACCCAGATGATCTTCGAGCGAGACCAGGGTGAGCAGGTTCTGGCCGGCGGAGACGTTCTGGTCGATCTCGACGCTTTTGCGGGTGATGATGCCGTCTTCGGGCGCGACGATGTTGGTGTAGCTGAGGTTGAGCTTGGCCTGATCGAGCTGGGCCTGCGCCTGCTGCGACCTGGGCCTCGGCCTGCTTGGCGCGGGCGTTCTGCGCCGCGACCTGCTGCGGGCCGGTCTGCGCATACTTCAAGCCGGCCTGGGCCTGCGGCCTCGCGCTCGCGGGCCACGCGCACGCCATCTTCGGCGGCCTGCTCTGTTGGCGTGGGCGTCGGCGAGCGCGGCCTTGGCCGCGTCGGCCGCGGCTACGGCTGCGTCAAACTGCTGCTTGCTGATGACGTCCTTCTCGACCAGCGGCTTGTAGCGCTCGAGATCGGCCTGCGCTTTGACGTTGTTGGCCTGCGGCCTGCGCCACGCGGGCATGCGCGGCTTCAAGTTGCTGCTCGGCCTGCGCCACGGCGGCGTGCGCGCCGCTCAGATCGGCGTCGGCCGAGGTCAGGTTGCTGCCGGTGTTGATGGTGGTGAGGGGCACATTGACGTCTGGCCGCGGCGGCGTTGGCCTGGCGCTGGCCAGAGCGGCCTCGGCGTTCTCGACCGCAACCTGGTAGTCGCGTGGGATCGAGCTCGGCGATCAGATCGCCCGCCTTGACCAACTGGTTTTCATCCACGTAGACCTTGGCGACCTGGCCGGCGATGCGCGAGCTGATCTGGATCAGGTGGCCGTTGACCTGCGCGTCGTCGGTGTCTTCGGTGAAGGTGGAGCGCCACCAGAGGCCAAGGGCGACGAGCGCAAGAATCGCAACGACGACGATGATGATGCCTCGGCGGCGCGACGGCGGCTGCGCGTTCTCAATTTCCTCGCTCGGATCGCTTTGAACTTTTGTTGGGGATTGAATCCGCCACGTTTACTTTCCTCCCAGATATTTCTTGTAGTTCTCGGCCGCTCCCAGCGCGCGGGCCAGGCTGAGCTTGGCGACATTGTGCCGGTAGAGGCTGGTCACATATTGGTCGTTGGCCTGGGCCACGGACTGCTGCGCCTGGCTGACGGCCAGGTTGTCGCTGACGCCGTTGGCATAGCGCTGCTGCGCTTCGTTGAGTGCTTCATTGGCCAGGTCTACGCTCGAGTGTGCGACCTCGACCTGCTGTTGCGCCGAGGCGATGTCGAGCAGGGCGTCGCGCACATCGGCCTCCATCTGCGCATTCTTGTCGCTCAACTGAGCTTGCGCGGTGTCGAGCTGCGCCTGCGCCTGTTGGGCCTCGCCGCGCAGGGCAAATTCCTTGAAAACCGGAACGCTCAGCGTACCGGTGGCGTTCCACCGTGCCGTGCGAATGGCTCACATTGATGCCGATGTCGCCGTAGTCGGCATCGAATTTCAGCGTCGGAAACCGAGCGGCCGTGGCCGCCTTGCGTTGCTCCTCGGCGGCCTTGGTCTGCTCGACCATTGCGGCCAGATCTTTGCGGTTGGCTGGGCCTGGCTGAATCGCGGCGTTCACATCGATCTGGTCGAAGGCCGCGTAGGGCGCCTTGTCGGCCAGGGTGAACTTCTGCGCCAGGGGCAGGCCGATGGTGCGGGCAAGGGCCAGCTTGTCTTTTTCGAGAGCATTCTGGGCCACGATCAACTGCTGCTCGAGCGATTGGTAGTCGACGCGGGCGCGCAGCTCATCGAGCAACGGCGCCGTGCCGGCCTGATGATTGGCGACCGCCTGGTCGAGCGAAATCTTTGCGGTGGCAACCTGCGCTTCCACGCTGGTGACGCGGCTCTCATCGGCCAGAACCAGCAGGTAGGCGTTGCCCACGGCGAGCACCACCATGCTCGCGCGCGTCCTGGGCCGAGAGCGTTGCGGCGGCAAAGTTGTGGCGGGCGGCCAGATAGTTGCGCAGCGAGGCGACATCGACCAGCGACCAGCTCAGAGTGGCGCGCAAATCGGTAAATCCGAAAGGCCCGATGATCTTGGGAAAGCCGGGAATGCGCAGGCCTTCGGCGGGCAGATCGCTCTGCATCACGGCTTCCGTGGCCTTGAAGTCTACCGAGGGCAGCAGGGCCTGCAACTGGCTGAGCCGCTGCGCCGCGCGCCGCTGCTGTCTGCGTGCCGCTGAGAATGACGCCCAGGTTGGTCCGCAGACCGCGCTGGATGGCGTCGTCCAATGTGAGATTGACCGGCTGCGCCGAGACCTCGCCTTGCGCGACGCTTCCCTGAAAGGGAGACGCGGACTGCGTTGGAGCCGGGGCGGCAATCTGGGCCGCCAGCCCGCAGGGGAGCAGCGCCGCCATGCAAAACGCCAGCGCGCGAATCGAGTTGTTACTGGAAAAGATTGAGGACATCAAGATCGATCGACTCTCACTTAGAGCTCAAAGCCAAAAAACTCCACATCTCATGGATGCGAAGAACGGGTGGCAGGGTTCTACTATCTAGTGTAACGAAGGAACCGGCAGTTGGCGCCGGTCAGCGCTCGGCCGAGGCGTGAAGCAGTTGCGAGGCGAGTGAGCAAAGTCCCTGGCGAAAGACCTCGCGCGCTGCCTCGGGGCTCCAATCCGTAGCTCGCGGGCCGCCGTGCGCATTGAGCAATTCGGCCGTCTGGGCTGCGCGGAAGCCTGCCACCGCACGCAGTACAAAGACAGTTCGCATCCACCCAGGCAGGCTTGCCAGCCACTTCTGCACACGGTCGCGATCCGGACCGGAGATCATGCGCGCCAGTTCTTCAGAAGAGATGCCGGCTGAGGCAAGATCGTCGTCTTCGATGCAGGTCAAGGCTGGCGCGAGGCCCACAGGCGCGGCCAGGCTGCCTGGATCGCGTTTGGCCAGCAGATCGAGAGCAGCCGCCGAGAGCGCGCGCCGACTGCTCTCGATCGCCTCCTGCGGGTTCTGGCAGACGGAGATCTCCGCATTGGCGATGGCCGTCTCCACCAGCCGTTCACTGTCCTCGCCCTCGCCCACCAGCATGGAGGAAAGGTTGTAGAGTCCGGCGGCAACCATCTCGACGATCTTCGTGCAAGTCCTCGGCGGCCTCGGCGGCAGACTGTTCGGACCGATTGGGGCTGGCTGGATTCGCGCTTCCGTGCTGCGAGTCGAATTCCTGTGACATGGAGACAGCTCCTCTCTTGGGTAAAGCAAACGGGCTCAATCTTTATCCTCAACCCGCCGGGGTGAGCCGGTCAATCAGGGCAAGATGAAAAACGCGTGCCCGGCGGAAAAGTTTGCATGGCCAGAGGAGGCCGCGAAGTGATTTTTGGGACGCGGCGTAATGGCCGAATGGACGGCGAAAATTCTTCTGTTTTATCATGGATATGTATGGCTTTTCCTATCAAAACGTGCGTGATTTGCTCGGAAGAGTTCGAACTGAGGCCGGATAAGCCCGGATTTGCCAACCGGTGCCCCGCGTGCAGTGTGCCGGAAGCCGACGGACCTGCCGAAAAGCTCCATCTGGACGCAGACGCCCGCAAGGCGGAGAGCGAAATGAATGAAGCGCGGCGGCGAACCATCCGCGATATGCTCTACCGCAAGGAGAGCTAACGCGGCTTCAGTCCCAGGCTCTCGATGACTTCGAGCGCAAAACGAGCCGAGACCGTAGCCGGACCGCCGCCCATCTCGATGCCGACCTCGATGGCTTCGAGCAGCTCCTCGAAGGTTGCTCCTCCGGCTGCCGCCTGCTCGATATGCCATTGCATGCAGGACTCGCAGTTCTTCACAACGGAGATGCCCACGGCGATCAGTTCTTTTTGCTTTTTGGGCAGAGCGCCATCGCAGTAGGCCGCCTTTTCCATGGCGAGAAAACCTTCGTAGACCTTCGACTTGGCAGCCAACAACTGGGCATGGGCGCGTTTGCGCTTGGCGGTTAGCTCTTCGAGCTTGTTCATGTCGTGCTGGAGTCCTTTCGCAGCCTGGGGAATACCCCATTTTACGCTTGACCCGCGGGATCGCCGAGGGCGAGCAAACCGAATCATTCGGCCATCGACGCCAAGCAGAGACGGCAGGCCATGTGGCCTGCCGTCTCTGCTATATCTCTTTGCTAAGGAAGGTCTTAGGCTCTACTTGCCGGACTTGGCGGGAGCGGAGACTGGCGCGGACTTGGTGTTCGCGAGCACCGAGTGCGAAGTGGTTCCACCACGCTCATAGAGGATGGTCAGGGTGATCGAAGTGCACATAAAGATGACAGCCGACCAGGTGGTGAGCCGGGTGAGGACGTTGGCGGCGGCGCGGGGGCCAAAGGCGGTCTGAGAGCCCTGGCCGCCGAAGGCGCCTGCCAGGTCGGCCGAGCGGCCCTGCTGCAGGAGGACGACGCCGATCAGGAAAAGGCACACAAGGATGTGCAAAGCAATGACGAAATAGAAGAGAATATGCATCTGTGAAGCTGCTTTCTGAGGTCAGCCCGGCTGACCGGAAGAGAGAAATTGGTGCGGAAGAGGGGACTTGAACCCCTATGCCTTTCAGGCGCCAGCACCTCAAGCTGGTGCGTCTGCCAATTTCGCCACCTCCGCACTGTGGTGAACTCAACAAGTATAGCAAATGGCGGGGCGTTTCGGGGGGAGTGAGTGCGACCTCCAGGGCAATCGCATGAACAGCGCCGGGCAGACAACGCTCTGGGTTCGCGTCGCCCCGACGGGGCTCTTGGGGATTTGGTTGGCGGGCTCCCAGGACTGCGCTTCGCTTGTCCTGGGCTATTCTCCTGCTGTCCCTCCGGGACGCTAGAGGGTTGAGGCGCCAAATCGAACCGGCCTGATTAGCAAAGCTCCTTCATGCGATTGCCCTGGTGCGACCTCTCACCTGTGCTCAAGGCGCGGGCCTCATCTCTATTGGATGCGCTCGAAGAGGAAACCAGCCTCGCCGAGGGCGTTGTTGATGGCGGTGATGTGGGCCGCGCCGCGGGTCTCGAGGGTCACGTCGATCACGGTTTCGCCGAGGCTGACGCCGTAGTAGGAGCGATTGTGGATGGTTTCGACAATGTTGGCGCGCTCGCGGGCAAGAACCTGCGTGAGCGCCAGCAATGCGCCTGGGCGGTCCTGCAGATGGACGCGGATGCGCAGCAGGCGGCCATCTTTGACCAGGCCTCGCTCGATGATCTTGGCCAGCAGAGTCACGTCGATGTTGCCGCCGGAAACCAGCACCACGGTGCGCCGGCCGCGCAGATCGGTCTTGGACTGAAGCAGAGCGGCCAGGGCTGCCGCACCAGCGCCTTCGGCCAGGGTCTTCTCGTGTTCCAGAAGCATGAGGATGGCGCTGGCGATCTCTTCGTCATCCACCGTGACAATCTCGTCGACGTAACGGTTGATCAGCGGCAGCGTCAGGTCCCCTGCGCGGCGCACAGCGATGCCGTCGGCGATGGTGGCCTCGGTGGCGATGGTAACCGGGTGGCCGGCTTCGCGGGCGCGGAGCATGGAGGGCAGCTTCTCCGGCTCGACGCCGATGACGCGAATGCCGGGGTTGGTCTCTTTGAGCGCGCAGGCGATGCCGCCGATGAGTCCGCCGCCGCCGATGGGTACGACGACGGCTTCGAGGCCGGGGACCTGTTCGAGGAGTTCGAGGCCGATGGCGCCCTGGCCGGAGATGATCTCAGCATCGTCAAAGGGATGGATGAAGGTGCGGCTCTCTTCGCGGCAGATGCGCAGAGCTTCGTCGCAGGCTTCATCGTAGTTGGCGCCGTGGAGGAAGACCTCGGCGCCGAAGCCGCGCGTCGCTCCGACCTTGATCTGCGGCGTGGCGAGAGGCATCACGATCTGCGCGCGAATGCCGAGGTTGGCCGCATGGAAGGCGACGCCCTGGGCATGGTTGCCGGCGCTGGCGGTGATGACGCCGCGCTCGCGCTCGGCCTGGCTGAGAGTGAGCAGCTTGTTGAGCGCGCCACGCTCCTTGAATGAGCCGGTGCGTTGCAGGTTCTCCAGCTTCAGATGCAGCGGCAAGCCGGCGAAGTCTGAGAGGTCGCTCGAGAGCTGACAGGGCGAGACGTAGATGGCTTCACCGATGCGCGCGCGCGCCGCCTGGATGCTGTTGAGGGTGACGGATTCCAAGATGCTCCTCCTTTTACTGGGCAAAAACGAATCGATTGAGAGATTCAAGGTGGACAGAAAATAAAAAACCACCAGCCGCGTTCGCGGGTGGTGGCCTGGGTGGTGCAGTGCTGCTTTTCCGGTTCGTCAGGCTTCAGTTCCCGCGCGCGCATTTGTGTTACTAATTCGCATGGCGGGAATAGGCATGGCGATGCGCAGGATCGAAGAGAAACTCGCGTTGGCGGTGAAGGTGCGCATCCGGTTGATTTGAGTAGAGCAGAGCGGCAAGGGGCACGTCAAGAAAGCAGGCTTCATCGACCGCGCTAAGCGCTGGTGACCAGTATGCGCGCGATGAAATTACCTTCGAGTCCCGTCCGCAGAGAATACTTCGCGGTTGGAGGGTTTGTGGGCCGATTCGCTTCATATAATGGATTTTCGACCTACATTTCTTGCCTCGGGGGAGTCATCGCGGATGGTGTGTCCGACATGTCAAAGCCATAGAATGCGCCGGATCAAGCGGGAAGGTTTCCTGCGCGTCAAGCTGGCTCCGCTCTTTGGCTATTATCCGTGGAGATGCTCTGTCTGCCGGACTGAGAAGCTGATCAGAACGCGAGGCGTGAGGAAGTACACGCAAGATTCGAGCAACCCGAACGGGGAAGCTCAGGGTCATTCGACTGAACAACTGCGCCGGGAACCTGCCAGCTAATCGCCAACTGACACGCTACAACGCCGACGGAGACTCTCCACCTTTCGGATGAGTCCTGAATATCTCGCCGCGCACGCCGGAAAAAGAAGTTCATCATTGAAGCCAACGGATCGGGCATAGGCCTCATCGACATAAAAAAGACGGCTGGCTGGATATCTATTCTCGTGCTCATACCGCATGGTTCGGTAATCATTCTCGGACAAGTGCGGGCGTGGACGCCCGCACGACAGCCGGTCTGGAGACCGGCGCTACATTCCTGCGATTACAAAATCATGCGGTCATGGTACTAGAAGCTATTTCACAACCGGTTTGGGTGCGCCGCGACAGGAAAAGATGCAGCAGTAGAGACCTGAATGGAAGCCCCGGTTGCGATACACTTTGAGTTGTGGAGGACTCTCCTTGTCTCGCAATTTCGGATCGTTGGCCGCGCTTGTCGCTTGTACTTTTTTGATTTCTTTTTCGGCTTCGATGCCGTTAGCCGCGCAGCAAGAGCAGCAAGGCGGGATGCCGCCAGCTCAGACCGGAATGGCGAATGCCGGTCCGCAGAAGGCTGAGTTTGACAGTCAGCACCGGCCGATCACCGCGGGCGGCTTTGTCAAGACCGGCCCCATCATCTTTCAGGACGTTGCCGGGACCGCTGGACTCGCGCACTGGCATCACACGGCCGGCACTCCGGAGAAACGCCTTATTCTCGAAGCCAAGGGTCCGGGCGTATGTCTGCTGGACTATGACAATGACGGCTGGCTTGATATCTATCTTGTGAACGGCTCGACTTACGATGCGCTCGACGGCAAAGCCGCCCCGCCGCACGCTGCTCTGTTTCGTAACAATCACGATGGCACCTTCACCGATGTAACTCAGAAGGCCGGAGTTAGCTAATGACCGCTGGGGCTATGGTTGCGCGGTGGGCGATTACGACAACGACGGCTGGCCTGACTTATACGTGACTAACTACGGAAAGAACCGGCTTTACCATAACAATCACAACGGAACCTTCACCGATGTCGCGGAAAAGGCCGAAGTCACAATCGGCACATGGTCGACTGGCGCGACCTTTGGCGATTATGACGGCGATGGGCGGCTGGACTTATTTGTGGACGGTTACGCTCAAATGGACTTGACCAATCCGCCATATTCCGGGACAAGGCGGTCAACTTCGCATTCTGCCAGTATCGCGGAGTGCAGGTGATGTGCGGCCCGCGCGGCCTTAAGGGCGAGCACGACCACCTCTTTCATAACAATGGGAACGGGACATTTACCGATGTCAGCAAGAAGTTGGGTGTGGACGATCCCAACGGCTACTACGGGCTGGGATCGCTGTTTGTGGATGTGAACGGAGACGGCAAGCCGGACCTGCTGGTAGCCGACGATTCCACGCCCAACTATCTTTACATGAACAAGGGAGATGGAACCTTTGAGGATGAGAGTTATACGAGCGGCTATGCGCTCAACAGCGATGGCCGCGAGGTCGCGAATATGGGCATTGCGGCCGGGGACTACGAGAACAATGGGCATCTGAGCCTGGTTAACACTACCTTTGCCGATGACTACAACGTTCTTTTTCAGAATGACGGAACAGGGTTCTTTACGGATGTGAGTTATCAGGCGGGCATCGCGGAGGCCTCGATTCCATTTGTCAGTTTTGCCGACGGGTTTCTTGACTATGACAATGATGGATGGAAGGATCTGCTGATTATCAATGGGCACGTCTATCCGGAGGTGGATAAGCACGCGGAGTGGGGAACGAGTTATGCCGAGCGCCCGCTGCTTTATCATAACTTGAAAAATGGGAAGTTCGAGTTAGTTCCGGCGGTCGAAGGAACAGGGCTTGCGGTTGTCAGCGTTGGGCGCGGCGCAGCCTTCGGCGATATCTTCAACGACGGCAAGATCAGCGTAGTGATCAATAATATGGATGGCGTGCCGGTGCTGCTTCGCAACGTGAGCGCGGATCATCATCATTGGGTTGAAATGAGGCTCATTGGAGGGCCGAAGAGCCCGCGCGATGCGGTTGGAGCGACTGTCTATCTTGCGGCAGATGGCATGCGGCAACGCGGAGACGTTCTGAGCGGCGGCAGTTATCTATCTTCAAATGATATGCGGGTACACTTTGGCCTGGGCGATGCGACTAATGCGGGAAGCGCCGAGATTCACTGGCCTTCGGGAGCAAAGGAGACGGTGAAGCTGCCGGCGGTGGACCGCATTTATACGATTACCGAGGGTCAGGGAATTACAGGGGCGCTCTGCGGCAACGCGCCGTGTCCGGTCGAGGCTCCAGTTACGGCGCCCGCGGCGAAGGCAGACAAGCACTGAGGCGGAACCGGATGGGGATGGCTGGCATGAGCGGGCTGCGCCGCACCCTCAAAAAAGATCGGGTGGCGACCCAGCGAGATGGGCGGCCACCCGAAAGTCAAACTAAGATCGACTTGTCTAGTTGGAGGCAAATCCACGAGACATGCATAGAGTATCGGCTGGGAACCGCAGTGTCTTGAGCCCTTCGAGTGAGACTGAAGTCCATCAATAGGTGGAGACCGAGCGATAGCATTCGCTGCGATTATCTTCTTTTCTTTCTATGCATTCGCGCATTCGTCCAATTAATGTGGAGATGAGCGGTATTTGCGCTACCAGACTCTGTTTGATGAAAGCTGCCCACGATCTCGTGGCTCGGAACAAGACCAATTCGAGGGAAGAATCAGGAGGGGCCGCCCGGCTGTGCTGGTTGCGCGGCGGAAGTCATCGGGCTGCTGTGCTCTATGGCACGCTGGCGATGATGACGCTGATGGGCTGCGGTCTGCCCAGCCTCGCGCTTGAGCCTTCCACTCCACTGGCCAACTACGGCCGCCAGACGTGGGTCATGGAGAATGGCCTGCCGCAGAATACGGTGCAGGCGCTAGTGCAGACGCGCGACGGCTTTGTCTGGCTGGGAACCGAGGTGGGGCTCGTTCGCTTCGATGGCAACGGCTTTCAGGTCTTCGACAAAAATTCCACTCCTGCGCTGCCGGGCAACGATGTGCGCTGCCTGCTGGCGACTCGCGACGGGGCGCTGTGGATTGGCACCAGCGAGGGGCTGGCGCGGTGGAAGGATGGAGTTGTCACTGCGTTTACTACTAAGGATGGGTTGCCGGAGAAACGGTATTCGTGCGCTCGGCGGGGATCAATGGGGCTTGGTGTGGGTCTATGACGGACTTGGCTTGGTGCGGCAGAACGGGGAGCGATTTGGCCGGCACGGAGGATTGCCGGCTTGGGACAGTAATTTCACGGAGCGGACGAGGCAAGCTGTGGGAAGCAGCGCTTGGGTCG
This sequence comes from uncultured Acidobacteriaceae bacterium, assembly GCA_963843625.1. Lineage (GTDB taxonomy): Bacteria > Acidobacteriota > Terriglobia > Terriglobales > Acidobacteriaceae > Telmatobacter. The sequence goes on from CAWJLK010000018.1 coordinate 15,567, forward strand.
GCGTACGCCAGATTGGCGACGAGAAGCAATGGAGCGGCCCGACTTGCGGCACAAGCAGGTTTCCCAAGGACTGGAGTCGGAGTATTTCTGGCTTTTGAACTCGGTCAGTGGAGACAGCGAGTCGAATCGGCTGGCGTAATCGCGAAGCAAGATAGCGCGTCTTCTGTTGGCCGGAAGTCCGGAAGTCGGATACGACGATCCTGAGCAGATCAAGGCCGAAGGAGCTATTCCTGGCAGTCGCATTCAGGTCGCTCGTTTAGCCGACCGCGAAAGGCAGCATCAATTGGATTGGCGAGTAACAACGGAGTCAGAGCGATTAGACGGATGATGCAAGTGCAACTGTTGCCAGTCACCGATCCGCTAGCGACGGCGTCGGTGCTGTCGCTGATGGAGGACCGCGAAGGCAATCTCTGGGTGGGGACAGAGGCTGATGGACTGCACATCCTGCGCGATCAGCGATTCCGGACACTTGGCGCGCGCGAGGGGCTCAGTTCCGACGCGACGACGGCCGTGGTCGAGGACAAGGCGGGTACGCTCTGGGTGGGAACGAATGGCAGCGGGTTGAATGCGATGCGCCCGGAAAGCAATCCAGCAATGGAAACCCACCCTAGCCACAACAACAACGACGTGGCGAGGGTGGGGCACCCGGCGATGCATAACGCCACCCGTACAACGGGATCGGAGTCAAAGACCGCCTTGGTCAAGACCTACACGGTTCGCGACGGGCTGCTGAGCGACGTGATTCTCTCGCTGGCCGCCGCGCCCAACGGCGACGCTTTGGGTCGGAACACCGGATGGACTGAACCGGATTCGCGGGGGCCGGATCGATGCATTTACCTCGGCGGATGGGCTGCCGGACGACTTCATCCGCTCTCTTCACGCGGACGCCGATGGCTCGCTGTGGATTGGCACGCGGCGCGGACTGACGCACTGGACGAGCGGAGCAAGCGGTCTGAGCAGTTCCGACTCGGCAATGCACATGGAGACCTTTACGCAGCGCCAACGGACTGGGCAGCGACCTGGTGGGCGCGATGGCGCGCGACTCCAAAGGCGATCTGTGGGTGGCGACCTATGCAGGGTTGTCGCGGCTCCACGGGGGCACGATTACCAACTACACGACTGCGAACGGGCTCTCAAGCAATGTGGTGACGGCTCTGCTGCCGCGCGATGACGGCACGCTGCTGATCGGCACACAGGATCACGGGTGGAACCTGTGGGATGGGCAGCGCTTTATCGCCGAGACGCACGACGGCCTCAATCCGGCCAACCTCGACCGGACGACGATCCACGCAATTCTGGACGACGGGATCGGCCATCTCTGGTTCGCCACCGCGAACGGTATCGCGCGCTGCGATTGCACTCGGATGAGTGTTGGGATGCAGGGGAGCGGGTGTTCGCATTGGATGGAGTTCGGCGCGGCGGATGGGCTGCGCAGCCGGGAGACGGCCACCAACAGCCACCCTTCGGCCTGGCGCTCGCACGACGGGCATCTTTGGTTTGCCACGCCCAAGGGGCTGGTCGAGGTCGATCCGGCGCACTTCCCGGTCAACACGGTTCCGCCGCCGGTGGCGCTGGAGCGCTTTGCCGTGGACGACGTTGCCCAGACGCTGCATGCAACGGGCCCTTCGTTGAGAGTTGCGGCGGGTCATGTCCACTTCGAATTCGACTACGCGGGGCTGAGCTTTACCGCGCCGCAGAAGGTGCGCTATCGCTTCATGCTGGAGGGCTTTGACCGCAACTGGACTGAGGCCGGCACGCGCCGCTCTGCCTATTACACCAACATTCCGGCCGGGACGTTACACCTTCCGCGTGCAGGCGGCCAACAACGACGGGCTTTGGAACACAGAGGGCGCGGCGCTCACCTTCGAGTTGCGGCCGCACTTCTATCAGACCATCTGGTTCTATGCGCTGCTGCTGGCGGCTGTGGCCGGGATGATTGTGCTGCTGCTGCGGCTGCGGCTGCGGCGGGCTGAGGGCGAGTTCCGCGCCGTGCTGGGCGAGCGCAACCGCATCGCGCGCGAGATTCACGACACGCTGGCGCAGGGCTATGTGGGCATCTCGGTGCAGTTGGAGGTGCTGGCGGAGCTGCTGCGGCACAAGAAGTCAGAGGCCGCGGAGAAGCACCTGGATCTAACCCGCGGCTACGTTCGCGAGGGGCTGGCCGACGCGCGCCAATCGATCTGGGCGCTGCGCTCGCAGGACTCGGGCGAGACGACGCTGCCGGTTCGCCTGCGCCGCATGGTGGAGGCCGAAGGCAAGCACGGATTGGAGGCCAAGTTCAGCATCTTTGGCGCTTATCGGCCTATGCCTCCGGACACGGAGCAGGAGTTTCTGCGCGTGGCTCAGGAAGCCATCCATAATGTGAAGAGGCACGCCGGGGCGCACGCATCTGTCTGTCCAGTTGGAGTATGGGCCGGAGGAGATTGCGCTGGAGGTGCGGGACGATGGGCGTGGATTTGACGCGGAGTCGGAACAGCAGCCGGGGCACTTTGGGCTGACCGGAATGAGAGAGCGGGCCGCGGCCATCGGCGGGAGTCTTGAGGTGACGAGCGAGCCCGGGATTGGAACTACGGTCCGGCTGCAGGCGACGCCGGCGAAACACGAGAGAGAGCAATCGAAGGAGTAAAAGTGACCAAGGAATCAATTCGCGTGCTGGTCGTGGAGGATCACCACGTGGTGCGCCAGGGGTTGGTGGCGCTGCTGAACGTCGTGGATGGCCTGGAGGTTGTGGGCGAGGCCGCGGATGGCGTGGAGGCCATTGCGCAATTTCGCAAGCACCAGCCGGATATCACGCTCGTCGATCTGCGGCTGCCGCGGCTGAGCGGCGTCGAGGTGATCGAGCGCATCCGCATGGAGACGCCGCAGGCGCGCTTCATCGTGCTGACCACTTACGACGGCGACGAGGACATCTATCGCGCTCTGCAGGCCGGCGCGCGCGCCTATCTGCTCAAGGGCATGACCACGGAGGAGTTGATTGCGACCATTCGCACGGTACATGCGGGGCGGTCCCACATCCCTCCGGCGATTGCGGAGAAGCTGGCGGAGCGGATGGGCACCGAAGAGCTGACGCCGCGAGAGTTCGACGTGCTGGAGCAGATTGTGCACGGCAAAAGCAACAAGGAGATCGCGGTCGAGCTGGAGATTTCTGAGGCTACAGTGAAGACTCACATCAACAGCCTGCTGGGCAAGCTGGGCGTGACGGATCGTACACAGGCGGCCACGGCCGCAATCCAACGCGGCCTCGTTACGCTCGAATCCCTGAGGAAGCCGAAGCCATGAACCAAAGACTGATACAAAAACTGATTTTTTGCGGAATTTTTCTGCTGCTTTTGTCTCCGTTTGCGCAGGCGCAAAAGACGGGATGGAGGCAAGCTACGGATGCGGAGCTTGCGTCGCTGCTGCCGGCGCGGGCGCAGGTGGAAAAGGAGCACATCGAGACCGAGATGCGCACCGCCTCCGGCATCGTGGACGGCCACGGCCACTTCATCGCCGGCGTCGTTCTGCTCACGGCCGGCTACTCCGCGGAGGGAAAATATTCGCACTACCTGATCGTGCAGGCGCCGATCCGGATCGGTGGAGTTGCGCTGAAGCCGGGAGAATATGTCTTCGGATGGACGCGGGCGCAGGGAGGCAATGTGCTGAGCGTGCACTTCTACAAATCCGCTAGCGGCACTCCGGTTGGAACCGCGGAGGCGCGCCGGATCGCGGGATCGAGCCGCGTGGAGAGCCTGCACATCTGGCCTCCGGCCGACAAGGCGTTGATTCAGATTGGGCGATTCGGCATTCCTTACGAACTGGCCGAGGAATGATTGCGAAGATCAGTTGTGTTGGCGCGGCTCGCCGGTCGGCAGAAACGCGACTCCGGCAAATGAGTCTCCTGATGCCAGCACGTCCCGTAAGCGCTCTGCATTGGCTCCGCTGCGAACAGCGGCCGTCTCAAGCAAGTTGAGCGCCGCGGCTGGAGTGGTCTCGGGCGGCAGACGAAAGATCCACGGAATGTTGGTCGAGGTCAGTTTTTTGTCGTTGCTCAAAGCGACCACAGGCACAAAGGCCTTGAGCGCCAACTGCTCGGAGAGGTGAGCCGCGGCGCGGTCGAGCGCGATGATCGCCAGAGCATGCTCGTCCATCAGTGCGTGAACCAGTTGAGTCGACGCCGCGCCCCAATTCTGATCGCTGGCTATGGGCTCGATCTTCCACGCGCGCCCCTTTGCTGCGGCGGCATGCCAACTCAGCCTGCACATCGGCCGACTGCGCGACCTCCGCTGCGTGCGGCCCGAAGAGAACTATGCGAACCGGTCCGGACGGTAGATCGGCTTGATGCGGACCGGCGTAATCGACGCCATCTTCGCCCACTCGCGCATATGGTGCATCTGCGTGCGCTGCAGATGTCGCTGCCGCGCCGCAGGCGTCTGCCGGCACCGCAGGTGGCTTTTCCATCGTCGCAACGCGATACGTCACAGCGCCGTTATGCACCGTGCCCAGATACATCGGCGCCACATTCTTCTGATTGGGATCGAAGATCATGTGTCCGGTTACGCCGTCGTACTGCTCGATGTTGGCAAGCGCGTCGTGAATGCGCGCGCGATTGAGGCCGGCCTTGCAGATCGAATCAAGCAGCGCGTTCATCGCGTCATAGGCGAGTGAGGCGAACTGCTCCGGCTTCTCGTGGAAGCGCGTCTCAAAGCGCTGGTTGAACTCGAGCCAGCTTCGGATCGTTGCGCGTTGGATCGTAAGGGAAGACAGCCTCGAAGCCCTCGGCTGCATCTCCGGCCTGGGCAAGCAGCTCGGGCCCGAGCGTGCGATAGGCGCCAAAGACGCGCTGCTTCATTCCCGCAGCGCGCATCTGCTTCAGGATTCCGGCAGCCTGCGCTTCATCGGCCCACAGCACGATGGCATCGGCGCGCGAAGATCGAATCACCTGCAACTGCTTGGAAAAATCCGTATCGCCGGGCAAGATACTTCTGCTCGATGACGATTGGGTGGCCGAGCCGGCGCGATGCGTCGCGAAGCTTGATGACGCCGAAGCGGCCGTAGCGGTTGTTGACCCGGAGAATCGCCACGCGCTTCAAGCCAAGTTCGGTGAAGATGCGGCGCGCCAGCGTGAGGCACTGCACGCGGTCATCCTGAAGATCGGTGAAGTACCACGGAATGTAGGTCTCGGGAATCGTGGGATCGGTCGAGGCCGAGTTGACGATGGGAATCTCAGCGCGCAGAGCCACGCGCAAAGCGATGTGCGTGGACTCGGAACTGATGGAGCCGAAGATCGCCCAGTCCTGGTCGTCGTAGACCATCTTCACAACTTCATTTGACGCCGAGCCCCAGATGGTTGGGTCGGTGGGCCGGTCTTCGCCATAGACCGTCTTCGCCTGCCAGTTGTCGTAGTCGTTGTGCAGCATCAGCCGGAATGGCTTGCCGCCGTAGCCGCCGCGCGCGTTGGCTTCTCGATGGCCAGTTGCGCGCCGTGCAACATGCGCAGGCCGAAGACCGATTCAGGATTGTGCTCGATCGGTCCGAAGAAGCCGATGCGAACTTCGGTCAAGTCCTTCGGCTCGGGAATGTCCCGTGCCGCGCCGGAGTAGATGTTGGGATGGGTGTAGTTGAGGTCGTATGGCGCGGCAAACTTCGCATACGGGCTCAGGTCGGCAGGCTCGCCGGCATAGGGCTCGACCGCGCGATCCTTCGGCGGCCGCGGCGGATGCGCGCCACACTCGCACGCGCCCTTGCCCGTAACAGTGACAGGACTCTCATCCTGGACCGCGGCCTGGCTCGAATACTGGCCCGAATCCTGCGCGACGAGATTCAAAGCTCCGAACATGCAGGCCACAACCAACAACCATCCCTTGCGCATGACGACTACTCCTTGCCGGCCGATCCTTTGTCCGTGCGGAACATGGCGATGGCCTCGATTTCGATGAGCAGTTCGGGCCGGCAGAGATGCGCCTGGATGCCGGTGGAAGCGGGCAGCGGATCGAGCCCCTGCTCCTTGAAGAATGCCGTGCGCTCGGCGTTGAAGACATCGTAGTCGCGATCGATGTCGCGCAGGTAGCAGGTGGTGCGCACGATGTCGTGCCAGGTGCAGCCTTCGGTCTCAAGCAGGCCGGTGATGTTGTCAAAGGTGCGCCGCAACTGCGCGGAAAAGTCGCCGATGTGGACGCTCACGCCGTGCTCGTCGATCGAAGCCGTGCCCGAGATCAGCAGGATGGCGACGCCGTCCGAGGTCGATCCGCATGCCGCGCGAAAACGAACTCGGCTTGGCGTAGGCATAGGCCTCGTTGAGCACGCCGTGATTGGTGATCGCGCGCTTTTCGATCGGCGCGTGTGCGATGGTTTCCAGAATTTCTGCAAATGCATTCATGATTGCTGCTCCTTATTGACTTATTGTTTTTGTCGAATTCCGTGGCTTAAACCCTTGGCGGTGGCGACCCAGATATCGTTGCCCTGAAAGTCGATGCCGAGAATGTAGTTGTGGGCCGGCGCGGTGGTGACGGCGACCGGCGTGACCTTGCCTTGTGCGTCGCGCACCGTCATCTCCGGCTTGCCGTCTGTGAGCGAGGGGCGATAGACGGCCCAGTTCGCGCCGTCGTAGTAGGCCAGGCCCTTGTCGGTGCCGAACCAGGCATCGATTCGCGTCCACGCCCTTGACCGTGTTGGTGAAGTTCGAGGGAAGCCCGCTGTCTTTGGTCAGGAAGTTGTGCCAGTAGCGGCCATCGTAGCGGCTGTCGCCGAAGTAGGTGGCCGCCCACACGATATTGTCCACATAACTGACCGAAGTGACAATCTCGTGGATCAGACCCTGATCCTTGAAGAGCACCATCTCGGTTTCGCCGTCGGGGTCGTCGTACTTGTCCCAGCGCGCCGGTCTTCTGGTCGTACTCAAGCAACGCCGCTGCCCCACACGGCGAAGTAGACCTTGGTCGGCGTGGCGGAGACGCCGTAGACCCAGATCTCGTTCATGGGCGTGTTGCGCTCGTTGTAGAGCGACCACTGGCCGGTGCGCAGATTGAGCCGGCACGCGCCGGCAGCCGTGGCCACCCACACGTTCTCGCCTTCGACCGAAACGCCGTAGACCACGTCGTTGCTGAGGCCCGAGTTCAATTGCGTATAGGTGTCGATGCGCCCGCCGGAGATGCGGCTCAGGCCGCCCATGGTGCCGGCCCACACGTCGCCGGTGCGCTTGTCGAGAGCCAGCGAGAGCACGGCGCGATGCGCCAGGCCGTCCTTGGTGGTGTAGGTCTTCCACTTGCCGTTTTCGTAGAGCGCCAGGCCGTTGTCCGTGCCGGCCCAGATGCGGTCTCCATCCACCAGCACGGCGAAGACGTGATTGTCGGGCAGGCCGTTGGCGGTGGTGAAGTTTTCAAAGCGAAAGCGCGGCAGCACCTGCGGTGCGGCCGACGCGCCTGCGGCGCAGCGAGCACCTGGGTCGGCGTGGACAGCCTGCGCGGCAGACGCAATGCGAAGCGGCAACCAACAGCACTGCGGTCATGATGCAGCTTCTTCATCGCGTCCTCAGATACTCGATCAGGTCGTTGAGTTCATCTTTGGTCAGGTCGTTGGTGCGTCCGTGCTTGTCTTCGGGGTTGAAGACGGTCCAGATCTCTTCCAGCGTGCGCGCCGAGCCGTCGTGCAGATAGGGCGCGGTGAGCGCGATGTTGGTCAAGCTGCGGCGTCTTCAGCAGTCCGGAATTGTCGGTGGCCTTTTTGTTCCCACGTCGAAGGATTTCTGGTTGGTGCCCTTGGGGCCGCTGTGGCAATAGGAGCAGCGGTTGCTCTCCGGGATCGGCTTGCCGAACTTGTCGACCGCGCGCTCGAAGAGCGCCTTGCCGCGCTCCTGCGCCGGCGTGAGCTCGCCACCCGGCAGCCGCCAGCGGTTGGGCCGGGGCGGCAGGCTGCGAATATAGATCGACCAGATCGGCAAGCGTCAGGTCGTCGTAATTCTCCGAGCGCCAGAAGTACTTCTCCGTGCGCGGGCCGCACTCGGTGGGCATGTTGGGATTGCCGCCATTCCACTTGTAGGGCTCGGTGTCCTTGACGTCTTCGAGCAGCCGGTTGTCCACGATGTCGCGGCCAAAGCCGTCCGGCTCCAGGTCCCAGTGAGGCCGTCGAAGGTGGAGTCGATGTGGCAGTTGGCGCAGCCGATCTGTCCCTGGAACGAATAGCGCGCGGTATAGAAGGTCTGCTCGCCGTGGCGAAGCACGGAGAGCTGTCTTCGGCCCGGCCAGCGTGATCGGTCGAGGCCACGCGATTGGTGCGCGTGTCGATCACGCTGATCGTGTCGTCGAGCCGGTTGGCAACGAACAGCCTGCGGCCGTCGCGGCTGAGCGCCAGGCCGCGCGGATCGTGTCCCACGGAGATGCGCGCGATCACATAGTTGGCGCTGGCCGCGAGATCCTGCGTCGAAGGAGCCGGATTCAGGATGCGGATGCGAGTGGATGAAGCGCAGCAGGCGCGGCATATCGATGACGAGCGACGATCTCGGAGCCGCCGCAGGTGACGTAGATCCGCGACTTATCCGGCGCAATCGCCACGCCGAAGGGCCGCGAGGCGTAGCGCTCCAGTTCGTCCAGCGGAACCTCGACCGGCTTGCCCACATCCGCGCCGAAGAGCGTGAGCGTGTCGGCGAATGCGCCGCCGTGCTCCAGATGCGCCAGCGGAACAAGATTCTTGGGATGGAACTCCGCCACCGCGCCCAGGCGCCCGTCGGCGGAGAACGCGAGATGAAAGACGCCGGCGATCGAGTGCAGCGGAATGCGATCGACGACCACGGCGCGCGCCGTGTCGATCACCGTGATCTCCGACTCAGGCGCAGTGCGATTGTCCAACGCGGTGCGCACGCGCGACGGATTCGGATAGACATGCGTCGCGTAGATGCGGCTTCCATCGGGCGAGAGCGTCATGTAGCTTGCGCCGCGTCCCGCCAGCAGCCGCTTCTCTTCCGCGCCCGTCTGCGCATCGAGCACCGCCACGTCGTTGGAGATGCGATTGGCCACGAAGAGCTGCTTGCCCGCGCGATCCTCGACCACGCTCGAAGGCTCCGCGCCCACCGGCCAGGTTGCCATCACTGCGAGCGTGCGCGTATCGATCACCGAGACCGTGTCGTCCCAGGAGTTGGTCACGAACAGCCGAGCGCCGTCGGGCGAGAGCGAAAAGCCGCGCGGCACGTGGCCCACGCGATCTTCTTGATCACCGCATAAGTCGCCGCATCCAGCACGCGCACCTCTTCGCTCTGCTGGCAGAGCACGTAGAGCCGCGCGCCGTCCGGCGAGAACAGCAACTCGAGCGGCGAGGCGTAGTCCAGAGCCTCGCTCGCTGATCGCGCGTGCACCGGACGATCGATGCCGGGCCAGATGCGCGACGGCCAGCAACGACGCGCCGCAAGGCCGCAAGCACCAGTGCCGCACCGCGGCTTTGAGGCGTTGGCTCACTGCTGTCTCCCCTTTCGGCTCCTCGACCGTGAGCACGCGGTCGACGCTCAGCTTCTCCAGCGTCTGCTCGCGCCCGCTGGGCCAGTGAACGATGATCTTGTCCACGGTAGTTGCGGCGCCAAGTCCGAAGTGCAGGCGGCCGTCGTTCTGCGAGAGATAGCCCGAGCCCGCCACGCGCTCCGCCGTCTGCCGCTTGCCCGCCGCGAAGACTTCGACGCGCGCGCCGATGCCGTCGCGATTGCTCTTTCGTGCCCGTCGAGCTTGATCGCGATCCAGTGGCCGGTATTGGTCGAGACGTTGTGAACCAGCGTTCCCTTGGCGCCCAGATTCACCACGAAGGCATCGACCTTGCCGTCGTTGTCGTAGTCGGCAAAGCAGGCGCCGCGCGCCGTGGTGCGCTCGCTCAGCACCGGCCCGGCCTCGCGCGAAACATCGGCGAATTGCCCGTCGCCCAGTCCGCGAAACAGCGTGTGCTCCTGCGGAATCAGGTGAATCAGGCCGCCGTGAAAGATGAGAATGTCGAGCAGTCCGTCGTTGTCGAAGTCGTAGACGCCCGTGCCCCAACTGACGTATTGCGCGTTGGTCTGCGAGACGCCGTTGGACGCGCCCATGTCTTCGAAGCCCTGCTTGCCTGTGTTACGCAGATAGCCGGTTGTAGTGGCCGTCGGTGACCCACAGATCGAGCACGCCGCGGCCCTCGAAGTCGGCAAACACCGGCCCCATCGACGAAGTGGATTCGCCATTCTGTCCGAAGGCCGTGCCGGTATCGTTGGCAATCTCCTCAAAGGTTCCGTCATGCTTGTTGTGGAAGAGGAAGTTCTCCGTGCGGTCGTTGGCAACGTAGATGTCGTCCCATCCGTCGTCGTCGAAGTCCGCCGCCGTGACGCCCATGGTGCGGCCCACATAGGCGCCGATGCCCGACTTGTCCGTCACATCGGTGAACGTTCCGTCGCAGTTGTTGTGGAAGAGCTTGTTGGTCTCGCCCTCGTAGTCGAGCGGCCCCGGATAGTTGTCCGCCGCGTAGTAGGCGCGATACTTGGGATCGAACTTGACATAGCGGCCAACGAACAGATCGACGCAGCCGTCCTTGTCGTAGTCGAGCCACGTGGAACTGATCGCCCAGCCATCGACCTTGATGCCGGCCTTCTCCGTCACATCGGTGAAGTGGCCGTTGCCGTCGTTGTGATAGAGAATCGTCTTGCCGTAGCCGGTGACCAGCAGATCGACATAGCCGTCGTTGTCGTAGTCGGCCGCCGTCACGGCGATCCGAATACATATCGGGATTCAGGCCCGACTGCTCCGTCACATCGGTGAAGTGTGCCGTTGCCGTCGTTGCGATAGAGATGATTGTGCGGCGGCGGATCGGGCTTCACCTTCAGCGGATAGGGATGCATCGAGTCGTCGAGCGGGCGGCCGTTGACAACGTAAAGAGATCGGGCAGGCCGGAGTTGTTGTAGTCGAACCAGACGCAGCCCGCGCCGGTGCCCTCAAGCAGCGATCCCAACTGGCGCGATCCGAAGCTGTGCGTGAAGTCGATGCCCGCCTTGTCGCTGGCGTCTTCAAAGCGAATCGCGGACCTGCGCGGCGCACTGCGCGTGCGGCCAGCGGCGCGCTTCGGCGCATGCGGCAGCGGCGAACTGCGCGGCAGCAGTCTGTGCCGCAGCAATCGAAACAACGCCGAATAAAAGAAGATAGCGAGCATGCATCTCAATTGCCTCCCGGCGTCTTCTGCTTTGGCGCGTCTGCCTGCGCCGCGCCGGTCAGATCGACCGGCGTTGTGGTGCGCAGCAGCACAGCCGGCACACGATTCTCCGACGCGCGCTCCGGCCCGCGTGGCAGCCCACGCAGATGCGCTGCTCGCCGCGGCGAATCCAGAACCAGCCGTGCTCCTGGCGCAGGACCGCGCCCTTCTCATCGAGCAGCGCAAAACGAATGGGCTTGTCGGCCGGGAGCCTTCACAAAAAACGAGCCATCCGGCTCAACCGGCGCTGTGCCCGTCACAACTGCGTGGCCCGCGGCGTCCTGCATCTCCAGCCGCACCGACGCGGGCGCTGCTTTCAGATCGCCTTCGCGCGAGAGGCGCGCATCGAGCGCCAGCAGATTGGCATAGTTCCAATCGTGCAGCCCGGAAGGATGACGCTTGGGCCGGTGCGCGGCGCGACCAGAACCGGCTCGACAAGATTCTCGCCGCTCTCGGCCAGCACAGTCTGCAGCGCCGCGGCGCCGGGCTTCCACAGTTTCGATCGCGAAATGCGCGCCGGCCGCGGCTTCGCGCACTCACGAGCCACTGCACCTGAAGCAGTCTCTGCGATCGCGCCCGCATAGTCGGCGTGCGGCGCGGCAATAGGCGCCTCGTGCGCCAGCGGCGAAGTAAAGCGCGCCAGCGACGTTCCGTGCGTGAAGACCACGTCGCCCGATGGCCAACTGCTGTCCGCCCCAGCGCGCCGCGCCGTGATCGCAGCGATACGACTCCACACCCGAGCCATCGGCAGTAGACCAGATACAACTCCGGCGTCGAGCCCGAGCCCAGCGGAAAGCCGGCTTCAAACAGAATGCGCCCGTCGCGCAGCACATCGGCAGGGAATCGCACTGGCCTGCAGTATAGGTGAGCGGCAGCAACCGCGGAGCCGGCGTCGGATTCAGATGGGTACTGATGCATCGGTGGCCGTCTTTGCCGCGACATCGCAGTTGAAAACCCTGCGGCGTGCGCTGCGCCTAAACCAGGCGGCCGCCCGGCAGATAGAACGGGCGCATCGGCATCGCGTTGCCGTCGCAATCACCTTGCGCACGGAGCGATCCTGCAAGCGTCAGTTCCCAAATCTGCCAGGGATCGCCTGCAGTCTGCTTGCCCGCAAACAGCACCGTCTTGCCATCGAAGGAAACATTGGCATCCGCCGACGCCGCAAAGCCAGTCACCAGCGGCTCCGCTTTGCCCGCGTGAACCAGCAGCAATTGCGCGCCCTTGGGAAATCGCTCTTGCTCCGCGCAACGCCGCCAGCGGCTCGTAGACCGGCGCGGCGGTGACAATGATGTCCGACGATCGCCGGCCGCTCTGCTGGCCGCATCTGCGCGATGCGCAGAATCCGCAAACCGGAATCAGCAATGCAACCGCCGCGGCAATCGCAAGCACTCTGGCAGCAGGACCTCATCCAACCGCCTCCATCGAGCCGCATGCCGACCGTCTCGCGCCGTGACAGCTCTCGCTCGCGCAGCGACATCGCGCAACGCGAGCCACGGCTCGAGCGATCGGCCATCATCTCGTCGAACCCGGCAAAGTCCAGCGACTGCTCGCCGTCGCTCCACGCCTTGTCGGGATTGGGATGCACCTCGACCAGCAGGCCATCGGCGCCGGCGGCAACTGCGATGCGCGCCAGCGCCGGAACCAGGTCGCGATGCCCGGCCGCGTGGCTCGGATCGGCAATCACCGGCAGATGCGAGATCTGCTTGAGCAGCGCAATCGCGGCCACATCGAAGGTGTTGCGCATCGCGGTCTCAAAGGTGCGAATGCCGCGCTCGCAGAGAATGACGTTGGGATTGCCGTTGTCGAGAATCACTTGCGCCGAGCGCAGCAGGTCGGCCATCGTCGCCACCATGCCGCGCTTCAGCAGAATCGGCCGGCCGGAGCGCGCCGCCGCTTCCAGCAGCGAGTAGTTCTCCATGTTGCGCGTGCCGATCTGCAGAATGTCGGCATACTCGGCCACCATCGGAACGTCGTCTTCCGACATCACCTCGGTCACGATGGCCAGGCCGCTCTCCTCGCGCGCGCGGGCCAGCATCTTCAGGCCTTCCAGGCCAAGCCCTTGAAATGCGTAGGGAGAACTGCGCGGCTTGAAGGCGCCGCCGCGCAGAATGCGCGCGCCGGCGCGGCGCACATGGTTGGCCGTGGCCATCAGTTGGAACTCGGTCTCAACCGAGCACGGCCCAGCCATGGTGATGAATTCGCCGCCGCCGATTTCAAGATCCAGCACCGGCACAATCGTCTGCTGGCGCCGCGCGCTCTTCAGACACATCAGGGGTTTCGGCAAATCGTTCCTGCCAGCTTCTCGCGCACGCTGCTGCGCTCCGTTTCTGGGGAAGCGGAAGCATTAGAGTATCGCGGCCGTGCGCTCAACGCCTCCACCCAAAGGTGGAGAAGCGGACCGTCGCGCAGTCGCTCCTGCAAGCGCTGTTTCAGCACGGCGTAAGTGCATGTTGTCTATGATGGATGAAACAGGTCGAACCGCTACATCTACGGGTGCGCGATCGGTGGCGGCTTGATAGCCGAACGCCGCATCGACAATCGCCGCGACGCCCAGCGCCGTCTCATCTTCGAAAGGCCGCGCAACAATCTGCACGCCGATCGGCAGCCCTTCAGGCGAGTGGCCAACCGGAACCACCGCCGCCGGCGCGGCCAGCGCGTTGAACCACTGCGTGTGTCGCACGGCATCGAGATATTCACGGCCCGGCCCTCGACGATCCACTCGCGCTCGCCGTGGCGAAACGCGGGAATGCTGGCCACGGGGCAGAGCAGCACGGGATATTCGCTCATCTCTTCCAGCGTCTTTGCGCGCAGCAGGTCGAGCTCCGCCCACGCGTTCGAGTAACTCCGTGGCCGTCAATGGCGGCACGGCCTCTGCGATGCCGAGAAACTCGTTGAAGATTGGGACTAAGCTGATTGCTCCTGGCCACGAATCGCCGGCGCATAAAACATGGCCCCGCACTGCACAAAGAACTTCCACCACAACTTGCGCAACTGCTCCAGAGTGCGCGGACGGAACGGCTCCACGCGAAAGCCTGCATCTCGCAGCGCGCGCGGCAGCCGCCTGCACAGCCGCGCGCGTCTCCGGCGTGACAGGCACGAGGCCGTCGTCTTCAAAAAATCCAATTGCGTTTCTGCGCAGTTCATCGAGACTCGGCTCGCGCAACGCGACCGGCGGACTCGCGGGATCGTGCGGATCCTGGCCGCTCAGCGTGCGAAACAGCAGCGCAACATCGGCCATGGTGCGCGCCATCGGCCCGATTGCGCCAAGAATCGAAAATGGCCCCACGCACGGCGGCAGATGACCACGGCCCGGAATGCGTCCCGGCGTTGGCTTGAGCGAGCAGATGCCCGTGAAATGCGCCGGCACGCGCACCGAGCCGCCGCTATCGCTGCCCAGACCCGCCGCCGAGAGCCCCGCCGCAATCGCCGCCGACTCGCCGCCGCTCGATCCGCCCGGCGTGCGCTCAAGATCCCACGGATTGTTGCGTGCGCCCGTGCAGCAGGTTCGCCGTCTCGTAGGCCATCAGAAACTCAGGACAGTTGGTCGTGCCGAGAATCAACGCGCCGGCCGCGCGGAGCCGCGCAACAACACCGCATCATCGAGCCGGGACTTCGCCTTTGTGCAGCAGGCTGCCGATCTCGCACTTGATATCCCGCGTGGCGATCGATGACTTCACGGTCACCGGCAAACCAAACAACGGCCTGCGGGACCGTGTGCCTCGCCACGCATCGTGCTTCCGCGCCCGCTCGCGGACACGCTCCGCATCGAAGTCGGCGAACGCATTCAACTGCGGATTCAGCCGCTCAATCTGGCGGATATGCGCCTCGGCCAACTCCGTCACGGAGATTTGCGCCGGCGCGCAGAAGCTCCAGTTGCCGCGTCGCCGGCGCCAGCACTACATCGTTCATGGCTGCGCCGCCGCCGGAGATGCGGTCGGCTTGTCGTCTTCAGGCGTTCGACGGCAACAGCTTGTAGTCGAACCGATAGGACCGCACCGGCTCGCCCGAGTCGAAGCGGTCATTCCAATTCAACTGATAGTCGAGCGGATTCGGCATCGTCGCGGAAATTCCTCAGAGGCCGGATACGGATAGGCGCTCATCCCATGGAACGGCAGTTGCGCCACGGTGAACGGCGACGCATCCCACCAATCCATATCCTTGACGAATCCGTTGGCATAGAAGAAGTAGTCGCGCTTCCAGTGCGGAGCGAGCGCGGGCAGTTGCGTTGTGTCGAACTCCGCCGCGATCTCCTCGCCGCTGCCGAAGATGGCGTAGCGATCATCGATGCCCTTCACCAGCGCCGTCACGTCGCCCATGCGCGTGTAGTTGCCGCGCTGATGCTGGAAGGGACCGGTCAGACTCACGCGGTCGTAGTCGTAGTCGAGGTCGCCGGGGCTTGCGCCTTCAATCTGCATTGGATAGCCGCGGAAATGCAGCGTGGCAAGAGCCAGCGGAACTCCGTCAGTGCGCGACTGCGGCCTCGGCATTGTTATCGATCAGCACCTGGTCCCAGTAGATTTCGAGATTGGTCACCAGCCGGATGCGATGCGCCCCCGCGGGCAGCTTGCCCGTCAGGTCCACAACGATGGTGCGCTCCAGGCCCGCCGGGAAATCCGGCATCGCCGGCGATGCGCTGCCACGTGCCGTCTGGCATTTGCGCCTCGACGTACGGCGAGATCGGCTTGATCCCCGCCTGCCACGCGGCATAGAGCGAAGTCGCGCTGAAGTAGTTCACATAGCCGGTCATCAGCAGCCGCAGCGGCGCGCCCGGCTTGATCTCGCCCAGGTCGAGCGTGAGCGTGTGCAGGTTGGCAAAGCCGTCGTAGGGCAGCGGCGTGAATCCACTGGCGAAGCTGTGATCGCGAGCGGCTCACCTGCTCCAGCACATCGCGGCCCTTCGCCATCCCACGCGCCCACAGGCAGCCGCGCGCCCGCTGACGCCACCACGCGCCCCGAGGCAAACGGCGGATCGTCGAGGAAGCGCTCGTCGGGATTGACCTCGACATTCTCCGGATGATCGACCGCAACCAGCCGCAATTGATCGATGTAGTTGACCTCTTCCATCGGCTCCATGAAGCGCAGGCTCAGCTTGCCGTTCACTGGCGCGAGTTGCGCGCCATCCACCTTGATCCACTCGCCGGGATTGGGCGTATTGCGCCGCGTGGGCGTGAACCAGTGACCCACCACCGCCGCGCCGATCACGTCCGTGACCAGCTTGTACTTGTGTCCGTCCCAGGCAAAGAGCACCGGGCAGGAACTGCCGCGGCGGTCGGCTTCTTTCATCGCGATCACTGGCGTGTGCGGCAGATCGATCTCGTCCTGCAAGCACGCCCGTGGGCCAAAGAATGCGCAGCAGGTCGATGCCTTCGGCATCGCCCAGGCCCACAAGAATCTGCGGCGGCCCCTGCGTCTGGTAGCCCGATGCGCCGGCCAACTCCCACTTTTGCCACTGGCCGTTGGCGAAGATCTCAACCTTCACGCCCAGCGCCGTCTTGTTGTCGGCATAGCCGGTCAGGTCGAGGCGCACAGAGTGATTCTTGTTGGCGCCCACATTGCGCAGCAGCACCGGCGGCGCATTCAACTGCGTCACAATCAGATCCGCCGCGCCTTTGTCGTCCACTGCAATCAGCCCGCGCGGCGCGTTCAGCTTCACGCTATCCAGCCCCAGCGCATGGCTCACATCTTCAAAGCTGCCGTCGCCGCGATTGCGCAAGACGCGCACCTGCGGGCCGGCCTTGGTCTCGACAATCGCCGCCAGATCGATCCAGCCGTCGTTGTCGATGTCGACTGGCGTCAGGCCCCATCCGCGCAGCGCGTCATCAGCGGAAGCTCCACTCGTTCAAATCGCCGGCCAACGTTTTCCGGTCCCGCAACGTTGCGCCACAGCGTCAAACCCGGCGCGCCGGCGTGCGTGACGGCAATGTCCATCCAGCCGTCTTTGTTGTAGTCGAGCACGGCGATGCCAGCCGTGGCGGGCAACTTCACGTCTTCGTAGAGCGGCTGCGTGGGATACTTCCCTTCGCGCGGATTCACATAAATCAGCGGCGCAGGTCCATCGCCGGTCATCGCCAAGTCCACCGCGCGATCGTTATTGAAGTCGGTCAGAATTGCCGCTGCGGTCTTGCCGCTTCCGCCCAGGCCGGTTGGCTCGGTCCATTCGGTGAAGGTCTTGTTGCCGTTGTTGCGCCACAACACATTCGACGCATCGGCCGGCTTCAACGGCGCGCCGGTCAGCAGCAGATCCAGATCGCCATCGTGATCGTAGTCGACAAACGTGATGCCCGTAGGCCGGTTGCGCGGCTGCAAGGCCAGCCTCGGCCGTCACGTCCTGAAACTTTCCATGGCCGAGGTTGCGAAAGAGCAGCACGCCATCGTCGAGCGCAACGGCCAGATCGTTCAGGCCATCGCCGTCGTAGTCGCCCACGGCGCAGGCCACCGCATGGCCGTTGGCCTTCAGCCCTGCGCCTGTCGCATCCAAATCTTCAAAGCTGCCGTCGCCTTTGCTGTGCAGCACGCGAATCGCCTGCGCGCCCGACTGCATCAGCACCAGGTCCATCTGCCCGAGCCGGTCACGTCCATCATGCAAGCGCCGCCGGTCGTCGTCCATTTCGCGCTGGGCCGCTCTGAGCCTGGAATCCAGAATGGCTGCGCCACCAGCTTCACCGGAATCATCGCGCGCTTTGCCGTCTCGGGTTCCATCACGGCGGTCACGGTCGAGTAGTGGCCCTGCTCGCCATAGGCCAGCCCGATGGGCGATGAAATCTTGGTGCTGGTCAGGTGCTGAAATCGCTTGAAGTGCTCCTTGGCCTCCGCAGTGTGACCGGAGCGCTGCAACGCGCGCGCCAGCGCAAACTCCGACGAGGCGTGCAGCGGATCGATCTCCAGCGCCTTGCTGCAAGATTTCGATGGCCTTGTCGAACTGCTTCATCTCCTGGTAGCAGACGCCCTCAAAATAGTAGGAATCCGCGTCCCGCGGATCGATCTTGACCGCCTGCTGAAAGCTGGCCAGCGCCGGCTCAGTTCGTTGTCCGCGTGCTTGCGCCAGGCCCAGGTTGTACCAGGCTTGCGCGACTGTTCGGGTCCAGTGCGATGGCCGTCGTGCAGGGCCTTCTTCGCCTCGTCCAGCTTTTGCAGCGCCATCAGCGCAATGCCTTCGTTGATGGCCGCCTGCGCCAGCTTCGGGTCCTTCTTGAAGGCTTCGGCAAACGATGTCAGCCGCGCGCTCGGTAAACTGCTGGCCCATCTGCGCCACGCCGCGATTGTTGAGCCGCACGGCCTCGGCGTCGAATTTCGACGGCGCCGCGGATGCTGCCGCGACCGCCACAAAAAGAGCAAAGGCCAGCGGCCCGATCGTCCTCATCAATCTCTTCGCCAACTTCTTCTCCAAGGCGGCTGGAGCCTGGCGACCCCATGAATCCGCGGAACCCTTACAGTGTATGCGAGCAACCAACCGCGCCGCATCGCCACAAAGGCTCACCTGTCTCGAACGCTTGATCATCGTTGATCCAAGTCAATCGGAGAACGGGGACCAGTTTATACTTCTCCTGTGACTCCGGAGATTGAAGACCGCCACTGCAAGCGGCGCATCGGCGTGGTGACCACTTCGCGCGCGGACTATAGCCATCTCTACTGGCCGCTGAGAGAACTGGCCGGGCATCCTGATGTGGAACTCGGCGTCTTTGCGCTCGGCGCGCATCTCGCGCCCGAGTTTGGCAACACGATCAGGGAGATCGAACGCGACGGATTTCCGATTCAGGCGCGCATCGAGTGCCTGCTCAACTCCGACACCGATACCGGCATGGCCAAGACCATCGGCGTCGCCATTCTCGGCCTGGCCGACGCGCTCACCGCTTGGCGGCCCGACCTGCTGCTGCTGATCGCCGACCGCTATGAGATGCTGGCGCCCGCCTCGGTTGCGCTCGCGCTGCGCATTCCCATCGCTCATATCGAAGGCGGCGAAGTGAGCCAGGGAGCCATCGACGATGCCGTTCGCAACGCTCTCACCAAGCTGGCGCACATCCACTTCACTTCCACACCGACGGCGCGACAGCGCGTGATTGCGATGGGCGAGGAGTCTTGGCGCGTGCATCATGCCGGAGCGCCTTCGCTCGATCATCTGCGCCGATCGAAGCTGCTTGACCGCGGTGAACTTGAAGCTCGGCTCGGCCTGACGCTCACAACGCCGACGCTGCTTGTCGCCTGGCACCCGGTCACGATTCTGAGGGACACAAACGCCGAGGCCGATGCTGTCTTCGGCGCGCTGGCTCAGTCGCCTGGCCAGCTTATCTTCGTCTATCCCAACTCCGACGCAGGCAGCCACGCGCTCATCGAACGCGCCAAGGTACTTGCGGCAACCCGTCCGCTCGTCAAGATTTTCGTCAATCTCGATGCCGTCACCTACTGGAGCCTTCTCGGCAAGGTGGACGTGATGGTTGGCAACTCGTCAAGCGGCATCATGGAAGCGGCCTCGTTTGCCTTGCCCACGGTGAATGTTGGCATGCGCCAGCAGGGCCGCGAGCGTGCTCGCAACGTGATCGACGCGCCGGCCGAAACAGACCGCCATCCGTGCCGCCATCGCGCAAGCGCTGAGTCCGGAGTTCCGCGACTCTTTGCGCGGCATGGTGAACCCTTACGGCGACGGAACCGCGGCCCAGACCATCGCGCGCGTCCTCACAACCGTCCCGCTCGATGGCCTGCTGATCAAGCAGCCCGCGCCGCTGAACAAAGAGACTGAATTCCGCCATGAGCGCTAATTCTGATCCCCCAGGGACTCTTGCTCCGCGCCTTCTTTCTGGCGCGAGCCGGCCGAAGGCCTCTGCCGCACCGCAGGTGCCGTTGTCGGCGCCCGACATCACCGAAGCAGAAATCGATGCGGTCACAGCCGTGCTGCGCACTCCGCAACTGAGCCTGGGTCCCGAGCTCGCGGCCTTTGAGGCGGCATTGGCCGAGTATCACTCCGTGCCCGTCGCTCTCTGTGTCAGTTCCGGCACAGCCGGCCTGCATCTGGCTCTGCTCGCGCTGGGTATCGGCGAGGGCGACGAGGTAATCGTGCCCTCCTTCGCCTTCGTCGCCGTCGCCAACGCGGTTCTTCAACTCCGCGCGACACCCGTCTTCGCCGAGATCGATCCGGTCACTCTCAACCTCGATCCTGCATCCGTCGAGCGAGCGATCACGCCTCGCACGCGCGCCATCCTGGTCGTTCATACCTTCGGCGTTCCCGCTCAGATGGACGCACTGTTGAGCATTGCGCGAAGCCACAGCCTGCGCCTGATCGAGGACGCCTGCGAAGCCATCGGCGCGGAGTTCCAAGGCAAACGCGTGGGCAGCTTCGGCGACATGGCTGTTCTGGGCTTCTATCCCAACAAGCAGATCACCACCGGTGAGGGCGGCGCTGTGCTGGCCCGCGATCCGGCGCACGCAGCTCGCCTGCGCAGCCTGCGCAATCAGGGGCGCTCAGAGAGTGGCGAATGGCTCGACCTCGTCGAGACCGGCTACAACTACCGGCTCTCTGAGTTGGCCTGCGCACTGGGCCGTGTGCAGTTGGAGCGCATCGGCGAGATGCTTGCGATGCGCCAGGCTGCCGCTGAGCGCTACGACACGCTGCTCAAACAGATTCCCGGCCTGGAGCTTCCGCCGCTCACTCTTCCCGGCCGCACGATCAGTTGGTTTGTCTACGTTGTCCGGCTGCCTCAGCACGCGGATCGCGACCGCGTGCAGGCCTTCCTCGCACAGCGCGGCATTGCGACCGGACGCTACTTTGGCCCCATCCATCTGCAACCGGCCTGGCGCAGGCATTCGAGTGCGAGCGCGATCGCGCTGCCTGTTACGGAGGCCATCGCGCGGCGCACGCTGGCACTGCCCTTCTTCAATCGCATCACCATGAGCCAGCAAGAACAGGTTGCCAGGGCGCTGCGGGATGCACTCGATTCAGAGCAGTAAATCTCACAAAGAGAGCACCCGGCCAGCTTCTTCGCAACCGTAGTCAGGCCGGCATCGTTGCGCCTTTTGCCTCGGCGTATCATCTAAGAAACATAGGAGAAGACTATGACGGAATTTACACTGCGCATCGATGGAATGCACTGCGGCAGTTGCGTGCGCCGCGTCAGCCAGGCACTGGCCTCGGTCGAGGGGGCTGTGGCCAAAGATGTCCAGATAGGATCGGCGCAGCTCTCCTCGGAGCTCGATCCCGCGCCCGTCGAAGTTGCCATCGCCGCTCTGGCCAAGGCCGGATACACAGCGCACCTTGAAGCGTAGGTTTGCCGATGGCCGCATCCGCGACGGAATCGATCACGCTGCCAATTCTGGGCATGACCTGCGCATCCTGCCAGCATCACGTGGAAGAAGCTTTGCGCTCGACGGCCGGGGTGGAGTCCGCGCGCGTCGATCTGATGGCCAATCGCGCCAGTGTGAGCTTCGATCCGGCAATCGCCCAACCCCAAGCGCTGATTGATGCCGTTCGCTCGGCGGGATACGATGCGGTGCTTCCCCGCGCCGATGCATCCTCCGCGGAATCCTCCTCCGATGCTCTTGCAGCCGGAGCCGACCGCAAGGCCCTGACCACGATCATCGCCGGCGCCGCCGCCATGTTGCTGGCCATGCCGCTGGGATCGGAGATGGGCTCGCTAGACCATGCGCTGATGCGCGTCTTCCCCTGGCTCTATGCGCTGCCGCCGGAGCCGCTGCGCTGGTCTCTGTTGATTCTCACGGCATCTCTGCTGGCCTGGGCCGGTCGCGGAATCTATGCGAACGCCATCGGCGCTGCGCGCCATGGAACCACAAACATGAATACGCTGGTGAGCCTGGGGACGAGCGTGGCCTTCGCATACTCTGCGTACGCCACCATCTGGCCCGCGCCCGGCCGCCAGGTTTATTTTGACGCAGTTCTGCTCATCGTCGGCTTTCTTCTTTTGGGTAAAAGCCTTGAAGGCCGCGCCAAACGCCGCGCGATGGCTGCGCTGGACTCGCTCTCCCGGCTGCGTCCCGCGACTGCCCGCCGGATTCGCGACGGAGTCGAGAGCATCGTGCCGCTCGGCGAGATCGAGGCAGGCGACAGCGTGCTGGTGCTGCCGGGCGAACGATTCCCCGTCGACGCGACGATTCTTGAAGGCCGCACCACCGTGGACGAATCGATGCTGACCGGCGAGTCGACTCCGCTTGACCGCGCGGCCGGGCGGACGCGTTCTGGCCGGGTCTTTGAATTACGAAGGCGCGGTGACGTGCCGGGCTGAGTCGCTGGGCGAGGCCACCGTGCTGGCGCAGATTACGCGCATGGTCGAACAGGCGCAAGGCTCGCGCGCGCCGATGGAACGGCTGGCCGACCGCGCCAGCAAGATCTTCGTGCCCGTGGTGCTGGCGCTGGCCGCGCTGACTTTTGTCATCTGGCTCATCGCCGCGCACTCGCTTCAGATGGCTCTGGCCTCGACCGTCGCCGTGCTGGTGATCGCCTGCCCATGCGCCATGGGATTGGCCGTGCCCGCGGCGCTCACCGTGGCCGTGGGACGCGGCGCGCAGTTGGGCGTGCTCTTCAAGGGTGGCGAGGCGCTCGAACGGCTTGCGCATCTGGACGCCGTGGTGCTGGACAAGACCGGGACGCTCACCGTGGGCCGCCCGGTGCTGGAAGCTGTTCATGCTCTGGGAAAATTCTCCGAGGACGATCTGTTGCGTCTTGCCGCCGCCGCCGAGGAGCGATCGAATCATCCGCTGGCCCACGCCGTCGTCGATGCGGCACGCGCGCGCAATCTTGTCTGGCAGCCTGCGGAAGAGGTGCTGGTTCTGCCTGGCCGCGGCCTCACCGCAAAGGTTGAAGGCCGCGATTGCATGCTGGGCAACGAGGCGCTCTTCAAGGAGTTCTTTCTCCCGCTGCCAACCGGGATTGCTCCGCCGGAGCCGGGCGTAACGCGACTCTGGATGGCTTTGGACAAGACGCCGGCCGGATACTTCGACGCTCGCGATGCACTGCGGCCCGATGGCGCCGAGGCCGTGACCGCGCTGCGGCATGCCGGTTTGCGCGTGCTGATGCTGACCGGCGATTCGACCGCGGCGGCAGCGCCCATCGCCCAACAAGCGGGAATCACCGAGATCGAAGCCGGTCTCGATCCGGCAGGCAAGCTGGCCCGCATTCGCGAACTACAACAAACCGGACTGCGCGTGGCCATGGTGGGCGACGGCATCAACGACGCAGCCGCTCTGGCCCAGGCCGACGCCGGCATCGCGATGGGCACGGGCGCCGATCTGGCTCAGGAGGCCGGCGATGTGCTGCTCTTGCGCGCGCTGCCCTCCGCAATTCCCGCGGCGCTCGATCTGGCCCGCTCGACACTGCGCGTGATGCGCCAGAATTTGATCTGGGCCGTGGGCTACAACCTGCTCGGCATTCCGCTGGCCGCGGGCGCGCTCTACCCCAGCTTTCACATTCTGCTCAGCCCCTGGGTGGCCGCCGCCGCCATGGCCTTCAGCTCAGTGAGCGTGCTGGCCAACAGCCTGCGCCTGCGAGGCTGGGCACCTGCCTGATCCAACGATGAGGTTCGTGGTTTCCCACCCTAGCCGCAAAGACAGAGACGCGGCGAGGGTGGGGCACCCGGCAAGGACGGAGCGCCCAAACTCTATCCGTGGACCGAATCTTCCCCGGAACATTCAGCCCTCCGGCGCGATAGACTTACTCTAGAGCCCGCTTGTGCGCACCCTGACCCGCTACATCCTCGGCGAAATCCTCTCTCACGGCCTTATCGGCTGCGTGATCTTCACCTTCATTCTCTTCATGAAGGAGCTGCCGCGCATCCTGGAGATGGTGGTCCACAACAGCTCGACCTTCGCAAGCGTCGTCGAGGTCTTTCTCTTTTCGCTGCCCAACTTCTTCATGTTGACCATCCCCATGGCGGTGCTGGTGGGGGTGCTGCTAGGCTTCAGCCGCCTGGCTGCCGACAGCGAAGTGATTGCCATGCGCGCCTCCGGCCTTGGCATCGGCTACTTTGTGCGCGTGGCCGGCATCGTGGCTGTTGGAGGCACGCTGCTGGGGCTGGTCGACTCCCTGGTTCTCGCGCCGCGAGCCAACCAGGCCATCCTGGCGATGGACAAGGCTCTTGCTACTCAGGCCTCTTACTCGATCGAGCCGCGCGTCTTCGACGAGGATTTTCGCAATCTCGTCCTCTATGTGCAGGACGTGCGTTCGGGCACCGGCGCAGCCAACTGGCGTCAGGTCTTCATTGCAGACACCACCGACCCCGCTGCACCCATGATCATCACCGCCGCCTCGGCAACCGTGGCCAACGAAAATAGCCGCGACTCCGGCCAGGAGCTGCTCATGCGGCTGCGCGATGGCACGCAGCATAAAACGGTGGCCGACCAGCCCCAGCAGTACGACATCTCTACCTTTGACTTTACCGATCGGCTCCTGACCTCCGGCCAACAAAACGGAACGCATCTCGGACGCCTGGACACGAATATCTATGCCATGCCGATGAGCGAACTGTGGCGTCGCAGCCATGGCCCGGACGGCAAGCGTTTTCTGATCGAGATCCACAAGCGCTTTGCCTATCCGGCTGCCTGCCTGGTGCTGATGCTGGTGGGCGTTCCGCTGGGCACCACTTCGCGGCGCGGCGGCAAGAGCTTCGCATGGATCTTCACGATTATTCTGGTCTTCATCTATTACCTTCTCTCCTCCACCGGCATCGCTTTGGGCAAGCAGAACTGGATCTCGGCATTCTTCGCGGTCTGGTCGGCCAACCTGATTTTTGCCGCCGGCGGTCTCTTTCTGCTATGGCAGATGGCTTCAGGGGGCCGCGTTCTGAGTGCGGTAACCGCCTGGACCTCACGCAGGCAAAAGTGTGAGACCATCGGCCCGGAGAGAGCCGCGGGCGCTGTACGAGCCTTGTGGAACAGATTGCCATCGCATCCCCAGCACAAGACGGCCCGCAATGTCTTTCCGCGAATCCTCGACGAGTATTTGGTGCGCGAGTTCCGCAACGTCTTTCTGCTGGTGCTGGCGGGCTTTTTGATGCTGATGCTGGTCTTCACCTTCTTCGAACGGATCGGAGACATCCTTCGCAACCATATCGATCCCTCGGTGATCGGCGAGTACCTGGTGAACCTGACGCCCAGCATGGTCTACCAACTCACCCCGCTGGCCGTGCTGATCGCCGTGCTGGTCACCTTTGGCGTGCTCAACCGCAACTCGGAGATCGTAGCCATGAAGGCAACGGGCATCAGCCTCTACCGGCTGGTTGTCCCCATCGTCTTTATCGCTGCGATTCTCTCGCTTGGCCTGTTTCTCTTCGCCCAGTTCTATCTGCCCCAGGCCAACCGCAGGCAAGAAGCTCTCTACAACATCATCAAGGGACGCCCGCCGCAGACCGTTCTGCGTCCCGAGCAGAATTGGATCTTCGGCCAGCCGCGGCACGGCGAGCCAGGCCGCATCTTCTACTACAAATTCTTCGATCCGGAACGCAACGAGTTCGCCAATCTCTACATCTTCGAGTTCGATCCCTCCAGCTTTGCGCTCTCGCGGCGCATCTTTGCCGCGCGCGCCGTGTGGGATGCCGAGACCGGCTACGTGGAGCTTCATGAATGGATGGAAGCGCGATATCTCGGGCGCCAACGTCACCGAATACAGCCAATTTCTGAAGACAAGCTTCACTGAGATTCACGAGGACCCCAGCTACTTCAAAAAAGAAAACAGGCAGGCGCAGGAGATGAACTTCGGCCAGCTCAATCGCTACATCGGCGATCTGAGCCAGAGCGGCTTCGACACCGTGCGCCTGCGCGTCGAACTTTGGCACAAGCTCGCCGACCCGCTCGCCGCCGTTTTGATGGCTGTGCTGGCCATTCCCTTTGCACTCATGATGGGCCGCCGCGACTCGCTCACCGGCATCGCCGTGGCCATCGCCGTCGCGCTGGCCTATTGGGTCGTCGATGGCCTCTTCGGCGCGATGGGCAACGTAAGCTATCTGCCCGCCGCAATGGCGGCCTGGTCTGCGGATTTGCTCTTCGGGCTCGTGGGCGGCTATCTGTTGCTGAAAACGCCTACTTAACCCAGTTGGCGGACTACATAAAATCTGATAATCTGATTTCGTGAGCGAGCAGGCCATCTCCGTCACAGACGCGGCGCGCAACTTTGCCGACTGCATCAACCGTGCCCGTTACCAGGGCACAACTTTCGTGCTGCACAAAAATGGTGTGCCCGTGGCCCGGATTGTGCCGGAGGAGCGAAAGACCTGTACCGGTCTTGAGATTGCCGCTGCGCTCCGTGTGGCCCTCAAGGACGCTCATCTCGGTGAGGAAGAGGCCACGACGTGGCTCCGTGACCTCGAAGTGACCCGCAAACACCTGATTTCATAGGTTGATAAATGGCTATCCTGATCGATTCCGATGTCATCATCCAGGCCGAACGGGGCCTCTTTGACCTTGACGCCTGGCTTGTCTCCCTGCCGCACGAAGAGTTCAAACTCGCGGCCATCACTGTCGCCGAGCTATGGCATGGAGTCGAGCAGGCAACCGGTGCGCATCGTGCAAGACGCCGCATGTTTCTTGAGCGGGTCCTTCCCATCTTCGACTGTGTTCCCTACGGCGAAGAGGCGGCCTTCGAGCATGCGCGCCTCTTGGCCAAGCTTGAATCCAGCGGCCGGACGATCAACCCCCATGACCTGATTCTCGCGGCCATCGCCATCCAATCGGGCAGTGCCATTGCCACCTTCAATGTGCGTGACTTCCCGGCGGTAAGGGGCCTTAAAGTCGTCGGCCCAAAGTAATCATCTTTCGACGCCTATTATGGTAATCTGAGCCAACGGTAGCGCCTATGAACAGGATATTCCCCTCGCTGTTCCTCGTGCTCCTGCTGACTGTCCCCAGGCTTTGGGCACAGGCGGGGCCTCCATTTCAAACCGACGATCCGACCCCGGTCGACTTGGGGCATTACGAGTTCTACGTCTTCGGCACGGTTGACGGAACTCCGGTGGAGACCGACTCGGCGGGCCCGGCCTTCGAGTTCAACTGGGGAGCCATCCCGAACATACAGCTTCATGCGATTCTGCCCTTTGGAGGGATTTTTCCATCGAACAATCCCGTCTATGCTCCGAGCGGGACGGGCCCCAGCGCCTACGGGCTGACGGACATGGAATTGGGCGTGAAGTACGGCTTCATCAAGCAGACAAAGCACCGGCCGCAGATCGGCTCGTTCACCATGTTCGAGATTCCGACAGGCAATTCGACGAAAGGCCTCGGCCTGGGCCGAACCTGGTACAAGCTGCCGATCTGGGTTGCCAAGGATTTCGGCCCCTGGAGCCTCTGCGGCGGCATGGGTTACACCGTCGTCCCGCAGGACGGCTATGACAACTTTCTTTATGGCGGCTTTCTGGTGAAACGGGAGATCAATAAGAGGCTGGAGATGTCGGCCGAAGTATTTTCGCACGCGCACGAAGGATCCGCTCCCGCGCAAACACAGGCTTCAACGATGATCGATGCAGGCGGCTACTACCACTTCAAATCGCCGGGGCTGCAGTTGCTCTTCGCTTACGGCCATTCGATCGCTGGACAGACTGAGAATTATGGTTATCTCGGCCTCTACAAAACCTGGGGAAAGGACAGGGATTCAGGCGGCAAGAGCGCCAGCGATGCGATGCTCTCCGCGCCGCCGCGCTAAGTCGAATTCAAACGGCAAGCAGCTCGAATGACGCAGGCAGCTCGTCTCATCACAAGCACCAATCCATTGCCGCCCCCGTACAATAGAACCATGCTTCGCGATCTCGCCCCCCTCTTCAAATACATGCGCCGCTACCGCTGGGGATACTTGTGGGGCACACTCTCCTGCGTCTGCACCAATGGCATCTGGGTTCTTTTTCCGCAGGTGATCCAGTGGGCGATCGATGGCATTGGCGGCAAGTCCGACACCCTTCCCAAGCTAGTGCAGCGGACAGTCGACGAGTTGAGCCACGGAGACATCCGCAGCAAGATTCTGATCTTCGCCGGCCTTTTGGTCGGCATTGCGATGATCAAGGGCGTCTTCCTCTACTCACAGCGCTGGATTCTCATCGGCATTTCGCGCGAAATCGAATTCGACCTGCGCAACGACCTCTTCCGCAAACTGGAACAGCAGGACTCGGGCTTCTATCAGCGCTATCGCACGGGCGACATCATGGCCCGGCTGACGAATGATTTGAATGCCGTTCGCATGCTGCTCGGCCCCGCGCTGATGTATAGCGCCAATACCATCTTCTTCACCGTAGGCGCGCTGTTCTTCCTGCTGCATATCAGCCCCTGGCTCACGCTCGTCGCCTGGGCGCCGATGCCCCTGGCGAGCATTCTCGTGCAGTACTTCGGGAGCAGGATTCACGACCGCTTCGAACGCATCCAGGCCAGCTTCTCCGAGATCAGCTCGCAGGCGCAGGAGAACTACTCCGGCGCGCGGCTGGTCCGCGCCTTTGCCCGCGAGGAATCGCAGATCGGCCTCTTCGAGCGGCTCAACCGCGAGTACATCGCCCGCTCCCTCAGGCTGGTCCAGCTTATGGGCATGCTATGGCCCACTCTCGAATTCATTCTCGGCATTTCGATGATCATCACGCTGCTGGCCGGCGGCCACCTGGTGATCGCTCATCGCATCACGGTCGGTCAGTTCGTGGCCTTCAACACTTACATGGTGATGCTGATCTGGCCGATCATCGCGGTGGGCTGGGTGGTGAACCTCTTCGAGCGCGGCACCGCCTCGGTCAAGCGCATCGACGAACTGCTGAAAGCCGAGCCGGCCATCGACGACAGCGCCGCCGATCCCTCGATTGCAGCCGACACCGTTCTGCGCGGCGACATCGAATTTCGCAATTTGAATTTTAGCTATAACGGAACGCAAGTTCTGCGCGGCATCTCGCTGCACATTCCCGCCGGCTCAAGCCTGGCCATCGTCGGACCCACCGGCTCGGGCAAGACCACTCTGGTCAACCTGATCTCAAGATTGTATGAAGCGCCCGAGGGAACGCTCTGGATCGACGGCCGGCCCGTGCGCGACTACCCACTTGCGGTGCTGCGGCGCAACATCGGCATGGTGCCCCAGGAGACCTTCCTCTTCAGTTCGACGATTCGCGAGAACCTCACCTTTGGCGCGCCCGATGCCAGCCCGGAAGAGATGCTCGAGGCAGCCGAAGCAGCCCACATTCGCAAAGAGTTCGAGGAGTTTCCGCAGGGCTTTGAGACCATGGTGGGTGAGCGCGGCGTTACGCTCTCAGGCGGGCAGAAGCAGCGCTCTGCCATCGCTCGCGCACTGCTGCGCCGGCCGGCCATCCTCATCCTCGACGACGCGCTGGCCAGCGTAGATACCTACACGGAAGAGCGCATTCTGGGCGGACTGCGCAGCTACACGGCGGCTTCGACCACCATCCTGATCTCCCATCGCGTCTCGACCGTGCGCAACGCCGACCAGATCGCCGTGCTCGATCACGGAAGAATCGTCGAGCTGGGCAGTCACGACGAATTGCTTGCCCTCGACGGCTACTACGCCGGCCTCTACCACAAGCAGCAGTTGGAAGAAGAATTGACCGTCGCCGGATAATGACTTGTTCAGGCGCTCCAGTTTGAGCGAAACGTGGAGTCCATGCCGGAATCGGATTCTTCAAAACGCGATTGCAGTCGTCTGGGGGGCACGCTGGACATCTGTTCCGGTGGCGGATCCACTTCCGAGTGATTGGCTACCTGTCGCCACGCGCCGCGCACATTCCGCACGCAGGCGATCACCTGCTCGAACTTCTCTCCGGAGTTCGCCTGCGATCCTTGCAGCATCAGAGCAAACATGGCTGCGTAAAACTCCGACAACGCCTGCGCCGGCTCTCCTCCTATATCCATCTTTAGCGTTGCCTGCAGGTGGATCACGATGTCCATGGCGCGCTTGACCGCAATTCGACGCTGACTGATGTCTCCGCGTTCCACCGCGACGATGGCGTGATTCATAAAACCGATGATGCCGTCGTAGAGGGCTACAACGAGTTCCACACCTGATGCACCCTCGATTGCGCGGGCCTGGTACGGGTTCATGCTGACGCTCCTTATGAGTTCGAAGAATTGTATCCGGTGATTGCGCTATACAGTTCGCTGATCTGCTGAATCTGCGAAGGAATCGCTTGCAGAATCTCGTTGGCCAAGTTCAGTTCCCTGGTCAGAGACTCTTTCCGCGTTGCGATCAGCGCTTCCTCCTTCGAGATGTTGTCATTCAGCATTGACTCCTGGCTGCTGTCCTCGTCGAGCGCCAAACCGATTGCGCCTCCCGAAGAACTGCTGGTGCCGAGACTCTCCAATTTACTAGTGAACGTCGAGCCAAAACTGCCTGAGTCCTGGAAGAATGAGACGACCTGGTCAAAGTTGCCATTGAGCGCGTCGCTCAGAGCGCCCGTATCCAGACTGATCGTGCCATCGGCAGCTGCGTTCGTCGTGATGCCAAGAGAGACTCAGAGAGTTAATCGTGTTAGAGCCGAATGAAGAACTCAAGGCCGACAGCAGCCCCTGCTGCAACTCGGCCAGAACGGTGGTGCCATAGAGCGGCTCCGGATTACCCGAAGAGTCCTTCCCCTCCTGCGCATTGATGGCCTCGATCGCGGTGTTGTAGTCGGTCACGAAAGTCGAGATCGCCGTCTCGATGCTTGACGTGTCGTTATTGATCATCACCAACACGCTCTCCGGGCTCGAATCGGAACTCGTACTGCCAGTCGAGAGCAATTGAAGGGTCAGTCCCGCGATGGCGTTCGTCACCGTATTTGAAGCGCTGGTGACCGGGATGCCATCCACCGTCATGTTCGCATCTTTGCCGTCCTGAATGGTCGCCAGTCCCAGCCCCGTGCTTTCGTCGGCCGAAGTCGAGTCCGCCAAATCCGTCGGACTGTCCGGATTGCTGGTCGAGTCTGCAATCGTAATCTGGCCAGCGGCTCCGTCGGTCTTGCTTGTGATCGAGAGCCGCTGTGTGCCGTCTGCATTGGTCATCACTCGCGCAGTTACGCCCAGGTCGGTATTGTTGATCGCCGCCATCAATCCGGAAAGAGTAGCTGCCGTGGAATGATCGCCCACGTTCACGGTCTGCCAGTCTCCACTGCCAACTTTGAAAGTAATGCCGCCCGTAAGAGTATCGGAAGCACCGATTGCGTCAGTCGCCGCGCTTGAGGTCTGCGCCAGATTCTGAATGACGACGGTATACGTACCCGTCACCGCCTGGGCACTGGAAGTAATGCTGCCAGTCAGCACGCTCGTGTCTGAACTGGAACCGGTCTTATAGGTCATCGTGCCGCTGAAAGCCGTCAGGCTCTCCAGGTCAGTGGAAAGCGCTGAGATCTTCGTGCCCAGACTGGAGAGCGCCGTGTCCTTGCTCTCAAGAGCCGTCAACTGGGTCTTCCACGGCGTCTCCACCGCTTGCAGGTTGGTTACAATCTGATTCACCGTGCTGGTCACGTCGAAGCCATCCCCGCTGGTGGCGGAACCAAAGTTCAATCCGACATTACCCATGCGCTTCCTCCCGGACCGTTCATGATCAGGTCAACGGCCAAGCCGTGATCGAAAGAATTGGAAAAGACTAAAGAAGTGCCTGCATGCCGCCAAAGCAAAACGGGGAAAGCCGCCGTTCGGCGGCATCTCCCCGTCTTGCAGTTGCTTAACGTTGATGCTGCCCAACTTACTGGAGCAGCTTGGTGATCAACTGTTGCGATTGGTTGGCCTGGGAGAGAGCGGCGATGCCGGTCTGGCTCAGGATCTGGTACTTCGACATGTCGGAGGTTGCCTGACCGTAATCGGTCGCCGTCACGTCATTTTCAGCGGCCAGCGTATTGGTGGACTGCGTCGTCATCACATTCTCGACCGCCGTCAGCGTGTTGATGTTTGCGCCGATGGTGCCGCGGTCAGCGGCAACAGTCGTGATTGCCTGGTTGATGGCTGTTAGCGCCGTTTGTGCGCTCGTGGCATCGGTGAGCTTGGTCCCCGACAACGCGAGAGCACTCGTGTTCGCGTCGACCATGTCAGACGCAAGGTTGTTGTACGACTTGGAGATCGTTCCATCTGACGTGAAGATGGCAACGCTCGCGTTGGTGCCGGCGTTTGGGCTCGCAGCGGTTTCTGAGAATGTGCCGCTTATGGAAGATCCCGTTGCCATCACGATGGTATTGCCACTTAAGCTTGCAACAGGTGATGTTGCACCGGAAGTAGTCCCAGCGGCGTTGATGGCTGTCAACAACGCGGCCATTGTTTGGCCGGCCGCGGCGGCAACATTGGTTGATACGCCGTTATAAGTGACACTCAGCGCAGCAGCGGTAGTCGTGAAGGTGTCTGTAGAACTACCCACCGTGACCGTGGAAGTCTTGGCGGCAACGGTGACGGCGTCGCTTAGCGACGAGACGGTTCCAGCGGAGAGTTTGGCGCCGCCTGTGAGAATCAGTTGGTTGTTCTGCACGCTCGCCACGGACGTCCCGGAGCCAGCATTGATTGCCTTGGCCAGGTCGCTCAGGGTTGCGCCAGCCTTCAGCAACGTAACTCCAGCCGTCGTCGTGGTACTGTTCCCAATCAATTGAGAACTGCCATCGGAATAAGTGACCTTGATGGCATCAGTCACTGCTCCAGTTCCGATTGTGATCGCGTCGCTTGCGGAGGCTACGCTGAATGCGGCATGGGTGGCGAATGTGTTGATGCCGTTGTATTCCGTATTGCTGTTGATCGTATCGACCTCGGTGAGGATCTTCTGATATTCCGAATCGGCCGCCGACACCTGGCTGCTGTTCAGAGTGCCGTTGGAGGCCTCAGTTGCCAGCGTAACGGCGCGGTTGAGCAGGCTGGTGATCTGCGACAGAGCGCCATCGGCGACCTGGAGGAAATCGACGCCTTCCGACGCGTTCTTCGCAGACTGCGACAGCGCAGTCGAAGACGCCTGAAGACCATTGGCCAGTGAAAGGCCGGCTGCGTCATCCGCTCCGGAGTTGATCCGCGATCCGGATGACAGTTGTTGAAGGGTTTTGGACAGAGCAGCCTGAGTATTACTCAGATTGTTCTGCGCGTTGACCGCAGAAATGTTATTCAGGACACCCAGTGACATGATCATTCTCCTTTGCGTTGCTTCGATCTCGGTTCCCTGATTCGGGTGCCCCGACCAGGATATGGCGAGAAATTATTCGCCCGCCCTGGGCCACCTTGCGAAAGGAACCACGTTGCCCACTGCTCTCATCGGCGGCGATACAAAAGACTTTATGATTTTTCGCAACCGGCCGGTCACTCGCCTTCCAGTCATCCTTTCTCTCCGGTAGCCGATGAACTTGATTGAGCACTAGGAAAGCAGGCTGAATCATGATCGAACTGACGCGGCTGAACGGCAGCCCGATGGTGTTGAACAGCGACTTGATCAAGACCGCCGAGGCCTCTCCAGACACCATGCTGACCTTGATCAATGGAGAGAAGCTGATTGTGCGCGAAGAGACGGCCGAGGTCGTGGAGCGCGTACTCGCGTACCGCGCGCGCCTGCTGGCCTCGGTGGCCAAGCGGCTGCCGTCTTATGGCGAACTGCAACGCGCGGCTTCGCTGACCAGCCTGGATGTCTCCGGCCAGCCCAAACTCGTATCGGCGCAGTCCAAGGACGATCCTCAAGGGATCCGCTGAAAGATGCGTCCCAGTCTTCCCATTTGATCGTTCGAGGAGCTATCCATGGATAAAGGGAGTGTTGGCGGAGTCCTGTCTGGCCATCGCCGGCATCGTTGCCGGATTGCTCATCGAAGGCGGCAACCTGGGCCAGATCCTGCAGCCCACCGCGGCCCTCATCGTCTTCGGCGGCACCATGGGCGCGGTGCTGCTCCAGTTCCCGCTGCCCACGGTGCTGGCCGCATTCGGCAGCCTGGCCCACGTCTTCTCCGCGCCCCGCAAAGTCAACGACCAGTTTCATTCATCTGCTGGTCGCCTTCGCCAACAAGGCCCGCCGCAACGGCGTCGTCTCGCTGGACAGCGATCTGCAAACCATCAAGGATCCCTTTCTCAAGCAGGCCCTCATGCTGGCCGTCGACGGCACCGAGCCCAACGAACTGCGCAAGATCATGCAGGTCAGCCTCGACTCCATCGCGGAGAACGAAGAGCGGCTCCCCGCGGTCTTCGAATCGGCCGGAGGATTCTCGCCCACCATCGGCATCCTCGGCGCGGTGCTGGGACTCATCCAGGTCATGCAGCATCTCGACAACATCCACGAGGTCGGCCGCGGCATCGCCGTCGCCTTCGTCGCCACCATCTACGGAGTCGGCGTCGCCAATCTCTTCTTCCTGCCCTTCGCCGGCAAGATGCGCATCCGCCATGCGCGACGACCACCAGCGCCGCGAGATGATGCTCGAAGGCGTGATCTCCATCCTCGAAGGCATGAACCCGCGCATGCTCGAAGTCAAGCTGTCCGGCTTTCTGAACGAGCCGCATGCAGCAAACCAAGGAGAAAGCGGCATGAGGCGCGAACGGCGCAAGAGCCGCGTCAGCCACGATCGCTGGCTGGTCTCCTATGCCGACTTCATCACCCTGCTCTTCGGCCTTCTTCGTCGTGCTCTATCGCCTTCGCCAAGGCCGACCAGAAGAAGCAGGTGCAGGTCTCCGACGGCCATCGACTCGGCATTTCGCTCGCTGGGCATCTTTCCCGACGCTTCGCGCCAGCCCGCCAGCGACGCCAGCAGCGCCGCCGGAACCGAGCCGGCAGTCATCCCCATGAACATCGTGATGGGAGAGGATGTGCTCTCGCCCGCCAGGGTCAAGGATGACCTCGAGCACATCCGCCGCGACCTCGAGCAGACGCTCTCCAATCAGGTCGCCACCCACACCGTCTCCATCCAGATGGGCCGCGACGGGCTGGTCATCAGCCTGCGCGAGGCCGGCTTCTTCGACTCCGGCTCGGCCACTCCCACGCCGGAGACTCTGCCCACGCTGCGCCAGATCGCCGCCTCGCTGGGCCGCACGCCCTACGATCTGCGCATCGAGGGCCACACCGACAACATCCCCATCCACACCGCCGAGTTCGACTCCAACTGGGAGCTCTCCTCGGCCCGCGCCACGCGCATCGCCCGCCTCTTCTCGATCTGCAAGGCCATCTCTCCCGAGCGGCTCTCGGCCGCCGGATACGCCGAGTTTCATCCCGTGGCCAGCAACGACACCGCCGAGGGCCGCGCCGAAAACCGCCGCGTCGATCTGGTCGTGCTGCCCCGCACCAAGATCGATTTCTCCGTACTCGGACATACTCCATCCGACGGCGAATGGCGCAGGATCACCGACGGCGACATGCCCGCGAAAGCGAAAACCTCATCCGGCCAATCCATAGCAGAGCTAGCGGAGTTAACGGCGCCAGCCGACTCGCATGCACGCGCGAAGCGCGGCTAACTCGCCAACGTGCGCTAACTCGCTAACCCGCTGACTCGCTGACCCGCTACTCCACCCCCAGCACCTTCACGATCACCCGCTTCCGCCGCTGCCCGTCGAACTCGGCATAGAAGACGCGCTGCCAGGTTCCCAGATCGAGCCTGCCGTTGGTCACCGGCAGCGTAGTCTCGTGGTGCAGCAGCAGCGACTTCAAATGCGCGTCGCCGTTGTCTTCGCCCGGTCTGGTGGTGCTTGTAGTCGGGCCGCGCCGGAGCCAGTTCCTCCAGCCACTTGCCGATGTCTTCGATCAGCCCGCTCTCCAGATCGTTCACGTAGATGGCCGCCGTAATGTGCATCGGCGAGACAAAGCACAGCCCATCCTTCACGCCGCTGCGCCCCACAATCTTCTCCACCTCGTCGGTAATGTGCACCATCTCCCGCCGCTTCTTCGTTTCAAAGACCAGATACTCCGTATGACTCTTCATCTCAGCCTCCCGCACATTGCTCAGCACCGTGGCGCTTCAGATCGAGTTACTAACACTAACGATATCAATCACGACTTCAATTAACTCAGAGCTTCCCGATGTTACAGGAAGATTAATTCATCTCTTATTCATAGAATCGAGTCGAACCGGCCTCATCTCAATCACGGAAAGACGAGTTAGAAGCAAGATCCATCTTTGTTAAATATAGGTGAATTCGTCAAATATTCATCATCATCTGCGAGTCTTGAAATCGAAAGCGGCGGGGGAAAATTACGCTTGATCAGATTTGCACCCCCGGCCGTGGATGTAGCCCGTGCGCGCCCGAAGGCAAACAAACCGGCTTCATGTTGAGAATCTCCGGGATGCGTTAGTTAGGGTGCTCGATCTGCAGTACGAGCGCAGTCGCGACACAACCCGATTTCAAATAACGAATATGAGAGGCCCCATGAATTTCAAACTCAGAATCGCTGCCGCGGCAATCCTGGCAGTCTGCGTTGTCTCCGCCTATGGACAAACAAGCGAAGCCACCCCTTCGGGGAGGAAGCACGCTGCGGCCAAGAGGGAAAAGGCGCCTGCGTCGCCTTCGGTCGCCGAACAGATTCAAGCGCTGCGCCAGGAGCTTCAGGGGCAGATCAACAGCTTGAAGACCGACCTGGCCAACAAGAATGCACAGTTGCAGCAGGCCCAGCAGGCGGCAGCCGATGCCCAGGCCGCGGCGGCCAAGGCCGAAGCCGCAGCTTCGGCCCAGCAGCAGGCAGTCACTGAAAACGCAGCCGCTGTCAGCACCTTGCAGTCCTCCGTTACCGACATGAAGGCGGGCAACGCCTTGGTCGTCTCCTCGATCACCGACGAAGCGGCTGCCATGAAGAAGGAGATCGCCAACCCCGAGGCACTGCATTACAAAGGCATCACGATTTCGCCTGCCGGCAGCTTCCTGGCGGCTGAAACCGTATGGCGGAACGCGGCCACCGGCGGCGGCATCAACACGCCATTTACCGGTGTCCCGCTGCAAAATTCCGACGCGGCGCAGCTGAGCGAGTTCTTCGGTTCCGGCCGCCAGTCCCGTTTGGCCATCAAGGCCGTCGGCAAGCTGGACAGCATGACTCTGACCGGCTACTACGAGCTCGACTGGCTGGGTACGGGCATCACCTCCAACAACAACCAGTCGAACAGCTATGTCATGCGCCAGCGCCAGATCTGGGCCGAGGCCGCGCTCAAGAGCGGCTGGACCATCAGCGCCGGTCAGATGTGGTCGTTGACGACCGAAACCACCAAGGGCACCTCACAACGGAACGGAGATCCTGCCCGGCACCATCGACCCGCAATATACCGCCGGCTTCGTATGGACGCGGCAGTATGGCTTCCGCGTGAGCAAGATGCTCGGCAAGAGCATGTGGCTCGCCGCATCGGCAGAGAATCCTGAGACCCTCAATCCGGCCGGATCGAATCTGCCCACTAACCTGCTGATCGGCTCGGCTGGTGTAGGCGGCGGACTCTATAACTCCACTGCTAACTACTCCTTCAACGCAGCGCCGGACTTCGTGCTCAAGGCGGTTTGGGAGCCCAAGTTTGGCGGCCACTATGAAGTCTTCGGCATCAGCCGCTTCTTCCGCGACCGGACCTATCCTACGACTGGAACTCCCACGAACAACACATCCGTGGCTGGCGGCATCGGCGGCGGTTTCCGCGCTCCCTTTGCCGACAAGAAGCTCTCGATCGGCCTCAAGGGCCTGTGGGGCCAGGGCGTCGGCCGGTACGGCGACTCCACCATCGCGGACGTGACACTGCACCCGGACGCCACACTGGCTCCGTTGCGCGCTTTCTCGGCCCTCTCAACCCTGGAAGCAAGCCCGACCAAGCGCCTCAGCCTCTACGCCAACTACGGCGGCGATTATGTCTTTCGCCGCTACTCGGGGACGGGTGCAACCGCGATTGGTTATGGCATCCCGGGCGTGAATATGTCCGGCTGCACCGTCGAGCCCAAGTCCGGCGGATCGTTCAGCCCCACCACGCCAGCCAACTGCGGCGGCAACAACAAGGATGTGCAGGAAGCCAGCTTCGGCTACTGGTACAACATCTACAACGGTCCCAAGGGACGGCTTCGCCAGGGCCTGCAGTACAGCTGGATTCGCCGCGACCTCTGGTCCGGCGCAGGCGGCACAACCAATCCCGGCGGTGGAGCGCACGGCGACGACAACATCGTCGAAACCAGCTTGCGCTACTACCTCCCATAACCCCAACGAACCTTCGGGTTCGGCTTCAACAAGAAGAGGCAGCCCCGAACGCGGGCTGCCTCTTCTCTTTTCCGGGTGAACGTGTACATTGTTGCAAGGCCGTTTTCCGGAGCAATGCAATGAAGAAAGCGCAAAAGCAGCTTGAACTGGTTGCCGCATTTCTGAGCGGCGAGACAACCCTGTCGCTGGCCACGACCAGCGAAGACGGCGAGGCCTCGGTGGCGCCGCTCTTCTATCTTCCCGGCAAGGACCTCTCGCTCTATTGGCTCTCTTCCGAGTGCAGCCGCCACAGTCTCAACATCGCGAGAGATCCCCGTGTAGCCGTAACGGTCTATCGCAACGCTGCCCATTGGAAAGAGATTCGCGGCGTGCAGATGCGTGGATCTGCGCGCAAAGTCACCGAGGCAGATCCATGCGTCGCGCTGGCTGAAGCCTACTGCAAACGATTCAAATTGGGGCGAATGATGCGCCTGGCCGTTCGCCAGAGTATCTTCTATACCTTCGATCCGGAGTTTTTCCGCTACATCGACAATGCGAAAGGTTTCGGCTACAAGTTTGAGCTGACGCGCCGGCCGGAGGGCTGGAGCATAACGCGGCCCTGACAAAACCGGCGTGTTGGCGCTCCCGAGGCCATCTTTCGGCCCGTTCGGCGGTTTTCATCCATTCTTCAATCTTTCTTCATGATCCTCATCATGGCGCTCGTTTATGAGTCAATGAGAGGATTCCTGTGGATATTCTGGACAAGACAACTCCTGATCGTGTGAAAAAAAAGACCTTATGCCCCTTTCCAAATTGGCATTTCGGTCGATAAGTACCAAAGATGGAATCTGATCTGCGGCTTTTGTGAACCGGCAGCAGAATTTTGATACCGGCTCCCTAGACTGACATCATCCAGCGTTGAACGGCAGGTACGTATGGTGGTCAAGACGCAAAGCAAGGGACGCGGAGTCACCGGACTTCATGTGGGCGAAAACAACGTCCGGCGTTATTTTCCGAAGAGCATTTCGAGCATCGAGTTGGTGTTGGATCATCTTCAGATCGAGTGCGGTCTTAAACCGGCATTCTGGCAGGGCGAGCCGGAGATCTTCGATCCCCGGCTCTGCGCATGGCTGGAATCCCGGCATTTGCATGCCAAGCCGGATCGGGAGTCGGTGCCTTTGGCGATGATTCCCGCGGGAAAGAACTCCTTCCGGCTGCAGCCGATCCGCCTGAACGCGCAGATTCGCGGCAAGGAAGATCATCGGGTCGCGGCCTGAGATCGAAGCGCCACGAAGGCTCGCAACACCCGCGCGGAATTGCAGCACAGGATCGGTGTAGCTATGCCCTCCTTGGCTTGACTCTGCTACCTGGCCCATGTCCCTAGTTCCCTGTCCCTGGTCCCTAGTCCCTAGTCCCTGTTCCCTGTCACTTGATAGACTCGGGATGCAATGACCACTACCCAACTGCAAAGCTCAATCGAGCGCCACTTTGCCGCCGGCCCCGCCGCCATCGGCGACAGTTCCGCCATGACAGCCTTTCTGGCTCTGCGTGCGGCCCTTGAGAGCGGCGAGGTCCGTGCCGCCTCACCCGACGCCGCCTCGCCCTCCGGCTGGCGGGTCAACGCCTGGGTCAAGCAAGGCATCCTGCTTGGCTTTCGCCTTGGCGTGCTCGAAGAATCTCCCGCCCAAGGCTTCTCCTTCGTCGACAAGAACACTTATCCGGCGCGCCATTTTGGCTCGGGCGATGGGGTGCGTCTCGTGCCTGGAGGCTCCTCGGTGCGCTCCGGCGCTTACGTGGCCCGTGGCGTGGTCTGCATGCCGCCCATGTACATCAATGCCGGAGCCTATGTAGATGAGGGCACGATGGTCGATTCGCATGCGCTGGTCGGCTCCTGCGCCCAGGTCGGCAAGCGTGTCCATCTGAGCGCCGCCGCGCAGATCGGCGGAGTGCTCGAGCCGGTAAATGCCAGCCCGGTGGTCATCGAAGACGATGTGCTGGTGGGTGGCAACTGCGGCGTCTATGAGGGAGCCATCGTCCGCAGGGGAGCCGTGCTGGCCGCCGGCACGATCATTACCCGAGGAACCCCGGTCTTCGATCTGGTCAACGGCGCCATCCTGCGCGCCACTGCCGAGCTGCCGCTCATCATTCCCGAGAATGCCGTGGTCGTTCCCGGTTCCCGTGCCGTCACCAAAGGCAAGGGCCAGGAGTGGGGCCTTTCGCTCTACGCGCCGGTCATCGTGAAGTACCGCGACGACAAGACCGATCTCAGCACGACGCTCGAGGATCTGCTCCGCTAGAGCAGCTCTCCAATCGACTCCTGCCATAATTCGAGACCTTTTGTGTCTTATTACTGGAATTGTCGGCGGCCT
Organism: uncultured Acidobacteriaceae bacterium; assembly: GCA_963843625.1. Taxonomy (GTDB): domain Bacteria; phylum Acidobacteriota; class Terriglobia; order Terriglobales; family Acidobacteriaceae; genus Telmatobacter. Next base: position 56,106 of record CAWJLK010000018.1, read on the forward strand.
ACGTCGATAGTTGGGAATTGGCCGCCGGATCGTAGAACTCCAGCAGCGCACCATCATGCGACGGAGTGGCAGGCCGAACGGTTTGCGAGATCTTGCTGCAGGACTTCGCGGACACCAACTGTCTCCAGAGCGGAAGGTCTGCGTATGCCACTGATGGAATGGACTGAAGAGATGAGCGTCAAGGTCAAGGTACTGGACGACGATCACAAGACCTTGATTGCAATGCTGAATGACTTGAATGACGGTATCGAGTCGAACCGCGCCAGGGCAACCCTCGAAATCGTGATTCAAAAGCTGTCAAATTACACCAGGGTCCACTTTGCCCGTGAAGAGCGGCTCTTTGAACAGACCGGCTACGCCCTCGGGCCCGCCCACAAGGCTGAACACACCCTGCTCGCACGGCGGGTGATGAATCTGCAATCGCGCTTCGAGGCCGGCCAGTCACGCGAACTCGGGATGGAGACGATGGCATTCCTCAAGGCCTGGCTGACCGATCACATCATGGGTTCCGATCAGAAGTATGGCCCGCACCTCAACGCCAAAGGGATCAAGTAGTCATCTGCCGCGCGCCAGATCATGCTCTCCATGGTCCGGCGTAGAACTGTCAAAGCCACTATTTGTGCGGTTATAGCAAAATCAGCGTAGCTGTATCCAATGCCAAAGATCCGTTAGTACTACAGTAGTACCCATCGTCGTGATGCTCGGAGCAGACGGCGTCACAGTCACCATTGGGGTTGTCTTCGTTGGAGTGGTAATGGCCCGCATCTTTTGGAACCACTCGTCGATTCCCCGGAATTTGCTCGATCCTTCATGGCGTTGCTGTGACCAAAGCCCAAAGATTTCAAAATCCGCCGCCTGCGCCGATAACGCTGATTTGCGTGGCTGGGGATTGGTGCCACTAGCGCAGAGCAGGCAAAGCAATAAGATGAATGCAGCAGGCAAATGTGACTCACGACGCCATCACAATTTCGCCGGGTCCGCGCCTTCGAGCCGCCATGGTTCTCGCCATCATCGCGGACGTGGTGCAGATTATTGTCTTTCCTCTCTTTGTCGCGGGAGCTGAATCGCCCGCAGACGACATACTCGACATGGGAATGGGAGCAGTGCTGACTTACCTTCTCGGCTGGCACTGGGAGTTCCTGCCATCCTTTCTTGGCAAGCTGGTGCCCGGAGTTGATCTGATTCCTCTCTGGACGTTGGCAGTTGCAAACGTCTATCGCAAATCGAAGCAAATTGCGATCGCCCGAGAAGGGATCAGAGAGGAGCAGCAGGTGAGGGGAGACCCGCGAAGGATGTAGACAACACGCATCGCATCGGCCTCAAGAACGCCAACTAAGCAAAAGGGGAGTTTCAAGGTGATGAAAGATCTGTCACTCTCGAAGGTCTATCAGTTGCTCGAACCGGGGCCTGTGGTCCTGCTGACGACCGCCCGAAAGGGCCGGGCCAACATCATGACGATGTCCTGGCACATGATGGTCGAGTTCGAACCTCCGCTGGTCGCCTGTGTTGTCAGCAACGCCAATTTAAGTTTTGCCGCACTGCGGGCAACCAAAGAGTGCGTGATCGCCGTTCCGGCGCGGAAGCTGGCCGTCAAAGTTGTCCGGATCGGCAACTGCTCCGGCCGCGATGTGGACAAGTTCGAGAAGTTTGGCCTAACCCCGATCCCGGCAGACCGTGTGGCGCCGCCTCTTGTGGCCGAGTGCTTCGCGAATCTCGAATGCAGGGTGGTCGATACACGCTTTGCCAGCAAGTTCAACATCTTCATCCTTGAAGTGCTGAAGGGCTGGACCGATTCGGCGCAGAAGAACCCCAGGACAATCCACCATCACGGATATGGGAGGTTTGCTGTCGATGGAGAGACGATCAGGCTGAAGTCGAAGAAGGCGTAGCGGTACATTTCTGAGCGGAGTGGCCGGTTAGCGTAAAAGCAGGCAATGTTCATACCAACGCGCCGAATTCGCTCGATGAAGTTCAAGCGATCCAGCAATCTCTCCCTTCTTGATCACCACCGTAAAAAATCGGATTTTCAAACATCGATCACGACGCCGACGAGTAATCTGGGTGTCGATCATTAGACTCCGTTCGCGATGGCAACTTTTCGTCCCAAATTCGGGTTCAATGGCGGCGGTTTTCATGCTTGTAACAACTGGACGGCTACTCTAATCCCTTGGCACAGGTTTGCATGAGGACAAAGGACGGCAATAGTATTCCTAGGGGTTAGAATCTGCTCAGTACCGACAACCCGTTGCCATTGTTAACCGCCAAAGCTAAATTCATCGGAGAAATCTTATGACAAGGAAAGCAACTGATCTGCAGCCACGGCGCGAGTTTCTCAAGCTCGCCGCGTTTACCGGTGCGGCAGCGCTCATGGGAAAAGGAGTGGCAGCCGCAGGGGAACAAAATGCCGGTCCGCAAGCAGCGGACAATCATGAGGGAGATAACAAGATGGAGTTCCTTCGTGTCAGCGACCGTCACATTGTCAATGCGAAAGGGAAACAGGTTCGCCTGAGGGGAACATGTCCGGGCGGCTGGATGAACATGGAGGATTTCATTAATGGGCACCCAGGCGCGGAGCATACTCTCCGAGCACAGATGACGGAGGTGCTTGGTCCGGCCAAAGCACAGTTCTTCTTCGAGCGCATGCTGGACTACTTCTTCAACGAAGACGATGTGATTTTTCTGAGGAAGGCCGGCGCCAGCGTCGTCAGGATACCTCTCAACTATCGACATTTCGAAGACGATGCAGCGCCGTTCAAGTACAAAGAGGCGGGCTTCAAGCGTCTCGATCAAGTATTAGACTATTGCGAAAAGCATGGTCTTTACGTCATTCTGGACCTTCATTCGGCGCAGGGGTGGCAGAATGTCCACTGGCATTCTGACAACGCATCACGCATCAGCCTTTTCTGGGAGGTTGCGTTCTATCAGGATCGATTCGTTGCTCTTTGGCAGGAGTTTGCGCGGCGCTACCAGAACAGGTCTGTGATCGCCGGCTACGATGTGCTGAATGAGCCTTGTGCGAACAACGCACTCGGCGACTATCCATGGAACGTGGGTTCCAATTACAGGCCCAATTTTGACCGCATGAATGCCGTCTACCGGCGCCTGGTTACAGAGATTCGCAAGATCGATTCCAGGCACATTATCTTCCTTGAGGGTGATGACTACGCAAAGGACTTTTCGGGGCTAGAGAAACCCTTCGACGACAATCTCGCCTACAGTTCTCACAACTACACTGTGCCTGGGTTTGGACCTGGCCGATACCCTGGCACCATCCATCCGCGATCGGCTGCGGCGGGCAGTGCTCAGGACTGGGATCTGGCAAAACAGGAGCGCAACTTCCTCGATGCCCAGGGAACGAAATTCACCCAGCAGCATAACGTTCCGCTGTGGGTTGGCGAGTTTGGGTCTGTCTTTAATGGTCCTGCCAATGAGAGTAGTGACCGGCTTCGCGCGTTAGATGACCAGATTGGTATCTTTGAAAGTCACGAGGCGCACTGGACAACGTGGAATTACAAAGATGTTGGTGTGATGGGTATGCTGACACTCGACCCTGCATCTCCGTACATGGAGCGCATCAGCGACCTCCTTCGTAAGAAGATTGCTCTAGGCTCCGACGATTGGATGAAGTGGCTACCGTCGACGCCGGTGAAGGACGCAACGGCTCAGCTTGCTGACCAGATCTTTCAAGTGGTTGGTGATCCGCAGTTGGATGCGCGACTCAATGTACGGTGCATGAGTCAGACCCTATTGTGCTTCTACACGGGAACCCTGATGCAGCCGCTCTACGCCGGCCTCTTCAAAGGCCTGTCAGAGAATGAGCTGGATCATATCCTATCTTCTTTTTCGGCAAAGCAGTGTATTCCCAACCGGGGATTGGTAGATGTCCTGAGCAAATACATGAAAGATCGAGCCTAGATGACAGTTGGAGGCGGCAGGACCCTCAGCAATCACAGGGCAACAAACCGCTACAGCAGCAATGTCATGGCGACGCAAAACGCCTTCTGCGAGGACTTAAGTCCTCGTGTCCTATCCCTGAAGTTCGAGTACAAAATCGCGCGACGGAATCGAGGATTTGGTCTGCGGTTTTGTGCCAGACGAAAGGCTTTGGGTCTTTGTTGTGGTGTTGGATGAAGCTGCGGATGGCTGTTTCCAGCTCGTGTGTGGAACGATGGACGCCGCGCCGGAGTTGCTTTTCTGTAGCAGGGCGAACCAGCGTTCGACCAGGTTGAGCCAACTGGCGGAAGTGGGCGTGAAGTGCAGATGAAAGCGCGGCCTCTTCACCAGCCAGTCGCGGATCAGTTGCGTTTTGTGGGTGCCGTAGTTGTCCAGGATCAGGTGGATGTCCAGTTCCGGCGGCACGTTCTTGTTCGATCGTGTCGAGGAAGCTGCGGAACTCCACCGAGCGATGCCGACGCTGGGTCTGGCCGATCAGCGCGCCGGTTTTGGTATCCAAGGCGGCGAACAGGCTGGTGGTGCCGTGACGGGCGTAATCGTGGGTGCGGCGCTCGATCTGTCCGGGACGCATGGGCAGCAGCGGCGCGGTGCGATCCAAGGCCTGTATCTGACTCTTCTCGTCCACGCATAGCACCAGCGCGCGCTCCGGAGGAGCCAGATACAGACCGACGATATCGCGCACCTTGTCGATGAACAGCGGGTCTTTCGATAACTTGAAGGTCTCAGAGCGATGCGGTGCCAAGGAAAAGGCTTGCCAGATGCGATGAATGGAGTTGCGGCTCAGACCGGCGCGTTTGGCCATGGACCGGGTCGACCAGTGCGTGGCATCGGCCGGCTGGACTCCAGCGTTAGCGCCAGCACGCGCTCCACGTCACGATCGCTGAGCTTGTGCGAGGTGCCTGGGCGTGGCTCGTCCAAAAGTCCATCCAGACCGGACTCAAGATAACGCCGCCGCCACTTGCCCACGGTGTGTTGCATGGTGTGCAGTTGGCTGGCAATGACGATGTTACTGAGCCCATCGGCAGCCAGCAGAACAATACGCGAGCGCATGGCCAACGCCTGCGCCGTCTTGGGCCGCTTGCTCCAGGCAACAAGCTGAACGCGATCCTCGACGGTGACCGACAACGGAGCGAGTGGACGACCTTTTCGCATCGGGCTTCCTCCCACTTTATCTGATGCCGCACCCCAATATTTATGCTATTTATTTCAGGGACAGGACTACTAGGTTATCCGATAGTGTTTCTCCTCACGTGCGCGTAGAATCACGTGATAGCCCCCAACGAGCTTTTGCCTGTCGCCAGCGCTGCAGTCGACATGCGTCTGACAGCACTACCGTGACCAAGTTGCACAGCTTTATGTTGCCCCGATCTGCGTTGCCGATTGCTTTTGAAGACGAGGAAAGACCCGATGCTTGATTCAAGAATGCTTGCTGCCGTGACCGCCGAAACTGCAATGCCGCAATCCCGCCAGACAACGAACGAGCCCACCTCTGGAAAGAGTCTCCGGTGGATGCTGAAGGCGTTGTTCTGCTGCCTGTCGATTTGCGCTCTGCTGCTGGCCTGCGCGCCCATCGCAGCGGCGCAGACCGACATGGGAACGGTTACCCTGGGCGGCAGCACCTCGAAGTCGGTGACTGTGAGCTATACGGGCACGTCAAACTCCGTTGCGGCGCTCACGCAAGGCGCCGCATCGAAGGATTTCACAGTCGGCAGCACGAGTTGCACCGGGAGTCCCTGTAGCGTGACGGTGACCTTTGCGCCCAAGTACTCCGGCGAGCGCCTTGGCGCGCTGGTGGTGTACGACAGCGGAGGAAACGCGCTGGGAACGACGTACCTGACCGGCTACGGTTCAGGTCCGCAGCTTACCTTCACGTCGAACCCTGGCCATTTGGGCTCGGACTTCATTGGCACAACCCTCCAAGGCGTAGCCGTGGACGGCGCTGGAAACGCATATATCACCGATTCCAGCACCGGAGCACTTTATCAATTGTCGCCCGCCAGGACCGGGATCGAAAGTATCACCTGGTCTAAATCGACGATCGTCAACGGATGCGGCTCAACGGCGACCACTGATTGCTTTGTCTCGGCGCAGAGTGTGGCTGTGGACGGCGCCGGCAACCTCTATGTGACCGACGCAGGCAACGGCGGCACGGTTTCGCCAGGCGTCTATAAATTATCGCTGCAGAGCGACGGCGCGTACTCCGCTCCGGCCGCAATGCCCGGCCCCAGCGGTGGATGGAGTTCACCGTACGGTATCGCCGTTGATGGCGCGGGTAACGTCTTTGTCGCCAATAATGGCACGGAAGAAATCTTTCAGTTGACCCCATCGGGCAGCGGCTACTCTTCTCCATCCCGCATCATGAGCGGCGCAGCCACGGGCCTCGCGGCGGATTCAGCAGGCAACTTGTACGTAGCGGGCACGAACCATGTGTATAAGTACCTCTCCAGTGAGAGTTACGGCACTGAGCACCCTGTTTACTCGAGCGATACCGACACCACGGTGACCGGCGTAGCTGTGGACGCCAACGGCAACGTTTTTATCTCAGACAGCGTAAACCCCATCATGGAGGCCACTCCGGTCAGCGGCGGCGTGAACGCCACAACCTACAATACGGCAGCCACGCTCCAAGGGGACATCTTCACGTCGGCCGCTCTCGCGTTGGATGGGGCGGGCAACATCTACGCGGTCAACGCCGCGGGTCAAGGGTATGCGGGCACGTTGTTCTTTTATGCGCAATTGGAGTCCTGGGGCGGAACTGGCCTGGCTGCCTGGGGAACGGTTAACCCAACTTCAACTCAAATTACCAACGACGGCAATCAGCCGCTGACGTTGAGCGGAGTCGATACCTCCGCGGCCCCCGACTTCCAGTTTGTGCAAACCGGCACAGCCTTCACCAACCTCTGCACCACGAGCACGCCGTTGGCGCCAGGTGCAAGCTGCAATCTGGAGATCGATTTCGACCCGCTTCTGTCTTCGCTGACGGCCAATCCCACCTATCTGTGGGAGAACGTGACGCTGACCACCAACGCCACGCCAGGCACCACGACTCTTGCCATGCAAGGAACCGACGGGAAGATCATGCCGTGGGTGAGGTTGACCTCCTCGCAAAATCCCGCTCTGACGGGCGTGCCTGTGACTTTGGAGGCAACCTTCGACTTTGTGAATGCCCAACAAGAACTGACAGGAACGGTGGCCTTCTCCGCCAACGGAACTGGCATCTCCGGCTGCAGTGCGGTTACCCCGATCAACGGCGTTGCCACCTGCACCACTAGCTTCTCCAGCGCCGGGAGTCAATCGATTTTAGCCAGTTATTCCGGCGACGCGTATTACTACAATCCAAACTCGAACGCCTACACGCTCTCGGTCGTCGTTCCGCCGGCTGCGACCGCGCCTGGCGAGACCACCTTCGGCACCTCCGCCGCGCCGATCGCGGTGGGCGGCAACACGACAGGTTCGGTGACCTTCACTTTTACTTCGGCGGTCACGCTGAGTCAGATTCAGGCGCTTACCCAGGGCGCAACCGGCCTGGACTTCAGCGTCGCCAGCGGCGGAAGTTGCGCGGCCGGCTCGTCCTATGGACCCAGCGGCGTCACTTCCTGCACAGTGAATATCACCTTCAAGCCCCAGCATCCGGGAATCCGCAATGGCGCGGCGACGCTGAGCGATGACTCAAACAGCGTGGTGGCAACCGCCTACCTGCAGGGCTACAGCTCCGGTGTGCAGGTCGCCGTTAGTCCTGCTTCATCCCTTTATACAAACACGACCACGGCTAGCGGTCTCTCTTCATGGGGGTCAGTGGCTGTCGATGGTGCGGGCAATCTCTTTGCCGTCGGGAATGGGATCAACAATGGAAGTGCTCTCTTCGAGATGAAGCCTTCGGTCGTAGGTGGAGCGCTCAACTACTCGCAGACCCAGGTGTATTCCACCGGTACGGATGGAACGGGCACCAACGACGCAATCTATGGCGTCGCCGTTGACGGGGCGGGCAACCTCTACTTCATCGACAAAGATCAGCTCTACTTGTTGCCCCGGCAGGCGGACGGGACGTATCCGGCGTATACGGCGGTGGTGAATCTGGGCGGCGCATGCGTGAATGGCGTTGCCACAGGCAGTTGCTGGAATTCCGCGCTTGGCATGGCCGTCGATGGAGCAGGCAATATCTATGTCGCCGACAATGATAGGAACAACAGAGATTCGGCGGCGGCCATCTACAAGATGACCACATCCAACGGGGTCTATTCCGCGCCGGCTGCGCTTCCCGCGCCCAGCGGCGGATACTCAAATTTGGTTGGCGTGGCGGTCGACGGGGCGGGTAATGTTTATGCCCTCAATCAGTCGAGTCCCGCTGCGGTGTACGAATCGATATGGTCGGGCAGTTCCTACTCTACGCCGGTTGCGATCACTGCCAATAACGGCAACAGTCTCTTCGACGACCCCGAGGGCATTGCCGCTGACGGCCTGGGCAACCTCTATGTCGCCGATTATTATTGGGGGCTTCTCCAACTGGTTCCCGCCGGCTCCGGCTATAACGAGATCACTCTCGCCTACGCCAACTCCGACAGCCAGGTTGCCGCGGATGCGTCGGGAAATGTCTATCTCACCAACTATTCGTCCTTGAGCGTCTACAGCACCACCACCCCGGCCACGCTGAGCTTCGACGACGAGGCGATCGGCTCCACATCCTCGACACACTCTGTGAAAGTCATGAGCACAGGCAACGCGGCTCTGAATATTTCGGCCATTCAATACCCCACCGACTTCATAGCAGGCAGCGTTGAGAGCCAAGATTGCACCTCCAGCAGCGCGCTGACGCAAGGTCAATCGTGCTATTTGCACATCGAGTTTGCGCCCACGACTGGTTCGAATACCGAAGTCCAGCCCCTGGCCGAGGATGTAACGGTCACCACCAACGCAACCCCCGCGACGGTCTCCGTCCCAGTCACCGGCACGGCGGTCCTGCCCACACCAGACGAAACGCTGACGGCCTCTAGCAGTCCCGTCGTGACCGGGGCCTCGTTCACGCTCACGGCGACCATGACCGGCGGAACATCGACGGCCACGCCGACCGGAACGGTAAAGTTCAGCATCGGGAGCACCACGCTTTGCTCCGCCGCGGAGTTGCAAAATGGCGTAGCCACATGCGACTTCACGCCCAGCATCGCCGGAACATTTGAAGTGCAGGGCGCCTACTCAGGCGACTCGAACTATGCCAGCGCTTCTGAGTCCGTCACTCTTAGCGCGGTAAACCCGCCGGACGCAACACCCTCAGTCCCCGTCACCGGCGCCGGCTCTCAGACGGTGGGCAGCTCCGACACGACCGTTGTCACCATCAACTTTGCGGCTTCTCTTTCTTCGCCTGTGACCCTGGGCGCCATCAACGTGCTCACCCAGGGCACGCCGAACCTGGACTTCACCCTGGCTTCAACCCAGGCAGCCACAGGCGCCTGCGCGGTTAATCAGCAGTACGCCGCTGGCGCCAGTTGCACCGTCACCGTCACCTTCACGCCCAAGTTCAGCGGGCCGCGCGTCGGCGCGGTGGTGCTGATGGACAATAGTTCGCCGGCCAGTGTGGTGGCCACAGCCTATCTCTCCGGAACCGGCAACGGCCCACAAGGCGTCTTCCTGCCGGGAACAATTTCGTCGGCGCTCGACCCCAACCCAAACGACCTCTCGCGGCCGGAGGGCGTGGCTGTCGATGGCGCTGGTAATCTCTATATCACGGATGCCAACAATAACGCCGTCTACAAAATGACGCTGTCGGGCGGCGCGTATTCCGCACCGGCCGTGATCGCCGGCAATAACCTCCACTTCGACAGCCCTGAGTCCGTCGCCGTGGATGGCGCGGGAAATCTCTATGTCGCCGCCATCGGCTGGAACAGTGATCCTGCGGTTTATCTCTTCACCCTGCAGGCAGATGGCAGCTATACTCAGACCTTTCTCGGGACCGGCTGGCAGTATCCCAGCGGTGTGGCCGTGGACGGCAAAGGAGATGTCTATGTCGCCGATAACGGCAGCGACAGCGTGGTCAAGCTGACGCCGTCGAATGGCGCTTATACGCAGGCCACCGTGGCCAGTTCCCTCTCCAATCCCTGGGGCGTCGCGGTCGATACCAGTGGAAATGTCTATGTCGCCAACAATCGAGCAAATAGAACGGCCGGCACGGTTCTCAAGCTGACACTCGCCGGATCGAGCTACACGCAGAGCACTCTGGGCAGCGACTGGAGTGATCCGAACGGAATCGCCGCGGACGGCGACGGAAACGTCTACGTCGCCGACAATGGCAGAGGAATCGTCGCCAAGCTGACCCTGCAATCCGACGGCAGCTACACCCAGACCACGCTGAATACCGGCGACTTGGATAGTCAGGAAGGAGTGGCCTGGATGGCGCAGGCAACCTCTATGTTGTCGATACTGATTACACCGATGTTTACAAGCTGGATGTGGCTGATCCGCCGTCGCTGACCTTTAGCGACACCGCCATTGGCTGGACCAGCAGCGACAGCCCGCAGACCATCACCTACGCGAACATCGGCAACCAGCCGCTGACGCTTTCGGCGCTCAGTTACGCAACGGACTTCCCGGAGGCAACTCCTGCTCCCAGCGGCGCCTGCACGGCGAGCACAGTGTTGGCCGCAAACGCCGGTTGCACACTGCCCATCGACTTCACGCCGACTACGGCCCAATCCACTTATCCTGCCACGCTGAGCGAGTACATCTCCCTGACCGGAAACTCGATCAACGTCACCGGGGCGCAGCAGATTGCGGTCAGCGGTTCGGTGACCACGCCTGTCGTGCAGCTTGCGCTGGTTAGCTCGCTCAATCCCATCTGGGTTGGCGGCGCGGCGCCCATCTTCACCGTCACCATCACCATTCCATCTTCCTCCATGCCGGCTCCAGGCGGAACAGTCAGCTTCTTCGCGCCCGGACCTGCACATTCCAACACCGTCCCGATGTGCGATTCGATCGCGTTCACAGCGGTCTCCGGATCGGCCACTTCATGGACAGCAAGCTGCACGCCCTCAAGCGAATATCTCGCCGACTATTTCCAGGCCGGAGTCAATCCGATCTTTGCGACCTACTCCGGCGGCACGTATTACTCAAATGGCAGCTCCAACGCCGTGAATGAGTACGTGGCCGCCACTGCTCCGGCGACCGGAAACTTTGGCGACACCAGCATCGGCTCGGTCAACGTCGGCAGCAGCGTAACCTGCCTCCCGTTAACCATCACCTTCAATGCCTCCGAGACTCTGGGCAACATTCAAGTGCTGACCGGAGGCGCTCTGAACGGCGACTTTTCTCTGGGCGCAAGCTGCGCCGCGCCCTCCGGTTTGCTGAAAGCAGCCTCTGCGCGGCCGATGGGAGCCACCGGCTCGGGCGCTGCTCTTTGCGCCGTTGGCGCGCAATACAGCCAGGGCGACAGTTGCATCGTCGATGTCAACTTCACGCCTTCCTTCGCCGGAGCCCGTTACGGTGCTGTGCTGCTCAGCAACACCAGCACACCGGCCAAGATCATCGGTACCGGCTACCTCGAAGGAACGGGGATCGGCTCGCAAACCATCTTCGCCGTGCCAACCGAAGTATCAATCTATTCAAGAGCGGTCAAGATCACCGGTACCGGCCATCTCAAAGGAACGGGGATCGGTTCGCAATCCATCTCGGCAGTGCAGACCCAAGTTACAAACAATTCAAGTGCGCAGGGCCGCATGGCGCTGACTCCGCTTATCTCTCCGCAGGCGGTTCTTAGAAACACGAAAGCAATCAGCTTGCTGCCCGGAATGCAAAGCACTATCGGCTCGGGATGGAGTGCTGTCGACGGTCTTGCAGTGGATAGCGCCAACAACGTCTACATCGCCGACGCCCAAAACCATGTCGTGGTAAAAGAGACTTACTCGAAGACCAACGGCGTAATCAGCTACACCGCGTCCTACCTTCCTGCGCCGAGCGCCGGTGACGGGGTGTGGAGTAGTCCGGGAGGTGTGGCCGTTGACGGCGCGGGCAATGTCTATGTGGTCGATAGCGGGGATTCGAACCTCGTGATGGAGACCCTGCAACCCGATGGGAGTTACGTTGCCAGCATCATCGACGACTTTAAAAACTTGAAAGTGCCCGTGGGTGTTGCCGTTGACGGTGCTGGCAACCTCTACGTTACGGATGATAAGACCGGGGCCGTGATCAAGGAGACGTTGAGTGACGGCGTCTATTTGTTCTCAAAGGTCGACGATCAGCACTTTGATTGCCCCGCCGGTCTAGCGGTGGATGGCGTCGGCAACATCTTTGTTACGGATCCATGCAACGGCGCGGTAGCCAAGGAGACACTGCAAAGCGACGGCAGCTACACGATAACCCAGATTGGCAGCAGCTGGTGGTCTCCGAGCGCCATCGCGGTGGATGATAACAGCAACGTCTATGTCGCCGATCCCGAAATGGGAGAAGTGGTACGGGAGACGCTCGCCAACGGCAGCTACACCGCGACCCAGATCGGCGATTTCTACGCTCCAATCGAGCTGGCGCTGACCCCCAGTGGGAATCTCATCGTCGCCGATAATAGCGGCTCTCTCAAACTCAAGGTCGAGAGCGTCCAGTCGGGTGGCGCTTCCTTGGCAACTGCCAAGTCCACTCACCATGCCAGCACCTTAGCCAGTGTCAAAAGCAGTCTTGCGAAAGCTCCCAATGCGGGCTCAGTTTACTTCCTGGACTTCGCTGACCCGCCTGCACTGAGTTTTGCCACCACGGCCTATCAGGCCACCAGCACCGATAGCCCGCGGACTGTGGTCGTAAACAACTTCGGCAACGCGCAACTGAACTTCTCCGCACTCGCCTATCCGTCGGACTTCCCGGAGGCTGCCGGAGTCGCAACCGACTGCACGGCGAGTTCGCAGGTGGCGGCCAACAGAGCTTGCACGCTGAGCATCGACTTCACGCCGGATATCCTGAGCACCACAAGCCTGTCAACGCTGCTGAGTGAGCAGGTCACGCTCACCACGAACGCGCTGAATACAACCTATGCGCAGCAAGTCGCCGTCAGCGGAACGGAAACGCAGACAGAATTGGCTGCCGTCGCACCGACCTTCTCACCTGCCGCCGGAACCTACACTTCGGCACAGACCGTCCATCTCTCCGACGCCACCAGCGGCGCAGCCATCTACTACACAGTTGACGGTTCCACGCCGACCAGCGGCTCCGCCCTCTACACCAGCGCAGGCATTTCGGTTGCGGCCTCGGAGACCATCCAGGCTATCGCCGTCGCCAGCGGTTACAACAACAGCGTCATCGCCTCGGCTGCCTACACAATCATGACAGCCGCCGCCGCGCCGACCTTCTCACCTGCCGCCGGACCCTACACCTCGGCACAGACGGTCTATCTCTCCGACGCCACCAGCGGCGCGGCCATCTACTACACAGTTGACGGTTCCACGCCGACCAGCGGATCGACCCTCTACACCAGCGCAGGCATTTCGGTTGCAACCTCGGAGACCATCAAGGCCATCGCCGTCGCCAGCGGCTACAACAACAGCGCCATCGCCTCGGCTACCTACACAATCATGACAGCCGCCGCCGCACCGACCTTCTCACCTGCCGCCGGAACCTACACTTCGGCACAGACGGTCTATCTCTCCGACGCCACCAGCGGTGCGGCCATCTACTACACAGTTGACGGCTCCACGCCGACCAGCGGCTCCACCCTCTACACCAGCGCAGGCATTTCGGTTGCGGCCTCAGAGACCATCCAGGCCATCGCCGTCGCCAGCGGCTACAACAACAGCGCCATCGCCTCGGCTGCCTACACCATCAACTCCTCCACTTCGACAGGAGATTTCACGATCTCTGCTCCGGGCGCAAATTTGACGGTCGTTCCGGGAGGATCTGGCGTCTACACGTTGACTTTGACGCCTGGTAACGGTGCATCCACCTTCCCGGCCGCCGTCAACTTCTCCGTCAGCGGCCTGCCCCCAGGTGCGACGGTAACCTTCTCGCCGGCTTCAATCGCCGCTGGCGCAGGAACCACCACCGTCACTATGACCATCCAGACCGCGCAGTCGGTTGCGGCAAATCATCTGCCAGCAGGCAGCGTTCTGGCCTCGCGGTTCGCGCCTCTATCGCTGGCCTTGTTACTGCTGCCCTTTGCGGCGCCGTTGCGTAAATCGGGCAAGCGGCTGTCCCGGTTGTTAACGGTCGTTCTCCTGCTCGGAATGGGTGCGGCACTGGCCGGACTGAGCGGTTGCGGCTCCGGAGCAGGTTTCTTCGGCCAGGCGCAAAAAAACTACACCGTAACCGTGACTGCGACCATGGGAACTGTGTCGCACACTTCGAACGTCACCCTCACCGTCGAGTAACGAAGGAGAACTAAAGATCTGGTGAGCGCGTGCATAATGGCTGGGTCTGACGGGTGGGCTCAACAGAAGCCTGACTCGGCCGTGTTGGCAGCGGACCTTTGCTGCTTCTGGCTCAAGGGCGGCCGAGCCGATGCCGCTCTCACCCTCTGGAAAGGCGTTGGCGTTGCCAACGTCACACCTTGCTTGGGGACGTTCTTGCCTTCCGGTTTGTACTAATCAATGTGGAAGCGCAGGACCGTACGTGACGCTCTCGCGTCATACAGCTCCCATTATCCAGCCCTATTTCCCGGCAGGAAGCACGCCGCCAACGCCCGGAAGAATTCACTTCCGGGGAGTTGGCGAGCGAGCTGCCAAGCACAGGTACTCCAGCCTCTTTCAAAATTGTGCCTCCGTTTTCGTGGGAAGCGTCAGGGTGGGAGACTTTTGTGCCAAACCTTACGGACACACTTTGGCGAGATGCTCGCATCAAAGCCCCATCAGATTGCCGCTCTTCTGCCGAGAGATATTGATCAACGCAAATCAGCGCGAGTCCCCCAAATCCAATCTGGAGGAAACCATGAGACTCCGCCGCAATCAACTGTGCCCGATTCACCGCTCTCTGTTCTGCTGCGGCAGGGAAGCGATTTCAAAGCGCAAACAAGCGCACCAGATGGGAGTCCGCCGCATCGACGATCCCCATCACCCTCGCGGATACCGCGAAATCCGCTCGAACGCGGAGATGCGAAAGCTACTGGACAAGAAGATTGTGGCCCAGAACGGCAAATGCGCAATCTGCAAGGTGGAATTCACCGAATACACTGACGTCGTGCCCGACCATATCAATCCCCGCGGCATGGGAGGAGCGTGGAGAGACGACCATCCGGAAAACATTCAGGCGGTCCACTGGTGGTGCAATGGGGAAAAGGGATCGAGCAGAGGGTGATCTTTGGCCAGAGTGCTGTCTCTCTACTCCATGATCGACTAGGTCAAGTCGCCATCGCGACTGGAATCTCGTATCCTCCCGGCGGGCTGGGCTTCGGGGAGGCTCCGGAGACCTAACGTTGATGAGGATTGATTCGATCGAGCCGGGCTCAATGAACACTCAACGAGTGCATTTCTGCACCCGTTGACCTTCAAGGCATCGGGAGTATGTTTGGGACTCCGTTCTTACTGACTTCCGAATGGAGGAGGTGCTTTCGGCAGGTTAACGGAGTTGATCCCTTCGCACAGATCGTTGTCCACACTTAGGTTGCCTTGGCCGTCAATCCTCACTGTCCAGATGCTGTCGAAATCGTCGGTTGGCCAATCGGGTGCTGTTTGGGTGCTTTGATAGCTGGCTAGCAGCGCGTTTACGGTAATCGGGATGTGGGCGCTTTCCCACCCGAGCAGGATTTTTTTGTCGGAGAATGTGCCGTCGGTGAAGAAATAGCTGCTGGCATAGGTGGCTAACTGCGGCGCATTCTGGGCCAGGAAGGGAACTTCGGACGCTACCTTATAGGGCAAATTGTTGGCGATGGCATACGGAAGCACCGTCATTGCCGGCCTGACATATGAAGCAGGGGCGTTACCCCCATCCGACGGAAGGCCGACGGCCGGATCAACTGCATAAACCGCGTCAGGATGGATCTTATCTTTCAAGGCGGACGGAAGAGACAGTGCGCGCCATTGTCCCGCCCCCACGAAATTCCCGTCATCCCAGGTGAGTATCGGATGGGCGTCGGCGTGACGCACAATATAAACCGTCTCGTTGGTATTGATTCCTGTCGGAAGCATGGCGCCGTCGCTGCCGGCCGTTACTGAAATGTGGAACGGCGGCTGCTTGCAGGGATTGTCCGTCTTCACCCCCAACTCAGGATACTTTGATGGCGGATTCAAATGGCCGTTGTAGGTAACCAGAGTAGCTTTGCCTGCCGGCGTGATGGAAATTGCATAAACGTAATCCGGACCAACGTAATCCGAAGGGATTTGCAATCGATAACCTTCAAGGCTATTGATATTGGCCATCAAGGCACGGATGGTTTCCCATGGCGCCGAGAGAACGTAGTACCCCGGAGCCTTGGCCTTAATAATTCCGTCGACCATCGACTCGTTTTTGCTTTGGATGTCATTGAAATCAAGCCCTTCGCAAATTGGACAGGGGAGTACCGGTGGCACGACTCCGGTCGTCGGCACGGATTCGGGCGAGTACGACGCATAAATCGGAAAACTGTTTCCCGGAACTGCCGAGCTACTTCCCGCAGGCAGACTGATCTGGTTGAGCATGGCGAACTGCTGAACTGTCTGGAGCCCGGCCATATCAGGATATTTGTTAGCGGTTTGCAAATGGGTCATCGGCTGAAGCGCGTGGATGCTGGTGACATTGGCGCCGCCCAGGACGTTCTCCTTGAGAAATTGGCCCATAAGCAGCGTACGCTGCAATCCCCGGTTTGTGAGGTTGGCCGTGGTGGGATCGATGTCTCCGGGGGCTTGGTAAGTGATGTCCTCGCTTGAAACAAAAATCAGGTTGATATTGCTCGTGTTCAGCGGTTGGGGGGATGAGCCGGCGCATCCCGTGAGCAGCGTCGACGCAAGCACCAAGGGTAAAGAGACGAGCGACACAACAAGAGTCCTCAAAATTCCTCCATCAGGCGAGCCCAGCAATGAATCTGACGGCATCCCCCGCGCAGGGCTTTAAAACGTGTCGTCTGCCGTCGGTCGGCGGCAGGCAACCATGAATCAGCACCCCAATCGGGCGGTAGAAGCGCGTTACAGGTTTCGTTACGATATATCGGCACAATGAGGCGACTCAGCTAACGGCTGCCCGGAAGCAGTCGCAGCAAGACCGGATTCTCGGTACAAATCCTTTGAAATGGACTTTGCCGCGAGGTCCGCAACCAATTCAATTAGTGCAATGTCGCCAAAAGCGCTCAGCGAGGAAGGATTGGTCGTCGAAAGTCTTAGTGCAAGTCGTTCAAGTCGCCATTGCGACTGGAATCGGGTGATCTATCGCTGGTGAGGATCACGGTTGCATGGGGCGTCTCAGTACCGATCCCGCCAGGAGCGTTCTCTGCGGCGGTTGCAGGCGAATAGTTACAAACGCCGGCGCTGCGTCCCGGAAAACCACTTCTTTAGCCAAGCAATTCGAGTTCCGCGACGCAGAGGCTGTAGGCGCCTTCGGGGCTGTGCGCATCCTTCCAGGAGGGGACGCCTGCTCGATCGGCCCTGGGCGTCATTGACGCTGCCATCGGTGTAACTGGAGTAGAGGGAACCGTCGGCGGTCCAGCCGGGGTACCAGGTGTCAGCGCCGGTTCCCTCAAAGTAGATGCGCTGACGGCCGGTGAAACGGATGACCTTTGTAGCGTGCGCTCTGCGGCAGGGGGAGTTGTGAACGTTCGTTGCAATCCGCGTTGCCTCGATCGAACGGTCAAATCCATCCTGCGGAGCATCCACCGTGGACCAGCGAAGGCTTTAATGAACTGTCTGAGAAAAGGCTCGACCTGCCACCATGGCAAGATCTCGACCGGCTCGCCAGCAAGGCTATTCTTCAGTGTTTGCAGCGCGGCTGAACGGCACGAGATCTCACCCGCAGCCTGCGCCCTATCTCTTGGCCTTTGAGTCCCTGTCTTGTTTCTGCGTCTGCGCCCCCTTTGAGGTGAAGCTATCCCAGGTTGGCTGGAGTTGTTGTGGATCGCGAATGCACTTGAGGAATATGAGCCGCAGATCTCCAAAAGAATTACCTGCGAAATCGCGATAGTTCTCTGGCAACGGCGGACCGCCGGGAGTTCCCGAGGGAGGAATCGCGCTTGGGAGTCGGAAGGCATACATGCTGCCGCCGGCCAGTGCTTCATGAGGATACTGCATGCAGCCAGACACAGTTGTGACTCTCCTGAATCAAGTTGGCAGAGACAAAAGCCCACAGGCCCCTTTCCTCCGGCACAGCCTTCTGACAATTCCATAGTGTCGCTTCAGGAACATATATTGCGGGATCGTAAAACCCATACCCATCGACCAAGACATGGGTCAGGCCGCGTTGCCGCACGAATTCTTCGACTTCGAGAAGGCCCTGGCTCCAGTCGAGATTGGAATCGGCCACCAAGAGGTAGCCGGGACGGCCGCCGCTCAATGAGTTCAGGAATGGAAGATAGTTTGGATAGGCGCGAACTGCCGTTGCCACCGAAGCCAGTGCCAAGGCGACCGTGAGCCAGAGGCCGGCGCGGGCGGCAGGCCAGCCTGAACTTCGCAGTTGATTCAGGGCGCGCGGCAACGGCGCCAGCAGGAGGATCAACAGCGCCAAGGAAACAGATAAGTGGCGGATGCTGAACTGGAAGCGGCTGAGGATGCACGCGCCTGTAAAGACCACAAAGAAAACCCACACGGCCCGCCAATGCAGCTCCAGCCCTTGAGGTATTACGGCGAGACGTGCAAGACGAAACTTCGCAACGAGGCCAACGACCAGAGCAAGAACGAGCATGAGGAGGAAGGCTAACGAGGATTTCAGCAGGAAAAGGACCGGAAAGAAGAACCATACGCCGTGCGGGTATGAGTGCCCCAGAAGGTAGGCGGGGGGCTTCCCGGTAATAGCGAAGATCGCCAGGCCGCGCAGGTAGACCGAGGGTGGCATGAGCAATCTGCGAAGAAGCAGAGCAGCCGAGTTGTGCCCAAGAAACCCCAGAGAGTCGGTTGGCTCATTCCACGAGAGGACAAAGTAGACAGCATAGACGACCAGAGTTGCTAGAAGGACGCCCTTGATGAGACTCCGCCAGCGCAAACGACGCCATGCCCGAAGCTCTGTCTTGTCTGTCGGTTGTCCAGGTACCGGGCGCCAGCGGAGGCTGAGAATCAATGCAGGAAAACAGAAGAGCAGAAGTCCCGCCGAAAACTTGGAAAGCAATGCCCCGCCAAATGCGAGGCCGAATAGCAAAACCGTCCTACGCGACGGCGATTCGCCACATGCTGGCGAAGGTCCACATCGTCAGCACGACGAACAACGCGATTGCGATATCGGTGAGGACTAAAGGGCCGAAGGCGAGCATGACAGGCATGGTGGCGTACGCGCACAGGCAAAGCAGCCCGCCCCACTTGTCGCCGAGGCGAGAGCCATAGAGAAAGAGAACAATCCCCAGAACAAGTGTCAGCAACAGCATGGGCTGGCGCGCCCAGAAGACCGTCGCAATCGGGTCATTCCAGCGCGCGATCAGCCAGTGGCCGAAGATCCATTCGCCGAGATACTGCTTGAACATTCCACTGCCGCTGAAACTCCACGACACTTGGGCGTAGTCGGCGCGCACACCGCGAAGCACAAGCGGCAGCGCGGCCAACACCTTGGCCAGCGGGGGGTGCTCCTCGTTCATCCGCATGTCCTGCTTCTGCAGATAGCTCACACCCGCCCCGATGTGCGCGATTTCATCAAAGGTGACGGATTCCCGTCGCGCAGCCCCGTCTGCAAGCACAGCCATAAGGGCAAGCAGCAAAACCACTCCGGCTAGAACAATTCTTGAGGATTGTATTTTCATTCATGGCATCCAGATTACAGAATGATTGGAAGGGTCAGAACTCCAAACGGGCTTCGTGCATCCACACGGACGCATACTAAACTACGCAACTTTGCGCAGCCAAGTTCAAATCCGATCCCGCCCAGACAAGAGCTGCGAGTTCCGGGTGTCCTTACGTGCATGCCCCTCACGTCACTGAAGGTTAAGTGTGAAGGATGCGCTGTGTTGCAGCGTACCGGACGTAGCCGTGGCGGTGACGATATAGTTCTGCGGCGCTTTGCCGAAAAAGCCGCTGGCGCCGCCGCAGCCGGTAAGCGCGGTGAGCGCTGCCGCCGCAGCCAGCAGCCATACCGGCAGCATGCGGCTCAACGCGCGTCCTCTTCGCCGCAGCCTCCCCGCGCCCGCCAGCAACAGCAGCGCCAGCGCGAAGGGCGCCATGCGTTGGGCGGTGTGCTTCGGCGTCCAATCGCCGCGCGCTGTCAGCGGGGCTGTCTGGATGGTGATGGTGATGGTCTGCGTTCCGCCGTCAGCGGCGATGCTTGAAGGCGATACCGTGGCCGTTGCGCCCGGCGGCAGGCCGGTCACGATGAAGCTGACCGTTCCCGCATAGCTGCCGTACATCGGCGTCACCGTCATCTGGTAAGCGACTGATCCGCCTGGCACTACTGTCAGGTTGGACGGCCCGGTGATATTCATAGTGAAATCCAGCGGAGCCACCGTGATGGTATTGGCCGAAGCGCTGGCGCTACTGGCGTTGAAGTTGGCATCGCCGTTATAGGTAGCTGTGATGGTGTGCGTGGCGCTGGCCGCAAGCGTCGTGGTGGAATAGCTGGCCGAGCCGGTGCTGATGGCTACCGTGTCGAGCAATGTGCCGTTGTCATAGAAGCTCACCGTGCCGGTGGGTGTGCCCGTGGTCGCCGAACTCACTTGCGCACTCAGCGTCACGCTCTGGCCCGGAGTAATTGAACTCGAGCTAAAGCTGAGCGAAGTGGTGCTGCCGGCCTTGATCACCGTGAGCGTGCCGTTTTCGATGACAGGCGTGTAATTGGCCAGATTCGCGCCTGTCGCGCTGGGCACGATCAAGTATGCGCCCACCGGAGAGCTCGTCGTGGCGGTGGTTGTAAAGCTCTCAGCGAAGGTGTCGCTGCTCACCGCGCCGGTGATCTCACCGGTGAAGTTGGGATTGGCTGTGCCGTAGACTTTGCTGGCGTTGTTCGCTGTGACTGTAAGTGTCGCCGCGCCGATGACTAGCGTCCCTGTCGCCGTGCCCTGGTAATTCGCATCGTTGACCGTAGCGACGACTGTATAACTGCCCGCTGAGGTTGGAGCGGCGGAGCTGCCGTTATAAGTGAACGAAAGCAGAAGATCCGACGGCGATGAGCTTGCCGTCACCACCCGCGGAGTACCGGTATAGGTCTGCGCCAAGCCCGCCAGCGTCACCGTGGCTGTAGCCTTATTAATATTCAGAGAGTGGCTGATGTCGTAGCTTTCCGCGAAGTTGCCTCCTGGATCGCCGTAAACGGCTTCAATGATGTAACTCCCAACACCCGTTCCGCTCGGCACCGTGCAACTCGCGCTCGCGGCGCCTGCGGAGACAGTTCCGCTCATGGCCAAGCAGAGCGGCCCGGACCCGTTGAACACGCCGAAGGCTACGGTACCCTCGTTCACCGCGACCGAAGGGCTGCTGACGCTAGCCGACAGAGTCACGCTAAAACTGCTGGGACTGTAGGTTGCCGAAACGTTGCTCGCGGAGATTTCCGTGGCATTGATCGCCATTCCCGAGACGCCGATGGTTTGCGTTGCGAAGCCGGGAGAACTGGCGTTCAGGCTGTCGTCGGTCAGCGTCACCTGGCCCTGCACGGGTCCGACGACTCCAGACGCAACCGGCGTGAAGTCCACCGCCACCGTGCAAATCCCGCCCTCGGCCAGCGTGAAGGGAGTTTGCGAACCCGATGAAGTCTGCGTGCAGGTTGATTGATTGTCCCATGCGAAGTTTGCTGAAACGCTTGGGTTGAGTCCGCTGGTCAGCCCCGGAAAATGAAGGTCGGCGTTGCCGCTGTTGGCGATGACGATTGAGAGTGGCCCGTCAAAGGCATCTGTCGCGCCCATTGCCGTCGCAGTTGGAAACACGTAGGGCTCAGACGGCGTGTATTGGGGGATACTCAGAGGGATTTCCTTGATGATTGTTGAGTCGTTCACCGAGCCGGCCACATAAATATTGCCGGCCCCGTCTCGAGCCACTTGCGAAGGGATGCCGAATCCGTTGCCAAGAGTCAGAATATTGGGATTCGCAGGAATGATGCCATTGACAGCCACGATTTCCTTCACGGCTCCATGACCTGAATCGGCGACGATGAGGTCGCCGGCGGCGTCCAGCGCAAAACCTTGGGGACTATTGAAGCCGCTTCCCAGGGTGAGAACGGTGGGATTGGCGGGAATGATGCCGTTGACAGCCACGATTTCTTTCACCGCGTTATTGCTATCGTCCGCGACAAAGATGTCACCGGCGGAGTCCACAGCGAGTCGCGTCGGCCAAAAGCCAAATCCGCTTGCTACCGTCACTGGCGTGCCGTAGCCGCTGCCCGTCCACGGAGCTTTGCTTACCGTGCCATGGACATCGACAATGTAAATGTTCCCGTTTGCATCAATAGCTCCCGCGACGCAGCCCTGTGAACTGACAACGGTCGACGCCGGGCCGTAGCCGCCGCCTGTCCAGGGCGTCTCCTTTATCTCGCCGTCGTTCTCCACTACAAAAAGGTTCCCGCTCCCGTCAACAAACATGTCGAGCGCAAGGTGCGAGTCAGGTAACACGCTCTGGCAACTTATGTCTTTGCATCCCACCGGAATCTCCACAACCCGGATGTTCCAATAGTCCCCTACAAAGATGTTGCCGGCGCTGTCCACCGCTACTGAAGAACCCTGTTTAAAGTTGTTGGCCAGAGTGGTCACGGTCTGATTTCCGGGGAATGCAATTTGCGGTCCGACTCCTATGCCCTTGAGAAGCGCTTTGGCGATGACATGGCCACTCATATTCAGCAACTGTACCGACCCCGTGCGGACGCCGGGATAGAGTGGCGAGAACTTCACGTTCACTGTGCAGTTTTCGCCGGTGTTGTAGGACTGCGAGGCGGTGCAGGCGGCAGATTGGCCCTGAGCCGGCGCAACGTCAGAGAACTCGAGGGTTGTTTGCCCGACGGGTGGCACTCCGGGCAAGACCCGCCAGCCGCCGAGCGTCCCTGCGGAGTCGAATGTGAACGTCACGGGTAGGGTCTCGGACGGGCCGCCCACGGGGACCTTGCTGAAATCGACGTGCGCGACTTCAATCTCTTCGACTTTCATCGTGGTGATGTCGGTAAAGTAGAAGTTTCCCGATGCGTCCAGAGCTCCACCCCAAATATCGTCTGGAGATTGGTTCGCGAGGATCAGGATCGTGGGATTGGATGGAATGGACCCACCGACAGCCACGATCTCCTTCACTGCATTGTTGTGCCGGTCGGTGACAAAGACGTTCCCGCTGGCATCAACCGCGATGGCTGATGGATAGAGGAATCCTGTGGCAATGGTGTTGATCGTAGGATTGTCCGGAATGACGCCGTTCACGGCGATGATTTCCTGCGCTACATTATTGTGGTAGTCAGCGACGAACACATTTCCGGCAGCATCCACCGCAACGGCAGACGGGCACAAGAATCCACTTCCGAGCGTCCGGATCGTAGGGTTGGAAGGAATGCTGCCATTGACGGCCAGAATTTCCTCGACCGTGCCACTAAAGTTCGTGCTGCCGTCGGCAACGTACACATTTCCGATGGCGTCCACGGCAATTCCCATGGGCTCGTTGAATCCGCTCGCGAGAGTTTTGATCGTGGGGTTGTCCGGGATAGATCCATCAATGGCCAGGATCTCCTTCACCGTTCCCTCTCCCAGATTGACTCCTTGGTCGGCAACAAAGATGTTGCCGGCTGCGTCAACCGCCACGGCAAAGACAACTTTGAAGGAACCGGCGCCAAATCTGCGAATAGTGGGATTTGTAGGAACGCTGCCGTTGACGGCCACCATCTCTTTCACTGTGCCTGACCCGCTGTCGGCAATGAAGACGTTGCCGGCCGAATCCACCGCCAGGCCATAGGGATGAGAGAAGCCGCTACCAAGCGGTCTGATCGCGGAACTGAAGTGCGCGGTCTGAGCAAGGGCTCCCGCAAGGGCTCCTGGCGCGCACAGGCAGGCCATCGACAGCGCAGCCAGAAACGAGACAGCAGCGCGTTTGCCCACAAAGGCAACTGGGCGGAACAGGTTGGAAACGCGGGGACTTAAGGAACGAGGAATAAGGCAACCCAAGGCTCTTGCAAAGTCGAACATGGCGGCGAACTCCGGTCGCATATCTCGTGCGTAGCGCGCTGGTAATGTTCAGGAGGTCAGGTGGAACACACACCCAATTCCGCGAGCCATGAGACTGACCCGGAAGAATTCAAACGCCCGCGGATAGATAGCGGATTATCAATTACTCTATAGCCTCAAGCGGATCATGTGTCAAGCAGTTACCCAGGCGGCCTCCCATTGTTGCGAAGCGATAGTTTGGGGTAAGGTTCTTCTGCATGTACGACCAATGTCCACAAGGAAACGATGAGTCATGACAGTACAAGCTGTTTCGTAACCTGGCTTTGAAAGGGCACGGCTTCAGCCGTGCCGCAATGGAGCAAAAAATCGTGGGCTTTAGCCCCTGAGGCAGTGCTTGGCGGACCCCCAAACCGGCTATGAGACAACTTGTAGAGACCGATGAGACGAAAAATAGACTCGTCCGGTGTCTGAGCCTCAATGTCGTATTCTTCGAACATGCCACCAGGGAAGCCCTTGATGTTGTTCGTGACAATTACGTTCGCGTTGCCTCGAACGGGCGCGGCAAGCATATATCGATCGCTAGCAATCCATCCGCTTGCCATTTGGATTGGCGCCTGCATCGTCATCCTTGGCGCGCTGGTCGCGCTCATCCGCTTCCGGCAGAAGCAACATCAACCTCCGCTGCCGGCAATCTACCTGGCTCGGCATTGCAAGACTGATTGGAATCGTGAAGGACGAGTGCAGGGAACCATGGATATTGAACTCTCTGCCGAGGGTGCTCACGATGCGGAATTGAATTTGTCTGCGATCCGGAATCTGGGCATTCAACGAATCATTTGCAGCCCCGCGAAGCGTGCTATGCAAACGGCAACAATCTATGCCCAAGGGCTTGGAGTTCCTCTCCAGTCTTCGCCTCGATTGAGCGAATTGGATCATGGCGAATGGGAAGGACAGCGAATTGAAGATCTCTTGAATCTTCCGAATTCGCCGTTCGAGCGATGGATGACAGACCCAAGCGCGGTACTTATTCCCGGCAGCTCCGAGACCTGCATCTACGGCTCAACAGCGCATTCTGGAAGGCATTCGCGAGATAGCTTCGACCTACAGTGGTGAGACGGTTCTACTGGTTTCCCACAAACATATACTCGCTTTACTCAGTTGTGCCCTTAAGAAGAGTCCTTTGTCACAGTTCAGGAAAGAAATCGTCGAGTCAACGCTGCCCTACCCACTAAGTATCGAAATCGTACGTTCGATCCGGTCATCTGCCGCAAGTGCTGCGCGAGGCGCGGCGCGGGATGTGACACAGGGCCAGAAGTAGATCATTTATAAAACCGCTTAGAGGAAGGCGATCTTCCGCTGGATACCGGATCGAAGACCTGGTGCAAGCCACTTATAGATTGATCGGTAAGGAATAGTTCCCTGCCGTTATCGAAATCTTCAATTGAATCGACACACGGCTCAGGGTTCAGGTTCCGAAAAAATCATTCGTGGCTGTCCGATCCAAAACCGGTTACAGGCGCGAGTCAGGGTATTCACTCGATGGCCGGTCAGTCGTCCCTGCGCTTCGTGGTACGGCCCGACAAATCGCATGATCGAAGGCAGCCGCTGGTAAATCCTTGGAAGCCACTCTTGCGCTTTCGCCGCGGAGGCTTGTTCCCGTTCGCCGTACGCCAACGAGAATTCGCAGCGCAGCCGTTCCGGCATGAAGGATGCGGTGAGCGCCCGATACCAGCTCGGAACCGGCACCCACGTTCCGCGTCCATGCAGGATGCGTTGCGCCAACTCTCGTGCGAGCGCATTGACGCCCAGCATATCGGAGGTCAGCATTTTCTGGTTATAGGCTGCGAAGGCAGACCAGTTCACAGGCAAAGCTGCCTGCGGAATACCAAAAAGAGCAGCCATCGTCTTGCTCTCGGCGTAGTAAGTCTCCCGTTCACTATTTGAGAGCGGAGGAAGCACACACTCATACGCCAGAAGTGCGCTATCGATCAGGGTGGCATACACCCAGAGAAGCGCGTCTACCTCATTCGCCTGATAGCGAGAACCCCGCGGATAAGCAGCGACGCTCTCGGTAAGTTCTCCTTGAACTCGGCTATGAAGATAGTAAAGATGGCGAGAAGCCGCCAGAGCCTGCGGGAGAGTCCCGAAGATCATGGTGAACACGATACGAAACGTGTCATGGAATCTGGCGAGCGGGTCACGCCGGATATTGGAGTGTTGATCCAGGGCAACGGCGACCCATGGATGCGCCAACTGTAACAGCGCGGCGCGGCCCGCCCCCAGAAACAATGCGGATTCGCGGCTGACCTTCCAACTAATGGAGGATGGCCCGAAGATGCCCGCTCTCGCGTCGTCGGTGCGATCTGCTACCGATTTCCAAAGACTCTCGATTTCCTCTGGCGAGACAGGCTGATCGTTGACTTTCATACTCTGGTTTTGACTCATCGAACCGGTTTGGGTTGCCGTGCCTTGTCACTGTACAAGACTGTGGAAGGCCCCCAACATGCCTTGGCGATTGACGTGATCGTAACAGATTATCGCACAGGCCGCCTCACTCAACCATGTACATATTGTCCTGTCATCGGGCAGCGCCGTACGATCATTCCACCGACGAAGAGTAACATTGAGGACAAGCCAGAATCGGATCGTAGACCCATTCCGGCGGAATCCGCTGCGTCCAAAACTGCATCGAAGTATAGAGAGAGACAATCGAGTGAGCGCCGTCAAGTACGACCTGATCGTCATTGGTTCCGGTCCTTCCGGGCAACGGGCAGCGGTGGCCGCCGCCAAAATGAACAAGCGCGTGGCTGTTGTCGAGGCGCGAGCCGTCGTCGGCGGCGTCTGCATCAATACCGGAACCATTCCCTCAAAGACCATGCGCGAGGCCGTCTTGCACCTCTCCGGCTATAACTACCGTTCGATCTACGGCATTAACTATCGGGTCAAGGAAAAGATCACGATGGCCGACCTGGCCTTCCGCGTTCAGGCGGTCATCAAGACCGAAGTGGATGTGACCGAGGCGCAGCTCTCACGCAATGGCATCGAAGTGGTGCACGGCATCGCGCACTTCGTCACTCCGAATCAGCTTCGCATCGTCGGCCCGCAGACCGAATCCACCCTCGAAGCCGATCGCATCATTGTGGCCGTGGGCACAAAGCCCGCGACGTCGCCCAAGGTTCCCATCAACGGACGCACCATCGTCAACAGCGACCAGATCCTCGACCTGCCGGCGCTGCCCCGCACGCTGATCGTTGTCGGCGGCGGCGTGATCGGCGTTGAATACGCCTGCATGTTCGCCATCCTCGGCGTCCGCGTAACCGTCATCGAAAAGCGTGACCGGCTGCTCGAATTCGCCGACCGCGAAATTATCGAGGCGCTCAGTTATCACCTGCGCGACGCACGCGTAACGCTTCGCCTGGGTGAAGAGGTCCAGAGCGTCGAGGAGCTGCCCGATGGCACGGTCGTTGCCAATCTCGAAAGCAAAAAACGCATCTCCGGCGACGCTCTTCTCTACGCCATCGGCCGCCAGGGGGCCATCGACGATCTCGACCTTGCCGCAGCCGGCCTGGAGGCCGACAGCCGCGGACGCATTCCCGTCGATGAGCACTACCAGACCAAGGTCGAGCATATTTATGCCGTGGGCGATGTCGTGGGTTTTCCTTCGCTCGCCTCGGTCTCGATGGAGCAGGGCCGGCTGGCAGCCGCGCACGCCTTCAACGATCAGGCCGCCACAACGAATCCCAGCTCTTATCCCTACGGCATTTACACCATTCCGGAGATCAGCTTCATCGGCAAGACTGAAGAGCAGTTGACCAGCGAAGACGTGCCTTACGAAGTGGGCATGGCTTACTATCGCGAGACGGCCCGCGGCCAGATTCGCGGCGATACCACGGGACGGCTGAAGTTAATCTTCCATCGCGACACGCGCGCGCTGCTGGGCGTGCACATCATTGGCGAGGATGCCAGCGAGCTGATTCACATCGGGCAGGCGGTGATGGTGTTGGGCGGCACAGTGGACTATTTCATCGACAATGTCTTCAACTATCCCACGCTCGCCGAATGTTATAAGGTTGCTGCCTTCAACGGCCTGGGCAGGCTTCATCGCTACCAGACCGAGTAAGCCCCTTCCATTCCAAAGGAGGTGCCATGACCACCGCGATCGGCGTTGTAATGACGGACCACATCGTGGCCGGCAGGCTTCAGGATCAACGGCTCACCGGGAAGCTTCTCCGCTACCCAGACGATGCGGGAGATCTGGATGCCTTGGCTGCGATTCCCGAAAGCGAGCTCGTAGAGAAGCTTGCGGAGCAGATCGGCGCGTTGGCTGGAAACGTCAACGGACCGGTCGACGCAATCGGTGTCGCAGTGCCGGGTATCATCCAGCATGGAGTGGTTGAAGACTCGCCGAATCTTCCGCAACTCAAGGGCATGCGGCTTGCCCACGAGCTGGCCAAGGCGCTCGCCGCACGCGGCATCGAAGCCCCAGTGCACGTCGGCAACGATGCCGACGCAATCGCCGCTGGCGTGGCCGCCACGCGCGGGCTGCTCAACAAACTCACGCGCGTCTGGACCATCGGCAAAGGTATCGGCTATGGCCGCTGGCCTTACGTCGAAGGCGTTTGGGAGGGCGGGCACATCACCGTCAGCCTGGACCCAAAAGAACGATACTGCGGCTGCGGCGGAGTGGGACATCTTGAAGGCATCATGGGCTATCGTGCGATGCGCATGAGATTCCTCGACCTCGAACCAGAAGAGATTTTTGCCCAGGCGAAACAGGGCGATGCGCGATGCAGGGAGTTTGTCGATCTGTGGCATCGCGCGCTGGCCGCTGCTACTGCCTCGTTCATCCATCTCGCCGGACCAGGCCGCTTCTATTTCACAGGCCACAACGTAGGCTTTCTGGATTTAGCGCTTCTGCGCAGCCATCTGGAGACGATGGTTCTGATGAGTCCGTTGCAGAGTTATGGACTTGAAATTCTTCAGGAAGATGACGAGACCGCGCTGCTAGGCGCCGGAGTGGCCGCCCTTCGCGCACTTGCCCGGTGATTCTGATCAGTGCAAGTCATTTTGCCTTGCAGCCTTTTGCTCAGGCTTTTACACAGAAATGGCTTGCCGACGATTAGGTAATTTTTGCATTTACTTTAGACCTCTGCGCCCCATCCATTCCGCGTTTCTCTGCGGAATGGGTGGGATACCGACAAAATTCCGGCCTGCACAGTTAGCAAAAATACTCTATTGTCCTGTCTGATATCTGAGCTCTGCCCATGCGCTCTGATAGGAATATCGCGCGTTGGCGTATGCAATCTCGGCTTGTGTTTGCGCCAACTGCGCCTGACTCAACTCGACGATGCCGCTGAGTCCAAGCTTGTATCGCGTCTGAGCAAGATCCAATGCGAGATTCGATTGATCGCGCAACTGCTTCGTCACTTCGATGCGGTGGAACGCGGCCTGAGTGGAGAGTGCCGACGTGCGCACGTCGCGAGCGATCAACTCCCGTAAATTTCTCACCTCTTCCTGGGCCGCAGACGCTCGAAGATCCGCCTCGTGTGCGCGTGCGGAGTAGAGAAAGCCGTTGAAGATGGGAATGTTCACGTTCGCGCCGACCGCTCCATACCAGGACGTGGTGATCTGGTCCGCACGGATGGGCGTTCCGCCTGCCGTTCCGAGTGCGGAGATAGTGGGGCGGCTCAGGTCATGCTCCGCGGCGCGGAATCGGTTGGCGGCGATATAGCTGTCGTTGAGGGCGGCCAGATCGGGACGTGAGCTGAAGGCCATCTGCACCAGCGGTTCAATCTCGCCGGGAGCAGGCTGCGCGTCGCTGGGAGTCTGGTCGACGAGCGTGTACTGCAAGTCCTTCTCCGAGCCGAGCAGTGCGTTGAGACTTGCCATGCTGCCCTGTTCCGCATTCTGTGCGTCAAGCAAGAGGAGCTTGGCTTGCGACAGCTCGACATCGGCGAAACTCGAATCCAGCGAAGACTTGAGCTTGGAGGCGGCGAGAGCGCCGATCTGGTCGTCCAGGTCCTGACGCTCTGCGACAGTCTCCTGTGCCACTTTGAGCACCGCCTGGGTGGCAAGTGCGTTGTAAAAGGCCTGATCGACGGCCAAAATAATATCCGCGGTCGTCGCGCGTTGCGTATCGAGTTGCGCTTTGGCCTGGGATTGCGCGCTCATGACGAGATTGTGGGTCCTCCCAAAATCCGTAATGAGCTGGCTGATCGTGACGCCGCCCGCCGCGCGTTCGTAGACGATGGGGTTGTTCAACCCGCCCGCCGTGATCCTGCTTCCTTCATGCGAATCGGCGGCGGTCAGGTTTGCTTCGGCTGTTGGCAACTCGCGCGAGCGAACCTCCCGCGTCACCTGCGCCTGCGCGAGCTGGAGCAGGTGGGCGATGCTGATTCGCGGATTCTGCGCGATGGCGAGATGCTCGGCATCTGCAAGCGTCAAAGGGGCGGCAGGCGCTGTAGTCGGCGCTGCTTGCTGCGCCCCTGATGATGTACATGCTGCTGCCAGTACGGCGGCGGCTAAGCAGACCAGCGTGGACTTCTTCATGCCTGTTCTCCTTCCGGTTGTCCAGCTTGGCTCTTATCACGATGGCGATGCACGAGGAGAAACGCGGCCGGGACGACGAAGACCGTCAGAATCACCGATACGCCAAGCCCGCCGATGACTGCGCGCGCCAATGGCGCATAGAATTCGCTGCCCTCCTCAAGCGTGAACGCCATGGGCAGCATTCCCAGGATGGTGGCAAGCGAGGTCATGAGGATGGGGCGCAGCCGCATGCGGCAGGCCATGGAGACAGCCTCGTCGATGGGCATTCCCTCCTTGAGCAGGATGCGCGTGACGTCGACGATCAGAATCGAGTTCGACACCACGATCCCGGTCATCATGACCACGCCCATCAGCGACATCACGTTCAGAGTGGTGTCGCGTCAGCAGCAGCGTAAGAATGACGCCCATGATGCCCGGCGGAATGGCCAGCAGAATGATGAAGGGATCCTTGAACGAAGCGAACTGCGCCATCAGAATCAGGTAAACGAGGATCGACCGAAAGAATCAGGCCGACGCCGAAGCTGGCGAACGACTTTCTCATGCCGTTCACCGAGCCGCGCAGCGTCACGCGCGAGATTCTCGGGGATCTTGGTCTTGGCGACGATCGCGGTCGACCCGCTTGGCCAGGCCGCCCAGATCCTCGCCCGAAGGCGAGACGTACACGTCGATGACGCGCTCAATCTGGTAGTGATCCACCTCGGTGGGCGTATTGATCGGGTGGATGGTGGTTACCGCGCCCAGATTGGTGACCACCTTGCCGTCGGGGGAGCGAAGCGGAATCTGCTCGAGATCGGTCAGGGATTTGATGTCGGCCATCCGGGAACTGAACAGTCTCAAGATAGTTGTTCCCGGTCTTGGGGTCGACGTAGTAGCTGGGCGCGATCATGCCGTTCGAATCCAGCGCGGTGATGACGTTATCGACGACCTCGTTGGAATTCAGGCCCAGTCGGCCCGCCATCTCGCGATTCACGTTGACCTGCAGGCCGGGATAGTCCAGGTCCTGCGGAATCAGAACGTCGCTCACGCCATTGAGCTTGCGTATCTGCGTCGGCAAGCTTGTTGGCGGTGGCGTAGGCCTCCGTTCATGTTGTTGCCCTCGACCTGGATGTCGATGGGAGCGGGCAGGCCGAGATTCACCACCGCATCCACCAGGCTGCCGCTCTGGAAGTACGTGGAAAGCTCGGGCAGATCGCTGATGGAGCTTGCGCGCGCACCAGATTCATGTAGGCGAAGCTGCTTCTGCTGTGGCCCTTGTTCAGAGCTTACGTTCACAAAGGCCGTGTGCTCGCCGGAGTTGCTGGTGTAGATCGACTCGAAGCCCGGCGTTGATGCCGATGTTCGAGACGATCATGCCCAGATCTTTGGGCGGAATAACGGAGCGAATGTCCTGCTCGACTCTGGCAATGTACTGGTCGGTGACTTCAAGCCGTGTGCCGCTGGGCGCTTTGACGTTGATGACGAATTGCCCGGCATCCGTGCGCGGAAAGAAGGACGTGCCCAGCAGGGGAAAGAGGCAAAGGCTGAGCAGAAACGCTCCGGTGATTCCGACGAAAGTCGCCACCGGCCTGAGCAGGCTCTTGCGCACCGCGATGTCGTAGTGCATCAGCATCTTGTCATAGCGGCGATTGAACCAGCGCACAAAGACCAGAAACGAGTTGCCGCCCTGGTGATGGCCGGCCTCGATGATGCGCGTTGCGAATGAAGTGCGCGCAAAAGAGCGGAACCACGGTCATGGCCACGGCATAGGAGGCGAAGAGCGACAGCACGACAGAGAGCGCCATGGCGGTAAACAGGAACTGGCTGACTCCGTAGAGAAAGACAACCGGGAAGAAGACAATGGCGGTGGTGAAGGTTGCGGCCAGAACGGGAAGCGCCATCTCGCGGCCGCCCTTTTCGGCGGCCTCGATCGGGAGGCTCGCCCATCTCCAGATGGCGAAAGATGTTTTCGAGCACCACGACCGAGTTGTCGATGAGGCGCGAGAAGGCCAGCGCCAGGCCGCCCAGCACCATGGCGTTGATGGTCGCTCCCATCGAGTTGAGGATAATGAACGCCGCCAGCGCGGAGAGCGGAATCGATAGCATGACGGCGACGGTGGCGCGCATGCTGCCGAGGAAGATGAGAATCATCACCGCGGTGAGAAGCACGCCGATGCCGCCCTCGCTGCCCAGGTTGGCGATGGCGGTCTTGACGAAGACGGACTGGTCGAAGATGACCGAGGCGACCAGCGACTTGGGAACATCGAAGCAGATGCTTGAGGTGCTGCGCGAATGCCGTTGACCACCGCGATCGTGTTGCTTCCGCCGCCCTGCTTGAGGATGGGCAGATAGACCGAGTGCTGGCCGTCGACGCGCACGATGTTGGTCTGGATCGCGTGAGTCATCCTTGGCATAGCCGACATCGGAGACCAGAAGCTGCCCATTGCCGACGGATCTGCAGCGGCAGCCTGGTCGATATCGTTTCATGGTCGGCATCTGCGAGTCGGCATAGATGTTGTAGTCGTTCGGGCCGATGCGCACGTCGCCCGAGGGCAGGATCTGGTTGGCCTGGTTCACGGCTCGCACCACATCCATGGGGCTCAGTTCATGAGCCTCCAGTTTCACCGGGTCCACATAAACCTGAATCTGGCGGTACTTGCCGCCAAAGGGCGGCGGAATCGAAGCTCCCGGCACGCCGGCAATCTGATCGCGCACCTCGTACTGGCCCAGATCGTGCAATTGCGTCTCGTTCAGCCCCTTGCCTTTGAGGGTGACGAAGCAGACCGGCATGCTGGAGGCGTCGAACGCGCAGAACCACGGGCGGCAGCGTGCCCGGCGGCAGGCGGCGCAAGCTGCGCCATGGCCAGGTTGGAGATGGTGGTGACGGCGGCGTCCGGATCGGTGCCGGGCTGGAAGTAGACCTTGATCAGGCTTACGCCGGTCATAGACCGCGACTCGATATGATCGATGCCGCTGCCCAGCGTGAAGAACCGCTCGAACGGGATTGGTGATGTGGGTTTCAATCTGCTCCGGCGGCATGCCGCTGTAGAACGTGGCCACCACGACCACCGGAATCTTGATCTCCGGAAAGAGATCGACCGGCATGCGCGCCACAGTGACCGTGCCGACCACGGCAACGATCATGCAAAGCATGATGATGAAGAACGGGTAGCGGAGTGCGAATTTCGACATGCCTACTCCCCCCCGCTTGCGGCTATCGTTCACGGCGGTCGGCATCGTGGTTTCCTTGGCCTGCACCGCTTCGCCCGGCTGGAAGCTGGAGAGATTCGCCGCCACCACGCGTTCGCCCTGCCGCAGGCCGCAGATCACTTCGATGAGCGTGGGAGTCTCGATCCCCAGGCGCAGCGTCCGCTTTTCGATGTGGCCTTGCGTCGTCGACGACCAGCGCAAACGGAGTCGTGTGGCTGCGATCCACGGCCTGGACAGGAATCGTCAGTCCATTGCCGCTGCGCTGAATGTCGAGCGTCACATCGGCGTACATGCCCGGAGTCAGCTTTCCATCCCTGTTGTCGAGATCGATTTCAACTTGAAGTGAACGCGTGGATAGGTCCAGTTCGCCGGTGGTCCGAACGACCTTTCCTGTGAGTTCCTGTCCGGTGGCCTGTACGTGAATCCGGGCAGTGTCGCCATCGTGTACATATCCGGCAAGGGCTTCGGGGACCGGCAGCCGGAGACGCAGGATGTCGACCTCCGCCAGCTTGACCGCCGGCATCGATCCTGAATTCGAGGTGCCTGCCTGCAGCAGCGCTCCCGTGTCGGCGTAACGCCAGGTCACAATGCCATCGAAGGGAGCCGTGATGCGCGAGTAATCGGCCAACGATGCGAAATGGCGATGGTCGGCCTGCGCGGCGCTGAGCGCCTGCTCCCTGGCCGCGAGATCGGACTGGGCTGCTTCAACCTGCGCCTTCGCCGACAGATCTTTGGCCTGCGCGTCATCCAGTTCCTGCTGCGCGATCAATCCGGGCCGGGCCTTGGCGGCCTGCTTGAGGCGCTCGCTTGCGGCATGAAGAGCCGCATAATCGGCTTCCGCCCGCTCAACGGCGCTCTTGGCGCTGAGAATATCCTCCTGGCTGCGCTGCACCACGGCCTGCGCGCCTTCCACCTGCGCGGTCATCTCGGGAACTTCAAGCTCGGCCAGCAGTTCTCCTGCGTGGACACGGTCGCCGATATCGACATAAATCTTCTTGATATATCCAGCGACCTTGGCGTGAATCTCCACCTCCTGATAGGGCAGAAACTCTCCCGCCACTTCAAGGCGATTGGAAAGCGGTGCGCGCTCCACGCTGACAACTGGCGCGAGCGGCGGAGGATCCTGAGCATTCGATTGTGCGCTATGGCAGCCGGTGCCCAATACTTCCAGGGGAAGCAAAAGAGCAAGCGCCAGCCATCTTACCGGAGAGGGCAGAGACATTGGAGACAACCTCGCTGAAAACCAGGGCTAGGAATTTGAGCGCTCACCTGCAAAGTTGCAGGCGTGAAACATCACAAGTTTTGCAGGGAATTAGTAAACGGGAGGGGGACGAACGAAGAGGGTGTTCGAATAGGCGCTATGTAAATGCAATAACCCGACAGCCTGCCTCTTCACTCTTGCAGGCGCCGGAGGATTCAAGAGAGCGACGGCAAGTGTCAGAAACAGGAATGCGAATGCCGACGCTGTATAGAAAATCTTGGTGTGTGACTTCGACCGAATCACCAGCGGAATCTTCGTTGCATCGTTCTGCTCTTCTTCGATCAGTAGCTTGGCCTTTGGAACCTTATGGGAGACACCTTGAGACGGTTCATAGAGGGAAAGCTTGTATTGCAAGCCCCATGCAAACACACAGATAGCCAGCCCTAGGAATGCGTGTACCCCTAAGAACTTGAAAAGACGAATTTTGCTGCAATTACGAGCGATCAATTGGCACCAAAGTTGCTATTGATAATCG
Organism: uncultured Acidobacteriaceae bacterium; assembly: GCA_963843625.1. Classification (GTDB taxonomy): domain Bacteria; phylum Acidobacteriota; class Terriglobia; order Terriglobales; family Acidobacteriaceae; genus Telmatobacter. Next base: position 91,650 of record CAWJLK010000018.1, read on the forward strand.
ATCCGGCGACTGCAACCCAGGCAGTGCCGCCCCAGAGAAGCGCATCTTATACTTTGATACCACGGCAGCCTGAAGGGTAGCATGATTTTTTAATGATTTTTCAGAAGACCGTCCGCTCAGCAACAATGCCTGAGTCACATCCGTGCTTTCTTCCGAAACACAACTGTGCTTTCTGTTGAGAGGAGATCGAGGAAGATCGCAGAGCTTAGAACCGGTTGCAAAAAGAGGCATTGAAAGGGCACGGCGTCAGAGCATTCTTGCCTTTACTGTGGACGTCAACAGACTGTCCCCAATAATGCTGTCATCCAGAGCGGTAACAAATCGGGGTGGGCGATGAAACATCGCCCACCCCGCTGACTCGCCGACTTGCTGACTCGCTAACCTGCTAACTCGCTCACTTCTTCTCTTCCACGTCCACATACTCAGCGTCGATCACGCCTTCGTCTTTCTTGGTTTCGGCGTGGGGTGCTGCGCCGTCGCCGCCGGGAGCTGCTCCGGGCGCTGCCGCTGCCGCCGTAGCCTTGTAGACAATCTCGGCGAGTTTATGGCTGGCGTGCGTCAGCTTCTCGTGTTGTGCCTTTAGCTCAGTCGAGGTCGGCGTGCCTTCGAGCATCTTCTTGCTCTCGGCCAGCACCTCTTCGACTTCAGCCTTCACCGGAGCGGCTTCCGCGCCCGAGATCTTGTCGCCGGAGTCCTTGAGCATCTTGTCGATGTTATAGACCATGCCATCGAGCGAGTTGCGCGCGTCGATCTCGTCGCGCTTCTCCTTGTCTTCAGCCGAATGCGCCTCGGCCTCTTTGGCCATCTTCTCGACTTCGTCCTTGCTCAGGCCGGAACTCGATGTAATGGTGATGCGCGTGTCCTTGCCCGTGGCGTTGTCCTTGGCCGTCACATTCAAAATGCCATTCGCGTCGATATCGAATGTCACCTCGATCTGCGGCACGCCCCTCGGCGCGGGCATGATTCCGCCCAGCTTGAACTTGCCCAGAGTGCGGTTCTGCCCCGCCATGGGCCGTTCGCCTTGAAGGACGTGTACCTCGACCTCGGTCTGATTATCGGCCGCCGTCGAGAAGGTCTCGGTCTTCTTGGTCGGAATCGTCGTGTTGCGCGGAATCATCGACGTAGCCACGCCGCCCAGCGTTTCGATCGACAAGGTCAGCGGCGTCACGTCGAGCAGCAGCAGGTCCTTCACTTCGCCTGCCAGCACGCCCGCCTGCACAGCCGCGCCGATGGCGACCACTTCGTCGGGGTTCACGCCGCGATGCGGCTCGCGTCCAAAGAGTTCCTTGACCAGCGCCTGAATCTTGGGCATGCGCGTCTGGCCGCCGACCAGCACGACCTCGTCAATCTTGTCGATGCTGACGCCGGCATCGGCAATGGCCTTCTTGCAAGGTTCGAGCGAGCGGAAGAGCAGGTCTTCGACAAGTTGCTCCAGCTTGGCGCGGGTCAGCTTGCGGACCAGGTGCTTCGGCCCGGTGGCGTCTGCGGTGACGAAGGGCAGGTTGATCTCGGTCTCGATGGTTGTCGAGAGCTCGATCTTGGCCTTTTCTGCGGCGTCCTTGAGCCGCTGCAAAGCCATCTCGTTGCCCTTGGAGCTGAGGTCGAGCCCCTGCTCCTGCTTGAACTCGGCGATGAGCCAATCGACAATTCTCTGATCCAGGTTGTCGCCGCCAAGGTGCGTGTCGCCGTTGGTGGACTTGACCTCGATCACGCCTTCGCCGACTTCCAAAATGGATATATCGAAAGTGCCGCCGCCAAAGTCGTAGACGGCGATCGTCTCATCCTTTTTCTTGTCCAGACCATAGGCCAGCGCGGCCGCGGTCGGCTCGTTGACGATGCGCTTTACGTCCAGGCCGGCGATCTTGCCTGCGTCCTTCGTGGCTTGGCGCTGGGCGTCGTTGAAGTAAGCCGGAACGGTGATCACCGCCTCTGTGACCGTCTCGCCCAGATAAGCCTCGGCGCTTTTCTTCAGTTTTTGCAGGATCATGGCCGAGACCTCGGGCGGGGTGTACTCCTTGCCCTGGGCCATCACGCCCACATGGTCGCCCTGCGCGATCACCTTGAATGGCACCATCTTCATCTCGTCGCTGACCTCGTTGTAGCGGCGGCCCATGAAGCGCTTGATGGAGAAAATCGTGTTCTCGGGGTTGGTGATGGCCTGGCGCTTGGCGACCTGGCCGACCAGCCGTTCGCCGCTCTTCGAGAAGCCGACGACCGAGGGGGTTGTGCGCGCACCCTCTTCATTTGCAATGACTTTTGGTTCGCCGCCCTCGAGGACCGCGACGCACGAGTTGGTGGTTCCAAGATCGATGCCGATGATTTTAGCCATGGTTTGTATCCTGCCTGGTGTATAGAATTTCTGACTTTTCCAGAGTGACACATTGAGTGAGATGTTGTCAACTTTTCTTGATTACATCAGAGTAAGCATGACGACAGCCTCCCGGCCTCGAAAAATGTACTCTTGCGCTTCAATATAAGACTGTTTTAGTCTTAATTCAAATACACGACTCTTTTGGTCGTATTTCACGGAGGATTCAGGTTTGCGATTTCCATCTTCGAGGAGGATCTTCACAGCCGTCTGCCGGCTGGCTCTCATCCTTCCAATATTGAGTTCCGCAGTCGTCGAGGCGCAGGAAAAGCCTTATTTTGTCACGTATTCGCACGATCTGGAGGAGCCGGGCAACCTGGAGATCGAGACCAAAACGGCGCTTGGACAACCCGACGGCGGCAACCGCTACGGCGCCACGGCGATGGAGTTCGAATATGGCGCGCGTGCCTGGTGGACGACCGAGCTCTATCTTGACGGGCAGGCCACCGGCAGCGACTCGACCCTCTTCACCGGCTGGCGGCTGGAGAATCGCATCCGCCCGCTGATGCGGGAACATGCAATCAATCCAGTGATTTACGTCGAGTACGAGAACATCTCCGGGGCCGACAAGACGATCCTGGAGTTCGTGGGTCACGACGGCCAGGCCGATCTGGCCGACCCCAACGGCGAATCGCGCCGGGAGCACAAGCACGAGGCGGAGCTGAAGCTGATTCTCTCGTCGAACCTCAAGGCCTGGAATCTCTCGGAGAACTTTATCGCTGAAAAGAATCTCGGCCATGAGCCGTGGGAGTTCGGCTACGCGCTGGCGGCCGCTCGCCCTTTGCGCAGCGCAGCCGGCGGCCGGGAATGCACCTTTTGCGCGGAGAAGTTTATCGCCGGAGTCGAGGCATACGGCGGCTTGGGCGACACATCTTCCCTCACCCTGCGCGACACGTCGCATTACCTCGCCCCGGTCGTCGGCTGGCAACTGCCCAAAGGCGCACGGCTGAGCTTTTCGCCGGGCTTCGGCCTGACGGACTCAAGCCTCGCGCGGGTCTACCGCGTCGGATTGGCCTTTGAATTCAGCCAGATCGGCAACTGGTTTCACGGTGCGCAGGGAGGCGGACAATGATGCGACAGGCGTGTGGAATTTTGGCAATTGCTCTGCGCGGCAACGCTTTCTTTCGCAGCGGTTTCAAGCTCGAGATGGGAGCATGTTCCTGCCAGGGATCACGCTCAAGCCAATCCTCTGGCCGGCCAGCCAGAGGCCATCGCGGCCGGCGCGCTGGTCTATCGCGAACACTGCCAGCCATGCCACAAGGCCAACGCGCAGGGCGACGGCCACAAGCGCCCCGCGCTGCGCAGCGAGCGGATTCGCAGCGGCAAGCGACGGCGATATCGAGTGGTTCCTGCGCCAGGGCGATCTGGGCCATGGAATGCCCTCCTGGTCGAGCCTGCCCGAGACCCAACGCTGGCAGATTGTGGCTTATCTGCGGTCCATTCAGTAGAGCGCCCGCCGCCACCTTCCGAGCCGTGTTCACCGACCTGGAAGCTGCTTCATAACATAGCTTTGAAAGGGCACGGCTTCAAAGCCCGCCCTGAGCGAAGCCGAATGGGTGCCGCAACGGAGCAGAGAAATCGCGGGCTTTAGCCCCTGAGGCAGTGCTTGGCGGTGCGCTTAAACCGGTGATGAAACAACTTGTAAGTGACTGTCTGTCTGTGGCTTGCTTCCGTTCTGAAGACGCAACCTGCTAGCATCAAAAGTTAAATGTGAATCTGAAACTCATTTGTTCCGATGAATAGTTGAGGATTTTTAATGTTCTCTTTGGATCCCAGGGCAGTTGCGTCGGCCTTTGGTCACTCGCAGCTTGCCACATGGGAATGGAATCCCTCCACGGACGAGTTGCGCTGGACCTCCGGCACAGGCGGAGGTCTACGGATTTCCAGTGGCCGAGATCAATACCTCGGCCGCATGGTCCGCGATCGTGCATCCGGAAGACCGGGAGAGGGTCCAGATGGCTCAACACTCGCTTCAAACGGAGCCGGGCTTTCGTGAGCACTTCCGCATTTGCACCAAGGACGGAAGTATCCTTTGGGTCCTCGGTTACGGGCAGATCGTCCGGCTGCACGACCAGTCGATCCGCATGTTGGGCATGAATATGGAGGTCACCGATTGGGTTGAAGCGCTGGCGGCAAGCGAGGCCCGGTTCAGCGCCACCTTTGAACAGGCGGCCGTGGGAATCGCGCATTTGGACATCGACGGCAAATGGCTGGATGTCAACCGCCGCTGTTGCGAGATCCTGGGATATTCAAAAGACGAGCTTCTCCATCTTTCATTCGCTGAGATTACCGACTCGGCCGATCTGAAGAATGACGCGGAGTTGGTTCAAGAGCTGCTGCGCGGCGACCGCTCGAATTATTCCATCGAAAAGCGCTACTACACAAAGGACAAGCGGCTGGTTTGGGTCAATCTGACGGTTTCCCTGGTGCGCAAGAGCAACGGCAATCCCGACTATCTGATCTCGGTGATTGAAGACATTACATCGCGCGTGCGGATCACGGCGCAGAGGGACGAAATCATCGAAATGCTTGAGGAGCGCGTGCGGGAGCGAACCTCCGAACTGGAGAAGCTGTCGATGACCGATGCGCTCACCGAGGTCGCCAATCGCCGCCGCCTCGACGAACAGATCGAGCAGGAGTGGGACCGTGCAGTGCGCGCCGGCGATCCACTGTCGATTGTCATCATCGATATCGATCACTTCAAGGAGCTGAACGACACCCTGGGGCATGGGCCGGCGGACCGCGCGCTGGTTGCCTTTGCCGGCGAATTGAAGCAGATCGCCCGCCGCCCCGCCGACCTCATCGCCCGCTATGGCGGCGACGAGTTCGTCCTCGTGCTCCCAGAGACGAGCGAAGAAGGCGCTTTGTGCATCGCGAAGCAGATTCAGATGGCGGTGCAGTGGCTCGATTTCCCCAATCCGGGGTCGCCGATCTCATCGCGGTTGACCGTGAGCCAGGGAGTTGCGACTGCGTACCCGTCAAAAAAAGGAGACGGCAACAGCCTGATGCTCGAGGCCGATCAGGAGCTCTACCGTGCAAAGGAAGCGGGCAGGAATCGCATCTCCGCGGCAGCCTCCGCCGAATCACCGGTAGAAGGCGGCGACTCGATGGACGAAGCGCCTTCAGCGCAGTGAGAGTTGGCCCGCCTTGCCGGAAGGGTTATGCCTTTGCATTTGAAGAATAAGCAGCCGTCGAAAAGAGGAACTCCACGAGCGATGCGCGAAAGCCTCGAATTGCCGGCAGAAGATTTGCGCGTGTTGCGAGCACTGAAGACGCCTGCGCGTATCCAGAAATTCATTGACGGGCTCACCTATCAGTACGCAGACACGGCGTGGTCTCCGCACCGCGTGCTGCGCGAGCGCAAAGGACATTGCATGGAGGGAGCGTTGCTGGCCGCCGCCGCCCTGCGTGTCAACGGCCATCCGCCAATGCTGATGGATCTGGAGGCCGTGCATGACGACGATCACGTAGTGGCCCTCTATCGCGAAGGCGGCCTGTGGGGAGGCATTGCCAAGTCGAACTACGCTGGGCTGCGTTTCCGCGCGCCTATCTACCGCACCCTGCGCGAACTGGCGCTCAGCTACTTCGAGGACTACTACAACCTGCGCGGCGAACGCACTTTACGAAGCTACTCGAGACCGGTGAATCTGAAGCGCTTGGACGGCTTGCACTGGATGACCTCTGAGGAAGACGTCTGGTGCGTCGCGGATCTTCTCATTGCGGCGAAGCACTACCCGCTCTTCCCCCACAAAGTGGCGCGTGCGTTGCCGCGGCTGGACCGCCGCAGCTTCGAGGCTGGAATGCATGGCTGGACAAAGCATTGAAGAGAGTCGCTCGCGACGTTGACCGCTACGGTCCTGCTTCAAGCGAATATCTAAGAATCTTCGTTTTTACTGTAGGCTTCCGTGCCCCATCCATTTCACGTTCTTTGTGAAATGGGTGGGAAACCAACAAAACTCCGGCCTACACGGAACTTTGCAAAAATGCCCTAGTTATTGCAGAACATCCCGTCGCCACATGCTCCGCCCTGGCCACAGCAGGGTCCGCCGGCACCGCACATCCCTTGGCCCTCTGAGCAGTGCTGGCTGCTCCCTTTCGTAATCGTGCCTGCTCCGCCGCTGATCAGCCTCCGCACGCTTCCCGCGCACTGCGGACACGACTCGATTGCGGCATCGGACATCTTCTGACGCCGCTCGAAACGGCATCCACAGGCATCGCAGAGATATTCGTAAGCTGGCATCGGAAAGCCCTCTCAATCGTCCAGTTGCTATCTCCATTATACGAAGTGAACCGTGTTTCACTCCTATGACTGCGCCATAGATCTCGGCGACAGGCCCCTATCCTCAACACGAGTTTGTTGCTGATTCGGAAACGACGCCCCCGCCCGCCAGCCCGTCACAGACATCCAAAGCCCCGATCGTTTACCCTCAAGAGTTCCTGCCCCCATGACGACAGCCGCCGCACAAGCCCGCTATCCGCTGACCCAGGGCGTTAATCCGTGGCTGGTCACAGTCTCCGTCATGCTGCCCACATTCATGGAGGTGCTCGACACCGCCATCGCCTCGGTGGCGCTGCCCTACATCGCCGGCTCGCTCTCGGCCTCGAACTCCGAGGCCACCTGGGTGCTCACCAGCTACCTGGTGGCCAACGCCGTCATCCTGCCCGCCTCCAACTGGTTTGCTCGCCGCTTGGGACGCAAGCGCTTTCTGCTCATCTGCGTCGTCATCTTCACCGTCGCCTCGTTCTTCTGCGGAGCCGCCCCATCGCTCGGCGTGATTCTGCTCGCGCGCGTCATGCAAGGCGCCGGCGGAGGCGCGCTCCAGCCCCTGTCGCAATCCATTCTTCTCGAGAGCTTTCCCATCGAAAAACGCTCCATGTCCATGGCCGCCTATGGCCTCGGAATCGTTGTCGCCCCGGTCATCGGCCCCACCCTCGGCGGCTGGCTTACCGACACGTTTAGCTGGCGCTACGCCTTCTACATCAACATCCCCGTCGGCATTCTCGCCGTCATCATGATCACCCGCTTCGTCCACGATCCGCCCTACATCAAGAACGCCAAGGTGGGCGCCTTCGACAACATCGGCTTCGGCCTGCTGATGGTCTGGACCGGCGCTCTGCAGATCGTGCTCGACAAGGGCCAGGAGGACGACTGGTTCGGCGCTCTCTGGGTTCGCTGGGCGGTCGCCGCGCTGGTCACCTCGCTTCTGCTCTGGATCTGGCACTCCTGGACCCATCGCGAAGGCTTGCTCGATCTGCACGTCCTCAAAGACCGCAACTTCCGCACCGGCTGTTTCTTGATCGCCATGCTGGGCATGTGCATCTACATCACCATCGCCATCCTGCCGCTCTACTATCAGGAGGTCCTGGGCTACACCGCCTTCACTGCCGGCCTGGTCGTCTTCCCGCGCGGCGTTGGCTCGTTTCATCGGCTCGCCGGTCATCGGCATCCTCGGCTCGCGCATCGACAACCGCAAGCTGCTCTGCGCCGGCTTTCTCGGCTTTGGCGTCTGCGCTCTTCATCTTCGGCATGGTCAACCTCGACATCGGCCCCTACACGCTGCTGATTCCCATCACCCTCACCGGCTTTGCGCTGAGCTTCGTCTTCGTTCCGCTGGCCACCATGGCCACCTCGACCATTCCCCGCGAAGAGATGGGCAACGCCACCGGCCTCTTCAACATGCTGCGCAACATCGGCGGATCCATCGGAATCGCCATGGCCACCACGGCCCTCATTCGCCGCGCCGCGCTCCACCAGACCGAATCGGCGCGAATCTCAGCCCGTCGAACATGGTCCTGCAGCAGAAGTCGCACGCCATCGCCGGCTATCTCGGCCATCACATCGGCCCCAAGCCGGCGCGCCCCGGCTCGATCGGCCTGATCTACGGCCTCATGCAGCAGCAATCGGCGCTGATGGCCTACGTCGATGTCTTCCGCTGGACCGCGCTCCTGGCCTTCTTCTGCGCCGCAGCCGCATGGCTCTTCAAAAAGCCCGCCAAGCACGCCGCCCCGCCGCCCGGCGCGCATTGAGTTTTTTGAAAACAGAAAAAGAGCCCCACATATTTCTCCAAATGGAAGTTTCCCAAACATAGCCTATACCGAACATCATTGGCCACACGATTTCAGGGTTATACGATTCGGTTGGTCTTTCCTCAGGAGGCCATGCTCTGTAAGTTGGAGGGTTTTTCTACTGTGGGTTCGAAGTCTTTCGGAAAGCTCACGAGGGACTTCCAGCTTTTTGGTAGCCCCGACATCAGAGCTCGGCTAGCTGCAGTACATTGTTTCCGAGCAATTGAACGTATAAGGCAATCGTTCGCCAGAGGAGACGGAGACGGAAGAAGATTGAGCAGTTGCAAAACTCGTTGAACATACATCGAAGCTGGCTGGATACATACACGAAACACGCGACGTCCGGCGGCAGGCGAACGAAAAATCATTCGGTTCGCCGCCTACCTGAAAAGCGGTAGGCAGGCACTATCGGTCACAACGTTTCCAATCCTTACTTGAGAGAGGTGTCCGGCCCTCAATCCCCAAATACCCGCGCCCCAGCACGCCTCGCCGCATCCGCCAGTTCACGGTCAAAAGTAGCCAGTGTTTTGCCGGTGCGCAAGACAAGCTCCATATAGGTGGCGTCATAACCGGTCAGCTTATAAGCGCGAGCCAGCATCAGAATGATCTCTTGCGTCTCGAAGGTGCGCTTCGCATCCTCGGCAATCGGCAGTGCATACACCATGCCCAGAAACGAAGCGGTCGTGGAAGCGGCAACTCCGCCTCTGCGCTCAGCCACGAGGACGCCATTGGCAACCTCAGGCAACCAGAGAGCTGGAACCACGGCATCTTGCGCCATGATGCAGCGCAGCATCTCATCGGCAAGCCGATCTTCCTTGGGATCGACCCGCCGGAGTAACCAGGCCACGTCGCGGAGGCGACCAGAACCAGTTCCATACCCTGCTCTTACTTTCTTCCTTCGCGAATCCACTCCAGAACCGTCTCACCCGGAACCCCCTCTACCCTGGGAAACTTGAGCAGCGCCTCCACGGCAGCGACGGCCCTCGTCCTCGATGATTCTGTCTCAATCGGGGTGAGATTCGCGACTCCCCGCCCCCGAACGGTAATCGTAAACCTCTCTCCCTGCTCGACTTTACGGAGAATCTCAGAGAGCCGAGTCTTCGCCTCGAAGATTCCAACTTCGGTCATCACGCCCTCCAAATAAACTAGTTTACAAACTAGTTTATCATAATCCATAATTGATTCAAGCAGATTCACCTCAATTTTTCACTGAAATCTCACCCGGCAAGCGGCAAAAACCGCCGCATCTCCTCGTCGTACCGCTCGATCCGCCCGCTCAAAATGTCGCAGTACCAGCCATGCACCGCAAGCCGGCCTTGGATCACCCGCCGCTTCCTCCAAAAATAGAAAATTCAAACCTCCGCAGATTTCTTGTTAACCATCCGAGCCTCCGGTGTGTTCTACCGGTGAAATCAAATCTTCACCTGGAGGCGGTTATGGAAAGCTGGTTGGTTCCTATCGCAGTATTCACAATGATTGGCTTCATCGTCTGGGTCATCTTCTCGTCCGTGCGGCGCTACAAGACGGCCTGGGTGCAGGGTGAAGTGGCGAAAGCAATGCTGGCGCGCTTTGACTCGGCGCAGGCAATGATTTCCTACGTCGAGACCGAAGGCGGCAGAAAGTTCCTCGCCTCGCTCGCGCAGGAGTCGGGGACGGCATACGGGAGCATTCTTGACTGCATACGTTGGGGCCTGATCTTCCTGATCGTGGGCGGGACGCTTGCCTGGATGCATGCGGCAGGGATTGTTGACCACGACGCGCAGGTGATAGGAATCCTGGCCGTCGCGCTCGGCGTCGGACTGGAATCGGCGGCGGTTGTTTCCTTCTATGCTTCGCGCGCGCTGGGACTCTTGGGAACTGAACCGAAGGCTTGATCGTAGGACGTGGCATGGAAGATGCACGCACGATCGCAGCCTGGATCACTCCGGGGCGCGAACAGACCCAAGCGGGCGAGGAAGGCTTCAGGCAGCTCTATGAAGCGACTTCCCGCCCGCTGTGGGGCTATCTGCAACATGCCAGCGGGCGTCCCGACGTGGCCGACGATCTGCTCCAGGAAACCTACTGCAAGTTCCTGTTGAGCAAGGCGCCGGCAATGGATGAGGCGCAGACCCGCTCGTATCTCTTCCGCATCGCCACCAACCTGCTGCACAACCGCTCTCGCAGCCGCGACGACGCCGCCCTCGAAGAGCCTGCCGAATGCGGCGCCGAAATAGACGAGGAAACGCGCCTCGATGTGCAGGCCGCGATGCGCCGATTGAAGCCGCGCGAACGGGAGTTGCTTTGGCTGGCGTATGTTGAAGGAATGAGCCACGCGGAGATCGCCGCCGCCACCGGCTTGGGCGTAATGAGCATCAGGATTCTGCTCTACCGCGCCCGGCAAAAGGCAAGCGGCTTTCTGCGTCCGCAGAGGATAACGTCATGAAGCAAATCGGTTGCGAGCACGAGACTGGGGTCATCCACGCCTTGCATTCGGGCAAATGGACCACAGAATTGCGCCTGCATTCGGCCGGATGCCCGAATTGCAGCCAGGCGCTGCATCTGGCCGAAGCGATGCGCGAAGAGGCCCGGCGTGCTGAGGCACATTGCAATCCGCCCGATCCCTATTGGATCTTGCAGCGGTCACGCCGCATGGCCCGCGAGATCGCCGTACGGCGCGTGGCGCGGTTGCTGACGACGGTGCGTGTTCTGGCAGCGATCTACGTTGTCGCGTCGGCCGGATGGTTTTTCCGCGGCTATGCCGAGCATCAGTACCGCGAAGTCGCCTCGGCCATGCACGGAGCATCCAGCGGGCTCGAACTGATTGGGGTCATCGTTGCCGCGGGCTGCGTTGCAGCCGGCCTGTGGCCGATTCTGCGCGAGGGCTCTGACCTGGGTTGAAGCCGCCGTCAAATGCGGCGAGAACCACAGTCTGTCACCCGCCAGCGGCAAAAACCGCCGCATCTCCTCGTCGTACCGCTCGATGCGGCCCGTGAGAATGTCGTAGTACCAGCCATGCACCGTCAGCCGGCCTTCCATCACCACATCCCCACCCACCTCAATTGCTCGAAATATATATTTGCAGGCCTCGAAAACGGGTGTACTCTTTCTGCGAGCGGATTTCTGGATGGAATTTCGGCTCGAAAACCTGGATTCCATTCTGTCGAACGCTCTAGCGTGAATGGAGGACAATATGGGAAACCCCGCCCAGCAATTCAAGATCCCAGCGGAACTGCTCCACGCATTCCAAAAGGATATTCGCTTCATCCCCAACAACCTTCCCATCGCCGGCTACATCACCTTTGACCGGCAGATGCTGCTCTCGATCCTGCGCTCAAAAGACGCCGCAGAGAGAGAGCGCTTCGTAGCAGCGCTCGAGAAACTCGACACGAAGTGGGAAGTCGTCCTGGTAGCCCCGACGGAAGAAGTAAAGGCCGTCACCGCTCGGTAGAACCGTTCACCCATTCAGATGTCTCTGTCGGCATTGCCTCAGGCGGCCTTCCCTTCATGAAGAAGCCGCCCGAGGTAATGGCTTCGCGGTGTTGTGCCTTGAGAACAGCTGGAAGTTCGCAACCCGAGGGTGATTGCCATGAAGGAAGTTCTTGACCCGCCATTTTTGCGCAATGTCGGTCTGCTGGTCACGTATCATTGCCAGGCGGCCTGCGACCACTGTGTGATTCGCGCCGCTCCCGACCGGCACGAAGAAGTGGCTCTGGAGGATGCTCGCGTCTGGATTCGCGACGTTGCGGCCTACAGGGACCGGTATGTCTGCGTTCTCTCCCTGACCGGAGGCGAGCCATTCTCTAACCTGAAACTGTTGCGATCTGTAATGGAGATGGCCGCTGACTCGGGGCTCTATGTCTCCGTTGTGACCAATGGCTTCTGGGGCGCAAGCCGGGAGAGCGCTCTCGATCTGCTCAAGAGCCTGCCGCAGATCTGCTTCCTGTCGGTCAGCACGGATATCTATCATCAGAAATACGTTCCCTTCGAGCGCGTTGAGAACGCCATCTGGGCGATCCGCGAGTGCGGAATCCCCTACTATGTCTCCATCGTTACCGACACCGAAGACAGCCCCGAGTTTCAACGGGTGAAGTCCGATGTTTTGAGGACCTCGAAGCCAGAAGACGTTCGCACAGGGATCACGTTTCCCGTTGGCCGGGCCTCGGAGATCAAATCCCAACTGAAGTACAGCCTGACCGATGAACCGCCACGAGAAGCCTGCCAGGCAGCCAGTTCGCCGTGCATCTTCCCGGATGGGCGCGTCTACGGCTGCATCGGACCATTGATCGAATTGAAACACGATCATCCGCTCCTGCTGGGCAATCTGCGTGAAACACCGATGAATGAGATTCTCGACCGCGCGGAGACAAGCGTTGTTTTGCATGCCCTCAGGCTTTGGGGTCCGAAGCGGCTCATCACGATGCTGCAGGAGGCTGGGCTGGGCCGTCATCTGCCGGTCGAGTTCATCACCGGCAGCATCTGCAATGCGTGTTTCAGCTTGATGTCCAACCCTGTCGTTCGCGAATGGCTGCACACGCTGGAGGAAGATGAGGAGTTTCGCCGTAAGGTTGCATTCGGCCGTCTTTACTATCTGAACGAGAGCGGGATGCTGGAGGTGGGCGGGCTCGAAGGCGTCGGTTCTGAACTCAAGAACGTGTGCTGACGAGATATGACCACGGCCCGCGTGTTGCGGCGATTTCGTCATCCCGCCAGCGGCAAAAACCGCCGCATCTCCTCGTCGTACCGCTCGATCCGCCCGCTCAGAATGTCGTAGTACCAGCCATGCACCGTCAGCCTGCCCTCCATCACCGCCGCGCCACCGACGGCTGCGCGCGCAGGTTGAGCAGTTGCGCCACCACATTGCCGCGAATCAGCGCGGCCAGTTCGGCGCTCTCGCCTTCATCCGGATTCATGGGCTGGCGATGAGCTGAAGGCCCCCTCGACGTGGCTCAGCCAGCGGCTCGCCTTGGGCAGGCTCTCGAGATCCTTGGGGCTCAGCGCCGCCTTCAGCGCGCCGCAGTCCGAGTGGCCGCAGAGAATCGCGTGCTTCACCTTCAGCACCTCCACCGCATACTCGATCGTCGCCGTGCAGCCATCGACATCGTTGCCGCCCACTGGCACCACGTTGCCGGCATTGCGCGTGATAAAAAGATCGCCCGGCTGCGTCTGCAAGATCAGGTCCGGCACCACCCGCGAGTCCGAGCATGTAATGAAGAGAGACTCCGGCGACTGCGTCTCCGCCAGCAGATGAAACTGGTTCCGCCTGCCGGGAAAGGCCACTGCCAGAAAGCCCTTATACCCCTCGATCAGTTTGTCCAACCCCTGTAGCTGGTCCATTTGCACGCTCGCTCCCTCCCGATTCCAGATCATTCTGCATCAGCACCAGCCTATCGCATCCCGCCTGCGCTATAGTTAACTCGATGTTTTCACGCGCATCAAAAGCACTCGCTCGTCCTCTTCTCGCCGCCCCTGCGTTCCGTTGGCAACGACCCACACCTCCACGCCCAATCTCCGAGATGCCCATGTCTTCCACAATTCGTTTTGCATCGATCGTCACTCTTCTTGCTTCTCTATCGCCGCTTGCCCTCGCGGCGCAAACAGTGAATGCCGTCGACCCTGCCCTCCAAAGCAAGATCGACCGCATCGCCGCTCAGGTGTTGGAACAAACCGGCGTGCCCTCGGCCTCGATCGCAGTCGTCCAGCACGGCAAGCTGGTCTACACCCACGCTTATGGCAAGGCGCGTCTGGCAGCTACAGACGCACCCGCCGTCGCCGCCACACCGGAGATGCGCTATTCCATCGGCTCGATCTCCAAGCAGTTCACCGCCGCGGCCATCCTTCTCCTTCAAGAGGAGGGCAAGCTCTCCCTCGACGACCCGGTCGGAAAGTACGTTCCCGGCCTCACGCGCGGCAGCGAAGTCACCATCCGCCAGATCCTCTCCCACACCTCCGGCTACCAGGACTACTGGCCCGAAGACTACGTGATGACGCCCATGCTGCAGCCCGGTTACCGCCCAGCAGATCCTCGACACCTGGGCCAAAAAGCCGCTGGACTTCGACCCCGGCACCCAGTGGCAGTACTCGAACACCAACTTCGTCATCGCCGGCCGCATCGTCGAGACAGATCACCGGCAAGCCGCTGATGGACTTCCTGACCAGCGCATCTTCCGCCCGCTGGGCATGACATCCGTCTGGAACTCCGACGAAACCCAACTCACCCAGGCCGACGCCACCGCCTATTATCGCCACGCCCTCGGGCCCTTGCGCGTGGCGCCCAAGGAGGGCAGCGGCTGGATGTTCGCCGCCGGCGAACTGGCCATGACCGCGCACGACCTGGCGCTATGGGATCAGAGCCTCATCGCGCAATCCGTCCTCAAGCCCGAGAGCTACAAGCAAATGTTTACCGAGGTGAAGCTGAAGAACGGCAAGGGCACGCACTACGGCCTGGGCGTCGGAGTTCGCGAACTGCAACGGCCACCGCTCCATCGATGCATTCCGGCGAAGTCTCCGGCTTTGTCTCCGACAATGAAGCTGCTCTCGACGACGGCGTTGCCGTTGCCGTCCTCACAAATCAGGACGCCGTCTCTGCCGCCACCACCATCGCCAGCCTGATTGCGCCCGCGGTTCTCGGCGTTTCCTCGGCAACCGAACCCGAGAAGCAGGCGCTGGCATCTATCCGCGGCCTGCAACAGGGCCGCATCGACCGCACTTTGCTTGCGCCCAACCTGGCCGACTACTTCACTGCCGAAGCTCTGGCCGACTACCAGGCCAGCCTGGCCCCGCTCGGCGAACCGCTCATCTTCCACCAGACCCGCGAAGAGCTGCGCGGTGGCATGACCTTCCGCGCATTGAGATTGTTTATCCTGGCAAGCGATTGCACTTGACCACCTACACCTACCCCGACGGCAAGCTGGAGCAATACCTAATCGCCCCCGACAGAGTAAAGATGGAATACGTTGAATCTCCGTGCCCCATCCATTCGCTTTTTTCTGGCGAATGGGTGGGAAACCGCGAACCACGGGGTGCCCCATCCTTTCCGTTTCTTTGTGCGGAAAGGGTGGGAAACCACAAACCCACAGTCATCGCCGTTGAGCGCACCGAAGACCCGGGACGATACACTTAGATTGACCATGTTTGAAACCCTTACCGACAAACTCCAGCGCGCCTTCAAGACCCTCCGCGGCCAGGGCACGCTCACTGAAGAGAACATCGCCGAAGCCCTGCGCGAAATCCGCGTCGCCCTGCTCGAAGCCGACGTCAACCTCAACGTCGTCACGCGAACTCATCGAGCACATCCGCGCCAAGGCCGTCGGCACCGAAGTCCTCACCGCCCTCTCGCCCTCCGAGCAGGTCATCAAGATCGTCCGCGACGAGCTCATCGCCCTGCTCGGCAAAGACACCGCGCGCTTCAAATTCGCCTCGCAGCCGCCCACCGTCATTCTCATGGCCGGCCTGCAAGGCTCCGGCAAAACCACCACCTCCGGCAAGCTCGCCGCCTGGCTCAAAAAGGGCGGCCACCGCCCCATGCTCGTCTCCGTCGACGTCTACCGCCCCGCCGCCCGCGAGCAGCTCAAAGTCGTCGCCAAGTCCATCGACGCCCGGCTCTACGAAGGCGACCAGAAAGGCGAGACCGCCGGCTCCGCCCTCGTCGAGCGCCTCGCCAACGAAGCCCGCCGCGAGGCCCGCAACTTGGGCTGCGACACCCTCATCGTCGACACCGCCGGCCGCCTCCACATCGACGAGGACCTCATGGACGAGATGGAGCAGCCTCAAAAAGCTCCTCAATCCCCAGCGAAATCCTCTTCGTCGCCGACGCCATGACCGGCCAGGACGCCGTCAACTCCGCCGCAGGACTTTCACACGCGCCTCGGCCTCACCGGCGTCATCCTCACCAAAATGGACGGCGACGCCCGCGGCGGCGCGGCCCTCTCCATCCGCCACGTCACCGGCCAGCCCATCAAGTTCATCGGCATCGGCGAAAAGCCCGACGCCTTCGAGCCCTTCCATCCCGACCGCATCGTCGGCCGCATCCTCGGCATGGGCGACATGATGTCGCTCATCGAAAAAGCCGAATCCACGCTCGACCGCAAAAAGTCCGAGGAGCTTCGCCAAGAAGGCCCTCCTCGGCGACGGCTTCTCCCTCGAAGACTTCCGCGACCAGCTCCGCCAGATCAAGAAAACTCGGCTCCATGGAATCCATCCTCAAGATGCTGCCCTCGGTCGGCCCCTTCGCCGGCATGCAGCAGGCCGCCGAAGCAACGTCGACGAAAAGCAGTTCACCCGCCTCGAAGCCATCATCAACTCCATGACCCCCAAGGAGCGCCGCAACCACGAGATCATCTCCGGCACCCGCCGCAAGCGCATCGCCGACGGCTGCGGCACCACGGTGCAGGACGTCAACAACCTCCTCCGCCAATACGCCCAGATGGCCAAGATGTTCAAGCAGATGGGCAAAGGCGGCCTCGGCGCAAAAATGATGCGCGGCGGCCTGGGCGCCATGGGCATGGGCGGCAAACAACGCTTCGGGCGGTAGAATCTTTAGTTATTGAGGTTTGTCATTAGGTATTAAAGTCTGTCATCCTGAGCGGAGCGCAGCGAAGTCGAAGGACCTGCTGTTGTTTTTCCCGCGGATGAGATGCAAGGAGGACGCGATGCGAAAGCTGACGGTCAAGAACTTCTCGGTCATCAAAGAAGCCGAGTTAGAGTTCGGCAAAATCACCGTCCTCATCGGCCCCCAATCGAGCGGCAAGAGCCTGCTTTGTAAGCTGGCATATTTTCTCGGTCCGACTCTGAGCGAGCTTTCCGCCACCTTTGCCGCGTCTGATCAACCCTGGGAACAATTTATCGAATCTGCAAAAAACCAGTTTAGGCTCCGATTCCCGCCGTACGCATGGAGAAACTCCACATACTCGATTCGATATGAGGAAGGACTCTACGGAGTTTCCATCAACGCGTCTGATGCCCTCGGCGAAAATATCATGAGATCTGAGCCTGACCGAAAACTTCAGAGATCTCTAACGAGGAAAGGAACTCATCAATCCCTGCCTCAACGCTGCAACAAGAGGATAAGAGTGTTCGATCGATGGAGATGTCCTTCCGGAGGTGGAACTTTCTTTACGCCCTCAACATCCTACAAGGTCGCACAACAGTAGAAAACAGCGCATATGTTCCCGCGGGCAGATCCTTCTTTTCGAATCTGAATAATGTTTTTGAAATCTTCAAGAACGAGAACCTTGACCCCCTCCTGAGGGAATATGCTGCGAACCTCGATTGGGCCAGTACACCAGTAGCTGGTACACCGCTGTCCGCGCTAAAACATGAGATTCTGAGTGCCATTGAGGTGATCCAGGGTGGGAGGTTCCTGTTAAAAGATGGTGGCGCGATGTTTGAAGATGACAAGGGCGTTCAGTTGCCATTGGGGATGGTTTCTTCAGGAACTCAAGAACTCGTTCCCCTGTTCAGGATCTTCTCGAAACTCATTCGAGATTCCATTGCATCCTCCGGCAGCAATGGTCCTGAACGTCTTAGAGAACACTTTCTGATCGTCGAAGAACCAGAGGCTCATATATTCCCAAACACGCAGTACGATTTAATGCGCCTCTTTGCATGGCTTTCATACGAAACATGGTTCAATTTCTCTTTTGCTGTCACCACCCACAGCCCCTACATCCTTTCCGCTTTCAACGACCTAATTGAAGCGGGCAGGCTTGGGGCTGAGAGTGACCAGAGCACGGAAGTGAAAAAGATAATCCCGCAGAAATACTGGGTAAAACCCGGTGATTTCAAAGCCTACAGCATCATGACGGCAAATTGGAATCGACCATGGATAAGGAAACCGGCCTGATCAATGGCGAATACCTCGACGCGATCTCGAACAAGATTGGCGGAGATTTCGATGCGCTTCTGAGGATTGGGTATGCCAAATCCTAACTCGACGCCGGACGAATGCGTCGAGGCGATCCATCACTCAAAAGTCAAAGTCGAAGAGCAAGGCAGGAAAGCCGTGTTTTTGAATCCGGACAAGGCGCTCGTCAAAAAGGTCATTGTCGATGGCTGCCTTATCAAAAATGCCGTTCTCAAAGCAGACTACATTGTCTCTAAGCCGGGTTTCGTCGATGTGATCGTCGAGTTGAAAGGTAAAGACGTGCCTCATGCGCGTGACCAAATCGTGGCCACGCTTCCGGTTTGGCAGGCAAACCCTCCTTTCTCTCCGAAGGTGGCTGCCCTGATCGTTTGCAGCAGAAGCCCCATGTCTTCCTCTGAGCTTCAAAACATGAAAAGGAAACTTCTTATCCACCACAATCTATGGTTGGAGGTCGATGAGAACGGAAGAAGAGAGTACGAATTCTCAACCTTTGAGCAAATTCCATGACCACGCTTCAGGACCAACTCGACGAGATCACAGCCAACACGCGCAACCTCGTGCAAGCGGAGCGCCTTGCCATCAGCGAGCGAGCCGTCGAGGAGTTATTCGCAACCGGCATCGAGGAGCGCATTCTTCCCGTTGGCGCGCAAGCCCCGGAGTTTGAGCTATACGACGCCACCGGCCGTCTCGTCCGCTCTCAAGACATGCTCGCGCTCGGCCCCCTTGTCATCAAATTCTTTCGTGGCCGCTGGTGTCCTTACTGCGTCACTGAGTTGGAGACCTGGCGCGACCTCTATGGCAAGCTGCGCGAACACGAAGCGCTCATGGTGGCCATCGGCCCGCAGACCGACCGGCAGAACGATTTCATGGCCAGCCAGCACTCGCTTCCCTTCCCCCTGCTCTCCGACCCGGCCTGCGAGCTTGCAGAAAAATTCGGCCTCGCCTACACCGTCCCCGAATACCTGCGCGAACACTACCTCTCCATCCTCATCAACATTCCCTTCGTGAATGGAGAGTCGAGCTGGCGCCTTCCGCTTCCTGCAACTTATGTAATCAGTCCCGCAGGCCGAGTGCTTTTCGCTGAAGCCCACGCCGACTTCCGCGTCCGCCCCGAGCCGGAAGAAGCGTCAGCCGCACTCGTCTCCGACTTGCAAAAGTAGCAGCTAACTCACCACCCACTCGCCAAGCGTCTTCTTCGCTATCTCGGCACTAACTCCCCGCAGTAAGAAAACCTTGCTCCGCGATGACTCCCCACTTACTAACTCAACTGATTTTTTGGGAATCGCAAAGCTCTCGGCCAAAAAGGCGATCAAAGCCGAGTTAGCCCGCCCTTCCAGCGGCGGCGCGTGAACCGCAATCTTCAGTTGCGCCGCAGCGCCTTCGCCATAAACGCCGGTAATCGCCGTCTTCTTCGCGCCGGGCTGCGCGCGAACAGCCAACGTAACTCCTGCTGCACTGACGCGCAGCATCAGGCCTGCTCCGCCGCGGCCTTGCGCGAGCCAAAGAGTGCCGTACCGACGCGAATGCGCGTCGCGCCTTCTTCGATCGCCAGCGCAAAGTCGCCGCTCATGCCCATCGAAAGCACACCAAACTCCAAGCTCGGACACACCGCCGCCCAGCGTTCGCGCCACTCTCGCAAGCTGCGAAAGCACGCGCGCGTCTCAGCCTCAGGCACATCGAACGGAGCAATCGTCATCAGCCCGCGCAGTTGTAAGTTATGTAACTCAGGCAGCCGCTCCAGTAACTCAGCCGCATCGGTCGAGTTAGGCTCCAATCCAGCCTTGGTCTCTTCAGTGCTGAGCTTGACCTCGATCAGAACCGGCAGCCGTTTGCCCAGCTTGCCCGCCGCATCATTCAGCCGCTCCGCCAGACGTAGCGAGTCCAGCGAGTCGATGCCGTCAAACAACTCCACTGCGCGCTGCGCCTTGTTCGATTGCAGATGGCCGATGAGATGCACTCGAATCGCTTCGGCCTCAACCGAAGGCCCACGCAGTGCGGACAGCTCTGCCGCTTTACCACCAAACTCCTGCACTCGATTCTCGCCGAAGAGTCTGAGCCCGAGGGCCGCAGCTTCCGCAACAACCGCTGCCGGACAGGTCTTCGTGACGGCCATCAGCTCGACTTCGCCGCGCGAGCGGCCTGCGCGACGGCAGGCCTGCCCGATCGCCTCTTCCAGCCTCTCGATATTTTCGGCGAGCGCCGTCATCTTGCTCCCGGCCGGCACGCCGCGCCTGCATATAATTTGAGCATGTGGACTGTCATTCTGCTCATCTTCTCCAACATCTTCATGACCTTCGCTTGGTACGGCCACCTGAGATTCCGTCACGAGGCGCTGTGGAAGGTCATCCTCGTCAGTTGGTCCATCGCTTTGCTTGAATACTGCTTTCAGGTGCCGGCCAACCGCATCGGCGTCGCGCGCTTCACGCCCGTTCAACTCAAGGTGATCCAGGAGATCGTCACGCTGGTCGTCTTCGGCGTCTTTACCACCTTCTACTTCGGTTCACATCTGCGCTGGAATCACGCCGCAGCCGGTGGTTGCCTGGTGGCCGCGGCCTTCTTCGTCTTCCACTCCTGGTAGCGATTAGCCCTTGTGTTCATCGAGGAACTTCTCCGCCTCAAGCGCAGCCATGCAGCCGGTGCCTGCGGCGGTGATCGCCTGGCGGTAGCGCCGGTCCTGCACGTCGCCGCAGGCATAGATGCCGGGAACCGGAACGCCATTGTGCGTGACGAACACATTATCCTTGGTAACGATGTAGCCGTCGTTGTCGAGATCGATCTGACCCGAGAACATCTTCGCATTGGGCTCGTGGCCGATGCCGAGGAAGAGACCGCTGATGGGCAAGGTTGACTCTTCGCCGGTCGTCGCATCGCGCAGTCGCAGCCCCTTCACTTCCTTCTCTTCCACACCCAGCACCTCTTCGACGGTAGTGTTTGGGCGCAGCACGATCTGAGGATGCGCCTTGACGCGCTCGAGCATGATCTTCGATGCGCGAAAAGCCGAGCGGCGATGCAGCAGCGTGACCTTGGTTGCGAATCGCGTGAGAAAGAGCGCCTCCTCCATCGCCGAGTCGCCGCCGCCGACAACCGCAATCTCGCGGCCGCGGAAGAAGAAGCCGTCGCAGGTGGCGCAACTGGAGACGCCATGTCCGATCAGCGCCTTTTCGCTCTCCAACCCCAGCCATCGCGCGCTCGCGCCGGAGGCGACGATCAGCGTGCGCGTCACGATCTCCCCGGCAGAGGTCTGCAAGCGAAAGGGATTCGCGCTCAGATCGACATGGTCGAGGTGGGCAGTCTCAAAGGTCGCGCCAAAACGCGCCGCTTGCTTCTTCATGTTCTCGATCAATTCCGGCCCTTGAATGCCCTCAGGCCAGCCGGGAAAGTTCTCGACCAGAGTAGTCATCGAGAGCTGGCCGCCGGGCTCGTGGCCCTCCAAAAGCAGCGGGGTCAGTCCGGCGCGGGCGGTGTAGATGGCGGCAGTGAGTCCGGCGCAGCCGGAGCCCAGGATAACGGTCGAGCGAGTCTCTGTCATATGGTTTCCTGTGTTGATTTTAGCTCCATGAGAAGGCCCGGCAGACAGCGGTCCTCCTCCCATATAAGATGAGGTTCATGGCGAATTTGACTCTGATCTATGGTCTGCGGCTGCTCCCCGAAGGCGAGGTCGCCGAAATCCAGGATGCGACCTTGAAGCTATCCAACGGCCACCAGGCTCATGTGACGATGCACATGATCGAGGGCTCGCGCGCGGAGATCGAGACACAACTCAAACGCAGCCTCGACGCGTTCTTCGACTTCTACCCCGAGATCTGAAGCGATTTCTTCGGCCCGATGAGCAAATCCGAATCATTCTTTTCGGGCAGACGGACGAGCCACTTGAGTAAACTGCGCCTGGGCGCACCCCCCGCACTCTATTTGAATCTTCTGCGGGTCCTCGTAGCTCGAATTCGGCGGTAGCGTATGTCACGTCCTCTTCATCCACGACCCGAAGAGTATATTGGCCAGTGGGAACCTTCATCCTGAACTCACCTTTTTTGTTTGTCGTGGCTTTGAAATGGCCAGATGCCCCGTCTGCCTCAACCTGGACTTCCGGAATGAGGCTCGGACAAGCGTCGAGTTACTCACCACACCTTGAATAACACCACCGTCCCTTGCCGCTTTGATGGCGGCGATCTCGGACAACGCTCTGCTGGCCTTTCGCAACCAGACCGGAGTTGCCGCAACCGTCGAGTTCCCACGCCTTGTCCCTTTCAACATAGAAGAGAAAGAGCAGATACCTTCTACCCGGCACCCAATCGAATGAGGCCCTGCCGCTGCTGTTTTCTTCATACACCTGCACCGTCTCAACTGTTTCGCCACGCAGAGTCCGATTCACGCGCAGCGAATAGACGCGGCCTATCCATCGCACCTTTGGGATGCAACTCTTCAATGTGAACGAGGGTTGCCTCGACAACAAGTTGGCTGCGAAAGTACTCCGCGCAAACAAGCCGGGGCTGGGGAACAGAGCAAAATGGCATTGCAGTCAACGGCAGAAAGAGCACACGAGCCCAACAGAATAGGCAAGAGCGGAATCGCATGGGCACAACGTATCATATTTCGTTTCTTCTTTGAAACAGTTTGCGCGCAGGTCCCGCTAAATCTGTCGTCACTGTCTCACTTCACAAGAAAATCTCATTAAGCCTTCCTTATACCGAAAGCTCTCCAGTCCAGCTTTCCTGTGCCGATAAGAGTACTGTGGCTACCGCAACCCCAGAGTCTTTTCCGCGGACTTTGAGGCGAACCGGTCGCCACAGCCCGGAGCGCGACTCATGTTTCACCTCCGCCCATCTCTCTCGCACCGCGCCGCAGCTTGGCTTCTGCTGTCGCTGCTGGCGCCCGCGGCGGCGCTGGCCGGCGGACCCAAATACGTGGCCGGGGTCAGCTTCTTCGACCCGGCGGTGGTGGGCCAGCCCGTTCACTGGGCTCACGGGCAATTGAACTACTACGTCGATCAGGGACCGCTGAACGCCTCGGTCAGCCATCAACAGGCAACGGCCATGGTGGATTCGGCGGCGGCCCTCTGGAGCGCGGTTCCGACGGCCGGGGTTGCGCTCACCGACAAAGGCACGCTCAACGAAGACGTGAGCGGCGCGAACATCGTCATCGACGGCATGAACTTCACGGTCACAGGCGAGCAGACCAACCAGTTGGGAGTCATCACCGCGCCGGCCGACGTGACCCCCTCGGCCACCAGCTTTCCGCTGGGCGTCATCTTCGACGCCGACGGTTCGGTGATCGATGCCGTCTTCGGCGCGGGCGTGAGCGCGCAGAACAGTTGCGAGAACAACGGCGTCTTCGCGTGGCTCGACAACATCAACCCGAATGCGACGATCGCTCACGGGATCATTCTGCTCAACGGCCTCTGCGCAACCAGCACCGGCAAACTCGAGATGATGAGCTTTGAACTGGAGCGAGCCTTCGGACGGATTCTCGGGCTTGACTACGCGCAGGTGAACCCCGGCGCGCTCACCAGTGGTGCGGCGAGCGCTGCAGAGGAATTGGAGGGCTGGCCGGTGATGCAGCCCTATAGCGGCGTCTGCGGCGCGAGCGGCGGCGCGTGCATTCCCAACCCGGCGCAGTTGCGCTGGGACGACATCGCCGCGCTGAACCGCATCTATCCCATCACAGCCGCGAATGTGGCCAGCTTTCCCGGCAAGCAGATCACCGCGGCCAACACCGTTTCCATCCAGGGAACCATCGCATTCAGAAACGGCATCGGCATGCAGGGCGTGAACGTCGTAGCCCGGCCGCTCGACTCGCAAGGCAACCCGCTTTATCGGTACACCGTGAGTTTTGTCTCCGGCTCCAACTTCAACGGCAACCACGGCAACCCGGTCACCGGATGGGTCGACCAGAACGACAATGCGCTCACGATGTGGGGATCGAACGATGCATCCATGCAAGGCTTCTTCGACCTGAGCGGAATGCCGCTGCCGCCCGGCGTGACCACGGCCAGCTACCAGATCACCTTCGAGCCCATTAATCCTCTCTACATCCTCGGCAACTCGGTCGGCCCTTATCTCGATGGCTCGCCGGAGCCCTCGGGAAGCTCTGCCGCCCATCTCCGTGCCGTCGATGGCAGCGGGCAGCACGCAGACTCTCACCGTCAACGTTGCCGACTCGGCAGCGGGCGGCTACAGCGACGCGATTGGAAGCGAGGAAGCGCCGCGCATTCTCTCGCCGAGCGGGTTGTGGAGCGGGCGTCTGAGCCAGGTGGGCCAGACCGACTGGTTCACCTTTCCGGTTCGCGGCGGGCGCACCTTCACTGTGGTCACCGAGGCTCTGGACGAGACGGGCGCGCCGACGAACGCCAAAGCCATGCCGGCACTGGGCGTCTGGAACGCCTTCGATCAGGTGAACTCGGCGGCCGTCGGCTTCGGCGCGGGACTCAACGGCCTGGCCACCGGCGAGAGCTTGCTGCGGGTCAGCGCATCAGGCGACGACGTGGTGCGCCTGGGCGTTGCCGATGAGCGAGGCGACGGCCGGCCCGACTACTTGTACCAAGGCTGGATACTCTACGCCGACACAGTCTCGCCGCAGCGGCTCCCGTCTTCCGGCGGGCCGATCGTCATTCACGGCATGGGCTTTCGGTTAACAGATACAGTGCAGGTGGGCGGCCAGCAGGCCCTGGTCACCAGCATCTCGCCCAACGAGATTACAGCGATTGCGCCTCCGGCCTTGAGCGGCGTCACCGGCTCGGTCGACGTCGAGGTGGACGACGCGCCCATCTACTACGCCGCCGCGGTCATCTCCGGCGGCATCAGTTACGACGCAGGCTCAGGCGACGCGCTCACGCTGATGAGCGCCAACGAACCCATGGGCACCATTCCCATTCATGTTCCGAAGCCATTCTCGGTGATCGCTCTCGGCACTAATCTCACTCCGGCCGGCGGCGTTTCGGTCATCTACAAAGTCACCAGCGGAACAGCGACCCTGGACTGCGGCCAGCCTGCCTGCACGGTCATCGCCACCGGCGATGGACGCGCCACCCTCAACGTGATGGCAGTCGACAATACATGGTCGACGGTCACCGCTTCACTCACCAACGGCTCCAGCCTCAAGGCCGAGTTCATGGGCGGAACGCCGCCGGTGCTGACCTCGCTATCACCGATGCTCTCGCTGGCCGCCGGAGCCACGGTTAACTGGACAGCGCAAGCATTAACGCTGAACAACGGCCTTCCCGCGAGCGGCCAAAGCGTCGTCTGGCAGACCGGAACTGGCATCACAGCGCAGAGCGGCGCCGTAGTCACAAATTCAAATGGCATCGCCACCAAGGCGCTCACCGTGGGGCCGCTCTCCGAGGGTCAGACCGTCACCTCCAAAGCCTGCCTCAACGGAACCAGCCAGTGCGTCACCTACTCCGCCTTCGGCGCGCGCCCGGAGTACGCCATTCTCCACGCCGTTTCCGGAACCGCGCAGAGCCTTTCCGTCAGCGGAACAGCCAGCCAGATTACGCTGCGCGTTCTCGACATGGACGGCAACCCGATGGCAGGCGCCACGGTCACGCTCTATCAGGCGCTCTATGCCTGGGCGCCTCCCTGCTCCACGCATGGCCGCTGCGCTCAGGCCGAGTTGCTGGCCACGCAGGCTGCCACGGCCACCTCGGCTCTCGACGGGACTGTCAACTTCAGCCCCGCATCGCTGCCCGGCATCGCAACCAACATGCTCGGCCTCGCCGTCACCGGCAACACCGGCAGCGTGAGCATCGCCATCGAGCAGGACCCGTAAGGCTTTGTCAGCGTCAGCGCGGCCTGCTATGGTTTTAGTGCCAAAAACAAATCTAATTTCCGTGAAGGTTGCATATGTTCGGATTGACAAGAAAGCTGGCTTTGATCTCCGTCCTTCTCACCGCTCTGGCGCTTTCCGCTCAAACAAGAACCATCTCGGCTGACTTCTCGAAAACCGCCGGCCCTCACAGCGCAACGCCTCTCATGACTGTAGGAGCGGGCCGCGCCAATGAAGGCCTTCGCGCCGACTGGCAACTCCAGCTCGCCACCCTGCAAAAAGAGATCGGCTTCAAGTACCTCCGCTTTCACGGCCTTCTCTCGGACGACATGGGCGTCTATACCGAGGACGCGAAGGGCAACCCAAGCTATAACTTCCAATACATCGACCAGCTCTACGACGCCATGCTTGCGCTTCACATCCGGCCCTTTGTCGAACTCTCTTTCATGCCGGCGAAGCTGGCCAGCGGCACAACCACCGTCTTCTGGTGGAAGGGAAACAACACGCCGCCCAAGGACATGAAGAAGTGGAACGGCCTCATCAAAGCCCTCATCGAGCATTGGCGCGAGCGCTACGGCGACGCGGAGATCACGCAATGGTACTACGAAGTCTGGAATGAACCCGACCTCTCTTTTTTCTGGAGCGGCACCCACGCGCAGTACTTCGAGCTCTACCGCAACACGGCGACCACCATCAAGTCCGCCTGCCCGGCCTGCCGTGTCGGCGGTCCGGCTTCAGCGATGGATGCCATCGAGCCAGAGTGGTTTGCCTTTATCGCCAAAGAGCACGTCCCCGCCGACTTTGAATCGACCCACACCTATGGCGTGACCCAGGGCTCAGTCGACGCCGATGGCAATGCCGGCACCGTCCTCGACGTCTCGGCCGACGCCGTCATCAAGCGCGTGCGCAACTCCCGCAAGCTCATCGACGCCTCCGCCACGCCCAAGCTTGAGCTTCATTACACTGAATGGAGCACGGCCTACACTCCAACGGATCCCATCCACGACCAGTACATCTCCGCGCCCTTCATCCTCGAAAAGCTGCGTGAAACCTCGCCGCTCGCCCAATCGATGTCCTATTGGACCTTCACCGATATCTTTGAAGAGAACGGTCCGCGCTTTACTCCTTTCCACGGCGGCTTCGGCCTCATGAACTACCAGGGCATTCGCAAGCCCTCCTACTTCGCCTACAAATTTCTCGCAGCTCTCGGCGACACCGATCTCGCGACCAGCGACCCGCAGAGTTGGATCACGAAGAGCGCCGACAACTCCGTCCAGGCCCTCTTCTGGAACTACACGCCAATCGCCGCGCCCTGGAACCGGGCCCACCCAGGAAACCGATCAGGTCTTTTACAAGCGGGAACAGCCCGCCCAGCCCGCCCCCGCCGCCGATCTGAAGATCACCGGCCTGCCGGACGGCGACTATGCGCTCAGCGTCTACCGCACCGGCTACATGCAAAACGACGCCTATACCTCCTATCTCCACATGGGCAGCCCCAACCAGCTCACCCGCGCCCAGGTGGCTCAATTGCAGCAATCCGCCAGCGGCGCGCCCTCTGAAACCCGCACCGTCACCGTCCGCAACCATGTCTTCGAATACCACAGCGAGATGCACCAGAACGACACCGTACTCGTCACCTTGAAGCCCGAGTAGCGGCTCCGCAATCCACATGCCTGCCACCAACTGCCCTCCTCGCGCATCTTGAGAGAGGAGGGCATGAGACGGTGACCAATCCAACAGCCAACAGCCGGCCAGCCGGCCCCGCGTCGTGATCGTCGGCGGCGGCTTTGCCGGCCTCCATGCGGCCAAGGGGCTGGCGCGCTTGCCGGTGGATGTGACGGTGGTCGATCGCCGCAATCATCACACCTTCCAGCCGCTTCTTTATCAGGTCGCGCTGGCCGTGCTTTCGCCCGCCGACATCGCCCAGCCCATCCGCTCCATCCTGCGCCGCCAGAACAACACCCAAGTCCTGATGGACGAAGTCGTCGCCATCGACGCGGCAGCGCGGCGGCTCAAGCTGGCCAGCGGCGCCGAGCGACCTTACGACTATCTGGTGCTGGCCACCGGCGCAACCCACTCCTACTTCGGCCACGACGAGTGGGCGCCGCTCGCGCCGGGCCTCAAGACCATCGAAGACGCCATCGAGATTCGCCGCCGCGTGCTGCTGGCCTTTGAACTGGCCGAGCGCCAGATGGTCGAACACGGCTGGCACCCGCCGCTCAACTTCGTCGTCATCGGCGGCGGACCCACCGGCGTCGAACTGGCCGGGGCCATCAGCGACATCGCCCAGCTCTACATGCGCCACGACTTCCGCCACATCGATCCGGCCAAGGCGCGCGTGCTGCTGCTCGAGGGCTCGCCGCGCGTGCTCGCCGCCTATCCTGAAGACCTCTCCGCCAAGGCCGAAGCCGCGCTGACGCAAGCTGGGCGTCGAGGTCCACACCCACACGCAGGTCAACGCGATCGGGCCGGGCTGGGTCGAAGCCAGCGGGCAAGCAGCATCGACGCCGCCGTCACGCTTTGGGCTGCCGGCGTCGCCGCCTCACCGCTCGGCAAGATGCTCGGCGTACCCCTCGACCGCCGCGGCTGTGTCATCGTCGACGACCGGCTCAATCCGCCGGGAATGCCTGAAGTCTTTGTGCTCGGCGACCTGGCCCACTTCGAACAGGACGGCCACCAGATTCCCGGCGTCGCTCAGCCCGCCATGCAGATGGGCGACCACGTCGCCGAAATGATCGCCGCCGATCTCGCCGGACAGCCGCGCCCCGCCTTCCGCTACTTCGACAAGGGCGACATGGCCACCATCGGCCGCATGGCCGCCGTGGCCAAGGTCGAGTGGCCCTTCAAGGCCCATTGGAGCGGCTTTCCCGCATGGTTCACCTGGCTGACAGTGCACATCTTCTTTCTCATCGGCTTCCGCAACCGGGTCTCGGTCTTTGCCGCGTGGATCTGGACCTACTTCACCTTCACCCGCGGCGCGCGCCTCATCACCGGCGACCAGCGCCTCCCCGGCTGGCAAGACCAGATCAACGCCGGACCGGCCAGCCCAGCACAACAGTAGAGTCACCTCATATCGTCGAAGATTTCGATACGGTCACCATTTGGTGATAATATAGGTGATCAGGAGATCTTCCATGAGAGCAACTGTAGCGCTCGATGACGAGTTGATTCGTAAAGCCCAGGAGCTTTCGGGCGTGACGGAGCGAACAGCCCTGCGTCCGGGATGCTTTGAAGGCATTGATTCACCTTGAGGCTTCGCGCAGGCTTGCGGCGGTTGGCGGCACGGAACCGGATCTCGAGGACATCAAGCGCCTACGGGTTGATCGTCTGTGATCCTGGCCGACACATCGATCTGGATCGACCATCTGAGAAACCGCAACTCCGAGATGGAGAAGCTCCTGATCGCCGGGCAGATCGTCATGCATCCCTTCATCGTTGCCGAGATCTCCCTCGGCTCGCTTCACAACCGGCGGGAACGCGCTTGACGACATGGACGCGCTGCTCGAAGTGAAGGTGGCGCAACTCAACGAAGTGCGGCACATGATTGAATCGCACGCCGTCTACTCCAAGGGAATTGGTCTCACCGACGCGCACCTGATCGCGTCATGCCTGATGACGCCGGGAACGCAACTCTGGACGCGCGACGCCAGCATCGGAAAAGGTAGCCAGCTCTCTCGGCAATCCTCATCACCCGGCCTCAAGGTGAGAATGAACTCCCGCCAAATCGCTCTAGTAAACTAATAGAGCGATGCTCGACCTTGGATTTGTCCGTTCCAACCTGGAGATTGTTGAAGCGAAACTGCGCGCGCGCGGGGCGGACCCCGCTGCGCTGCTGGGCGATTTTCGCGCCCTCGACCAGAGCCGCCGCGAGGCCATCACCACGGCCGAGCGGCTCAAGGCCCGCCGCAACGAGCTGAGCCAGCAGGTCGGCGCAGCTGCAAGAAAGGCCGGCGACCTACAGGACGTCGATTAGCCGAACTCGACGGTGATGGAAGAGACCCGCGCCCTCAAAGAAAGCTCGACGAGCTGGACAAGACCGCCGCCACTCTCGACGACAGCTTGCGCCAGTTGCTGGCCGGCATTCCCAACCTCACCCGCGACGAAGTGCCCATCGGCAAATCCGAGGCCGACAACGTCACCGTCAAAACCTGGGGCGAAATACCCACCTTCGACTTCACCCCCAAGCCCCACTGGGAACTCGGCGAGTCTCTCGGCATTCTCGATCTCGAACGCGCAGCCAAGCTCAGCGGCGCGCGCTTTGCCGTCTACATGGGCGCAGGCGCGCGCCTCGAACGCGCACTGATCAGCTTCATGCTCGACATGCACACGGCGAAGCACGGCTACACGGAAGTCCTGCCGCCCTTCATGGTCAACTAGCAAAAGTCTCTTCGGCACCGGCCAGTTGCCCAAGTTTGCCGAGGATCTCTTTCGTTGCTC
Source organism: uncultured Acidobacteriaceae bacterium (assembly GCA_963843625.1). Lineage (GTDB taxonomy): Bacteria > Acidobacteriota > Terriglobia > Terriglobales > Acidobacteriaceae > Telmatobacter. The sequence continues at coordinate 122,120 of CAWJLK010000018.1, forward strand.
CGATACCGATGCCGAAGCCGTCGCTCGCGGCGAATTCAAAGACAACGACCACTGGCTCATCCCCACCGCCGAGGTTCCCGTCACCAATCTCTATCGCGACGAAATCCTCGACGAAGCCACGCCTGCCGATCTGCCTCACGGCCTACACGCCCTGCTTCCGCGCCGAGGCCGGAGCGGCGGGCAAGGACACGCGCGGCATCATTCGCCAGCATCAGTTCCAAAAAGTCGAGATGGTCAAGTTCACGCGGCCCGAGGACTCCGACGCCGAGCACGAGAAGCTGACCCGCGACGCCGAAGAGATCCTCGAAACGCTCGGGCTGCCCTATCGCCGCATGCTGCTCTGCACCGGCGACACCGGCTTCTCTTCGGCCAAGACATTCGACCTTGAGGTCTGGCTTCCCGGCCAGCAGCTTTACCGGGAGATCTCCTCCTGCTCGAACTTCGAGGCCTTCCAGGCCCGCCGCGCCAACATCCGCTACCGGGCATGCAGGCGCAAAGGGCAAGCCGGAGTTTGTCCACACCATCAACGGCAGCGGACTGGCCGTGGGACGCACCTGGCTGGCCATCGTCGAAAACTATCAGCAGGCCGACGGCTCGGTCCTGATTCCCGAGGCTCTCCGCCCCTACATGGGCGGGCTGGAGCACATCAAACGGTAAGGACGAGATGAACAAGATTCTGAAAAGCTATTTCTACTGGACCTATCCGCGCGGCTGTTTCCACTACGACGTGATGGTGACGATGATTCTGCTCTTCATCTTCGTCACGCCGCACTTGTGGAACTACGGCGACAAGCCGTCGAATGCAGCCGGACCGCCGCATCCAATCCAGGTCGTCGGCGATGGCGGCCGCGGGCTGATCGTCACCGTGCAGGCCTCGGACGTGAACCTCGATCTCACACCAAGGACTCGTATCAGGCAGTGAAGAAGGCTCTGCGCAAGGCCATCGAGCCCGTCACCGGCGATGCGGTATCGGTGGACTATTGGGAGACGGTCAAAGACGCCCAGGGCAATATGGCCTGGAAGGTCTGGGCGCGCCGCTAACTTCACCTTGCCCGCGACCTCTCGAACAACTCGCGCGTCTAACAGTGTAAGGAAATCTATGCACGCAGGAAGAAAACTTGTTGTCGCCGCGTCCATCGCGCTGTTGCTGCTCGCGGCAAAAGCGGCCTTTGCCGCGCCGGCGAGCCTCCGGGGATCAGGAGAAGGAAAGAGTGCTGCACAGCTCGACGAAGCCGCAAAGAACTTCCACACCACCTCCGCCGATTTCGAGTTCGACACCATCCAGACCGATCCGATCCCCGACAAGGATGTGCAGAAGGGCACGGTCTACTACGAGCGCAAAGGCACGGCCTTCCAGATGGCCGCCCACATTCGCGAGGTCAACGGCAAGATCGTGACCAAGGTCTACTCCTACTCCGACGGCATCCTCAAGCTCTATGAGAAGTTGACCGACCAGGTCCGCCGATTCAACAAGGCCGGCAAGTTCGAGAGCTACCTGATGCTCGGCTTCGGCGCCAGCGGCAAGGATCTTGAAGAGAAGTGGAATATCAAGTACCTGGGCTCCGAGACGCTCGACGGCGTAAAGACCGAGAAGCTTGAACTGGTAGCCAAGGACCCGACCGTCCGCAAAAATATTCCCAAGGTGACCATCTGGGTGGACCCTGAGCGTGGCGTGAGCCTCAAGCAGGTCTTCGACGAGGGGCCTGGCTTGTCTCGCGTCTGCACTACTCTCACTTCAAGACCAATCAGCCCCTGCCGGGCAACGCCTTCACCCTCAATACCGACCGCCAGACCCAGTTCGTCAACCAGTAGAGCGCAACGCCGCCCAGGGCAAACAGCATGGGGAAGCACTCCAGCGTATAGCGCGCCTCGGGAGCTTGCACCGTTGCCAACAATGCGCTGCGCAGCAGCATGTAAGCCAGCATCGGCCGCCAGAACCGGGGCCCCCAAGGACAGGTCTTCGTCCTTGGGGTGGAGAAGCTTGGCCGCAGGCAGAGTCCGACAATCGCCAGCAGCAGAAAAATCGCATTCAGCCCTGCGTAGACCCAACTGAAGACGGTCTCAGCGTTGTGATGCGCATAAACCCACCAGTCCAGGTCGATAGGCAGATTCTCCACGCGCGGCCGCAGCCACATATCCGCCACGCGACCCAGCGGCAGCCAGAGGTAGTAGCGCAGCGGATGCGCGGCAATGCGCTCATCCGCCAGCTTGCCAAAGCGCGCATCGATCTCCGGCGTCAGCGTCTGTGCCCTACGTTGTAGTCGGCGGCGAGCGTGGCGGTCTCGGCGTACTGGGCCGGCGAGTCGAAGGCCCGGCTCGGCAGCTTGCCAACGTCCAGCGTGTCGCCAGGCACATTCCAGTAGATGTCGTAGGTCGAGACGAAGTCCAGGCACCAGCTCTTCACCCAGCGCTCCCAGCCAAGGTGTGGATTTTCGCCAGGATCGATGGCCAGCCGGGGAGCCAGCGGCTGAAAGACATGGAAGACCTGCCAGTTGCGCCAGCTCCATGCCGCAAAGGGCATCAGCGCCAGCAACGTGCAGACGGCAGCGATGCGAACGAGCCTCTTGCGGGGAATTGCAATCTCGCCCTCATTCCGCCCCAGGCCAATCAGCAGCGCCGGAGCCAGCGCCACGCCTACCAACGCTCCGTCCGGCCGCAGCAAGGCGGCAAAGGTGACCGCAAAGGTAAACCAGAGCGCCGGTCCCCATCCCGGCCGCGCGAGTGAATCGCGCCACAGACCAGAGCGCCAGCGCAATCGCAAACAGCGTAAGCGATTCCGTCATCGGCTCCGCGGTATAGATCGCCGTGAAGGGGCAGAGCGCTGCCAGCCAAAGCGTGCAATGCGCGGCGCCACGACTCAAACGAGCCGGAGCAATGCGGCGCACAAAATCGGCCAGCAGCAGGCACCCGGCCAGCTCAAGCGCAATCTGCACCCAGCAGGCCGGAGCGTAGTTTTCCATCCCGAAGAGGCGAAAGCAGAGCGCCAGAAAAAGCGGGTAGCCTGGCAGCCGGATCAGCGTCGGATAGATCGACGCGCCAGCCCCGTCGAGGGCATAACTGCCGTGCAGCAGCAGGTTCTTCGCCAGGCCGCCATAGATCAGCGAGTCTCCGTTGACCAGGAAGTAGTCCCGCAGCATCCACAGGCGCAGCGCCAGACCGGCCGCAAGAGCCAGGGCGACCGAGAGACAGGGAAGAGCGCGGGCAAGAGACTTGCGCCGGATCTTCGATTGACTAGGAGAGGCAGCTTCCATACGATTCGTACTGTATAGCGTAGACCGTCTCACCGGTTTTCGCCCACCTGGAAACGAGACTGTCCATGCCCGATAAGCAGATATTTTTCGATCCGCAACGCAAGCGATGGAAACGGTTGCGCCGCATCCTGGATGTGACGGCCGTGGTTTCCACGCTTGTTCTGGCGGCTTTCATCTTCAATGTGCTGCGCTATCAGCAGTTGCCGGAGCTGCTGCTGCCCATTCCCAGGCACAACTACAAGGCATTGCCTGAACACCCGGCACTGTTGCACGGCGCAAAAGCCCAGCGCCCCGCGCGCCGCAAGACCGCGCCGCAAGCCCTCCGATATTCCCTTCAACACCGGTGAAGGTCTGCGCGCGGCCTACTACGTCCCGTACGACCAGGCCAGCTACTCCTCGCTCAAAGAGCACGTCCACCAGATCGATCTGCTCTTCCCCGAGTGGCTGCACGTCGATGCGCCCCAGGGAACGCTGCTGGCCATGAGCAGCGACACCCATCGCGAGTACCCCGTCATCGACGGCGCGGTCGTGCACGATCCCGACGAAGCCGACAAGGTCAAGCGCGTCATTCAGGCAGCGAAGGAAGACACTGAAATCTTCCCTCACCTGAACAACTTCAACCCCCACACGCAGCTCTGGGACCCGGCCGTCGGCGCCATGTTCGACGACCCTGCCAAGCGCGCCGCGCTGCGCCAGCAGATCGTGCGCTTCTTCGCGGCGTTCCCGGCCTATCGCGGCCTCTCGCTGGACATCGAAAGCCTGCCCGACGAGGCCAGCCCGGGCTATATGAGCTTCATTCAGGAGCTCTATGCCGACCTGCATCCGCGCAATCTGCGGCTCTATGTCAACACGGCCGCCTTGACCACCGACGAAGACCTGAGGCAGATCGCCGCCAACTCCGACGGCATCATGCTGATGAACTACGACCAGCACGAGATCGACGAGCGATCCCGGGCCCGATCGCCAGCCAGGACTGGTTCGTCGGCAATCTGGCCCGCGTGCTGAAGATCGTGCCCAAGGAGAAGCTGATCTGCGCCATCGGCAACTACGGCTACGACTGGACGCTCTCCATTCCCCGACACCCAAAAGGCAGCCAGCAGGCATCCCGAAGCCGCAAGGTCCTCGATACCGAGGATCTTCCGGTCTCCGAGGCCTGGCAGCGCGCCTCCGACGCCGACGCCGATCTCGATCTCGACTACGACACGCTCAATCCGCACTTCGAATACATCGACGAGGACACCAACCAGCGCCACGTGGTCTGGTTCCTCGACGGCGTCACGGTGCTCAACGAGATGCGCGCCGCGCGCGAGCTCGGCCTGCAGACCTTCGCGCTCTGGCGGCTCGGCGAAGAAGACAGCTCGCTGTGGAACATCTGGGACAAGCCCAGCAGCCCTGACGTCGCTGCAGGCGCTCGGCACCGTGCAGCCCGGCCACGACGTCGACACCGAAGGCGAAGGCGACATCCTCCGCGTCACCGGCCTGCCCCAGCCCGGCAAGCGCACCGTCAGGTCGACACCGACGAGCCCGACCCGCGCAAGAAGCTCATCATCGATGAGCACATGGATGTCTATCCGCGACACCTACACCATCCAGCAGTACGGCTACCATCCCAACGAGGTCGCGCTCTCCTTCGACGACGGTCCCGATCCCAAGTGGACGCCGAAGATCCTCGACATTCTCAAGCGACAAAAACGCCAAGGCCACCTTCCTGCTGATCGGCGCCGAGGCCGCGCAAAATATCGGCCTGATGCAGCGCGTCGTCCGCGAAGGCAACGAGATCGGCAACCACACCTACACCCATCCCGACATCAGCGAAATCTCAGCCCGCCAGCTCGATCTCGAGATCAACCTCACCGAGCGCCTCTTCGCCAGCAAGCTCGGCGTTCAGCCGCTCTACTTCCGCCCGCCCTACGACATCGACGAGGAGCCCGACACCGACGACCAGGCCGCGCCCGTCGTAGCGCATCCAGCAGGATGGACTCACCATCATCGGCAGCAAGATCGACACCAACGACTGGAACGAGCATCCCCGCAAGACGCCGCCGAAATCATCGCAGTCCGTCCTCGACCAGTTGGAAACCATGAAGACCAAGCCGCAGTTCCGCGGCTCCATCATCCTGATGCACGACGGCGGCGGCGACCGCTCGGCCACCGTGGCCGCGCTGCCCATGCTGATCGACACGCTGCGCGCCCACGGCTACACCATCGTTCCCGTCTCCGCGCTGATGGGCAAGACCACCGCCCAGGTGATGCCGCCAGCTCACCTTCTGGCAGCGCGTGCGCGCCCTGCCCGACTCCATCGCCTTCTCCAGCGCTGGCCATCATCGGCAACTTCATCGTGATGGTCTTCTTCGTCGGCGACATCCTGATGAGCGCGCGCCTGATCCTCGTCGGCATCTTCGCCGTCATCGACCGCCTGCGCCGCCCGCACCGCGCAGCCTCGCCCGGCTTCAACCCCCGCGTCGCCGTTCTCATCCCCGCCTACAACGAAGAGACGGTCATCGTCCGCACCATCCGCTCGGTGCTCAACTCCGACTACAACAATCTCCACGTCATCGTCATCGACGACGGCTCCAGCGACCGCACCTCCGAAGTGGCCGCGCCAGGCCTACGCCGCCGAGATCGCCGCCGGCCGCGTGCAGGTGCTCACCAAGCCCAACGGCGGCAAGGCCGCCGCGCTCAACTACGCCCTCGACCGCATGAACGAGGAGATCTTACGTCGGCATCGACGCCGACACCGTCATCGCCGCCGACGCCATCTCCAAGCTCATTCCCCACTTTGAGGATCCCGCTGATCGGCGCCATCGCCGGCAACGCCAAGGTCGGCAACCGCGTCAATCTCTGGACCCGCTGGCAGGCTCTCGAATACATCACCAGCCAGAACTTCGAGCGCCGCGCCCTCGATCTCTTCCACGTCGTCACCGTCGTTCCCGGCGCCATCGGCGCATGGCGCACCGCGCCCGTCAAAGCCGCCGGCGGCTATCCCGCTCAACACCGTCGCCGAAGACGCCGACCTCACCATGAACCTGCTCGAGCAGGGCCTCAAGGTCGATCTACGAAGACCGCGCGCTGGCCTTCACTGAGGCGCCCATCGATGCGAAGGGCCTGATGCGCCAGCGCTTCCGCTGGTCCTTCGGCACCCTGCAGGCCGTCTGGAAGCATCGCGCCGCCTTCGTCCGCAACAAGGCCATGGGCCTCTTCGCGCTGCCCAACATCCTCATCTTCCAGATGCTGCTGCCGCTGGTCTCGCCCTTCATCGACCTCATGTTCGCTGGCCGGCATCGTGCACTACTTCGTCGACCGCCACTACCACCCCGAAGCCGCCTCCGCGGCCAGCTTCGAAAAGCTGCTCGTCTACTTCCTCGGCTTCCTGCTCATCGACTTCATCACCTCGTCGGTCGCCTTCAGCCTGGAGCGCCGCCATCCCGCCAACAAAGGCGACGGCTGGCTGCTCTTCCACATCTGGCTGCAGCGCTTCGCCTACCGCCAGGTATTCTCCATCGTGCTCTTCAAGACCCTCAAGCGCGCCATCGACGGCAAGCCCTTCAACTGGGACAAGCTCGAGCGCACCGCCAAGATGAGCAAAGCCACCGAGGCGCTGACCGAAGTCAGCTAAACTCTGAAGATGCCTCCAGGTCGCCAATTGATATCAGTATCGCTTCTTTTGAACAGTTCGTTGACTTCCTGTTTAAAAGGGAGGTACCAACGGAGGACAGGCTTCGCTGCGCTGTATGCGGGGAGTGAAACCGAAAGATGGCGGCCTTGGTATTACGTGACCGTTACATTTATCCGCCAACCAAATCAACTCTACTCACGAGGGTTTCCGGATCCGATATTCCTGCTTGGGAGATTCTCCGAAAGCTCCAGCTCGACCAGGGCTTCTGGGCAATCTAAAGTAGTCCCTCGACTGTTCTGCATATGAACTGATCTGGGATCGGACGCTGCCGTTCGAAAGCGCGAAGAAGTCGTGCGTAATGTTCTACCTGTTTAGAGATCTCTTCTACGCCGAGTCTCTTAAGGAGTCTGTCGGCATGGGGTGCGATTCGTCTGCCACGGCGGCGTTGAGGAAATAGAAAGCGCGAACGAGCGGGCGAGCATAGACAATGCAGGACGTCATGTTTGAGACACTGGCGCGCATTCTTGCGATTCCATCTCAAATCTGCCAGGGAGCGGCCATACATGGCCCAGCCATCTTAACATCCGAAAACCGAGGGGTTGATTGGACGATTTCTGGAACAGAATCCGATGATCGATGGCGAATGGAGAACCGTCGCTCTTCCAGCCGCCAGATTGAGTTGATGTGAGCCACCAGAAAACTGCCGCGGAGCCATTCAAAATGAATCTTCCACGTTTCGGATGGGCACTCAGCGGTGGCCCGCTCATCCCCTCAAAGATGGCCTGAGCCATTAAAAGCTGTGCCCCGTGTCATCGAACCTTTCCTCGCATTCTTGCAGATTATTTCCATCATCCGTGCACAATAGAAACAGTCAGAGCCAAATCTATGTCAGAAGTCACTTCAAGCCGGCCGCGAATTCTCGTAACTCATTTTGAATCACGATTCTGCTGATAACGCGATTATTTTCAAGATTTTACGGCGGCACCTCGTCTGTAATCGAAAGAAAACAAGGAATTTGTCCCCAGAATACCCAGTGGGGGTACCAAGTCCTTAAGTTTTCCGGCAGCACCGGAACACCCCAGTCTCGGCCCCTCTAACCCCTGACCCCTGACGCCTACCCCCCACCCCCCTACCCTCACGCGGAACCATCCAGCGCAAGTCGGTCTCAACCGGGTTGGCCGGCTCTGAACTACAATCAATGGGTTATGGCTGCCACTTCCCTCACCACGCAGATTCAGCCGCGCTCGCCCGGGCGAGTTCAACAATGAATCCTTTATCGACTTCAAGCTCCCTGAAAATGCTCGCAAAATGCAGGCCGCACTGGAGTCGGTCGCAAGCCAGCTCGGCCGCGAATACGACCTGATCATCGGCGGCAAGCGCCTCAAGACTGCAGGAAAGATCCGCTCCATCAATCCCGCGCGGCCGGCGCAAATCGTCGGCATTCACCAGAAGGCCGGCGCGGAGCACGGCTGAGCCGCCATGCCGCCGCGCTCGCCGCCTTCGAATCCTGGAGCCGGACCCCGGTCGAGACAGCGCGTCTCTCTGCTGCTCGGCGCGGCGGAGATCATCCGCCAGCGCAAATTCGAGTTCATGCGCCTGGCTCACCTACGAGGTGGGCAAGAACTGGGCCGAGGCCGACGCCGACGTGGGCGAAACCATCGACTTCCTCGAGTTCTACGCTCGCGAAGCGCTGCGCCTGGCCGCCGCCACCACGCCCATCCAGTATCCCGGCGAGCGCAACGAGCTGCTTTACATTCCGCTCGGCGTGGGCGCGGTCATTCCGCCCTGGAATTTTCCCTTCGCCATCATGGCCGGCATGACGGCCGCCGCCATCGTCACCGGCAACACCGTGATTCTCAAGCCATCGAGCGACGCGCCCACCATCGCCGCCAGATTTGTTGAAGTTCTTGAGGAGGCCGGCATGCCCGACGGCGTGGTCAACTTCTGCCCCGGCTCCGGCGCCACATTCGGCAACGCCATCGTCGAGCATCCCAAGACCCGCTTCATCGCCTTCACCGGCTCCAAGGCCGTCGGCCTCGAGATTCACGAGCGCGCCGCCAAAACGCAGCCCGGCCAGATCTGGATCAAGCGCACGATTCTCGAGATGGGCGGCAAGGACTCGATCCTCGTCTGCGCCGATGCCGACCTCGACGCCGCCGTCGATGGCGTCGTCGCTTCGGCCTTCGGCTTCAGCGGGCAAAAGTGCTCCGCCTGCTCCCGCGCCATCGTCGAAGCGCCCGTCTACGACGTCTTCGTCGAGCGCCTGCGCGAGCGCGTCGCCACGCTCACCGTGGGCGACCCCGCCGCCAATCCCGAACATGGGCCCGGTGATCAACAAGGCCGCGCTCGACTCCATGCTGCGGTTACATCGAGATCGGCAAGAAGGAAGGCCGGCTGATTGCCGGCGGCAATGCGCCCGCCACCGCGGACGGCGGCTATTTCCTTGAGCCGACCGTCTTCGCCGACATCGCGCCCGACGCGCGCTCTGCGCAGGAAGAAATCTTCGGCCCGGTGCTGGCCGTCATCAAGGTCGCCGACTTCGAAGAGGGCCTGCGCGTCGCCAACAACACTGAGTACGGCCTCACCGGCTCTGTCTACACAAGCGATCCGCGAAAAAGGCTGACCGCCCGCCGCGAATTCCATGTCGGCAATCTCTACTTCAATCGCAAATGCACCGGCGCGATGGTCGGCGCGCATCCCTTCGGCGGCTTCAACATGAGCGGAACCGACTC
>CAWJLK010000019.1:0-233743 GCA_963843625.1 uncultured Acidobacteriaceae bacterium
TTCTAATGACTCACGGCAACCGGTCACAGGAGAGGCGCACTGATTCGGCGCAGACCTTTCCTCACGATTCCCGATGTCTAATAAGCATTGTATGGCGTAGGGAGTAGAGAACAAAAGTCGCCGCGAACAGCGCGCGTCATCCAACGCGCTGCTCCGGTCTCAAAGCTATCCCTGAATCCGGAACACTCAGGGCTGCGACGGCGCGATCTTGGACTCCTGGCCAACCGGAGTTCCTGCCCCTCCGCCAATCGCATCTCCGCTGACCACCAGCTCTACGCGGCGGTTTTTCGCTCGGCCTTCCGGTGTGTCGTTCGTTGCAACAGGCTGCGTCTTTCCAAATCCGCGCGAGGTCACTGAAGCCTCTGGGATGCCCTGTTGCACCAGGAATTCCAGCACTCCCGCGGCGCGCTGCTCTGAGAGCAGTTGATTGTACTGCTCACTGCCCACGTTGTCGGTGTGGCCTTCCACTCCGAGCTTCAATCCAGGATGCGCAAGCACGATCCCTGAGATCTTGGCCAGCTTTTCACGAGCAGCCGGCCTGAGCGTGTATTTGGCCGTATCGAAGAGCACGTCCGACATATTGACGATCAGTCCTCGCGCCGAATCGCTGGTCTGCAGGACTGAATTGAGCTGGTCTAGCAGTTGCTTTCTCAAGTCGCCCTTTTCCGTCTCAGCCTGTTGCCGCGCCCGTTCTGCGTCTTCGGCTTGCTTGCGCGCGTGATCGGCGTCGGCTTGTGCCGCCTGCTGATGCGCCAGAGCATCTGCCGCAGCCACGCGCTCTTTCTCGGCCTCCGCTTGCGCCTCGGCCTTCTCCCGCGCCGAACGCTCAGCGGCAAGCTCCGCTTCCAGGCGCGCCTTTTCCGAGGCAGCTGCCTCTGCCTTGGCCTTCGCTTCCCGGTCAGCCGCCGCCTGGCGCTCCTGCGCCAGCCGCTCCTCTTCGAGCTTTTTTACGGTGATCATGCGCGCGTCCTCGGCGGTTTGTACTGCTTCTCTCGCCGCCGTGTCGATCACCTTTTTGTCGCGTTTCTGGGTCAGCCCGCTCTCGGCTATTTTCAGCAGATCGGCCGCCTTCTTGAAGCTTTCCGCGGCGTACTTCTCGCCGCCGGCCAGCTTCACGATCTCGATCGCGTTCCGCGCCTCAAGCAGGCTGAGCGGAATCTTCGAACTCGCCGCAGGCGCCACGTAGCCGGCCTGAACCGTCGTCTCGTATTGGTCTCGTTGCAGCAGGTCGAACTTGGCGTCCATCTCTTCAACGCTGCCCATCGTGTCTGGCCGCACTACGTTCTCCATCACGACCACCTCGCTCGGCTGCGAAACGGAGAAGTACGGCTCGGCGGTCACGATCAACGCGAAGGCCTGCAGTGGCTCGGTAACATCCATCTTGCTCTTATTGCCGTTGAGCATCAGCTCGCCTAGATTGTCCGCGCGCCCCTCCGGCGAGATCGCCCAAAGCACATAAGTCAGAAACCCCGAGCCAAAGCGCGACGCGGGCTCAAGCTTCTCAAATTGCGCCTGGATGCGCACCGCTCCCCGCCTGCTCTCCACTCGAGCTTCGCCGTGGGCCTGCGATTGCAGCACCGTTCCGCGGAAGTCGATCTGCGTGGGTCCGCTCAAGTGGCGATAGTTGATGGCCTTGGTGGTCCGAACCACCAGAGTGACCCGCGACAGCGAACCCGACTGTTGCGCCATCGAAACGACAGCCATCCCGGCTGCTGCGAAAAACACCGCTGCCAGCTTCACGTTAGACTTCCTCCTGCAGATTATTTCCGCCCATGATACACCCCCCGCTCGGCTCCGCCCAGCCTCTTCTTGCTCCAGGCACGGCCAGCGCGATCTCGCCCTGTGCCCGCCGTCACCCACGCCCCCGGTTCCGTCCAATAGAATCAATGTCGAGGAGTCCCGAAAAAATGCCCCGTAAAGCACTGATTGCCGCCAATTGGAAGATGTACAAGACGCCCGCTGAAGCCAAGGCCTTCGTCGATGCCTTCTTACCTCTCGTTGCCTCGCATACCCGTGACGAGATCGCTCTCTTTCCCTCGCCCGTGTTGCTGCCCACGGTCATTGCGGCCGCCAAGGGAAGCAATGTTCTCGTAGGCGCGCAGAACATCCACTTCGCCGAGGAGGGCGCCTACACCGGCGAGACCTCGCTCAACCAGCTTCAGGCCATCGGCGGAACGCATACGCTCATCGGCCACTCCGAGCGCCGCCAGTACTTCGCCGAGACCGATGAGGTCGTCAATAAAAAACTTCATGCCGCGTTGAAGCATGGCGTCGTCCCAATCGTCTGCGTCGGCGAAGTGCTTGCCGAGCGCGAGGCAGGCAAGACCGCCGAAGTGCTCAAGACCCAGATCGCAGGCGCATTTGTCGGTATCACCGCCGAAGCCGCCAAGCCGATCGTCATTGCCTACGAACCGGTGTGGGCTATCGGCACCGGCAAGACGGCCACGCCCGAGATCGCTGTCGACGCGCACAAGATCATCCGCGCCGAAGTGGCCAAGTTGCTCGGCGCCCAGGTCGCGGCTGCCATGCGCATCCTCTACGGCGGCAGCGTCAAGCCCGACAATGCCACATCGCTCATCGGCCAGGAAGAGATCGACGGCGCGCTAGTCGGCGGCGCCAGCCTCAAGCCCGATTCCTTCGAGAAGATCGTCAAGTACTAGTTTTCTGACCGCATGATTCTGTATCTGTAGCGCCGGTCTCCAGACCGGCTGTCGTGCGGGTCTCCAGACCCGCATTTGGTACGAATTCACACGGCCAGAGACCTAGTTGCGATCAATCTGCTAACCTTTGATTGTGATTCCAGATCTACACTCGCCGTGTGTCCCAGTTTTTGAAGCTGTGAGCAGGGACACACGGCCAAAATGAATCTCAGACTTTTGGGCCCAAAACACAGGTGAAGAACGTCATGAAGCTTGTGAGCGGAAAAACTGCCCGATCAGTTCTATTTCTCCTCTTCGTCGCGGCGCCAGCCATTTCTTTTGCACAAGCCGACAACGCTGCCATTACATATGGGAGCTACCGCAAAATCCATTCGAAAGTGCTCGGCGAAGAGCGCACCCTGTTGATACGGCTGCCTGCCGACTACGAGAAGTCCGGCAAAGCCTATCCCGTCTTGTACAAATTGGACGGCGACAGAGAAATCTCTTTGCAGACATTTTCTACACTTAATTATCTCGTCGACATGACAGATAAAGTTCCAGACCATATTGTCGTCGGAATTCAGAACACCGATAGAACCCGCGATATGAATCCAGATCGGGGGGCAGCGAACTTCATTCAATTCATCAAAACCGAATTGATCCCCTTCATTGACAAGAACTATAGAACCAGCGGATTCAAGGTCTTGGGCGGAGAGTCGGCCAGCGCTATGTTTGCGCTCTATTCCTTTCTGAAAGAGCCCGCCTTGTTCGATGCTTATCTTCTCAGCAGTTTTGGTTTGTTCAACGAGAGTCAGGCCGCGTACTTTACGAATGAGCTGGGAAAGAATCAGGATCTAAAAAAGGTTGAGAAGAAGTGTCTGTTTGTAGCCAATGGGAAAAAGGACGCATACGATCGCGATGGCTCGATTGCGAAAAGAGGAGCGCAGTTTCTGGACTCTCTCAAACAGGCCGTACCCGCATCGGTATCGATCAAGAATACTTATTACGACGACGAAGGTCACGTCCCATTTCCCTCCACCTACGACGGGCTCAGATGGATCTATTTATGCGAAAAGCCTGCAACAAAGTAGGGGAGAAATGAGTCTCGCTCAGGTTTTCTAGCTCGTCCGGTGCGAGCCTCAAGCCCGATTCCTTCGAGAAGATCGTCAAGTGCCTAATTGCTGTTCAGCAAGTTGGCTCCAGCCGAAATCGTGTATTCATTGGGGTGAGCGTCCCGGCCTCAGAGATGAGGCCTGGAAGACGCACACATCCCTTGGAGGGTCGCGGATCGATGAAGACCACGAGAATCGTAATCCTCGGCTTGCTGGCTTTACTTCTCCCCCTGAGCGGCCACGCGCGCAAGCCGCACGCCACCAAACTGAACGGCCCGTACTCGGTTGGCGGCAAGCACGCCAAGCATAATACCTACGACTATCTAGGCAAGAAGAAGCATAAAAAGCCAAGCACCTACCGCAGCCCCATCACCGGCCAGATCCTCCCTGGAACACCTGTCCACCAGCGATAGCCCTTACTCTCAGGATTGACAACCCTCGCAGCGGAACCCTTCTGCTGCGTTCCGCGTATACCATGGCATATGCCTCCACGCGACTTTTACATCGACCGTCTGCGCACGGTGATGACCGCCCTGGTCATCCTGCATCACACCGCGATCACCTACGGCGCCATCGGCGGCTGGTTCTGGCGTGAGACCGAGCCATCCAGCGCGATTTCCAGCCAATTGCTGATCTACTTCTGCACCATCAATCAGGCCTATTTCATGGGCTTCTTCTTCCTGCTTGCCGGTTACTTCACGCCTGCATCTCTTGAACGCAAGGGCTATGGGCGATTCATTCTGGACCGGTATCTTCGCCTCGGTTTGCCTATTCTCGGCTTCGCGCTGATCCTTGCGCCGATTACCGTCGGCCTCATGACTTTGGCGCAGGGCCATGGTTTCTGGGCGGGTCCCGTCTATCTCTGGCAGCACAAGATGTTCATCAACGGCCCGCTCTGGTTTACAGAGGCGTTGTTGTTCTTCTGCATCCCCTATTGCGGATGGCGGGCTCTGTTCGGCTCCGCGCTTGATGACTCTGAACGCACACCGAAGCCGGTCCCCGCTGGCCGCTGGTGGCTCGTTGCCGCGCTGGGAACCGGAATTGCTGCGCTGGCTCTGCGCCAGTTCGTTCCCGTCGGAGTCAACGTCATCGGCATGCAACTCGGCTACTTCGCCACGTATATCTTTCTCTTCGTGCTTGGCATCGCAGCCTGGCGTCACGATTGGCTGCGGCAACTCACATGGAAGAATGCGCGAACAGGATTGATCACTCTAGCGATTACATGGCCGTTGATGATTGTGGCAGGCGCGGTTGCCTCGGCGGTGAACGGCCCCGGCAAATCCAACTTCTCTGGCGGCTTCACGTGGCCTGCGATCTTCTATGCGCTCTGGGAGCCGTTTGTTGCCTGGGGCCTCATCGCCCTATGGCTGCTGGTCTTCCGCGCACGCATGAACCAGCCGTCTGCGTTTTGGAACTGGCTCAACCGCCGCGCCTACGCGGTCTACATCATTCATCCGCCGGTACTGGTCGGCATCAGCCTGTTGATGCATGGCTGGGCAGCGCCCGCGCTGGTCAAGTTCGGTGTGGTGGGACTGTTGAGCTGCGCAGCCACTTGGCTTTTGGCCGACCCTTTGGTGCGCCTGCCGGGATTGCGAAGGGTTGTATAGGGCACTGGTTCAGAAGTCGAAAAGGGTCCGTGGTTTCCCAGATCTGGAGCAAATGCAACCGGTATTGACATCCATTATCTTTTTTGCTGACCGCTCAAAAAGCACGAAATACCCCGTATGCTCGTATTCGGGTTTTTCGCAGTTCCCTCATATCAGCGCCTCACGCCAATGTGATGCGGCGAACTTTCGCTTCTTCCCTGCGCCGCGATGTCTTCCCATTATTAGACCGCGATAATGCAGGAATTTTGAACGACGGTGATTTCGTGTGGCTCTTCCCAGACTTTACGACGTGCTTCGCCATCACTCCTCCTATTCGCTAAACTTCCCAAGAATATAGTCTAAAGCTTTGAAGAAATCAGCGATTACACGCCGCTATCAACGCCCAAAACACTCCCCAGTTGAAATCTTCCATGGCCATACCATCTCCGTTCCCCCGGGATGAGTCTACCTTGGATTGAAGTGCGCTGACGCAACGGGAATACAGGTCTTCCACGACACTTATTTTCTAATGTCGGCACAATTATCGGCATGAGGAATCCTTGACAACGCAAAAGAAGTGGCGAATGCCGTTCATGGTTAAGAATATTGAACTCTACAGTCGTGATCTCGACCTCAGCGGTCATATTTGTTGAGGATCGAAAGCTCCGCCGATAATGAAGGACCAAGAGAAACTCTATATACGCAGATGATTTTCAAGGAGCCATTCTATTACCAGAACGGCGACCAGACGCCATTTTGCCCCGCTTGCTGGTAAGAATTCCGCATTCAGATCTTCGAGTTCAATCGGAAAGACGCCATTCGCTGGGATTGCAAGGTGTGCCAAAACACTTTCATGGACAAAAAGGATCGCAGTGTAGAGATGCCCTCGTTTCGAGCCGCCCACCTCAGAATGGCGTTGAGTATACCTGCAGTGCAGTAAGCTTTAGTTAATGGGCGGTCGTTGCTTGAAGACCCGGGATCAGATGAGTCACTGCGCTACTTCAGCGGATCAGCCGGCAGCGTCCAGCCTTCCTTCTCGCCCTTGTTCTGCTCCTTGAGCCAGTCCATCAGCGGCTTGAAATATTCGACGATCGCCGATGCATCGGCCTTGTCGGTTCCCGTCATCGCCTTCAACGCCTCGGGCCATGGCTTCGAGGCACCCATCGACAGCATCGCATTCAGCTTTGCCCCGGCCTCCTTCGATCCGTAGACCGAGCAGCGATTGAGCGGCCCCTTGTATCCCGCGGCCTGGCACATCGCCCGATAAAACTGGAACTGATAAACCCGCGCCAGGAAGTAGCGCATGTAAGGCACGTTGCCGGGAATATGATACTTCGCGCCGGGATCGAAGTCAGCCTCCGAGCGCGCGACCGGCGGAGCGACGCCCTGATACTTCTCGCGCAACGCCCACCACGCGCTGTTATAGTGCTCCGGCTTCACCTCACCGGAGTAAACCTCCCAGCGCCACTTGTCGATCAGCAGGCCGAAGGGCAAAAACGCAATCTTGTCCAGCGCCGTCCGCAGCAGCAGCGGAATATCCGCGCTCGTCGGCGGAACCTGGTCGATCAGTCCCAGCTTCTTCAGATAATCCGGCGTGACGTTGAGAGCAATCGAGTCGCCGATCGCCTCGTGGAAGCCATCGTTCGCGCCGTTCTGGAAGAAGAAGGGCTGATTGCGATAGGCCATCTGATAGTAGTTGTGGCCCAGTTCGTGATGCACGGTGACGAAGTCGTCGGCAGTGGGCTGGAAGCATGCCTTGATGCGCACGTCGAGCTGGTTGTCGATGTCCCATGCGCTGGCGTGGCAGACCACATCGCGATCCCGCGGATGCGAGAGCATCGACCGCTTCCAGAAGGTCTCGGGCAGGGGATCGAAGCCAATCGACTTATAGAAGCCCTCGCCGTATCGCACCAGTTGCTGCGAGTCTGTATTGCGCTCCTTCAGGATCGCGCCAAGATCGTAAGGCAATGGCCCCGACGGCGGCGCAACCACGTCATAGATGTTGCCCCACTCCTGCGCCCACATATTGCCAAGCAGATCGCCAGGAATCATGCCATCGGGCCGCCGCGCCGCGTCGCCATACTTCTCGATCAGCTTGTGGCGGACGTATGTGTGCAACTCCAGATAGAGCGGCTCCACTTGTTTCCAGAGGCGTTCGGTCTCGGCCTGAAACTCCTCGGGCGTCATGTCGTACTGCGAGCGCCAGAGAACGCCGGTATCGGCATAGCCCAGTTCGCGCGCTCCCTTGTTGCTCAACTCGGCCAGCCGCGCATAGTCGCCGCGCATCGGGACACCGACCGCATGCCAGCCCGTCCAGAGTGCCGCCAGTTCCTTCGGGTCGCGGCTGTGAGCCATCTTGACGTCGATCTCGTCGATGCCCAGGCAGTGATCTGGATTCGCATCGGGGCAATATTTGCCCTTGCCATAGGCGGCGTCCAGCTCCGCGGCCTTCTTCGTTGTTTCCGCTCGCAGCGTGGGATCGGAAGGCGCAGGCAGACCAATGCTCAGCTTGAGCAGCAGCAGTTTGCGTGCCGCATCGGGCGGCAGCGTCAATCCGTCAAACTTGCGCGCCTCGCCGATCAGCTCCGTCTGCCGCGCAATCAGCCGGTCGTTGGCCTCGGCCACCAGAGCCACCGTATCGTCGGTGATGTAGGTTTCTTCGACCCACGAGGCGCGGGCAGCATCGACGCTCATCGCGCCCAGTTCCTTCTCTGCGCTATCGATGAAGGCCAGTGCTTCGGCGACCGTGGGCTTTGCGGCGGGTGCGTTTTGCGCCGGAGCGGCAGAGACGCACACAAGCAGGCCAACGGCGGCCAGCGGGAAGAGAAAGATGGAACGGGTTTTGAAATTCATAGCAAGGGAAATATAGAACATTTGACGCCGTTCTGGTAGTCCCTTGCCCAGACAATATCAGCGCTAGTTCCCGTTCTTACCCAACCCGAAGATCTTTTGCAAGATGTTCTTGTGGTCACCCTGATGGTCGCAGGTCTCCATCGGCGCGGTTCCGGCAAGAAATGCCGCGTCGTAGTCGTCTGGGCAGGCGGCGTCGCTGAGCAGGTTGCTCACCTTGTCGATGGACACAACCTCCACACCCTCGGGCGCCGTGAACTCGTTGGTGTCCGAGTACTGCGGCAGCGTCACAGCCTTCTTCATGAACGCCGCCCAGATGGGTGCGGCGGCATGGGCGCCTTCGATCTTGATATCGGTGTAGTCGTCGTTGCCCACCCAGACGACGCACAGCAGGTTGGAGGTAAATCCGGCGAACCATGCATCGTGGCTGGTGCCGGTCTTGCCGGCTGCCGGAGAATAGAATCCCATGTTGCGCACCCCCGCGCCGGTTCCTTCGCCGCGAAGCACGTTCTCCATCAGGCTGGTGGTCAGATAAGCCACGCGCGGGTCGAGAACCTGTTTGGAGCTCGGCGTATAGTCGGTGATCACGTCGCCCGTCGAGGTGCGCACGCTGGCCAGCATCCACGGGTCGATGTGCAGCCCGCCGTTGGCAAAGATTGTATAAGCGCCGGCCATATCCAGCGGCGTCGCGTCATAGGCGCCGATCGCTACCGCAGGCGTTCCCCGCGCGCTCTTGATTCCCGCATCGCGCGCAAGCGCCGCCACGCGGTCAAATCCCACCATGCCGGCCAGCCCGATCGTTGCGTTATTCAACGAGCGCATCAGTGCGTATCGCGCGGTCACCTGATCGTGATACTCGCCTTCAAAGTTCCGTGGCGTGTACTCCTGCCCGCCCACGTCGTAGGTGGTCTGCTGGTCATTCAACAAGGTCACCGGCGAGAAAAGTTTGCTCTGGCCCGGCAGTGTGGTGCCCTCCGCGGCTGTTTCAAAGGCGGCAGCATAAACAAAGGGCTTGAAGATCGAACCCGTTGGCCGCTTCGCGACCGCGTGATTCAACTGCGAGCTGCCGTAACTGCGCCCGCCCACCAGCGCAAGCACCTGGCCGGTGTGAGGATTCAGCGCCACCAGCGCCACCTGCGGATAGACATACGGTTTGCCGCGCTTCCTGTCCCGCGCGTGCAGCTTGTCCACCTGCTCGTCCACCACATGAATCGTCGATTCCACCGCAGCCGTTGCTTCCCGCTGCAAATCGGGATCAAGCGAGGTATAGATATGCAGTCCCTCGGCGTTGAAGTCGCGCTCGCCCAGCTTTTGCGTCAGTTGCTCATGCACCAGATCGACAAAGTATGGCGCTTCGCTGGCGTCCACGCTCTGATCGCTCAGGTGCAGGGCTCGGCCTTGGCTTGCTCCGCCTGATCCTTGGTGATCGCTCCCGTCTCGACCATCGAATCGAGCACCAGGTTTCGCCGGTCGATGACCCGGTCCCCATGCCGGAACGGCGAAAAATAATTCGGCCGCTGGATCATCCCCGCCAGCATAGCGCAGTCCGACAGATCAATCTTCTGCACATCCTTGCCAAGATACGACTGTGCGGCCTCGCCGAAACCGTTGATGGAGAAGCTGCCGCGCTGGCCCATCGGAACCTGGTTGGCGTACATTTCGAAGATTTGCTGTTTGCTGAACCGATGTTCCAGTTGGAAGGCTACGATGATCTGAGAGACCTTGTACCGAATCGTGCCGGTGTCGGCGACGATGAG
Source organism: uncultured Acidobacteriaceae bacterium (assembly GCA_963843625.1). Classification (GTDB taxonomy): domain Bacteria; phylum Acidobacteriota; class Terriglobia; order Terriglobales; family Acidobacteriaceae; genus Telmatobacter. Next base: position 9,945 of record CAWJLK010000019.1, read on the forward strand.
CATCTTCGCCAGTTGCATCGTTACCGTCGACGCTCCGCCGCGATGCTTGCGATCCCCGATCAGGTCATGCCAGGCCCAGCCCATCATGCTTATGTAGTTGACGCCGCTGTGTTCAAAGAAGCGGCGGTCTTCAATCGCCATCACGGCCTGCACCAGATTCTGCGGAATCTCGTTGTAGGTAAGCAGCCGGCGCTTGGTGCGGTTGGAATCGTCGCTGAGGCCCGTAATCAACTGCGGCTCCAGTTCATAGCTGGCCAGCGGCTGGCCTTGTTCGTCGGTGATCGACTGGACAACTCCGTTGCTGATTCGAAACACGCTCGGTCTGGCGCGTGATAGGACTGCGGCCCGGGCCGCACCGTGATGGTCTGCGCGCCTTGCTTGTAAGTCCCCAGCTCGGAGGTCTGCGAAGCGCCATCGGCCGAGTAGCCGGCCGCGCTCAATTCATTCGCGATGAGGTGGACTGAGAGTTTTTGGCCTATGCGAACCTGGCGCGGGGCTGCATAGACCTTGGCGGTCGAGGCAAAGATCGGCTGCTTCAGTCGTTCGTCCACCACGCGCTGGTACTTGACGTAGAGATAGCCGAAGACAATAACAAACATCAGAGCGACGGTTGCAATCCCAAGCAGAGCCACGCGCACCGCAAGCGTTACCCAGTTATGCTGTCGAAACTGCCTCGGGATAATAACCTTCAACGCCACAGCCGCTCCTTGCAATTCAACTTGCATTCGATGGGGTGCCCCATCCTCGCCGCGTTCCTGTCTTTGCGGCTAGGGTGGGATACCGCGAACCACAAAACCCTGCGGTGCCCCAGGTCTCGATTTTGAGACCTGGGAAACCGTGAACCCAAAAACCGCTCTACCCCACCGCCTCCAGCAACCCATCCTCTTCGACGCGCTCCTTGATCAGTGCCAGCACATCCCCCAACGCCACATCCACGCTGGTAGAGGTGGCCCGCGTCACTAACTCCACCTTGCCCTCGGCCGCCTTCTTGCCCACATTGATACGGTAGGGAATCCCCACCAGATCCGCGTCTTTGAATTTGACGCCGGCGCGCTCGTCTCGGTCATCCAGCAACACGTCGAAACCCGCCGCTTCCAGCTCCGCGGCCAGCTTCTCGCCCGTTGTGGCTAGCAGCGCATCGGTCATATTCGTCACCGTAACCACCACCGTGAACGGCGCAATCGAAGCCGGCAGCCAGAATCCGTTCTTGTCATTCGACTGCTCGATGGCCGCGGTGAGAATGCGCTCGATGCCGATGCCGTAGCAGCCCATGATCGGCGTAACTTCCTTGCCGTTCACGTCGAGCACACGCGCGCCCATCGACTCGGTGTACTTGTCGCCGAGCTTGAAGATGTGCCCAATCTCGACGGCCTTGCCGACGACCAGCTTGCCCGCGCATCCATCTTTCGGGCAGCCCTCGCCTTCATTCACCGTGCGAATATCCGCCATGATCGTCCACGAGAAATCGCGGCCCGGCGTCACATTGCGCAGGTGGTAGTCGAGCTTGTTGGCGCCCGCAACCATGTTCTTGCGGCCTTCGAGAGATTGTCCACGACGACCGTCAGCCCGTCTTCAAGCGGCTTCGCGTTGGGCTTGAGGCCCACGGGTCCAAGAAAACCCGCCGGTCCATTGAAGTACTTCTCCAACTCCTCGCCCTGCATCGTTCGCAGCTCCGCCGCACCGATCACGCCCAGCAGCTTGGTCTCATTCACCTGGTGGTCGCCGCGCAAAAAGGCCGCAACTCCGCGCCACGCATCCGGCTGGCCAGTCACGCCGCGCTTCAGAGCCATATAAGCCACGCACTTGATGTCCGACGACTCGGCCATCTTGAAAAACTCCGCCACATCGGCAATCGCGCCGCAGCCCGGCGTATGAACCAGCTCCGGCTTGCCGTCGCCGGTCGGCTTCCATCTCCGTCACCGGCTCCAGCCGCGAAGTCGCCTTCTCCGTATTCGCCGCATACCCGCAGACCGGGCAGCTCGCGATCAGATCCTCGCCCGCGTCGGTATAGACCATGAACTCCTGCGACTGCGAGCCGCCCATCGAGCCCGAATCCGCCTCAACCGCCACAAACTTCAACCCGCAGCGCGTAAAAATCTTGCGATAGACCGCATCGTGCAGCTCGAAGCTCTTGTCGAGACCAGCCTTGTCGATGTCAAACGAGTAGCTGTCCTTCATCGTGAACTGGCGCGTCCGCAGCAACCCCGACTTGGGCCGCGGCTCGTCGCGAAACTTGGTCTGAATCTGGTACCAGATCTGCGGCAACTGCTTGTAGCTGCGCAGTTCGTTGCCGGCGATCGTCGTCATGATCTCTTCGTGCGTCATGCCCAGGCACAGGTCCGCGCCCTTGCGGTCCTTCAGCCGGAACATGTTGTCGCCCATCACGGTCCAGCGGCCGCTCTTCTCCCACGGCTCGCGCGGATGGATCGCCGGCAGATAGAACTCCTGGCCGATCCGGTCCATCTCCTCGCGCACAATGCCGATGATCTTGTTGATCGACCGCTGCCCGAGGAAGAGGTAGTTGTAAATGCCCGCGCCGAGCTGGCGAATATAGCCGGCGCGAACGAGAAATTTGTGGCTGGCCACTTCGGCGTCCGCCGGGGCCTCGCGAAGAGTGGGAATAAAGAGCTTCGACCAGCGTTGCATACGGATGAGCGCGAACTTTCCCGCCGGGCAAGGCCGGCGCAAGACGATTTTCCAATCCTCTTTATTCTAAATGTTCCCGCTTCCATCGCTTCCGCATGCTGGACCCTGGATATTTGCGTGGACCTTCCTGCGTTTGCAGTGTGAGAGCCAGGACACAGCCGCCGCATCCTCCAGATATAATGCGTGGATGGAGTTTTGCCTATTCCCGGCGGGTCGACAAGCATGACGAGATTTCTGCGCCTGCTGCGCTACGGGCTGCCCTACACCTTTCAATGGCTGCCCGGCGTGATCCTGCTGGCCGCAGTTGGCATCCTGGATACTTTCCGCGTTCTGCTCCTCCAGCCCATCTTCGACCAGGTTCTGCAGACCGGATGCGCCCGAAGGCCCCATCACTCTCGGCTTGCCCAACAGTCCATGGCATTTCGACCTGAGGATCATCGTTCCCCATTTTATGCATATGCATAATGCCTGGAATGTGGTGGCCTTCGCGCTGGTGATCTCGACGCTGGCCAAGGGGCTGTGCGATTACACTGGGTACCTATCTGGTCAATTACGCCGGTTTCGGCGACCATTACCGACCTGCGCAATCACCTCTACGAAGCCACGATGCGGCGGTCGTCGAGCTTCTTTCACAAGTACGCTACTGGAACCATTCTTTCCACGTTGATCAACGACGTTGACCGGGTGCAAGTCGCGCTCAGCTCCGTCATCAGCGAGTTTTTGCAGCAGTTCTTTACCTTCCTCGTCGGGCTGGCTTTGTCATTCGACTCGGCGGAGAACTCAGTTGGGCGCTGGTGCTTTTTATCCCCGTCGTGATCACCTCCGCGCGCAAGATCGGCGGGGAAGTGCGCACCCGCACTCGCACCGGCCAGGACAAGCTCGCCGAGATTCAAAACATTCTGCACGAGACAGTGAGCGGCAACCGCATCGTCAAGGCCTTCAACACCGAGCTATGGGAGATCTTGCGCTTCAAGAAGGCAGCCAAGCGCCTGTTCCGCGCCAACCTGCGCAGCGTGCGCATCCAATCCATCAGTTCACCGCTGATGGATACCATCGGCGCCATCGCCATCGCCATGTTCCTGTTCATCGGGCGCAATGAAATCATGCACGGCCGCATGACGATGGGCCTCTTCGGCGCTTTCATCATCCTGCTCTTCAAGCTCTACGATCCGGTGCGCAAGTTCGCCTACTTCTACAACAGCTTCCAGCAGGCGATGGGCGCTTCCATGTCGATCTTCGCCTTCTTTGACGCCGAAGACGACGTAAAGGAAAAGCCGCACGCCACCGTGTTGAAGGGCTTTAAGAACTCCGTTCCATTTGAGAACGTAGGCTTTTCCTACTCGACTGAAGAAGGCGAACACCAGATTCTGCACAACGTCGATCTCGAAGTCCAGGCCGGCGAAGTGCTGGCGCTCGTAGGCCCCAGCGGCGCGGGAAAATCCACGCTGGTCAACCTGATTCCGCGCTTCTTCGATGTGACCATCCGGCCGCATTCTCATCGACGGCCACGACCTTCGCGAGGTGACGCTTGGCTCGCTTCGCCGCCAGGTTGCCCAGGTCACGCAAGAGACGATCCTCTTCAACGACACGGTGCGCAACAATATCGCCTACGGCCAGCCCGACGTTCATATGAAGCTGGTCGAAGAGGCGGCGCAGAATGCACTGGCTCACGACTTCATCCTGCGCATGCCGCAGGGCTATGACACGGTCATCGGCGAAAAGGGCTTCCGTCTCTCCGGCGGCGAACGCCAGCGTCTGGCCATCGCCCGCGCCATCTTGAAAAATGCGCCAATTCTGATTCTCGACGAGGCCACCTCGTCGCTCGACGCCGAGAGCGAATCTCTCGTCCAGGCCGCGCTGGGCAACCTGATGCAGAACCGTACAGTACTGGTCATCGCGCACAGGCTCGGAACGATTCGCCGCGCCAACCGCATCGCCGTTCTCGAAGACGGCCGCATCACCGCCATTGGCCCGCACGACGAGCTGTTGACCACATCGCCCACCTATCAGCGGCTCTATCAACTGCAATTCATGGACATGCCTGAAGAGCAGGGAATAGGGGCCAGGGACTAGGGAACAGGGAATAGGGAATAGGGAACAGGCTTTGGAGAAGAGCAGGGACTCTTGTACAGAGTACCGGCTTCAAATTGAAGGGTCCGGGCTTTAGCCGAGTACGCATGAGAGGTACGGGCTTTAGCGATTGAAGGGTACGGGCTTTAGCCCGTACGTATAAAGCCCAAATGGAACTGGGCTTTAGCCCCTGAGGTATCAATGCGTCCCAGACGAGAAGCAACCCGGAGCAGTGAAGCCACATACTTCGTCTCGACCCAGACCGCTGGCCGTAAGCCCTTTTTTCGCCACGAGCGCTGGGCTCGGCTGATGCTCTCCACGCTTCATCATTACGATGGGACCGGTTACAAGCTCCATGCTTATGTGATTATGCCGGATCATCTGCATTTGCTGATTAGCCCGGTTCAGTCTGTCGAGAAATCAGTTCAACTGTTCAAAGGCGGGTTTTCCTTTCGCGCCAAAAGGGAGCTGCAATGGAAGGGCGAGATTTGGCAGCCCGGATTCACTGATCACCGCATCCGGGACGAGGAAGATTGGTTGCGGCACATAGGATATATTCGACAGAATCCTGTCGATGCGAGACTAGTCGAGGATCCTGTCCTCTATGAGTTCTTGGGGTTCCCACACCGGGAGTTCCCTCAGCGGCTGAAGCCAGCCAATTTGAACGATGAAGCTGTACGAGCTGAAGCTCGTACCCTTCAACCCTTGGAAACCGATTGAGTCCTAACCGAGGAAACACCATGCCGATCTATTCGATGACCGGGTTCGCACGCTCTCAGGTTCGTGTCAACGACCAATTGAGCTACACGCTCAGCGTCAAGAGCGTCAACCATCGCTTTCTCGATGTGCAATTGCGCCTGCCCTCGGGCCTCGACGCCCTCGAAATGGAGTTGCGCAAGGCGCTCAAGGACAATCTCGTCCGCGGCCATGTCGATCTGACCCTCTCCATCGACCGCAGCAGCCAGCAGACCGCCGGCTACAATCGGGAACTCGTCAATGGCTATCTGGCCGCCTTTGCCGCTGCGCGCGAAGAGCATGGTCTCGGCGGCCAGCCAGAACTGAACGCTATTCTGCGCATGCCCGGCGCTCTCCAGAACGACAACCGCTCGAACGGCGACGAGGACCAGGCCGCGCTGGTCGAGAGCGTACAGCGCGAGATCGGCCCTCTGCTCGATCAGTTGAAGACCATGCGGGCGCGGGAAGGCGAAGCTCTCGATGCGATCCTTCACTCCACGCTCGATCGCCTGGCCGAGGCCAACGACGGAGTGGCTGCGCTGCGTCCCGAGATCGAAGACCGCTATCAAGCCCGGCTTACCGAGCGGCTGCTGGCCGCCACCGGTCCAGAGTTCAATCGCCAGCGAGTCCTTGAAGAGGTTGCCGTGCTGGTCGAGCGCAGCGATGTTGCCGAGGAGATCTCCCGCATGACCACCCACATCGGTCACTTCCGCGAACTGCTCAAGGCCGGTGGCGAAGTCGGCAAAAAGCTCGACTTCCTGCTTCAGGAGATGAACCGCGAAGCCAACACCTTGCTCTCGAAGACCGGCGGCGTCAGCGGCAAGGGAACCCTCATTACCGAACTGGGACTGGCCATGAAGTCCGAGATTGAAAAGGCCCGCGAGCAGATCCAGAACGTAGAATAAACAAGATCATCAGGGTCGAGACTCCGATGGAGCGGCCCAAAGGACAATAGCACGTGGCAGGAATTCTCTTCATCATCTCGGCGCCCTCCGGCTCAGGCAAGAGCACGCTGGTCAACGAGGTGCGCAAGCAATTGACCGGAATCGAATTCTCCGTCTCCTGGACGACGCGCCAGCCGCGCGGCTCCGAGCAGAACGGGCGCGAATATAACTTCACCACCCGGGAAGAGTTCGAGCGGATGCTCGCCGCGGACAGCTTTCTCGAGCACGCCGAGGTCTTCGGCAACTACTACGGCACGGCGCGCAGCTCGCTCGACCAGGCCCGCCTCGCCGGCCACGACCTTGTGCTCGATATCGACGTGAAAGGCGCGTCGCAGGTTCGCGCCACAATGAAAGAGGCTGTCAGCATCTTCGTCCTGCCGCCTAACCCCAAGGTTTTGCGTACTCGACTGCGCAACCGCAGCCGCGCCGAGGGCGTCATCGACGAGGCCGAGGTCTACCGCCGGCTCGGCGAGGCCCGCAAGGAGATTGAGAATTATCAGGAATACGGCTATATTTTGGTCAATGACATTCTGGACCGGGCTGTAGCGCAACTGGAGGCCATCGTGCAAGCCGAACGCTTCTATCGCAACGACGAGCCGATCACATTCCGCTCCCGTCGTGTGCTCGAAGTGGCAGCCGGCTGCCTGCAGGTCAACTCCTTTGAGCGCGTTAAGCCCGTGCTGGATGCATTCGGCATTGGCCGCGACTCCGGCCAACAGTTCCTGGATTTCGATGAGGACTCCGATGACGATTGAAACTGGCTTTGACTCGAACTATCGCAAGGTTCTGGTAGCCGCTCGTCGCGCCCGGCAGTTGCAGGGCGGCTCCCATGCGCTCGTCCACACACAGTCCACCAAGCCCTGCCGCATCGCGCAGGATGAGATCGACGCCGGCAAGATCTCCTACGTCAAGGCCGACGTGCCGGTAGTCAAGCCAACGATCGACGGCCCGGCGATTCCCATTCTGGCCGGTTAATCTTTGCTTCGATCCACCGGGGCGCAGATCTGCTTCGGCCCCCGATCTCTATGCCTTCGCAGCCTTTGCGCTCTTGCTCTCCTTGCGCTTGCCGCTCTTGGCTTCGGCAACCTTTCTGGCTGCCTTCTTGGCCGCTGAATTGCGCCGCCGAACCTCTTCCTTCGAATACATTGTGCCCCGGCAGTTTTTCGCTCCGCAGTTGCACAAGGCCTCGTCCGCGCCGCCGTCGTAGAGGCAGTAGTCGTAGGTAATCTCCTCTCCGGCCGCAATCTGCCGGATCGCCTCGATCCAAACGTGCCCATCTTCCTCGCTGGTCTCGCAGTTGGCGTCGCAACTGTGATTGATGAACATGGCCATGCAATGGCCGTCGATGACGATCTCGCCAGTGCCAAGTCCAAACAAATAGGTGATCGGCGAGGTCTCGTAGGCGATGTCGGCCTCGGCCTTGGTGAGCCGGTGGCCGGTATACTCGGCCACGCGTGCGCCCTTGCTGATCGGCGTCGTGGTGTAGCAGCCGGCGGCGTGGATGGCGGAAGAGCGGATAATGAGTCCCATACGAATGTGCGATGCTTTCCTTTGGATCGGTATGAACCGCATCGTACCATTGAAGGCATAAGGATTGACGTGAGATTCGGCATGAGACATAACATGAGGAAAGTGAAATGAGGCGGTTTCTTCCAATTGCGCTGCTTGTGACCTGCTGCCTGGCGGCAGCCGGCCAAAGCAAGCCGGCAGACCAGAGCCAGAAGCCTGCGCCAGCCTCGCCGTCCAGCACCAATCCCTTTCCCGAGGATACGACCAATGTTCCGGTGATGCCCTCAAGCACAGCGCCGGCACTGCCCGATCGAACCTTAAACGGAGCGGAGAACGCGCCAATCCCGCTGCCCGGCGATGACCTCGACCCAGTACGTTCGCCTGACGACCCCGAGCCAGACTTCGCGACCGCGCAGCCGGGTGATTCCAGTTCCAGCCTTGCTGGCCTGGGCGATTTGCAGCCTCGTCCCGAGGACGATCAGCCAGGCAAGAAGAAGCTCGTCGTCAAGCAGCCTACCCACCAGGAGGCTGCCTCCAAAGACATTGAAGTGGGCAGCTACTATTTGGATACGAAAGACTGGAAGGGTGCACTTTCGCGCTTCGAGTCCGCGCTCGTGCTCGACCCGGAGAATCCCGATGTCTATTGGGGTCTCGCCGTGGCCGAGCGGCATCTTGGCAACTTGGCCGATGCCCGTGCGAACTACCAGAAAGTCGCCGAATACGATCCCGACAGCCGTCATGGCAAAGAGGCCCGCAAGGCTCTCAAGGAGCCGGAGATTGCCAATGCAAAGACCCCGGCCCCCAGCCAGCCTCCGTCAACTGGGGCGCAACAATAGCGCTCAGAACTGGCCGGGTGCCCCACCCTCGCCGCTGTCATCCTGAGCGGAGCGCAGCGAAGTCGAAGGACCTGCTTCTTGGCATTTTGCGGCTAGGATGGGATACCTCGAACTCCGCACGGCAGAAACGTGGAAATGCCCCTTCAAGCCACTCAGAGCCCCGCCCAGCGCAGGTACGCCGCAATAATCGGCTCTCCCCACAAGCTGCTGACCATGCCGCCGATGCATAAAAATGTCCCGAACGGCAGCTTCGTCGTAGCCCAGTCCTTCAAGCCTTGCCGCCCGGAGGCGACCGCCAGCAGAGTCAAGGCGACCAGCGTTCCCAGCACCGCTCCCAGCCCAAAGGCCAGCAGAGCGCCCGGCAGCCCCAGCCACGCGGCCAGCATCGCCATCAGCTTTGCGTCCCCCAGGCCGATGCCTTCACGCCGGCGAATCAGCCAGTAAACCCAGCGGATCAGCAGGATAAGTCCCGCCGCGGCCAGGATGCCGAGCAGCCAAAGTGCTGCGCCCTTCAAAGTCAAGGCTGTTTCTGAAGTCAATCTCAACCGCAGAAGAAACGCCATAAATCCCAGCCCAGTTCCCGGCAATGTCAGCCAATCAGGCAGCCACAGATTCTCGGCATCGAGCACTGCCAGAGCCACCAGCAGCCACGACAGGATCATCTTCCCAAAAAACACGATCATCGAGCTGTAGTAGAAGAGCGGAGGCTGATCTGGCTGCAATAATCCGCCCAGCCATTGCCAACCCGCAATCGCCCACGGCACGCCGACCGCCAGCTCGATCAGCGGATAGCGGCAGCTCACCGGAACGTGGCAGGTGCGGCAGCGGCCGCGCAAAAACAGCCAACTAACGATCGGCAAAATCTCCCACCAGGCAAGCGTCCGGCCGCAGCCGCGGCAGTGGGAGCGCGGCCTGACAATGCTCTCGCCTCTGGGCCAGCGCAGCACGCACACGTTCAGCAGGCTGCCGAAGGCCAGCCCCATCAAGCCCGCAAAGACCATTCCCAGAATGTGAAGCATGCGCGAATTGAGTATACGTTCTTGAGACGCAGTGCCCACCGCCGCCGCTCCCGCTCAAGGTAGACTGGGGTTGCATGGACCTTCCATCTGAACCTCCCACAGCACAGCCCTCCGCGCCTTTCGCATCCGATCCGGCGCAGGCGGCGGCTTTGTTCGCGCGCTCGGTTGAAATCATGGCCCGTCTGCGCGCTCCCGGTGGCTGTCCGTGGGACCGCGAGCAATCCTTCGACTCCATTCGCAAATACACCCTCGAAGAGGCCTATGAGGTCTTCGACGCCATCGAGCGCCGCGACTTCCCGCATCTCGCCGAAGAACTCGGCGACCTGCTGCTGCAGGTCCTCTTTTATGCCGAAATGGCGGCCAACGACGGCCACTTCACCATCGCCGATGTCCTCGACCACCTCAACAACAAACTGATTCGCCGCCATCCTCACGTCTTTGGCGAAGAGGCTTCCCGCGCAGCCGGCAACCGCGCCAATGTCGATGCCGATGTGCAAGGCGCCTCGGCCGCCGTCCTGCGCAACTGGGAAGAGATCAAGGCTGCAGAAAAACGCGCTGGGGCCGGTCCGGCGACTCCTGCCACTCAGCCCGTCTCCCGCCTCGATTCCGTTCAGCGCGCCATGCCTGCTCTCGCCGAGGCATCCAAGCTTGGCGCCAAAGCTCAGAAGTCCGGCTTCGACTGGCCCAACTGGCGCGACCTGCTTCCCAAGCTTGCCGAAGAGACCGCCGAACTGGAAGCCGAAGCCTCCTCAGACGATCCCGCGCGCAAGCCTGCCGTCGAGGCCGAGCTGGGCGACCTGCTCTTTACCGTCGTCAATCTGGGCCGTCACCTGGGCGTCGATGCCGAGATGGCCCTGCGCGGCTGCAACCGGCGCTTCCGCCAGCGCTTTCGCGAGATGGAACTGGCCTCATCGAGGCCGCTGGAAGAGCTCGCTCCCGAATGAGCTGGAAGCATTATGGGCCGAGGCCAAACGCAAACTTGCCGCTTCCACTCCGGAGGCGCAGCCATGATCGTGATTCGCAGTTGCCAGGGGCACGACGAACTCGAGGCCTGCGTTCAGCTCGAGATCGAGACCTGGGGCTACGACCCGACGGATGTGATTCCGCGCAAGGCGTTTCTCGTCTGGCAAAAGGTCGGCGGACAGGTCATAGGCGCCTTTGACTCGGATCTTCCCGGCACAAGGGATCTGGGCAGCGCGGGGTCGCTGGTCGGCTTTGTTCTCTCGTCTGCCGGGAATCAAGAGCCGTAACGGAAAGCTGTGCCCTTACCTCCACTCGCACATGCTGGCCGTCAAAGAGGGTTATCGCAATCGCCATGTCGGCACTTTTCTCAAACTTGCCCAACGAAGAGACGCGCTCGATCGCGGCATTGGCCTCATCGAATGGACCTTCGATCCCCTCGAAATCAAAAACGCATATCTCAATATCCAGAAGCTTGGCGCGATTGCCCGCCGCTACGAAGTGGATTTTTATGGTGTATCCTCATCTCGACTGCAGGGTGGGCTCCCGACCGACCGGCTGGTCGCCGAGTGGCAGCTTGATTCTCCCAGGGTTAAGGAGATTCTCGATGGCGATGGCCAGCCGGCAACAGCATCGCTCATCGAGGCGCGTATCCCGGTCCCGGCTTCCATCTATGACTGGAAGGCCTCGGATGCGGACCGGGAACTGGCTCTCGCCGTCCAGTTGGAAAACCGCAAAAACTTTCAGGATGCCTTTTCACACGGATTAGCCGTCCTTGGCTATACCCTGGATGCACAAGGGAAACGGAGTCTTCGAGTTGGGTCCCCTTACTCAAACCGAAGCTGGCTGCGAATCTCAAGGAGCTTAAAAAACTCTATGAAAATCGATGCGATCATCCTGCGCGAGCTGCAAATGCCCCTCGTGCGTCCCTTCGAAACCAGCTTTGGCGTCACCCGCAACCGGAGAATCCTGCTGGCAGAGATCAGGTCAGAGGGTTTGATCGGCTGGGGCGAGTGCACGGCGGGCGAGCGGCCGCACTTCTCAGCCGAGTCCACCGATAGCGCCTGGGCTGTGATCGTCAATGAACTGGCTCCGATGCTGGCCGCGGCGTCGCCCGCCCACGGCGGCGAGTGCCCGAAGATCTTCCGTCAAATCCGCGGCAATCGCATGGCCAAGGCGGCGCTCGAAAATGCCATCTGGGATCTGGAGGCGCAGCGCCTTGGGGTCTCGCTCTCTCATCTGATCGGCGGAGTGCGGGAGGTGATTCCCTGCGGCGTCTCGCTGGGAATCCAGTCCTCGATTCCCGAGCTGATGGCGATCATCGAAGCCGAACTGGCAGCGGGCTATCAGCGCATCAAGCTCAAGTGCAGGCCGGGCTGGGATATCGAGGTCTTTGAAAAGGTGCGCAGCCGCTGGCCGGAAATTCTGCTCAGTTGCGATGCCAACTCGGCCTACCGTCTTCGCGATGCCGACCATCTCGTCGGCTTCGATGCCTTCGACCTGCTGATGATCGAGCAGCCGCTCTGGCACGATGATTTTTACTACCATTCGCTGCTGCAGAAACGGCTCGAAACCCCCATCTGCCTCGACGAATCGATCCACAATCGGCGCGATGCGCTGGCGGCCATCGAGATGGAGTCCTGCCGCATCATCAATATCAAGCTGGGGCGCGTCGGCGGCTTCACCGAGGCCATCGCCGTCCACAACGCCGCGCAGGAGCGCGGCATCCCCGTCTGGTGCGGCGGAATGCTGGAGTCCGGCGTCGGACGCTCGCACAACATTGCGCTCTCGACCCTTGAGAACTTCACGCTTCCCGGCGACATCTCCGCCTCTGCGCGTTACTGGGCCGAAGACATCATCGAACCCGAGGTTACAGTTTCATCGGCGGGCGAGATCGCCATCCCAGATACACCGGGCCGCGGTTACGAAGTCCGAACCGATCTTATCGAGCGCCTCACCGTCCGCAAAGAAACCATTCGCGCCATGGAACTGGTGGGGTAGACGCTTATCGAATGATTGGAAGATGAAGAACAACCTTGCTCAGGCGGGTGATTATTAAGATCAACACCCTGAAGCGGCGTAACAGTGAGGGCCTCGCAGTTTGCGGAATAACTCATCTGGAGCCTCCACAATCGTCAGTGAACGACTTCACAGGCTGCGGAAAACTCAAAGCGGAGGGAGACGGGGGATTTATCCCCCGTGTAAAGCCACTAGATTTCTGACCGCATGATTCTGTATCTGTAGCGCCGGTCTCCAGACCGGCTGTCGTGCGGGTCTCCAGACCCGCATTTGGTACGAATTCACGCGGCCAGAGACCTAGAATCGACGGCGGCTTTAGCCGCGGAGGTTCGCCGTTCATCGAAATTGCTTAAATCTCCGGCTTTTTCCGCAACCTGTTCAGTCGCGCCGCAAATGCAACGAAATGAAGGATGGGCTTTAGCCCCTGCGGGTTTGCAGAGAATTACCCTTCGATGACGCACAATTGAATGATGAACAAGAATCAGAAGAGCAAGCCGTCACCGTCCAAGGTCCAATCTGTCAGGGATGTAACCGGTCCGTACAACCGATAAATAATCCCCCCACCCCCCTATTTATATTTTCAAAACCTTGCAGTTAATTAATTGATAACCATAGTGGCCGGAGAAATCAATTCAGGAAATGCCAGTTTCCATCGGCTATTTTCGCTGCCGTCCCCAGTTGAATCGCCGCCCGACGATGCCCTTAACAATCCAGTGGTCTGTGGCGGCAGTGGGCCCGATGCCGGCGCCAAAGTTGATCTCCCAGTCGGGAGAGACGTTAAGGTCGATGGCCGGAAAGATCTGCTGTTGCTGATCGTGCAGACTGGCGATCGAGGTAATGCTGCCGTAGTCGGCGTAGTATTCGAGGCCCCCCGCAATCTTCTGCGTAAAGTTATAGCTGACCTTCACAGCCGGTGCGAAGTCGATGCCGAGCTTCACGTCCGGCCCGTGCCAGGTACGCTCAAGAGCCGGGTTCACCGCGAAGTACCAGGGGCCAGCCTGCTTGTCGATGATTGGGCGAATCTCCCAGGTCCACGTGTCAGTCGAGAAGAGCGCCCGCTGGTAGCCCACCTCGGTGGACAGGCTCACGCCGACCGGCCAATGCCATCGTTCCGGCGCGCGTACCCTGGGACGAATATGATCGCCGACCCACTGGACACCCAGGCCGCTCTGTTCGCTGGTGAAGATGTAAAAGCCCACCTCGGACCAGTCGTTGATACCCTGGGTGATCTCGACCGTCTCGTGCTCGGCGTGATAATGTGGGCGCCATGCCGTCGATCGTCTGCCGCCGGCCCTCGGCGGTGAAGTTCGAGTGCAGCTCGACCATCGTGCTTCGCGGCGCGACAGTCTCTGAGCCGTAAACCTGAATCTCGTAGTTGCCCTGGGCAAAGGCCGCAGCCGCGCAAAACAAGATGCCAGACACGACGAGCGCTGAGAGAATGAGCTTCAAAGGCACTCCTTGAGTGCAGAGGGGCCGGCCATGCCAAGGGGAAGCGGCCACAGAGCCCGAGCTGATTTGGTACGAGTGACGAGGTAAAAGGAGGCTTGCAGGATACCGGCTGAGCCTCCCGGGGAACTCCGGCTCCTGCTTCTAGGATAAACCAAGACAAGAGATGACCCTATGCAGCAGGCATTCTTCGCATTGCTCTGGATCCGTCTCCACGAAGCTTCCGAGCCCCATCCTTTCGCCTTTTTCCTGGCGAATGGGTGGGATACATCGAACCTTGATGGCTGGATCAAGAGTTGCGAATCGCCTTACTCCCGCTCGGGCAGGCTTTGCAGGTCGATTCCGAGCTGCTGGCATTTCTTGTAAAGATGGCTGCGTTCCAGGCCCAGCGCCTTCGCCGTCTGCGTCATGTTCCGGTTGTGCCGCTCGAGCTCGGCCAGCACGCTGGCCCGCTCAAAGGCCAGCACGCGCTGGGCCAGCGGACCGGTTGCGCCAGCGTCTGGCAGCGCTTGCGCGTCTTCGCGCGACGAGTGAGCGGCCGGCAGCGCCAGCGGCACCGCTTCGGCGTCCACTTCCGCTCCGGCCAGCAAGCAGCAGCCGCTCGACCACATTGCGCAGCTCGCGGATATTGCCCGGCCAGCGCGTACTGTTTGAGCGCCTCGATGGCCTCGGCAGTGAAGGGAACCGGCTTCCATCCGTTCTGCGCGCTCACCTGGCGGGCAAAGTGCTCGACCAGCGCGGGCAGATCTTCGCGGCGCTGGCGCAGCGGCGGCAGCTCGACGGGAAAGACGACGACGCGATGGTACAGGTCGCGGCGAAACCCGCCGGACTCGACCAGTTGCTCAAGATTGCGGTGCGTCGCCACAACCACGCGCACATCGACCGTGGTGGGCTTGTCCGCGCCGATGCGCTCCACCTCGCCTTCTTCGAGCACGCGCAGCAGCTTGGCCTGCATGGCGGCCGGCATGTCGCCGATTTCGTCGAGGAAAAGCGTTCCGCGATGCGCCTGTTCGAATTTGCCCGTGTGGCGCTGCGCCGCGCCGGTGAAAGAGCCTTTCTCGTGGCCGAAGAGCTCGCTCTCGATCAGCTCCGCCGGAACCGCCGCGCAGTTCAGCGTGACGAACGGCCCCGCCGCGCGGTTGCTCTTTTCGTGCAGCGTGCGCGCCACCAGCTCCTTGCCGGTGCCGGTTTCGCCGTAGATGCAGACGCGCGATTCGCTGGCCGCCACGCGCTCGATCTGCGCCATCACGCGGCGCATGGTCTCGCCGGTCCAGACCAGCGTGTGCTTGCCGACGCGCGTGCGCAGATCGCGGTTTTCGGTTTCAAGGCGCGTGAGCTTGAGCGCGTTCTCGACCGTGACCAGCAGCTTTTCGGTGGAGAGCGGCTTCTCGAGAAAATCCAGCGCGCCGAGCCGCGTGGCCCGCACGGCCATCTCGATGTGCGCCTGGCCGCTCATCATCACCACCGGCGCGGCGACGCCGGCGGTCTTCAGGTCTTCGAGCAGCGCGAGGCCGTCGCGGCGCGGCATCACCACGTCGCTCAGGATCAGGTCGAAGGGCTGCGATCGCGCCAGTTCCAGCGCGCGTGCCGCGTTGTCGCAGACCACGGCTTCATGGCCCGGCCAGCCGGAAGGCGCGCGAGAGCGAAGCCAGCGTATTGGCTTCGTCGTCGACGATCAGGATGTTCGCTTTTGCGGTCATGCGTTCCGCCTCAAGCTTTGGGCAGCGTGATGATAAAGCCGCGCCGCCGCCCGGCGCGGCTTTCGACTGCGATGGTGCCCGCGTGATCGGCCACCACCGACTGCACGATGGCCAGGCCGAGGCCGGTTCCGTGTTGCTTGGTCGTGTAGTAGGGCGTGAACAGCCGCTCGCATTCTTCCGGCGTGAGCCCTTCGCCGGTGTCGGCCACGCGAATCTCGATCTTGTCTCCGATTCGGCACGCGCAGAAAGGGTCAGCGTGCCGCCCTCGGGCATGGCGTCCATCGCGTTCAGCACCAGGTTCGAAAGCGCGCGATGCAGCAGCTCGGGATCGGCCATCGAGCGGCATCGGCTGACTCGAGCAGATCGCATCTCGAAACTGGATCTTTGCCTCGCTCTGGCCGCGGCCGCGTTTTCGTAGAGCGACACGCACGCGCTCCACCACATCCCTCGCGTCGATGCGCTCCAGCTCCGGCTTGGGCATTTTGCTGAAGTCGCTGAAGCGGCCAATGATGGTCTTCAGATTGGCGATCTCCATGCCCAGCGTTGCCGTGCTCTCGCGAAAGACTTCGTCGAACTCCGCCTGCAGGCAGGTCGCGCGCGCGCACCAGGTTCTCGACGGTGAGTTGCAGGGGGAAGAGCGGGTTTTTGAGCTCGTGGGCCAGCCGCCGCGCCAGCTCGCGCCATGCCGCCACGCGCTCGCTCTGCACCAGCCGCTCGCGCTGGCTGGCGAGCTGCGCCGGTCATGTGGTTGAAGCTGCGCGCCAGCACGCTCAGCTTCGTCGCGGCCGCGCTTCCGGGCACGCGCGCCTCCCAGTTGCCCTGCGCCACTTCTTCGGCCGCGCGCGCCAGTTGCTCGATGGGCCGCGAGACGCGCGCGGCGATCCACAGGCTGAAGAGCGATGGCGAGCAGAATGCCGGCCGCGGCGACGCCATAGGCAATGGCGCGGATGTGCTGCTGCGCCTCGACCATGCCGGCGCGCGAGATGGCCACCGTGAGCACCGCCAGCACGGCGCCTGGCTCGTTCTTTGAGCGGAATCGCGGTGGCGTTCACGCTGTCTTCGCGGCGGTCGGTCAGATAGAGGATGCCGCTCGTCTGCTGGCCGGTTTTGAGCGCGGCGTCGATCAGCGGCTGATAGCGGGCCGCGCCGGCAACCTCGCCCGTCGCGCCCACAAGACGCTTGGGATCGAAGCTGCCGGCAGGACTGGCGCTGCAGCCTGCTCGCGTCTGGGCTGTCGCTCGCGGTCGGGTCCGCCATCGCTGTAAAGGCCGACCTGCATCCCCGGCGCGACGGGCAGATCGGCAAGAAAGCTCTGGTCGAGCCGCTCGCCGCCGACCAGCGGACGCACTGCCGGCCGATCCGGCTCCGTCCGACGCACGGCGCGCACCGCAAACAAGCCCAAGCGCCGTGGTGCCGTCGGGCAGGTCTTCGCGCTTGAGAAATGGGGCCTGGTCGGTCTGCGCGGCGGCTGGCTCCGGATAGCCGAAGCGCGCCGGCCACTGCGCGGAACTGACGATCTTTCCGTCCGGCCCCACGATCTCAAGAAAATCGAGCTGCGCGTCCTGGGCCAGGCTTGCGCCTCGGTCAGGTACGGCGATCGCATCGCCGGACTGCGCCAGCTCGAAGGCCATCGCGCGGATCCGCTCGCTCGCGGCCAGGCGATCCACAGCTGCGGCCACCTCGGCCGAACGATGCTGAAACTCGCGCTGAAACTGGCTGACGAAGAGCGCCGTCTCCTGCCTGGTCGCGCTGCTCGAAGACCTGGCGGATGCGCACGAGCACCGTCCAGGCCACCGCCGCCACGGCCGCGGCCACGGTCAGCGAGAACAGCAAAAGCAGCTTCTGCCGCAGGCTCACGGTGCATCCTCCAGCGAAACATGGCAAGATCGGGCGTGCCATCCGCGCGTCAGCCGCAGGTCGCGCACGCGGCCACTCACCGCATAGGCGCGCGGAAGATCGAGCAGCGGAATCAGCGTATTGCGATCAAGAACGTCGCGCTCCACCTTGAAACAGCGAAGCGATACTTGCGTCGTCGACTGGATGCGTTCTGACCCGGCTGCTCGCAGCAGTGATTCCAGCGCGGCCGCCGGCTGCTGCGCCTGCAAGCGGCAGCTGCCGCAGAATCAGATCTGGCGTGCTGCGCTGACTCGCTCGCGCCATCTGCACGTTGAATCCCGCTTCGTGCAGATTGAGCGCAATGCGCTGCGCCGCCAACTGCATCGCGCCGTCGCCCTCGACAGTCAGAGTGAGCGGCGGGGGTGTGAGCCCGCCGCGCAGCTCGTGCGCCTTGTTCAAGTCGCGGTCCGTGGGAAACAGAAACGAGTAGCCGGTGAGCGCCTGCGGCAGAAGGCTGGCCGTGACCTCGCCCTGCTTTTGGAAGATCACGTTGGAGAGCGCGCTGCGGTCGACGGCCAGCGCGATGGCCGCGCGCAGGTTGGGGTTGCCAGAGCGCCGGAGTCCGCGACCTGAAGCGCCAGCAGCGTCACCGGCGGCGAGTCGACGACGGTCAAGCCGCTGCTGCGGGCCTGCCGCAACTGCTCGGCGGGAACCTCGACCACGTCGGCGCGGCCCACGCTCAGGTCGAGCCACTGGTCGCGGATCGAGCGATGGACGCGAATCTCGATCGCGTCGACAAAGGGCCGGCCCTGCCAGCAGTTGTCGTTCGCGGTAAGCGTCAGCACGCCGTTTGTGAAGCCGTGCACGCTGAAAGGGCCCGGTGCCGATGCTTCCGCTGGTGTCGCCCGTTGTCAGCGGCCGTGAGAGCGATGCGGAACTCGTCGCCGGCAAGCAGCGCGGGCAGGTTCGGCATCGGCGAGTCGCTCGTGAAGACGACCGACGCCCCGACCGCGTGAACGCGCCGTCCATGGGCAGTTCGCTGTGCAGACGGTTCAGCGACGGCGACAACATTGACCGAGGTCAGCGGCGTGCCGTCGTGAAAGTGCACGCCGGGCCGCAGCCGGAACTGCCAGCGATGATCGTTGTCTTCCGATTTCCAATCGACGGCGAGAGCGGGCTGCGGAGTTCCGTCCGCGCTCGATCGAAGTCAGCCCATCGAAGACCAGCCGCCGCGCCAGCCCGTCGGGGCGCTGCCAGGGATCGCCGGCGATCTCAACGCGCAGCGTGCCGCCGTAATGGGGACGCGTCCGCGCGCAGGCGCGGAGACGCCAGCGCGAGACCAGCAGAAGCTAATTGCAAAGCGCCGTAACACGGTCCACCTCGTATTATCTGCCGAGCCTGGGCCGGCTGCTTCCGCACAACGGCAGACGCTCTTTCCGTCGGGCGCGGTCCACAGTGCCGTCACGGTTCCATCCATCGCGAGCGGCGCGCTGGCCGGAACGGCCTCGTGCGCGGGCAATTCATAGGCGCGAAGGCTGTCGCTGACGGCCTCGCCCGAGCCGGAGGCGATGATCTGCGCGCCCGCGCCGCAGCCGGATTGAGGACCGCGAAATCGCTGCCCCAGTCGCGCGTGCCGCTACGGGCTTCAGCGCGCCGTTCTCGACGAGCTGCACCTTGCCGTCGATGCCGTCGAAGAGCAATGCCGCGCTCCGACGGCGCGCGGAACCAACGCGGCCGAATAGAACGGAGGCAGATCGACGCCCAGGCTCGGCGTCACCACTCCGGTGAAGTAGTTGCGCGCCGCGTTGTAGAAGGCCTTGATGGTGGTCGGGCACTGTGGGAGCGTCGACGGTGACGCGATGGGCCAGGGATCGTCGCTGGCATGGCAGCGAAGCTCCAAGTTGCCTGACCTGGACGATCGCGCGTCCGCAGAAGTGGCGTTCGCACTCCGGTCGCACTGCAGGCCGGGCATGAAAAGCGCGTAAAGCCTTGCCATCGCTGTGGAGACGAGAAGCCGCGCGGATCGCGCGCCATCGCGTTGGTCGATGCGGAAAATCAAGACGCCGTGACTCCTTCCCACGCCGTCATTGGATCCGAAGTAGAGCACGATCTTGTCCGGCTCAGCAGCAGCAGCCGGCCGTTAGTTTCGAGCGCTGCAAGCAACGGCGCTTGTCGATACGACAGCAGCGTACGCTTTACGCAGCGCCACTGCTTGCGACCTGCAGTCTGTTCGGCGGCGTGCGGCTTGTGCTGGCTGGTCCACGTGCACCATCGCCACCCGGGTCTCGCTGCCTTCGACGATCTCCGCCACCCACAGCCGCTCGCGCGCGTTCTCGCTCAGTGTGACGCGAACGATATTGGCGCGTTTCCGCATCCGCGGCCGTCACGCCATGCGCCTTCAGATCCTGTTCGAGCAGCGCCGAATCGCGGGAATCTCGTCGGCGGGAATCGAGGAAAGATTGCGAATCGTGAGGTGCGCCTGTCCCGGGCCGAGAAGGTCGGCGATCTGGTCGGCCAGTGCCGCGGCGGGCTGCTCCCACTGGCTCGGAGTGCGGCCGCGGCGCTCGCCACCAGGCCCATCACTCCGCTCACGACCGCCGCAACCAGCCAGGTCAGCTTCATTGGCCTTCATCTTTCCGTCAATCTTCGTTTGCGCGGATTATATCGTTTGAGGCCTTCCGCAGACCGTCGCCAGGCAGCCTATCAAATCCGCGTCGCATGGCGAGACTCACCCCGCGCGGATGCCTCAGCCTCGCCGCGTTCTGTCTCGGCCTGCAGTAGCGACCATGCCTCAACCGCTCTCAATGCCCGCTCTTCGGCTCGGCTCTGATTCGCTGTCCATCTCCTGCTTCACGACCGGATTGCTCGCCATGCTCTTGAAGACATCGTTGGCAAAGAAGAACTTGCCGTCCGATGGCACCATCACCACCTGGATCTTGTCCGAGAGCCGCTCGGCCATGATCTTGTTGATCAGCAGCGGCGACTTGTTCAGCAGCTCCGCTTCGCTGGTCATGCGCTCCGCGTTGGCAGCCGCCATCAGCCTGATGCGGCTGGCTTCGGCCTCGGCCAGCAGGTTGCGCCGCTGCAGTTCGGCCTTGCTGTCGATCACCTTGGCCTGCGCATCGGCTTCGGCATTCTGGATGGTCGCCTCCTTGCGCGCCTCGGCCTCGAGCTTGCTCTGCTCGATCTGCTTCTGCTTCAGCGGCAGAGTGTACTGCATGGCGTCGGCTTCGCCCTTCGCCTCGACCACCTGGACTGCGCGTCGCCCTCTGCCTGCTTCACCTTCTGCACGGCTTCGGCTTCGGCCTGCAGCTCGGCGATCCTCACCTGCTTCTGCTGGATGTCGGTGACTACGCCCATCTGGTCGTCCTCCTGCTCCTTGAGCAGCAGGCCTTCCAGGCCCTTGGCGTACTCGGCGGGCAGCTGAATATCGGAGAGCATGACTTCTTCCACCACGATGCCGTCTGCCCCCAGCTTGCGTGTGATGATCGCCGCGGCCTTGGAGCGCACCTCTTCGCGCTTGGTCGAGAAGATCTCGCGCACGGTGTACTGCGGCGCCAGTTCGCGCCACGCGCTGGCCACCACCGGCGGCACCAGCTACTTGTCGGCCGGCTGCGGCAGATGCGCCTGCACGCTGGCGAGCTTGTTGGGGTCGAGCCGGTAGCGCACGGTGACGGCCAGCCCGATGTTGAGCCCTTCGCAGCGATTGCACATTGAGGCCGGTCTTCTGCGCCGCGGCCTTTGCGTCTCTTCCGCAACGCCCGCGGTGAAGAGGTGATCGCGCAGGTCGAAGAGTTGCACGCTCTCGACCAGCGGCGTGACGAAGTGCACGCCGGGGTAGAGCGTTCCCGGCAGCGTGCCGCTGATCTGGCTCACGCGCACGCCGCCCATGCCGCTGGGCACCACCACAATGCTCGCGGCCATCAGCAGCGGCAGGCAGGCCACCAGCGCCAGCGCCACCGAGCCGCGCCAGGGAATCTCCTGCGGTTCGGTCTCCGGTTCTCGTTTCTCCTGCGGTCTTGCGGCGCGCATCCCGAATGCGCAGCCACAGGCCGTACAGCGGAATCGCCAACGCGGCAGCCAGCAACAGCGACTCCCGCAACCGTCAGCAACAGCTTCAATGCGAGCATTTTCCTTCTCCTCTTCCTTTGTTGCGCTCCCCGTGTTCACATTCCGGCGACCGATCTCTGCCACCAGATGTTCCGCGTCTTCTGGTTCCCGGCCATGGAGCCAGCAGCAGCCGGACCAGTCCTCCGAACGTCAACTCTTCAAGCAGCAGCCCCGCCGCCACCGGCAGCAGCACCGCTCCCAAACCGCTCATTGCCTCAGTCAACAGATGCATCGCCGACCCCCTTACCGCGAAGCCGCAACGTAGGTAGCTGTGCGCGTCGCCGCCTGATCTGTTGTTGTGCTCGCCAACTGCGCCGTCTGGTGCAGCGGGTGCCGCCGGTGGCTCGGAGCTTGCCAACAAGCACGGGCTGCGCCGCCGTCGCAGGTGCTGTCTCTGTGCCGAACAACTGCGCCGTCTCTTCGTTGCGCTGGCCGACCAGCTCCACCGTGTCGCCCACCGCGACCAGCTCGTAGAACTCTTCCAGGTCGGCCTTGGCCATGCGAATGCATCCGTGCGAGGCGGCCTTGCCGATGGAGTTGGCTCGTTGGTCCCATGAATTCCGTAGCCGCGAATGCTCAGGCCCATCCAGCGCGTGCCCACCGGGTTGTGCGGCCCCGGCAGGACGGTTTTGCCGTCGTGGTGATAGGTGGGATTCGCGACGCGGCGCTCGATGGTGAAGGTGCCCTCAGGGCTTGGTGTGGAAGGCTTGCCGACCGCGACGGTGTAGATCTTCTTTACCTGTCCGTCTTCGACCAGGGCCAGCTTGCGGTCTTCGAGGCTCACCACGATCAACCGCTTGGCTTCGTTAGCCTCTGTAGTGGCTTGCTGCGCCAATGCCTGAGCCACCAAGACCACCGCCGCTATCGCCACCATCACCAGTTTGCCGAGCATCAATGCCTTCATCGCATCCCCCTTGCAAATTGCCTGCGCCCAGACAAAGTGCACACGGTCAGCCAAAGACTATTGATTGAAAACAAATGATTTATGCGACATTTTGACCGGCAGAGACGTGTCATCGCACACACGGTGTGTCAGCGCTGACACGCGCGGTGAAGACCTCACTGAAAGGTTGGAAACTCGGAGAGATTTACTCAGGAGAGATGGATCGACGAAATCTTGATCGCAGGCCCGGAGGGTTATAAATATGGGTGCCCCACCCTCGCCGCGTTTTTGTTTTTGCGGCTAGGGTGGGAATCTACGAACCTCAACTGCCAGCGGGATGTTTACTGCTTGGCCGCCTTCACCGCCTCGGTCAGCGCCGGAACCACTTCAAACAGATCGCCGACAATTCCGTAATCGGCGATCTCAAAGATCGGCGCGTCGGGGTCTTTGTTGATGGCTACAATGCACTGCGAGCCCTTCATGCCGACCAGATGCTGAATGGCTCCCGAGATGCCGACGGCCAGATAGAGCTTGGGCGAGACCGTCTGGCCCGAGCTGCCGACCTGCCGCTCCATGGGCAGCCAGCCGTTGTCGCAGATGGGCCGCGAGGCGGCCAGCTCCGCGCCCAGCGCCGTCGCCAGCTCCTGCACCAGTGGAAGGTTCTCCAGCCTCCTTGATGCCGCGGCCCACGCTCACGATCAGCTGCGCCGAGCCAAGATCGACCGTCTGCGCCGAGCCGCGGAAAGGCTCGCCGGGCTTGGTGCGAATCTGCGCCGCTTCAATTGTGGGCGAAAAGACAGTGACCTCCGCCGCGCCGGCTTCGAGCCGTGTCGGCCCGAAACGCTCCCGCCTGCACCGAGACAAAGCACGGCCCGTCGCCCGTGTGCCGGTAAGAGCCATTCAGCCGGCCTTGCATCAGTTGCCGCGTGAAGACGGGGCCTTCGCCAATGGCGATCACATCGCCGATCAGCGCCTG
Organism: uncultured Acidobacteriaceae bacterium; assembly: GCA_963843625.1. Taxonomy (GTDB): domain Bacteria; phylum Acidobacteriota; class Terriglobia; order Terriglobales; family Acidobacteriaceae; genus Telmatobacter. The sequence goes on from CAWJLK010000019.1 coordinate 33,634, forward strand.
ACCCAGCCGCGCAGCCAGCGCCGGAGCATAGTCGCGCACCTGGTAGGTGTGCGGAAAGACCACTTGCGTGGGGTTCTCGTTTTCGAAGAATTGCTGCAGGGCGAGAGTGAATCCATCTGCCGTGTACGCCGCCAGCAGCGGATGCTCCACGCGAACCACTTTGCCGAGTGCTTTGCTTGCAACCTCTGCGGCCAAGTGCTTCCGTCTGCGCGCCCATAACAACCGCGTTCACCGCCAGTCCGGTCAGCGCGGCCAGCTTTTGCCCAGCGGCAACGGCCTCCCAACTGATGCTGCTTATACGGCCATCTCGCTCTTCCAACACCACCCAAATGCCGCTCATAGCACCCTCGCCTCAAACTTCAGCTTCTCAACCAGCGCCGCCGCGGCTTCCTTCGCCGTGCCGCCCAGCATCTGCGTCGACTTCTGCTTCTTCGGCAGTGCGACCTGCTCCAGCACCACCACCGGCGCGGCGTCTACGGCCAGCTCGGCCGCGGTTACCTGCCGCATCTCTTTGGTCTTGGCTTTCTTGATGCCCATCAGCGTCGCGTAGCGCAGCTTGTTGCCGCCCGATTGAATCGTCAGCACCGCCGGCGTCGGCAACTCGATCGTCTGGAACCAGCCTTCCTCCAACTCGCGCTTGACCTTCAGGCCGCCTTCGGTCTTCTCCACATGCAGGATCAGCGAGGCATGCGGCAGCCCAAGCAACTCGGCAAGAATCACGCCCGTCTGCCCCAGCCCCAGATCGTCCGATTGCAGGCCCGTCAGCACGAGGTCGGGATTCTCCGGCTTGATGGCCGCGGCCAGCAGCCGCGCCACGCCCAGCGCATCGCGCTTGCCGAGATCGTCGCAGTCGATATGAATCGCCCGGTCAGCGCCCTTGGCCAGCGCCTCGCGAATCGTCGAACCCACACGCTCCGGCCCGGCGCTCACGCACGACCACTTCGCCGCCGTGCTTCTCCTTGAGCTGCAGCGCCTCTTCCAGCGCGTAGGCATCGGACTCGTTCATCGCCCATTGCAGCTCGGCCTCTTCAATCCACTTACCGGCGGCGGCGATGCGCACCTGCGCATCCCGCTCCGGCACTTGCTTGATGGCGACGATGATTTTCATGCTCAAACCTTCCATCGAACTCGGGTGCCCCACCCTCGCCGCGTAGTTGTCTTGCGGCTAGGGTGGGGAACCACGAACCTCAACTCGCCTAGCCTTTCGGCAATCCTCGCGCCGCCAACTGCGCGATATCCAGCAACTCCGGCGCGCCATCGCCACTCTCCGCCAGCGCATCCCGGAACATGGTATTGCAGAACGGGCAGGCCGTGCCCACCGTCTTCGCTCCCGTCGCAACCAGTTCCGCCGCGCGCACATGGCTCACGCGCTCGCCCGTCTCCTCGCCCAGAAACGCCAGCCCGCCGCCCGCGCCGCAGCAGAAGCTGCGTTCATGGTTGCGCGGAGCCTCGACCAGTTCTCCGGCCAGCGCCGCAACCGCGCGCGGCTCATCGTAAACATTGCGATAGCGGCCCAGGTAGCAGGGATCGTGGAAGACAATCTTCTCTCCATCCCTCTGCTTGGGCAGCTTATCCGCAAAGCGCGCCAGAAACTCGCTGTGATGCTCGACCTCCGGCGGCGTGCCGTACTCCTTCCAGTCCTCCTGAATCGTGCGCACACAGTGCGGGCAGATGGACACGATCTTCTTCACCTTGTTCTCCGCCAGCGTTTCGAGATTCGCCTCGGCCAGTTGCTGGAAGAGCAGATCGTTGCCCAGCCGCCGCACCGGGTCGCCGGTGCATTTCTCCTTGCGCAGCACGCCGAAGCTCGCGCCCAGATAATTCATCACGCGGGCCAGGTCGGCCACAATCTCGCGTCCCTTGGGGTCGTAGCCGCCCATGCAGCCCAGCCACAGGCAATACTCCTGCGTCCCGTCGAAGATGGGCAGCGCTGATTCTTCTCAATAAACTTGTCGCGCTCTGAGGCTGCGCAGACCCAGCGCATTCGACCCGCGTTCCAACGCCAGAAAGAGCTTGGCCCCGTGCTCGTCCTCCCACGCGCCGGTGTTCACCGCGCCGCGCCGCAGCCCGACGATGATCGGCAGATGCTCGATGCCCACCGGGCACTGAAATTCGCAGGCCCCGCAGGTGGTGCACTGAAAGACAGCCTCCTGCGAGTTGTACTTGCCCAGCAGCGGCTCCGATCGCCGCCGGGCCGAGGTCGTTCAGGTAGCCGCGCAAGCCCAGAATGATTTCCTTCGGGTTGAGCAGCTTGCCGGTATTGGTGGCGGGGCAGTGCTCGGTGCAGCGCCCGCACTCCACGCAGGAGTAGGCCTGCAGGCTGACCAGCTGCGTCAGGTCCGTGCCCGCCACCAGCCCAAAATCCTCGTCGCCCACGAGCGGAGGAATCTGGCTGAATCCGCCGCGCGAAAGAAAAATAGTGGCCGGGCTCAGCACCAGATGCAGGTGCTTGGTATGCGGAATGAGCGGCAGAAAAGTCAGCAGCGTAAGCGTGTGCACCCACCACAGAGCCCGCGCCGCCGCGCCGGTGTCGGCAACGAAGAATGCCGCCAGATAAGTCACCATCAGCAGGAAGATCAGAAACGCAATCAGGCCCGATTCCCACGAGAGCTTCTCGCCCAGCCATTTGGGCCGCACCAGAAACCGGCGGACGAAGAGACCCGAGAATCCCCACAGCGCAGGCCAACGCGAAGACGGCGGCAAAATCGAAGTAGAACCGGCCAAACAAGCCCTGCGGGTCGAGAGAAAGCCAAGCCCCAGCCCGGTCGCGCAATGGTTCAGCGTGACCAGCGCAAAGGCGCAGAAGCCCCAGAAGACCAGCGCATGGGCCAGGCCGGGCAGCGGCCGCTGGCGGATGACTTTGGCCTGCAGCATCACCTCCCAGACAAAATCCCAGACGCGCCTGCCGATGGGGGAGAGTCGAAAGCCGGCGTCTTTTTTCGATTGGAGGATCTTGTCGAGGATCGGGCCGAAGCGCCGCCAAAAGCCCACGCCAGAGGCCACAATCAGCGCGACAAGGAGCAACTTCTCCACGAGAGAGAAGTGCTGAGGTTCGGCCAGAGTCAGGTTCAAGAGGAGCATAAGCGAACCAAGCTACAGACACGCCAACAATACACGATCAGCTTGGGGGCTGTCGTCCCGAATTTTAAACAGCGAAGAGCGAGAACTCGCCTCTCAGCAGCGCACAATCTTCGTCGAATCGATCCCCTTGGTCGCGTTGCGCGTGTCGACCACCAACTGCGACTGCTCGACGATGGCCTTGTAGTCGTAGGTCGAGTGGTCGGTGACGATGACCACGGCGTCGTACTGGCCCAGGTTATCCAGCGGCGTGTTGGTCATGTTCAGGTCGTAGTGGCGGCCGCGGCCAACCTTGGCAAAGTAGGGATCGTTGTAGGAGACCTCGGCGCCCTTCTCGCGCAGCAGTTCGATGATCGTCAGCGAAGGCGACTCGCGCAGATCGTCGATGTCGCGCTTGTAGGCCACGCCCAGCACCAGCACCTTCGATCCCTTGATCGACTTGCGCTGCTCGTTGAGCGCGTCGCCGATCTGCTCGATCACAAAGTAGGGCATGTCGGTGTTGACCTCGCCGGCCAGCTCGATGAAGCGCGTGCGGAAGTCGAACTGCTTGGCCTTCCACGAGAGATAAAAGGGATCGATGGGAATGCAATGGCCGCCCAGCCCAGGGCCGGGATAGAAGGCCTGAAATCCGAAGGGCTTGGTCTTGGCCGCGTCGATCACCTCGTGGATGTCGATGCCCATGCGCATGGAGAGCTGCTTGAGTTCGTTGACCAGCGCGATGTTGACGCAGCGGTAGATGTTCTCGAGCAGCTTGGTCATCTCGGCGACCGAGGGACTGCTGACCGGCACCACGCGGCCGAAGATTGAGCCGTACATGGCCGAAGCCAGCTCCGTAGCAGCCGGGCCGCAGCCGCCCACTACCTTGGGAATGTCGTGCCGCGCCACCGTGTCGTTGCCGGGGTCTTCGCGCTCCGGCGAAAAGGCCACGTGCACGCCGGGCTCGTCGAGCGCAGCGCGAGACCTTCAGCCCGCGCGGATTGCCGGCTTCAAGCAGCGGCACAACGACCTCTTCCGTGGTGCCCGGATAGGTGGTGCTCTCGAGCACAATCAGCTGGCCCTCGTGAATCCAGGGAGCGATCGACTTCACCGTCCCGGTCACGTAGCTCAGGTCGGGCTCATGGTGCTCGTTGAGCGGCGTGGGGACGCAGATGATCACCGCGTCCATGTCGGCGATCTCAGAGTAATTCGCCGTGGCGCGGAAGCCCGCCTTCTGCGCCTCCTGGATCTCGCCGGGAAGGATGCGCACGATGTACGAACCGCCGGCGTTGAGCTTGTCCACCTTGTCTTGCTCGATGTCGAAGCCGGTTACGCGGAACCGCTCGCCGCTGAAGAGCAGCGCCAGCGGAAGCCCCACATAGCCCATCCCGACGATGCCGATGCGGGCCTCGCGGGAGTCGATCTTTTGTTTGAGTCCGGCAAGCCGGTTCTCGGTAGCAGTGATCATGTCCTCCATTGTAGGACATGCGGGGTCTCCCCAATGTATCGAGGGGAATCAAGACTCGCGGGTGCGGTGAGCTAAGGTTGAAGGAGAGGAGAAGAGCCATGGTGCGGCACCGGTGGTTGCGGCGGCGGTATGCTTTGCATCTTCCCGGCAAACGCAAAAGCCGCACGAGAGCGGCTCAGCGTTGGAGGGCGGCCCGTGCCAGGGCTGGCCATGAGAGCAGGGATTCAGTTGATTTTCTCTCGGCGCTAGCGGCCTCTGTGTGGCCCCGATGAAGGAGAGCTCGAACTAAGTACCTTTCGGGAGCTGAGGTGGATTCTAGTATCCTAAGCAATACTCCCTTTATCTCTTGCGGCGATGATGATTCACCCAATGGAGGATTTCCTTGGCAAGATATCTAGTGACTGGCGCGGCAGGTTTTATCGGCCGTTCGATTGCCGCGGCCTTGCTGGCGCGCGGTGAGGCCGTTCGCGGCATCGACAGTTTCATTACCGGCAAACGCTCCAATCTCGCCGGCCTCGAAGCGATGGAGTTCATCGAGGGCGACCTGGCTGATCCGGCAGCTTGTGCAAAAGCATGCGACGGCGTCGAGATCGTCTTCCACGAGGCGGCGCTGGCCTCTGTGCCGCGCTCAGTAGCCGATCCGGTGGCCACCAATCTGAATTGTGTCGATGCCACGCTCAATCTGCTGGTTGCGGCCCGCGCCGCTGGAGTGCGGCGCGTAGTCTATGCCGGCTCCTCCTCGGCCTACGGAGATACGCCGACCCTGCCGAAGCGCGAAGAGATGCTCCCCAATCCCATCTCACCCTATGCTGTCGCCAAGCTGGCCTGCGAGCACTATATGTGTGCCTTCACCCGCGTCTACGGGCTGGAAACTGTGACGCTGCGCTATTTCAACGTCTTTGGCCCCTTCCAGGACCCAACTTCGCATTACTCCGGCGTGCTGGCCATCTTCTGCCGCCGCATGCTGGCCGCACAGCAGCCCACCATCTACGGCGACGGCGAGCAGAGCCGCGACTTCACCTACATCGACAACGTGGTGCATGCCAACCTGCTGGCCGCCGACGCTCCGGCCGAAAAGGTCTCCGGTCGCATGATGAACACGGCCACCGGCAGCCGCATCACGCTCAATCAGACCTTCGAAATTCTGCTGCGAGCTGACCGGCTACAAGGGCCAGCCGGTCTACGCTCCCTCGCGAACAGGCGACATCAAGGACTCGCTGGCCGACATCCGTCTGGCCGGGGAACTGCTGGGCTACGCGCCCATCGTCGATTTCCGCGAGGGTCTGCGACGCACCGTCGAGTGGTATCGCAGCTGCGGATCGGTTGATTGACCCGCGTTAATGCTGTGGATTCTTCCACATCCAGGTCTCCCGAAAATCTGAGTCTATTGACGAATCCACTCGCGATCAAGCAAACTGACGGGGAATTCCTCCACTGCCTTTACTCGTTTTGAACCGTAGGAAAGCCATGCCGGAGGGGCTTTTGGGACGGAGGCTCCCAACCTGTGCAGGAACTGAACGCCGTTCCATACGAATTGCCAAAACACTCCGATACGCGCCTTCGTGCCGAGCGCAACTCGACACCTAGCCTGCGCGAACTGTGGTCGATCCTGGTCCGCCGCCGTCGACTGGTTGGCTCGATTGTCGGCGGATTGCTGCTGGCATGCCTTCTCTATTGCCTATTCGCTCCAAATCAATACGAGGCCAGCGCCAGAGTTGCGATCCGCACGTCGCCGGCCTCCTCGCTGAGCCTGGAAGCGCCAGAACCCTATCTCACGGCCTCGATTGTTACATCGCCTGTGCAGCAGGAGACCCTGGCCAGCATCTTTCGCAGCGATCAACTGGCCTGGAAGGTCATCACCAGCCTCAAGCTCTACCAGGCGCCAGGCTTCATGGGCCGTTTTCACAGCCGCTTTCCTGACTTTCATCCCGATACGCCTGCCGCAGATGCCCAGGCCTGGTTGCTTGATCGCTTCGCGCGCCGCCTCCACGTCGAGACCCTTCCGCGTACCCTGCTGATTCAGATTCGCTTCCGCAGCCAGGATGCGGCCCTGTCGGCAAACGTCGTCAATGCCCTGATTCGCGGCTACGGTCAGCAGGATGCCGATGCCCGCGTGCAGGCTACTTTGCAGGCCTCCGCTTGGCTGCAAAACCAGTTGAAGGAGTTGAAGGCTCGCGTCGACCAGGATGATCGGCGGCTGGCGGCCTTCCAGCGGGAGCATGGCCTGCTCAATACACCTGAGACCATGGCCAACGGACAAAGAGGCGAGACGCAGCACACTTCGGCCTTGCTGCAGATCGATGAACTGGGCCGTCAACTGGTGGCCGTTGCTACGGATCGGATCTTGCGCGAGGCGCAGTACCGCGCGGCGTCCCAGGGCGATCCGGAGCTGGTCATTGCTTCCGACCCGCGCTTGCAAGCCGAGAGCGGCGACTTTGCCACCGCGCTGCTCCAGCAGATTCACTCGCGGCGCAGCCAATTGGAACAGGAAGAGGCACAACTCAACATCGAACACGGCCCCAACTTTCCCCGAGCCGTCGAGATTCGCGGCCAGTTGCAGGATCTTGACCGCCAAAAAAGGGCAGGAGACGCAAAGCTGGTCGAGCAATTTCACAGTGCCTGGCAGACGGCTGCCGACCGCGAGCAACTGGTCCGCAAGAATCTCGAAGAAGTGACCGGCGAAGGCATGAAAGCCAATGAGGCGGCCACCGAGTACGCGGCCATGCGCGAAGAGGCCAACGCCAACCATGCGCTCTATGTCCGCGTCCTCGAAAAGACCGAAGAGGCCGGCCTTGCCGCCGGCGTGCAGGGTTCCAATATATCGGTGGTGGACTACGCGCGCCAGCCGGACAAGCCGGTTGCGCCTGACCTGCTGCTCTACATGGCCATCACCCTGTTTGTCAGCCTCTGGCTGGCGGTTGGAAGCGCGCTCTTGCTTGAATCCATTCGTCCATCGGTGATCCGCGCTGGTTTGGTGCTGATCGCGGCTCTTCTGGCTGGCGCAGCGATTCAAGCCCAAGCACCCACCCCCAGCACCTCGGGCCTGCCCACAGGCGTGGTTCGCGTTCGCGCTCCTGAGCAGACCACGAAGCCGCCCAATCCAAATGAATCGCCGGCGGTTTGGGATATCCGAGCCCAAAGCGGGTTGCCGTCGATGGCCGGAACTCAAGCGGCCTCGCCGATGCCCGCTCCCATCGCGCCGGGAGATTTTCTTGACATCTGCGAGTTCCACACTCCCGAGTTTCATTCAACAGCCCGCGTCTCGCCTTCAGGCGTCGTAACACTGCCGATGATTCATGAGGTCAAGCTGCAAGGCCTAGACGAGCAGACCGCCGCGCGAGTCATCGAAGCGGCGCTGGTGGCTCAGGGCATGTTGCGTCATCCCCAAGTCACCGTGCTCGTCACCTCCTACGCCGGCCAGGACGTAAGTGTCCTCGGCGAGGTGGTTCGTCCCGGCGTCTATCCCTATACGCTCCACCACCGGCTGCTCGACCTGATCTCCGCCGCATCCGGTCTCGCTCCAAGCGCCGGCCGACTGGTCAACGTCTTCCATCGCGACGATGCCAAGACGCCGCATCCAGTTGTGCTTGATCCCAGCGGAACAGACACCGCCATCGACCACAATCCCGAACTCGCTCCCGGCGATACCGTTCAGGTCAGTCGCGCGGGCCTGGTGTACGTGGTGGGCGATGTCTTCCGTCCGGGAGGATTTGCCGTCGATCCGGCGCAGGGGCTCACCGTAGTTCAGGCCCTCTCCCTGGCCTGGGGGCCAACACAGAACGCCGCCGTCGGCAAAGCTCTGCTGATCCGCGAACAAAAAGGCGGACGCACCATCACAACTTTGAACCTGAGAAAGATGCTGCACGGCCAGGAGCCGGACCAACCTGTCCACGACCGCGACATCCTCTTCGTTCCGGACTCCACCGCCAAAAACCTCTGGAACCACACCATGGAATCGGCCATTCAATCGGCCATCGGCGTCGCCATCTACTCCGGCCTGGTTTATTCCCAGCGGTTCTGAGGGCGTCTCGATGTTGGACCTCAATAGGGGCGATGCTTTGAAAGGGCACGGCTTCAGCCGTGCCGGAGAAGGCCGAAAAAAGAGGGCTTTAGCCCCTGAGGGACTGTTTCTTTCTTGCAGGCTGATCGGGAGAGGCAGAGGAGTGTGGGGGGAAATGTTGGCCAACTCAGAACTATGTCGGCAGACCAACCGCATAACATTCCTGCTCTCGTTCCTGTTTGTCGCGACCCTATGCGGCGCTGCTCTCAAACTGCTGCACGCACATCCAGAGAGTCATCGTGTGCAACTCGCCGCCGAATATGGCATCGCACTTCTCGGCGTCTTCTGGACTAGAGCCTTGGGAAGCCGCCTGAGAGACGCCGAATTGCCCCGCTGGTCCTTCTGGCCCTATTTCCTGATCGTCTTCACCGGCTGTCTAGGCGCGCACGTCCTCAAGCTCACCAATAGCCTTGAGACGCTCACGCTCTTTGTCGTTCTCCAACTTCCGGCGCTACTCTTACCAGGCAAACCGGCCCTCGCGGAAACATCGCAACAAGACAACAACGCAGAGAATGTATCCGCCCCCTCTGCATTGCCGAAAATGAAACCGGCTCGACCAATCACGCCCCTCGGAGCCATTGAGTTCGCGATCTACATTCTGCTGATCGCCGGCCTATGGTTTGTTCTGCATCTCTTGCGCGGCGATGTAGCAGGCATGGCCATGTCGCGCGCCTTGAGAATTGCATTGGATGCTGCTTCGGTGCTGCTGTGCGTGCCGTGGATCTTCAGTGTGAGAGGAAGGCTCAGCACTCTCGGTCTGACGCATTGGTACCCGGTCCTCAGCGCCATTGTGCTCATCGTCTGCGCCGTGCCGTTTGCGCTCAGAGTCATCAGCTTCAACCATGCGCTTATCTTCTTCGTGGTTCTCCAGGTGCCCGCCGTCGCCCTCCGGCGAGAGGTCATTGCGGCGAGACTTGCCCATCACGAAGCCTCGGAAGATGCTCATTCGAATTCCGGCGAGGTTTCTTCCTGATGCGCCGCATTGCCTGGCTCTTCTTGCTGCTCTTTGCCTTCGCCATTCCATGGGAGTACTCCCTGGACCTCGGCGAACCGCTGGGCAACGTCGCGCGCATTGCCGGTTTGTTTTTGCTGCTGACAGCGATTCCCGCCGTACTGCAATCCGGCCGCCTGCGTGCTCCCGGACCCATGCAATGGCTCGTTTTGGCCTTCTATCTCTGGCTCTGTTGCACCTATTTCTGGACCATCGAACCACATGTGACATTGGATAGAATGCGCGGTTACTTCCAGGAGATGATGGTCGTCTGGCTGGTCTGGGAGTTCGCCGAGAGCGCCGATGACCTGCGCGCACTCATGCGTGCAGCCGTGGCCGGTTCATGGCTCCTGGTCGGGCTCACCTTGGTCAACTTCGCCTCGGCAGACGGGATTGCCACCGGTCAGATTCGATTTGCCGCCGTAGGACAGGACCCCAACGACCTCGCCCGCTTCCTCGATCTGGCCTTTCCTCTGGCTGCGCTGCTGGTCAACAGCGAACGCCGCTGGCCCTGGCGTCTGCTGGCGGCCGGTTATCTGCCTCTCGGCTTTATAGCTGTACTGCTCACTGCCTCGCGCGGAGGATTTCTGGCGGCTCTAGTGGCTCTGGCCGGCAGTGGCCTTCTCCTGGTATACGGCCATCCAAAGAGGCTGCTTGCCGGGGCTCTGGCTCTGCCGCCGGCAGTGGCCATCCTCTGGATGACCGTTCCTCATGGAACCATCGAGCGTCTGGCCACTATCGGTGAGCAGCTTCAGCACGGCGACCTCAACCAGCGTCTCAATATCTGGCAGGCGGGCTGGCATGCCTTTGCCCATGCGCCCTTCCTCGGCACCGGCGCAGGCTCGTTTGTCTCTGCGGCCGGTCTTGCGCACATCGATACGGCGCACAACACGGCTCTGTCGATTGCGGTCGGCGGCGGCTTGGTCGCGCTCTTCATCGCCACAGCCGTCCTGGCCTCGGCGATCTGGTCCATCACGCAAACCAGCGGCCAGCTCAAGGGCGCGCTGGCCACGGCCTCTGCTGGTCTGGATCGTTACCTCGCTCGTTGCCACCGTCGAAGAGAGCCGCACCACATGGCTGCTCTTTGCTTTAATCGCGCTCGCCGGCCGTCTCGCCGTCGAACGCCCCGAAGAACTGGCCGCGTGCTTTTCTGCCGGGGATCCGCTCGCCGCCTGAGCAGGTTTCAGCACTCTCTGCGCCAATCCTGTAGACTGGCGAGTAATCCCGCCAGCATGTCTCCACTCTCCCAACTCGCGCGGCCATTCCACGGCGGCAGCGTCAATCGCCGCATCCTTCGCGCCGCTGCCTCCGTCACCGCGGCCGGAATTCTCGTCAAGCTCGTCGCCACCTTCAAAGAGTTCACCGTTGCCGGCGTCTATGGCCGTTCCGATGCGATGGACGCCTTCCTGGCGGCCTTCCTCATCCCCAACCTGCTCATCAATCTGATCTCCGAATCGATGAATCAGGCGCTCGTTCCCACGCTGATCCGCGTGCGAGAGCGCGAAGGCCACGACCGCGCACAGCAACTGCTCTCAAGTTCGATGCTCTGGGTCTGCCTGCTGCTGACCGCGGTCTCGGGCCTCATGGCTCTCACCGCGCACGGCTTCTTTCCGCTGATCGCATCGCATTTTCCGCCCGACAAGCTCGCGCTCTCCATCCGGCTCTTCTACGCGCTGCTTCCCGTCGTGCTCATCACCGGCATCGCCACCAATTGCACCGCCGTACTGAATACCTTCGACCGCTTCGCGCTGCCCGCACTCGCGCCGGTGGCGACTCCGGCGCTCATCATCGTCGGAGCCTTGCTGCTGAGCGGCCGCTACGGCATCTGGGCCATGGTCTACTCCACGCTTGCCGGCGCTCTCGTGCATGCACTCTCCGTCGCCTGGATGATGGACTCGCGAGGCTATCGCTTTCGCCTCTGGTGGCACGGAGCGACTGAAGCCACGCGCGAAGTGGCGCACCAATACGGCCCGGTGCTGCTCAGCGGCGTCGTGGCCTCCGGCGGCCTGCTCGTCGATCAGTCGATGGCCGCAATGCTGCCCGCTGGAAGCGTCTCCGCTCTCGCCTACGCCAATCGCTTTGTGAGCGTAGTGATCACCTTGCTGGCCGGCGCCATTTCGTCGGCCGTCGTGCCAGCCTTCTCGCGCATGATCGCACACAGCGACTGGGCCGGCTGCCGCCACACGCTGCGCACCTGGGTCCGGCTCACTGCGCTGGTCTCGACGCCGATCGCGCTCGCGCTGATCGCCGGCTCGCACTTGCTGATCCGTCTCACATTCCAGCACGGCGTTTTCTCACCCGCCGACACGGCGCTGGTCACTCCGGTGCTCGCCATGTACGCCATTCAGATTCCATTCTTCGTCTCCAGCCGCGTCTTCTACCGCTTTCTGGTCGCCATGCGCCGCACTGACCTGATCTTCTATTGCGGCGCGCTGAATCTCGCGCTCGACATTGTGTTGAATCTCGTCCTCATGCGCTGGTTCGGCGTGGCTGGCATCGCGCTGGCCACCTCGCTCTGGACCGTCAGCACCTTCTTCTTCCTCTGGTATTGGAGCCAAAGGCTGCTCGCGAAAGAGTCTCCAAAACAGTGAGAAAGGCGCAGCCTGTCCAGCGTCTAAATCCGCTGATTTGCTTTCCTCCCAAGGAAAATAAAAACGTACCGGCATTTCCTCTCTCCGGGCGGCAAATTGTTGTTAGATTTAAGTTGATGCGCCCTGCTCTTCAGACCGGCCCACGACCCTCGCCTCGATGGGCATTTTTTCGCAGCGGGCTTCGGGGAAAGATGCTGCTTCTTCCCCTGGTCGCCGCCACTTACTTCATGGTCTCGGGCGGGCCCTACGGCATTGAAGACATCCTGGGCGGCGCAGGCTACGGCATCGCGATTCTGATTCTTCTTATCCTGCCGTTTATCTGGAGCCTGCCGACGGCGCTCATGGTGGGCGAACTGGCCAGCGCGATTCCCGCCGATGGCGGCTTTTACGTCTGGGTGCGGCGCGCGATGGGGCCTTTCTGGGGCTTTCAGGAGGGCTGGCTCTCGCTCGCGGCCAGCATCTTTGACATGGCCATCTACCCGGCTCTCTTCGTGAGCTATCTGGGCAAGCTCGATCCTTCGCTCACTGCTGGCTGGGGCCGCTTCGGATGGGCGCTGCTGGTGATCGTGGTCTGCGCCGCCTGGAACCTGCTCGGCGCGCCTTCAGTCGGCAACGGCTCCATGGTGCTCTTTGTGCTGCTGCTCTCGCCTTTCGCCATTCTCGCGGGGCTTGGCTTCTGGCACTGGTTTGCATTTCACCCTGCCGTGCAATGGACTCATGCGCACACAGAAGGCGGGATCGCCATCGCCATACAAGTCGCCATGTGGAACTACATGGGCTGGGACAACGCAGCCACCGTGGCCGACGAGGTCGAGAACCCGCAGCGCAACTACCCCAAGGCAATGGTCCTTGCGACGATTCTTGTGGCCGTTGGCTACCTGATTCCGCTCGGAGCCATGGCTGCGGCGGGCATCTCAGCGGCGAATCTCTCCACAGGCGACTGGGTGGATGTTGCGGTGGTTCTTGGTGGGCCTTTGCTCGGGCTGGCGGTGATTGCCGGCGGCGCAATGAATGGAGTGGGCATGTTCAACGCCCTGGTGTTGAGCTACACGCGCGTGCCCATGGCCATGGCCGAAGACGGAATGCTACCCAAGGTTCTCGCCCGCTGCAACCGCCACCGCGTGCCGTGGGTGAGTGTTCTGCTCTGCGGAACGGCGTGGGCAGCGGCGCTGAGCATGCCCTTTGAGCGGCTCATCTCCATCGACCTCGTGCTCTACGGCTCCAGCCTCATGCTGGAGTTTGTCGCGCTCGTGGTCTTGCGCATTCGCGAACCCAACCTCAAGCGCCCCTTCAAGGCCGGAAATCTCGCCTTCGCCTGCGCGCTGGGCGTCGGGCCTTCGGTGCTGATCGCCTATGCGCTCTACGCCGCTCGCGGAGAGCAGATCGGCTCCATCTCTGCGCTGCTGCTGGCCGCGGTGGTGGCCCTGCTGGGGCCGGTCGTCTACTGGCTGATGGCCGCTCCATTCTCTCGCCATCGTTCGAGCGCGGCGCGAGTCAGCGCGGCAGGCGCCGAGCCGGTGGCGGACTATAGCGCGGAAATCTGAAGCGAGGTCTCCAAGCAGATTCCGCGTCCATCTGGGTCGCCGCGCGAATCACAACTGCTTCTCTTCAAGACTCCGGTCGATCAGCTCTTCATAGGCGCGAATCGCCCGGTCCATCCGAAACTCTTCGACAAATGCGTGATCAAAGCGCTCGCCCGGCCGCAGGCTTTGAAGAGCAGCAAGCAGGGAAGCGGCCAGCGCTTCAGCGGAGACCTCGGATGCGAGCCACACTCCCGGTCGGCCGCGCAGCAGTTCCACCACGCCCCCTGAAGCTGGCATTGCGACGATCGGCAGTCCGCCGGCAGCCGCCTCCAGCAGAGCATTGGGCATGCCTTCGTGCCGCGAGGCAAGCACAAACAGCGTTGCGTCCGCGAAACACCTCCAGGGATGCGCGATGTGCCCAGCAAAACTCACGGCAGAGTCCAGTCCGAGCGCATTGCATTCGGCCTTCAGAGCAGCCTCTTCCGGACCATCCCCGGCGATCGACAGAGTGATCTCAGGAAACTGTCTCCTGACAGAGTCGAATGCCCGCAGCAGCAGATCGAAGCCCTTCTCCCGCGAAAGCCGTCCCACGGCCAGCAGATGAGGACCGTGGCCGGCCTTCAACTCTCGACTCGCGCCACAGTGGTTGCGAATCTCCTCGACATCCACCGGATTGGGCAGCACGGCGATCCGGCTCTCTTTGAGCCTCAATTCCTTGGCAAGATCGTCGGCCATCGATTGCGCCTGGCAGATCACCCGATTCGCTTTGCGGTAGAGCATTCGGTAAAGAAATCGGGTGTACCAAGGTTGACAACCCGAGGCAAGTGCCGCTGAAACCGTGCCGTTTTGGCGCACCAGAACACACGTTCCTCGTGGAAACAAAGGCCTTAGCAGAAGCACCAAAAAGTTCAAATGAAACATGCCGGAAAGAATCAGGTCCGGCTTCAGCCGCCGAATGAGGCCAAGCAGTCGAAGCGCTCCGGCGCGCACTCGCCGCGCGCCCAGCGCATGCACGCAAACCCAGTCTGGCGGCGCCTTTTCTGCGTTTTCATCCTGTGTAAGCAGGCCCATGTGTAACTCGTATTTTTCTCGATCGAGCCCACGCGCCAGCAACTCCATCACGCGCTCTGCCCCGCCGCCGCCAAGATGAGGGATCAGCAAAAGCACTCTGGGCCGGCGACTCGTGGGCATGCATCCATCCTCAGAAATGTGACAGGGTCTATTTGAGGGTACTTCCTCGCCCTTAATTAGTGCCTGGTTTTCCTGTGGAAAAGTTCCTCTTGACACCCTCAAGACGACTAATGTTTCCTGTCACTACTGATTTCCACTGTTTCCACAGTTTCCACATTGCTCCAGATATCCAGGCTTCATCTGCGTTGTCACGAGGGAAGCGGCTGAGGCGGCAAACGAGAGTCGACGTTCCAGGGCGTGGGGCCCGGTAGAGCGTCTGATACGCAAGAGCTCTCGAAGCTGTCGAGCACCTTTCCATAAACGTTTCCGATTCCGGATTCATATCGGGACGCGAAGGTCCTATGGGGAGGGACTCGTGTTCAACCGTCGGGGAGATCGTGTCGATGCCGGTTTTCTTTCTGATTTTCTAGCTGTACGCCAGCGTTTCTTTTCCTTGGCTGCTCGCCCGGTTCAGCAGACCCGCGCCGCTCAAAGCCTTCACATCCTGGTTGGCATTTCAAGCGCACAGACCTGTCTGGTTCTTCAGGGCCGTCTGCGCGCCCTGCAAGATGCGGGTTTTCGAGTCACGCTGGTTTCAAGCCCTGGCGCGTTGCTCACTCGCACGGCCGCCCAGGAGGGTGTTGAGTCGGTGGCGATTCCCATGCGGCGAGAGATCGCGCCCCTGGCGGATCTGCTATCGCTGCTGCGTCTTTGCTGGCTGATCTGGCGGCTCAAGCCGGATATGACCGAGTTCAGCACTCCCAAGGCAGGCCTGCTCGGATCGATTGCTGCCGTGCTCTGCCGCGTGCCGGTCAGGGTCTACTTCCTGCGCGGCCTCAAGCTCGAGACCTGCACCGGAATCAAGCGCCGCATCCTGCTGGCCACGGAGCAAATCGCTTCCGCCTGTTCTCATTCCGTGCTGTGCAACAGTGACAGTTTGCGCAACCGGGCCATCGCTCTGGGCGTTGCGCCGGAGAGTAAACTGCGCCTGCTGGGCAACGGCAGCAGCAACGGCGTCGATATCGAGCGCTTTCATCCTGGACCGGGCAGCCTTCGCGACCGGCTTGACCTTCCGCCCGATGCCCATGTTGTGGGCTTTGTTGGCAGGTTGACCCGCGATAAAGGAGTCCCGGAGCTGATCGAGGCCTTCGATGCCATTCTGGCTGCAAAGCCTGACACGCATTTACTCTTGGTCGGCTGGTTCGACGCCTCTGAAGATGCGCTCAGCAGCGCTCTACGTTCTCGCATCGAGAACCATCCGCGCATTCATTACACCGGGTATGTTGCAGACACCGCGCCCTACTATCGCATGATGGACGTCATGGTTTTGCCGACATGGCGCGAAGGGTTCCCGAATGTCGTTCTTGAGGCCGCAGCCACCGGGATTCCCGTGGTGACTACGTTGGCGACCGGCTCCCGCGATGCTGTGGTGCCCGAGGTGACCGGGCTGCTCATTCCTCCCGGTTATCCGGTTGCCATCCGCGAGTCAGTGCTTCAATTGCTGCACAACCCTCAGCGCCGCTGCCGCATGGGCCAGGCTGCGCGTGCCTGGGTCCTTGACCACTACGTCAATGAACACGTTCTGGGACTTACCGCGCAATACTACAAGAGCCTTCTCGACCGGAATCTGCCCAGAAACTCCAGAAGAAAGCCGATTCCTGCCAATTCTGTGCTCAATCCGATCTAGGTGTATGTCGGGCATAGCGTTTTGCAAAGGCCGATTCAGCGGTTTGCAGGGTTGGTGTTCGAACTGGGGCGCGCAGGCAGTAATCCCGTTGGTAGCTTACTGCACGCTTTCTGTGCAGTTTCGGGTAAGACTGCCACGTTTCCCGCCGCTTTATGCCATTTTTTGAACCCGGCGGGCCCGGAACAGCTTCAGCAGGTTGCTCGCTGCGCACACCAGCACATCGATCTCATGCTTCAGCCGCGCCTCGGTCTCGTTCATGCGCTTGTAACTCATCGCCTTGTGCTTGCTTCCACCCCAAGGACGAAGACCTGTCCTTGGGGACCCCGGCTGGCGTTGGCCTTGATCTTGGTGCCGTTGATCGACACATGGCCCAGCTTCACCAGTCCTGCCTCCGAACAAAGCAGCAGAGCCTCCGTGAAAAGACCCGAGAGTGCCTCCAGATGACGCTTACGAAACTCGGCGATGGTGGCGTGGTCGGGGTGCTGGTCGCCGGGAAGATAACGGAAGGCCACCTCCTCGAAGGTGCGCCTCTGAATCTTGCGCGAACTGTAGACGCCCCGCGCATAGCCGTACAACAGCAGACGGACCATCATCTCCGGCGCATAAGCTGCCTGCCCGCAACCATCCTTCTCCTGATAGGACATGTAGATCGCGCTCAGATCCATCGCTGATACCACATCCAAAAGAAAGCGCGCTAAGTGGCCCTCTGGAAGCCAATCGAGAAGCGATGGAGGAAACAACAGCGTCTGGTTGACCGTGTCAGCAATAAAGCTCTGGCCCATGGCTCCAACTCAAAACAGTGCCAGCAACCCACGCTGTAGGCTCCGTCACGAATCTATGCCCGACATACACCTAGCACCCATTGCCCAAACCTTCGCTCTTTCCATGCGAAAGTCAGAGTGCAGACAAGCCTATGCGAGCGAGTGGCGAGCCGTTTGCCACACCGCAGGTACCCGAGGGAGAAACCAGCATGACTGAAGCAACCCAAACCCCGCCGTCGAGCGCTGCATGAACGCTTGGACATTCGCCTACAAAGCCGAAAAAGCATGACACAAAGACGACTTCGCCGTCTCTGAAGTGGCCGAAAAAGCCTACCTCGATGCCATGCCTTCACTCTCCGGACACGAGAACATTCGCGACTTTGTCGCTTGCGTCACGAACGCCATGCTCATCGGCGCAATTACTGACAATCAGGGGACCAAGCTCCTCTATGCCGCGCAGGTCGCGCTCACCACGGTTCGCTGCCAGCCCGCGTCCTCCAAACCGGCGGCCTGACCTCCACCCCACCCATACCCCCGAAGGCGTTTACCCGCAGTAGGTGTACCGCCGCCCCCGGCCGGCTCCGGCCAGAAAGGAGGTCGGCGGTACAACTCTCCGCGTAGTCTCCCGGCCGCCGGCATTGAATTGCAGAGGGAATAAGCGCAAAGAAAGTGGGCCAAACGTGCAACGAAAAGGTTCAAACATATTTCATATAATGAAAACAAGATTACCTAAGTGTTGAAAACTATGGCGTATCTTGTCGTTTTGGACAATAATGATTGAAAACCAGAACCAAACGAGATTAGATTTGAGCAATCTGCCCCGCTTGTAGAGCTTGCGTTGCCCTGATGCTTTTATCTCAGAGGTGTATTCATGAATTGCCCGAAGTGTCAATCCTCCTCCGTCTCCGTCATTCCCGCAGAGATTCGTCTCTATCGCAACTGCCTTCGCACGCTGAGTCATCCTCCGATGACGCCCTCACCAGATGTGATGGTCTGCCTCGATTGCGGATGGTCTGAGTTCTCGATCCCGCGTTCCTGGCTCTCCGCTGGATGGCTGCGCCCGATGCGGCCCCAACCGGTACCAACCCCGGCATCCATGGCTTCCGCGAAGATCGCCGTGATGGCCTCTTAGCAACCAGCCTTCCAGGAGATTGCGTACGGCAATTTCCTCAGGCCGCCCCGGCGGCAAGGGAATGCTTGTCCCGGAAATAGTTTTTCGTGTGCAGAAAAAGACCTCCAGCCGAAGCTGGAGGCCTTTTTGGTTCGTGAGTCCTTTGAATCGGGATCAATCGAATCAGAGAACCGGGGCCAGACTTTAGCTGATCTCTGACCCCTGATCTCTGATCCCTGTTCTTAGTACATGCCGTCCATGCCGCCGCCGTGTCCGCCGCCGGCCGGTGCGGACTTGGGCTCCGGAATCTCGACAACCAATGCTTCGGTGGTCAGAAGCAGTCCGGCGATCGATGCCGCATTCTGCAGTGCCGTCCGGGTCACCTTGGTGGGGTCGATGACGCCGGCCTTCACCAGGTCCTCGAAGACCGAGGTCGCCGCGTTGTAGCCGAAGTGCGGGTCCTTGGATTCCAGAACCTTGGCCACGACCACCGCGCCCTCTTCGCCGGCATTGGCGACGATCTGCCGCAGCGGCTCTTCGAGCGAACGGCGAACAATCTGTGCGCCGATCTTCTCGTCGCCTTCGAGCGTCTTGATCAGCTCGTCAACTGCAGGAATCGCACGAACCAGCGCCACGCCGCCGCCGGGGACGATGCCTTCCTCGACTGCCGCGCGAGTCGCGTGCAGTGCATCCTCGACGCGAGCCTTCTTCTCCTTCAACTCGGTCTCGGTAGCTGCGCCAACCTTGATGATGGCAACGCCGCCCACCAGCTTGGCCAGCCGCTCCTGCAGCTTTTCCTTGTCGTAGTCCGAGGTGGTCTTCTCAATCTGCGAACGGATCTCCTTGACGCGGCCTTCGATGTCAGAGGCCTTGCCGGAGCCGTCGACGATTGTGGTGTTGTCCTTGTCGATCGTGATGCGCTTGGCCTTGCCCAGATCCTCGAGCTTCACGCCTTCCAGCTTGATGCCCAGATCCTCGGTGATGGCCTTGCCGCCGGTCAGGATGGCGATGTCGCCCAGGATCGCCTTGCGGCGATCGCCGAAGCCGGGAGCCTTGACCGCAGCCACGTTCAGCGTGCCGCGCAGCTTGTTCACAACGAGAGTTGCCAGAGCTTCGCCTTCAACATCCTCAGCAATAATCAAGAGCGGCTTGCCGCCACGTGCAACCTGCTCCAGCAATGGAAGCAGGTCCTTCATCGCGCAGATCTTCTTCTCGTAGATCAGGATGTAGGGCTCTTCCAGAATCACTTCGAGGCGCTCGGCGTCGGTGACGAAGTAGGGGCTCAGGTAGCCGCGGTCAAACTGCATGCCGTCGACCGTCTCCAGGCCCGTGTGCATCGTCTTCGACTCTTCGATGGTGATCACGCCATCCTTGCCCACAACCTTCACTGCCTCGGCAATGATGTCGCCGATCTCCTGGTCGCCGTTGGCCGAGATCGCGCCCACCTGGGCTACGGAGCCTTCGTTCACAGGCTTCGACAGCTTGCCCAGAGCGCCGCCCTTGGTCCACTTGCCGTCCTTGTCGCGGATGCCGATGATCGCTGCCACGGCCTTGTCGATGCCGCGCTTCAGAGCCGTCGGATTCGCGCCGGCCGCAACCGTCTTCACGCCTTCGCGGAAGATCGACTGCGCCAACACCGTCGCCGTTGTCGTTCCGTCGCCGGCCACGTCGGAGGTCTTCGATGCAACTTCACGGACGAGCTGTGCGCCCACGTTCTCCAGCGGGTCCTTCAGCTCGATCTCTTTGGCCACCGTCACGCCGTCCTTGGTGATGGTCGGCGATCCGAACTTCTTCTCGATGACAACGTTCCGGCCCTTGGGTCCGAGCGTCGCCTTCACTGCGTCCGCCAGCGTGTTTACGCCGCGCAAAATTGCCTGACGGGAATCTTCACCGTGCAAAATCTGCTTTGCCATTTTTGCTCTCCAGTGATCAGTGAACATTGTTCAGTGATCAGTTTTAAAGGTTAAGTTTTGGTATCTAGTGGCGAATTCCGCGGTCAGCAAGGATGCAATCGTGAGTGGCCATCTCTGACCACTGTCTACTGACCACTGGTAAGCTACTTCTTCACGATGCCGAGGACTTCTTCCTCGCGCATGATCAAGAAACTCCTCGCCGTCGATCTTGATCTCGGTGCCGGAGTACTTGCCGAAGAGGATCTTGTCGCCAGCCTTCACGTCCAGGGGGAAGACCTTGCCTTCGTCGTTGGACTTGCCCTTGCCCACGGCGATCACTTCGCCTTCCTGGGGCTTCTCTTTGGCGCTGTCGGGGATGATGATGCCACCACGGATGGTCTCGCCCTCTTCCAGGCGGCGGACGAGGATGCGATCGTGAAGCGGGGTGAATGTCGTCGCTACGGATGTTGATGCCATTGCTTTGCTTCTCCTTCGTTATCGATTCAGGGATGCGCGGAAAGGCAGTGCCCCGCCGCGGAATTTGGGTGGTTATTGCAGAAAAAACCTCTCGGAATTGCGGGTCTTCCGCCCCAAAATTCTGAACGGATCTCCCGGTCGAGCAGTTTCGCCAGCCATGTGCTAGCACTCTCGCCTTCCAATTGCTAACGATAGGTAAGTTTGATAGGGTTTGTCAAGCCTTTCTTTGCGTAAATATGAGTGTACGACGCTAAGGATGTATGACAGCGAAGCCGCGATCATTCCGGTAACCAATCTGTTGCAATTCTCCATTCAACAGTTTCGTCGCCTAGGGTAGCCAATTGCGGCCGGAAGGAGTCTAAGCTTCCAGAAAATCTCACCAAACGCAGACCAATGCAGATCTAGCAGATCTAATCGAGGGGGTGTAAACCATATACAATGGAGACCATGCTTTCCCGTTCTCAAGTTCGACCCTACGTTCTAGTAGCCTCTCTACTTCTGGTTCTTTGCTCGCTCGCTGCCGACGGCCAAAGGAGCGCATCCAAACGTGGCCGCAAGTACAAGGCGCCGTTGCCGACCGCGCGCGTCGAGGTCACCGTCGTGCGCGACTTCGATGGCAAGCCCATTGAAAGAGCCGCGGTCATCTTCCACCCGATCGAGGGCGAGAAGAGCAAGGGCAACATGGAGCTGAAGACCAACGAGGATGGCAAGACCGTCATCGACGTGCTGCCCATCGGCGACACGGTGCGGCTGCAGATCATCGCCAAAGGCTTCCAGACCTACGGAGGGGACTTCAAGGTCGACAAGGATGAGATGGCGCTCGAGATCCGGCTGAAGCGTCCAGGCGAGCAGTACTCCATTTACAAGGATCACGGCCAGTCGGCGGACGCCGGCAAGAATCCGCATGGCGAGAAGCCTGCAAACGCGTCCGCTGGCGCGGCCAAGGATGATGACAAGGCTGCGGGTTCCTCGTCCGATGCCGGCTCGGCTCCAGACTCAAAAGACAAGCCCGACGCGCAGTCCGGCCAATCGCAGCAGCCGCCCAAATAGATCCCTGCCATTCAAGGCAACGATGACCGACCATCCTCTCAGCGGCAGATCGGCGCTTGTCACAGGCGGCGCACGGCGCGTTGGCCGGGGCATTGCGCTGGCTTTAGCAGAGGCCGGAGCCGATGTGGCCATCACTTACCGCAATTCGCAAGCCGAAGCTGCCGAAACCGCACACGAGATTGAGAGTCTTGGCCGCCGCGCCCTGGCGGTCGAATGCGATGTCCGCTCCGAGGCCTCGGTGCGTGCTGCCGTGGCTGCGGCCGTGGGCTGTTTTGATCGTCTTGACATCGTGGTGAACAACGCAGCCGTCTTTCAATCCGCCCCGCTCGATTCGCTCACGGTCGACCAGTGGGATGTGGTCTTCGAGACCAATGCCCGTGCGCCTTTTCTCGTCGCCCGCGAGGCAATCGTTCATCTGCGCGCCACAGAAGGCCGCATCGTCAACATCGGCTCGCTGGGAGGGATCAAAGCCTGGGCGGCTCACGCGCACTATTGCGCATCAAAGGCTGCACTGCACATGCTGACACAGGCGATGGCGAAGGCCTTTGCCCCCGAGGTGAGCGTTAACTGCGTCGCACCCGGCTGGATCGAATTGGACGAGAGCGACGCCCGCCAGGCCGCGCATTTTGCGCTGAAGACCCCCATGCAGCGCAACGGCAGTGTAGAGGACGTCGCCCAGGCGGTGCTCTTCTTTGCCGCCGGGCCGCACTTCATCACCGGCCAAATCCTGACGGTCGATGGCGGGCTGGGGTTGTAGGTTGCAGCTAATCTATCTTCGCGAAGAGCCGCCTCAACAAGCCGGGTCTTGCGGCCTGCGAATCTTCGCCGCCGGTGTTCTCCGATGTCTCGCTCTTCTGGGGCGCGGCGGCAAAGCGCTTGGCGTGAAACTTCAGCGGCGTTCGATCCCAGAGTCCCATGGGCTCGGGCTGCGCCGGCCACGGCGCTCCCTCCACCGCAGCCTGCGGATTGGTCACGCACAGCCGTTGCGCCGTCTCTTCGCCTGCGTGCTTGGCTACATAGTTGTAGGCCTTTTTCAAATGCGGCGGACGCCATTGGGTGTTGTGCGCATCGGTGGCCAGAAAGTGAATCCAGTTGCGCTCCAGCAGTTCATTCGAAAAGGCCTCGGCCATCTTGCCGAATCGCCCATACAAAGCACCCGGCGGTCACCTGAACCAGGCTGCCTTTGCGAATCCATTCAGCCAGCATCTCGGGCTGGATCAGCACCGCCGGGCATCGCTCCGGGTGGGTGATGACGAGCGTATACCCGGCCGATTGCAACATCAGCATGGCGTCGTTGATCTGAGGCGGAATCGCTGTATTGGGGAATTCGATCAGCAGGTAGCCCTTGCCGTCGATCGAATAGCGCAGGGGGTTGGCCACCGCCTCATAGATATTCTCCGCCGACATATGGAAGTCGCACGCCAGGCTCAATTCCATCTGGCCATCCAGCAGCTCGCGCAATTCCGCAAAACGCTCTTCAATCAGCGGAGCTTGATAGGGATAGCGCTCGCTGGCGTGCGGGGTGCAGACGATGTGTGTGATGCCGTCTGCCGCGGCCTCCCGCGCCATGGCCAGCGAGGTGTCCAGGTCGGGCGATCCGTCGTCCACTCCGTAGATCAGGTGATTGTGAATGTCGATCATTCGCTGTCAGCTCCCAACACTTACTCAGGAAGCTCAATGGGTCGCCAGCGCCTCGATCATCGAGGCAAAGATCTTCCAGCCATCCGCCGATCCAAGCAATCAGCTCGCTCGACCGGTCCGGGTGCGGCATCATTCCCAGCACATTTCTCTTCTCGTTGAGAATGCCCGCGATGTTGCTCAGCGAGCCGTTCGGATTCGCTTCCGGGGTGATCTCTCCGCTTGGGGTGGCGTACCGGAAGGCGATCCGGTCCTCGGCCTCGAGCCGCTTCAACACTTCCGGCTCACAGAAGTAATTACCCTCCATGTGGCCGATGGGAAGCTGCAGCACCTCGCCCTTCACGAGCTGGTTTGTAAAGGGACTATCGGTCGGTTTCCACGCGAAGATGAACCTGCTTGCAGATGTACTTCAATCCGGCGTTGCGCATCAGCGCGCCCGGCAGCAGGCCCGACTCGGTGAGAATCTGGAAGCCGTTGCAGATGCCCACCACCAGGCCGCCGCCGTCGGCAAAGCGCTTCACCGACTGCATCACCGGCGAAAAGCGCGCAATGGCCCCGGTGCGCAGGTAATCGCCGTAGGCAAAACCGCCCGGAACGAGCACCGCATCGACGCCCTGGAGGTCTTCGGAGTCGTGCCAGAGAAAAGTGACAGGCTGATGAGCCACTTCGGCAATCACGTTGTAGGTATCGTGGTCGCAGTTGGAGCCAGGAAAGACGAGAACCCCAAATTTCATGCTTCTAGGGTATCAGCTTCCGGCGGGCAGCGAGAGCAGGCCTTTCATCGTTTGTGCGGATTACCTTGGCGCGCAAATGTCTTTCGTCTCGAAGACTGAAGATGAAGAACGGCGGGCTTTGATTTACTCGCACTCGTCTTTCTTCAGCAGAGCGAACCAGACGCCGTTGAAGTTGCCCTCGTCGCTTAATGTGAAACCCGCGTTCGCCGCCATTCGCCTCCAGGCCCGCTTCGGTGAGAGAGTGAACGCGAGCACGTTGGCCACGGCGAACATGCTCCAACTTGGCGCCCACACGATCAGTAACAGGCGTCCACCCGGCTTCAGGACTCTCATCGCCTCGCACAGCCCCTGCTCTTTTCGGGGTCCCAGATGATCAATGGCATGAGCGCTCACCACGGCATCGAAGCTCTGGTCCTCGAATGGCAGCGCAGTCAGGTCGCCGCGCTCGATTCGCACAAGCTCACTCATGCCGGCGAGGCGCAGGTTTCCTTCGAGCAGATGGAGCCCACCGCCCTCGATGTAATCGGAATCAAAACGATCCAGGTCAACGATGCGAATCTTCTTATATGCGCGTCCCAGGGCAATCGTAGTCCGGCCCGCGCCACAGCCTGCATCCAGCACGAGGCTGTCGTCGTGGCTGAGCAGATCGACCGCCGGCAGAACCGCATCCGAATAGCGCGCAGCCGCCCGGACAGTCAAGCCACCGGCAAACTCGCTGGCTGCCAACAACGTCAATCCCATCGCCACCGGCCACCACGTGGGCGCTGCAACCTGAACCACGACGGCAATCGCGGCAAGGACCAGCGCGGCAATCCACGGGCCGTACGTCCATGCGGGAGCCCAGCCGAAGTCGTATCCGGCACTCTCGCGCTCGGCTTTTGGCCGGAACCAGTGTCCAGCTTTGCGTCCCACCATGATGTAGAGCGAGGCGAACAGCACAGCGGCACCAACAAGATGAAATCCTGCAAAGAGTAAAAGCACGCTGGAGACGGGTTTGAGAGATGGCACATAGATCATCAGCGCCGCTCCGGCGAGGACTCCCGCGACGCCTACCAGCCACATGTGGCTGTGGGCGTCTTCGAATTTGTTGTTGCTTTTCATTCCTTCCCCCTTCAAAGTGCGTGGGGCGGCTTGACAAAGCCGCTGCTCGTTATTGAACATACTGTTCGGAAACCAGGAGAGAAAGCACAAACCCTTCGATGTTGTTCGTTGTTAAACAATGCCGCGTCGTTTGTTCGGTTTGACATGACAGAGGAAAAGACAGACAAGCGAGTGAGGAGAACCCGTCAGGCGCTGCAAGGCGCGTTGCTTGAGCTGATGGTCGAGTTGGGCTATGAGCGGATGAGCGTTCAGCAGATCCTGGACCGGGCCGACGTGGGACGGGCCACCTTTTACCTGCACTTTCGCAGCAAAGAGGATCTTCTCCGCAGCTGTCTAGAACTGTTGCGGGAGCACTTGGAAGAGGGTTGGCAGGGCGCTGCGGAAGATCATGCCGGGGAGCGATCCCCGCTCGCATTCAGCCTTGCCTACTTTAGACACGTTGACAGCCATCGGAAGCTCTACAGGGCCATCGTTGGGCGCGAGAGCGGAGTGATTGTAGAGAGGCAGATGCGCCGTCTGCTGGCCGATCTGGTGCGTAAGGATCTTCATTCTTCGGATCGTCGCGGCCGACCTGGGATTGCAGTCGACCTCGCGACGCAGTACGTCACCGGGGCGGTGTTGGCGGTTGTGACCTGGTGGCTCGATCGCCGTATCAAGCTCTCCGCCGAGGAGGTCGACCGCATATTTCGACAGATGACCATTCCTGCACTCGATGCAATTCGGGAACCCAAGGATACCGTCGGGCGCAAGAGGAGCTTCTAGCTGCCTGGCGCGCCTTGAATGGCGAGAAGAGTTGCCGGACAGGGCAATTCCATCACTCAGTTTCACGGTGATTGGGGGGTGGGGTGGGGGTGGGGTCACATTTCGCGAAGGAAATCCGACCTAACCCGTTTATTTTCTGCGAATGTGCAATTGAAGGTGTCATGAAGAGCCTCTGAAATCGGCAGAAGAGTGGCCAGAAATGCCTCAAATTTGAGCAAAAAAATAGAGAAACTGCCACTTTTTAGAGCCTGCGGAGTGGCTCTTTCTTCGATGCCGGATTCCGCCCAAGATGCCTCGATGTAGTCCGACGAGGTTCTGAGATGCGGGATGAGTTCAGAGTAGCAGGATGCGGGAAATAATCTGCAAATTGCATTCATGCAATTGCCCTAAGTTGCCGGATGATCCGGCAGCAAGCCAACCGCCGCCGATGGTATACTCACAAGGTCAGGCGCGTGCCCGCGCCCTATCTTTCACTATCACTGAGGTTCCCATGTCCGGCCATTCAAAATGGGCCACAATCAAGCACAAGAAGGGCGCGCTGGATGCCAAGCGCGGCAAGATATTCACCCGCCTGCTCAAGGAAATCGCGGTCGCTGCCAAGGGCGGCGGCAACCCCGACACCAATGCCCGGTTGCGCACCGCCGTTCTGGCCGCCAAGGCCGAGAATATGCCGCAGGACAACATCAAGCGCGCGATCCTGCGCGGCACCGGCGAACTGGAAGGCGTCAGCTACGAAGAGATCTCCTTTGAGGGCTACGGCCCCGGCGGTGTGGCCATCATCGTCGATGTGCTCACCGACAATCGTAACCGCGCGGTTAGCGAGATCCGCCATGCCTTCTCGAAAAACGGCGGCAATCTCGGTGAATCCGGCTCGGTGCGCTTCATGTTCTCGAAGAAGGGCCTGATCGCCGTCGAAAAGGGTGCGGCTACCGAAGAGCAGCTGATGGATATCGTGCTGGAACATGGCGGCGAAGACCTGAACGACGAAGGCGATACCTGGGAGATTGTGACCGAACCAGCCGCGCACGAAGCGGTTGCCGCGGCCGTAAAAGCTGCCGGCATACCCACGGTGATGAGCGAAGTCACCATGGTCGCTTCCACTTACACCAAGCTAGAAGGCAATGCCGCCGGCCAGATGATGCGTTTGCTCGAAGTGCTGGAAGACCTCGACGACACCCAGAACGTCTATTCGAACTTCGATATGGACGAAGCGCAGATGGAAGCGGCGGCCGGATAAAGCGAGTCACATTAGGCGCTCGAAAGGCCGCCCGATTGAGGCGGCCTTTTTATGGGAGTTCAAGACTTTTCTTGAGGGAAGGGAAGAACGTTGACACCAATCGCAAAGCTGTTCGCGTTTGTCTTGATGGCTGGGACCATCACGGGGGCTACACAACTCGTTGACGCCCAGCCGCCAAGCGGCTCCGCTGTGGGCGCATCGGATGGGAAGACTATCAAAGCCGGGGGACTAAGCGACTTGCAAAACAACCCCGTAGCCCGAGTTCGCGAAAACAGGAGCTGGGAGTACGGCCCGTTTATCAACTACGGCAATGGCTTAGGCAATCGCACGGACTATAAGTTTCTCTCGGCTGGCTTTCAGTTGGGCAAGCCACTGAGCCCGGTTGTGCATGCCGGCATCTTCAGTGGCCAGTTCGAGCTTGGCGGAAACATCATGCCGCTCTGGCAGGCCTATACTCCTGCTCCTCACACGGCGTTGTATATCTGCGAAGGCGGAGTTCCATGCACTCTGGCAACGGGAGGCGGCACCTTCCGCGGCGTCAGCCTGACACCGGTGATTTTGCGCTGGAACTTTCTCACCCGGTCGCGCCGCTTTCAGCCCTGGTTGCAGGGTGCGGGCGGGCTCATCTACACCACCCACAAGTTCCCGCCGAACCTGCAGAGCACGCAGACGATTAACGGCCAGACAGTCATGCTCGACGGTGGGACCTGCGTGTGGAACTTCTCGCCCCAGGGCGGAGGAGGGGTCCACTACTTCATCCGTCCCACGCGGTCGATCGACCTGGGAGTGAACGCCGTCCACATCTCCTCGGCCTCGCTGGGCGATCGCAATCCCGGCGTCAACGCAAGCATTCAGATGCAAGTCGGCTACACGTTCTGGAAGTGATCTGTTGAAGGAGACGATGAGCGAAGCCGTAGTCGAGTGCGTACCGAACTTCTCCGAGGGCAGAGATGCCCGCAAGGTCGAGGCCATCGTGGCTGCGATGCGCGTCGAGGGAGTTTATCTGCTCGACTGGTCGATGGACGCCGACCACAATCGCTCTGTCGTGACGATTGCCGGCGATCCCGCGGCGGTGGTCGAGTCTGCCGTGCGCGGCGCGGGCAAGGCCGCCGAACTGATTGACCTCACGCGCCAGCAGGGAGTTCACCCCCGCATCGGCGCAGCTGACGTGATTCCCTTTGTGCCGATCTCGGGCATCAAGCTGGAGCAGTGCGTACTGCTGGCTCGGCAGGCGGGACTGGAGATCTGGCGCCGCTTCAATGTGCCGGTCTTCTTCTACGAGGCGGCGGCCGCGAGGCCTGATCGAGCCAATCTTGAAGAGGTGCGCCGCGGCCAGTTCGAGGGGCTGCGCGAGGCGGCCGGTAAGGACTCCTCCCGGCGCCCGGACATTGGTGGTCCCACACTGCATCCGACCGCGGGCGCTTGCGCCGTGGGCGCACGGAAGTTCCTCGTGGCCTACAACATTTACTTCAATTCGGCCGACGTTGCCGTTGTGCGCGCCATTGCTCGTGAGATTCGCGCCGCGTCGGGCGGACTCAAGGGTCTCAAGGCTATGGGAGTGCTTGCACAGGGCCGGGCGCAGCTCACCATGAATATCACCGACTTTCACGTGACGCCGCTCTCGCAGGTCTTTCGCGCCGCCTCGACTCTGGCCTCGCGGCACAAGGCCACTCCCGTCGAAGGCGAAATCGTCGGCCTGCTTCCCGAGGCCGCCTGTGAGCGGGAGAGCGAGTGGATGCGTCAATTGGTTGGGTTCGATGAGCAAACCAAGATCCTCGAGCGCCGCCTTGCGGCTCCTTTGGCGTGGCCGGGAGAGGCAGGAGCGGCCCCGGCGGCTTGAGATCCGCGTCGCTTTGACGTTTGACAGGTAAAATGAAGGTGGAACAGAGACGGCGTCATTGACTATCGAGTCTAAATAGGGGATCGGGGCTGGAATCCGGCTCCCGTTCGCGAATCCGTGAACCGCCGTATCTGTGGAGGATGAAATCGTTGAAAGCATATGTGAGAGTTTTAATTCCGGCTCTTTTCTTCGTCGCGGCTGCTTCCATGCAGGCGGCCCAGTTGTCTACCGATGCCCGCAATGCCATTCCGCATGACGTACAGCAGTTGGTGGCCATCGACTACCACGCGATGGAGAACTCGACCTCGGCCTCGGATCTGCGCGACCGCGTCATGCCGCCCGAACTCAAGCGATTTGAAGAAGCATTGCAAAAATCGGGCCTGAATGAGAATCACGATGTCGAGCAGTTGGCCTTTGTCCTCTTCCGCCCCAAGGAGGGGGGAGACCGATTGGATATGGTCGGAATCGCACAGGGCCAGTTCTCCGTGCAGGACATCCTCGCCAACTTCCGCAAGCAGAAGGTGAAGCCCACGCTGGTGCGCACCAACAAACTTTATCCGCTGGCCAAGACCGGCATGGTGGTTAGCTTCGTCGACGCTTCGACGATGGTCTTCGGCGATTCAGATGCGGTGGGAAAGGCTCTCGATGCCCGTGACGGCGTTTCGGCTAGCCTGCTCAATAACGCGACCATGATGGATGCGATGAACGCTGTGGACTCCGCGCCGTTGTGGAGCATCCTGGACAAAAAGGGCACTCAGACCATGATGGGCCAGATCATGGGCGAGGCCGGTTCGGTAGCCGACTTTGATTCCATCCGCAAAAAGTTGCAGGGCTCCTGGTACTCGATGGACTTCCAGCACGGCGTCAAGTTTGATCTCACCATCTCGACCGGCGATCCATTTGCCTCGGCCACTCTCTCTTCGCTGTTGTCAGCCGCGCTGGCGGTGCGCAAGATGAGCGGCACCGAGGCTGAGAAACAAGCGCTGACCGCCACGACCCTCGCTTCCGACTCCGGGCGCATGACGATTCACTTTGCCACAACCGATGCGCAGTTCAGCAGCCTGCTGCAATCTCCGCTCTTCCATGGCATGGTGCGCTGAGCCGCATCGTTTACGCCATCTGAACAGGCCGGCGGACGATTCCTCGATTGAGTCGAATCGCTCCGCCCCTGGTTCCCGCATGTCTGAGAGTGAAGATACTCAAGCCGGCTTGCCGGCGGCAGCCTCTTGCGAGCGCGGGGAGTTGCGCGTCCTCACTGTCTTCGGTGGCATTGCCGTTGCACACCTGATTCCGCCCATTGTATTTGGCTCGATAGAGCGCCTTGTCGGTCATCTCGATCAGGTCCGGAGCGTGCTTGCCAAACTTGGGAACCATCGTGGCGCAGCCGGCGGAGACCGTGACGATTCCGGGAGGATTGCCCGTGTGCGGCAGGCGGCGGCCTCGCAGAGCCTCGCAGATCTCTTCGGCAATATGGACGGCGCCCTCGTTCTCCGTATTCGGCAGGACAACGACAAACTCCTCTCCGCCGAAGCGCGCCACCAGATCTCCAGGCCTTGAGACAACATCCATGCATGCCTCCGCAATCTGCTTGAGGCAACTGTCGCCCCGCTGATGCCCATAGGTGTCGTTGTAGGCCTTGAACTTATCCACATCGAGCATGAGCAGGGAGAGCGGCTGGCGGTCGCGCATGCTGCGGCGCCATTCGGCTGTCAGGTACTGATCGAATCGGCGGCGATTTGCCAATCCGGTCAGCGCATCCGTGATCGCCAGAGCCTCGACGGCGTTGTAGGCCTCCTGGAGCTTCTGTTCGGCCTTCTTGCGCTCGGAGACATCGCGGACGACGTTGAGGATTCCAGATGGAACTCCCGTCTCGGGACTGTGCACCACACGCAGGCTGGCCTCCACCCAGATATACTCGCCATCGCCCTTCCGGACGCGGCATTCAATCATGGCATGTTCGCGGCCGGCGTTCAGCTCGCGGACAATTGCCTGGGCCCTCGGCTGGTCCTCGGGATGGACCACTTCAAGACTTCCTTGCGTCAGCAGATCCTCCGGCCTCCAACCGAGGCGCTCCGCGGCCGAAGAGACGTAGCTGCGATGTCCACTGAGGTCGGCGAGGATGATCGCATCGCGAGAGTTCTCGCTCACCAGGGCGTGCAGGGCCGCGATCTTTTCGAGTTCTCTCACTGTGTCACGCTCTCTCTCAAGCTCAACAGAGACGGTCAAGAGCATGAATACGAGCAGAACACAATTGGCAATCCAGACCATGTTGGTCATGGAGAGAGCGCCCGGAATACAGACGGCGAGTCCGATGGAGAGGAAGCAGGTCGCCAGGCGCACTGCATGCCCATGCTTCCGCAACCCGCGAAACTGGCGACGGCTGTTGCTGGACGCGCTGGCGCGCATTTTGCCCTCCCAGTTTTTTATCGGAGAGAACTTGGCGGGCAAGAGCGGCGGGGAGCTGTTTTCGTTACGGCTTTAAGGTTTTCGATGTGGGTTAGATACGTTTGATTACCGCTGCGGAGTCAGTTGGGGATGGAACTCTGCTTTGCCGCCGGGTAGCAGCACAATCTCGATCCGGCCCTCCTGCCGCTCGGCCAGCGCGGGTCCGCTGATCTGTTTCTGCCGCCCATCGCTGCCGGTGTACTGGACCTTCAGCGGCCCGCTGCCGCGCAACTGGATGCGATAGCGGAAGATCCGCGCCCGCCGCAAGGCTGTCGGCCCCAAAGCTGGCGCTCGGATAATCCACCTCCAGCAGTTGAATCGCCCCGCCGGTTCGGTTTTCGACTGTCATGTCGACGTGATACGAGTGGCATCCCGACGCCCAGGCCAGCAGCCGACATCAGAATCCCGGCCAGAATCTCCCGGCGCAGACCCAACCGTGCCATCACTTCTGGCCTCCGTCACCGCTGCTTCTGTCGGATTCTGAGCCGCCAGCTTCTTTTCCACCCGGTCCAGCCGCTTAAGCAACTCCGGCAGCCGCTGGAAGATGGTCACGGCACGCAGCCATACGCGATTGTCGAAGCCCGGAGAGCCGGAGATCATCTTGCCTGCCGGAATGTCGTGCGAGACTGCCGGTCTGCGCGGTCAGAATCACCCCGTCGCCCACCGTGCAGTGGCCGGCGACGCCTGCCTGCCCGGCCAGGATGACGTTGTTGCCCACCTCCGATGAGCCGGCCAGGCCCGTCTGTGCGCAGATGCAGCGTGTTCTCTCCGACGTGCGATGCGTGTCCCACCTGGACGAGATTGTCGACCTTGGTGCCGTCGCCGATGCGCGTTTCGCCTACCGTCGCCCGGTCGATGGTGGCGTTGGCCTGCACGTCCACCCGGTTGCCGATCCGTACCGGCCCCGACTGCGGAATCTTCTCCCAGTGGCCTACCTCGTTCTTGGCGAATCCGAAGCCGTCCGCGCCGATGACGACGCCATTTTCGAGCGTCACGTTGTCGCCGAGAATGCAGTCTTCTCGCACTACGGCATGAGCGTGAGCAAAGAAGTGGCTCCCGGCCTGGACGCCGGGATAAAGCACCACATGAGGCAGCAGCGTGGCGTGATCGCCAAGCCTGACCCTCGGACCAATGACCACATAAGCGCCAATGTGCGCCACTGCGCCGATGACCGCTGTCGGGTCGATGACAGCCGTCGGATGGATGCCGGGAGCGTAGATTGGCGGCTGATAAAACATGCCCAGCGTGCGCGAAAAGGCCAGATAGGGGTTCTTGATCCGCAGACGTCGCCGCTTCAATCTCCGGAAATTCCGGCTCGACCAGCACGGCGGCGGCCCTGGTCTTGCGCGCCAGCCCTCCATACTTGGGATTGGCCACGAAGGTCACCTCCGTCGGCCCGGCCTCCTCAATCCCTTTCACGCCTGTTACTTCCAGCTCCGCGTCTCCGCGCAGCTCCGCGCCTAACCTCGTTGCCAATTCGCCAAGTTTCATCGAATGAGATTGTACCGGAAGGGAAGGGGTACCGGCTGTGCATGAAGCGGGGATAGACGAATCCCAGCCGTCTATGCCTCATTCGTTTCCGCCGGAAACAGCTCCGGCTGTTCCAAGGCCCGGCCAGTTGCCTCGGCCCGCTTGCGGCTCGCAGCCCCAATCAGGCTCACCACTTCCAGCGTCTGGATCGCCTGCCGGGGTACATAAATCCGCTGGGTATTCGAGCGGGTGTCCGGCGGGGTCAGCAGCAGCCCGGCGCCCTCGACCAGCGAACGGTCGTTGGCCGCCAGTCCCTCCAGCTCCTCGCCGTCGGTCAGGGTCATGCGCAGCCATAGGCCGGGGGTCCGAGGCCGGACGGCAAAGCGCTTGTGCAGCAGCCGCTCCGGGTTGGCGGTCTCGCCGGCAGGGAAGTCGCGCACGTAGCAGACCCACTTCACCTGCTCCCAGCCGATCCGCAGCACCTTGCCGTTCAGATCCAGGATCTCCAACTCGGCCCCGATCCTGGCCGAAGCTCGCCTCCGCATAGCCCGCGCACCAGTCCCTGGAGAACTTGCGCACGATCACCGGTTTGCGTTGAGAGGCCATCGATCTGGATTGTCGCACGCTTGCCGTGAGCGTCGTGAGGCATCAAGCCAAACTCCTGTGCATTCGGACCTTTCAAACTGCGCCATCATGTGTTAAGGTACTGGTTTGCAACCATTGCCAGCCACGCTGTAACAGCAACAGCATCAGGTACTTGGCTGAGGAAAATGGGATGCGGAAGCAGGAAACGGAATGCCCGATTACATCTATCTTCTTGAAAACCGGCTGTCTGCCGACCAGCAGAGCGCCTTACGCCACCTGCGCGAGTAGCGCGCGATGCCGGAACGATCCTGTTTCTCACCGGCGACGCGGTGCGCGACCTGACCAGCGGACATGCCGTTCGAGAACTTGAAGTTGCAGTGCATGGAAATGCTCTCAAGCTAAAGAAAGCAATAGAAAAACTTGGTGGGCATGTCTGGGGCGAAGACGAGGCTTCCCGTGCCCTCTACCTCTGTTTTCCCGGAACGGTTCGCGTCGATCTGGTCAGCACCTACCGCTCCGAGTATCCCAAGCCGGGCAAGCCTGTCTACCATCCCGCGACCATCCAGGAATACCTCCGTTGCCGCGATTTTACCGTCAACGCCATGGCCATCTCGCTCAACGAGGGCTCTTTTGGGCTGCTGATGGACCCCATGAACGGTGCCGCGGACATCGAGGCCCGAACCCTGCGCCTGGTCTCGAACTATGGTTTTCTTGAGGAGCCGTCCCTGCTGATTCGCGCCACCCGGTACCATTGCGCGTCTGGGGTGGGAGATGGACCCCAAGACCCAGACCCGCTACGAGAATGCCAAGGAGGAGGGCGTGATCGAACACCTCTCCCCGCAGGCCCGAAGCCGGGAACTGGAGCAGATCGGCCACGAGGAAGAGGGGCTGAAGGTCTTGCGGGCGCTCGAAGCCGAGGGCTGGATGAAGGTTCTCTTTCCCGCCTGGACCTCCGCCAAGGCCGATGAGGAGAAATTGACGGCGCTGCACGAGCTGGCCGTCGAGCTGCTTGCGCAGGGCGTTCATGCCGACATGTCGGCGGCCCAGATGCAGCTGCTCACCGCCAAGCTGGCTCCCAAGGAGCTGACTGCGCTGAAGAAGCAGATGCTTCGCCCGGGCTTCGTCGAGGAGTGGAACAGCCTGGATGCGCTGGCCGCTGGATTCGCCAAGGAGCTGCTCGCCAAGGAGAATGCCACCCCCTCGGTCAGCTTCAAGCTTCTTCATGAGCTATGATCCGGAAGCGATTCTATGGCTTGGCTTTACAAGCAAGGACGCAGCCGTCAAAGAGCGCTTCAATCTCTTCCTCAAGGTCTGGCCCGAGGTGCGGCAGCGAATCCCCCATGCCTTGATGCAGGAGATGCGGATTACGCCCGAGTTGCCCGCCTATCGCGAGATCGTCGAGGCCGTTTTCCTGGAGCTGATCGACGGCAAGCTCGGCACGCCGGAGGAGACGCGCGCCTTCCTCGAACCGCATTCACCGCCTGCTCCACCGCCCCAGGTCACCATCAAGCGGCCGCGCGCCAAGCGCGGAGCGGAGGCCAAGCTGAAAGAGAGCTCCTTCGACGAAGAAGAGGATGTTGAGGAAAGCCTGGAGGAGGACGAGGATCTGGACGACATCGGCGGAGACGACGATGAGATCGACCTGGGCCTGCACCTTCCCAAGGGCGATCTGGATATCGATGTCGCCGATGATTCCGAAGGTGCCTCGGACGAAGACGAAGACGAGGAAGAGGAGACGAAGCCGAAACGGGCCCCCGAGCCGGTTTCAGGGAAGCGCGCTCCCAAGACACCGTCCCAATCCAAATCGGCTCCGATGCCCGCCGCAGTCTCGATGGAGGCAAAGAAGACGGTCGCTTCCCAGGCTCCGCAAAAGCCTGAGAAGCCGGGCAAGCCTATGGCAGCTGCGAAGAAAGAGTCCAAGCCCGAGCCGAAGCCTGCGCCCCCGGTGAAAATTGCCGTGTCGGCAGCCAAGCCGCATGCGCCCGCTGCGGGCTCCAAGGCGGCACCGGCTAAAGCTGCCGCGAAAGCCAACAAGCCGTCTGCCACAGTAAAGGCCGCGCCTCAAAAAGCTCAAACCAAGCCACCCGTCAAGAGTGCTCAAAAGCCCCCGGCAAAAATGCCGGGCAAGACTCCGGTGAAGGCGTCCGTCAAAGTCCCCGCCAAGCCTGCGCACAAAGTAGCGGCGGCCAAACCGGCTATTCCAAAGAAGAAGCCCGTTCCGGCTGGCAGCTCCAAGCCGGCGAAGGCAGCCAAACCGGCAGCCAAGAAGCCAGCACCGAAGGGTGCAAAGAAGCGGTAGGTACCATTCAATAGCCGTCGCTGAGTTGAGGGAATGATTCGCGAGCCGAACTGGGATGTTTCGTGCTCTGTGACTATGTCCGCAGCTTGGGAGAAGAGGGAACTTCATTACCTGGGCCGTTTAAGTGCGCCTCAACCAGCCACCACGACAGGCTCAGGAAGATCGGCCATCGCCATCCTCCGGATCGAATCGATCACCAGGTCGGGCTGGTCGAGATGAATCCAGTGCGCGCTCGTCGCTGCAATCACCTGCTGGACGCTGTTGCCGATGCGGCCAAGGCATTCGTCGGAGAGAGGCGTCGATTTTCCCGGCGTGAGCACGAGCACCGGGATGTCGCGGATCGGTTCGGCGTTCTGCATCTCCCTGACGGTGTCGGGCACGGCCTCGACATGGCTGCGCATGCCGGCGTAGTAGCCGGGCCGCGACCAGTGGGCGGCGACAACGGGCCAGACCTCTTGCGGCATCTTGCCCACTTCGTTCTTGATGCGCTGGAGCACATGCTTGCCGCCATCTCCGGCCGCGCCAGCCAGTTGCTCCGCGACGCGCCCCGAACGGCAAAAGAGCGATGTCACGGCCAGCCGGGCGAGGCCGATATGCGCGATGGGAATTGCAAAGCGGGAAAGCCTCTTGCCGCGATCGATCTCAGCCTGCTTGCCGGGATTCATCGGCGGCCATTCCTCGCAGCGCATCGGGTCCACCAGCACCACGCTGGTCACTTCTGTCGGATAGTTGAGGGCAAAGCGGCGCATCACCAGCCCGCCGAAGGAATGCCCGACCAAAATATAAGGCGGTTTGATGCCGGCTTGCTCCAGCAATTGATGAAGTTCCGCGGAGATGTTTGCCGGCGTCCGAGCCGTTCGGCACTTGCTGCTCCAGCCCAGCCCGCCGCGATCGTAGGAAGCCGTCGAGGCAAACTGCGAGACACTCTTCTGGATGTGGCACCAGTTCAGATTAGTGGCTGCGATTCCTGCTTCAAACAAAACCGTCGGTCCACTCGATCCCTGTTCCAGCAGGTAGAGCTTGCGCCGGCCTCCTATGTCGATCCAGCGGCCTTCCCTGGCGTAGCGCAGCCTGTCGCGGCGTGTGCCCAGACATTGGTAAACAAAGCCTGCCGCGACCAGTACAGCGGCGAAACCGAAAATGACGAAAAGCAGAAACATGCAGGGACCCTGGATTGCGTGATTGCTAGTCTATAGGTCCTCAATCGCTGTGTCTATCCTAGAATGCACAGTTTTACAGAGCAGGATCGAGGCTCGGAGCCGTCCAGCGGACTGAGCCTCTCGCGGCTTTGCAGGCCAAAATGGCAAAAAATAGCCGCATTCGATGCGGCTTCTGGACGAAGATCGTCAAGACATCGCTGCGAAGCGGAAAGTGAACGGAGAATCAGTGTTCAAAGCTCGCGAACGCCAACCACAGCCATATCGGGGGGTTACCGTGGAGTTTTGCCTGAATCCGTTGGGATGGAAGCGGGCCGGTGTTCAAAGCAGCACCAGACCCGCTCGAAGCCGTTTACCTGCCGCGGCCGCGCGAACTTCCGCCGCCACCACCGCTGCCCTTGCGCGCCTGGTAGCAATCCCGGCAGAAGACCGGGCGATCGCCACGCGGTTCAAAAGGCACTGTTGTAGGCTGGCCGCAACCCGAACAAATCACAGGTGTTCCCTGTGCCGGAGCCGAACGGTAGCCGGAGCCCCCCTGGTCGTTCTTCTTTGCCTGACGGCAATTCTTGCAACGCTTTGGGGTCGAATAACCACGTTCCTGAAAGAACGTCTGATCAGCAGCGGTGAAGGTGAAGTCCTGCCCACAATCGCTGCACGTAAGTTGCATATCTCCGGCCATGTGTCTCCTCGTGGAGATTGTACAGCCCAAAGTGTGATTTGCGTGCAAGGAATCTTCTGA
The DNA here is from genome assembly GCA_963843625.1 of uncultured Acidobacteriaceae bacterium. Taxonomy (GTDB): domain Bacteria; phylum Acidobacteriota; class Terriglobia; order Terriglobales; family Acidobacteriaceae; genus Telmatobacter. Next base: position 71,476 of record CAWJLK010000019.1, read on the forward strand.
AATAGAAAAACTTATGCGAGAGGGTGGATTTTGGATGGGTTATCTTGGCCGTGGCTTAGATGCCGATCCCTAGAGTTATGCTGTCTCATTTTCGCGATGCTGCCACGGAAAATAATCAGCCAACATAAAAAAAGTACAAGCCTGTCTCTTCGATTTGTCCGGTCTTTGTTCATCAAGTCCCCGTTCATTCAGCCTTCGGCTCAAAGCTCCCACCAATCCAGCAGCATCATGCGCGGATAATAGAGGCCGGCGAAGATCGGAGCCTCGACGCCATGCAGGTTACGCAATATTTCGCCATAGGCTTCGAGCTGTGGCGCGAAGAGTGCGCGCAACGCCGGCAGAGCTTTGCCGGTCGAGATTGTCGGCGTGTGCGGTCTTGTAGTCGATTACCCACCAACAATTGTCTCCATCGCTCCCCGGCAGCGGGACCGGCCCTGAAGGCGCGGTCCACACGCACTGTGTGGAGACCGCCGTTGACGATCCCCGCCCAGCCCTCCTCGCTGGCTGCGCCTGCGTGCGGTGAGAGAATCCACGAGCCGATGGGATCACGGGAGGCGTTGAGCGCAAACTCAAGCGCCTGCGCCGCAATCTGCGCGGCTTTGCGCCGGTCCACGCCCGCGGCGCGGACCTGCCGCAGCTACGCGTGGTTCAAGACTCCGTAAGGCCGATGCGTGCGGCCTCCCAGTCGAGCTTTGCGCGCAGCCGGGCCAACTCTTCGAGGAGCTTGTGAACGGCCGTGCCCAGAACGCGCGAGAGCAGCCCGCCTTCGTGACGCATGTAGAGCGATGCGGGAGCACCCCCGAGTCCGGCAACCGCCGATTGCGCGGCAACCTGGATCGGAGCCTGGGCTTCTGCGAAGCGATGATTTGGCGGAAGACGTCTCAGCAGAGTGGGCCGGATCGCAGGGGGCATCACGAGCAGATTGCTCTCACCCGATGCTGCAATCGATTCGATCTCGTCTTCCACCGGGGATTGGGCTGCAATTCTCGTGGACTTCCATTCCTCGAATCGTGCGCGGACCTCCCCGTGAAGCGCTGGCCAAGCCGTGGCCAGCAGGCTCTCTGCGGGTTCGACCAAAGCGAAGCCGTCTGTCCTCCTCCTTGTATGCGGGACGCGCGAAGAAGTGCAACTCTTCCCGCGCGCGAGTTGCAGCGACATAAAGAATGCGCCGTGTCTCCTGCCGCTCGCGTTCGCGATAGACGCGATCGACCCAGGCCTTTGCCTCGCCCCGGTCGTTGCCTTTGCGCTGGAAGGGCGCGATCAGAAATTCGGTGATCTCTCCCGACTCGTCGGGCTCGGCGAGGCCACGCTCCAACCAGGACAGCATCTTCGGTCTGTCACGCCCGCCGCCAGACTGAAGTTCAGGAACGATGACTACCTCGAACTCCAGTCCCTTGGACTTGTGAATCGTCATCAACTGCACGCCGCAGTCGCTACTGGCTTCGGGATCGGGCAGCGCCGTGAGCTTGTCGAGCGCCGCGTCCAGGGTGGAGCCGAGCAGGTCGGCCTCGCCGCCGGGCAACTGGTCCAGGCAGCTCCATAGCAGTTTCAGATTGACTTGGGCGGTTGAGTCCACACAAGCCGCGCCGCCCAGTCGCAGCCAGATCTCTTCGAGCCAGGTTCCGAGCGATGCGGTGGGCTGGACGGAACGAAGCGCACTTGCCGCTGCCAGCGCATCCAGCACACGCGCCGCGGCCGGCCCGCCGGCTGCGCTCAAGCAGTGGAAGCCGCTCTGCCAGCAGCTCCGGCACAGGGCGGCTGCGCGGCGCATCATCGCCAGCGATTGTGTGTAGTTCCTCCAGCGAGAGACCGCACCAGGGAGCGCGCAAGACGCCAAGCCATGCCACGCGATCCTGCGGATTGAAGAGTGCGCGAGCTAATGCTAGGGCGTCCAGCACCTCGGGCCGCGCCGCCAGCTTTTCAAGTTCCACGGCGCGAAAGGGAATCTTGGCCTCGCGCAGAGCCTCCGCGACTGGCACAAGATGACTTCTGCGCGGCCAAGAACCGCGATGCGGAATCGCTCTCCGGCTGCACGTGCTTGCTCGATCGGGCTTTGATAGCCGCGAATCAGATCGACGATCTCGGCAATCTGCTCTTGGTGAGCAGTGTCCGTTTCTGGTACGGGCGTGGCCGCTCTCAAGCGCTCCGTCTGAGGCACGAAATTCAGATGCAGCGTGAAAGGCGGCTCTGCGTTGGTCTTCTTCTCCCGAGCCGGCTTGTGCAGAGGAAAATGTAACGCTGCTGCCATCGTCTGCCGCGAAGATCTCCTCGAAGTCGCGATTGGTCCGCTCGACCAGCTCAGGCTCCGTGCGGAAGTTGGCCGTCAGAGGGACAAAGTCGAAGAGCAGCGGCTCATCTTGAAAAACCTCCAGACCAGTCGCTTTGACGCGCGAGAAGAGTTCGGCATCGGCCTCGCGGAAGACGTAGATCGACTGCATCGGGTCGCCAACAACAAAGCACGTGCGCCCCTCTCGCTCCGGCCACGCCGCGATCAGGCTTGAGAGCAACTGATGCTGGCGACGGCTCGTGTCCTGGAACTCATCGACCAGCAGGTGGCGGATGCCGTCGGAGACGGCCAACGCTGCATCGGTCGGCAAGCCGTCTTCCCCTTTGAGAACGCGCTGGGCGATCTGCGCGACCTCGATGTAATCCACGCGTCCGGCTTCGGCAAAGGCGATCTTCAACTCGCCCGCCGCCTGCCGCAGCAGCGCAAAGCACGCGCGCACAATCTCCCAGTCTTCGTCGGTGTAGCGGGCGGGGGAAGCTCGCGAACGTTGGCTAATGCAGCTTCAAGTTCGGAAACGGCGGCTAGCCTCGCAATCAGGTCAAGGATACGTTCCTTCTCGCGCTTGCGGTCGGCAGGGAAGCCAAGCCTTTTGTCCACTTGTTTACGGAAGGCGCCATCGCCGGTGAGCAGCAGCGCGGCAAGACTCACATGAGCCTGTCGAGCCTCTTCAAAGTCGGCGGCTGCTGTTGAACGGAGCGGAGGGAACTCGGCAAGTTCGGCAAGCTCTCGATGCAGCAGTGCCACCACATCTGCTCACAGGCAAATCGTGCCAGCTCCAGCGCCTCTTCTCGCGCGCCGGGAACCTGATCGAGAAGCCGGCTCAACACAATCAGCGCATCCGCGCACAGCCCTTGCAAAGGGCCGTTCCAGCCGCGCACGCAGCGCATCCCAATCCGGCTCGCGCTCCAGAACGAAGCCATGCATCCAGCGGTCGCGGCTCCTCAGCATCTCAACCAGAAGCTCTTCCATCTCCTGCCAGCCGTTGTCGCGCCACAACAGCAGCTTCTCGATGGCCGAGCCAAGCGCCGAACTGGTCTCGTCAACCTTCTTCAGCGTCTCGCGGGCAGCGCGTCGATAAAGCTCGTCGGGTTGCTCAGCGATCTCCAGGCCGCCGCCAAATCCTGAGAGTAACGGCTGCTGCAGGGCCAGCTCGCGGCAGAACGAATCGATGGTGCGGACGCGAAGCTGCGCGGGCAGGTCGAGCAGTTTCCATCCGAGCGCCTCCGAGTGCTTCAATGCGCCGATGGGCCAGAGCCTCCATGGAGAACTCGTCCGCCTCCGAATCGGGACCGGGAAGGGAATCCGCGGCAGCCTTCTCCAGTTCGCCCAGAATGCGATGGCGCATCTCGGCGGCTGCGGCATTGGTAAAGGTGATGGCCACCACCTGGCCCGGCTCATCGACCTCGCCCAGCAGCCGCAGAAAGCGCCGAGTCAGCAGATCGGTCTTGCCTGAGCCCGCAGGAGCCTGCACCAGGATTGAGCGGCGCGGGTCCAGGGCGCGCTGTCGTTCGCCCTGATCGGGAGGCGCGGATTGCGATCGTCGTCTTACTCACTCCCGCCCCCCTCGCCCTCGGAGGCATCTTCGGATTCAAGCAGCGCCTGATGCTCCTGAATACGGCAGAGCGCTTGCAGGCCGCAGCGTTCGCAGGTCGCTGGGTATTCGCGCGGATCCACCTCGGCCTTCCCATCGACGAAATCTCTTGCAAGCTGCTCGATGCAATCGCGCCATCCGAGAAGCTGTTCTCAGCTCGAGCTTGCGTCTTGATCAGGGAGCTTGTTCCCTTGAGTCCCGCAAACAGCGTGGCCACTGGATCGAAGAGCCGTCCAGCTAATTCCTGATTTCCCGACCGAACCTTCGCGAAGACCAACCCGCCAAGCGCCTCTTTCTCGCGTTCGATCGCGAAGCCTGCGTAGAGTGGCAACTGTACGTCTTCGGGGCGCGGCAGGTCCCAGGAGTTGGGCGAGACATTGCCGGATTTGTAGTCGATCACCAGCAGCGAATCGTCGTTGAGCCGGTCGATGCGGTCCAAACGCAGATTGAAGGTGAGTCCGGCAATTGCTATGGTGCGCTCTGCCTCTGTTTCAGCAACTTCGAAGGCAAGGCGGGTGGCTTCGTACTCCAGCCATTCGGTCACAAGCCCGGTCAGCCGCAACTCTTCCAACTCCAGATAACGGCGGGGCATGATTTCACGAAGATGCGGTCGCAGTTCACGCGCCAAGACGCGCCGTACATGGCCAGCGACAAAACTCTCACGGTTGCTCAGACGCAACAGATCGGCGTGGCTGTGAATGCCATCCGGCGGCCCGGCCCAGACGGCGTGGAGCACTTTGTGGAGCAGGTTGCCGCGTTGGGATGGAGTCAATCCAGCCTCTGCCGGCTCCCAACCCTGCGCGTCCAGGCGGGCTGTCGCGAAGGCCTTGAAGGGGCACTGCGACTGTGCGGTGAGAACGCTGGCCCCGCCGCCGATCTTGCCCGGAGGGAAGGGAACCCGGCTGAAATCCTCAAACCAAACCGTGCTGGGCCCCTCCGCGGGAGGAACGATCCATTCGGGCGGCATCTCTCGCGCCTCTCCCGCAAACTGCGCGACCAGCCGCGATGGGCGTGCTTCAATTGCGTCATTTTGTCTTGCATAGCTGAAGTGGAGTTCGCGCCCCGACGCCATAAGCCGATTGGTGATTGAACTTGCAAGCTCCCAATCAAGCTGCGGGCTGGCGTGCGGCATTCGGGTTTCGCGCTGCACATCAATGGGCAACAGCGGATGCGTCGAGCCATTCGCGGGCCATCCGTCTTCGTCCGCGCCCAGGAACCAGATGGCGTCGGCGGCCAGTCCTGCCGACTCGGCGGGACCGGCAATCTGGATCGGCGCGTCGCGGGACTCGGGAGCGAAAAGTGTCTCGTCGAGAGTACGGCTCAACTCCGAGAGAAAATCCCTCCAACCGATCCGCCTTCCATCGAAGCCCAGCGAGCCGCAAGTCTCGACGACCTGTTGCCAGCGCCGCAATACCTGATACTCTGCGCTGGTCAGCGTGCGTGCCTCTGCAAAGTGAAGCTCATCGAGCAGGCGTAGGAGCAGTTCCGCCCAATCGAGCGCGCTTTGCGGATGGTGGGCTACATTGGCAAGGCGGCGTTGGGCCTGGGCGACGCGCTCGACCCAGAGCGCCGGTAGCAGCTCGGAGACCGACCTCTGACCGACGAAGGCTGCCAGTGTCCATTGCGTTCGTTCCAGGCCGCGATGACGCAGAGCGCGCATGGCCGACTGCAACGCCGCCGTCTCCTGCGCAGTGGCCGCGGCGTGGCCGGTCGAAAGTAACCAGTCCAGCTCTTGCTCCGGCAGAGAATCGTCGAGCCAGCGCAGCATAAGGTGCGCCGCCCGCGCCAGAGCAACCTGGCTGAGCGGCACTCCCAGCGAGAACTCAAACGCCGGGCCGGCATGGCGGAGGAATGCCCGCTCGATCTCGCCGCGTCGTGCACTGTCTGTCTGCGCCACCACCAGCAGGCGAACTTTCGGGTTGTCGGCGAGTTGCCGGCCGCACCAGATCGCGCAAGCCTCGACTTCAGCCTGCGCGTCGGCGGAGGCGTGAAAATGAACCTCCGCGGCGGGTTCGCCCCTGGCGGCCTCGCGCCACTCGCCCCATGCGTCGAACAACTGGTGCTGGACCGGCAGAATGCGATCAAATCCCGCCAGCAACAGCGGCGCGCGCGTTGAAGTCTCCGCCTTCAACAGCGGAATCAGTTCAAGCGGCAAACGGCTGGGGCTGAGCAGATTGTCAGAGCGGCAGGCCTCGTCGAAGGCCGCAAGCCATCCGCTGAAGGCTTCGGCATCCCGCTGCCAGCCGGCGCGCGCAGTCTGACGCAGAAAACGCGGCGCGTAGGAGCAAAGCAGTTCGTGAGCCTCCATGGCCATCGCTGCAAGACGATGACGCGGACCTTCAAGCACTGTGGCTAATGAAGGCTCATTGCCGGCAATCTCCGTCCAGAGCTTCTGCTCTTGTGCTGGGTTGAGCAGCAGCCGGGCGTCTCCACTGCGCTGCTCCCATGCAACGCGGGTAAAGCTCTTAAAGTCGAAGATGTTGGGCGCGGGCCAGGCGCTCAGACCGTCGGCACGGCGGGCGCGATGGAATTGAGCGGCCAGGGCCCGCGCGGCACGGTCGCTGGCCGTGACCACCAGGCCACCCTCGCGGAGCCACGCATCGATCTCAACAGCCGTCAAGGCTCCCATTCCGTCGTTATACTCTGCCGGACCTGGGGTCTGCCATTTCAAGGCTGGCGAATCGTATCTGAATCCTCTATTCACTGCGGCGAGGGGCCCTGTTGGCACACTTGAGTCATTGATGAAGGAGGTTCGCAAGCGTGACTCGCGGCGGCGGAAACAGCTTCCGGCGCGGATAATCGAAGTTGTGGGAACTGCGGGCAATCTGTCGCTGTTGAAGGACTACCAGGCCTATCTGCGCGTGGAAAAAGGGCTTCGTCCGCTTACCTGCGAGGCCTACGTCAGCGACCTGAAGACCTTTGCCGAGTTCATCGAGAGCCGCCACGGCGTGCTGCTGACGGCGATGCAGCAGGATGTCGCGGCCTTCCTCGAGCATCTGCGCGACCACGGCATCGATCAGCGTTCGGCGGCGCGCAAGCTGAGCTGCCTGCGCGGCTTTTACAAGTGGCTGCTGCTCGACCGGCGCATCCATCACGATCCCACCGTCAACATCGAGTCGCCCAAGGCCTGGAAGGTGCTGCCCAAGTCGCTGGCCGAGCCGGAAGTGGCCGAGATGCTGGAGCGCGCCAGCATGGCCGCCGCGCATCCGCAGGCCCGCGCCACGGCCTTGCGCGACCGCGCGATTCTCGAGCTGCTCTATGCGGGCGGGCTGCGCGTCTCCGAGGTGACGGATCTCTCCACCGGCGATCTGGCTCTCGATCTGGGCCGCGTGCAGGTGCGCGGCAAGGGCGACAAGGAGCGCATCGTGCCGCTGGGCCGCTCCGCGCTCGCGGCTTTGGAAGAGTATCTGCGCGAGGGCAGGCCGCATCTGGCGCGCATCAGCCCGGCCAACTCACGCGAAAGAACCCGGCGCGGCGCGTCAAGAGAGCGCTCGCCAAGGCGGAACACGTCTCTTTCTCTCGTTGCGCGGCATGCCGCTCACGCGCCAATGGGTCTGGCATGTGGTGAAGATGGCCGACGGCTCCGCCAGCCCGCATCGTCTGCGCCACAGTTGCGCCACGCACATGGTGGAGCATGGCGCCGACCTGCGCAGCGTGCAGTTGCTGCTGGGCCACGCCGACATCTCCACCACGCAGGTCTACACCCACCTGGCGCTGGGCCGCTTGAAGGCCGTGCATCGCGAGCATCACCCGCGCGCCAAGCGTCTTCGCTCGGAACCGGCAGAGCTTCCGCTGGCCGGTGGGTCTGAGCGCCGCGGCCTGCATCTGGTTCAGAAAACCGAGCCGGCCGCCAGCCTTGGCAAGGAGCCAGCATGACCGCCTCGGCTGCTCCCGCTATCACCGCTCCGCTTCAAGATCTCGTGGCCGACTACCTTCGCGTGCTGGCCAACGAGCGCGGCGCATCGGCGCACACCCTGCGCGCTTACCGCCGCGAGCTTGAGGCCTTCGCCGCCTGGATCGCCGGGGAATACGGAAAAGATCGAGGCCCGGAGAGCATCGAGCACACACATATTCGCGCCTACCTCGGCACGCTCTATGACCGCGGCCTCTCCAAGGCCTCGGCGGCGCGGGCCCTGGCCGCCATTCGAAGCTGGTTCAAGTGGCTGGCGCGCACCGGCCGCCTGGAGCAGAATGCCGCCTCGCTGGTGGCCACGCCAAAGCTGCCCAAGCATCTGCCTCGCGTGCCCTCGATCGAGCAGATGAATCGCGTGGTCGAGTCGGTCCGCGACGACGCCGCGAGCTGGCCGGCGCGCGACACGGCGATTCTGGAATTGTTGTACGGCTGCGGCATCCGCAACGCCGAGCTGACCGGCCTGAACCTCGACGACATTCACTGGGCCAACGAAGCGATCCTGGTTCGCGGCAAAGGGCAGAAGCAGCGCTATGTTCCCCTCGGCGACGCGGCCGCTCTGGCTCTGCGCGCTTATCTCGCCGAGCGCTCCGCGCGACTCGCTGCCACCGGCGATACAAAAGGCTATGCAACACCCGCGCTGTTTCTCAATCTGCAACTGCGCGGCCTGAACAAACCCGGTGGCGAGGCGCGGCTGACCACCCGCAGCGTGGGCCGCATCGTCAAGCGCATCGCCATCCTGCGCGGGCTCTCCGCCGACGTGCATCCGCACACGCTGCGCCACGCCTTTGGCACGCATCTGCTGGAGGAAGGCGCCGACCTGCGCGCGATTCAGGAGTTACTCGGCCACGAGCGGCTCTCCACCACCCAGCGCTACACGCAACTGACCACCGCGCAGTTGACCGAGGTCTACGACCGCACGCATCCCCGCGCCCACTAGCCTTCACTCTTCGGCCCGTGATAACATTGTTATTACATGGGGTCTATGCTGGCAACAATTCGGCGTCTAGGCAACTCGCAGGGATTCTGATTCCCAAACCGCTGCTACAGCAGGTGGGGCTGGTGGATCAGGCGGAGATGCGTGTGGAGGGTGATGCGCTGGTGCTGCGCAGACCCAAAGCCGCGCCACGGACCGGTTGGGCCGATTCGAGCATGAAGCTGGCCGAGCTTGGCGACGATGCTCTTGTGCTGCCCGAGTTTGCGAACGAAGGCGATGCGGAGTTGAGGTGGTGAAACGCGGCGAGATTTGGCTCGTGAATCTCGATCCCACGGTTGGCAGCGAGATTCAGAAGACGCGCCCCTGCGTGGTGATTTCGCCCCCGAGATGCACGACTATCTGCGCACCGCGATTGTCGCGCCGATGACCACGGGAGTCGCCCGCGCCCTTTCGCATTGCCGTCCGGCATGGCGGAAAAAACGGCCTCATTCTTCTCGATCAGATTCGAACCGTTGACAAAACCCGCTTGGTGAAGCGTGCCGGAGCCGTCGCACCGGCCACGCTGAAGCGCGCTGGCTGCTCTCGGTGAAATCTTCGCTGAGTAACAAGATCGCCTTGTGTGGGACGTAAAGCCCTTCGGGATTGCCGTTACGCCATGGCTTGAGGCGAGGCAGCTTCCTCGGCTTCGAGCTTGCTGCCCACCTCGGCTGCGGCTGCGGCCAGCACCCGGTGATGGATGGTGAAGAGCGCCAACTCGAGCCGGTCGCTGACGCCGGTCTTGTCGTAGACCGAGCGCAGGTAGTTCTTGATGACCTGCTCGGTGGTCTTCAGGCGGAGCGCGATCTCGCGGTTCTTGCAGCCCTGAACGATGAGCGCGACGATCCGCATCTCCTTGGGGGTAAGCCGGTCGCGGACCCGCGTTCCCACCATGTCTTCCTCGGGCGAGTCGGCCACCATGAGCTGCGGAGGCAGCCATGTGTCGCCGGCGGCTACTGCTCGCACGCACTCCACCAGGGCGGCTCCGGTGACGTTGCGGAAGACTACGCCGCGAAAGCCCTGTTGAATGTAGATGCCTGCGGCCTCGTTGTTTTCGGCGATCACGATGCCCCGGCTGTTGACGGTCTCAAGCATCGTGCGCAACTGCTCCATCTCCGGCCGCAGCGAAGCGGCAAACAGGACGATCGAGCCTGGGAATGTTGTGATGGCGTGTTGCATGCGGTCAAGGTCGGTGCACTGAGCAATAATGCGCACGTCCTCGTCCATGGCCAGCACCTTGGCGGTGCCAGCCCGAAATATCGCCTGCGAATCGGCCAGGATGATCTTATTCATAATGCGCGCTTCACCCTTTGCTTAATCCAGATGCTCACTCAAGCCTGTCCTCGGTGCCGGTGACGCCGTAAACGAGTGTGGCTCCAAGCAGAACCTCTGTTCTTTGCAATACTATCGGCAGATTACCGCAAGTGTCTCAAAGTGTCTCATTCTGAAACGTTAAGCCTCGGGCCGCATTTGTCTTCTGGCTGATCCCGGTACAGAATTCAATCTTTCGCAAATTTCCTACACAAGAGATTACAGCCAGTTGGCCCCTTTGGTCACGAGATTTTGTGGCCAGCCAAGGTGGCCTCTGTTTACTGATGAGGATCATCGATTGAAGATTGGCGGCGATGAATGCCGATTCGGTCATCGTCCCAGCCTTTGATCTTCTCTTTCCTTAGTACTATCCAACTTTCCTCTCCACAATGTGGGTCGGTCAAGTTGGCCTGGGCTGCGCCGATGAAGGAGAGGGAGAGGCATGGATGGCCGATCGCACGGAACTGCTTGAAGCCGCGCTGGATAGTCTTCCGGAGGGCATCGCACTGGTCGATGCCGGGGGCTTGGTCGCGTTCTGGAACCGCTCCGCGGAGGAGATCACCGGCCATGCCGGGGCTGAGCTGGTGGCGCGCCCGGCTTCTGAAGTGCTGGAGCCGCTGCTCGTCAGCCAGAGGCCGGGGGAGCAGGAGCCGTGCCTCGGAGTGCAGCCGGGAAGCGGCGCCCTGGTTCATCTGAAGCATAAGCTGGGCCACGATGTGCCGGCGATGATGCGGGCCCTGGTGCTGCGCGACGGTCTGGGCGGGCGCATCGGCCTGGCGGCTGTCTTTCATCCCGCCGACAGCCTGGATGAGCTGCCGCATGGGGAGTGCAGCGAGGGTTCTGATATCGACCAGAGCCGTGCCGAGATCGAGGAGCGGCTGGAAGCGGCCTTTGAGGACTTCCGCCAAGGCGGGGAGGCATTCGGTGTCCTTTGGCTTACTGTCGATCAGGCGCACGAGCTGCGCAAGACCCACGGCGCCGGCGCCTGTGACGCAATGCTCGAGAAAGTGGAGCGGGTGGTGGTCAACGGGCTGCGGCCGGCCGAGAAGATGGGGCGCTGGGGAGACGACGAGTATCTGATCCTCTCGCACGAACGCACGCCGGAGATGCTGGCGGCTCACGCCCAGGTGCTGGCCGGCCTCTCCCGAACGACGGATTTTCGCTGGTGGGGAGACCGTGTGTCGATCACGGTGAGCATCGGCGCGGCCCAGGCAGAGCGGGATGGGTCTTTGCCCGGTGTGCTGCAAAGGGCAAAGGCCGCGATGCTCGCCAGTGTTCATGCGGGCGGAAACCACATCACATCCGCGCCAGGGGGAGAAGCATGTTCGCGATCATAGGCATCGTCGTGGTCTTTGGATCGATCATCTCCGGGTTTTTGATGGAGAAGGGCCATATCCTCGTGCTCGTTCAGCCTGCTGAACTGCTGATCATCGCCGGCTCGGCGACGGGTACGCTGCTGGTGGCCAATCCGGTCCATGTGATCAAGGCGATCGCCGCCGGATTGGCGGGCGTGATCAAAGGCTCGCCCTTCGGCAAGGAGCGATACCTCAGCACGCTCAAGATGATGTACCAGTTCCTGAACAAGGTTCGCAAAGAGGGATTGCTGAGCGTCGAGATGGACGTTGAAAAGCCTGAGGAGAGCTTGATCTTCAAGGACTATCCGGACTTTCTTGCCGACCATCATGCCCGCGACTTTGTCTGCGACACGTTGCGCATGGCCATCACCGGCGGAGTGGACCCCTTCGACATGGACCAGATGATGGAACTGGACATGGAGGTTACGCACAACGGGGCATCGCTGCCGGTGAGTTCGCTGACCACGGTGGCCGATTCGCTGCCCGGCCTGGGCATCGTGGCCGCGGTGCTGGGCGTGGTGATCACCATGGGCTCATTGGGCGGTCCGCCGGAGGAGATTGGCGAGAAGGTAGCGGCGGCGCTGGTGGGCACCTTTCTGGGCATTCTGTTCTGCTACGGAGCGGTCGGCCCGCTGGCCGCGAACATGTCCAAGGCGGCCGATGCGCACAACGAATATCTGCATGTGCTGCGGGTGCTGATCCTCTCATTCTTGAAGGGCTCGGCTCCCATGATCGCCATCGAGATGGGACGGCGCGCGATTCCCGCGCATGTGCGGCCCAGCTTCGACGAGATGGAAAAGAACTGCAAGAGCCACGCAGTTGCCGTTGAACCTGCCGCGGCTGCGGCGGCATAAGGCACAAGCCGCTCCGGGAGAGATCGCTCATTATGACGGCCAAGACGCAACCGATCATCATCATCAAGAAGAAGGGCGGCCACGGCGGCCATCACGGCGGCGCGTGGAAGGTGGCTTATGCCGATTTTGTTACCGCCATGATGTCGCTGTTCATCGTGCTCTGGCTGATGGGCTCGAGCGAGAAGGTCAAGAAGGCCGTGGCCGGCTACTTCAACGACCCCAAAGGAACAGGCCAACTGATGGGCACGCTGTTGACCGGCACCGGTTCCGGCACAGTCATCTCGCAGGCGAGCACCGACGAACTCCAAAAACTCAAAGACAAGCTCGAACAGGAGATCAAGGCGCGGAAGGAACTGGAGAAGCTCTCCAAGCAGATCGAGATCACGATTACACCCGAGGGGCTGCGCATCGAACTGATCGAGGGCAAGGCAGGGACCTTTTACGAGTTAGGAAGCGCCAAGCTGAGCGATAGCGGCCAGGTGCTGCTTTCGCTGCTTGCCGAGGAGCTGAAAACACTGCCTAACTCGCTGCTGATCGAGGGACACACCGATTCGACGCCCTACTCAAACGACGCCGGATACAGCAACTGGGATCTGTCGGCCGACCGCGCCAACTCCGCGCGCCGTCTCCTGCAACAGGATGGCGTCCGGGTCGATCAGGTCACGCAGGTGCGCGGCTACGCCGACCAGATGCTGCGCGTAAAGAGCAATCCTACCGATCCGTCCAACCGCCGGGTCTCCATCCTGGTCAAGAACGACAGCGAATCGGTACCGACGCTCTCGGCAGATAGCGTTGTGAATGGCTCCACGCCATTGCCGGGAGCCGCGAATGCGGCCAATCCTCCCGCGCAGTCTGCTATGCCAGCCTCCGCCAAGCCGGTTGCTCCGGTTCCATCTCCAGCCGCCGCTGCTCCGGCCTCCAAACCGCCGGCCGGCAAACCCGCTTTGCAAGCGGGCCTGACGGACAGGCTGAAGGCAATGCTGCAAGGAACAAAGAAGAAATAATCGGGAACACGACTCATCGATCCGTTCTGGATGAAGATGCTTGTACCGGATTCAGTCTCACATCTTGTCTTCTCTGCCCTGGAAACCTGCGTTTGTCTGCACGAATCCAGCAAAAAAACTGTCGATTCTATGGTCATTTCCCCCAAAAAGGCTCAAAAATGGGGCAAAAATTGCTGTTTTCGGTTACTGAATCTGGACTAGGCCTGAACTTTAAGAGCTTTTTAATGTGTAATTTACTTGCAAACGATAGACACGAAGGCGGCCTCCACAGGGAGGAAGGGGGGTGGGGGTACCGGTCCAGGGTGGTACGGACCGGGCACATGGACCTGAGATAGCCCGAACTTGTTCGACCTTGCTCGACCACTTCATATCATTGCCCCTTTTTCTCTCCAAATCTGTATCCAGTGCACCTCATGCAAAATTGTCTTTTGTTAGCCGATAAGCGTCAGGGCACGACTTCAGAGGCTGCGGAAAAAGGCCTGATTTCGAGAGAATTCAACGAAAAATGTTCCGCAGGGGCTAAAGCCCATCCCTTGTTTCGTTGCGTTTGCGGCACGACTAGAGCATTTTTGGAAATTGTTTAGACCGAAATTTCGCAGGTTTCCCACCCATCCCGCGGAAAAACGCGGAATGGATGGGGCACGGAAGTGTACAGTAAATCCGAAAAGGCTCAAAAGTCGTGCCCTGACGCTTCCTGGCCTCTCCATGGAATTCTGCATACGACTCCAGTGTGCGCCATTGGAAGGTAATTCTCTGCAAACCAGCGAACCGTTGGCAGATGGGGCCGAATTCGCGGTTGGAGGACCGGACCTGAGTGCCTTCAGGAAGCCGCGCCTGTTTACTGCTCCATGACTTCGATGCTGGGCGATGGATCGGATTGTGGCGTGCAAACGAACTTTGCCGGATTGACGACCGCGCAGCTTGATGCAACCTGTGCGCTATCGGTGACAAGGAAAGTTCCCGTGCCGGGGGCCGTTGCATCCCAGCTGTAGGTCCTGCTCGCAGCTTGATCCCAGGCCAGAGTCTCCTTGCCCGAGGTGCTGGCAGAGCCACTGATCGTGCTGCTCCCGGTCAGCTCGAGCTCTCCTACTCTTCCATTCGAATCTCCACTGAAGAGCGGCAGCTCGCCGAAGAGAAAATTGCCAGCCAATGCCGCGCTCGTGAAGGCGCCTTCGGCCTGGGAGGTTGTCTGCGGAGCAACTTGAGGCTCCAGCCAACCCGTATCCAGCGCTCCATTGTTGCCCACGTTCATTTCAATGGCGCTTGATGCGTCGAAGAAATAGAGGTATGTTGTGCCACCTGCCGATTGGAATGTGGAGCGGCCGGGATGAGCGGCGTCGAAGTCGAGCGCGATCGGGTCCGCCTTCGAGTTGTTGGCCGAGTAGATGCCGTTGTCGTTTTTGTAGCTCTGGTTGATCGTCATGTTCCCGCCGCCATCGCCAGTGCCTTGAAGAACAGCCGCGTAATAGCCCGAAGCAGCGCTGCCGGCGCTGTTGAATTCAGCCCCTCTCATGTAAAAGACGAAGGGGCCGCTTACGATTCGCACGGAGTTGGCGGCTTGTTGCTCCCTGCGCATGTTGCCGGCCTCCTCGCCGTCATTCGAGGCGTTGTCCAGGACGAACATGCGATTCGAGTCGATGATGTAGACCGTCAATCCGGTGGGGTTGCCTCCGGTTTTGAGAGCGATTTTGAATCGGCCCGTGGCCGGGTCGGGCGCGGTGTAGCTTCCTGTGAAGGCCGTGGTCTGGACGCTTGCGTTGCCGCCTTGGGCCAGGTCGATGCTGCCGCTGGATATCTTGCCAGCCGAGGCGGAGAAGAGCCCGGCGGCCGCCTTCAGATTGCCGTTGTTGTCCTCGCCTTCGAGGCCAAAGACGAAGCTGGAGCCGCTGATGGTGCTGGCGCTAAAGGCGGCGGGTGTGGCCCGGATGCAATCGGCGGTTCCTCGCTGGTAGGAGGGCAACACGCCAAGATCGTCGGCTTCGACCATCCGGAACTCTTGCGCAGGCTGAGAGGCGCTGGTGAGCGCTACCGCCCACTGCGTGGTCTGGATACCCGCGGCGCCATCTGACAAGAACGTATGAAGGCTCGCTATGCCGTTCAAGTCGGAGCCGATGTTGTAGCTGCCGTCGATCGTGCCCGATGCCGAGCCGATGGCGTGGCTGTTGGTGTCGAAGGCGCCCGTGCTGAAGTGCC
Source organism: uncultured Acidobacteriaceae bacterium (assembly GCA_963843625.1). Classification (GTDB taxonomy): domain Bacteria; phylum Acidobacteriota; class Terriglobia; order Terriglobales; family Acidobacteriaceae; genus Telmatobacter. The sequence goes on from CAWJLK010000019.1 coordinate 86,954, forward strand.
CTTTGCCGTCCGCCTGGAAGCTGGCGAGGGAAGCCCAGCGTGTTCCATCGACGTCAAAAAAGCCCTGGAGGAGGCAGACGTACCTTCCGTTGAGGTTGCCGTTGCCGGCGCCGTTGGGCCCGGCCGCAACGTCAAGGGTATAGCTCACCGGTCCGGCGGTTCCGCCGGCGCTGTCTTCGACGGAGACCTTGAAGGTGACTGCACCAGGTTCGGTGGGCGTTCCGGTAATCGTCAACGTGCTTCCGTTCGTATTGAAGTAGGTATAGCTGTCCGGCAGACCCGTAACCGTCCAGGTGTACCCCGGCACGCCGCCCGTGACACTGATGGGTCCGGAGTAGGCGTTGCCGGCGGTTCCGGAAGGAAGCGCGACGGTGACGATCTTCGGCAGCCCGTAGACGGAGAAGGTCGCGGGAGCCGATGTTCCGACAGCTGTTGAGACCGTGATGCTGGCCGAGCCGATGCTGGCAATCAGGTTGGCGGGAACCTCGGCCGTCAACAGGGATTCATTGATGAAGGCCGTCGCCAGAGCGGTCGATCCCCACTTCACGGTCGTGGTTGAAGTGAAGTACACGCCGCTGATCGTCATCGTGAATGCTGCTCCGCCAACACTGGCCACACTAGGGCTAAGGCCGGTGATGGCTGGCGGCGCCGGGTTGATCGTCACGCTGGCAGGAGGCGATGTGCCTGCTCCTGTTGTCACGGTGACGCTTCCTGTGCCGGGTTCGACAATCAGACTAGCCGGGACCGCGGCAATCACCTTGGTCGGGCTGACGTAAACCGTTCCGAGTGGCGTTGTGTCCCACGTTGAGGTTGCATCAGGAGTAAAAGCCTTGCCGTTGATCGTCAGCATGAAGCCTGCGCCGCCGGCAGTGAGCGTAGCGGGAGAGAGGCTGGCGATGGCGGGTACCGAGGGTTCGATGGTGAACGTGGCCGAAGGCGAACACCCGATGCCGGGGATATAAACGATGACGGCGGAGGAGCCGGCGCTGGCGATCATGCTGGCCGGAACCGGGATCGTCAACTTCTTGGAACTGACATAGGTCACAGGGAGCCACGTCGTTCCGAGCCTGACGCTCGAGTTCGGGGCAAAATCAGTTCCGTTGATCGTCAGTATGAATCCGGCGCCTCCGGCGGCGACCGACGGCGGATTGAGGCTGGTAATGGCCGGCTGGGGCTGAGCGACGCTGAAGGTGAGCGGAACCGATGTTCCTCCAGGAGTAGTCACCGTCACGCTGACTGTGCCGACGGATGCAACCAGGCTTGCGGGGACCTGCGCCAGGAGTGTGCCCGATCCCAGCGCACTTGTGACCAACGGTATAGCTCCCCAATTGACCGTTGCGGGCGAAGAGAAATACTTGCCATAGACACTGAGCGTGAATGCTCCATACCCGACGGGCAGCTTGGCAGGGCTCATGCTGTTCACGATCGGCTGCGGCGGATCGACGGTGAAGGAGACGCCTGTCGATGTTCCGCCGGCGGTGTTGACTTTAATGGTCGCCGTGCCGGTACTGCCGGTCAAACCGGCGGGAACGAGGGCTGTGAGCTGGGTAGAACTGACGTAGGTGGTCGTCAGCGCGGTGTAGTTCCACTTCACCACGGACTGCAACTCTCCGGGAAGAAAATTTGCGCCATTGACGGTGAGCGTAAAGGCCTGTCCCCCCGCCACCACCGAAGTGGGGCTGAGGCTGGTGATGATGGGCAAAGGCGGATTGATGGTGAAGGTTCGACCGCTCGAGCTGCCGCCGGTTGCGGTGACTGTGATGTTCGCCGTGCCGGCAGCGGCAATCAGGCTTGCCGGGATGGCGGCCGTCAGCTTGGTTGCGCTGACGTAGGTTGTGGTCAGCGGTGTTGCACCCCAGTTCGCAACAGCGGTCGAGGTGAAGTTTGAGCCGTTAATGGTCAGCGTGAAGCCGGCGCCGCCTGCGACGGCTGACGTTGGGCTCAGGCTTGTGATCGTGGGCGGAGGCGTACTGACAGCCAGAACAACTTCAGGCGAGGCGCCGCCGGTCGTGCTTACCGTGGCAACTGCCGTGCCCGCGTCCGTACTGACTGTGATGCTGGCGGTGGTTGGGGCTTCGATCAGGCTTGCAGGGAGCAGGGCTGTCAGCTTGGTTGTGCTCACATAAGTTGTGGCCAGCGGTGTCTCGCCCCAGCTCGACGTAGAGCTTGGAGTAAAGTTCGTACCGTTGATTCCCAGATTGAAGTTCGCGCCGTCGGCGGCGGGCGAGACCGGGCTCAGGCTAGTGATCATGGGCAAGAGCGAGATCCCGTCTTGTCCGGCATGGATCGCGCCGCCACAGCCGGTCAGCATGAGAGAAGCCGCTTGCGCCAACCCAAAGGCCATCGGAATGATTCCGATCCACCTTCGCAGGAACGATCGCTCCGTGTGCATCTGACCTTCTCCCCTGCGTGCGAGGTCTGCTTTTTCTTCATCCCAGCCAGCCGCAGAGCTCGAGCCCTATGGATTCGCTGCTTGGAGTGGCAGGTTGGTACGTGACCTCTCTACGCCGCCTGGTAGAGAGATCGTCGGGAGACAAGGGTTTAGAAAGATTACTTTGGTCTGATCTCTTGTTTTGTCCCAATGGCGCAGTTCCAAAAGCGAACTGCAAAGGTGAGGAAGCTGACCCTGGATGAGCGTCTCTTTATGTGAGTCGGGCGGATAAAGGGGGTTCTGGGGGCTGGTTCGATATGGCAGCCGGTTCATGAGGTTTCAAAGCGAGCTGCAGGCAGGGTTTCGTTCGTCACCCGAGATTGCCGTGGCTTCTTGCCCGCTCGACCAGCCGTGCACAGGCCTCAACGCCTATAATCAGCCTGTCGTGCAATCATCTATTTCATCTCGCTTTGGCCGGCTTGGGCGATGGGCCGCCCCGCTTGCATTGTGTCTTGGGCTGGTTCTCTCCGCAGCGAAATGTGCCGGTGCCCAGGCGCCCGCCGAGACCAGCGCCGCCGCGGCTGGCCGTGGCCGCATCCTGCTGGTGCTGCCCTTGGACAACCGCACCGGGCAACCCAGCCTGGAGTGGATTCGCGAGGCCTCGGCGGAGATCCTGGACAGCCGTCTGGCTTCGGCGGGCTTTGCTCCCATGAGCCGCGCCGACCGCTTGTATGCTCTCGATCACCTGGGACTGCCGCAGGGCTTCCACCCCTCGCGGGCCAGTGCGCTCAAGCTGGCTGAGACCCTCGATGCCGACTCGATCGTGGTGGGCAGCTACGTTACCGACGGAACAGCCATCGTGGCCGAGGCGCAACTTGTTGACGTGCCCCATCTGCGCATGAGTCAACCGGTCACCGCCCGGGGCGAGATGCGCGATTTGATTTCTGTCTTCGGTTCGCTTGCCTGGAAGCTCACCCGGCAGCTCGACCCGGGATTCAAGGTCTCCGAAGAGACCTTCGCGGCCGCCGGTTCCACGCTGCGCCTCGATGCCTTCGAGCAGTACATTCGCGGCATCAGCGAGCCGGACCAGACAGAGCGGTTGCGCCACCTCAATCAATCGGTCCTGCTCAGCCCAGGGTTCTCGCCGGCCTGGATGGCACTGGGCCGCGAGGAGTACGCGGTTCAGCAGTATGAGCAGGCAGCGGTGGCCTTTGCCAAAGTGGGAGGCCGAGACGCGGACCCCGGCGATGTTCTCGAAGCCGGCTACTTTCGCGGGCTCTCGCTGCTCTTTTCTGGCGATTATGCTCGCGCCGCGGAGGCGTTTGCCGGTGTCGCGCGCCAACTGCCTTTGGCCGAGGTTTTAAGCAACGAGGGAGTTGCGCTTGCTCGCGGCGGAAAGGACGGAACGCCGCTCTTTCGCAAGGCCGTGGCAGCCGATCCCAGAGGAGCCGACTATCACTTCAATCTGGCCATAAGTCTGAAACGCCACGGCGGCGACGACGCCGAAGCATTCTCTGAACTGGCCCAATGCCTGCGGCTGCATCCCGGCGACAGCGAGGCTCTGGCGGTCCAGAAGGCATGGACAAAGACGGACAAGTCCGGAGCAGCGCGATCCGTGCCGCCTCCGGTCCCAGCCGCTGACGGAAGCCAGCCGGAGGAGGAGGATGCCGATGCCAAGCCCGATCCGCTGGAGCGCATCGAGCGCGGTTTTGACGCCGCCGCCTTCCGTCAGGCTGCCCTCATGCTGGATCAGGTGGAGGCCGCCGGGCTGGCCGCGCTGCCACCTTCCGAGCGCGCCAGAAAGCTCGCCGACCAGGCGCATGACTACCTCGAGCGCGGCCTGTTGCTCGAAGCCGAACGGCTCTATCAATCGGCGTTGGATATCGACGAAAAGTCCGCCGAGGCGCACGCCGGTCTGGCCGCGGTTCGCGAACGAACCGGAGATGCACAGGCCGCCCGCAAGGAGGCCGTCACTTCGCTGGAACTGATGCCCTCGGTCGAAGCGTATCTGGTCATGGCCCGGCTGGATATTGCCGCCGGGCACAAGGATCAGGTTGCCTACGAGATCGGCGAGGCGCTGAAGATCGATCCGAAGAGCAAGCCGGCTCTGGAGCTACAGCAGCAGGTTGCGGCTAAGGAACGACAGAAGTAGTGATGTACTCTCCCGCCTTCCTCGCAAGAATGCGTGAAATGGACGGGACAAGGGACAATGGATCTGTGGAAGATGCCCTGAAGGGAGCAAGCCATGATTCAGCGCATGCACGGGTATGCGGTTCTGCTTGGTTTGGTTCTGTCCTGCGGCGTGGCGATTCCGGCCAGCGCCCAACAGCCGCTTGTCGACAAGTTTGTTCTCTCCGACACGATCCAGCCGGTCACGGCCGGTGAACTGGACCGAGCTATCACCCGTGCCAAGTTCCGACGGTGCTCGCGCCCTTCTGATTGAGCTGGACACGCCGGGCGGGTTGCTGGATTCGACGCGCATCATGGTGCGGCGCGATCCTCGACTCCAAGGTTCCGGTGATCGTTTACGTTGCGCCGGCGGGCGCGCGCGCCGGTTCTGCGGGTTTTTCCTGCTGGAAGCGGCCGACATCGCCGCCATGGCGCCGGGAACCAACGCCGGGGCCGCCCACCCGGTGTTCGAGCTCGGTCAAGCCCGACGACGACGATGATGCAGAAGATCGAGAACGACGCGGAAGCGTTTCTGCGCTCCTACGTGAGCCGGCGCAATCGCAATGTCGATGCAGCCGAGGCCGCCGTGCACAACTCGCACTCCTACACCGCCGAGGAGGCGCTGGACCAGCACCTGATCGACCTGATCGCCAACAACGAGTGGCAATTGCTGGCGCAACTCGATGGCCGCGAGATCACCCGCTTGGACGGCAGCAAGCTGACCCTGCATCTTGCCGGTGCGCGGATTGAAACCATCCGGCCGACTCTGCGCGAGGAACTGCTCGGCTGGCTGGTGAATCCCAACATCGCGCTGTTGTTTCTGGTCGGCGGCGCGCTGCTCATCTATCTCGAATTCAACGCCCCCGGCACCATCGTTCCCGGCGCTCTGGGCACGCTGATGGTGCTGCTGGCGATCTTTGCGTTGAATCTGCTGCCCATCCGCTACACGGCCGTGCTGCTGCTGGTGGCGGCGCTGGTCCTGCTGGTGCTCGAAGCCAAGTTCGGCGGTCACGGCGCGCTGGCCATCGCCGGCATCGTCTGCCTCACCTTTGGGACTCTCACGCTGGTGGCCGCGCCGGTGCCGGAGCTGGCCGTGAGCCCCTGGGTGGCCATCGCGGTCAGCGCCGCTTTTGGCGGCATTACCGTCTTCCTCGTGCGCCTGGCGGTGCGTGCCCGCCGCATGAAGTCGCGCCTGGGACCATCGCGCTGGTGGGCAGCCGCGCCTCGGCCATGGAGGCGCTCAACCCCGAAGGCCATGTGCTGGTCGAGGGCGAGATCTGGCGCGCCGTCGCCACCGAGCCCGTGTCGGCAGGCACGTCTTTGCGCGTCGTGGGCCAGGAACAGTACCTGCTGCACGTCGAGCCGGCCCAGCCGCCCAGGCCGCCGCAGTCTGCCGCTTAACCCGCGCTGGAGTACAATCCGTCGTAAGTGAGGAAAGTCCAATGTCTGATTTGCTAACTCCGATTCTGATTGTCCTGGCCATCGTCGTTCTCTACGTGCTCAACTCCATCAAGATTCTGCGCGAGTACGAGCGCGGAGTGATCTTCCGCCTGGGCCGCGCTCTCGCCGCAGCCCAAGGGCCCCGGCATCATTCTTGTCTTCCGGCCCATTCGACCAGATGGTGCGCATCTCGCTGCGCCAGGAGGTGCTTGAAGTTCCGCCCCAGGACGTGATCACCCGCGACAACGTCACCATCAAGGTGAACGCCGTGGTCACGCTCTACGTGGTCAATCCCAACGACGCCGCCATCAAGGTGGCCAACTACGTCTACCAGACCTCGCAGTTCGCGCAGACCACGCTGCGCTCGGTGCTGGGCGAGGTGGAGCTGGACGAGCTGCTCAGCCATCGCGACAAGCTCAATCTGCGCATCCAGTCCATCATCGACCAGCGCACCGAGCCCTTCGGCGTGAAGGTGGTCTCAGTCGAAGTGAAGCAGGTGGACCTGCCCGACCAGATGCAGCGCGCCATGGCCAAGCAGGCCGAGGCGGAGCGCGAAAAGCGCTCGAAGATCATCCATGCCGAGGGCGAGTTCAACGCCGCGCAGAAGCTGGTGGACGCCGCCGCTCTGCTGGCCACCCAGCCCATGACCCTGCAACTGCGCTACCTGCAGACCCTGACCGAGATCGGCGTCGAAAAGAACACCACCATCGTCTTCCCGCTGCCGCTGGAGATGATGACGCTCTTCAACAAGCTGGGTGCGACAATCCAGGCCAAGACCGATGCGCCAAAGCAATAAGTGTTTCTGAATCGAATGCCAGACTGAAGTTGCGCGCTCCATCCTTGCGACGATCCTGTTTCGGTCGCAAGGATGGGAGCCGTGAATTCCAAACGGCCCCATCCATGCCGGGCCGGAGCTGAAGAACTACAGCTTTCAAGAGGAAGAGAATGGACGAAGAGTTTAACCCCGATGACCTTCGACCGATCCCGTACAGGCCCGATACCGAGGTGATGCTAGGGCCATGGATGATGGGGGGCCTCCTCTTTGGTCTTATTCTGCTCTGCGTCATTTTCTTCTCACTGGGCTACACGATGGGCAAGCATGGCGCTCACAGCTCCTTTATCTACCGTGCAGCAAAAGAGCGCTCAAGCCTCGCCGCTGACTGCCGGATCAGGCGCCAAGCCCTCAGCCATCCCGCAGGCCAGCAACCGTGCGCGGCCCGCCGCGAACAGCTCGCCGGCCACTAATGGAGTCAACGCCGCTACGTCGCCCGATTCACAGGTATCAGTCTCGCCGGCGCCCGCGACAACCGCGCCCGCGCTCGCTCTGATGGTCCAGATTGCCGCCGTCTCGCACAAAGAGGACGCCGACGTTCTGGCTGGCGCATTGCGCAAACACGGCTATGCCGTCACCACGCGCCGCGACCCCGCCGACAACCTGATCCACGTGCAGGTCGGCCCATTCTCCAGCCGCAACGACGCCAACGCCATGCGCCAGAAGCTGCTCAACGACGGCTATAACGCCGTCGTGCAACCATAAGATCGTCAAGCCCGCATCCACTCCGGCAGCCCCGAAGCAATCGCTGCTCGTACCGCCTCCGAAAGATCCTCGCGCGTCGCATAGGTCGGCCGGGTTCACCGGCGCGTGAAAGACGATGTGCGCCGTGCCCGGCTTGATGCGCATGCTGCCTTTGGCCATCATTGTTTCGGTCCCGTAGATCGAGACCGGAATGCACGGCGCGCCGGTCTCCATGGCCAGATAAAACGGGCCTTTCTTGAAGGGCAGCATGCGCCCGTCTTTGGATCGCGTGCCCTCGACGAACGTAGTGATGTGCACGCCCTTGTCGAGCACTCGCTGTGCCGCGGCTACGCTCTCCTGTGCACTGGCTTTGCTGCCCTTGCGGTCCACGGGAATAAACTCGCCGAGCCTGAAGCCGTAACCCACGATGGGAATCTTCATCAGCGAACGCTTCAGAAATGCGGAGGTGCGGCCGGGAATCTCCGGAATCAGCGCCTGCGGGTCGAGATTCGAGACGTGGTTGGCCATGAAGATGCACGCCGTTGCCTGCCGGCACGCGCTCCCGCCCCTCGACCGCGATGCGGATTCCTGCCACCCAATACGCCACACGCACCAGCCAATTTGTGGCGCGATAGAGCGGCGCGACATTGCCCGTGATCAGCGTCCAGGGAATGAAGATGGCCCCGACAATGGGGATGAGAACAACCAGCGTGGCCAACAATAGAAGTGCAGAGATCATCAGTGTCTTTCCGGGCGATCAGGGTTGAAGTTCTTTAAGCCGCGCGGGAAGTTTCTCATAGATGCCGTCGAAGCCGCCATTGGAAAGGATCGCCACCACATCGCCTGCGCGGAGTTGCGGCGCGATCGAGTTCACGATTGCCTCCACATCCGGATAAAGTTCGCGCCGGATGTTCCCGCAGCGTTGAGTGCCTCGACCACATCTTCCGGATGCAAGCCGCTCATCCTCGGGAATGCGCTGCTGCTGGTAGACGCCGGCCATCACAACGCGGTCGGCTATCCGCAGGCTCGCGACGAGATCGGCTTGAAGCACCTTGCGCCGCAGCGTGTTCGAGCGCGGTTCCAGCACCGCCCACAGACGCGCCTTTGGATAGACGGAACGCAGCGCGCGCAGCGTTTCGCGGATGGCCGTGGGATGATGCGCGAAGTCGTCGATGATCGTGACGCCGCCGATTTCCGCGCGGACTTCAAGCCGCCGCTTCACGCTCTTGAAGCTGGCCAGCGCCGCGCAGATTGCCTCTTTGCTCACGCCCTGACCGAAGGCCAGCGCCGCGGCTGCCGTTGCGTTCAGCGCATTGTGTTCGCCGGCCAGGCTCATCTCCAGCTCAGCCCACAACGCGCCGGCGTGCCAGACCTCCCAGCGCGTGAGGCCGTTCTCGTGGCGCAGATTGCGGATGCGCCAGTCTGAAGTTTCGGAAAATCCATAACGCTCGACGCGGCAGAGCGCGCGGGCAACGCACTCGGTCACATTCTCGCTGCCGTCGTAGGCGACAATCAAGCCTCGCCGCGGCACCAGATTCACCAGCCGCTTGAAGGCCGTCTTCACGGCTTCGAGATCCGCGTAGATGTCGGCGTGGTCGAACTCCACGTGCGTCAGGATCAGCGCGTCGGGAAAGTAATGCAGAAACTTCGGTCCCTTGTCGAAGAAGGCCGTGTCGTACTCGTCGCCCTCGACGATGAAGGTGCGCGTGGGCCGCAGTTGAAAGCTGGTTCCGAAGTTCTCCGCAACGCCGCCGATCAGAAACGACGGCTCCAGCGCAGGGTTTTCGCGCGCGGCCACCTGATAGATCCAGGCCAGCATGCTGGTGGTCGTGGTCTTGCCGTGCGTCCCGGCCACCACCAGCGACTCGCGCCCCATGAGAAATTCCTCGCGCAGCAGCGCCGCCATCGAAGTGAAGGGAATGCGCTCGTCGAGCACGCGCTCGATCTCAGGATTGCCGCGCGAGAGCGCATTGCCGATCACAACCAGATCCGGCGCGGGGTCGAGATTTGCTTCGGCGTACGGCTCCATCACCGGAATGCCGAGCGAGGCGAGCAGATCGCTCATCGGCGGATAGGCCGCCTTGTCGGAACCCGTGATGCGGTGCCCCTGCAACTGCAAAAGCCCGGCCAGCGAAGCCATCGCCGTGCCGCAGATGCCGCTCAAATGAATATGCTTTTGGCGATGCGCTCATCTGCTTCACCGCCGGTTCGATCAGATCCAAGGTTGCCTCACTATCGATTCTCAATTCGGCCTCGACGCCGAAGGTCAGCGTCACATTCTCGTGCGAAACATGGCCGCTGCGCAGGCCGATGGCGATCGGCCCGTCGAAGTCCTCGAAGAGTCGCAAGATCACTTCGTCGAGCAGCGTGGCCGATGCGCCAGGCGAGGTGCAATCGAGCATCTCGCCGAAGACGATGCCGCGGACGCCCTCGAACTTGCCTGCCTGCCGCAGTTGCCACAACATGCGGTCGATCTGGTAAGGCTTGGCGTTCACGTCTTCGAGAAAGAGCAGCTTGCCCTCAGTCTGCGGCTCCTAGGGCGTGCCCAGGAGCGAAACCAGAATGCTCAGGCAGCCGCCATAGAGCGTGCCGCGCGCCGTGCCGGGCTTCAGAGCGCGCAAGCCTTCCGCCGGGCCAACTTGATAAGGCTCGCCGGCAAGCGCCGCTTGAAAACTCATGCAGATGCACGCCGTTCTCAAGATAGAAATCCGCCGCCGCCATCGGTCCGTGAAACGCGGGCAGGCCAAGCTGATCGAGCAGGCGAAGTTGCACGCCGGTCAGATCGCTGTAGGCAAAGAATGGCTTGGGATGATTGCGAATGAGCGAGAGATCGAGCCCGTCAAGCAGGTAGTTCGAGCCATAGCCGCCCCTCAGGCACATCACGGCGCTGGTCGTCTCGTCCGCGAAGGCGGCGTGCAGATCGGCGAGCCGCTCTTCGCGCGTTCCGGCAAAGAAGAGCGGGCCGCGTTCGGCGGCGTGTTGGCCGAGACGTGGTGCAAAGCCCAGCGCGCGCAGTGCTTCGAGGCCGCGTTTCACGCGTTCGGGCTGGGCAAAAGATGCCGGCGCGACAACGCCGATGCCTGCGCCAGATGGGACGGCTGCGATTTTCATCAAGCCTGTCATCGGCTACCAGGCCTCTCCGCGCGCGATCAGCGACGCCGGTCCGGTGAGCTTCAACTCTGTGCCTGGCCCATCCCACTCGACTGTCTGCGGGCCGCCGGGAGCAACGACGTTCAGCGGCGACTTGGCGAGTCCAAGCGCAATTGCGGCAGTTGCCGAGGCCGAGCTGCCTGTGCCGGACGACGTCGTTGGCCCGACGCCGCGCTCGAAGATGCGAATCTCGATCTCGTGCTCGCTCACGACGCGCACAAACTCCACGTTGGTCTGGTTGGGAAAATCCGGGTGCACGCAAATCTCCGTTCCCAACTGCCGCCAAGGGAACGGTAAAGAAATCGCTTTCGACGACGATCACAAAGTGCGGATTGCCGGTCGAGACCTCGGCACCTTCGATCACTGATTCATCCGCGAGGATTACCGTCTTTCGTGCGAAGGAGGGTATGCCCATTCCGGCGGTCACTTCCACGGTGAACTCGCCGTCCGTTCTCAGCGCATTCACGCGGCAGACGCGCGGTCCCGCATCGGTCGTGATCTCAACCTCATCGCCCGCTTTGAAGCCGCGCTCCTCAGCCATCCACGCGGCCACGCAGCGCGTGCCGTTGCCGCTGATTTCGGCGATCGAGCCGTCGGCGTTGTGCAGACGAATGCGGCCGGAGCGGGGGCCGGTCCATGCGAAAAATTCAATGCCATCGGCACCGACGCCTGTGTTGCGTGCGCAGAGCCGCCGCGTCAATTCGGCCCAGGTCGTGTCCCGCAGCCGCATCTTCGGTGACAATCAGAAAATCATTGCCGCAGGCGTGAGCTTTTGTGAAAGGGATCAATCTTCCTCCGAGTTGTTGAAGATAATCAGCGCGTCAATGGCTGCCTTGCCCGATGCTATCACTGCGCCGCTCGCTCGCGTGAGGCTCGTTTTGCCCGCTGGACCAGAGACGTAAATTGTGCCCGCGGGCTCACCGGGCGTTATGAAGCGTTGCACCACTGTGAGCCCCTCGGGATGCGCCTTCACCGCGCGGTCGATCTCGTCGCCATCGAAGGCCACAACAATCGCAGCGTGTGCGGAGGGCGCGGCAAGTGCCTCGCTGTAGATTTCCAGGTCGCCTTCATTGATCGTTTGGCGGAGCGGAATTCCGGTGAAGGCAACAAGATTGGGAAGAGTCGATGTGTCCATCAACACCGCGCAGCCGGGCCGCTCGGCGATGAGCGCACGCAGCACCGGAGGGATTTCCATCTCCAGTGCGCGGCGTGCATGAATGTTCTTCGTGCCTTCGACATAAACCAGCGGATGTTCGCGGACCATCTGAACCGCATTGAGAACCAGGGCAGCAAACAGCACGCCCACAGTCGCCCTTACCCAGCGCGGATCAAACTCGCGCGGCTTGAATTGATTCACAGCGCCCAGCACAAAATGCGCCGCGAAGCCCAGTCCTAGTGCAAAGGCCGGCATCATTTCCATTCCGTAGCGCGTGTTGTACCAGGAGTGCGGCCACCAGGGAGGCAAGAAGATCGGAACCGATCCATAGGCCACGGAATAGGCATAGAAGGGAATCGGAAACCAGAGCAGCAGCGCCCACTTGAATGCTTTTCGCCGTGCCGCGAGCCATCCAAAAGCGGTTCCCAGCAGGCTGACGATGAGCAGCACGTTGCCCCACGCCGCAGCTACCGCGTCCATCTCCGAGACCTTCACAAAAAAGAGCAGCGAGACCCAGGGATTGTGCCAGCCCGGATGCGGCGGCCCATGCTCCGTGCGACATCGTGCGCAACTCGATCATCTTGGCCGAGTAGGGTCCACGCGCGAAGTAGAGCCAATCGCCGAAAGCCGACGGAGTTATAGACGAACCACGCGATCGGCGCGGCAAGCAGCACAACACTCGCCAGCCAGAAGCTCCAACGAACGCAGTTTACCTGCGGTGCAAGAGAGTCAGCGCCCATGCAAGACCAGGCGATCAGCGCCATGATCCAGCCGTCGTAGCGGGTAAAGATGGCTGCCACAAGTACGGCAGCAATCAAGCACTGGAGCCGGCTGGTCTTGGTGGTTTCTGCGTCAAGACTTGCGCGCCACTCGACCAGCCAGACTGCGATCCAAACCATCTCGCAGACAAAGAGCGGCTCGGTCATTGCCGTGGTCTGCAAATAGAGTAAGTTGGGGTTTAGTGCGAAGAAAGCCAGCGCAAGCGCCGACGGAGCCGGAGGCAGCCAATGCCGTGCGAGACGGTAGATGCCCGCGCATGCGGCGAGATAAGCCAGCGCCGATGGGATGACTCCGGCCCATCCGGTTGCCCACCAACTGTAGATCTGCACGAAGGGCAGCATCAGAATGTGCGGCAAGGGCAGCCAGACCGAGCCCAGCTCAGTGAGCCTCGGCAGGCGTGCATCGAAGACTCGGCGGGCAATGTGCAGATGGGCCACCGCGTCGCCGTAGTTGAGAAAGGCGCAGTTGCGCCAGCTCCACAGAATTGCCGCGATGGAGACCGTCGCGCAAGTGGCCACGACCGCCAGCCATTCGCGTCCTGCAATGCGGCGATTGGAGATCTCCGTCATGGGGCTTTCAGCCATGGGACTTTCAGGCAAGATGCGTCAACTCGCGGAAAAGATTAAAGCGCTCGTCAATTTCCTTGCGCGTGAGCTGCTGCAGCCGCTCGGTGCCGAAGCGTTCGCATGCGAATGAGCCCATCACGCTGCCGTAGAACATCGCGCGGCGGAAGGCCTCGGGCGTCTGCTCGGGCTGCGATGCCAGGTAGCCGAAGAAGCCGCCGGCAAAGCTGTCGCCCGCGCCGGTCGGGTCGACGACCTCTTCCAATGGTAGCGCCGGGGCGCGAAAGATTTTCGTGCCCTGGATCTCTGGCTCACTCGCAGATGCACTCGCCGCGGTCGCGCCATGAAACAAGGTCGCGCCATACTCTCCGTGCTTGACCACCAGCGTCTTGGGACCCAGGGCCAGCACCGCGCGCGCGGCCTGCACAAGGTTGTTGTTGCCGGCCAGCATCTTCGCCTCGGTGTCGTTGATGAGCAGAATATCGAGGCCCTTCAGACACTTCAAGCAGAGCAGGACGATGATCCTTGATCCAGTAGTTCATCGTGTCGCCGGCCACCAGCTTCACATCCGGCATCTGTTCGCGCACGCGCCGCTGCAAGACCGGATCGATATTCGCCAGAAAGAGAAACTGCGAATCTTCATAGGCTTGGGGAATCTTCGGCGAGAATGTCGCAAAGACATTCAGCTCGGTGTTGTGGGTCTTGGCCTCGTTGAGATTTTCGAGATACGATCCCTCCCAGAAGAAGCTCTTGCCCGCCGTGTGTTCGATGCCGCGCGTGTCGATGTTATGCGACTGAAAAACCGACTCCTGCCTCTTGCCAAAGTCCTCGCCGACGACTGCGATGACGCGCACATCGGTGAAGTAACTCGCGGCGAGAGAAAAGTAAGTCGCCGCTCCGCCCAGACAGCGCTCGCGCTTGCCTGCCGGTGTTTCAATGGTGTCATATGCAACGCTGCCCACTACGGTAATTGCCATCTATCTTCCTTTCGTTTTCGACTGCGTTAAGGTAACCGTGAAAGAGTCTTTGCTTAGGTCCAGCATATTCTCAGGGGCTAAAGCCCACGTCAATATTGCAGCCTTTTCGGCACGGCTAAAGCCGTGCCCTGACGCTTCAAGACTCACAGTGAGCAATTACGCGCCGAGATACTTTCCGAACAGCAACTTCAGTCTTTCTTTTGCCGCCGCAGGAATCGCATCGGGCTGAGTTAGCACGGCATACTTGGCCGCAGAGGCGCAGGCGCAACTGCGCTCGTGCGGCATCGCGGCTACTGCTGCCTTGACTACTAGCGCGGCATTCTCCGCGTTCTTGTGGAGGACGCGAACGATCTCTTCGATGGTGACCGCATCGTGGCCCTCGCGCCAGCAATCGTAGTCGGTGACCATGGCCACCGTCGCGTAGCAGATCTCCGCCTCGCGGGCCAGCTTGGCTTCTTGCAGGTTGGTCATGCCGATCACGTCCGCGCCCCAACTGCGATAGAGATTCGATTCGGCGCGCGTCGAAAACTGCGGGCCCTCCATGCAGACGTAAGTCCCGCCGAGCTTGCCGACCACGCCCACTGTCTTGCAGGCTTCTGCTGCTGCCGTTGCCACGGTCGCGCAGACCGGATCGCCAAAGGCCACGTGACCGACGATGCCATCGCCAAAGAAGGTCGAGACGCGATGAAAGGTGCGGTCGATGAACTGGTCGGGCATGACGAAATCGGTCGGCTTGTGCTCCTCTTTGAGCGAACCGACGGCCGAGACTGACAGAATGCGCTCGACGCCGAGCGACTTCATGGCGTAGATGTTGGCGCGGAAGTTCAGTTCCGAGGGCAGAATGCGATGGCCGCGACCATGCCGGGCCAGAAAGGCGACCTTGCGTCCTTCCAGTTCGCCCAAGACAAACGCATCGGACGGCGCGCCAAAGGGAGTGTCTACGGTTTCTTCGTGTACGTTGGTGAAGCCGGGCATCGAATAGAGCCCGCTGCCGCCAATAATGCCAATCTCCGCCTGAGCCAATGCCTGCTCCTTCTTTTTCGTGCGAAATCTGTCGCTGGAAGTCTTCCATCTAGTCCAGAGCCATCTTTGAGGCCGTCGGACTTCATTGTGCAAACATCTAAGTATAAAGGCTGGTGATCCAGTTCCTCTGTGAGTACGGCGCGAAGAATGGGATGGAGCAAAGGGAAGGGAAGAAATTGCGGGGGAAGGAAGAAACCTACGGACGAAAGCTGAGTGATTGTCAATGTACGCGCTTAAATCTGAGTCTTTGCCGAGGAAGCGTTGGCGAATACGGCAGCCGGTGTGCTGAGAAGCCACGGCGATGATCGCCAAAGATCTTGCCGCCCGAAGGCGGGAACATGAGGTGGCGTCATTGACCGTTTCCCGTGTTACGATAAACGTTAAGCATGATTCAATCCTTCGCCGATCACGAGACGGAAGCGGTCTTCCTGACCGGAAAGAGCCGGCGATGGGCAGAGATTGCGCGGGTTGCGGCACGCCGGTTGCAGGCAGTAGATTTTGCGTCGGCGATCGAGGACTTGCGGAATCCTCCGGGAAACAGGCTGGAGAAGCTGAAAGGCGACCGCGCCGGCTGGTGGAGCATCCGAATCAATGGCCAGTATCGGGTGTGCTTTCGCTGGGACGGCAATGACGCATGGGATGTGGAGATTGTTGATTATCACTGAGGGAGGCCGATGATGAGTGTTCCGCGAAGACACGAGGCTCGGGGCGTGGCGATTCACCCCGGCGAGTTCCTGCGCGAGGATTTTCTAGTACCGCTGGGACTTTCGGCCAATGCTCTGGCCCTTGCCCTGCGCGTACCGGTGACGCGAATCTCGGAGATTCTGCGCGAGCGGCGTGGAATCACGGCGGATACTGCGCTGCGTCTGGCAAGGTACTTTGGGACAACGCCGGATTTCTGGATGAAGATGCAGATGTCCTATGATCTGGCGCGGGCCAGCCGTGAGGTAACGGCTCGCATCGAATTAGAGATTCTTCCCGCGCCGCGCACGGAGACGGGGGATTTGAAGGCCAGACAGATCGCGTAATCGAATACCGATTCAGCAACGAGGAAACGAGTCCAAACAGACCATGCCCACGACCACGAATAAAGACTATTACGCCACTCTCGGAGTGAAGAAGACGGCCACTCCGGAGGAGATTCGCAAGGCCTTCCGCAAGGCGGCGCGGCGCTATCACCCGGATGTGAACCCCGGCGACAAAAAGGCCGAGGAGAAGTTCAAAGAGATCTCCGAGGCAAACGACGTCCTCAGCGACGAGAAGAAGCGCAAGATCTATGACCAGGTGGGCTTCTATTCCGACCAGATCGACCCGGCGACGGCCGAGGCCTATGCGCGGCAGTCGGGTGGGGGACGCGGCACTCCGGTCGACTTTGGCGGCTTCGATTTTTCCGGCTTCCAGACCGGGCCGGGACAGCATCGCGGACAGCATGCGGGTGCGGATGCGTCTTCGTGGGGCAGCTTCAAAGACATCTTTTCCGGCATGTTCTCCGGTGCGCAGCAGCCGCAGAGGCCGCGCGGTCCGCAGCCGGGGACGGATCTCGAGTATCAGGCCACGGTGGACTTCTGGACGGCCATTCGCGGCGGCCAGGCCCGTCTCGAGGTGCATCGCCAGGAGACCTGTCCAACCTGTCACGGCCAGGCATCGACCGGCGGGTCCGTTCAATGTCCGGAGTGCAACGGCACAGGCCAGGTGACGCAGATGGGCGGGCGCATGAAGTTCAACATCACCTGCCCCCGCTGTAACGGCAGCGGCCACATCAGCCAATGCTTGTCCGACCTGCCAGGGCGAGGGCGTGGTCAGCCGCACAGAGCCGGTCGAGTTCCGCATCAAGCCCGGGACGCGCGACGGGCAGCGCATCCGCCTGCAGGGCAAGGGCAACGCAGGGTTGAACGGAGGCGCACCCGGCGACCTCTTCCTCATCGTGCGCACCGGCTCGCATCCGGTCTTCACGCGCCAAGGCGACGACATTCACCTTACCGTCCCGGTCACCGTGCCCGAGGCCTCGCTGGGAGCCAAGGTCGACGTGCCCACGATCGACGGCCGCGCGCAGTTGAAGATTCCACCCGGCACTCAGAGCGGGCAGAAGCTGCGCATGAGGGAGCGGGGCGTTGAAAGCGCGCAGCGTCCTGGCCAGCGCGGCGATGAAATTGTGACTGTCGAAGTGGTCGTGCCCACGCTGGCCGACGAGCGCAGCCGCGAGATCATGCGCGAGCTGGCCAAGCTGAATAACCAGGACCCGCGTGTGGCGCTGTTTGATAAGCTGTGAAAAAAACAGGGACTAGGGAACAGGGATCTAAAGTCACATTGGTGGATTGATGGCCGCAAAACGCAAGTCAAAAGGCGCGTACATGATCTCGGCGGTGGCCGAGATGTACGAGATTCACCCGCAGACCCTCCGCCTCTATGAGCGCGAGGGGCTGCTCAAGCCCTCGCGTACCGAGGGCAACACCCGCCTCTACACCGACGAAGACCTGGAGCGGCTGGAGTTCATCCTCAACCTGGCCCGCGACCTCGGCGTCAACATCGCCGGCATCGCCATCATCCTGCAGATGCGCGAACGCATGGAAGAGATGAACCGGCAGATGCAGAGCTTTGTCGAGTATGTCCGCACTGAGATGTTGACGCGCTTTCAGCAGGCAGCGCCCGGTTCCGCAGGCGCGATCGTGCCTTTGCGCAAGCCGGGAGCGGTCGCCAAATCTTCCATGATGAACCGCAAGCCTTAAACCAGAGCATTTTTGGAAGATGAATATCAAGCTAGCTCCGGTAACTTGCAGGGAGCCGCGGAAAGATAGGTCGAAGGATTCAAAAGTATTCCGCAGGGGCTAAAGCCCGGGCTGATTGGGAGGCCTTTGCGGCACGACTGAAGTCGTGCCCTGACGCTTCACGCTGTTCCCAATGAGTTTTTCTGTAGACTGAAAAGTCGAGCCGGTTGAAAAGCGGTAATGCGCTATCCCCTTCAGCCACTCGCCTGAGCAAGATTGATATTCATCTTTTGGAAATTGTGCAGACCGAAATTTTTAGGTTTCCCACCCATTTTCACCCCAACGACGAGGACCTGTCGTTGGGGACCCCGATTCCGCAGAAGAAAGCGGAATGGATGGGGCACGGAAGTCTACAGTAACTCCGAGAATGCGCTAAGTCGCCGATCGGGCCGGTGCTGTTTCTGCCGGCTCTTCGATCAGCTTGCGCAGCCTTCCGGCAGGCAGCAACTCAAAGAGATCGCCCCGGTAGCGCAAACGGTTCGAGCCAAGATAACTTCCAACCCAGAAACAGAATCCCATCAGATCGCGCACCGGGTAGAGCCACGCCTTGCGTAACGCGGCATGGTCGCGGACTACCGCGCCGGCCACCAGCAGGTAAAGGAGCGCCCGGCCAATCACGGTCAGCGCCAGCATCCCCAGACCCAGAGCCACATGATCGGCAGAGCCCAGCGTCGCGAGCCCTAGTAACCCATAGGGAACGGCATAGGTCAGCACTTCGCCCAAATGTCCTAGCGGCCGTGAGAAGCGGGTGCTGGTGGCCCAGTTCTGCTGATGCGCCAGGGTGGACCGAAAGGAATCGTTGAGAACGTGATGCTCAATGATGTGGGAGGAAAGCTCGACCCTCTGCCCCGCCTTCGCCGTCCAGTTGCCCATCACAAAGTCGTCGGCGTAGTATTGCGCGACGCTCTCGAATCCGCCGATCTTCTCAACGGTGCTCCGGCGGATGGCAATTGAAGGACCGAGAGCGAACTTCATTCCCTCAAGCATGTTGGCCACCAGCACACCCGCGCTCATCTCGACGGACATGCCCATGGCTTCCAGTTGCGCCCATACTCCCCGCCGCGCCACGCCCCGGTAGAGGCAAGTGACGATGCCTACCGTTGGGTCGTCGAGAGGCGCGACCACCGAGGCCAGGTAATCCGGGCCGACGCGCACATCGCTGTCGGATGCCACCAGAATCGGGTAGAGAGCCTCGCGCTGCATCACCTCCAGCGAAAAGGTGCGCGCATTGGGCCAAGGCGGCTCGCCGCTGACAAGCATGCGCGCCTTCACGTGCGGAAAACGCGCCGCCACGCGCCGAGCCGCATTCAATCCCGCGTCGGAGTTATGCCGCGCGCAAAAGAGAATCTCGTACTCGGGATAATCCTGCTCGAAAAAACTGGCCAGATTCTCGTCCAGCTCCGGCTCGTCGCCATGCACGGGCTTCAGGACGCTCACCGGAGGCAGAGGGTCGCGCGTCCCTGCTCGTTTTCTCTCTTCTGCCGCGCGCCGGCGAAACTGGACCACCGCGAATGCGACCATCAGGCTGTAGAGTGTCGAGGTGCCCGCGCCGAGGACGGCAACCGTGCCGAGCGCGACTGAAAGGATGTGACCCAATGTCATGATCTGGTCGATCTCAGCGCTCCGTCAGTTCCATCGGCCTCCCTCAAGCATTGACAAGCAAAAGGAAAAGCCATAAGTTGCGCGATACAGTGATTTTACTATTGCACCCGCGCCAGGCACTTTGAAGCTGCCGCGAACGTTGAGTTTGACGCGGGCGTGGGAAGATGGAGGAGGGAGCTTTACCCGCTTCCGCTCTAGACAGAGAGTTTCTCATCCGATAAAGTTAGCCTCAGCGATTTCCTGGAAGTTGCAGAGCGGCAAAGGAGCCGTCAGCGTGGCATATCTACTTTTCTTTTTGGGTATAGCGGGAATCGCAACTTCGACGATTTTCACCTTCATGGTCTTCATCGCGGCCGCGAGGTACTTGGCCGCCAGAGGCCGCAAGAAGCGCGAGTTCCTCGACTTTACTCCTCCAGTCAGCATTCTCAAGCCACTGCACGGCTCGCCCGCCTATCTCGAAGAGTGCCTGGAGGGCTACTTCAAGCTCGACTATCCGGAGTACGAGATTCTCTTCTGCGCGCGCCAGCCCGATGACGCGGGTCTCGCCGTGGCTGCCAAGCTTGCCAAGCGCTATCCAAAGATTCCGGTCACGATTCTCCACTCCGGCGAGCCACCGTGGATGAACGCGCGCTGCTATTCGATGCATCTGATGGCCCAGGCTGCGCGCTACGATCTTCTGGTTGCCACCGACGCCGATATTCCTGTTGTGCCGCAGTATCTGCGCGAGATCGTCGCTCCCTTCCGCGATCCTGCGGTGGGCGCAGCGTTTTGCGTCTATCGCGGCGATCCAATCGACGGCGGTTTCGGCGAGAGCCTGGAGGCTCTGGGCATGTCGGTCGAGATGACCTCGGGAGTGCTGGTGGCACAGATGCTGGAAGGCGTGCGTTTTACTCTTGGGCCCTCCTCGGCGGTGCGCAAGCTGTCGCTCGACCGCATCGGCGGCTTTGCGCGGCTGGGTGGCTATGCGGCCGACGACTACATGCTGGGAAACCTGGTGGCCGAGGCAGGCGAGACGGTGGCGATCTCCAACCATGTCGTCAATCATCTGATCCTGCGATCGGGTTTTTGGAAGTCGATCGCGCATCAGTTGAGCTGGATGCGCAGCACACGTTTTTCGCGGCCCAAGGGACATTTCGGCACGGCACTGACCTTTTCGATGCCATTCGGTCTACTGGCGCTCCTCGGCGGCATTCTCTCTCATCACGTTCTCTGGGGCGCATTGTTGCTGGGCTTCACGTTACTGCTCAAGATCGTGCAATCGGTGGTGGTAGGCGGCATGGTGGTGCACAGCCGTCAAGCTGTACTGCAGGCCTTCCTCTTCCCGCTGCGCGACCTGATCGGCTTCCTGCTATGGGCGGCGAGTTACGCCAGCAACCGGCTGCAATGGCATGGCAAGATCTTTGAACTGGAGCCGGGCGGCATCATGCGCAGGCCAGTCGCGCCGGGAACAGCGGCGCCGAAGCCGCGCTCCTCTTGAGAAGAGAACAAGTGTGGTGAGTCCGAAGTTCATCGAAGTACAACCGCAGATTCTTCGACTCACCACCCCCGAACTGAAAGACGTTCGGGGCCCCGTTCGCTCAGAATGACAGCCGTTTTACGTTGCGTATTCCAGACTCTGGACACTAGCGGCCGTAGTCCGCTGGCCTCGCTTCAACCACCGACAATCTCCGCCGCCGCCTTTAGCGCCGCCGCCGCCGCCTGGTCCATGTTGTAGTAGCGGTACTGCGCAAGCCTTCCCAGAAAAATCACATTCGCTTCGCTTGCTGCC
Source organism: uncultured Acidobacteriaceae bacterium (assembly GCA_963843625.1). Lineage (GTDB taxonomy): Bacteria > Acidobacteriota > Terriglobia > Terriglobales > Acidobacteriaceae > Telmatobacter. The sequence goes on from CAWJLK010000019.1 coordinate 108,234, forward strand.
AGTTCCTGATAGCGGCGGTAAAGCTCCTGATTCGCCGGGCGCGGCACCGGGTAGTAAGGCTCGCCCTCATCGGTTGGAAACTCCCTGACGATCGAGGTTCCCGAATGCTGCTGGCCGGTGATGTGCTTGAACTCGGTGATGCGCGTGTACGCGTGCTCGTTGGGATAGTTGACGGTGGCCACCGGCTGAAAACGCTCGACCCCGGCCAGATGCTCATGCTCAAAGCGAATGGATCGATAAGGCAGACGGCCCAGCCTGTAGCCGAAGTACTCGTCGATGCAGCCGGTAAAGACCGTGAGCCGCGGACGAACCTGTTCGCGAAGGCCGGCATACTCTACGCCCGTCTCGACTCGAATGCGCGGATGCGTCAAGCAGCCTCTCAAAAACGCGCGTGTAACCCTCGGCGGGCATTGCCTGATGCTTGTCTGTGAAGTAACGGCAGTCGCGGTTTGTGCGCGTGGGGATGCGGGCCAGAACGCTCGGACTCAGCTCGGTCAGATCCAGATTCCACTGCTTGCGGGTATAGCCGCGGAAGATCTTGTCGCAGAGTTCGCGTCCCTACCGCATTGAGTACGACATCTTCGCTGGTCTGCACCGGGTCGCGGTGTTCGCGGACGCTGGCCAGGAATCGCTCGACTCCAGCCTCGTCGAGATTCAACCCGTAATAGAGGTTAATGAAGTCCTGATTGATGGGCAGCGGATAGAGCTTGCCCTCGAGCGAGACCAGGACCCGGTGCTCGTAGGGCCGCCACTCGGTGAATCGCGAGAGGTACTCGAAGACCGCGTCGGAATTGGTGTGAAACAGGTGCGGCCCGAATCGGTGCACCAGAATGCCGTGGCTGTCGGGATGGTCGTAGGCATTGCCGGCGATATGATCGCGCCGGTCGATGACCAGGACATCGCGCCCTGCGCTGGCCAGCCGCTCGGCGACCACCGCTCCCGCAAAGCCCGCTCCGACAACCAGCACGTCTTGATTCGCGGGCATCGGGCTCACGGGTGCGCGCCCTCGGCGAGCCACGCCGCCAATGGACGGGTCGATGTGTTTTGGGGCAGCGGCCGGTCGGTCCAAAGCGCCTTGTCGGCGATGGATTGGACGGGGTAGAGCCGGCCTGCGAGCAGTTGCTCGGCCTTGGGCTGGTTGATGTCCTGGGCGAAGAGCCACTTCCGCTCGCCTGTGCCCCAGATTGCGGAGAGCTGTTCCTCGCTCACGAAGACCTTCGGCGCGTCGGTGTAGCACGATCCCCACAGCATCGACGAGCCTTCTCCATGCGGCGAGCAGGCTTGGCCGACCAGCAAGGCGGGCTTGCCATGAAAGAAGTCATGGGTGTAAAAGATGACCGAGGAGGCGTCGGATTGGTCGCCAAAGATGATGAAGGAGTCGGCAGGAGAGCCTTCTCGATGATCGTGTCGGCGAGTTGTTTGGAGCTGAGCATCGGCTCGAAGCGGGCGAAGGCGATGTGCGCGGCGATGAGGAAGACGGCGGAGGTGAGCGCCACGCTGAGTGTGGCGGCCAGGTGCTTTCTCTGAGCCGCAGCAGCCAGCCCACGGCCGGACCCACCAGCAGCGCGACGGCGGCCAGCACGGCGGGCAGGCGCAGCGCGGCGAAGGAAGGGCCGGTCAGGTCGAAGAAGTGCGACATCGAGAGCGTGTAATCGCCCACGCCGCGATGCGCCAGCAGGGTGCCCACATCGCTCACAAACGGCAGGTGGCGCGAGTCCCAAAGCCCCCAGCCCAGAGCCGCCGCGACCAGCACGCCGACGACCGCGAACACGGCCTGCGCTCCGGTCAGCCACGACGTGGAAATCCGGCTGCCGGTGCTGCCGTCAGGGTCTCGATCAGTTCGCGATGCTCTTCGATCCCGGCCAGCACGCCGGCGATCAAAATGAGCAGCGGCGTCCAGGCTGGAAAGGTGTAGTACTCCTGATTGGTCGAGAGAGAAAAGAAGACCAGAATGAAGGCGGAAAACAGGCTCAGCAGCCAGATCGGTGCGTACCCGGAATTTGTGGCGTGAACGTAGTGGCGACGTCGTTCGCGGCATGCATCGTCACAGGTGCTCGAGTGTCTGGCTTGAGGCGGCGCAGATGCCGCAGCCAGTTGCGGCGGGTCTTCCAGGCGACGGCCAGCAAGGCAGGCAGAAAGAGGCTCCAGGGAAAGAGCCAGACCAGGTGGAGCAGCCAGTAGGCGGCAGAAGGGCAGTCGGTTGTAGTCGTGCGGGAAGCGCTCGCCCAGGAAGCGGAGGACGTGCTCGTTGATGAAGTAGAAGTACCAGAAGCCGTGGACATTGCCGGGGGTTGGGTGATTGCCGATGGGATGGCCCTGGCCGGGATTGGCCAGCCCGGCGAGGATGTGCCAGGGCGCGGCGATCGGCCAGGAAGAGCAGCATGCCGGTGAAGGGCTTCAACTCGCGCCAGCGCCGCCATTGGCCGCTGAGAAGCAAAACGGAATCGCCGCCGCGCCAAAGAAGATGGGCGCGATCAGGCCCTTGGTCAGCACGGCCAGCGCCAGCGCCGCCCACATGGCATAGAAGCGCAGGGGCCGGCTGGACTCGAAGCCGGTGAGCAGGCAATAGAGGGCCAGCAGCAGCAGAAAACTCAGCAGCGCCTCGGGAATGGAGAAGCGGGTAAAGAGAAACGGCCCGACGGAGGTCAGCATGCCGAGCGCGGCATAGAGGCCGGCGCGGGGGCTCCAGGCGCGGCGGCCCAGAGCCAGGCCAGCCAGGCGCAGCCGAGCAGCGCCAGCGCATTGGGCAGATGGGTGGCAAAGACGTTCTGGCCGAAGACGCGATAGAGCGCCGGCGTCAAGCCAGTAGGGCAGCGGCGGCTTCTCAAGATAGCGCAGGCCGTTCACATTCAGCGTCACCCAGTCGCCGCTCTCGGCCATGTGCTGGGCGGCCTGGGCGTGGCTGGCGTCCGCGTCGTCGAGCAGCGGCGGCGTAAACAGGGAGGCGAGGATGACGGTGGCAAAGATCGCCGACAAAATTGCCCAGGCAGCCAATGTGAAGGGCGATTTTTGCGGGCGATCGACGAGAGTGCGTAGGGATTGTCATCAGGGATTTAGCGACCTATCTCAAGGATAGCAGCGGAGAGCGAAGGGCGAAAAGCAGGGACTAGGGAATAGGGACTAGGCCGTATCGACATATAGCCTCAGGTGCAACCAAGCGCAGGCGAGAGCGACGAGTGCTTTGAAGCAGGCTTTTGATTTTTCGTATCGCGTGGCGAATCTGCGAAAACACTTGAGTTTGCTGAAGCAGCGTTCGATGCGATTGCGTTGTTTGTAGAGATCTTTGTCGTACTCGCGTTGTACCTTGCGGTTGCGTTTGGGTGGGATCACGGCTTTGGCTCCCATGGCTTCAACGTGCTCTACGATGGCGTCGGCATCGTAGCCCTTGTCGGCAAGCACGGCTTCGGCCTCGTGCTGGCCCAGTAACTCGATGGCTTGGGTGCAGTCATTCACCTGGCCACCGGTGATAAGAAAGTCCAAGGGCAGGCCCAGTTCATTGGTGAGCAGATGGATCTTGGTCGTCAGACCTCCTCGGGAACGCCCCAGAGCCTTGTCGGCGCCCCTTTTTTGCGGCCCGTGGCCGCCTGCTGGTGAGCCCGCACGATGGTCGAATCGAGCATCAGATACTGGTTCTTCTTGTCGCGCACCAACTCGTGAAAGACCCGCTCCCAGACGCCGGAGTTGGCCCAGCGCACGAAGCGCTTATGCACGCTTTTGTATTTGCCATAACGCTCCGGAAGGTCAGCCCATCGCGCTCCTGAGCGCAGAACCCACAGCACGCCGTTCACAAATAAACGATTATCGGCTGCCGTGCGGCCCACATGCTCCTTGCGGCCAGGGAGAAAATCCTTGATCTTCTCCCATTGCAAATCACTCAATTCATAGCGGCTTGGTGACATACTCCCACTTCAACAGCTAGAAACCAGGCTGAAAAGTGTATATGTCGATACGGCCTAGGGAACAGGGAATAGGGACTAGGGAATAGGGAAGAGACGTCAGGGGGCGGAGGCGGAGAAGATTGACTTGCAAGGCGACTAAATATGCCGCCTTGCAGAGCCACAAATGAGAGGTTTGGTGTGCAATTTGACACAATGACGCCTTGCAGGCAGAAATGGCTGGCAGAATCTCTCTTTTTGAAGAGAAAATCCCTCTCAGCTAAATCGTCATTCATAAGAGCAACGCCTCAGACGAGCTATGCTCGTGAGGGTTCCACAAGCCGGAGCCGGGATATATACAGCCAAACTTTACAGACTACCTGTATATATGAGATATTGATCTGGTGAACAATCGAGAGTCTTCTACTCAAGCCAGGTTCGCTCGGACGCTTGCTGCCGAGATGCGTACAGTGTTCCGCAAGCTCAGACTGCGTGTACGCGAGCATGGGGGCGGCAATGATCTGACGCCGTCGCAGGCTTCAGTTCTTCTTCGACTCGAAAAGGATGGTCCGGTCACGGTTTCAAGCCTGGCGCGAGATGAAGGCATGCGTCCGCAGTCCATGAGCGCTATTGTCACGCCGTTGCAGAGAGTCCGGCCTTGTCGATTGGTGCACCTGACCCGAGCGACGGGCGCCAAACTCTGATGTCACTCACGCCCAAATGCCTGAAGTGGCTTCAGGAGGGCAGGGCCGCGAGACAGGACTGGCTCGCCACGACGATTTCTCAGAAGCTTTCTGTTCACGAGCAGGAGAAGCTTCAATCGGCACTCGAACTGCTTAAGCGGCTGACTGAGGATTGAACCCACTGCGTCCTGCTTTTGTCTATGCCCATTTTGTAGTCGGAAAAAGGAGCTTTGCATCATGAATTGGCTTTTGCTTGTGTCGTACTTCTTTGCGGGCGCTTTTACGGCAAACGCCATTCCTCACTTTATCTCCGGCGTCACGGGGCGCCCCTTTCAAAGTCCCTTTGCAAAACCACCCGGCGAAGGGCTCTCCTCTGCAACGGTCAACGTTGTTTGGGGATTCTTCAACGCGGTAGTTGGGTATCTGCTCGTCGCGCACGTCGGAGCTTTCGATCCGCGGGCGACAACACACATCCTTGCTTTCGGCCTGGGTGCGCTGCTCATCAGCATCTTTTCGGCGCGTCACTTCGGCCAGTTCCATGGAGGTAATGCGCCGTCGCGCCCATGAAGAACCCAGTGGCCGGGACCTTTCGCTCCCTGAGAAGCTTCAACTTCCGCCTGTGGACGGCTGGCGCACTGGTGTCTAACGCCGGTACCGGGATGCAGCGCGTCGCTCAGGACTGGCTTGTACTGACGCAACTTACCCATCAGGATGCGTCGGCGCTGGGTATTGTTATTGGCCTGCAGTTCGCGCCGCAACTTCTGCTGCTGCCCTGGACGGGATCGGCTGCCGACCGGCTCAATCAGCGCAAGCTGCTAATGCTGACGCAGGCAACAATGGGCGTGCTTGCGCTCATCCTGGGTGCTTTCACAATCACAGGATTCATCCAGCTTTGGCACGTGTATGTGCTCGCCTTTCTGTCCGGCTCCGCCGCTGCGCTCGATGCACCGGTGAGACAGACCTTCGTGGCAGAGCTGGTTGGCGATGAGGATCTCCCCAACGCCGTGGCATTGAACGCAACCTCCTTCAACGCTGCTCAGATGATTGGTCCCGCCGTTGCCGGTTTACTGATCGCAAGCGTCGGCATCGGATGGGCCTTTCTTCTGAATGGGCTCTCGTTTGCAGCGGTCCTGATCTCGATGTTGTTCTTTCGTCTTTCGGAACTGCGTACAAGCGCCAGAGCACATCGCAGCGCATCTGGATTTCGGGAGGGGCTTCGCTATGTGTGGGCGAAGCCGGACCTGAGGGCCATCCTGATCATGCTGTTTCTCATCGGCACCTTTGGATTTAACTTTCCGATTTTTATCTCGACCATGGCCGTGAATGTCTTCCACTCCGACGCACAGGCATTCGGCCTGCTCTCCTCCATCATGGCCGTGGGTACTCTTTCAGGAGCCTTGTTTGCTGCTGGCCGGAAGAGACCAGGCTTATCGTCTCTCCTTGCCGGGGCCGCCGTCTTCGGGCTGGGCTGTACCCTCGGTGCACTCGCGCCCGGATACTGGTGGTTCGCGGCTGCTCTCGCGGTCAGTGGTGCGGCTGTGCTGATCTTCGCCAATGGCACGAACAGCATCATGCAGCTCTCGACAGAACCATCCATGCGAGGAAGGGTGATGGCGCTCCGGGTAGGCGTTGGACTTGGGGGAATGACGATTGGCGCTCCGATCACTGGTTGGGTTGCCAATCATTTTGGCCCACGTTGGTCGCTGGCATTGGGTGCAGGGGCGGGCTTCACCGCTGCCTTGGTCGCAGTCTACGTTCTGGTCCGCCGAAACGAACCACGGCTCGCCCAGTAACTAGCCATGTTGAACCTGCAAGCGTACCGCGATCAATATCGAGGTCATTCTGGATTGACAACTACAGTCCAATTCACTTGTTAATCGGATAGGCTCCGATCCGATGGGCTATATCGAAACTTCACGCTGGCGTTTACAAATTGACCGAAGCTGATCCGCCGGTCTGGTTGTTTATGGGCCACTTGCAGATGTCAGCTCCAAATGGCCCATAAACATATCTACCGACGCGGTGCTCTCGTTTCTTGGTCCTCAGTCGACGATGCTTCCCGCGAGCTCTCGCGCGGCGTGTGTCGGTTGCGGCGCCATTGCAATCGGCACGGGGCGCAATGCGATCTGCGTCGGTACGGTAGTCCCTTGCGCCACCAGGCCAATGCATCCAATTGTCAGCTTTATACTGCTCAAATTCGCCATGTTCAAATTGCCGATTGAGCTATCCGTAAACAGGTTCCAGTCTGCCAAAGCACCCCGACCCCAGAAAGAGAATGGCGGCCCTGGGCTTACATTCGATTGCGGCTGTTCCGGAATCTGCGAGGTCAGTGGGCCTGAACCCGTGGCCAGGTTGAAGATTTCCAGATGTGGAAGCAGCGTGAATTCGCTGCTGGGTGGATTTGCATTTGCCGCCGTGGGCCGCGGGTTCATGATCCAGTGGCCGGTGTGCTGAATCCATAGCATTGCCGCTCCGCTTGCCGAAACACCATCGAGTTCCAATGTCAGATTGTTGACCTTGAGTTCATGGATTGAATTGGGAATCGAAGCTGAAGCGGCGTACGGTCCAATCCCGACGGAGAATCGGAGTCCTCCGCCGCTCTTCAGGCTGGCGAGCGCCGCCGGATCGTCGATGGTGACTTCGATATCCGGATGGACAACATCAAAGCCGCTGGTAAGCGATTCGTTGAGGCTCACGTAGATGTTGTTCCATGTGATTACATCGGTTGGCAGCGTGCTCACGCTTTGCAGCGAGAGCTGCGCGCGCTGCAGCGGATGCAGCATCAGGTTATTGTCCTGATCTGGATGAAGCCAGCCGTAGTCAAAGTGGACGGTGGATGCATCATCGAGTTCGTAGATTTCAAGCGCACGGCGAGCAAGAAAGAAGTCGTCTGCCACATAGCTGGCGAGCTTACGCGCAACATCGATCATCGTGCCCACGGCCGTTGCCAGAAACGCTTGATCCGCGGACCACTGAGTCAGCAAATTCGTCGCCTCCTGAACTTCCGCTGCGTAATCTGTAACCCTGGTTTGAGCCGCCACCAAAGTATCGTTTGCCTGCTGGCGGCGCAGATTCGCAACCATCTGCTGAAGTGTAAGCGTCGCAACCTGCTGCGACAGTTGAGTGACAACCGAATTGGTACTCGATTGACTGAGTTCGTCGTAGACCTTGGTGAAATCGGTGATGGTGTCGGTGCCGCCCTTCATCAGATCGGACAAGTCGCCGCCGACACTCTTGGCATCGGAGATGGACTTGCCGGTCTTTAGAAAGTCGAAGATCTTTGAGAGGCCCGACTCCGGATTATCAGCGGCCGCCAATGCGGCAGGGATGGAAACGATCGCTCCAACGCCGGTTGCGAGTCCGGCGATCGCCCCCACTACAGATCCCAGAGTGGTCACAATGTCGCCCAGGCTCATCGGCTGATTCTGCAAGTTGATAATCTGCGCCTGTAGACCGCTAATCTGGGTGTTGTAGGACTGCCAGTCCGCATTCGCCACATGAACGCCGTCGTTGGCGCTGACCAGATCGAGTTGGGACTCCGCAAGCCGATCGCTCAACTGGTTCAGCACAAGCGTGAACTGATCTTCGGTTGCGGCGGCTATCTCGTCCTGTGTTTCGGTTCCTTGGAGCGCAAGAAACTGAGAAAGCACGAGCTGAGTTTCGCCCAGCAGGCCTGCCGATACATCCTTGTAATCCGGCGCCATGTCCAGATCGCGTGCAACCCCGGACGGGGTCTCCTGCTGGATGATTCGCGTGCGCAGCGTGGCAGCATCCGCGTTGCTTGGGTCCAGTTGAATGGCGGCGTCAAACTCCATCAATGCATGCAGCTGACTGGCTGCATCGAAGAGCCGGAAAAGATATTCTCCAACTGAAGTGCGATAAGCCGACCAGCCGGCCAGCCAATCCGCTTCGAGCCCGGTAAACACTTGGTCGGCGGCAACCTGAGAAATACTGATTGCTCCCGCTGCTCCAGCATGTCCAGGCCGGCCGGCATGCCCAGGCCTGCCCGGCGGAACTCCGGCGCCACCTGCTCCACCAGCGCCGCCCGCGCCACCCTGGCCTCCCGGAGCACTCGCCGCTGGCGCAATCACCGCCGTGGCGTAGCGAATGGTGACGGTACCCCCGGTCGCTCCGTTGCCGCCGTTCCCTCCTGGACCACCGTTTCCACCGGGCAGGCGCTTCGGCTTGCCGGGCGGAACAGTGATCCATTCACCATCTTCGCCTTGGTCCCCCGCGACTCCAACTTCTCCTTGATCACCTGGGAACGCCACTGCGAGCGGCGAGACGATGTTGTTTGCATAGATGCCAATGGATGGCGGTGGAAGCAGGGGACCCATGTTCCTTGCCATAAGCGTGATCAGAGCGCTCGAAGTCAACTGGTCGGCAAGAATGACATAGTTGAATCCCGAAGCCAGCTCGGTTATTGTGCAATTCGCCGCGCCCAGCACCAGCGTGTCACCGGAGTTGGGGTTGATTCCAACATTCTGAAGCTGGCTGAGGAGCGTGCTATCCAGCGTGAGGGTGTCTCGAAAGTAGAGAATGTTTGCCATGGTGTGCTCCTTGGGGTTGGAGGACAAACGAGGCACTCGCTTTCACCGTTCTCTTGTGCGCAATTTGCCATGCTCCGTTTTTTTTGCTGTTTCACTTGTCGCTTGTGCCGTTAGTGTCACGCGGCCACATTATTTGCATCGTGCGCGGGCGGCATCGATCACCGCCGCCTATGCGCAACTCCGGCTAAAGCGAGTTCAGAAATGCAATCAACTGCTTCTTCTGTTTGTCTGTAAAGTTCATTTGGAATCGCTGGTTGTAGAAGTTCACCAGTTCATCCAGGTTGGCGGCCGCACCGTTATGGAAGTAGGGCGCGCGCGCCGCAAGCCCACGCAGAATCGGGCCCTTTCCACGGTTCACGTCAGCGCATAGCCCGGTAACAAGCCCTTTGCCAGGATCGGAAGTGTAGTAATTGATGGTATGCCCAGGGTTCAATGGATCGGGGCAGCCGCTGATCTCGTACACGGGAAGGTCGGGCGCGCTCAATTGTTGCAGCCCGGCAACTATCGAAAGATTGGTTTCGTATGCGGCTTGCCGGCTGGTGGCGATGTCCAACGGCAGGGCCACAGAGTGATTCCCAACATTCGGCGAGTCGTGGCACGTGGTGCAGGTGCCGGTGATCGAAGCCGGACTGCCGAGCGCCGGATTGTCGTTCAGCCCGCGCACCCCCGTGATGATTGCCGGTTGTGTGTTGAATAGTTTTTCGCCGGCGGCAATGTCTTCACGAGCCTCGGCATTCGCGCCATCCCCATCATGTTCCCTATCATGTTCCCCGCTCGATTCTTCCCATGCCGCGTAAAGAGAGAATGCGTTCGGGTTGAACTTTGCTCCGGTCGGATCGCCGCCCAGCGCGTCGTTTGTCCCTGGGTAGTAGTTCTGGGTGTAGAGCGCCATCGGACCGCCAAGCGCGCCGTGTGCATTCAGGAGCCCCGCACTTGAGTCGCGAACTTGTGCCGTCGTGAGCCCCATTTCAAACTGGACAATCTCCGCCAGCTTCTCCGCTGCGGGCGTATTTCCCTGGGAATGCGTTTGTACCGCTGAGATCGCCTGGTGCGTCAGGTCAGCGTTGAGATTGCTCGCGAAGGTCTGCGCGTTGTTGAGCGGGGCAATCGTTTCGCGTCCATCGAACATCACCGCACTCAGAAATCGAAGATTCGTAGAGGGCAAGGGACGCCGATACACCGAAATTGCAGGTCTTCCGGTGGCCGGATCAATGGTCAAACCGCATCCATATGAGTCATGCACGACGGAAATTGTGAATTGCGGATTTGCCGGCAGAACGACTGAAACGCGGATCAAGCCACGCGCCAGAAGCAGACTGTGGGCGGCACGGTCATTTGAAGTTTCGGTTGGGCAGTTTGCTCCGTCCACGCTGGCAAAAAGCGGGTCGGTTCCGTGGGTTCGCGCGTAGAGAGCCTGGACCCCCTTCGCACTGATGCTGAACGCTTGATCGGCCTGGTGACAGGTTGCGCACGAGCGCCCGTTTGTACCAAGGCTTTGGAAGAAGGCGTTGCTTTTCTGTAGGTTGCCGTCAACGTTGTATGTGGAAACAGCGCCCGTCTTGTCGCTGAATGGCTCAAGGTTTGGAATGACGCTGACAGTAGCTGCCGCTACCCCAACCGAAACGATCGCAAGTGGAATTCCGATCGCCTTACGACGCCAAAACAGATTCATATGTGACCTCCAATCACGCTCAGCAAGGCGGGGAATCGCCATCGGAGCTCCTCAGGCGGCTCAATTCAATGACAATCCCGCCAAGGATGGAGAATGAATAGCTCATGGGTGCAGTCAGGTCAAAGGAATTGGCGCTGAAATGTAGTTGAACTGATAAAAGTATTGGAATCAGATTCGTACCGGAATTGTTGAACCGGTTGGCGGCAGGAGTGAGAGCAACGTTCGGCGAAGATCAGAGGGACCGCGACCATGCGGGCGCGATGATTCCTGCGGCTGCGAATAGCACACCAGCGAAACGGGGTTATCGAGCCGCGATAAGCCTATCAGCCTCAGCCTTCGCTTTTCCAAGCAAAGGAATATCCCGATCACCGTCCCGCCACAGGGAAAAGAAGTCGTTATACGCTTTTCTTGCCTTCGCACGGTCTCCAGCCATCGAGATTGCGCGGGCTCGTCCGAGATAGGCGAGGGCGCCAAAGGGAGAATTCAGTAAGAGCCCGCGGTCCTCGATCAATCGCCCAAACGCGTCATCGGCGCGGCGTCCATCGCCCGCGGCTAGATACGCCTGTCCAAGAATGTACTCAGGAGAGATTGAACTCATGCCGCATCCGTGCGAAATTGCCGGAGTGAGCCTTTTCGCCCTGTCTAGAAGGTTGACTGCTTCCTGGCCTTTCCCCTGCCGTATATCGATCTCGGCTCGGATCATTGGAAGCCAGAAGCCCTGAACGAAGGTTCCATTTGGATATGCCTTGTCGAGCTTTTCGCTTAACTGCCGCGCCTGCTCGAAATCTTCAACCATCGCGTAGACAAGCGCAGCAGACCCGATCGTCTCTCGATCATCGCTGAGGAGTCTGGCCTTTCCAATCGTCGAGCGTGCAAGATGAGTCGATCCCACTTCGGCTTCGCGAAGCGCGACTTGAGCCATGCAGTTCGCGGCCGACTCCTTGTCGCCTGACTGCGCCATCTGCTGGGCCGCCGACTGAGACAGCACCAGCGCCTTAGCAAAATGTCCTCGATATGCCTCTGTATTCGCAGATTCGATTTGCAGCAGGAGCCTGGTGCCAGAAATCTCGGAGGATTGACTGACAGCGCTGTCCATTTCTTTTTGGTTATTGTTCAAGAATCCGATCCAATAGCGCACCTGGAGTCCGAAGTCCGTTCGCAATCCCCGCTTCTCCGCTTGGTCGAGCACCGATTCAGCTTCTGGAATCCTGTTAAGACGCAAGAGCGACAATGCGAGGTTCGCATAGGAAGTTGCTCTGCCTGGGTCGATAGCGATTGCCTTCTTGAAGTCGTCCACAGCCTGTTCGTTAAGGCCTAAGCGTTGATCGGTTGAGCCAAGATGGTTGAAAGAGTTGGCTGACCCCGGATAATCCTGGGCAAGCTGCCGATAGGTCTGTGCGGCTTTGTCCACTTCATCGGTTACATATAGGTAGTATCTCGCCTCAATCGATGCCTTTTCCGACTCAGTAACTCGATCCTTCAAGCTGAATGCCTTTACTGAGTACTGCCGGGCAAGTTCTGCCTGGTTGAGGTTGTAGTACACTGCGGCAAGCCCGCCGTAAGCCATGGCAAAATTTGGGTCAATTTCGATTGCCCGCTTGAAGCGCGGAACAGATGCCAGATCACCCTTCTCATCCCAGGTTGAAAGCGCGGTTCCGAAGGCGCTCAGTGCGTCAAGCGAAGATGTGGTCGCTTGCTCCAAGGGCGCATTGTATTTCTGTATCGATGGCAGAGACTCGCCGAGCCGCGCCCTGAGGTTGGCCGTTGCTTTACCAAGTGCGTCAATTACTTCGCCCTTTTGCGACGCCTCTACCTCTTCATGAGCGATTGGCTTCCCATTGTCACAGCGAATCGCCCCCAATCCGACTAAGTAAGAAGTGCCAAGGCTTGAGATAGAGCCTTGCACGGCCACTTTCCCGCCAATACGTTTGCACAAATCCAGGGCCGTCGCGCCTGTCACTCGATCATCCGGTTGGCGCCCCATCTGCTTCAGTACGATTGCTGAGTCGCGGTCCGGCAGGACATGGATGATCGGTGATTGCGCAAGCCCGACAAGAAGCGCTTGGCGCAGTGTCTGGTCGAAAATCGGATCCCCGGTCGTATTTTCAAAATCTGCAAGAACGATCGTATCTCCCGACGCGAGAACGAATACCTTCCGGTGATGTGTATAGACCGCTATGCCAACAGCCGCGAGGACTGAGAGCAATGCGAAAAAAACAAACAGGTTCCGACCGCGCGATGGAGAACCAAAAGAAATGTTGGATTCCGCATGGCTCGCCTCCTGCTGTCTGGAATTCTGCTCCAATCCAGCCGCGCCGTCTACTTCGTCCAAATGAACGACAGGGGCAATGAACCGGTAGCCGCGACGCGGAACAGTTTCGATGAATCGAGGGTTGTTTGCATCGTCCCCAAACGCCTGCCGAAGTTTGGTGATCGCAGTACTCAGGCTTTGGCCGTAGTCCACAAACGTGTTGTCTGGCCAAAGACGCAGCCGGATGAACTCTCGATCGACAATCTTCCCCGCATGTTCCAAAAGCAGAACAAGCAGTTCAAACGGCTGATCTTGTAGCTTGATCCGACGGCCGTGACGCAATAACTCTCGCGACTCGACAATGACTTCGAAGACCCCGAAGCGATATACCCGACCGCGTTGAGCAGGGCTAGTCATCGTTTGCTAGGGTGATAGTACCACGGGTGAAGAGTGTCCTTGAACATCCTAATGCACTCATTGACAGCACGTTACGCGACGACAACGGAATCGTTCCCCATACGCCGTTTGCGTCTCGAATCGGTAGATCAGCTCAATTTCACAGCGGTTCTAAAATCTCGCCCAGTACTACAGTTGTATTTCGGTCCAATCTCGGAAAGACGGGAAGTGCCCAGGCCTAAAGGCCCCATATTTACGCGCTTTTCAGGGGACTGAAGTCCCCTGCTGCCTCCGAGATTAGCGATCTACAACTGTAGTATTAAGCTACCAACGGGATTACTGCCTGCGCGCCCCAGTTCGAACACCAACCCTGCAAACCGCTGAATCGGCCTTTGCAAAACGCTATTCCCGACATACAACTAGACGATAAAGATTTACCAAGTGAAGACGTTCCGCGGGACCAAGTTAGGTCCATCACACACAAAGCCTCTTTCATTGGAACCTGAATCGTGTGGCTGCGCGGTTCGCCTTCGCTTATCCGCCAGAGCCAATGCGCACCCGCTCGATCACTGATCCTTGCCAGCCGCTACTCCCAGGTGAGACGCAGCAGAGTGACCGATTCGTGTGGAAGGCTGGCGGAGATTTCCACGCGGCCCTCACGCACGTCGAGCCACTGAGGTGAGGCGAGAGGCTGAAGCTGCCCGGCTGCCTGGAGACGAGTGTACTGTTCGGCGTCGGGGTGCTGCGGCGAGCCCATCGATTTCCACTCGGTGTAGGAGTTGCTATGGGTTTGGTCAATGCGGAACTGCTCGAACAGCACGCGATGGACTTCGGCGGGGAGGCCTTGCACGGAGATGACCGCGGGCAGGGAAGGCGTAGGGATATTCTCGTCGTGGTAGTTCCAGAGAAGTACCGCAGCCGAGTGCTTGTCGCGCGTGGCCAGCGCATCGACGTCGGAGGCCTGGCGGACGCCGGTGCCGATCAGCGTGTCGAGCGGAACAGCGCCGGTGCTGGTGGTGCGGACGCGATCCCCGGACATGAGGCCAAGCATGCGGAATAGATTCAGAATCGGCTTGTCGATGCCGTTGGTTGCCAGCGATCGAAAGCCCTCGAAGGTTTCTTTGTCTTCGAATTCAAACGACCAGCTCAGCATCGATGCAAGATTGACTCCGTGACGATCCTGAAGTTCAAAAAGAGCTTTGACCGCAGCCGCCGTATATGCGGGGTAGAGGGTGCCATTGCGGTAGTTGTTGGCCGGATTCACGCGCGAAGAGCAAGCAGCGCAGCCTTCAGGATCGGCCTCGCTGAGGATGATGGGCAGGTGGCGGAATTGCGGAAAGGATGCAATCAGCGCGAATCCGCGGTCTACGTCTGTCAGTTCGCTTTTCAGGCCCATGGTGACGCCGCCGCCTTGAAACGTTGGCGAGCCTTTCGCATGGAAAGAGATGAAGTCGAGTGGAACGGTGCCGCCGGTCGAAGCATTCGGCCCCGACTCGACATGCTGGAGAAAGTCGCGCAGAAAGGCATAGGCCTTTTCGCCCCTCGGACCGGTTGTTGCGGGACCGCCCACGCGCGCGCCCGGCAGTGCTGCACGCACACCGGCGACCGCGTAATCGTAGAGCCGGAAGTATTCCTCGGGCGTGGAGTGCCAGTAATCGATGTCCGGCTCGTTCCATACCTCGAAATACCAGCTGAAGAACCTCGTCGCGGCCGTAACGCTGAACCAGATGCTCGGTCAGTACGCGGCAAAGCTCTTGCCATCGGGCGTAGTCCTTCGGCGGGTTGTTCGAGGCTCCTGAGACGGTCGATTCGGGGTAGTGAACCTGGTAAGGCTCGTGGCGATTCGGTAAGGTTGCGGCAAGGTCGCGAGGCATGAAGCCGAGTTCAACCATGGGACGAACTCCGGCCGCGCGCCATGCATCGAAGATGCCGTCGATGATGGTGAAATCGTAGATGGGATGCCCGTGCGGATCTTCGGAGTAGATGTTCGTGGAACTGAACTTGAGTTCCGCCTGGCCGTTGCCCGAGGTGAGCAGGTGATGGACGCGGATATAGACGGGAACGGGGCTGAGATCGTGAAGCTCTCGAAGAAGCTGCCGTCCGTGCGGCATGGTGGTGTAGTTGGCTTCGTCGTAACCGAACCACGAGTAGATGGGCGTGAACGGACCCGTGCGGGCGTCGAGATCGACCTGGACTTGGATCGGTTTCTCCGCGGGTTGACCAGGATTGGCCTGCGCTGCCGCGAAAGAGGCTGGCACGGCCAGACCGATGAGGACACGAAGAATAATGGATAGAGATTTATGCATCTGACCTCGACGAGATTCTTAGCAGACGATTTTATCCAAAACACCAGAAAGAACAGGCGTGTGCGCGTTGGAAGAAGGGAATCGGGTCACCGCCTTCGCTCCCTCTCGTCATCCTCATATTCGCTCCAGCCAAACGAGCCCTCGAAGTGTTGGAACTCCTTCTTTTCGCCAGGCACAAGGTAGACGCTGAGCACGTCGAAGCGCACCGGCGGTGGGGTTTGCTGAGGCAACTGGCGGAGATAGCGCCGGGCCAGCCGCCGCAGGGTATTGCGCTTGTGCGAGTCGACCGCAATCTCCGCCGGAGAGGCATCGCGGGCGGTGCGAGTCTTTACTTCGACAAAGCAAAGCATCGGCCCCTGCCACGCGATCAGATCCACATCGCCGGGCACGTCGCCCGACGACCAGCGCCGCGCCACCACGATGTATCCCTTACGGCGCAGGTAAAAGAAGGCTGCTGTCTCGCCGTCGATGCCCGTAGCCAGGTGAGCGGCGAGGCTGCTGGTCCGTGCTCGCCGTCGCGCTATCCATGCGAGGTGGCTGAGGGCGCGCTCCTCGCAGCCGATCCGCATCTGCTCCATCCATCCCATGGCAATCCATTCTCAACCGCTTGAGCGAAAGGCGCAAATCGCGGTGCCAGCGTCAAGCCAATTCGGCTTCCTTCTCGGCCACCGTCAGCGCCTCCTCCAGGATGTCGAGAGCCACCGTGGCTTCCTGCTCGCTGACGATCAGCGGCGGGCAGAGCCGTATCGATGTCTCGCCGCAGCCCAGGATCATCAGTCCGCGCTCGAAGGCCAGCGTCTCGACGCGATTGCGCAGCGGCGGTTGCCGGCTCGCGGGTGGCCTTGTCCTTGACCAGCTCGATGCCGATCATCAGGCCGCGTCCGCGCACATCGCCTACCATCGGATGGCTCTGCTTCCAGCCGTTCAAGCCGCTCCATCATCTGCGCGCCAACCTTGCGCTGCGTTGGCCATCGCTTCGCGCTCAAGGATGTCGATGGTCGCCAGCGCCGCGGCAATCGAGACCGGATTGCCGCCGAAGGTCGAGGCGTGCGATCCCGGCACCCAATCCATAATCTCGGCGCGGCTCATGCAGACGCCCAGCGGCATGCCGCTCGCGATGCCCTTGGCCATGCAGACGATATCCGGCTCGACGCCCGAGTGTTCAATCGCCCACCACTTGCCGGTACGGCCCGCGCCCGACTGCACCTCGTCCACCACCAGCAGAATCCCATGCCGGTTGCAGATCGCCCGCAGCTCGCGCAGGAAGTTGTCCGGCGCCACCACGTAGCCGCCCTCGCCCTGGATCGGCTCGACGAAGATCGCGGCCACCTCCTCCGGCGGCAAGATCGTCTTGAAGAGCTTCTCCTCGATGTAGCGCGCGCAGCCCATGCTGAAGGCTTCTTCCTCCTGCGCGCCGCCCGCGCAGCCGCGATACGCGTAGGGATAGCGGACATGCGTCACGCCCGGAACCAGCGGAGAAAAGCGGCGCTTCTGCTGCGGCTTCGATGCCGGTCAGCGAGAGCGCGCCCATGGTGCGGCCGTGGAAAGCGCCGAGAAACGCGATGATATTCTGCCGGCCTGTGTGATAGCGCGCCAGCTTCAGCGCGCACTCGATCGCCTCGGCGCCGGAGTTGCCATAGAAGACCTTGTGCGGCCCCGGCATCGGCGCGATCGCCGAAAGCTTCTCCGCCAGGTCGGTCAGATGCTCGTCATAAAAATCCGTGCCCGAGATGTGGATCAGCTCGGCGGCCTGCTTCTGAATCGCGGCGACGACCTCGGGGTGGCAATGGCCGGTCGAGGTCACCGCGATGCCCGCCGCGAAGTCGAGAAACTCGTTGCCGTCCACGTCTTCCACGCGAATACCGCGGCCGCGCTTGGCAACCAATGGATAGGACCGCGTATAGCTGGGCGAGATCAGCCGGCTCGTCGGCTTCGACGGCGGCCCGTGCCTTGGGTCCGGGAAGCGGACAGACCAGCTTCGGTCCGAATTGCGCATGCATCTCTTGCTTGGTCATCTTCTTATCTCCCTGGAGAATCGGGTTGCGCCGGCGGTGCATCCGTCGAATGTACGGCTGCGACCCGGTGCGGGATCATTCAGGATTGCTCGCCTCTTTGGGCGGAAGATGTGCGAGGAATTGCTAGCCCGGCCGGGATCAGTCGCTGGCGAAGAGGCTAGGCCGGGTGCGCATAGGAAGCACGCGCAGGTGCCGACGCGGGCAGATGCTGCGCTCGCGCAACTGCGACCAGCGCCGGTTGGCCGGTACAAGCAGTCGATTGGCAGTGCGCAAATGCATAAACACCCCGCTGGCCCGAGGATAGACCATATTCACATCCGCTGTACAGCGTAGGCGTGGCGCCAGATCGGTTTCCGGGAGTCGACCATTCGACCGGAGACGCAAGATAGGATTGGGTAGATCTAGAGCATTTTGGGGAATTGTGTAGACCGAAATTTTGTAGGTTTCCCACCCATTCCGCAGAAAAACGCGGAATGGATGGGGCACGGAAGTCTACAGTAAATCCGAAAATGCTCTAGAAGCGTGCTTTGGCTAGTTCTCGTCAACGACGTTGGCTGCTTTCCCACTTCAATCGAGACTTTGCTGCCCAAACACGATCACCTGTGGCTTCACCTCAACCGCGAAGTTGACCGAGTTCGCGATGTAGCAGTTTCGATGAGCGTCTTCATGAAGAGCGGCAGCCCGCTTCGCGTCGCTACCAGACGCAATGGTCACGACGGGTCTTAAGCAGGCCTGGACAAATGCTGCGCCATCTCTCTTCTCTTCCATGATTCCCGAAGCAGAATCCTCGTAGCCCACGACGACAACTCCATTGATAGAGCTCAGGTGCAGGTACCAGAGCATGTGGCAGGAGGAAAGACTGGCAACCAGGAGTTCCTCGGGATTGTAGCGTGTCGCATCGCCACGAAAGGCCGGATCGCTTGAGCCCTCAATGGTAGGTTTTCCGGATGCCTCGATTACGTGATTGCGCTGATAGCTCGCGTACGTTTGCGTTCCAGCTCCCGTGTTGCCGGTCCACCGAACATTCACGGCGTAGCGGTGGACCCTCACTGCGGGCCGCGGAGCGACTTCCCGTTCCTGCATCCAGGCTTCGGACACGCGGCGGGCGGCGGTGATGTTGTCCACGACCAGAGCCATCCGGTGGTCGTGATCGCTGTACTGAACTTCAACGTTTACGCCAGCCTCAGCCATGCGCCGCAGAAGCTTCCCCAACTGGCCGGGCTGGTCCTGACTCAGCCGTAGCAAGACGACGTCACGTTCATCCAGAACCAGAATTCCTGCGGTCTCCAGAGCACGCCTCGCGGCTGTGCCATCCTCAAAAAGAAAGTTAGCCGCGCCTTTGCCGTCCACTACAAAGGCTCCGCCCCCCTCGATGCTGACTCCGGCCCGGCCAAGGACCTCACCCATTTCCGCCAGAGCGCCCGGCTGGTTTTTCAGTTCGATACTCAGGTTCTTCATTACTTCTCTCCTCAATCTCATGTCTGAGAATCCCAGTATCTCCCACATCTTGATTTCACACTTCGTATATCATCAAACTATGAATGCATCCGTTGGAGTGGACGAGAATGTCTCAGGAATTGCTGCTGCCATTGGCGATCCGGCGCGGGCGCGCATGCTGTGCTCCCTCCTGGACGGTCACGCGCGTACCAGCACAGAGCTTGCTGTTCTGGCTGGCGTGAGCGCTTCTACCGCCAGCGTTCACCTAAGCCGCCTCAAGGCGGCTGGCCTTGTTCAGGTCTTCGCTCAAGGCAAGTATCACTATTACAGCCTGCATTCGCCAGAGGTGGCCAGCGCGCTTGAGGGATTGTACGTCCTCGCCGGTTCCAGTAGCCGCTTCACACCTACTACGCCGAGCCGCCTCAGAACTGCACGAACCTGCTATGACCACATCGCGGGCTCTTTTGGAGTCGCAATCCACGACCGTCTCCACGCCGCCGGTTGGCTGACCATCCGCGACCGCGACTATGACATCACCTCGCGCGGAGTGGAGGGCCTAGAGACCCTTGGCATCGACGTGGACCTTACACGAGCGCTGCGGCGGCGCTTTGCATTTGCTTGCCTGGATTGGAGTGAACGCCGGCCTCATCTGGGCGGTGCTCTCGGCGCGGCTGTGTTGGCGCTTCTGCGGAAGAAGAAATGGGTTACCGGCGATCTTGACAGCCGAGCACTCACAATCACACGTATCGGCCGGCGTGAATTGCTGGCCCGTCTCGGCCTGCAGACTTGATACGAACAGCTACCCGAACTATCCGGTGCGAGCAAAATCGCGACATCTCCAGGCTTACATTTGATCGCCGTGCGCGAATGAACCTCGAGCGCGAAGATTCTGGAGTTTCGGCTGTGTCACCGGCTCACCGGAAACGACCCGCTGAACATTTGGACTGCAAACCTCACATTCGCGGAAACACCGCAAGTTACGGGAAGACTCCGAATGGCACTCCGGGTAAGATGAAATCTACCCATGGCGAACCCCGCGACCCAAACAACTCACCCCGGAAAGAAGGTGGCCTCCGCGGCCTCCATCGCGTTCGCCTTCGGCTGCGTCTACTTTTTCTGGGGGTCGACCTACACGGCGATCCGCATTGGCACAGCCTATATGCCGGCAAATCTGCTCTCCGGCACGCGCTTTCTCATTGCCGGGGCACTTTTGCTTGCCTTCTGCCGCATGCGCGGACTGCGCCTGCTGTGGCCGCTGAGAACCATGCTGATGCTGGGCCTCATAGGCTTCTTCCTGCTGAGCCTGAGTAATGTCTGCCTGGTCTACGCGGAGAAGACCGTGCCGAGCGGCATGGCCTCGCTGGTGCTGGCGGTGATCCCTCTCTTTGCCGCGTTGGCCGAGATGTTTTTGCCCGGCGGCGAACCGCTCACGGCGCGGGGCTGGCTGGGCATCGCGCTGGGTTTTGCCGGGCTGGCTGCGCTGCTCTGGCCTTCGCTGCGTACAGGCATGGCCGGGGACCACGCACGCCTGGCGGCCGTCGCCGTGCTGCTCATCGGAGCGATGGCCTGGGTTACGGGCAGCCTCGTCTCGCGCCACTCGCGCCTAGCGGTCAACAGCGCCGTAGCCGCGGCCTGGCAGATGCTGATCGCCGGAGCCTTCTCGACTGTGCTGGGCACTGTGCTCGGCGAATGGGCTGACTTCCGCGTCAACGCGGCCTCGGTCGGCTCACTCGCCTGGCTCATCACCGGAGGCTCGCTGGTCGGCTACTCCGCATTCATCTATCTGCTGGAGCACGTGCCGGTGGCCAAGGTCTCCTCCTATGCTTATGTGAACCCGGTGGTTGCGGTACTGCTCGGTATCTTGCTGCTTCACGAACGTCCGGAGGCAGCCGAGTTTGCCGGTATGGCTGGCATCATCGTCGCCGTCTTCCTGCTGACCTCGGCGCAGGTCAAAGCCAAAGGCAATCCGGGGCCCGGCGAGTTGCTGGAGACCGTGCCGGCGGAGTAATCGCGGCGATTCGAGAACAGCTCAAGCCTTTATCCTTAGTCCAGCCGTGAACTTGCCCAAACCCACTCCCGCCCAGCGGATGCGCTGGATGCACGACCGGCTCGTCGAGGCCTATGGACCCCAGCACTGGTGGCCGGCCAAGACTCCATTTGAGGTCATACTGGGCGCCTACCTCACGCAGAACACTGCATGGAAGGCCGTCGAACGCTCCCTCGACAACCTGCGCACGGCCGGTGCTTTGACCGTGAAAGGCCTGCGATCTCTGAATCTCCAAGAGTTGCAGCGACTGATCCGGCCAACGGGATTCCACTCGCGCAAGGCGCCTGCGTTGAAGGCATTTGTGGCCATGCTGGACGAGGAGTTCGGCGGCTCGCTCAAACGACTCGCTGCATGCCCCACAGCGGCCTTGCGCCTTCGCCTGCTGGCTCTTCCCGGCGTAGGGGCCGAGACTGCCGACGCCATACTGCTTTACGCCCTTGGCCATCCTGTCCCCGTCGCCGACGAGTACTTGCGCCGGGTCACCGAGCGCCATCGGCTACTGACGCCCCCGCCTGGCCGCGATCGCAAGGGATACGAGTCCCTGGCCGCGCTCACGCGTTTGGCCTTCGCTGCTGACCATACCGAGAACCGGGCGCAGCTCTTCAACGAGTTTCACGCACTCACGGTGGCCGTGGGCAAGGCGCATTGCGGCCGGATTGCCCACTGCGAAAACTGCCCTCTTGCGGCAGATTTGAAAGCTGCACAGCTGTGGCGCACAAAACCCGCGCAATTGCCGTAGTAGGATATGTGTTAAGGGACTCTAACCAATGGGACAATCGGGTTCAACCATGCAGCTGACGAGGGCGGCAGACTATGCTGTTCGCGTGATGATTCACTTGGCCACTCTACCTGCTCAGGAGCGCGCGCTGCTGCCTACTCTGGCCGCGGCAACCGGGGCTCCCAAGAGCTTTCTCTCCAAAGTTCTGCAGGCGTTGTGCCGCGCGGGATTCATCGTGTCCAGGCGCGGGCAGTCGGGCGGCTTTGAGATGCTGCCCGCCGGCCGCGAAGCATCCGTTCGCACGGTGATAGAAGCCATCGACGGCCCTATCTGCCTGAACTTCTGCATGACCACCGGAGTCTCCTGCAACCGGAAGTCCTTTTGTCCGGCGCACCCCATATGGGAGAAGGCGCAGGAGGCCATGCTGAAGGTGTTGAGCGCAGCGACCGTCGCCGATCTGGCCGTTGAGACCGTTGCTCCACGGGTGCATCTTCCGCTGGCAAGCACTGATCTGGCTGAAGGGCCGAAACCTTAGCTCAACAACTGTTTCGCCACCTTGATGTAAAGGTCGACGGCTTCGAGCAGTTCTCTCTTCGCCAGCTTCTCAGCGGGCGTGTGGGCTACGTGGATGGAGCCCGGCCCGAGCAGCAACGGCTCGCCCCAGTTGGAGAGCTGCGGAATATCGGTGGAGAACTTGGCGACCATGGTCGGCAACCCCTCGACGGCGCGCATGCGAATGAAGGGAGTGTCGAGCGTGAACTCCACCTCTGCAAGATCACCGGCGATTTCGGTCAACTGCGCCCGCACCGGCCCCGAGTCCGTCACGGTGCGCACCAGCACCTGAGCTTCGGCCTTGTCGGCGATGACGTTCGGTGCGTGTCCGCCCTGAATCTGGCCGATGTTGAGCGTGCTGGGGCCGATGCCTTCAAGCTCCGGCAGCGGCATGACCAGCAGCTTGCCCAGCACCTCCACCAGCTTGTGAACGGCGCTCTCGCCCAGCTCGGGATAGGCCGAGTGGGCCATCTTGCCCGTGGACCTGAAGGCCGCCCGCAAGCGCGCCTTTCGAGGCCAGCGCCAGGCGGTTATCCGTCGGTTCGCCGTTGATGAGGAAGCGGCTGCCCTTGGGCGCAAGGTTGGCCGCCATGGCGCCGGCCGAGTCGCGCTCTTCGCCGCTGACAAACAGCAGGCCAATCTTGAAGCCCTGCGCGCGAAGCGCCTCGGCGGCGGCGACCTGGGCCGCCAGGATTCCCTTGGCGTCGCAAACTCCGCGGCCATAGAGAAAATCCGCATCCTCGCTGAACGGGATGTAGGGCGGCACGGTGTCCATGTGCGTGGAAAAAACCAGATCGGGCGTTTCGCCGGCCTTGCCAGCATAAACATTCCAGCGCGGGCCGCCGCCGGGATTCTCCTTCGGCTGTTCGACGGGCGTCTTCTCCACACTCCCACCCGCGATCGGCCAGGAAATCCGGCAAGAAAATCGCCCACCGCGCCTTCGTGGTAGGTGGTCGATTCGATCTCGCACAACTGGCGGGTAAGCCGAATGGGATCAATCGGAACAAGGGGCAAATCGGCGGACGTGCGATCATTCATGATGCTGCCAGAATACCTTACGCAGCGTCGCGTCTCATTGGATGAAACGTTCGTTCTCATTCTGCATGCCGGCGCGGGCCGCGGCTTCATGATCCTTAGCAAAGCGGTATTCTGGATCGGATGTATGCTCGAAAAGCAGGTAGAATAGAGGGAACAGAAGTCCCCCAAGTCTGCGCCAGTCCAGTTTTGAGTTCGGTTGGCTGAAGGAGCAACTGCGATGACCCCGGTCAGCGATTCCGCCCTCGACTCACTGCACGCCACCGCAACCGGCATCTTCACCGGCGCGATCAAGGCATGCAGCATCGCCTCGGCCTTCGACCGCCGCATACGCTTCGAAGGCAACACGCTGCACCGGCTTCTGCCCGATGGCAGCGGACCGGAGGCCATCGACCTCTCGAGTTACAAGCGCATCTTTGTCATCGCGCTCGGCAAGGCAGCCAGCCCCATGCTTGAGGTGCTGCTCGATCGCATGAAACGCCGCAAAGGAATGCGCGGCATCTGCTGCTCAAACCAACTGCCGAAGAAACGCAACTGGCGCTTTCGCTACTTCGAAGGCGGCCATCCACTCCCAATGAGGAATCGTTTGCGGCAGCTCGCGCTGCGCTCGTCATGCTCAGGAAGGCCCGCAAAGACACGCTGATCTTCTTCCTCATCTCCGGTGGCGGCTCGGCCATGTTTGATCTGCCTCTGGATCCGCGCATCTCTCTCGATGACACTATCGCCTTTCATCAGTTGCTACTGGCCTCGGGCGCGCCGATCAGCGAGGTCAACACCCTGCGCAAGCATTTCTCGGCAGTCAAGGGCGGACGTCTCGCCATCGCCGCGCCGGAGGCGGCCAAGGTCAGCCTGCTGGTTCCTGACGTGCCCTTGCGCTCGCTCGATGCGCTCTCTTCCGGGCCCACCTCGCCGGATCACTCCACCGTGGCCGAGGTGCGCGCACTGCTCGAGAAATACAATCTGGCGCCCAAGCTGCCGCCCTCCATCCGCGCCTTCTTCGAGCGCACCGATCTGCCCGAGTCGCCCGGCAACAAGGGTTGGCGTCCGCCTTTCTTTCCGAAATTCTCGATGCCGGGGTTTGTGCCGGCGCGCCGCATCACCGCAGCCGCCAGCATGTTGGAAGAGGACGCTCCGTTTCGCGATTCGGTCTTCGAGATTCTGCTCTCAAGCCACGACCTGGCCGAGAACGCACGCGTGCTGGCCGAGAAGGCCGGCTTCCACGTCGTAGTCGACAACACCTGCGACGACTGGGATTACGCCGATGCCGCTCGCTATCTGATGGAGCGCTTCGACGCCTTGCGCGCCATCCATCCACGGCTCTGCCTGATCTCCGTCGGCGAAGTGACCGTCACACTGACCGCACCCCCGGCGCCGGCGGCCGCAATCAGCAGTTCGTCATGGCCTGCGCGCTTGAGCTTGAGAGCTATCCCGGCGAACGGCTCACCGTGCTCAGCGCCGGCTCCGACGGCATCGACGGCAACACCCAGTCGGCCGGGGCCGTCGCCGACCCCACCACCGTTACCCGCGCCCATGCCTTCGGATTCCATTTGAAGTCGTCGCTGGCCGCCTTCGACGCCTGCCCCATGTTCACCGCTCTGGGCGACGCCGTCGTCACCGGCCCCACCGGCCAAAATCTGCGCGATCTGCGCCTGCTGCTGGCCGACAATCCATAACCGATCGGGCTGAAGAGAAGTGCTTGCCCACTCGCTTGTGCTGCTATCGCAAAACCAGGAAATAACTATCTCCGGTTTGCCTGAAGGATGGTTTCGTGG
The DNA here is from genome assembly GCA_963843625.1 of uncultured Acidobacteriaceae bacterium. Taxonomy (GTDB): domain Bacteria; phylum Acidobacteriota; class Terriglobia; order Terriglobales; family Acidobacteriaceae; genus Telmatobacter. The sequence goes on from CAWJLK010000019.1 coordinate 133,543, forward strand.
CTCGAAGAGAAACCCGCAAGACAGCCGCCAAGACTCCCGACATTCGCACCGTGGCCGCACAGGCAAAGGTCTCCATCGCCACGGTCTCCCGCACCATCAACGGCTCCTCGGCGGTCAGCGAACGGTTGAAGACGCGGGTCTGGCGCGCGATCCATCAACTCAATTACTTTCCCAACACGCATGCGCGCACCCTTGTCTCAGGCCGCAGCCGTTTGCTCGGCATCATCGTTGAGAACATCACCAATCCATTCTTTCCCGAGCTGATCCAGAGCTTTGAAGAGATTGCGGTTGCCAGCGGATACGAGATCCTGGTCAGCAGCTCTAACAGCGATCCGGCCGTGCTCACGCGCTGCGTGCGCCGCATGCTCGAGCGCAAGGTCGACGGCGTTGCCGTGCTCACCTTTGGCGAAGAGGAGCCGGTGCTGGACCAGTTGATGCACAATAACATTCCAATGGTCCTGGCCGAGTTTCATCTCGGAGAATCCCAAAGCTGCCACCATCGTGCTCGACTACACAACCGGCATCTGCGCCGCCGTCGATCATCTGAAAGCATTGGGACACTCGAAGATCGCCTTCCTGGCTGGCCCGCGCAGCCTGCACTCGGCCCTCACGCGTGAATACGACTTTCGCGCGGCGATGGAAGCCGCCGGACTGCACGATCCAGAAAAAGTGGATCGTCGAGTGCGATCACACACTCAAAGGCGGCGTGGCCGGCTTTGGAAAGTTGCAGGCGCTTGGGACGCGGCCCACCGCCGTGCTGTGCTCGAATGACATGACCGCGATCGGCGTCCTCCGCGCGGCCTACATGAAGGGCCTGCGCGTGCCCCAGGATCTCTCGGTCATCGGCCTCGACGACATCGCCTTCGCCGAGTACACGTTGCCGCCACTGACCACCATCCGCATGTCGCGCGTCGAATTGGCCCGCGCAGCCTTCGAAGCCCTTCGCCAGCAGGCCGAGGATCCCGCGAACCCTGAACTCCAGCGCGAGTTTCTGGTCTCCACCAGCCTGGTCTGCGAGGCTCCACGGCCCCACCTGCGTCAACCGGCCAATAGCCGTCTCTCGGTTTGATACGGCGCGAACAGAGATCGGCGGTGGGAGCGGAGGCGGCAACCGTCCCTGATCATTCGCTGCCTTCTCAACGATCGAATTGGGGTCAATGCGTAATCGGCGGAGCAGGCGACCCATCGGACCAGTTGCTGACCCAGATCATGAAAATTGTGACCCGTTCCTGAGGGTCATCCGCGGCAATAATCGGCGAACCCGGCAGATTGGCTCCCCAGTTCTTCGCCACATCGCCCGGAACAAAAAACATCAGGTGGGGATGCCAGTTCATGCCGCGATCGTTCAGGTACTGCTGCTTCGACATCATGTAGCACATCGCTCCCGGCTCCAGCGCAGGCAGTTCCTTCTTGTCCAGTGCCGACGCGGTCGCCTCGACAATCTCCGTCTTCGATTTTCCTGCCAGCAGTAGTTTGGTCTTCATCAGGAAGATGGGCACAAAGCTCCTCGCGGCCGGCGGATTAAAGCAGATGGGGGCGCGAACTCTCGGATTCCAGAACTCCGGTTCATCGGTGGCAGCGCCCCACGATCGCTCCACAATACAGAGAAAGCCATTCCCGCCCTTCACTGCGGTCGTGTATCCCTTCCGTCCCAGAACCATCACTTCGGCATTGTCCGAAATGGATGCCGGAGCAGCGGTGCGAGCTAGCGCGATCTCAGAGTTCTGATCGGCAATCAAATACTGATCGAGCTGAGCCATAGCCGGATACGAAGCCTTCTCCGCCTGCGCTTGTGCCTTACAGGCTACGCGGGGTAGGCCAACCAGAACAAGGACAACTGAAGCGATGATCTTGACGTGATTCTTGCGCATTGGACTCTCCAGCAGGTGCAGATCGTGGGCCGGGCTTGGTAAGACCCAGTACGAGGTCGCCGGGCTATCCAAGACCAGACAAAATGAACTCTAACAGTTGCTGCGCCAATTGACGATGCACTTCTCCTGATCGACCGGTTCTGCGCTGCCGCGGAAGGCAAACTGTCGCCAACTGGCCAATACACGTTTCGAGCAACTCGACTGCGGGATGGCGAGGACCCTGTATCGGTGATCCGGGATTTAATAGAGCAATGCTTGCCCGATGGGGCTCGGTAAGGCAGTATTGATTTGGAGCCGATGAAGACGGCGTGAGGAGAATTGTCGATGGGCAAAGGGATCAAGTTTGGCACTTCGGGTTGGCGGGCGGTTGTGGCCGACGAGTTTACGGTGGCCAATATCCGGCTGGCAGTGGCGGGAATCGCCGCCTTTGTGAAGACGCAACCGGCGCCTCATCGAGTGCTTAGTCGGGCGCGATCCGCGATTCTTGGGCGAGAGCTTTGTCGAGATCGCGGCGCGGGTGCTGGCTGGGGCGGGAGTGACGCCGATCGTGATTCCAGAAGCCGCGCCAACGCCGGCGATCGCCTATGCGGTGCGTACGCTGAAAGCCTCCGGAGCGATCAACTTTACGGCCTCGCACAATCCGCCGGAGTATAACGGCATCAAGTTTTCGACGAGCGACGGCGCGCCGGCGCTGCCTGGGGTGACCGAGCAGATCGAGGCTGCAATTGCGGCGCGAATCGCAGGAGGCCTCGTGGGCGATCAGATTCCCAACGGGAACGCACCGGCGACGGGCTTTGAGACTGCCGACGTGAAGCCCGCCTTCCTGAAACGGCTGGCGGAACTGGTGGATTTGAAGGCCATTGCCAAGTCGGGAATCAAGGTGGTCTACGATCCGTTCTGGGGCGCGGGGCGCGGCTACAGCTCGGAGATTTTGCGCGAGGCTGGCGTGGCGGCGGTGACGGTTCACGACTATCGCGATGTATTGTTCGGCGGACATGCGCCGGAGCCATCGGGCGAGCTGCTGGGTGACGCCATGGCGAAGATGAAGGAGATTGGCGCGCATCTGGGCATTGCGACGGATGGAGATGCCGACCGTTTTGGCATCGTGGATGGTGATGGAACCTTCATTCAGCCGAACTACGTGATTGCGCTGCTCTTCGACTATCTGGTGGAGACGCGCGGCTGGAAGAATGGCGTGGCCAAGAGCGTGGCGACGACCAACATGATCAACGCGCTGGCGGAGTATCACAAGGTGCCGCTCTATGAGACGCCGGTGGGCTTCAAGTATATTGGCGAGTTGATCAATGGCGACAAGATCGCCATCGGCGGCGAGGAGTCGGCGGGGCTGACGATTCGCGGCCACGTGCCGGAGAAAGACGGCGTGATTGCAGGGCTGCTGGTCGCCGAGATGGTGGCTACGCGCGGCAAGAGCCTGGGCGTGCAATTGAAGGAGCTATTTGGCAAGGTTGGTTCCTTTTACCCGGTTCGAGAGAACTTCCACTTGACCGCGGAGGGCATGGCCGCGTTCACTGAGAAGATGAAGGCCGATCCCAGCACGCTGGGAGGACGCAAAGTTGCCAGCGTGGTCAGGACCGACGGGCTGAAGCTGATTTTGGAAGACGGCTCATGGGTCTGCTACCGCCTCTCGGGGACTGAGCCGGTTGTAAGGGCCTACTCCGAGGCGCGCAGCGAGCAGGACATGGAAGCGCTGAAGGCCGCGGCCGAGAAGTTTGTGATGAGCTAGGGAGATCTTGATTCCATAATACGAGCGCTGCGGTATCCCGCCCTAGCCGCAAGAACAAGACGCGGCGAGGGTGGGGCCGCGTTTTTGGGAGTTGTGCAGACTGAGATTTTGCAGGTTTCCCACCCATTCCGCAGAAAGAAGCGGAATGGATGGGGCACGGAGGTCTAGAGTAAATCCGAAAATGCTCTAGAAAAAGGTTGAGGTTTGATGCAGGACGATTTATTTCAAGTTGCGAAGAACGCTGAGGCCAGCGCGGATTTGCCGGTTTCTATTGGCATGCGAGCGCTGAGGTTTGTGACGCATGCGTGGCGTCCCGCGGCGTCTGTGATGGCTGTGACGCTGGCGCTGCTGCTGGTCTGGCATGGGATCAATGGCAAGAACGGCCTGCGGGTCTGGCAGCAGAAGCGCGTCGAAGACCAGCAATTACGCAAGGAGATCGACGATCTCAATCAGGAAAATGCTCGACTGCGCGACCGCGTCGATCGGCTGAAGTCGAATCCCGACGCGATCGGTGTGGTTGCGCGCGATAAGCTGCACTATGCCAAGCCGAATGAAGTGATCGTCAATCTGCCTCCTGAGCGGCAGACGCCAGCGCAGCCTGCCGGGAGCGGCAAGTAACGCCTGATCGTTTTTCTCCGCCTTAAAAATCCACATGCGCCCGCACAGCACCTACCCAGGCTGGGCCGCGGTCGCGGTTGTAGCCGGGATTCGAGATGTGCTGCACATCGACGGCATAGAACAATCCGCGCCATGCGTGCCAGTTGTAGTAGCTCTCGACGATGTTTTCGCGGCCGTAGTTGAGGTTGCCGTCGCCGAGCAGGAAGCCCAGGCCGCCGAGTCTCAGATAGTTTTGGTGGTCGCGCTTGATGGCGTTTGAAACAACAGCCAGGCCGATCTTGTCTGCCGGGCGATGCCATCGGCTTCCGGCGTAGTCGGCGCCAGCCTCGACCGTCTGATCAACCTCGGTGTAGGCAAAGGACTCGTGCTGGCCCTCGTTCCAGCCGAAGCGGCCGAAGAGGCGCAGATTCTCGGTAATCTCCTGCTCGGTGTTGTAGCCGAAGCCGTATTTCAGCGCGCTGAAGTGCTCGTGGAGCAAGATATTCGGCGTAGTGTCGGTTCCTGAGAGAAATGCGTTGACCGCTTCGCGATAGACACCCATATGAGCGCGATTGGCATAGAAGAGAATGCGCGTTACGCCCTTGCGCTCTCTCACGAAGCTGTGACGCAGCTCGAACTCGCCGTTCTGCGCGTGGGCGCGGCTGAAGGCCCAGTCCATGTCGATGCCGTTGGCCACTACGGGCATGGCGAAGAGGCCGTAGCGAATGCTCCAGGATCTGTCGTCGTACTCGGCCATGCCGCCGACCGTATAGCCGCGCGTGTCGGCTGCGTAGTCCCATGCGCCGTTGTTGTCCACTGTCCAGTTCATGAACTGCAGGTGGCTGTCGGAGCCGGGACCATTCACGTCGAAGAAATCAGGCAGCGTCATCCTGCCGATGCGGAACTCGACGCGGCGCACTGGAACACTGGCGGCAAGCGCAAAGGGACCGGTCTCCTGGCTGGTGGTCTCATCGGTCAGGCCGAAGACCTGATGAATCTCGTAGCGGGCCAGATAGGGAGCGGAGCCGAGATTGGGGTTGCGCACGACATCGAGGTTGGTGAAGCCGGCGAGTCCGAGCGCCTGGCTGAGGCCGCGTCCGCCAGAGCTCTCGATGTCGAGGATCAGATCGGTGTTGTAGCGGATGCTGCGGGTGGGCCGGAACGCCGTGTAGAGAGTTCCAAGCAGCGAAGTCTTGTACTCGGCCGAGTTGTGGAAGCTGTTGGGGCCCTCGTAAGGCGAGTGGAAGGGCAGGCGGCCCTGAAAGATGATGTTGGCCTGGCCGGAGATCCAGTAGCGGCTGTTCTCCGCGTGCTGTGCCATGGTGACACTCGGGGAATCTGGGGGCGCATCGGGGGACGCGGGCTGGGGTGGCGGCTGGGCGGATACGAGGCTGACGGTGTATGTGAAAGCAATCGTCAATCCCGCGAGTGCACGAACCAGTTCGCTATAGATAACAGAACGGACGCGCAATGCCCCCCCCTCGTTGAAAGGATACCGGAGCTAGGGGCTGGGAATTGTGAATGGAAGATGAGAGTTTCGACCCCGCCAGATAGCGCGCCGCGGCTGACCTGAGACGTGAAGAGCCGCGATCGCGAGGAGCCTATGCGCTGGCGGGTATGCGCATGGAGGCGAGGGCGGCGGTGAGGTCCGTCGCCAGGTTTTGCTGGGCATCCTCTGCCAATTTCGCTCCCTGGCTGGTGAGGTAGAAGACGTCGATGGCGGTCTCGCCTTCGGTGTCGATGAGGGCGACCTCGATGTTGCATTGGTGGGTGCTGAGAGTGAGGGCGATCTGGCGCAGCAGGCCGGGAAGATCCTGGGCGACGACTTGCAGAATCGTGGAGTGCGTGGAGGATTCCGAGTCGAATTGGAGGCGGGTGGCCACATCGACCTTGAGGTTGGCGGGGTTGTCCATGTGACGCCGGGCCTCAAGCATCTGCTCGACTGGAACCTTGAGGGAGACGACGTCGTGGATGTATTCGAGGAAGCGGTCCTTCTCGGTCGGGTTGAGTTCGAGGGTGCGGAAGGTGTCGGTGAAGTGGAAGCTGTCGACGACCACGCCGGCATCGTTGGAGAAGGCGCCAGCGGTGACGATGTTCATGCCCCAGGCGGCGAGTGCGCCGGCCACATCGGCAAAGAGGCGGCTGCGATCGCGAGTGATGACGGTGAGGTCAAAGACCTGGCGATGAGGGCGCAGATCGACCTGGGCGGAGTCCTCGTCGAGCTTGGCGGCCATGTTGAAGTGATTGCGAATCTGTTCGGGGAGGCGGGTTTGCAGGTAGCGCTGGGGTAGGCCTTCAAGGAACTGTTTCAGGGCGTCGTGCTGTGTGGCGGGAACCATGGAGCGGAGGCGGTTGAGCAGGGTGGGATCGATGGCTGCGTGGTAGCGGATCTCGTCGACCGAGCGGTCCATGAAGTTGGCCGTCGCCATATAGAGCTGCCAGAGGTTTTCGGCCTTCCACGGTGTCAGCGCGTCGGGGTTGACGGCCTTGATGTCGGCGAAGGTCAGCAGGGTGAGCATCTTGAGCATCTGCGGAGTGCCGATTTTTTCAGCAAAGCCGCGCACGTTTTCATGATCGAAGATGTCGCGGCGCAGGGCGTTGGACATCTCGATGTGAAGGCGGATGAGATTGAGAACGGCCTCGCGCTCTTCGGCGTCGAACTCCATGCGGGCGAGAAATGCGTCGGCCAGTTCGATGCTGGGGGCTACATGCTCGACATTGCGCCGTGCCTTGCCGGTGTCGTGAAGCAAGAGCGTGAGCAGGAAAAGATCGAGGCGGTCTATTTCAGGGAGCAGCTGGGCCAGACGCTGCTCGTAGTCGTGGGCGGGCTGGCGAAGTCCGTGGACGTTGTCGATGGTCAGGAATGTGTGCTCGTCGACGGTGTAGCGGTGATAGCTGTCGCGAATCACCAGAGCGTCGATGCCGTGGAACTCCGGGATGAGCATCTCCAGGATGCCGAGCGCATGCATCGTGCGCAGGGCCTGGGCGGCGTGGGGTCCGAGCAGGATCTCGCGCAGCGCATTCCACAGATACGGGCCCTCGGGGATGTGGATGGCGAGGGCCGGCAGCGCGTCGGTGATGCGGTCTTCGGCGGCCTGCGAGAGCATGTAGCCGTTCGTAGCCATCAGCGAGAAGATGCGCAGGATGGCGCTGGTGTCGTTGAATTGCGCTCCAGGCACGATATCGATGCGTCCCTGGTCGAGAAGAAAGTCGGTTCCGGCGATGGGGGTGCGGCGGCGGCGGAACTGCTTGTAGAAGCTGACCGGAGCAGGCAGATGCTCCATGAGCAGGGCCGCACGGCGGTAGACCACTCTCGCATGGCGGTAGTAGGTGCGCATCCAATAGGCCGGGTCGGCAGTGCCGCGAGTCTCCAGGCCAATGGAGTTGGCGGCGGCTTCGTCCTGGGATTGCCAGTCGAGGATATTGTCGTCGCGGCCATGGCGGAAGTGGAGAAAACATCGTGCCGCGGCGAGGAAGTCGAAGGCCGCCTCGGCGTCGCCGCGCGCGCTCTGGAAGACGCCGCCGCGGTGGCGGGGCCACTCTTTTGTCTCTTTGAGATGGAAGAGCAGGGCGAACCAGACGGCCAGGTGGTAGTCGCGCAGGCCGCCGGGACAATCCTTGAGATTCGGCTCCAGGTGAAAGATGGTGTTGCCGAATTTGGCGTGGCGGGCTCGGGCAATCTCACCGAGTTTCTGGGTGATGGTGTGTCCACTCACTGAGCACCAGGCCGGGAAGAACGGTCTGGTGAAGCTGCTGGTAGAGAGGGAACTGGCCAGCGAGGAAACGGCGGTCGAGGGTAGCCAGCGTGAATTCGAGATTGTCGGGGTCGAAACGACCGGCTTCTTTGAGGGTTCTGGAACTAGGGCTGGCTCGCAGGCCGATATCCCACATCCCCTGGATGATGGCGCGGATTGCGTCTTTGGATTGCGCTTCTGCCTTGTCGTCGGCAAAGGCGAAGAGGACATCGATGTCGGAGTAGGGGAAGAGATCTTTGCGTCCATAGCCGCCAAAAGCCACCAGACAGACATTCGTGGCGGGCTGTTCGGCAAAGGCTCGGCGCCACATTTCAATGAGGATACGGTCGACCACGGCCGAACGGCGACGAATGGCCGCAGTGCCGTCTCCGGTGCGCTCGCAGGTTTGGCGGACGAGCGCCATCTCTTTTGTATACTGCTCCCGGAGATCGTCAACCGCTAAAGCGACTGGATTCATGAGGTATTGTGTTTGGCTTGCCGAAGCAATAAAGAATTGTTAACAGCATAAGCGAAGTTGGCGCAGATGGGAAAGATCTGGCGACATTATGTGGGAAAGGAGACGGAAGCCGACGGGCTGCGGGAACGGCACAGGGGCTAAAGCCCCGGCTTTCTTCTTCCTTCTTTTCGGCACGACTGAAGGTCGTGCCCTGACGCTTCAGCGGTTTTCAGCAGCCTGCGGAGTCGCGTCCTGATAATACAAGGCGGGGGTTGGCGTTCGCAGTCTCCCCTCTCCCGAAGTACTGGGGAAGGACAATTCCGAAGTGCAGGGAAGGGCAATTCGGCACTTAGCGCTCGAATGTCTCCCATGTCTCAAAAAGCCAGAGACGGGGTTCCCGCAGTTTCTCTGGAATGACCAACTGAACATCCCTCAAGGCTTTGTCGCCGGAGGTATGAACTCGTTGAGGTTGAACGGGTGCATCGATTCACCCGGCGGCTGAATGCGAAGGACGAGAGCCAGCGCGGTTGGAGGGCCTTGAAAGTAGGCCACATGGATCGAATGCCATCCAGCGGGAAGCGTGATTCTGGTGGTTTGCTGGGTGACTGCGTGGACTCCGTCCAGATCGATGAGAAGGCGGTTGTCGATTTCAAGCCGCGATCCATCATCAGATTGGAGTTCGAACAAGTACTGGCCCGGCTTGGTCACATAGAACTTGCCGTAGTAGTCGATCCCAAACCAGAGGCTATTGTGGGTGATGCCAGGAATGCCGCCCATGCGCGTAATGTCCTGGTTGGGAACGTTGAGGGTGTCGGTGTAGAGTGAGGCAACTGGGTCAAGGTCCCGAAAATCGGAAAGAGATGATGTTCTGCCGACTGGAAGTTCGTAGACATCGCCGCAGAATGTGTTTTCGCCAGGTGTAACCGAGCCGAAAGCACGAATATCGCCGATGAGCTTCTTCTTTTTTTTCGTCTGGCTCGTTTGAGCGGCGATCGGGAGCGGCCGGGAGACATCGACGACACCTAGATTGCCGGTGTTGCGATCCAGTACGGCCAGACGCGCCAGGGCTGGCGGCTCGGGTCCTGGGGCTTCGAGAACACTGACAAAGCCATGCTCCGGCAACCGCGCAATATCGGCGTCGTTCAATTGGTGATCGACGGCGGAGTGCAGATAGTTGGTCACCTCGCCGTCGGTGTCGAAGACGCACATGCCGAAGTCGAGTTGAACGCTAGGGAGGGTGCCATTGATTCCGATCTGGCTCAGTGACTCCGGCTTGATCACGGCTGCGTAACGCGTCGCATTTCCGCCGGGAGCGTCAAGCACCTTGGCGGTAATGGCAAGCGTGGGTGGTGTGAGCGGGTGATAACAGGCTGCTTCCTCTAGCGCCTCAGGAGTGACAAGCTTCTTCAGGTCTTTCGGCGTGGCGTTCTCCCTGGTAAGACCGACGTAGTATCGACGACGGAACATTAGATTGACGTGAGGCCGGGTGGTCTTCACCACAAGGGTGTGATAGCCGGGCTTAGGAGATGCCGGTATGGCGATCTGGTAATGAATTGCGGAATCCAGCGCACAGACCGCGCCTGAACTAACGTGGAAGCCGCTCGTTGCATCTTCTTCCTGGTTCTTGCGCTCCGGGTCGATGGTGCGAAGGGATAGAATGCGGCGGGCAATCCCGGAACCGTGTTCGGGAATCTCGTAGACTTGGAATTCGTCGGCAGTTAAATCCGCGATCGGCAGATTGTGGCGGTCGCGCGCTACCACGTCAAGCACTGCTTCGCGAGTCTCGACATGTAGAACCATCGCTGGCGCGTCTTCCTGAGAGGACGGAGCCGCGTGCGACTGAGCGGGGAAACAGGGCAAGGGGAAAAAATAGATCGTGCCGAAAATAGATACAAACAAAAGAGATCTGCTTAGCATTCTCGGCACTCTAACTCAGGGAACAGGAGAGGGTCAAGCTGCACGAACGGATAACATCCCCAAAAGATCGCATTCTTTGTCTCGGAGACTCGGGGTGGCGTCCAAGTGGATCTATTGTGTCCAGTTAGGCGGATGGAAGAGCCATCAGGCAGTCGTAAACATTTCCCGGTGGTTTGGCGATATAGCTAGTGGGAGTGCTGCGCGAGCGGCACGGTGAGGCTGCCCCCAGGAGGACACCATCGGCGCACGAATGCGATTGGGCGAACTGCTGGTCAAGGCGCACCTTGTCACTGTCGAAGAGGTGGCCGAGGCGGTGCAGCGTCAGGCTTCGAACGGCGGACGGCTGGGCGACAACCTCGTGGCTATGGGAGTGATCGAGCAGAAGGTGCTCGAAGCGCTTCTCAAGCGGATTCCCGGCGAACCGGCAGACATTGCGGCAACAGGAATCGACGAGCTCGACCTGCTCAGCTTGCTGATGAGGCTGATCTATGTCGGTCGCCTGGAGAACTGCCGTGAATTCATCGACGCGATTAAGCTGCCATACCACATCGTGACCGATTTGGTCAGGATGGCCATCGACCGGCAATTGCTGCGCACGCTTGGAACGCGCGGCTCAGGCAGTGCGATCGACATGAACTACGCGTTTACCGATGAGGGCAAGCGCTGGACCGTCGATGCACTGGAGCGGTTGCGCTATACCGGCCCCGCCCCGGTCACCCTGGATGAGTTCACCTACCAGGTGAGCCTGCAAAAGCTGACCAACGAACTGGTCACCTTTGAGCGCATCAGCAAGGGGCTGGGCGAGTTGACCTTCGATGCGAGCATTCTGGAGCAAAGCGGGCCGGCATTGAACTCGGGGCGGGCGATGCTGCTCTATGGCCCTCCTGGCAATGGCAAAACCTCTTTCGCGCATTCACTCAGCGAAGTCTATCGCGATGTGATCTACGTGCCCTACGCCATCACGGTCGAGGGTGAGCTGATTCGCTTCTTCGATCCCAGCATTCATCAGGATGTGAGAACCGCCGAAGCGAGCGACAAAGAGGAGATGTCGTTTGTGAGGGCCGAAGAATTTGATGCGCGCTGGGTTCCTTGCCGCAGGCCGTTTGTCACTACTGGAGGCGAACTGACGCTCGAGATGCTGGAGCTCAGGTACGACGAGACCGGCCACTTCTACGAGGCTCCGCTGCATGTGAAGGCACTGGGAGGCTGTTTTGTCGTCGACGACTTTGGCCGCCAGTTGGTGAGCCCCACGAACTTGCTCAACCGCTGGATCGTGCCGCTGGAGAACAAGATCGACTATCTGAAGCTGCACTCTGGCAAGAGCGTGAGCATTCCGTTTGAGGAGCTGGTGATATTCTCCACGAATCTTGAGCCGGAAGACCTGATGGACCCAGCATTTCTGCGCCGCCTGCCCTACAAGATAGAGATCGGGTCGCCGAGTTTGGAGATCTACAGGACGATCTTCGAGAAAGAGTGCATCAAGCAGAAAATGAGCCTGCCTACTGAAGCCTTCGACCAGATCGTGCATAAGCTGAAAGAAGATAAGGGGCTTCAACTGGCTGCCTATCAGCCGCGATTCATCGTCGATCAGGTTGTGGCGACTTGCCGGTTCATGGGGCAGCCGGCGCACTTCGAACCGCGGTTTATCGAGTATGCGCTGAATAATTTGCGGGTGAAGCGGAACACGACTGGCACCGTAGTATCCCAGGTCCCAAAGGCGGGACCTGGGATACTACGGTAGGAATTAGATGGTTAGAGGAGTCTAGAGGGCGGCTTCGCCGCGTTCGTCATTGCGGATGCGGATGGCGTCGTCGATCTTGCTGACGAAGATTTTGCCGTCGCCAATGCGGCCGGTACGCGCCGCGCCGATGATGGCCTGAAGGGTCTTCTCCTTCATATCGTCGTTGACCACCAGTTCGATCTTGACCTTGGGCAGAAGATCGACCGTGTATTCGCGGCCGCGGTAGAACTCGGTGTGGCCCTTCTGGCGGCCATGGCCGCGGGCTTCGAGAATGGTCATGCCTTCGATGCCTGCTTCGAGCAGGGCATCCTTCACTGCGTCCAGCTTGGAGGGTTGCAGAATGGCTTCGATTTTGATCATACGGAAAACGCCTCGTTTGACAGCCTAACAGGCGAGGGGGCTGGTTGAGCCAATCCCCCTGCCGAATTTCATCGTTTCGATTCATTCAAGCTGAATTCGAAGGAACAAAAGAAGAAGCAGGTCCCCTTCGACTTCGCTCAGGGCAGGCTTTCGACTACGCAGGCGGCAAAGATGCGCCGCCTGCTTCGCTCAGGATGACAGGTTTGTTGGTTACGTGTTGAAGTCGTAGCCTTCTTCGTTGTGCTGCGAGAGGTCGAGGCCGGCGGCTTCGTCCTCGGGCGAGAGGCGCAGACCTACGATCTTGTCGACCACAAAGAGCAGCACCAGCGTGCCGACGATCGAGATCACCCAGGCAATTGCGACGCCGGCAAGCTGATTCACCAACTGACCCCAGTGGCCGTCGATGCCACCCGACGGGAGCGGATTGCCGAGCGAGTCCTTGAATATCGGGTTGATGACGCTGGCAGCGAAGATGCCGGTGAGGAGGGCTCCGAGGGTTCCGCCTGCGCCGTGCACGCCAAAGGCGTCGAGCGAGTCGTCATAGCCGAAGAAAGCTTTGACCATGAAGACCATGGCGAAGCAGAAGGCTCCAGCGACAAAGCCGATCGCCAGTGCGCTCATCGGCTGAACAAAGCCAGAGGCCGGGGTGATGGCCACCAGGCCAGCAACAGCGCCGGAGATTGCGCCCAGCGCCGTGGGCTTGCCGCTGTGAATCCACTCGGCGATCGACCAGCCAATGGCTGCCGCTGCTGCCGCGAAGTGAGTGTTGATGAAGGCGCTGGTGGCGAGAGAGCTAGCCCCGAGCGCGCTGCCGGCATTGAAGCCGAACCAGCCCACCCAAAGCAGACAGGCGCCGATGAAGCTGAGAACCATCGAGTGAGGCTGCATTTTGGTGTGCGGGTAGCCGACGCGCTTGCCCAGATAGAGGCAAGTGATCAGCGCCGAGACGCCGCTCGTGATGTGGACGACGGTGCCGCCGGCAAAATCGAGGCTCGGAAAACGGCCGCCTGCGGCATTGAGCAATCCGCCGACGCCCCAAACCATGTGAGCCATCGGGCAGTAGACAAAGAGCGACCAGAGCGAGAGGAAGACGGCCATCCCGCTGAACTTCATGCGTTCGGCAAAGGCTCCGGTGATCAGCGCCGGGGTGATGATGGCGAACATCAGCTGGTAGACCATGAAGGTCTGCTCGGGAATCGTAGGCGCGTAGTCGGTGTTGGGCGTGAGAGTTACGCCGCGCAGAAAGAGATGCTCGAAGCCGCCAATGAAACTCGTGCCATGTCCGAAGGCCAGCGAGTAGCCGACGACCGCCCAGATGATTGTGACCAGGCCCATCATGGCGAAGCTCTGCATCATGGTGCCGAGGATGTTCTTCTTGCGAACCAGGCCGCCGTAGAAGAGCGCCAGGCCGGGGCCGGTCATCAGCAGGACCAGGGCGGCAGAGGTGAGCATCCATGCGTTATCGCCGGCGGACTGAGCGCTCGCGGCAGCGGACTGGGCCTTGGAACTGGCTGCCTGGGCGGCTGTGACGGCTTGCTGAAGGGCCTCGATCTGGGCTTGGGTAGCTGGGGGCGCGGCGGCTGTGCCAATCTCGGGAACCACGGCAAACGACATGCCGGGAATTCCGAGAACGACCGCAAGAAACATCAGTTTAATTGCACGACACATGAGGTTTCGACTCCAAAAGATCAGGAAGATGCAGAGGGCCAGGGCCATGCGATAACGCGGGAAGACGACTGCCCGCCAGTTGTAGGCTTTGATTTTTTACGCGGTTCCATGTAGAGGCTAGAGTTTTAGATATAAGGAATCCATGAAGAATTCAGAGAAACCTGTTAAAAAGCAGGCCGAAAGGCTGAAAATCTATTGCAATCTCACTCTATCCGCGCTACGGGAGTTCTCCTATTCGAATAGGAGAACCCGGCATTGCCGGGATGGCAGTAGGAGTTTGACTTTTACGGAAGTTGCTCCCGGTTGAGATCGACAAAGAGCACGGCTCCGGGGTTAAAGCCCTCGTTCATGCAGTTGGCTCTCTGCGGGGTTGAAGCCCCCGCTTCCCTCTGGATCCAGTTCTTTCGCAACCTATCGAACCGGCGATCAGATGGCGGCGTCGCCGCGTTCGTCGTTTCGAATGCGGATGGCATCTTCGATGCGGCTGACGAAGATCTTGCCGTCGCCGATGTGGCCGGTGCGGGCGGCGCCAAGAATTGCCTGGATAACCTTTTCCTTCAAATCGTCGGCGATGACCATCTCCAGCTTGACCTTGGGGAGAAGATCGACTGTATACTCGCGGCCGCGGTAGAACTCGGTGTGGCCCTTCTGGCGTCCATGGCCACGGGCCTCCAGAATCGTGATTCCTTCGATGCCCGCTTCGATCAGGGCTTCCTTGACTGTGTCGAGCTTCGCGGGCTGGATGATGGCTTCAATCTTGAGCATGTGCGGATTCCTCGGTTACGTCTGACTTGAGAACGATGGGTTCAAGGTATCCCACCCTAGCCGCAAAAACAAATACGCGGCGAGGGTGGAGCACCCAAAGTGAGATTACGAGTTGAGGTCGTAAGCCTCTTCGCCGTGCTGTGAAAGGTCGAGTCCGACGGCTTCGTCGGCGGGCGAGACATGCAGGCCCATGGTCTTATCCACAATGAAGAGCAGCACCAGAGTACCAACGATGGCAAGGCCCCAGCCGATGCCCATGCCTACCAGTTGATTAAGGACCTGATGCCAGTTGCCGTCAACCGCTCCGGCGGCGAGAGGCTTGCCGGCTGCGTCCTTGCCAAAGACGGCGTTGATGGCTCCGGCGGCAAAGAGGCCGGTGAGCAACGCGCCCATGGTTCCGCCGACGCCGTGAACGCCAAAGGCATCGAGGGAGTCGTCGTAGCCGAAGAACTTCTTGACGCGGAAGACCATGAAGCAGCAGACGACGCCGGCGATGCCGCCGATGGCGAGAGCGCTCATGGGCTGGACAAATCCTGAAGCCTGCGTGATAGTGGCCAGGCCGGCGACCGCGCCCGAGATGGCTCCGAGAGCGGTTGGTTTGCCGTTTTGCAGCCACTCGGTGATGACCCAGGTGATGGCGGCGGCCGCGGCGGCAAATTGCGTGTTGACGAAGGCGCTGGTGGCTAACGGGCCGGCGTTGAGGGCGCTGCCGGCATTGAAGCCAAACCAGCCGACCCACAGCATCCCAGCGCCGATGAAGCTGAGCACCATCGAGTGGGGCGGCATATCCTCGTGCGGGTAGCCCATGCGCTTGCCGACATAAAGAGCGCACACCAGAGCGGAGACGCCGCTGGTGATGTGAACAACTGTTCCGCCGGCAAAGTCGAAGACCGGCCAGCGGCCCCCAGCGATGTTCAGGATGCCGCCGACGCCCCACACCATGTGGGCCATGGGGCAATAGACAACCAGCGACCAGAGCGAGAGAAACACAGCCATCGAACTGAACTTGACGCGTTCGGCGAATGCGCCTGTGATGAGCGCAGGCGTGATGATGGCGAACATGAGCTGGTAGATCATGAAAGTTTGCTCGGGGATGGTGCCGCCATAGTTGGGATTGGGCGCGAGCGTGACGCCGCGCAGGAAGGAGTGCTCAAGGCCGCCGATGAAGCCGTTGCCCTGTCCGAAGGCCAGCGAGTAGCCGACGATGGCCCATAGGACGGTGATCAGTCCCATCATGGCGAAGCTCTGCATCATGGTGCCGAGGATGTTTTTGCGCCGCACAAGGCCGCCATAGAAAAGCGTCAGGCCGGGTGCGGTCATCAAGAGAACCAATGCAGCCGAAATCAGCACCCAGGCATTGTCGCCCGAGCTCTGAGCGTCGCGAATCGACTGTTGCAGTGCGGCGATCTGGGCTTGAGTGGCCGGAGGCGAGGGCCCCAGATCGGGAGCCACGGCGAGAGCCAGGGTCGGTGCTCCCAGGCAGAGCATTAGAATCAGCAGCTTGATTGTGCGACGGAACATACGATTCAACTCCAGAATGAATTCTATGGACCAACAGGTACGCATTGTGGCGGAGACCGGCCGCCAATCCGGATAACGGGAAACAGACCACACTCGATGCACCGACCTGAACGGACGCAGACGGAGTTGAGGCTCGAAGAGACAGCAGCCGCGATCGGGAGGCCATTACCGGCTGATTGGTGTATTGGGAGAAATCTTACATAATCTCTAGTGAAATCGGCAAGCTTTTGATGGATTCCTCATACCGTTTGGGCTAAAGGAACTGGATTCAGAGTTTTTGGAGATTGGCAGAGTCGCGAAATGGGAGCGGTAGCGAAAGGCGGCAGCGGAACCGGAATCACGAAGTCTGATCTGTTGGCTCGATGCTGACGCAAGGATCCAAGTCTAGCAAAGCCACATCAAAAGAAGTGAGGGTATAGTAGAGCTATGGCGGAGACGGCAGAGCGGGATCGGTATTTATTCGGAGCACTCGACAGCAACGCGCTGAACCGCGTCAAGCTGAAGGAAGTGAGCTATGGCTTTGAAGAGCCGGAGGGTGTGCTGCTCACTTCACTGGATTTCGCGGTGAACTGGATCAGGAAAAACTCGGTCTGGCCGATGACTTTTGGGTTGGCCTGCTGCGCTATCGAGATGATGTCGATGGGCGCGTCGCGCTTCGATGTGGCGCGTTTCGGCGCCGAGGTCTTCAGGCCTTCGCCGAGGCAGAGCGATCTGATGGTGGTTGCCGGACGGGTTTCGCAGAAGATGGCCCCGGTCATTCGCCGGCTCTATGACCAGATGCCGGAACCTAAGTGGGTGATCTCGATGGGAGCTTGCGCCACTTCGGGCGGAGTCTTCAATAACTATGCGTTACTGCAAGGTGTGAATCAGGTGATACCGGTTGACGTGTATGTACCGGGATGTCCTCCGCGCCCGGAGCAACTTATCTATGCAATTACACTTTTGCAGGAAAAGATTCAGCGCGAACCGCGCAGTCTCATGAAGACGCTGAATGTAGGATAAGTGGAGTATGCAAAATAATGCACAGTAATCTATTACTAGAGTAATTTTATTGAGCTAAATCCTAGGTATTATTTAGAGGCCTCAAGAGGGTAACCTATTGAAAGAATTTGCGTTGTTCGCCTGAGCGCCTATGGTAGGTTAAAGAAAGGGGCTGGGGTTCGCAGGATTTCATATCTGCGAAAGAACAAGTTAGTTTTTGCTTGTTTTATACGCTCTCAATAAGTCATTGATCCCCTTGCCGCCTTGTAAGATCGCGGAGGAAAGACACATGTTCGCTTGTGTTGGGAAGTCCTTGTGCAGATATATTGCTTTGATTTTCATTGCATCGCTTCCGGTTGCTCTTGGCGCCCAGGTCGTTTCTTCTGTGAAGGGAGCTCCTGGCCTCGAAACTCCTCCTAAGTGGAATCTATTTCTGGGATATAGTTATTTGCTCCCGCACGGGTCGGTGAATGGGTCTCCTGATCCCCATGCCAAACTTCCTGCCTCCTATCATCATGTAGCTCTTGGCGGAGACGTCAGCGGCGCGTATTTCTTTGGCCCGCATTTCGGCGTTACAGCGGAGACTGGGATTCCATGAGTGGGGCGTTGAGAACAGCAATCCTACTGGAATGAATGGGACACAAGGCAACAACGACGGATTTACGACAATAGCGGCGGGTGTTGTTGTCCGCAATGTTCGCGGAGCGTTTACGCCGTTTGTCCATCTTCTCGGGGGTGCGGCGCTGGTTGACGGTCCTGCACACAACTTCTACACCTGGGGTCCGGAGATGAACGGCGGCGGCGGTCTGGACTACAACACCCCATTGTTCCATCATCATCTGGCGCTTCGCCTCTTCCAGGTTGACTATGAATACATGCACGTCAACTTTGGCCAGAACATTGGAGGCAGCGTCGGAATTAACGCGGTGCGTTTGAGCACAGGCGTTGTCTTCCCGGCTGTCGGCTCCGAGCCGAAGCAGGTGACTCTGGTTTGTTCCGCGACTCCGGCTTCGGTCTTTCCCGGAGACCCGGTCACTGTGACGGCAGTGGCGGAGAACCTCGATCCCAAGCTGAACGCGATCTATAGCTGGTCGGGAGATGGCGTTAAGGGCGACGGATCGACGGCCGAAGTGGCGACCGGTTCGCTGGCCTCCGGCGCCAAGACGGTGCTTTGCGGAGTGAAGGAAGGCAAGCCCGGCAAGGAAGGCCTGCGGCCGTGGCAAGTGGCGAATGCGTCGGCTACCTATACGGTGAAGCCGTTTGAGCCGCCGACGATCAGTTGCTCGGCCAACCCCAGCACACTTAAGCCGGGCGAGTTGAGCACCGTGACCTCGGTCGGAGTGAGCCCGCAGAATCGCCCGTTGACCTATACCTACTCGACAACCGCCGGATCGATCAGTGGCAGCGGCACAACCGGTGCATATTCTTCGGTGGGCGCGCCGACCGGGCGGAGTGGGAATTACCTGCACGGCGACGGACGACAAGGGCCAGTCGGCGACTGCCGCGACAGCGGTGACCGTCACTGCCCCGTATGTGCCTCCAGTCCCGCACACCCAGACGCTGTGCTCGATCGGCTTTGAGACGGACAAGACGCACCCGACGCGTGTGAGCAACGAAGCCAAGGCCTGCCTGGACGAGGTGGCACTCGACCTGCAGAGGCAGTCTGACGCCAAGGTCGTTGTCGTTGGTACTGCCACAGCCAAGGAAAAAGCCAAGATGGCCAAGGAGCAAAAGGCTGCGCTCAAGTACAAGCACGTCAAGGTGGAGGATTTTGCCGCACAGCGCGCTGTCAACACCAAGGAGTACCTGGTGACCGAGAAGGGCATCGATGCTTCCCGCGTCATCGTGGCGACCAGTTCGGTGGATGACCAGAGCGTTGAAGACTATCTGGTTCCTGCCGGAGCCAGCTTCTCGGCAGATGTAGCCGGGACGCAGGCGGTCGATGAGTCTGCGGTGAAGGCCGAGACGCGCAAGCCTTTGCCAGTGAGGCATGGCGTCCGGAGGAAGTAGGCTGTAACCGCGACGAACTCGTTGACCGCGTGATTTCGCACTCCCAGGGTTCGCAGCGTCCCACCCATTCGCCAGAAAAAAGGCGAATGGATGGGGCACGGAGATGGTGCAGAATTAAACGGTCAAAGGCTTCGTTTGTTGAACCCGCCTGGGCAGGTGCATGTGGCCAGCCCACGCAGTAAAACCGATGGTCCGGCCTCCGCAGATACAATTGAGGCAGGACGGATACCAGGTTGAGGAAGTCTTCGTGTCATGACTTGAGGTTGACTGGTTCGCCGGTCAGCCTCTTTCGTCTTTATGCCCGTTTTTTCGGTCTATTCTTCATTCCCAGGAGTCTCAAATCTATATGAGCCATTTGCGAGTTTGCCTTGACCTTTCGCCCAGGACTGGACGACTCGCGCCGATTCTGCTCCTTGTTTTATTCGGATTTGCAGCTTCCAGCCATGCGGCGCAGCCGATCTGGAAGTCGGTCGGACCGGCGGGCGGCGATGCGCGAGTTTTTGCGGCGGTCCCCGGCCAGCCTCAGCATCTGTATCTCGGCAGCACCAATAGCTGGCTCTACGAATCCACGAATGGAGGCGTCAACTGGCATCGGCTCTCGAAGCTGGACTCGTCTGACGATCTGATTCTCGACCATATCGTCGTGGACCCGGCAAATCCGAGCAGGATTTTTGTAGCCGCGTGGAAGCTGGACCATCCCGGCGGCGGGCTGTGGGTGAGCCGCGACGCGGGCCGGAGCTGGAAAGTTGTCGCAGGTTTACGCGGCCAGTCGATTCGCGCCTTTGCGCAGGCGCCCTCCGATCCAAAAATCCTGGTTGCGGGAACGCTGGAGGGGGTCTTCCAAAGCAGCGATAGCGGCGCTTCCTGGACGCTGATCAGCCCGCCGGGCAGCAAGGAGATCCACGAGGTGGAGTCGCTGGCGATCGATCCCGACGATCCCGGACATCATCTATGCCGGCACCTGGCATCTGCCGTGGAAGACAACCGATGGCGGCAAGAAGTGGCACAGCATTAAAAAAGGCGTCATCGACGACTCCGATGTCTTCTCGATCATCGTCGATCCCGAGCAGCCGAAGATCGTCTTCGCCAGCGCGTGCAGCGGAATCTACAAGAGCGTGAATGCGGCCGAGCTTTTCAAAAAGATCCAAGGGATTCCCTCGACGGCGCGGCGAACGCGGGTGCTGAAGCAGGACCCGGCAGACCGGGAAGTGGTCTATGCCGGTACCACCGAGGGGCTTTACAAGAGCTTGAACGGCGGAAAAAGCTTTGAGCGCATGACCGGCCCGGAGGTGATCGTCAACGATGTATTTGTCGATCCGGAGGACACAAAGCATGTGCTGCTGGCCGTCGACCGTGGCGGCGTTCTGATGAGCCATGACGGGGGGGCCAGCTTTGCGCCGTCGAATGAAGGCTTCTCTGAGCGCAGGGTGCAGGCGCTGCTGGTGGACAGCCACGACGCGGCTGACGCAGATCCGCCGCGGCTTTTTGCCGGAGTGGTGAACGACAAGAGCTTTGGCGGGGTTTTTGTCTCCGGCGATGGCGGCGCGCGATGGGAGCAGATTGCAGATGGCCTCGACGGACGCGATGTATTTGCCCTGGCCGAGTCGCCGGATGGCACGATCCTGGCAGGGACCAATCACGGCATCTTTGCGCTGGACGAGAGTGCTCCCGATCCGCCGGATGCGAGCGACAACAAACCGGCCCCGGTCTGGAAGCCACGCAACACGATTGAGAACACACTGGTGAAGACGGCTATCGAAACACACGATGGAGTACGCGTCCATGTCGAGAAGAAGGTGAAGGACACTGTCCGCGAGATTGGCGGCCGCGTCTACGCGCTCGATCTCTCCGGCGACGCATGGCTGGCCTCGACCACGGCGGGGCTCTTCACCAGCAAGGACAAAGGCGCGAGCTGGCAGGGCGGCCCGGTGATGGGCACGGTGAATTATCTCTCGGTTGCCGCGCATGGCTCGCTGCTGGCCGCGGTCCGGCAAGATGGCGCGGTGCTCTCAAAGGATGCCGGCCAGAGCTGGATGCCGATGGGAATTCCCGCCATGCTCACGCGCATTCGTTGCGTGGCCTTCTCCCCGGACGGGACTTTGTGGCTGGGCGCGCGCGAGGGCGTCTACTTCACGCACGATCTGGGCCAGACATGGCTGTGGGTCAACCGATTTCCCTTGAACGATGTGGACGATCTGACCTATCGACGCCAGCTCGGACAGGATTCTGGTCAGTTCGCAGTCGAGCGATCAGGTCTATGCCATCGATCCCAAGTCGCTCTCGTGGACGTGGGCCGAGACGGGTTATCGCATCAACCACTGTGCGTGGCTTGGGGGGACGGCTGCTGGCGGCATCGCTCTTTGACGGCGTGCTCGTCGAGCCGCAGGCGGCCGGCGTCGAAACCGTTCGCAAGTGATGAAGACTGGGAACTTGTTCTGAGGGGCATCCAGTCGCAGGAAGAGAATCCGTTTCTGTATCATTGGAAGATGCAGACTGAGACGGCGGCTTCCCGCCCACTGACCGCTTTTCGCACTCACGACTCACGGCTTGAGCCCATCGCCGCCAAAGTGATGGCCGGCGAGCGGCTGGACTTCGACGACGGCCTCGCGCTCTATGGCTCGCCCGACGTGCTGGCGGTGGGCTGGCTGGCCAACCATGTGCGCGAGCGGCTGCACGGCGACGTAACCTACTTCAACGTCAACCGGCACATCAACCCCACCAACGTGTGCGTGGCGGCGTGCAAGCTCTGCGCCTTCGGACGCAAGAAGGGCGACCCGGCCGGCTACACGATGGCTCTGGAAGAGGCATGGGAGACGGCGGCCTCGGGCTACTCCGAGGCGGTGACGGAGTTTCACATCGTCGGCGGGCTGCACCCCGATCTGCCTCTGGAGTATTTTCTCGACCTGGTGCGCGGCCTCAAGGTGCGGTTTCCCAAGGTGCATATCAAGGCCTTCACGATGGTCGAGGTGGCGTACCTGGCGCGGCGGGCCAAGCTGACCATCGAGCAGACGCTGATCAAGCTGCGCGATGCGGGCGTGGACTCGATGCCCGGCGGCGGCGCGGAGATTTTTGCTGCGCGGGTGCGATCGATCATCTGCGACCACAAAATCGATGGCGAAGAATGGCTCGACGACGGCGCGGCTGGCGCACAAGCTGGGCTTCAAGTCGAACGCGACCATGCTGTATGGCCACATTGAGAACGACGAAGACCGCGTCGACCACCTGCTCAAGCTGCGCGCGCTGCAGGACGAGACGGGCGGCTTTCAGACGTTCATTCCGCTGGCCTTTCATCCGGAGAATACGCCGCTCGATCATCTGCCGGTGACCACGGGGCTCACCGACATCCGCCAGGTTGCGGTCAGCCGCTTGCTGCTGGACAACTTTCCGCACATCAAGGCCTACTGGCAGATGATGACGCCGAAGATTGCGCAGATTGCGCTTCGTTTTGGCGCCGACGATCTGGACGGCACGGTGGTCGAGGAGAAGATTTATCACGATGCCGGGGCGACCACGCCGCAGGGCATGACGCGCAAGGAACTATGCCGCCTGATCACCGAGGCCGGGCGGGTTCCGGTGGAGCGAGACACGCTCTACAACGCGGTGACGCGCAGTGAGGACAGCTTTACCGTTGCGGTGTAGACAGAACAGGCGATAGCGGGCGGCGTATTGCAGCGACTATCATGGGCTGTTGAATTCGGGCTCCGATTTTGAGAGGGGCTATGACCGCATACGTCGCTCTGCTTCGCGCCGTAAACGTCCTGGGCACCGGCAGACTGCCGATGACCGAACTCAAGGTCATTTGCGAGAGGGTAGGCCTGAAGTCCGTTCGCACCTACATCGCCAGCGGCAACGTTGTCTTTCGGTCCAGCAAGACCGAAGCACAGATCAAAACCACTCTCGAAGCCGCGCTTGCCAAGTATGCCGGGAAGCCTGTCGGCGTCTTCGTTCGCACTGCCCCGGAGATGGAAGCGATTCTCGCGCGCAACCCTTTTCCGAAGAAACCGGGCAATCTCACCGTGGCCTTCTTTCTTGACGGGCCTCCACCCGCAGACGCTCTTCAAACTGTCACGAACCAGAAAGCCGAGCAGCTTCGCCTTGGCCTTCGCGAGATCTATGCCTACTATGCCGAAGGGTTCGCCGACTCCAGAATCAAGATCCAGCCGTCAAAAACGGCACCAGCCGCAACATGAATACGATTACCAAGCTCGCCGAGATGGCAGCCGATCTCAGCACATTCTTGGTTGTGCCAGCGCGATCGGGATCGATGTCACCGACGTGCGTACCGCGTCGTTTTTCATGACAAAGCTGACCTGCTCGACGGAGCAGTTCGATGCAGTCGGATTATTATTTGGCTCCATTGAACCACGCCACAGCAGCGCCGGTCAGAGGAGCGTAATCGAGGAGCGTGGAGACGCGCAACTGCATCTTCAGCCCGCCCAACTCTTTGATGGCGGACGGCAAGAAAAGGTGGGAAGAGCGGGAGATGCCTCCGCCGATGACCACCACGTCCGGGTCGAATTCAGAGAGCTTCATGCGCAAAACTAATCCCAGATGGCGGCCGAATTCGGTGAAAACCGCCGCCGCATCCGGATCGTTCGCTGCATCGGCGGCAATTCTGGCTACATTTGGAAGCGCTCCGGTGCGCAGTTTGTAGCTTCGCTGGATGGCCCTTGTCGAGACGTAATCCTCTACGATGCCCACTTCATAGGGGAGATTCCATATCTCTCCACCGGGAGGAACTCCTTTGCCCTCGGTCACCACATGGCCATCGACAGCAAAGGCCGAGCCGATGCCGGTTCCCAGGGTGATGCCTATGGCACGCTCGACACCGCGAGCTTCTCCGGCACCGATCTCGCCCAGCAGGAAGGCGGCCGAATCGAGCAGGAAGCGCACTTTGTCCGGCTGCCAACCGAAGCGCTCCGCCAACCTTCCGCGCAGGTCCACGCCGTAGAGATAGGGCAGTTTGTGGCGCATGCGGCTGATGCCCGCAGCGAAGTCGAAGGGACCAGGTACTGGCCAACTCGGCGCCGCAGAGGCCGTTTCCGCCCTCGGATGCCTTCACTCCCAAAGAGTGAAGGAGTTCGATGAAGGCGTCACTGGTCTCCTCTGCGGGGTGTGGAGCGCTCACAACAGGTCCGAGCCGGTAGGCGCCGCTACCGCAGACCGCTGCCGAGACATGGCTGCCTCCCACGTCGTAAACCAGGACAGAGTTCTCCGAATCGATGGGCATGAAACCTCACAACTTGTTGCGTTGTTACTGATATCATACACTTGGCAGAAGCGGGTGGTCCTCGTCTGATTTCGCGCCTGCATCCGCTGCCGCGAGGGGAGCGATATTGGACAGGAGCACTATGAATCTGTGATCGGCGCGGGTTCTGTCCCCGGCGGATCGGGTCGCGGAGTTTGCGTGAGAAAAGCAGCCAAATACGGAATCAATTACAAACCGTTTCATAACCGGGTTGAGCGCGCCGCCAAGCATTGCCGCAGGGGCTAAGCCCATCCCTTGTTTCGTTGCGTTTGCAGCACGACTGAAGTCGTGCCCTGACGCTTCTGGAGGCTCCGAGGGAGTCTTTCCGCAGCCTGTGAAGCCGTGCCCTTTCAAAGACAGGTTATGAAACGGCTTCTAGGCCCCGGCGGGTGCTAATGAATCACGACCGGCGTGCGATGTTTGCAGCCGCAGGAGCGGCGCAATACGATCTCGACAGGCAAAACGATCCTGTTTCCGGTCTGTGGCAGTTCGCCGCGATCGATGCGATCAAAGAGCAAGTTCGTCGCCACCCGTCCTATCTCCTGGGTGGGTTGGCGAACGACGCTCAGAGGCGGTGAGATCAGATCGGCCAGATCGAAGTCGTCGAATCCTGCAAAAGCAACATCGTTTGGCATCTTCACGCCCAGGTTCATGAACGAGGCAAGAACGTAACGCGCAACCAATGTGTTCGATGCAAAGAAGGCTGTTGGCGGATTGGCTCCATGCAGCCGCTCCTCGATGGCCTGCAATGTGTCTTGTTGCGAGTTGCATCCCAAAAACGCGTCCACTTGAAGTCCGGCATTCCGCATCGCTTGTCGATACCCGAGATAGCGCGCGTTGATGGTAAACAAACTGCGGCTGAGCCCCATGAAGCTGATGCGCTTATGCCCGTGCTCGATCAGATGCTCGATCATGCGGCGGGCGCCCGCGGTGTTTTGCACCAAGACCACATCGAATGCCGGATCAATGCCGGGACGGTCAAAGACGACAACCGGCGTCTTGCCAAACAACGCTCTGGTTAGCGGTGACCGGCGGACACGTGTGGGAATCAGCACCATGCCGTCCACGTTCCGGCGCAGCATCTGTTCCGATTCGGTAAACTCGATCTCCGGATCTTCGTTCGAAGTGGTGATGATCACGGAGTAGCCATGTTCCCTGGCAACGGTCGTAACCGCGTGCGCGCAATTGGCAAAGAACGGGTCGTATAGATATGGAAGGATGAGGCCTATGCTCCGGCTGCGGCTGCCTCGAAAGGCGCGAGCCAGTTCGTTGGGGCGGTAGTGCAACTGTTCGATCGCGATGTGCACGCGCCGCGCAGTATCTTCAGCGACATGCACCGTTCCACTGAGTACTCGTGAAACCGTCATCGTACCGACGCCTGCCAGCCGGGCGACGTCGCTCATCGTAGGTTTTCGCTGCACCGGTCTTACTCCATCTGGCTGCATCGCCGACCTGGTCGATCGATCCCTCGGAGACTCCGGCATACTGATTTCTTCCGGATCGTCCTATCTACAACAGCCTCAATAGTTTGTTTGGACCACAAACTGCCGCTCCGCCTTATAGTACTACCTCGCAGCGAAGTTCCGGAACATCGATCCGACGGACCGCCTCGTCCTCGGCTGCCACACAAGCCGATTGTTCTCCTTCGGTCGTAGACCGGCGGAACCTGTAGATCAGCCAAAGAAGATGGATTCGGACCAGTGATCAGTACGCCGCGATTCCGGTGATGTTTTGACCGAGGATCAGGGTGTGGATGTCATGCGTTCCCTCGTAGGTGATGACCGATTCGAGATTCATCATGTGGCGCATGATGGGGTAGTCGTCTGTGATTCCATTGGCTCCCAGGATGTCGCGGGATTTGCGGGCGCATTCCAGCGCCATCCAGACGTTGTTGCGCTTGGCGAGGGAGATGTGTTCATGGCCCACGGTTCCCAGGTCTTTCATTCGGCCGACGTGGAGGGAGAGCAACTGAGCCTTGGCGATCTCGTTGGCCATCCAGACGAGCTTTTCCTGGACGATCTGGTGGCTGGCGATGGGTTCTCCGCGAAATTGCTTGCGGAATTTGGCGTACTGGAGAGCGGTGGAGTAGCAGTCCATGGCCGCGCCGATGGCTCCCCAACTGATGCCGTAGCGAGCCTGATTGAGGCACATCAGCGCGCATTTGAGGCTGGTGGCGCCGGGCAGCAGATTGGTGGCGGGCACATGAACATCTTGCAGCGAAAGCCCGCTGGTGACGGATGCGCGCAGGCTCCATTTGCCGTGGATTTCGTGGGCGGTGAAGCCGGGGCGATCGGTCTCGACGCAAGAATCCCTGGACGATGTTGTCTTCTTCGGGAACCTTGGCCCAGATGATGGCCACGTCGGCGAGATTGCCGGAAGTAATCCAGAGTTTTTCGCCGTTGAGGATGTACTCGTCGCCGACCTTGCGGGCTGTGGTGGTCATGGCTCCGGGATTGGAACCAGCGCCGGGCTCGGTGAGGCCGAAGCAGCCGAGCTTTTCGCCGCTGGCCAACTGCGGGAGCCAGGTATTCTTCTGGGCTTGAGAGCCGAAGGTGTAGATGGGATACATGACCAGCGCGGACTGCACGCTGACAAAGCTGCGGAGGCCGGAATCGCCGCGCTCCAGTTCCTGCATCACCAGGCCGTACTCGACGTTGGACATGCCGGCGCAGCCGTAGCCCTCGAGGTTTGCGCCGAAGAAGCCCAGCTCGCCCATGATGGGAACGAGTTCGCGCGGAAAGCGTTCGGTGCGGAAGCACTCTTCGATGATGGGGACGAGATTGTCTTCGACGAAGTCGCGGGCGGTTTTGCGAACGAGCAGTTCGTCCGAGCTGAAGCTGGAGTCGAGGTGGAGAAAGTCGAAGCCTTGAAATTTGAAGCCCATGATTGCACCTGCCGTTTTTCTTGGGGCTTGCCAAGACAGGCAAGGGTAGCAGATGAGGATGAGGAGTGGGAATAGCTCTGTCTGCAACCCTCATCTGAGCAGCGGGTCAAGGGCGGGGAAGCCGGGTTATCGAATTAATTACCTGCAAGGTCTTGAAAATATAGATAGGGGGGTGGGGGGATTATTTATTCAGGAATAGGGATCAGTGAATAGGGATCAGAAAAGGCCCGGATTTCTGGTCGCCGCTCATCACTTGATTATGCGCCGGCGGCAGGAAATGATCTGCAGTGCGTCACGAACAAAAACGAAGGCTTTTGATGCTGTACCGAAGATGGGAGTGGGCCTCCCGGAGCCGGCTTGCAGGAGTTGGCTTCAAACCGCCCGGTGCTGCTGCGTTTGAAAAGGCGTGGTGGTGAACGACCATGGAAAAGGCATCGGAAAGATGTCAGGTGAGTATCGAGGAGATGAGCGAAAGCAAACCGTCCGATGACGCATCGAAAATTTCCTAAGACGCTGTCAAAACTGGAGCCGTGCAGATGTTCCAGGATCAGCCAGGAAGGAACCTGTTTACGGTCCTGGCGGCAGCCGGTGTATAGGCGGCATGAACTCGATACAGGCTTTGGTATGGAACGTGAGAACTTCGCTCTGGATGCAAAGGGAAATGACAAGTGGCAGGCATCACGAGGAAGAATACCGATGCCGGAGCGAGGGGCGGATCGTCCCGTAGTAGCGTTGAAGCGCCTGTAACGGGCGTGGAGCGAAAGGGATGACATAGCTCGACGGAGGGCGGGGCCAACTGGGCAACCAGGATGAGCCTCCTCCTCCAGAGAAGGTTTGCGCTCGCGAGTGACAAATGCATGGCTGGGAAGAGCCGTGTGAATCGAGAGGTTCAAGCACGGTTCCGTGAGGGCCTCGGGGTGAAATCCCCCGGGGCTATTCGACTGTAGGTCGAGGTGCATGAAAAGGACTTGTCGGTTTGGGGCTTGTGGTCTCCCACATCTCAAAGTCGAGATGTGGGCCGCTTGCCCCTCAAGGTAACCGAAAAGCACACCTCAGGGGCTAAAGCCCATCCCTTGTTTCGTTGCGTTTGCGGCACGACTGAAGTCGTGCCCTGACGCTTAAGGAGGCTCTGGACGAGTTTTTCCGCAGCCTGTAAAGTCGTGCCCTGACACAAAGCCGACTTATGCAACCAGTTCTAGACATTGGATCCGACAATTGCGTCGAAGATCTTGTCCAGGAAGTAACTATTATGATCCGCGGAGACGCTATCAGTATGGTGATATTCTTAAGACAGTAGAAAGAACAACGGTCAACAATCCAGTCCAAAGTCAGGTCCTAGAGCCAAGCCATGTCGATTAACGATCTCGAATTCGCTTATGCTCCCGTGCGCGATCAAGTCCGCGACCTGCGGGAGTATCTTTGACCCGGCTCGCATCCGCCGGGAACTCGCTGAAATAGAAACCAAGCTGGCCGATCCGGCGCTGTGGTCCAATCCAAACGCTACCAAACCGCTGATGCGGGAGAAGAAGCGTCTTGAGACCATGGTTGCCGACGATGAGGAACTGGTGCGCCGCTCGGGCGACATCGAAGCCTATTTCGAGCTGGCCAAGGAAGGCGAGGATGTTCTCGCCGATCTCGAACGCGACATCAAGGCCCTGGCCACGTTCAACGAAGAGCTTGAAGCGCGGACGATGTTGAATGGCGAGGCCGATCCTCTGAACGCCATCGTCACGGTGCATCCCGGCGCGGGCGGGACAGAAAGTCAGGACTGGGCCGAGATGCTGATGCGCATGTATCTGCGCTGGGCCGAGCAGCAGGGCTTCAAGACCGAGATGAACGACTACCAGGACGGCGAAGAGGCGGGCATCAAATCCGCCACATTCACCATCATCGGCGAGTATGCCTTTGGCCAACTTGCGGGTGAGAGCGGCGTGCACCGGCTGGTGAGGATCTCGCCCTTCGATCAGGCTAAACGGCGGCACACGTCTTTTGCATCCGTTTACGTTTCGCCGGAGATCGACGAGACGATTCACGTGGACCTGAAGGTCGAAGACCTGCGCATCGATACGTATCGCTCGGGCGGCAAAGGCGGACAGCATGTGAATACGACCGACTCGGCCGTGCGCATGACGCATCTGCCGACGGGGATTGTGGTGCAGTGCCAGAACGAGCGGAGTCAACATAAAAATCGCGACAAGGCGATGAAGATGCTGCGGTCGCGGCTCTACGAGTATGAGCTCGAAAAGAAGCGGGCTGTCTCGCGGAAGGTCGAGGACTCGAAGCTTGAGATCAACTTTGGCTCGCAGATTCGCTCGTATGTCTTGCAGCCCTATCGTATCGCCAAGGACCATCGCACCAAGGTCGAGGTTGGCGATGTGGACAAGGTGCTGGACGGCTATCTGGAGCCGTTTTTGCGCGGCTATCTGCTGGCCAAGCGGCGGGGAACGGCAGTCGCGTCTGGGGCGGACGACGATCTGGACGTGTAGAGTGTTTTTACGTTTTCTGTGATGCGGAGTTCGAGGTATCCCACCCTAACCGCAAAAACAAAAACGCGGTGAGGGTGGGGCACCCTAACGGATGACGATCTGGACGCGTAGAGCGTTTATACGTTTTCTGTGATGCGGGATTCGAGGTATCCCACCCTAACCGCAAAAACAAAAACGCAGTGAGGGTGGGGCACCCTAACGGATGACGATCTGGATGTGTAGAGTGTTTCTACGTTTTCTGTGATGCGGAGTTCGAGGTATCCCACCCTAACCGCAAAAACAAAAACGCGGTGAGGGTGGGGCACCCTAACGGACGACGATCTGCACGCTAGAGGCAGGGGGCAGGGATTAGCGAATAGAGTACCCGTGCCCTTTTGCGACCCTTGTCCGATAGACTGAGTCCAACTGTAGAGGAGTCAGAGTTCCTCGCCCATGCGCCCCATCCGTTTGATTCTCGCGTTCATCGTAGCGCTCGCCGCAGGCCAGCCGGCGCTGGCGGCGTCGAGCTTTGCCGATACTGACCATGTGCATGTGCAGCTTGTCTTTCGCACGGCCCAGCTTTATCCGGGGGCTGGCGATCATGGCGGGCTCTACTTCAAGCTGGAGCCGGGCTGGCATGTCTATTGGAAGAACCCCGGCGATGCCGGCCTGCCGCCGCATATTCACTGGACGCTGCCTGAAGGAGTGACGGCTGGGCCTTTGCAGTTCACTGCGCCGAAGCGTCTGCCGCTCGGTCCGCTGATGGACTACGGCTATGAGGACGAGGCCCTTTATCCGTTCAGGTTAGAGGTTGCGAAAACGGTGAAGCCGGGAGTCGCCGTGCTGCGCGCCAAGGTGGATTGGCTGGTCTGCCGCGCGAGTTGCATTCCGGGCAAGGCGGATCTGGAGATTACGCAGACGATTCTCGCGGCGGCTCCGGCCAAGGAGAGGGATGATGGGCCGGGGGCGGAGATTTGGAAGCGGCTGGCTGTTGGGCTCCCCGATCCATTGCCCGCAAAGGATAGCGCAGTTTTCCAGGCCACGCAGGCGGGCTTCCGGCTGACGGTCAGGACTGGCCGACGCGAGACTGAGGCTTCGTTTTTCCCCGAAGATCAGGAGATTCTCGACAATCCTGCGCCGCAGAAGTTCACGGCGACAGCGACTGGGCTGATTCTCGATCTGAAGAAAGACGCAAGTCTGACTGCCAATCCGGCGCAATTGAAGGGTGTTCTGGAACTCTCGGGCGGGCGGAATTATGAGATTGCTGCGCTGGGGCCGGGAGTGGCGGCGGTGCCTCAAAGTGCGGCCGGCGGCCAGAGTGCGGGCGAAGATGCATCAGGGGCTAAAGCCCCGGCCAACCAGGCGCCTGTGATGTCCGCGCCTGCGAGGGTTGGCTCGATGGAGATTTCTCCCGATGGCAGCGGGATTCCGGAGCAAGCTCATACGACAACGTTGCTTAAGTTGCTGCGGATATCTGGACTGGCGTTTCTTGGCGGGTTGCTGCTGAACCTTATGCCGTGTGTCTTTCCGGTGCTTTTTTTGAAGGGGCTGGCGCTGGTCAACTCGGGGAGCGAAGAGCGGGGCAGGCTGCGGGCGCATGGGCTGGTTTATGCGGCGGGGATTCTGGTTTCGTTCTGGGTGCTGGTGGGGGTGTTGCTCGGGTTGAGAGCTGCGGGGGCGACGCTGGGCTGGGGATTTCAGTTCCAGTCGCCGGTTTTCTTGTCGCTGATGGCGGGGCTGTTGTTCTTTCTCGGGCTTTCGCTGGCGGGGCAGTTCGAGATGGGGCTGACGCTGACGAGCGCTGGAGGATCGCTGGCGGAGAAGCAGGGTTACACGGGCAGCTTCTTTACCGGAGTGCTGGCCGTGGTGGTGGCTACGCCTTGCACGGCGCCGTTTATGGGAGCGGCTGTCGGATACGCACTGGCTCAGTCGGCGGCGGTGACATTTGCTGTCTTCACGGCGCTGGCTCTGGGGCTGGCTGCACCTTATGTTGCGCTCACGCTGCAACCGGCGTGGACGCGATTGCTGCCCAAGCCTGGCGCATGGATGGAGGTGCTGCGGCAGGCTGTCGCTGTGCCGATCTTTGCGACTGTCATTTGGCTTGCATGGGTGCTGGCGCAGGCTTATGGAGCGGGCGTGCTGGCGGCGTTGCTGGCGAGCTTCCTGCTGCTGGCGATTGCAGGGTGGTTTCTGGGACGATGGCCGGCGAAGAGGTGGTCTGCGGCGGTTGCGGCGGTGATCGTGTTGGCGGTGATTGGCGTCAGCGTGGCCGCGCCGGGCAAGCTGGCTGTGGCTTCGGAGACTTTGGCTGCGCCGGAGGCCGCTGGGGTTTGGCAGCCGTGGTCGCCAGAGGCGGTGAGCCGTTCGCTGGCGGCTGGGCAGCCGGTCTTTGTGGACTTCACTGCGAGTTGGTGCCTTAGCTGCCAGGTGAATGAGCGCGTGGCTCTGGATCAGCCGGAGGTTGTGCAGGCTTTTCAGGCGAGGAATGTGGTTTTGATGAAGGCTGATTGGACGCGCCACGATGAGGCGATTACGCAGGCATTGACGGCTTTGGGACGGAGCGGGGTTCCGGCTTATGCGCTCTATACTCCGGGGCAGAGCTCGCCGCAGATGCTGCCTGAGGTGCTGACGCCGGGGATTGTGACCGACGCTGTGGGACGGCTGCCGAAGACCGAGCGTTGAGGTTCGTGGTATCGCAACAGAGACCGAGGATCAGAGACCAGAGAATCAGAGACCAGAGATCAGAGACCAGAGATAAAGCTGGTTGAGGTTCGTGGTGTCCCAGGTCCGCAAAGTGCGCGGGACCTGGGGCAACCGGCACCCAGTTTCGCGTTGAGCGTGTTGGGTTCGTGGTTATCCCACCCTAGCGACAAAAACAAATGCGTCGCGAGGGTGGGGCACCCGATTTACTGGCGGGTTGAAGGTTTTCAATGCGCGAAGGCGACCTTTGCGGCTTCTTCGACCTCGGCTGGGGTGGGCTTGGAGATGGTCTGGCCGATGGACCAGTAGAGGCCAAAGGGATCGCTCAGCATTCCATAGCGGTCGCCCCAGAACTGGTTTTCCAGAGGCATTTTGACCTTGGCTCCGGCAGCCAGAGCCTTGGCCCAGGCGGCATCGGCATTTTCGACCTGCAGGTGGAAGACGACGGGGCAGCCTCCCAGGGCCTCGGCGGTCTCCGGCTTACTGCCCATCTCGGCGGAGAAATCGTCATTGAGCATCAGGTCGCGGTCGGCGATCTTCAGGCTGGCGTGCATGATTTTGCTGCCGTTGGGGACCAGATGGCGGGCAGTTTCCACCGCTCCAAAGGCCGCCTTGTAGAAGTCGATGGCCGCAGCGGCATCGCTGACGGCGAAATGCGGGGAAAGGTTGAGTATGTCGCTCATGTTTGTCCTCCGATTGTGTGGATTTGGGGAAATCGCGGGGTCTCGACCAGCCCGCGAGAGGTGATTTTAGCACTTTTCCTGATGGGTTGGGATTACGGGATTTTGAAGATTATCACGTGCTTCGAGGGTGGAGGATCTGGACGATTGAGGCTCGTGGTATCGCAACAGAGCATCAGAGCATCAGAAAGACGCCGCGTGCTGAGGCTTTGTGGTATCCCAGGTCCGCAAAGTGCGCGGGACCTGGGGCACCCGGGCTGAAGATTGCACGTTGAGGCTCGTGGTATCGGAACAGAGATCAGAGATCAGAAAAACGCTGGTTGAGGTTTGTGGTATCCCAGGTCCGCAAAGTGCGCGGGACCTGGGGCACCCGGCGGGAGATGGGGCGCCCGGCCGAGAAAGTACAAAAGCAACAGCAGGTCCTTCGACTCCGCTGCGCTCCGCTCAGGATGACAGTGTGTTAGTTGTGTTCGGAAAGAGGCGATCATTGAGCATCGCCGCGTTTGGCGGAGCGGATTTTGCGGATCTCTTCCATGCGCTGGGCCAGGAGTTTTTCGCGGCCTTCTTGGGTGGGCTGGTAGTAGCTGCGGCCTTTTAGCGAGTCGGGCAGGCAATCCATGTCGGCTACTTTGCCCTCTTCGTCGTGGGCGTAGCGGTAGCCTTTGCCGTAGTCGAGCTCCTTCATCAGCTTCGTTGGCGCGTTGCGCAGGTGCAGGGGAACAGGCTCCTGGCGGGTCTGTTCGATCTCTGTCTGCACCGCGCCGTAGGCGGTGTAGACGGAGTTCGACTTGGGCGCGAGGCAGAGATAGACGACGGCTTCGGCGAGCGCGAGATCGCCCTCGGGCGAGCCGAGAAAGTCGATGGCTTCTTTGGCCGAGAGGCAGAGATTGAGGGCTTCGGGCGCGGCGAGGCCGATGTCTTCGACGGCCATGCGGACGACGCGGCGGGCGAGATAGAGCGGGTCTTCTCCGGCGGCGAACATGCGGCCAGCCAGTAAAGCGCGGCGTCGGGGTCGGAGTTGCGCACGCTTTTGTGCAGGGCGGAGATGAGGTTGTAGTGCTCTTCGCCGGATTTGTCGTACATCAGGACGCGCTGCTGGACGGCTTCAGCTGGCGATGGCTTTGTCGATGTGTTTCTTGCCTTCGACGGCGAGTTGCGCGGCGACTTCGAGGGCGTTGTAGGCCGAGCGGCAGTCGCCGCTGGAGTAGCTGGCGATCAACTCCAGCGCATCTTCGTCGGCGGTGAGTTCGAGCGCGCCGAGGCCGCGTTCTTTGTCTTCGAGGGCGCGGCGAAGGAGAGCTGCGATCTGCTCTTCGGTGAGCGGTTCGAGGACGTAGACGCGGCAGCGGGAGAGGAGCGCGGAGATGATTTCGAAGGAGGGATTCTCGGTGGTTGCGCCGATCAGGCGGATGGAGCCGCGCTCGACGTAGGGCAGGAAGGCGTCCTGCTGGGCCTTGTTGAAGCGGTGAATCTCATCGACGAAGAGGATGGTGCGCGAGTGCATCTGGGAGGCCTGCGCGGCGGCGGCCATCACCTGCTTGATCTCCTTGATGCCGGTGAGGACGGCGGAGAATTCGATGAAGGTGGCGCGGGTGGTCTCGGCGATGATCTTGGCGAGCGTGGTTTTGCCGACGCCGGGTGGACCCCAGAGGATCATGGAGCCGGAGCCGGAAGCATCGACTCCGTCGCGCTCGATCTGGATGCGGAGCGGCTTGCCGGGGCCGAGGAGGTGCTCCTGGCCGCTGAATTCGTCGAGGGTGCGGGGGCGCATGCGCTCGGCGAGCGGAGCGGTTCGGGGCGGAGCGCTGGGGCCTTCGGGTTGGCCGTCAAAGAGGCTCATCGGTGACTCATGGGGAGGGCTGGTTGGGGTTTGAGGTTTCCCACCCATTCGCCAGAAAGAAGGCGAATGGATGGGGCACGGAAGGTTTCTGGTGATTCGGGTTGGCCGTCAAAGAGGCTCATCGGTGACTCATGTGGAGGGCTGGTTGGGGTTTGAGGTTTCCCACCCATTCGCCAGAGAGAAGGCGAGTGGATGGGGCACGGAAGGTTTCTGGTGATTCGGATATGCCGTCAAAGAGGCTCATCGGCGGCCTCCTTATGAATGGCGGATCGGATCGATGCGGATTTAGTACAGAAGTGGCGAGTTAGCCCCCGCTTCGCGGGGATGGCGAGTTGGCGAGTTGGCGGATTGCTGGATAGAGCTGCGCTTTGCCGGTGGATGATCGCATGCACGCTGGCGCGAGGCTTCGTAGAGGAGCACACTGGCGGCGACGGCTGCGTTGAGGCTTTCGACGGGGCCGGGGCAGGGAATTGTCAGGGCTCCATCGGCCTGCGCGGCTAACTCTGCCGGGACGCCGTTGCCTTCGTTGCCGATGATGAGTGCCACGGGTCCGGCGAGGTTGATGCTGCCGGCTGGTTTGGCTCCGTTGACGGCGGTCGTCCAGATTTTCACGCCGGACTGGCGCAAGCGGGCGAAGCAATCTTCGGCGGTGACGGAGAGCAGCGGGAGACGGAAGAGACTGCCGGCGGCGGCGCGGACAGCCTTGGGATTCCATGCGCTGACGGTTCCGGGGAGGCAGAGGATGCCGGTTGCGGCGAAGGCTTCGGCGGAGCGAAGGATGGTTCCAAGGTTTCCGGGGTCCTGGAGGCCGGCCAGGACGAGGATGAGCGATTTGGCATTCACAGGAGCAGCGAGAATGTTGGGCCACGTCCACTGCGGAGGTTCGATCAGGGCGGCGACGGGCTGGGGCGTTTCAGTGGAAAGCGCCGAGTCGAGCAGCTCTCTGGGCACGAGGAGCACTTCAGTCTCTGGAGGCAGCGAAAGCCGATCGAGGAGGCGTTCGGAGCCCTGGGCGACAAAGATGCAGTGGAGATGGAGGCCGGCGCGAAGAGCCTCTTCGAGCAGGTTTGGCCCTTCGATGGCCGCCAGAGGCTGGCTTGCGCGGCCGGGATGGGCCAGCGCCCGGCGAAGATCCTTCAAGCGGGAATTTTGCTTACTCTGTACAATGCGGACAGGCATCTCGTTCGAACCATTCACTCTCTAGCGCGATTCTAGACCGTCGGGGGGCGGGAGTGAGCAAGCCGGCGTTGAAGATTGGCTTGCAGCATGGTTTGCAGTGGAACCAACACTGTGGTAGCTTGCGTTTTTGCGGGATGTTGAAGAAGTGAACTGAGGTAGACCCTTTTGTCAGCGGAGATCTTGCGCGTCCATCCCGATGAGCCGGAGCCAGACCGGATCGACTATATCGTCTCCTGTCTGCGCAAAGGCGACGTAGTTGCTCTGCCGACCGACACCTTCTATGGGCTGGCCGTCGACCCGGTCAATCTGAGAGCCGTGGAGCAGATCTACCAGATCAAGACCCGCCAGAAGCACAAGCCGTTGTCGCTGCTGATCGCTTCAGTGGCGCAGGCGTATGAGCTGGTCCGCGATACCGAACCGTTGATCGACAAGCTGGCCGACCGGTTCTGGCCTGGTCCGCTCACCATTATCGTGAGGGCTGGAACCAAACTGCCGCTGCGCTCGACGGCCAACACGGGCAACGTCGCTCTTCGCGTGCCGGATGCAGCGATTCCGCGCGCGGTGGTGGAGCGCTTCGGGCTGCCGATTACCGCGACCTCGGCCAACCTTCGGGGGGCATCTGAGTGCACCAATGCAGCCTGCGTGCGCGACCAGATCGGCGACCGGATTCCGCTGATCATCGATGGCGGACCCACCAGCCGAGCGCAGCCCACGACCATCGTCGATCTTTCGCTGGGGGAGGGACGCTGGGAGGTTTTGCGCGAGGGCGCCATCCCGACGCACGAGATTGTGATGGTGTTGCAGAGGTGATGGAAGGCAGGGAATAGGGACTAGGGAATAGGGAACAGGCCCACGCTTCTGCGGAGCTGATACGCCGTTGGTTCGCCGGGAACTGACTATTCCCTGTTCCCTATTCCCTATTCCCTATTCACTAGTCCCTGCACTTAAAGGTTCCTCATGAAGCGCAAAAGCCAACCAAAACGCCGCAACTGGAGAGTGCGGGCCGCGCTTCTGTTTGCGGTGGCGCTGGCGGCGGGCGCTTTTGGGTGGTGCTACTGGGTTTACCAGCAGATTGAGAGCTATGCTGGACAGGATCAGGCTGCCTACGCTCTCCGGCAGGACGCCATCGGCGTCTTTGGCGCGGCGGAGTACGACGGGCGGCCTTCGCCGGTTTATCGCGCACGGCTGGACCACGCGCTGGTGCTTTACCATCACGGCGTCGCACCGCTGATTATCACTTTGGGCGGAAACGGCGGCGACCAGTACAACGAAGGTACCGTGGGCCGCGAGTATCTGATGGCGATGGGCGTTCCGGAGCGCGCCATCATCGCCGAGACGCAGAGCCGCAATACAGAGGAGTCGGCGCGTCGCATCGCAGTGATCGCGCGCGCCAATGGTCTGCGCCGGCTGGTGATCGTCAGCGACGGAACGCATTTGTTCCGGATTCATGAGATCTGCGCGGCCAACGGGCTGGACGTGCTGACCTCTCCCCGGCCAAGGGTGGCCATCAGTGGCGGGACGAACAATACAGATGAGTTCGACCGCATCACGCACGAGATTTTGAGTTATACGGCGTGGCGGCTGCATTTGCACTGAGGCGGAGTTGGCGGATGTGACTATCCCACCCTGAAATGGGAAAGAATCGCAAGCAGAGCCCAGCGCGAAGGCTGCGGCGCTGGCGGTTGAGAGGAAGTTGACCGCGTCGTTGTTGAGCCAGCCGCGTCGCTCGAGGGTTGCGCCGAGCAGGCTGTCGAAGAAGAGGCCGAAGATGCCTCCCGCGCAGGCCACCCAAAACATCGCCCAGCCGCCATTGAGCGCCAGCGTTCCGGCGAGGGCGACGAGTGCTGCCGCAGTTACGCCGGCGAGAGTGCCAATCAGGCTGATAGCGCCGTCGGTGCCCGGTTCCATTTTGCGCAAGGTCGTGATCATGCGCGGCGCATCGCCTACACCTGGCCGATTTCGGAAGAAACAGTGTCTGCGGCGGCTTCGGCGAGCGCTGCCAACCCCACCGCAAAGAGAAGCTCCTGGTCAATCCGCGAGAAGCAACTGAAGCTGGCGAATAAGGAGTACACCAGCTCGCTGGAGACGAGGGCCGCCATGCCCAGGTTGGCCGCCACTTGCGATGCTGCGCGTCCGTGGCGCTTCTCCGCCATGCCGAGGCGCTCTTTTCGGTCGCGGCCCAGACGAGTGGCAATGAAAGAGAGCAGGAAGACCGCGAGCAGCGGGGGCAGGGCTGTTCGCCAGGGCTGATAAGGGAAGCTCGCCGTGGAAAACATGAGGTTGGCGGTGATGACCGCGCCGGTGAAAGCGGCCGCGGGGGTGGCGGCGCGCAACTGAAGAACAACAAGGCCCAGGATCAGGCTCAGGCCGAGCGTCCAGATGGCAACCGGCGCGGCGTTGATCGCCCACCAATGCCCCTCGAGCACTACGCTTGCGGCAGCGAAGGGCAGGACGATGAGGAGGACGAGTTTCGATTGCCAGAGCAGCCTGGAGCGGGAAAGAGAGTATGAAGAAGCCACGCCTCATGGTAGCTCTTGCGAGTGGCAGGATGACAGAATCGTGTGCGGAATGCCTGCAGATTCGCCGCGAGGCGGCGTATTCTTGGGAGTTCCATCAGATGAAGACATTGCCGTCCGGTTCTGAGCCCGTGCTGCTTGCGCGGTGTCCTCGCGACGGATGGAAACAGGAGACAAAGATGAAGGTTTGGCAGGGCGTTTCTCTGGTGCTCATTGGAATCTCGATCGGCTTTGCCGGCAGCCGCATCTGCGCGGTTTCGCCGGTTCACGCACAAGGCCAGTTTGCAGAGACTGAGCTGTGCACGACATCCGTACCGAAATCGTGGGGCGATTTCAGGGGAGCCTCGGAATACGGCATTGCATTTGAAGATCAGAACGGCGCCATCCGTTTCCTGCGCAGTCCGTCGTGCGGGAATGGACTCTCGTCGACGGGCAATCCATTGCCGCCTGTCGACCTCAAGATCGAGAGGAAATAGTCAGGAGAGCATGAGTCCTTCTGGTTTTCCAATCGGCTGATCGGAGCGCCAACCAGGCGCTTCACTGACAGCCTCGGCTGTGCCGGTTTACACTCGACATCGCGGGAGTTTTCTAGAAGCTGTTTCATAACCGGTGTGGTCCGCTTCAGGGCATTCCCTCAGGGGCTAAAGCCCGTGATTTTAACGCGTCTCAGCGGCACGGCTAAAGCCGTGCCCTTTCAAATCCCGGTTATGAAACAGCTGCGAATCATTTGCGATGTTCGTGGAGTCATTTATGAAAAGGTTTTCAGCTCTTCTCTTGATTTGTAGCGGGATCGCGGTAGCGGCGGGCAGCGTTGCGGCCCAGTCTCCCAGCGGGCGGCTTGTACTCGACCGCAAGGGTGAAACCATCGTTCTGGAGCCCTATGCGCCGAATATTTTGCGCGTGACGCTGAGCATCAAGCGGGACAAGGCGCTGGCAGGGCCGGGCTACGGCGTGACGGGCGTGCCTGACGCTGCAGGATGGACCGCCGGCGATACCAAGGCAGGCGACGATGTCTACAGTTCTGCCCGGATCATTGCCACCGTGGGCCGGCAGGAAAAGCCCTGGGACGATAGCGCCAGCTTTTTCCCCAGTTCGACTCCGAGCGCGCACATCACGCTGCGCACACCAGACGGAAGGAAGCTGCTGGAGATGACCGGCTGGACGCAAGAGATTCCAAGCCAGAAGGCGGGGACCGCCGCAGTGCTGGCCGACCGGCGACCTACGGACGATGCTTTTTATACCGTGGGCGCGAACTTTGTCTCGCCGGACGACGAGCATTATTACGGGCTGGGGCAGAATCAAGAGGGCTTTCTGGATCATCGCGGCCATGTGGTGCGTTGCTGGGCGGATTACAACGCGCCCGGCGGGCAGAGCTTCTGCGTGCCGTTTTTGCTGACCAACAAAGGCTACGGGTTGTTGTGGGACAACCCTTCGAAGACAACAATCGAACCGGGCTTCAACGAGCAGACCAAATGGACATCGCAGGTGGGCGACCGTATCTCGTTTTTTGTGATTGCCGGCTCGACGCCGGACGAGATTTTCGCGGGCTACAAGCAGTTGACCGGGCCGACGCACTTGCCGCCCAAATCGACTTTCGGGTACATCCAGTGCAAGCAGCGGTACGCGAGCCAAAAGGAGGTGCTGGACGTGGCGCAGCAGTATCGCGACCGTCATTTGCCGGCGGATGTGATGGTGGTGGACTGGTACTACTACACGAAGATGGGGCAGTTCGACTTTGACCCCAAGTTCTGGCCCGATCCGGCGGAGATGAACAAGAAGCTGCACGAGCTGGGCTTTGAGTCGATGATCAGCGTCTGGCCGCGTTTTCTGGCGGCGGACCGCTACTACGACGAGCTGGTGAAGAAGGGCTGGCTGATCTCGTATGCCGATGGCAAGCCGGTCGACGGGCTGCCGTATGATCGCGCCGGATCGGATATCGACACGACCAACCCCGAGGCCGCGGATTGGTACTGGAAGGTGATGCGCGACAACATCGTGAGCAAGGGATTTGACTCGCTGTGGGCCGACGAGACCGAGCCCGACCTGCCGCCGAATGGCGCGTACTTGAAGGTGGGACCGGGGACGGAGTACTTCAACGTCTATCCGTACTTCCATACCAAGGCACTGTGGGACGGTTACCGCAAGGATCTGCCGGAGAAGCGCGCACTGATCCTCAGCCGCGACGGTTATCTGGGCGAGCAGAGCAATGGGACGGTCGTCTGGTCTTCGGATATTAGTCCCACATGGGACGCATACAAGCGGCAGATTCCCACGGGGCTGAATGTGGCGTCGTCGGGGCTGGTGTACTGGTCGAACGACACGGGCGGCTGGCGGTGGATTGCCAGCGGAGCATCATCCGGCGCACAAGCCGCTGCTTGATCCGTCGGATGCGCGCGCGAATGTAGGCGGATACGACGATTATCCGGAGCTCTACACGCGCTGGTTCCAGTACGCGGCGTTTTTGCCGGTCTTCCGCACGCACGGCACGCGCAACACGAACGAGGTCTGGTCGTACGGCAAAGAGGCGGAGCCGATTCTGGAGAAGTACCTGAGGCTGCGCTACACGCTGATGCCGTACATCTATTCGCTGGGCTACCAGAGCTGGCTGAGCGGCGCGCCGTT
Source organism: uncultured Acidobacteriaceae bacterium (assembly GCA_963843625.1). Lineage (GTDB taxonomy): Bacteria > Acidobacteriota > Terriglobia > Terriglobales > Acidobacteriaceae > Telmatobacter. The sequence continues at coordinate 175,043 of CAWJLK010000019.1, forward strand.
TATGCGTGCCTTGCCGCTGGATTTTCCCAATGACCCCAAGGTGACTGACCTGCGCGACGAGTACATGTTCGGGCCGGCGTTTTTGGTGGCTCCGGTGACCGAGCAGGGAGCGACCAGCAGACAGGTCTATCTGCCGGCAGGGGCCGACTGGTATAACTACTGGACGAACGAACGGATCAAAGGCGGCCAGAGCGTGACGGTTGCCGCGCCGATCGATACGATTCCGCTGTTTGTGCGCGCCGGCTCGATCATTCCAATGGGTGTGCCTGTGGAGAGCACGCACGAGGCGCAGGCCATCGCGAAGGTGCGCGTCTACCCCGGCGCGGATGGGGCGTTTACGCTCTTCTCCGACGACGGCACGAGCTACGCGTATGAGAAGGGCTCTGGCAAGATCACACGGCTGCACTGGGATGATGCGCAAAAGAAGCTGACCAGCCAGGGCGACCCGGCCTGGAGCGGGCCGGAGAGCGCAATCGTGGAGATCGCGGGGCATTGATTCCCGACGATCATGGGACGCGCGAGGCATCGAGGATCGGGCATCCCGATGCCTGCGCTCATACGGTGCGTCTAATGCACTGGTGAGGCCATGCCCCGGCGCGGTCTGCTGATTTACAATCACAAGGTAAGCAGGAACGAACTGAATGAGGTTTTTTCGAATGAATTTTTGCCCCGCGCGTCTGCGGTTGGTTCAGGCGGGCGCGTCGCTTGCGGCTGCTGCTCTGGTAGCCGGTTGCGGCAACAACTACCGGCCAGTGGTGACACCCGTGACCGCCCCAGGACCCGCCTCGCAGCCGGCGTCGTATGTAGCGGTGGTTTCAGCGCCTTCTCCCACGCTGCCCGGCATCGCCACGATCCTTGACTATGCCGGCGATTCGGTGATGGCCAAGGCTCCGATCGGCCCCGGACCGACAGCGTTTACCGTAAACCCCAGCGGGTCGAACGGCTTCACCATCAACAGCGACCACACCCTGACCAACTTTGTCTTCAGCAGCAATCTGCAGGAAAAGGACGTGACGTACACCACGCTGCCAAGCACGGCAAAGCCGGTGAACGTCCTCTCGCCATCGAGCGGATTGTGGGCCGCCGATCTCGATGGGAACAATGCCGATATCTTTTTCGGTTCTCCCGCGACTTTTTTGCGTTCGATTCCACTGGCGCCCACGCCGGTGATCGTGACGGGGCCGAGCACGTCGGGTTCACGTTTTTTCGCCATTAGCCAGGGCAACCAGATCAACGGTACGCCGGTCAACGTTTCGAGCGATGTGGCGTGCAATCAATCGCCCTCGACAGTCGGCGTCAATGGTGAGGCGGACGGGATCGACTCGACCAGCGCCACGATTTCGAGCAAGATTCCGCTGGGTGTGTGTCCAGTCTTTGCAGTGGTGAGCAGCGACACCAAGCGGTTGTTTGTGCTCAACCGGGGCAGCGACACAATCACAGTAATCAATACGCAGAACAACACGCTGGACGGCCAGTTTGACGCGCAAGGCAAGTGCATCCAGTTCCAGAGCCAGACGGGTCATACGGTCACCTGCCATGCGACCCTGCCGCTTTCGCTCAACGCGGTAGCTGCCACCGGCATTACTCCTCCCAACGGAACTGCGGGCATGACCACTACCGCCGGCCCTGTTTATGCCGAGTACAGCGCCGCGACCAACCAACTGATTGTGGCCGACTACGACGGCGGAACGATCAGCATTATCGATGTCACTCTGGACCAGTACGGCAACGACTTCAACACCTACGACAGCAGCGGGAATGTTACGGGCGGCTTCGGGACCACGTACACGGTCAAAGTCGGCCAGAGTTCGACGCCGTTTCCGGCCAGCGTGACGGTATTGCAAGACGGCAGCCGCGCCTACACGGCCAACCAGACCGAGGGATCCGTCAGCATCGTGAACCTGAGCAGCCACACGCTCCTAAAGACGCTGGCCGTCACGGGTTACCCGCGCAACGTGGTTTCGACGCAGAATTCGACGCAGGGCAAGGTCTACGTGGCTTCGCCGAACAGCCCCTATCTGACGATTATCCGCACGGACAAGGATATTGTGGATACCGCGGTGCTGGTGCAAGGCAATATCGTGGACGTGCGTGTCAGCTCGCAGAATGGCAGTCTCGGGAAACAATAACTATGTGAGCCGAGTTCCCGGTTACGGCCAGCCCTGCAACCTGCCCGATCTGCCGGGAGGGTATCCAGTGACTGGAGCGGCGGCAGGGACAACCGCAGAGCCTTCCTCCTCGCTGGCCAATTGCCAGGCTCAGGATCCGACGCTGCTGCGATAGCGCGTCTTTGGCGAAGATGGGATTGAGCAGCCAAGGGTAGTTTTCCCGCGAGGGTAAATGCCTTTGGCTGTTTTTACGCCCAAATTGGAGGCAGCCGGGCTGTCTTCGCCTGCGCGTGAAACGAGGGAGATGGTAACTGCTGCAACCAAGATGCGCGTGGATCTTCTGCTGGTCGAGCGGGGACTCGTTCCCAGCCGGGAGCGGGCACGCGCGCTGATTCTGGCAGGCCGGGTTCTGGTGAGCGAACAGAAGGTGGAGAAGGCCGGCGCGTCCGTGCCGGAGAACGCTCCCATCCGGCTGCTGGGCGAGGAGCAGCCTTACGTGAGCCGAGGCGGCGTGAAGCTGGCCGCGGCTCTTGAACACTGGCCGATCGAGGTCCAGGGCCGCTTCTGCCTGGACGTTGGCGCCTCGACCGGGGGATTTACCGATTGCCTCTTGCAGCATGGCGCGGCTCATGTGACTGCCGTCGATACGGGATTTGGCCAGATCGCCATGAAGCTGCGCAACGACCCGCGGGTTCGGCTGGTGGAGCGCACGAATGCGCGGTTTCTTGCCGCTGGGGCGCTTGCAGAAGACCAGGGCGGCCCTAAGCTAACCCTGCTCGTGATGGATGTCTCGTTCATCTCGGCCACCCTGCTGCTCGGGCCGGTATTCGCTGCCGCGCCATCGCTGACCGAGGCGGTCATTCTGGTGAAGCCGCAGTTTGAGGCCGGGCGCGGGCATGTTGGCAAGGGAGGCATCGTGCGCGATCCGGAGGCGCATCAATTGGCCATCGACAAGGTGGCCGATTGCGTGCGTTCGCTGGGCTGGGAGGTGGTCGAGACGATTTCCTCGCCGATCACAGGCACAGAGGGCAACCGGGAGTTTTTGCTCTATGCGCGGCGACCGGTTGTTTTTCCGGCGGGTTGAGCTTGTTCGCACGCCTTTCTGGCCGCATCCGTTACACTGGGACCGCATGGTTCGCGTCGCGATCGTCTGCAAATCACGGAAGGAAGAGCTGGCCCGGCTGCTGCCGGAGCTGATTGCGTGGCTGCGCGAGCACGGATATGAGCCGCTGCTGGACCGCGAGGGCGCATGCTTCATCTCCGATGCGCCGGCGATGGAGCGCACGGAGATGCCGGAGCGGGCTCCGGGGCTGGTGATCGTGCTGGGCGGCGACGGAACTCTGCTGGCCGCGGCGCGCATCTTCGCCTCGACCGGCACGCCCATCCTCAGCGTGAACCTGGGCGTTCTTGGTTTTTTGACCGAGATTCGCCTGGCCGATCTCTATTCGACATTGGAGTGCTGGCATGGCGGCTGCCATGAGCTCGATACGCGCGCGATGCTTCACGCCGAGTTGTGGCGCGAGGGGGAGCAGTGCTCGAGCTATGAGGCGCTGAACGAGATTGTTGTCTCCAAGGGAGATATCGCCCGGATGGGAGACTTTGCGGTGGAGTTGGATGGCAAGAGGGTGGCGAGGTTCCGCGCCGACGGAGTCATCGTCTCCACGCCGACTGGGTCTACGGCCTACACGCTGGCGGCCAACGGTCCCATCCTGACGCCGAATGTGGATGCGATGGTGGTGACGCCGATCTGCCCCCATCTGCTGACGCTCCGGCCGATTGTGGTGCGCGGGGACGCGCTCTCTCACGGTCCGGGTGGAGGGCGTCCAGAACCAGGCGCTGCTGACCGTGGACGGCCAGAAGGCTGTCGAGCTGCTTCTGGGCGATGAGATGCGCTGCCGGAGATCGAGCCATGCCGTCAACCTGGTAAGGATCAGCGAAGGCGGGTTCTTCGAGGCGTTGCGCAGCAAGCTGAGCTGGGGAGAGCGGTAGAGGAACGAGGGACTAAGTCCCTGACCGCGCGATTTAGCTCTTCAGGGTTCGCAGTGTCCCACCCATTCCGCAGAAAGACGCGGAATGGGTGGGGCACGGAGATGGCACAGAATTAAACTAGGACTGGTTGCATAAGCCCCATCAAGGTAGCCGAACAACATTCCTCAGGGGCTAAAGCCCGCAATTCTATTGTTTGTTTTGCGGCACGGCTGAAGCCGTGCCCTTTCAAAACCTATTGATGCAACCGGATCTGGTTCCTGCAAGATCACTGGCTGAGTTCGCCGAGCAGCACTTTGGCTTTGGCGGCCAGGGTGACAGCTCCATCGACGTCGCCCGAGTTGAGCGCGGCCTTGGCTTGCTTCAGGAACTCCTGGATGTGCTCGACGGTCTTCTTCTCCTGGTCGCTGAGTGCGCGATTGATGTCCTTGAGCCCGCGCTCTGTCGCGGCAATGGAGTTCAGCGTCTGCTGGCGGAGGTCGGAAGGATCGCCGGATGAAAGCTGGCCGATGGCGCTCACGCCGGGGTTGCCAGCTGAGGCCTGCTGCGTGGTGTTCGCGGCGGGCGATGGCGGCGCGGGTGCGGTTTTTCTATGCTTGACGGGCGGCTTCGGCTTTTCCTGCGGCGGAGGAGCCGGTGCGGGAGCCTGTGCTGGAGCCGGAACCGTGACGACTGGAGGAGGCAGATCGGTGGGCGACGGGGCGGGTTTGGGCGGAGGCGTGTCCTCGATGGGCGGTGCGAGCTGCTGAACCTGGCTCTGATCCGTCTTGTGAAAGTGGAAGCAGCCAGCTAGTAACAACAACGGCAGCAACCCCGCAACTCTTCTGGCAGGCGCTTTCATCCCCCAAGCCCTTTCTCGTTTACAAGTCCCGCCGGCTGAAGATGCCGGCGTCCCCATTCCGTGGCGGCGAGCGGAATTCGCAAGAGGAATTCCGTGCCACGCTCTGCCTTAGATTGTACTTCCACGCTGCCATGGTGCAACTGGAGAATCCGATAGGTCATGGCCAGGCCGATGCCGCTGCCTTCGCTTTTGGTGGTGAAGTAGAGGTCGAAGATCTTCTCGCGAATCTCTTCGGGAATGCCCGGACCCTCGTCGCCGATGCGCAGGACCGCGGCCTTGTTGTCTTCTTCGAGAATCACTTCCAGCGTGCCGCCCTCCGGCATGGCCTGCGCGCCGTTCTGAATCACGTTGAGCACCGCCTGCTTCAGCAGGTCGGCATCGAGATTGGCGATCAGCGGCTTCTGGGGCAGCCGGCTGACCAGGGTCACATTGTTTCTGAACAGATCTTCGGCGGCCAGCGCCAGCACGTCGCCAATCACCTGGCGCAGATCCTGTTCGCGCAGTTGCAGCTCCACCGGCCGCGAGAAGTCCACCAGCGTCTGGACCACGCGGTCGAGGCGATGAATTTCGGCGTCGATCACCTCCAGGTGGCGCATGGCCGGGGCGCTGGTATCGCCCAGCTTGGTTTTCAGCAGTTCCAGATGCACGACGATGGCGTTGATGGGGTTCTTGACCTCGTGGCCGACGCCGGAGGTGAGCCGGCCGATGGCCGCCATGCGCCGCGAGAGCTCCAGTTCCGACTCGATCTCCTCGACCGACTCGAGGTCGTGCAGCGTGACCAGGGCGCCCAATCCCTGGCTGGTGCGGTCGTCGTGGATGAAGTCGAGCGATGCCTGGATGCGGCGCCCGGTCTCGGTGCGGATCTCTTCCTTCACCAGGTTCTTGCCGGCTTCGAAGGCGTCGCGCAGTGTCTTTCCCAGCACGGTCGAGCGGTCGAAGATCTCGCGGGCGTGCAGGCCCAGCAGGCTGCCTCGATCGACATTCAGAAACCGCCGCGCCGCCTCTGAGACCAGCACCGCGCGCCCGTCTCCGGTGAAGAGCAGGATTCCGTCCTGCAGATTGCGAGAATCTGGTCGAGATTCTCTTTCAACGCGGAGAAGACCTCTTCCACGTTGCGCATGCGCTGGCCGATCATCTCGATCTTGGTGGAAACCTGCACCGCGGTGTCCTGCCGGGGCGGATCTTTCTCCTTGGCGGCGGCCTCACTGGCTGCGCCGGCCGAGGCGGTCCAGTAGTCGAGCTGCAGGCTGATCTCTTCCAGGGGCCGGAGCGCGAGGTTGCTCAGCAGGAATGCCGCGAAGAGAGCCGTGCCCAGCACGAACCCCATCAGCGTGAGAGCCGCGGAGAGCCAGGGCGCATAGACGGCGCGCAGCAGCGTGGTGCGCACCCCCACGTGAACGGTGGCGAAGAGCTCGCCATTGCGCTCCAGCGGCACCACCACGTCGAAGACCTTGGGCGGCCCGAAGACCTGCTTCATGAACTGGATCGGATTGGCGTTGAGCAGCACTTCGTAGTTGGGGCGGACCGGAAGCGGCTTGTCTTCGTTGTCGGGGTTGGTGCTGAGCAGCGTGCTTGACTGCCTGTCGCCGATGTTGATGTCGTAGACGGTGAGCGAATAGCGGTTGACCGAGTCGAGCACGGCTTGCAGCGGCGCGTTGTCGCGCACCGCCTCGGCCTCAAGGTTGCGCAGCTGGGCCGGATTGTTGGGATCGACTTGCGGTCTTTGAGCCCGGCTTCGAGCGCATTCTGCAGCGCAAACCGCACCTGGTTGGCCACCATCCTGTTGGTGTCGTAGGACTGCTGCACCGCCGCATGAAGCAATTGGCTCACATAGACCAGCGACAGCAGGCCGGCAATCAGGAAAACCAGAGGGTGATGGCCAGAACGAGTTTGGTCTTCAGGCGCATGGGTCAGGACTCGAGGTCTTCGCGGGCGTGGCTGTACTCCTTGAGCTTGTTGTGCAGGGTCTTCAGGCTTACGCCCAGAATCTCGGCGGCGCGGGTCTTGTTTTGCCCGGTGGCTTCAAGGGTGCGCAGAATCAGCAGCCGCTCCGTCTCGTCCACGGTGGAGCCCACGCGCACCTGGACCACGCTGGCGTCGAAGGCCTGCGCGGCTGGAGTCTGCGACTTGCCGAAGCCCGGCGGCAGGTGTCCGGCATCGAGCGGCGCGCCATCGGGGCAAAGAATCACCGCGCGCTCGATCGTGTTGCGCAACTCGCGGGCGTTGCCCGGCCAGTCGTAGGCCATCATCCGGTCCAGCATCGACGGCGCCACGCCGGAGACGCGCCGGCCGTGCTTCTGATTCATCTGCGGAGCATGGCCTCGGCCATGGCCGGCAGATCTTCCATATGCTCGCGCAGCGGCGGCATGTGGATGTTGAAGACGTTGAGCCGGTAGTAGAGGTCGGCGCGCAAGCTGGCCCTCGGCAACGGCCTCGCCGGGGTCGCGGTTGGTGGCCGCCAGCACCCGCACGTCCACATCCTGCTCGGTGCGCGCGCCCAGCCGGCGCAGCTTGCGCTCTTCCAGCACGCGCAGCAGCTTGGCCTGCGTTCCCGAGGGCATCTCGCCGATCTCGTCCAGCAGCAGCGTGCCGCCGGCGGCCAGCTCAAAGCAGCCGGCGCGCCGCTCGACCGCGCCGGTGAAGGAGCCTTTCTCATGGCCGAAGATCTCGCTCTCGATCAGCGTTTCGGGAATGGCCGCGCAGTTGACCGCGACAAACGGCCGCGGCTTGCGCGGGCTCAGCTCGTGCAGCGTGCGCGCCACCAGTTCCTTGCCCGTGCCGCTCTCGCCGGTGATCAGCACGGAGACGTTGGAAGGCGCAATCTGCTCGATCAGCCCGAAGATCTCGCGCATCGCCTTGGAGCTGCCCACCATCGAGCCCAGCACGCCGGTCTCGCGCAGCCGCCGGCGCGCCACTTCAAGCTCGATGGCGGTTTCGCGCTGCTGCGTGGCGTTGGCCAGGATGGTTCGCAGCCGGGTGGCGTCGACCGGCTTCTGCAGAAAGTCGTATGCGCCCAGCTTCATGGCGTCGACGGCCAGTTGGATGGAGCCCATGGCGGTGAGCACGACCACGGCCAGGTTGGAGCCGAGGCCCGAGCCCTCCTCGGCCAGCTTTTGCAGCAGGCCGATGCCGTCCAGGCGCGGCATCTTCAGGTCGGTGACCACGATGGCCGGCTCCCAGGCCAGCGCCTTCTCCCAGCCCTCGATGCCGTCGCGCGCCGTCTCGGTCCGATATCCCCAGCCGGAGATCAACTCGGCGAGCCCCATCAGCGCGTGGGGTTCGTCTTCGACAATCAGGACCTTGACCGAGTTTTGCATGGCGCTTTCGATGCAGCTATCCCTCAACCTAACTTTAATCTACCTTTCTACCATGCAAGCCTTCACTCAATCTCAGGGACTTGTTTAGCTTTTCATTGCGCCGGAGGCCGGGGTCGCGGCTGGAGCGGCCCCAGGCGCAACGTCAATTTGGTCGGCAGTGGCCTTGCGGATCGCGGCCAGCGGAGCGGCCAGCCGCGCATCTTCGCGGGTGAGAACCTGCGGCGCATGATAGACGGCATTGACCAGATCGAGCGGGTTGTGGTCCTGGATAAACTCGCTCCAGCACATGAAGTATGTCCAGCGCGGCTGCTTTTCAAGGACCTCAGGGCTGGGCAATTTGCCCACCTCGGCCAGCGCGATGGGCTTGTCGCCGGCCAATGCGAGAAGGCTCGTGTAGTACTGCTGCTTGAACTCGCCGTAGATGTCCATGGTGGCCAGATCGGCAAATTGCGGGCCGGGATAGTAGTCGGCGATGGGCCCGGCATTGCCACCGGGCGAGCCCGCGTTCCACACCCAGAGCAGGTTGTCGAGATGATGGACATTGACGAAGCGGTCGTAGATCTGGCGATAGAGCGCGGCCGAACCGTCGTTGCCCGGACGCCCACCCCACCAGAACCAGTTGCCGTTCATCTCGTGATAGGGGCGGAAGAGCACCGGCACGTGAGCGGCGCGCAGTTGCGCAAGATAGCCGGCGATCACGTCAACCTGCGCCTGCCAGCGAAGATTGAGCGGGCTGCCGGGTGTGAGCAATGCCTTCCACTCGGCGTCGGTCAGATGGCCCTGCACGCTGTCGTGAAAAGTGACCGGCTCATTGTCGGTGGGGCGCACCTCATGCCAGGTCAGCGTGACGACCGCGCCGTTGCGGTACTGGCGCTTAACCTCTTCGATCATCGCCGGGCGCGCGAGCACCGAGTCTTTGTCGTCGCCGCCGGAAAAGCCGAAGTCGCCGCCGAAAAGCCCCGGATATTTGCCCGTAAGGTCGTAGGCCATGCCGGTCCAGCGCGCGCCGACGTTGGGATAGTTGTGCTGCCCGGCGATCGTCGCCTTGCCGGAGATGGATTGCAGATAGGCAAGCAGCGCGCGGGCCTCGGGCGTTGCATGGGGGTTGACCGGGTCCTGCGCGGTTTGCGCCAAAACGGTGGAATTCATAACGATAACCAGGATAAAAAAGACGAACAGCCTCGATCGCATCGTGAGATTTACCTTCGGGATGGATTATAGATGATAACGTTATCTTTTGGAAAAAAACAGAAGACGCTGCCAACGGCCCCCAGCGCGCAATACAATAGGAAGACGCCTCTCAACACTCACTGAAGGCTCTGGAGTGGATCGATTATGCCGACACGCATTTGCCTTACCCGCTTTGCGCGGCCGTTTTTTGCCTTGTCTCTTCTCGTTGGGCTGGCTGCGGCCGTCCATGCACAATCTGTTGCACCAGAGGTCAAGCTGCCCACCGGCTTTGCCACCATCGACCCCTTTGCGCAAAACAAACTGATGGCGCGTGGAGTGAACGTGCTGGGCTACGATCCCATCTGGGACGATTACTCCAAGGGCCGGTTCAAGAAGGAGTACTTCCGCAAGATTCATGACGCTGGATTCACCACCGTGCGCGTCAACCTGCAAGCCTTCCAGCACATGAATGCAGAGCACAAACTCCCCGACTCCTGGTTCCGCTTGCTCGACTGGATCGTCGCCAACGCGACCGAGGAGCATCTGCAGGTGATCCTCGACGAGCACGACTTCAACTACTGCGGCGAGACCAGCTATGTGGAATGCAAGCCCAAGCTCATCTCCTTCTGGCAGCAGGTTGCGCCCCGCTACAAGGACACGCCCTCCAGCGTCACTTTTGAACTCCTCAACGAGCCTCACGGACTCATCTCGAACCAGGAGTGGAACAGCCTCTTTCCCGAGTTGCTCGCAATCGTCCGCAAAACCAGCCCCACCCGCAACGTCATCATCGGACCCGGTGTCTGGAACAGCCGCAGCGCTCTGAAAGATTTCGCTCTGCCCGGCGACGACGGCCACATTATTGTCACCTTTCACTACTATGAGCCCCTCGCATTCACACATCAGGGCGCGCCCTGGGCTGCCGAAGAGATTCGCAGCGGCCACGACATCGCCTGGGGCAAGGCTGAAGAGCGGCTCGCGGTGGAGCACGATTTTGACGGCGTCGCGCAGTGGAGCCAGGAACATCATCGCCCCATCTTGCTGGGCGAATTCGGCGCTTACGACAAGGTCCCCGTGGAAAGTCGCATCCTCTGGGATTCCTTCATTCGCAAGACGGCCGAGGATCGCGGATTCAGTTGGGCCTACTGGCAGTTCGATGCTGATTTCGTGGTCTACAACGTGGAAACCAACAAGTGGAACGAGCCGATCCTGAAGGCTCTGATTCCGAAGGCACATTGATCACGAAACGCATCTCCAGAGCGCACCGGCTGACCGGTCTATTCCGCTTTCTCCGTTAGTTCGGCCCAGCGGGCGTAGAGAGTGTCGCTCTCGTGCTGCGCGGCATCGAGTTCATTGAGCGCATCTTGCAGCGCGGCGGCATTGGATGCAATCGTAGGATCTTCGACGCGGGCACGGGCTGCTGCCAGGCGTGCGTCTGACGCGGCGACTTTCTCTTCTATCACTGCAAACTCACGGGCTTCGAGGTAGGAGAGCTTTTTCTTGGCGGAGCTTGCGGAGTTAGCGGTAGTTGCGGAGTTAGCGTTGTTCGCGGAGTTCGACTGGCGGGACGCCTCTTCTTGCTCTCCCATCCAGTCTTCCCACTGCGCGTAGTCGGCGAAGCGGCCGGTGTGGCCGCGACCATCTAGTCCCAACACTGTCGACGAGACGCGATTCAGCAGATAGCGATCATGCGTGACGAGGACCAGCGCGCCGGGAAAATCGAGGAGGTTCTCTTCGAGGATTTCGAGCGTCGGAATGTCGAGGTCGTTGGTCGGCTCGTCGAGCAGCAGAACGTCAGCCGGTTCGAGCATCAGTTTGGCAATCAGCACGCGCGCACGCTCGCCGCCGGAGAGATTGCGGACCGGCTGGTTGAGTTGTTCGCTGGTGAAGAGGAAACGCGCGGCCCAACTGGCGACGTGAACGGGGCGGCCTTGGTGCATGACGCCATCGCCTTCGGGGGCCAGGGCGCGGCGCAGGGTCAGGCTTTCATCCAGTTCGCGCATCTGGCTGAAGTAGACGAGGCGCAAAGCATCGGCCCGGCGGATATGGCCTGCTGCCGGTTCAATTTCGCCGCGCAGCAGGCGCAGCAGCGTGGTCTTGCCGCTGCCGTTGGGGCCGACGAGGCCGACCTTCATGCCTGCGGTGAGGATGAAGTTGAGACCGCTGAATAAGCGGCGGGCTTCCGGGGCTAATGCCCGTGTCCCATCCGTTGGCTCTATGCGGGGGTTGAAACCCCCGCCTCCCTCCGGATGGAGTTTTTCCGCCGCTTCTTCAACCGGGCTGGCGGGAATATCGCAGGCTACATCCTTGAATTCAACCAGCCGCTTGGTCTTGCGCATGGTGGCGTCGAAGTCGATGCCGGCTGTCGAGACAGAGGTACGCGCATTCATCTCGGCCAACTGGCCGATCATTGCGTTGGCAGTGTCGATGCGCGCCTTTGATTTCGTGGCGCGCGCTTTGGGGCCGCGCCGCAGCCACTCGATCTCGGTCTTCACGACGTTGCGCAGGCTCTCCTGCTGGCGGCTCTGCGATTCGAGATAGGCCTGCTTCTCTTCAAGAAAGCGGCTGAAGTTGCCACGGACGCGCAGCAGGCCGTCGGCAAAGACGCGATTGAGCTCGATGATCTGGCTGGAGGTGGATTCGAGAAAGTAGCGGTCGTGGCTGACGGTGACGGCGGCGAAGTTCGCGGAGGTGAGCAGCTCTTCGAGCCACTCGATGCCGGCCAGGTCGAGATGGTTGGTGGGCTCGTCGAGCAGCATGACCTCGGGTTCGCTGACCAGCGCTTCGGTGATGGCCAGCCGCTTGCGCCAGCCGCCGGAGAGTGAGGCTGCCTCGACGGTGAGATCGGTGAAGCCGGCGCGGCCTGAAAGCTCGCGCAGACGGCCTTCGCGTTCGCTCTCGTTGACGTGGGCGGCGGCCAGAGCCCGCTCAAGAACTTGGCGGATCGAAAGGCCGGGAGCAAAGCGCGAGTCCTGGGGAACGTAGGCGGCCCGGGCGCGCTTGCGCACGGCGAGTTCGCCTGAGTCGGGCTCGAGCTGGCCGGCAAGGATCGCCAGCAGCGTGGATTTGCCCGCGCCGTTGGGGCCGATGAGGCCGATGCGGTCGCCGTCTTCGACGGTGAGCGAGATGTTCTGGAAGAGCGGCCGTGCGCCGAACTGCTTGGTCACCGACTGCGCGTTGAGGATAGGAGGCATCTCTTTCAGGATACTTTGCGAGGGCTATTGGCTCTTTGCGTGCAAAGATCCTGCCAGGATTCATACACGTGTAACTTGCGCACCCTATATTCGCATCGGATACGGAATTCCCCGGAATGCGCTGCCCGAGGTTGGGAGCAGGATCCTCAAGTCCGTAGGCCAGGAGTCAGATCAGAAAACAAGTCCGCAACTCAAGCCACCGATCCCGGGGGCGCGCAGATGCACGTCCGCAGAGCGTGACGGCTTCCCCTGTGCCGCTCCTTGTCCATCAATCAAAAACTACCCACCCAGGAGGTTGAATCCAAGATGAACCCCAAGAAGATTGCGCTGATGCTGTGTCTTGCCGCTTGCGCAAGCGCCCCCATGATGGCTGAGGAACACGAACGCAGCGTGCCCCGTCTCGATCACGTGTTTGTGATCCTGATGGAAAACCACTACTACGGCCAGGTCATCGGCAACCCCAACGCGCCTTTCATCAACAGCTATGCCACAACCGCCAATCTGGCCACGAACTATTTCGCGGTGGGGCATCCGAGCCTGACCAACTACCTTGAGATCGTTGGCGGCTCGAACTTCGGCATTCTCAACGACGATTCGCCGGACTGGCACAACACGGCCTGCGTGTCGAATCTCGAACTGGGCCAGACCGCCGATGAGTCGGCGACGACCAACACCTGCCCCATCGCCGGGCACGGTCTCGACGCGGCAACGCCCGCCGTCGATACAACGAACGAGGGCACGCCCGCCGAGCCGATCCATAACGATCCCATCGCGCCGGCGCAGACTGTGGGCATGAGCATTGGCGACCAGCTCGTGGCCGCGGGCATGAGTTGGAAGAGCTATCAGGAGAATCTGCCACCCTCGGGCGCGGATGGCGTGAACAACAGCGACGGGCTGCTCTCGAACCTCACCGAGGCCGCGCCGGGCGTGCCGAACCTCTATGCGGTGAAGCATAACCCGTTTGTGTACTTCGCCAATGTGCAATCGGGCAGAGACCCTGAGAATAGCCTGAAGAACGTTGTGGGCTTCGAGAGCCTGTATGACGACCTGGCCAGCGGGCGTGTGCCGAATCTGGCTTTTATCGCTCCGAACCAGTGCCACGATCAGCATGGCCGCGGCAGCAGCGAAGTGGGTCCCGGATGCTCGGTGGACCAGAACAACATTGCGCAGGGCGACGCCGCGCTGAAGGCGCTGATCACTGCGATCAAGTCCTCGAAGATGTGGAAGCATGGCCATAACGCGATCGTGACGGTGTGGGACGAGAACGACTACAGCAGCCTGCCCAACCAGGTGGTGACGATCGTCGACACCAGCTACGCGCGGACCGGCATTACCAGCAACGTGAAGTACAACCACTTCTCGCTGCTCAAGACACTGGAAACCGGCTTCGGTCTTCACTACCTGAACCATGCGGCGGACCCTGGCGTTAAGACAATGTCGGACTTGTTTGGAAATCGAAACTGAGAGTTTGGTTCGGCAGATGAGGCCGGTCCCGCTTGAGCAGGGGACCGGCCTTGCTGTTTTTCTGAGAAGTTGCAGCACGCAAGATTTTTGCGTCTGGCCGCTCGCGGATTCCGTTTTCCGATCCGACCGCATATACTCTCCCCTGTTGAGTTTTTTACAAAGGAAGCCTGCCTATGCCGTCGTCTGCCGTACGTTATGCACGTGAGAACCATCCTCGATTTTTGAATGAGCTGAAGGATCTGCTGCGCATTCCTTCTGTCTCAACGCTGCCCGAACACAAGGGCGACTGCCGGCGCGCCGCCGAAACGCTGGCTGCCGAGCTGACGCGCATCGGCATGGAGAATGCGCGGCTGATCGAGACCGAGGGCCATCCGCTGGTTTATGCCGAATGGCTGCATGCCGCGGGCAAGCCCACGGTGCTCTTTTACGGCCACTACGATGTGCAGCCTACCGATCCGCTGGAGGAGTGGCTCTCGCCGCCCTTCGAGCCCGCGGAGCGCAACGGCAACCTCTACGCTCGCGGCGCGGCCGACGACAAGGGCCAGGTGTGGGCGCAGGTCAAGGCGATCGAGTCGCTGATGGCAGCCAACGGCAAGCTGCCCCTGAACGTGCGCGTGATTTTCGAAGGCGAAGAGGAGGTCGGAGGGGAGGGAATTGCGGCCTTTGTCGCCTCCAAGGCGCCCGAGCTGAAGGCGGATTTCGCGCTGGTATCGGATACGGAGTTGTTTGCGCCCGGCCTGCCTACGCTGTGCGTGGGTCTGCGCGGCATGATCTACACCGAGCTTGAGGTACGCGGCGCCAAGAACGATCTGCACTCGGGCATGTATGGTGGCGCTGCCCCCAATCCCTTCATGGCTCTGGCGCAGATGCTGGCGCGGCTCAAGGACGAGGACGGCCACATTCTCATCCCGGGATTTTATGACGACATCATTCCGCCAAGCCCCGAGGAGCTGGCCGCATGGCGCAGCCTGCCATTCGACGAGGAGCAGTACCGCATCGCCGAGGTCGGCTCGTCTTCGCTGGTGGGCGAGGCCGGCTACACGGTGTTGGAGCGCACGTGGGCACGGCCTACGCTGGACGTGCACGGAATTCCCGGCGGATTTACAGGCGCAGGCGCGAAGACGGTGATTCCGGCCAAGGCGCTGGCCAAGGTCTCGATGCGTCTGGTTCCGGGGATGACTCCGGCGAAGAGCTTTGCCCTCTACAAGGCCTATGTCGAAAAGATCGCGCCGGCCGGCGTCGATGTCGAGGTGCGGCTGATTCACTCCGGCGACCCGTGCCTGGTTCGCGTCGACAATCCGTATATCCAGGCGGCGACGCGGGCGCTCAACGAGGTCTGGGGCAAGGAGACGGTCTTCATCCGCTCCGGCGGCTCGATTCCGATTGTCGGAGACTTCGACCGCCACCTGGGCATGCCCAGCGTGATGATGGGCTTCGGCCTGCCCGACGACAACATCCATGCGCCGAATGAGAAGTTCCATCTGAAGAACTTCGAGCTGGGGATCGAATCGATTGTGCGGTTTCTGGAGGAGGCGGGGAAATGAACTGACGCCTCATGCCTCGTTTGAGGCTTGGGGCTTCCGACAAGAGGTTTCGGATGAACGAAGATCCAATCGTTTTGTACAAATTCAGACCGATTAATAAGTGGTTGATTGAATCTTTGGTTAACCGATGTCTCTATTTCGCCAAACCGGATACCCTGAACGACCCGTTCGACTGTCGAATTGATCTAAGGGGTGCTCTCAGACGAGCCGTATCGTCTGCCGCTGGCGACCGACGGAACCTTCTCTTGGCATTCTTGGGCACCCAGAAGTTTTTCGAAAACTGGCAATCGACATTCGACAATTTAGGCGTGTGTTGTTTCTCAAGAGATAATCGGGATCCATTGCTGTGGTCACATTATGCCAATGCGCATCGGGGCCTATGTCTAAAATGCGAATTCCGAGCGTCCTATCTTTTATCTGAAGAATTCCATCTCACTACGATGGGCAATGTTGAGTATCTCGCTGAACCGGCGTCAGAGTGGCTAAAGAACTGTCCTATGGATATGACCAAATTCATCGAAAGACTCGTTCATGCGTTTGCCAAAACGAAAAGCCCTGCTTGGGCGTACGAAATGGAGGCGAGGATTTTCCGACCACCGGGCGTTTTCAATTTCAGTGAGCCATTTTTGAGTCAGATATGTTTCGGCTTGCGAACACCGCAAGCCGACATTGATCTCATTACCAATTTGGCACGAACGTATACCGGTTGTACTACATTCAGTAAGATGGTCCCCGATGAAACAGAATTCGGATTTACCGAGAGACCTCTGTAAGTCTCTGGGTGCCCCATCCTTTTCACGCATTTTGTGAAAAGGGTGGGAAACCTCAAACCTCAATCGGTTATGTTGATGAGAAGACCTGGGTCAACCAGCCACGATGAGAGCCGTTCTTGATACCTCCGTAATTATCTCGGCGATGCGCAGCCGCCATGGCGCCAGCAACCGGCTGCTTCAGTTGGCCTATGCCCGTTCGTTTCAGATGTTGGCCACGCCCGCCCTTTTTCTGGAATATGAGGAGGTTCTGGGACGCGACGAACAGCGCGCCGTCCATGGCATGTCGCCGGAGCGCACAATCGCGTTCCTGATTGGAATTGCTGCTATCATTGAGCCAGTCAAGGTCTACTACCGCTGGAGACCGCAGATGCAGGATGTGGACGACGAGATGGTGCTCGATGCGGCGATCAACGGGCGCGCGGACGTGATCGTCACACACAATCTCAGGGATTTTCTTCCTCCCGCTTCACGGTTCAACCTGCGTGTTGTGAGTCCCGCGAGTTTTGTAGTCGGAGGTGTTGAAATGAATAAGACAACGATTCCGGTCAAGCTGCCTCCCTCCTTGGGAAATGCCGCGCGAAAGCTGGCAGAAGAAGACGGCGTCTCGTTGAACCAGTGGGTCTCTGTCGCGGTCGCGCAAAAGATC
Source organism: uncultured Acidobacteriaceae bacterium (assembly GCA_963843625.1). GTDB lineage: Bacteria > Acidobacteriota > Terriglobia > Terriglobales > Acidobacteriaceae > Telmatobacter. Next base: position 192,083 of record CAWJLK010000019.1, read on the forward strand.
AGTTCGGTGGAGACCGCCGAGGCATTCTTCAAGCGGAGATCGCAAGGCGCGGATCAAGTGGATTTCCTGGAGATTCTGCGCAACGCCCCCGACCGGAGACCCGATCCAGGCGATGAACTGGCAAATCTCAGTCACTCGTCATGATCTTGACAAATCATTCCACTGGACCACGATAAGAACAAGTCTTACTGAGTAAGGCTCATCTAACCATGAGAACCACAGAAACCATGACCGTCTCTCTCCCTCCCGCGCTGATTCATCAGTTCGAGGAGGTGCGGAAGAAAGAGTCTCGCACCCGCTCCGAGCTTGTCCGCGAGGCGTTGCGGGCATATTTCGCGAGCCGCTATCCCATTGACTCGCCGACCTCGGAGGAGCTTTCCGCGCTGCGTCGCGGACGGGCAGCCCACCGTCGCGGCGATGCACTTTCTTTAGAGACATTCCTGCATGAAGTGGAACCTCACCATCGCCGGTCCGGCGCAAAAGGACTTTCAGAAGCTCCCGCAAAAAGATCAGGCGCGCGTTAAAGTTGTCCTCATCGCGATGCAGGACGATCCCTTTCAGGCGATCTCAAGCGCCTCAAAGGAACGTCGACCGGATGGCGGCGCAGAGTGGAGAGCTACCGGATCATCTACGACCTTTATTTCGAGGAGCGTCTGACGCGTGATCTCCGCGATCCTGCGAAGGACATCAACCACCTGCGAATGACAACGCCCCCAAGGCCCTCATCGCGTAGCCTGAGTTCTACGGCCATGTCGGATTCTACTTCCAATGCGGAACCGACCTCGAACCTCAACCCCGCAGTCCGTCCGGACACAGTGGGATTTGTGCTGGCTGGAGGGCGATCGAGCCGCATGGGGGCCGATAAGGCTTTGGAACTCTTCGCTGGCCGGCCCCTGGTGGAGCGTGCCGTCTCATTGCTACGTGAGGCTGGGCTGACCGCGTCGATCGCCGGGGCGCGTTCGCCACTGGCGGAATTCGCTCCTGTCGTTGAGGACTCAAAGCCGGGAATGGGGCCGTTGGGCGGGATATGCGCAGCGTTAAGTTCTATCCCGGCGGGTTGGGCGGTTTTTCTGCCTGTCGATCTGCCGCTTCTGCCTGTATCTCTGCTCGTCTTTATGCTGCATGATGCGGAGGTGACGGGTGCGGTCGCCACTCTCTGCTCGGTGAATGGATTTGTCCAGAGCTTTCCGGCGGTGCTTCGCCGTGAGGCTCTGCCGGTGCTTGAACGCGAACTTGAAGCCGGACGCGGAGGATGTTATTCGGCGTTCAAGGCTGCTTCGGCCAGTTTGGGTGAAGCCATGAGAGTGCTGCCTGTCGAATTGCTGGTTCATTCCGGCCACGTTTCTCATCCAGGTGGCTTGCCGGCAGTGCGGTGGTTCATGAATGTCAACGATCCTGAAGAGCGGCGGCGCGCCGAAATCATATCCCTGAGTTCTGGACATCGGCCCTAGTTCGCGTAATCTGGATGCACGGCAATGTTCGATTCTACTTCCAACGAAGAGTTTTCCGAGATGCTGGTTGCGGGAGGTCCCGACGAGGAGGAACGGCTCGCGGCGGCAGACTCGTCGCTGAACGTGCCGATCATTGCTTTCAGCGATGTCGGCATCTCTTTTGACGGCCGGGTTGTGCTGGAAGACGTGAGCTTCTCGATGAATCGCGGCCAGACCCTCTGCATCCTGGGGCGCAGCGGCGTGGGCAAATCCGTGGCTTTGCGCATGCTGATGGGTTTTCTCAAGCCGGACATGGGTTCGATCCGCGTCGAAGGCCAGGAGATCACCGATCTCGACGAAGAGGGGATGCGGGCGATTCGCAAACGCGTCACCATGGTCTTTCAGAACGGCGCGCTCTTCGACTCTTTGACTGTGCGCGAGAATGTGGCCTTTCCGATGCGCGAGCGCGGCGGACTGGATGAGGAGCAGGTTCAGGATCTTGTTGGCCGCCTGATTGGCATGGTCGGCGCCGACGATGTGGTGGATGCTGTGCCGGCCAGCCTTTCGACAGGCCGCAAACGCGCCGTGGCCATCGCCCGCGCGCTCGCCGCTCAACCGGAGGTCGTGCTCTACGACGAGCCGACCACGATGGTCGATCCGATTATTGCGCGCCGCCTCGGCGATCTGATCCAGAGGCTCAAACGCCAGCTTGGATTCACCAGCATCGTGGTGACACACGACATGCGTTTTGCCGAGCGGCTCGCCGACCTGGTTCTGTTTCTTCATCAAGGCCGGGCCCAATTCTTCGGTCCTTTGAAGAAGTTTTTGGTGAGTCCCGATCCGCACATCCAGCAGTTTCTTTCTCTGGATGCTTATGTGTTGCCTTCCGAATGAAATAGTTTTCAGGCGATAACCGGACGCCGCTTTGCTTACCGTGAATCGGCAAGCTTGTGTGCTGTGTCTTGCAGGCTCATATTCCAAAGATGGATCTTCCACCCGGAACTTTCATCTCTCCCGCCTGGGAAAATCTCTCCTCAAGTATGCAACGCGTTGCACAATCCCCTTCTCGCTGAGCGGTTTGCCTCCTCTGTCTGTTCGTCTTCGATATGTATATAACTCAAAATATATCAGCACGATACAGGAATAATTGAAAGCCGAAAATGCAGCAGATGAAATGGTACCTCACGTGCAGGTATGAGCTTAAACTGCGCGAACAATTGGAGCCATCGGACGACCTGAGAAGGAAGGGGCTGAAGAGCTTTCCGTTGTCTCGACTCGCGCCTGGTTTCTTGCTGCTTGTCTGTTCTTGAGTGGAGAGGCAAGCCCGGATTTTTTGTGTTTTCGATTGTCTGAGATTTGCGAAACGCCTATGGCAACATCGGATTTCTGGCAGAAGCTATCCTCGGTGGAATCATTTTCGCCGGGATGGGCAGAAAAACCGGCGGTGAATCCTGTTCGCGGGCCGCGTGGCAAGGCCCACTTCTGGATGGCGCTGGACGCGATGACTATCGTTGCATGCGCGTTCGCCGCTACCCTTTACAGGGAGCACACGGGGCCGATGGCGGGTGCAGAGGGATTTCTGCGCGGCACGCTGATCCATGGCCGCTCGATGGGAATCCTGCTGATTCTTTTGTGCGGATTCGCAGTGACTCTGATCGTGATCAGCCGGCGATTGAACCTCTACTCGCCGTTCCGCCTCAATAATGTTCTCCGCGAGCAACGCTGCAGCGTGCAGGCCTGCCTCACATCGGGATTGCTGCTTACCGGCGCGCTCTATCTGGTGCATGCCGAAGACATTCCGCGCAGCATTGTCCTGGTTACGGTGGGACTGGTCACAGTCGTCCTCAGCGTGCGGCGCCTGGTCTATCGCATGCTGCTCTACCGCAAGTTTGAGCGCGGTCTTGGTACGCGCAATGTGCTCATCGTGGGCACCGGGCCAGAGGCCATGGCGCTTCGTTATTACCTTGAGAGCATTCGCCATCGGGGATACAGATTCAAGGGCTTCGTAGAATCCCCAGACATGGATTCGCGCAACGGGGCAAAGGCCGGCGAGGTGGTCGGCACCTTCGATACGCTCTTCCAGGACGCGCAAAGGCTGTTTGTGGATGAGATCTTCCTGACCAAGCCATGCGAGCGCGGCGTTGTCCAGGATCTGCTCGAAGAGGCTCGCGTCCACGGCGTGGACCTGCGTATCGTGCCCGAGATGTACTACGGCCTTTGGTTCAACAGCGCGATCGAATACATTGGCGACTTTCCGACCATTCCGTTGTATCGAGGCAGTGTGCCGGAGATGGAGCTGCTGCTCAAGCGCGCGCTCGACATCGTCTTCTCCAGCATGGTGCTGATTGTGCTTTCGCCTCTGCTGCTGGCGATCGCCATCGCGGTCAAGCTGGATTCACGCGGACCGATCTTCTATTGTTCGGAGCGTGTCGGGAAGAAGGGCCGTGTCTTCCGCTGCATCAAGTTCCGCACGATGGTCTGCGACGCGGAGGATCAGCGCGTCCATTTGATGCACATGAACGAACGCGACGGCGTGCTGTTCAAGATCTCCAACGATCCTCGTGTGACGCGGCTCGGCAGCTTCCTGCGCAAGCATTCGCTGGATGAGCTGCCCCAGTTCCTGAATGTTCTGCTGGACGATATGAGCGTTGTGGGGCCGCGTCCGCTGCCTGCCTGCGACGTGCGGGATTCCAAGCTTGCATACCTGCGGGTTCTTTCGGTGACGCCCGGCATCACCGGCCTGTGGCAGGTGGAGGGCCGACAGGACCCCTCATCCGACAGCTTTATCTCGCTGAACGTAATCTATATCGAAAACTGGAGCATTTGGCTGGATCTGAAGATCATCCTGCGCACCATGAGTGTGGTTATGGCAGGAACGGGAAGCTAGTTAGCGAGCCAGCGAGTCAGCGGGCTCTGTTGCTCCTTCAACTTCATGGGTGCGTTTGCCGCGGCTTGGGAACGCTGAGGCTCTGCTGACCGTGGCTGCGAGAATGAGACTTCCAAGCCGCTGAACTCGCTGATTCGCTGACTAGCTGACTCGCTGATCTGGAGACCTGCTCTGCTGAGTATTAAACTGGAACTGTGAAGATCGCACTGGCACAGATCAATCCAACTGTTGGGGATTTCACCGGAAATATCGAAAAGATTGTTGCGGCGAGCCGTCGCGCAGCATCGGAGGGAGCGCGGCTGACCGTGTTCTCTGAGTTGGTGGTCTGCGGCTATCCGCCCGCGGATTTTCTTGAGAAGCCAAGCTTCCTGGCCCGGTGCCGCACGGCTGTCGATGAGTTGGCCGAGGCAACCCGCGAATTGCCGACTGCCGTGCTTGCGGGCGTGGCGCTGCCTTCAGAGGATGGGAGCGGAAAGCCGGCCGTGAATGCCGCCGTGCTGTTGGATGGAGGGCGGATGCTGCTCGAGCAGCACAAGCGTCTTCTGCCCTTCTACGATGTCTTCGACGAACAGCGCTACTTTTCGCAGTCGCAGCCGCAGAAGGTCGTCGAACTGGATGGAGTCCGGCTGGCAATCACGATCTGCGAGGACGCCTGGAACGACAAGAACTTCTGGCCGCGGCGGCTCTACCCGGTCGATCCGGTGGAAGAGCTGATGCGGCAACAGCCGGCGGTGCATATCAACCTCTCGTCGTCGCCTTTCTGGCACGGGAAACGCGCGATTCGCCGCGAGATGCTGGCAGCCATCGCACGTCGCGACCAGATTCCGGTGCTGATGTGCAATCAAGTCGGCGGCGACGACAGCCTGCTCTTTGACGGCTCGTCTTTGGCTCTCAATGCTCGCGGAGAACTGATCGCGCAGGCAGCCTCGTTCGAGGAAGACCTGATACTGGTCGATCCATTCGACGCTCCGGCGATCCCGGCTCCTGAAGACGACGACACCGAGGCCGCCTATCGTGCTCTAGTGCTGGGCACGCGCGATTATGTGCGCAAATGCGGCTTCAAGAAAGTCCTGGTGGGCCTCAGCGGCGGCATCGACTCAGCCTTGGTGGCTGCGATCGCCGCCGAAGCCCTGGGCGCGGAAAACGTGATTGGCGTTGGAATGCCGAGCCCGTATTCTTCTTCCGGCTCCATCGACGACAGCCGGCAGTTGGCCGCAAATCTCGGCATACGTTTTGAAGTGATCGGAATCAGCAGCCTCTTTGCCGAGTTCACCCATACTCTCGAGCCGCTCTTTGCGGGAACCGAGCCGGACACCACGGAAGAGAATATCCAGTCGCGGATTCGCGGCTGCCTGCTGATGGCCCTTTCGAATAAATATTCCGCTCTGGTATTGACCACGGGCAATAAGTCCGAGATGGCCGTGGGGTACTGTACGCTCTATGGCGATATGGTGGGCGCATTGGCGGTGATCGGCGACCTGGTGAAGACGCGCGTCTACCAGTCTGCCGGTGGCTCAACCGCGAACGGGAGGTGATTCCCTGGGCGATTCTTGAGAAGCCGCCATCGGCCGAGCTGCGTCCTGACCAGAAAGACACGGACTCGCTTCCGGCTTACGAGATTCTCGATCCGATTCTCGAAGCCTATGTCGAGCGCTATGAGACACCGGAAGGGATCGCCGATGCGCACCATCTTCCCCTGGAGCTCGTCCAGCAGGTGGTGCGGCTGGTGGAGCGTAGCGAGTACAAACGCCAACAGGCCGCGCCAGTGCTGAAGGTGACCTCCAAATCGTTTGGCATGGGGCGCAGGTTTCCCATTGCCGTCAAAGTTCAGGTATAAGGGGAGGCCGAGGTATTAAGCTAGAAGACGGGAGTCTTCCCGCAGTGTAGCCTTTCCGCAATTCAAGGAGAAACCGCTTGATCCGTCTGTTGACTCGTATTTTCAGCGCACTGGCGCTGCTTGCCTTTTCAGTGGCTGTCTTCCCGGCCGCCGCACAGCAGGAAGTTCCCGCAGCGCCTGCCCAAGAGCCCGCCGCATCGGCTCCCGCGGCGCCGACGCCCGCAGCGGCTCCCGTCTTTCCCAAGCCCGACCCGGCGAACTTTACTGCCTCTGCGCCTACCAAGGAGTCCGTCGACGCGTTTCTGCACACCGCATGGGGATACGACGACAACCGCATGTGGCAGGTTCAGGCCATCCTGAAGACTCCTGTGGATGGGGTCAGCAAGGTGATCGTCCTCATCGCCGACAAGGGAGGCAAGCAAAAGCCAGGGCGGCTCGATTTCTTTGCTCTTCCCGACGGCAAGCACATCATCGCCGGCGATGAAGTCATTCCCTTTGGCGAGCATCCCTACGCCGATTACCGTACGTTGCTGCAGCAGCGTGCCGATGGCCCCTACCGCGGATCGGCTTCAAAGGATCTGGAGATCGTCGAGTTTGCCGACTTCCAGTGCCCCCATTGCAAGGATGCGCAAGCCAACATGGACAAGCTGGCGGTGGATTTTCCAAAGGCACGCATTGTCTTTCAGATCTTTCCGCTGGAGAGCATTCATCCTGAGTCCGCGTATGCCGCCGCCTATGGCGACTGCGTAGCCAAGCTTGGCGGCAGCACTGCTTTCTTCACCTTTGCTTCCGCTGTCTTTGAAGGCCAGGCTGGATTGGCGACCGCGGATGGCGCGACACTCACCCTGAACAGCGCTGCGACCAAGGCGGGTCTGGATCCGGCGAAGGCCGAAGAGTGCTCCAAAACGCCGGAGATCAAGGCCTCAGTGGAGGCATCGCTGAAGCTGGCCACGGACCTGAATCTCAACCAGACTCCCATGCTGATGGTCAACGGCCGCCAGGTTCCGGCAAATGCCCCTTACGACACGATCAAGCAGATCATCGAGTATCAGGCAAAGCTCGACGGCGTGGCGGCTCATTAAAAGCATTTTTGCAGATCGTATAGACCGTAATTTTGTTGGTATCCCACCCATTCCGCAGAAAGACGCGGAATGGATGGGGCACGGAGGTCTACAGTAAAAGCAAAAATGCCCTTAAAGAAGCAGCCGGCCGGCGCTCCGGAGCAAATTCCGGCGAAGAAGAAAACAAGGGCAGACAGGAACCGATCCTGTCTGCCCTTGTTTGCGTTTACCGCACCAGGGCATTTTTGGAAATTGTGTAGACCGAAAGTGTGTAGGTTTCCCACCCATTCCGCAGAAAAAAGCGGAATGGATGGGGCACGGAAGTCTACAGTAAATCCGGAAATGCTCTGCGGCGGCCTTTCGTTCCTTATCGTGGCGGTGCGGAGTCCACGCGCATCATCGGCGAGTGGCCGGCCGCCTGCGTGCCGCGGATTACGCGAGGCGTGATCACAATCAGCAAAGTCGCGTAGTCCTTCTGGTTGTCTTTGGCGCTGATATTGTTCAGGCCGGGGATTTCGCTGATCCCAGGCGCGCCGCTGACAGCGCGGCTCTCCGATTTGTCGAGTTGGCTCACCACCGCGATCGCCTCGCCCTCCCTGAGCGTGACCACTCCGGACCAGGCGCGATGGTCGAGGATCGGATTGCCGTTGATGGAGCCTCCGGAGAGGGCATCAATTTTCAAGTCGATGGTGAGCGCGACATCGTCGTTGCGCAGGACTTTGGGAGTCGCTTTCAGGGTGAGTCCGAGGTCCTGGTACTCCACCTGCGGAATATTCGGCACGCTCGATCCGACGGATGCCAGCAGGGACGAGAGGCTTGCCGGAGTTTCCGGCGCCGGTCAGCCCCGGTATATTCGGGATGCTGTTCGCGATGCTCGAGAAGGAAGAGGTCTGGATGGGATAGCGCGAGCCAGAGCGCAGCGTCCCGGCCTCGCCGTCGCCCAGGCGCAACTGTATCTGGTCCAGCTGCGCGCGAGTCCGAAGAGTTCAGATTGAGGTTGGCTGAAACCGATCCGGGCGAGAGCGCGGACTGCGTGAGACCGCCGCCAAACAGAGCAATGCCATTGGAGAATAGAGAACTGGAGACCTGGCCGGAAGCAATCAAAAGGCCGAGAATCGTAGCGATGTCGCCGGGAGCTGCCAACCCCGAGGAAATGATCTGCTGCACCAGGGCCTGATTTGCATTCAGGATGGATTGTTCTTCGGTGTAGACGTTGAAGGCCGAGATGGTCTGAGGCGGCTGGATTCCTGTGTTGCGCGCGCGGTTGTGCGCAAGCTGGATCAACCGTACCTCAAGCAGCACCTGGCTTCGGCCGTCGAGCAACTCGCTCATGGTGGCGTTGAAGGCGTTCAGCGTCGTTTGCGGCGCGCGGATGGTGATCGTGCCGGAACTGGGCTCTGCCACGACCTGCTGCGCATCAAAGACGTTCTTGGCCAGCGTGGCGACTTCGTTCAACTCCGGCGCGCCCAGCCCCGACAGATAGACCGTCTCGAAACCCTGACGCTGAAACGCGTCGCGGTTGCCTTTGAGGTTTTCTGCCACCAGCACGCGGTGCGCATCCAGCGGAACGTAGAACGACTTGGTCAGCATATCAACGACCCGCGCCGCCGTCTCGAAGTCGACGTTGTCCAGATCCAGCCGGGCCGGATCGGAGCGAACGGTTTGGTCCAGCGTGACCTCAATTCCGTAGGCTTTGAAGACCTGCTGGATGATCTGACGACGGTCGCTGCGCAGGTGAAAGCTGCGCACTCCGGGAGCAGGCGCCAAAATTGCCAACTCGCCGGCTGTTCCAGCGCCTTGCTCGTAGAGGGGCTTTGCCAACCCACTCAACGCATCGTCTCCCAGATCATTCAAGTGCTGTCCTACCTGGGGATTCTTAGGATCGAGTTGGAGCGCCTGCGCCAGGGCCGCTCGTGCCGCCGCTCCGTCTCCATGCAGCCGGTCCCTGGCCGCGGACTGAATCAGCGAAGTGACCAGATGGCTGCGAGCTACGCCGGCCGCCAGCGGGTAGTCGGTATTACCGGGATCGAGCGCGGCTGCCCGTTCATAGCGATGCAAAGCCTCTTCAAACTGCTCCTTCTCAAAGAGCTTGGTGGCTGCAAGGTAGAGCTTGGCAGCCTTTCTCCGGTCGGAGTTGCGCACCGGCTTGGCCTGTTGAGAGTCTCCCGAGCGATCCGCGGCCGGCGCCGTAGTGGAAGCAGGAGCCGAGTCTGCTGGCGCAGGCGACTGGGCTTCTCCGATGCACGCTGCTATCGCCAGAAGCAAGACAGCGGCGAAATGGAAATGCGAATGGCTTGAAAGGTTGCGGCTTCATTGCATAGCCTCTGTGCGTGCCAGCAGGTCGGCCAGTGACGATGCACAAACCTCAGGCTTGCCTTCGAGCAGAGCTTCGAAGCTGAAATTTCCGGTGGCGACGGCGATCACCGGCAACTGGTTGGCGTGCGCCGCCTCAATATCGCGCGGCGTATCGCCCACCACGCAGACTCGAGCATCCGCTCCCGCCAACTCTCTGGCCTTGCGCGCGGCGTCGGCTACGAGTTCGGCGCGAATGGGGAAATGGTCGCTGAAGCCGCCAAAGCGGAACCACTCCCGCAGCCCGGCCTGCTCAATCTTGATCCAGCCGATCATCTCCAGGTTGCCGGTGGCCACACCCAGCAGCGCGCCCTTGCGTGCCAGGTGGCCGCAGCGCATCCTTCAACGCCCGGCATCAGCCCCAGATTCATCTCGTGGCGGCGCTCATGCCACGGTCTGGCGCATTGCCTCAAGAATGGCCTCGACTTGCGGCTCCAGAACCTCGGCGGGAATCCCCGCCTGGCGGCAGGCCTCGCGCAGGATCGCCGTATCCGTGCTGCCGTGAATCGTCACACCGGCCAGGGTGACGGCAAATCCGGTCACTCGCTGCGATGCTGGATGCGAACGAGTTCATGTGGATGCGGTCGCGGCTCGCGCAGCAGCGTGCCGTCGATATCGAACAGATAGGCGTCCTGCTGCATCCCAGGCAAAGCCCGGCTCAATGTGCACGTGCGCGGCTTGAATTCCTGCTTTGCTGGCGTCTGAAATTGTCTGCATGTCCTCGATGCGCGCTGTCAGCCCTGGCGATAGACCTGGCGTACCGCGCTATAGACAGGACGTTCGCTGCGCGGCGGACGCTTGAGGCTGGCGCGCACCTCGGCCAGGCTCAAGCCCAGCTCCGCCATGGTGCGGCTGAGCGTGTTGCGATGGATGCCCATCTCCTCGGCTGCCTTGCACTGGTTTCCCCGGTGTGCGAGCAGGACTTCGCGCAGATACTGCCTCTTGAATTCGCGCACCGCGTCCTCGTAGCGGATGCCGCTTGAATGCATTTGCGTCACCAGGATGTCCAGTTCTCGTCTCACGTCTATCCCTGCTTCCTCTTGCTAGCTTGCCATCATACCTTTGGCGGGTCCTTGTCTCAAATCACGATCCATGGCTGCCGGAATGCATCCACTTGGGCGACTCGTGTTCCAACTGCTTGAGCCCCTGCTGAACCTGCTTGGAGAGCTCTGCCGGAGTCATGTGCGTGCTTAAGTGACATGCCCCGAAGAACAACTTGGGCAGCTTGGCCTCCGCCAGCCATTGGGCCTCGGGGAAGAACGCCACCATCACCAGCACGATCAATGTGACCAGCAGCATTCCCTGAAAAAAACCGAAGACCGCTCCGGCGAGCCTGTCCAGGCAACCCAGTCCCAAATGGTGAAAGGTCTTGTAGAGAACCCTGCCAATGAGCGCTGCCAGCGCCCATCACCAGAACCGCGATCAGCAGAAACGCGATCGTGTCGGCCACCGGCTTGAGGCGCACCACAGGCAAAAGCAGCGCGGCGACCCGCGCGTAATTCCACGCGGCCAGCGCCAGGCCCAGCAGCAGGCCACCTAACGAGCAGACAGAGCGGAAGAAGCCCTGCGCCAGCCCGCCCAGCACGGACAGCGCCATGACAAACAAGATCGCCCAATCCACCCATTGCATACCGCGCTCCGTTCACGCTTCTGATCGCTCCGTGTGTGCCCTACAGATTCAAGTCCCGCCCAGTCAAGCGGCGGAAGGCCTCAAGATACTTGGCCTGAGTGCGCTCCACTACGTCATCCGGAAGCCCGGGCGCGGGCGCCTGCTTGTTCCAATGGATCGATTCAAGATAGTCGCGCACGAACTGTTTGTCAAAGGAAGGCTGCGCGCCGCCCGGCTTCCACGCCGCGGCCTCCCAGAAACGCGAGGAGTCCGGCGTCAACACCTCATCGGCCAGGATGATGCCTTCCGGCGTTCTGCCAAACTCAAATTTCGTGTCGGCCAGGATCAGGCCGCGCGATTCGGCATGCGCGGCGGCCTTGTTGTAGATGGCCAGCGTCAGGCGCTTGAGTTCTGCCGCGTCGGCCTCGCCGATGGCCGCGACGGTGGCCGCATAGGAGATGTTCTCGTCGTGCGTGCCGGCCTCGCTCTTGGTCGAGGGAGTAAAGAGCGGCTCCGGCAGCCGCGAGCCGTCCTGCAGGCCGGCGGGCAGCGGAATACCGCAGACCGATACTGCTCGCTTTGTATTCCTTCCATCCCGAACCCGTCAGGTAGCCGCGCACCACGCACTCGACGGGGAACATCTGCGGCCCGCTTCACCAGCATCGACCGGCCTTCCAGCTGATCGGCAAACGGCTGCAAAGACGCAGGGAATTGGCTGACCTCGGCCGTGATCAGATGGTTGGGAACGAGATCCGACACCAGATCAAACCAGAACAGCGAGATCTGCGTCAGGATCTTGCCCTTGCCGGGAATGCCCGTCGCCAGCACATGGTCGAAGGCGGAGATGCGGTCTGTTGCAACCAGCAGCAGCGCATCGTCCAACCGCGTAAAGGTCTCGCACTTTGCCGCGGCCCAGCAGGGGTGTCGCGCCAAGATTCGTATTCAGGAGAGCTGTCACAGGTGGGTCTTCCTCGGAGGGGACTGAAACTCCGATTTTCAAAGCAGCGGCGCGGTTTGTCAATCACTCTTCTATGGCTTTCAAAAAGAAAGTGTTTTCGAGCGCGCCGCAGCCAGCTCAACGAAACGGAACCATCATTGTTGACCGGTCGAGTCTGATTTGGCGCAGCTTCGAAGTTAAGCCTCAGCAGAGGTTTGCATCTTGTTACACTCCCCTGTGATGGCCGTCACGGAACGCCCTGAGCGCATAGGAGACACTCCAAGAGTCAACATGGTTCAGAGGGCGAGTAAAAATGTCCTCTTAGAGCCGGGAGACACGGAGTAGCCGTGGAAAGGGGAAGCCGCTGCTAACTTCGTTTGTGCAGGGATCACCAGTAGCCGCGTGCTACCGACCTCCAGCGCCGGCTACTGGTCCCCGTCTATAGCTTGTGTTCAGACAAGCACCTCCGAAGAGACGTGATCCTTCGGAGGTCATTTTTTGCCTGTTATCGGTACACATCACAAGATAAATTGACTTCTGCGAAAGTTACTCCGTGCACTATCTTCACTATCCTTGATTCGATTGTGGGTAAATACCCGTTGAGATTGAGGCAACGCTCCACAATAGAAGTATATTTGTGATATATACAAGGTATGGGCGAGAAAGACCCGCTTGCGGCTTGTACCGGCTTCGACTGGAACGAGGCGAACGTCGCTAAGAATTGGGAGCGCCACCGCGTGACTCCCGAGGAAGCCGAAGATGTCTTCTTCCACGACCCGTTTGTGGTGCGCTCCGATCCCGGACATTCGCGCCGCGAAAAGCGTTATTGGGCATTGGGGAAGACGGCTCAAGAGCGAAGACTATTTGTTGCTTTCACAATCAGGGGCACATTGATCCGCGTGATCTCAGTTCGCGACATGAGCCGAAGAGAAAGCGAGGAGTACAAGCGACATGAAAAAAGCAGTTCCTGAGTTCAAGAGCGAGTCCGAAGAGTTCGAATTCTGGTCCTCGAAAGGCGAGGGCGCGGATTCGACAAAGTTCGTGGATTGGTCGCAGGCGAAGCGCGCCAGGTTTCCGAACCTGAAGCCGACGCTCAGAACGATCTCTGTGCGGCTCCCTGTGGCCATGATTGAAGACTTGAAGATCCTCGCCAATAAGCGCGATGTGCCTTATCAGTCGTTGTTGAAGGTATTTCTCGCGGAGCGGTTAGAGGCCGAGCGGCGGTGATCGCGGCTCAGGTTTTTCGGGATCTAAGAGCCAAGTATGTCCTCCCAACGCGTGAGCCGGCACCTTGAAGAGGTACGAGGTTCATTTCCTCGCAGAAGACGTCGATGACACTGGATCTTAACTACTCTATTTATGAGAGTTCAGGACCTCTTTTCCACAAGACGGCTTATTTTTTGCGCAATTTCGCGGCCAAACTAAGAGAATATGTGGAAAAACTGGTACAAGATCTAGTGGTTTCCTATTGACATGCACCACATACAGCGGTATGTTTTCATCTGCCACGTGACTTTTTTGAGACACGGAAAACGCCGCCCGAAGGCGGCGTTGAGTCCAGATAGTATCGGTAGCCTAGAGAACTTCTCGATACCACCTGCCCCGGCACCCCAAGCTAGCGAGGGGCACAAGCTGATTTTTTAGATCGACCAACATTATTGATCGACCTATCCCTTCGCTGTCAACGAGAAAACTGCTGCGCGATCCGCAGCCTCACAGACGAAGGAGTAGTTATGGCAACAAACGCGCAGTATGACCATGCAACGCTGAGTGTGATCTGGGCAAAGGCCAGGCAATGCAAGGCTATGACGCAAACGTATACCGCAAGGACATCTGCGGAGCCTGGATGTGCTTTGGGCATATGGGCAGACTTCTCAGTACGGATGGGAAGTTGACCATGTTGTCCCTGTCGCTCGGGGTGGTTCTGATGCATTGAGCAATTTGCAGCCCTTGTACTGGGAGAACAACCGCAAGAAGAGCGACAACCGCTGGTAAACAACCCGAAAGACCCTCTGCATCTTCGAATTCGGTAAGGATACTGAGGGTCTTCGGTCAGTTCTTCTACCGGTTCTTGGCCACTTCTTCCACGGTCACCGGATCGAGGAAGGGCATCTGCGCGCGGAGCTGCTTGCCGACGATCTCGACCGGGTGCTTGGCTTCGGCTTCGCGGAAGGCCATGAACTCCTTGCGGCCGGAGTTCTGGTCGGCGAGGAAGCGCTTGGCAAAGCTGCCGTCCTGGATTTCGGCGAGGATCTGCTTCATCGCCTTGCGGCTCTCGTCGTTGATGACGCGCGGGCCGCTGACGTAGTCGCCCCACTCGGCGGTGTCGGAGATCGAGTAGCGCATGTAGGCCAGGCCGCCGCGATAGATCAGGTCGACGATCAGCTTGAGCTCGTGCAGGCACTCGAAGTAGGCGCTCTCGGGCTGATAGCCGGCCTCGACCAGCGTCTCAAAGCCCGCCTTGATGAGCGCGCTGACGCCGCCGCAGAGCACGGCCTGCTCGCCGAAGAGATCGGTCTCGGTCTCTTCCTTGAACGTGGTCTCGAGCACTCCGGCGCGGGTGCAGCCGATGCCCTTCAGGTAGCTGAGGCAGAGCGCGTGGGCCTTGCCGGTCGCGTCCTGATGAACGGCGATGAGGCCGGGCACGCCGCCGCCCTCGGTGAAGACTTCGCGCACGCGATGGCCGGGAGCCTTGGGGGCGGCCATGCCCACGTCGATGCCTGCCGCCGGAACGATGGTCTTGAAGTGAATGTTGAAGCCGTGCGCGAACATGAGCAGCTTGCCGGCTGTGAGATTGGGCCCGATCTCGTCTGCGTAGAGCTTGGCCGCGGTCTGATCGGGAACGAGAACCATGACCACGTCGGCCCACTTGGTGGCATCGGCGACGGTGCCGACTTCAAGGCCGGCCTTCTGCGCCTTGGCGATGGACTTGGAGTTGGACGCCAGGCCCACCTTCACCTGGACGCCGGAGTCCTTGAGGTTGAGAGCGTGAGCGTGTCCCTGGGAGCCGTAGCCGATGATGGCTACTTTTTTGGCTTGAATGAGGGAGAGGTCGGCATCTTGATCGTAGTAAGTCTTCGCCATGATTTTTCTTATCTTCCTTTGCTTGCTGGGTGAGATGTTGATTTGTTAAAGCTGGGCCGCATTGTTCAGGCGCGCCTATTCCGGCTCGACGGCCGTGTCTTCGGTGGTTTCGGCTGGCTCTTTCTCGGGCTCGTCTGCTCCCGCGCCCATGGCCTTGAGCACGCCGCTGGTGTGGTGGCCGCGGCGCATGGTCATTTTGCCGCTGCGGCAGATTTCGAGCACCCGGCCCTCGCCCTCGCTGGAGCACCTGGATGAGTCCTTCGATCTTGCTCTCGACGCCGGTCATCTCGATCATCAGCGACTCCGGCGCCAGGTCAACGATGCGCGCGCGAAAGACCTCGACCAGTTCGAAGATCTGCGAACGGCTGCGCGGCGTGGCGGCAACTTTGATGAGCGCAAGTTCGCGGGTGACCGACGGCGCCTGGCCGATGTCGTCCACATCGACGACATTCTCCAGTTTAAACAGGCTGGCCCGGATGCGATGGCCGGCTTCGGCCGAGGCCTCGCAGACCAGCGTCAGCCGCGAAAGGCCGGCGCGCTCGCTGCGGCCCACGGTGAGCGAGTTGATGTTGATGTTGAGGCGGCGGAAGAGCGAGGCCACGCGCGTGAGCACGCCCGGCAGATCTTCAACGTAAGCGACGAATGTGTGCAGCATAAAGCCTCCGGCTTTCAGTGAACAGTGAACAGTGAGCAGTGAGCGTGGCAGTGTTCAGTTAACGTGAATGCAGATCAGTCGCGGAACCTCTGATCCTGCACCGGGCAATGTGTGGATCGCACCACGAGAAGCTGTCCACTGTTCACTGTCCACTGTCCACTGCTTCAGGCCGGCGAATCATCTCGTGCAGCGCGGAGCCGGCGGGAATCATCGGATAGACCGACTCTTCCTTCTCGACCTTGAAGTTGAGCAGGAACGTGCCGGGGGCTGAGCGGGCCTGTTCGACGGCGCCTGCCAACTCGGCGCGCGTGCGGACCGTAAGCCCGGCGATGCCGTGTGCGTCGGCGAGCTTCACAAAGTCGGGGCTGACCAGCGGCGTGGATTCATAGTTGCGCTCGTAGAAGAATTCCTGCCACTGGCGCACCATGCCCAGGTAGCCGTTGTTGATGATGGCGATGTTGATCTTGATGCCTTCCTGCACGATGGTCGCCAGCTCAGCCGCGGTCATCTGGAAGCCGCCGTCGCCGGCGATCACCCAGACCTCTTTGTCCGGGCAGGCGAACTTTGCGCCGATGGCCGCAGGCAGCGCAAATCCCATCGTTCCCAGTCCGCCGGAGGTGATCAGCGTGCGCGGCTTCTCGTGGTGGTAGTACTGCGCCTCCCACATCTGGTGCTGGCCCACGTCGGTGACGACGATGGCGTTGCCGCCGGTGATGCGCCAGATGTCGTGGATGACATGCGCGGCATAGAGGTGGCCGGAGTCGGGCAGGTTCTTGATGTCGCGCACCGCCGAATCGCCTTTGTTGGTCTCGATGGTTTTGAGCCACGCTGCGCCGTCGCGGCCGCTGATGCGCGGCAGCAGTTCTTCGAGCACCTCGCGCAGATCGCCGATCAGCGGCACATCGACCTTGACGTTTTTGTTGATCTCGGCGGGGTCCACGTCGATGTGGATCTTTTTGGCCTTGGTGGCGTAGGTCGAGAGCGATCCCGTCACGCGATCGTCGAACCTCATGCCGCAGGCGATCAACAGATCGGCTTCCTGAATGGCGTGGTTGACCCATGACTCGCCGTGCATGCCCATCATGCCCAGATTGAGCGGATGAGAGGCGGGGAATGCGCCGAGGCCGAGCAGCGTGAGCGCGACTGGAATCTGCGCGCGTTCGGCGAGCGTGCACACCTGCTCTTCCGCGCCGGACTCCATGATGCCGTGGCCGGCGAGGATCACAGGGCGCTTGGCGTTGCGGATCAGTTCTGCGGCATGCGCCAGACCGGACTCTTCGACCTTCCGCATGGGATGAGCGCGATACGGGCGCGGCTTGGCAGCCTCAAAGTCGAAGATGGCCGTGGCCTGCTGCGCGTCCTTGGTAATGTCGACGAGCACCGGGCCGGGGCGGGCGGATCTGGCAATTTGGAAGGCGTAACGAATGGCTGGCGCGATATCTTCCGCACGATTGATGATGAAGTTGTGCTTGGTTACCGGCAGCGTGATGCCGGTGATGTCAACCTCTTGAAACGCATCGGTGCCGAGCACTTTGCTGGAGACATTGCCGGTGATGCAGACGATGGGAATCGAGTCCAGCATGGCGGTTGCGATGCCGGTGACGAGATTGGTCGCACCTGGGCCACTGGTGGCGATCGCGACGCCGACCTTGCCCGAGGCGCGAGCGTAGCCGTCGGCCATATGCGCGGCGCCCTGCTCGTGGCGCACCAGGGTGTGGTGAATGGGGAACTTGCGCAGAGCGTCGTAAACGGGGAGAATCGCCCCGCCGGGATAGCCGAAGACGTCAGTGACGCCCTCGCCCACCAGCGTGGCCCAGACAATCTCCGCGCCGGTCAGACGTGTGGGTGTGGTGAGGTGAGCGTTTGATGCTTGCGTGGTTCCGTTGGTTCCCATGATGGACTCCTATTAAGCTGATAGCTCCTAGCTTGCATTTCTTCTGGCGTTGTCAGTCAAAAAAACTCAACGCTCATTTCGCCTTCAACCAACCGGCCTGGTCGTGCTTTGTTTCAAACGTGTCGAGCGCCGCAGCATGCCGTAGCGTCAGGCCAATGTCGTCGAGCCCTTCGATGAGGCAGAACTTGCGGAACGGGTCCACATCGAAGCTCGCCTTGAAGCCCTGGCTGTCGGTGACGGTCTGGTCCTGAAGCGAGACTGTGAGTTTGTAATTCGGAATTGTGCTGGCGTTCGTGAGTAACTGGCGCAACTTCGTCTTCGCTCAGTCGCGCAAGCACGATGCCGTTCTTGCCGGCGTTCGAGAAGAAGATGTCGGCGAAGCTGGGTGCGATGACGACGCGGAAGCCGTAGTTCTCAAGCGCCCATGCAGCGTGTTCGCGGCTCGATCCGCAGGCGAAGTTCTTGCCCGCAACGAGAATCTGCGCGCCCTTGTAGCGCGGATCGTTGAGGACGAAGTCGGCGATGGGTTCGCCCGTCGGCCGCTGCCGCCAATCATAGAAAAGGAAGTCGCCGTAGCCTGTGCGCTCGATGCGCTTCAAAAACTGCTTGGGAATGATCTGGTCGGTATCGACATTTGCTCGGTCGAGCGGCGCGGCCAGCGAAGTGAGTGTGCGAAAGGGTTCCATTAGGCCTTGCCTCCTTGCAGCGCGGGTTCATGTACCGCCCACTTGCGAATGTCGACGAAGTGCCCGGCAATGGCGGCTGCGGCGGCCATCTCCGGCGAAACCAGGTGCGTGCGTCCGCCGCGTCCCTGGCGGCCTTCAAAGTTGCGATTACTGGTCGAGGCGCAGCGCTCGCCGGGCTGAAGAATGTCGGGATTCATTGCAAGACACATCGAGCAGCCAGGCTCGCGCCAATCGAATCCGGCCTCGATGAAGATGCGGTCCAGGCCTTCTTTCTCAGCCGCTGCCTTCACAGCCTGCGAGCCGGGAACCACCATCGCGCCTACGTGCGGCGAAACTTTGTAGCCGGCAGCGATGCGTGCAGCTGCGCGCAGATCTTCCAGGCGGCCATTCGTGCAGGAGCCAATGAAGACACGGTCGATCACAACCTCTTCGAGAGGAGTTCCGGCCTTCAGGCCCATGTATTCGAGTGCACGCTCGAAGCCCTTGCGCTCGATCTCGCTCTTGGCTGCCGCCGGATCGGGCACCTTGGCCGTGACCGGCGCGACCATGCCGGGGC
This sequence comes from uncultured Acidobacteriaceae bacterium, assembly GCA_963843625.1. Classification (GTDB taxonomy): domain Bacteria; phylum Acidobacteriota; class Terriglobia; order Terriglobales; family Acidobacteriaceae; genus Telmatobacter. The sequence continues at coordinate 211,071 of CAWJLK010000019.1, forward strand.
TGGTGCCCCAACTCACGAAGGGAACGAGTTCAGAAGCGTCGATTGTCAGTTCGCGGTCAAACTTCGCGCCAGCGTCGCTGGGCAGCTTGCTCCACTCGCGGACGGCCTCATCCCACGCGGCGCCTTTCGGCGAGAAGCGGCGGCCTTTGAGGTAAGCGAACGTCGTCTCATCGGGAGCAACCATGCCCGCGCGCGCGCCAGCCTCGATGCTCATGTTGCAGACCGTCATGCGGCCTTCCATCGAGAGCGCGCGAATCGCCGAGCCGGCATACTCGATCACATAGCCGGTTGCGCCGTCCGTTCCAATCTGCCCGATGATCGCGAGGATGATGTCTTTCGCCGTAACGCCGCGCGGCAGCTCGCCTTCGACCGTGATGCGGAAAGTCTTGGGCTTCGATTGCGGCAGCGTCTGCGTGGCCAGCACGTGCTCCACTTCGCTGGTGCCGATGCCAAACGCCAAAGCCCCAAATGCGCCGTGAGTCGCCGTGTGCGAGTCGCCGCAGACGATGGTCATGCCCGGCTTGGTGATGCCCAGCTCCGGCCCGATGATGTGCACCACGCCTTGATCAGGCGAATCCACGCCATACAGCTCGATACCGAATTCGGCGCAGTTCGTGTTCAGCGTGGCGATCTGCTTGGCGGCGATGGGATCGACGATGTTGAGCCGGCCTTCCTTCGTCGTCGGCACGTTGTGATCCACGGTGGCAACGGTGCGATCCGGGCGGCGCACTTTGCGGCCAGCCAGACGCAGCCCTTCGAAGGCCTGCGGCGATGTGACCTCGTGCACCAGTTGCAGATCGATGTAGAGCACGGTCGGCTCGCCCTTGGGCTCGACCACCACATGCTGTTGCCAGACCTTCTCAAATAATGTTTTAGGTTCGGAACTCATTGGACTCCATCTTTTCATTCGGGGTGTATTTGAATATCCCACCCTGGCCGCAAAAACAAAAACGCGGCGAGGGTGGGGCACCCGGTTGACTTTGCATTCCCTCGGCGGCTAAAGCCGGGTTGTTCCTGCTGTCTTTGCGGCACGGCTAAAGTCGTGCCCTTTCAAAGCCGCCGGTTGATTCGTCAATCTACGCGTGAACGAGCAGCGCCTTCACCGTCTCGCGCACCTTCGCACCCATCTCGCGGGTTCCCAGCACGGTCAATCCCTCGGGATTGGTGCGCGCCAGATCTTGCGTGCGGAAGCCTTGTTCCAGCACCTTGCGGACAGCCTTGACGATTGCGTCGGCCTCTGCTTCGAGCCCGAAGGCGTGGCGAAGCATCAGCGCGCCGGTCAGGATCGTGGCCAGAGGATTGGCGATGTTTTTGTTGGCGTGCTTGGGCGCGGAGCCGTGCGCCGGCTCAAATATGCCGATCTTGCCGCCGACGGTGCCCGAGGGCAACATGCCCAGCGAACCGGTAATTACAGAGGCCTCGTCCGTGAGAATGTCGCCGAAGGTGTTCTCTGTGACCACCACGTCGAAGTCCTTCGGGCGCTTCATCAGGTGCATCGACATCGCATCGACATACTGGTGTTCGAGTTCGACGTCGGGGAATTCCTTGGCCACCTCGATCACCGTGTCGCGCCAAAGCTGCGAAACCTCAAGCACGTTCGCCTTGTCGACGCTGCACAGCTTCTTGCGCCGCTTCTGCGCCTGTTGGAAGGAGGTGCGGGCCACGCGGGCCACTTCATCGCGCGTGTAGATCATGGTGTTGAGGGCGACGCCCTTTTCCTTGTCCCAGCCGCGGGGCTTGCCATAGTAGAGGCCGCCAAGCAGTTCGCGGACGAACATAATGTCTGTCCCGTCGATGATCTCGGGCCGCAGCGGGCTGTTGATCGTCAGTTCCTTGAAGGCGAAGACCGGGCGCAGGTTGGCAAAGCCGCCCAGGGCTGCGCGGATTCCAAGCAGCCCGGCCTCGGGGCGCTGGCTCGGCGGAAGTGAGTTGAACTTGTCGTCGCCCACCGCGCCTAAAAAGACGGCTTCGGAGTCGAGAGCTGCGGCAACGGTGTCGGCAGGCAGAGGCGTTCCATCTTGATCGATGGCGACGCCGCCAATGCGCTTGTAGTTCAACTCCAGCGTATGTCCGCCGGCGGCCGTTACCTCTTGCAGCACTCCAATGGCTTCCGCGGTGATTTCGGGACCGATACCGTCCCCAGGGGTGACGAGAACTTTCAACTTCATTTTTAATGCTCCTTTTCTTAGATTGTAGAGGGTTTTCCCGTCTGCTTGCCACTGCATCGAGCTTTCGCCAAATTAATCGAGTTCAGAGACCGGTTCGCGGCGTTTTTCGCGAATTTGATCGGGGAGCAGGCCGACCAAATCCTGGTCGTAGATATTCTTCTTGCGGTCGGCCAGGGCGACGAAGCGATAGTAGGTCTGCTGCAGCTCTTCGCGCGTCAGCGTGAAGCCAAGCTGCTCCAAGCGATGGCGGAGCGCCGCGCGGCCCGAGTGCTTGCCAAGGACGAGATGTGTTTTTTGGACGCCCACCAGTGCAGGAGTCATGATCTCGTAGCAGAGCGGGTTGGCCAGCATGCCGTGCTGGTGAATGCCGGACTCGTGAGCAAAGGCGTTGTCGCCCACAATGGCTTTGTTGGGGGAGGGGCGGAAGGTGATGAGCTGGCCTAGCACCTGACTCGTGGGATAGAGGTTCTCCAGCTTGATGCTGGTCGAGACGCCGTAGCGGTCGCCGCGAACATAGAGCGCGGCGGCGATCTCTTCGAGAGCCGCGTTGCCTGCGCGTTCGCCGATTCCGTTGACGGTGCACTCGACCTGGCGCGCGCCGTTTTGGACGGCGGCCAGCGAGTTGGCCACGGCCAGACCCAGATCGTCGTGGCAGTGCGAGGAGAGGATGATGCCCTCGGCGTCGATGGCCGGAATGCGTTCGCGCACCTCGGCAAACATGCGGCCGTACTCTTCGGGCGTGGTGTAGCCGACGGTGTCGGGCATATTGATGGTGGTTGCGCCGGCCTCGACGGCGATGCGGACCATCTCGACCAGGAAGTCGCGATCCGAGCGGGTTGCGTCTTCGGGCGAGAACTCGACGTCGTCGACAAGCGAGCGGGCCAGGCGCACCGATTCGCCGGTCAGATCGAGCGCTTCTGCGCGGCTGATCTTGAGCTTGTATTCGAGATGCAGATCGCTCGAGGCCAGAAAGACATGAATGCGGGCGCGATCGGCGAACTGCAGTGCGCGCGCGGCCATCTCGATGTCTTCGGTCTTGGCGCGGGCCAGGGAAGCGATGCGCGGCTTGCGGATGGCCTGCGTGATGGTGGCGATGGCCGCAAAGTCGCCCTCCGAGGCCATGGCAAAGCCGGCCTCGATGATGTCCACGCCCAGATCTTCAAGAGCGTGGGCCATGGTCAGCTTTTCCTGCGTGGTCATGCTGCAGCCGGGGACTGCTCGCCGTCGCGCAGCGTGGTGTCGAAGAAGACTACGTGATTTGAGGTCATGTCCATGCCGTGTCAGCCGATTCCTTGTGCGATTTCCGTTATTGTCAAGCATGGAACGATATAAGGCAAAGTTATAATTGTTTGATTGTCGATTAGAAATTGTTATATAGTGTCAGAATCAGCAAGTCAGCGGGTCAGCGAGTCAGCGAGTCAGCGAGTCAGCCGGTTGGTGGACGAAGGAGGTGCTGCCGCAATTCGGCAGGTCATTTTCAAGACTTCGCCTTGCTCCTTCTAACTAATAAAAGAAGAGGCCGTGGGCGACGAGCCTGCCTACCGTGCTGACTTGCTGACCCGCTGACTTGCCGACTCGCTTCCACGGAGACTCCCATGGAACTTCACCAGCTCGAAACCTTTCTCGCCGTCGCCGAGGAGCGCAGCTTCTCCCGCGCGGCCGTGCGGCTGCACCGCACCCAGCCGGCGGTGAGCCAGGTGATCCGCAAGCTGGAGGCAGTCCGTAGGCGAGACGCTCTTTGACCGCGCGGCTCGCGACGGCTCGCTGACCGCCGCGGGCGTGCTGCTGCGCGATTATGCGCTGCGGCTGCTGGCCCTGCGCCGCGAGGCGGCCAGCGCTTTGGGCGAGCTGAAGAGCCTCGAGCGCGGCCGGCTGCAACTGGCGGCCAACGAATACACCTGCATGTATCTTTTGCCGGCCATCGACCGCTTCCGGCGGGAGTTTCCGCACATCACAGTCGCCGTGCACCGCATGTTGGCCTCGCATATTCCTGACGAACTGAACCTGCGCACCTTCGAGTTGGGAATGATCTCGTTCAGACCCGACCCGGCGCAGTTCCGCTCCATTGCGGTCTATGCGCGACAGTCTGGACTTCATCGTCAGTCCCAGTCATCCGCTGGCCAGGGCGCGGCGCGTCTCGATCAGCGATCTGGGCGAAGAGATTTTTGTCGCGCCACAATGTCGCCTCGCCTCTGCGGCGGAAGGTGATCGAGGCCTTTCAAAAGTACAGGACGCCGTTGAATATGGAACATCGAACTGCCCACCATCGAGGCCATCAAGCGGTTTGTGGCCATGGGCAACGGGGTGGCGCTTGTGCCGCATCTGACCGTGGCCAGGGAACTGGAAGCCGGGGATCTGGTGCGCGTGCCGGTGGACGAACTGGAGATGAAGCGCGTGCTGCGGCTGGTACACCGGCGGCAAGTCACGCTTTCTTACGCCGCACGGGCTTTTTTGCAGACCGTCAAGACGCTCGCGCAGGAGAACGGCCCGCCGTTTTACTACCACGTGGAGCGGGCCGGATGAAGTGAGAGGCCGATCTTGAGCGGTGATCGGCTATTTCGCCGCTCCGGATGCCTCTTCGCAAGGAGCTGCGTCTAAGGCCTCAGTGGTTTCTGGACAACAGGTTTGCGCCATGGGCCGCCCCGGCCATTTACAATGCTGAGAGTGGGGCCCGGCTCGAACCGGCGCACCGGAACAGACAAGCTCGTTGCCAGCCGGACGGTTGAGCAGTCGTGAGGATCAAGACCGAATGAAGAAGATCGCCATCATTGCATTTCTGCTTGCCGTGAGCGTGGCAGCAGGCCGCGCCCAGGAAAGCCGCCAGGACATCAGTTTGAGCGGATTCGGGCTCATCGAGCCGTTCGTCGCCTCGTCAACGAACGTCTATGTCCACTCAACCCCCGCCTATGGTGCGCTGCTCAGCTACCGCTTCATGCTCACGCCTTCAAGCGCATTGGAAGCCAACTACGGCATCACCTACCAGAACAAGATTCATTTCGTTACCAACCCTCTCACTCCCACTGTGCTGACCCGCACGCAGGAGATCTCGGCCGCCTATGTTCGCAGCTTCAACTTCCGCAAGTTCAATCCTTTTGTCGAAGGCGGCGGTGCGGGGTTGATCTTTCTGCCCATTCGCAACTCCGGCACCACTACTCTGGACGCCAGGCAGCAGACTCAAATCGGCCTTCCTCTATGGCGCCGGCATCGCCTACGAGATCAGCCCCAGCTTCGACATCCGCGCCGAATACCGCGGCCTGGTCACCAAGGTGCCGACCTTCGATGCTCCCAACGACCTGACCAAGACCAACAAGTGGTACAACATCTACGAGCCGACGCTCGGCGTGGCATACCACTTCTGATCGCGGCGGGCATTGCAGATTGAAAAAAGGGGATGGGCTTCGGCCCATCCCTTTTTGGGGTCTGATTTCAGGTAGTTGTGGCGAGTGCTGTCTGGGCGAATGTCTGCCGGATCATCGTTAACACTCACCACAGTCGGCTTGTTCTTTGCTTCTCTTGTCCCAAAGCACTGCTGCGTGAGTAACCACAGGTCGGATCTGCAGGACATTGAATCGAGCAAAGTATTGGATCGATCGGACAAGTGGGAGTTGTGGGTTGGCTTGTGAGCTGAAGATTCAGCGGGCTGGACGTACTCGGAGGAATACGTCACATCTCCGTCGTACACCGCGGAGATAGTGTTTTGGCCGGCCTGCGTAAAGGACTGCGACCAGGCCGCCGAGCCGGACGAAACCACGACACTTTCCAGTAGGGTGCTATTGTCGTAAAAGTCGACCTGCCCGGTTGCAGCCGGAGGATTGACGATGGCCGTCAGCGTGACCGTATCTCCGACGAAGCCTGCGTATTCACTCAGCGTCAGCGTTGTTGTGGTTTGCGTTGGTCCTGGATTGCCGACGTTGAGAGCTACGGCGCTGCTGGTGTTCGAGAGATACGTCGTATCTCCGCTATAGACGGCCGTAAGGCTCTGGGAACCTGCACTCCTGAAGGTATTGACGAACGTGGCGGTGCCTTCGCCGATCGTGGCGACGTCGATCGCCCTGGTTCCGTCGTAAAAAACCACCGTCCCTGTCGCCCCCGCCGGCGAAACATTGGCCGTCAGCGTCGCCGAATAGCCGATGATGAGCGAGGCCGGCGCAACCTGCAGCTCGATGGTGTCGGGAGTGCTGCCAGTAACGAAGAGAGAAACCTGATTCGATGTGCTCGATTCCCACGAAGAGTTTCCGCCGAAGCCCGCCTTCAAAGTGACATTGCCTGAAGCCACAAAGGCCGTATTCAGCGTGGCGACGCCCGCGTTCACATCTGCCGTGCCGATCGCCGTCGAACCGCTATAAAACGTGACCGTCCCCGTGGCTGTTGCAGGAGTGAGACTGGCGGTCAAAGTGACGCTGTTGCCGATTGCGGTGGCGCTGGTTGAGGCCTTCAAGATTTGTTGTGGTCACCAGTGGCCCGCTACATCCATGGTCAGCGAATTCGATGTGCTGGAAAGGTAGTTGTAATCGCCAGAGTAGACGGCGTCAAGTGTAGCCGTGCCTCCTGCCGCGAACGAAGTTGTCACACTGGCAGCGCCACCGTTGACGGCAGCGCTGCCGATCTTCGTTCCCCCGTTGTAAAACGTGATCGTACCCGTGGCTGACGAGGGAGAGACCGCGGCTGTTAGTGTCACACTTGTTTGATATTGTGGCGTCATGGTGGAAGCCTGTAGAGTCCACCGAAGTTGACGCCAATTGGTTGCTATACACGCCGATTGGCAGGGCCGCGGAAGTACCTGCCGAGTAGAAATCGTTCCCGCTGTAGTGCGCGGTGATGCTCTGCGCGCCGATGGAATAGAACGTTGTTGCGAGCAGAGCGATTCGTGTGGTCGAAAACCCGATGGGGGACCCGATCGCCGCGGTCCCGATCGCCGTCGATCCGTTATAGAAAGTTACGGTTCCAGTAGCAAGCGTCGGATTGACGTAGGCCTCCAACGTCACCGTCTGGCCTTTCGTAACGCTAGTCGAGGAAGCGTCTGACGGATAATTTGCCGTCTGCTTATCTTTTAAGCCAGTGCTCCCCGAACCGCCCGTGCAGCCGGCAAGCGACAGAAAGACGACGGATGGAAGCAGAAACAGAATACGGCGGCAAGAACAAAACATGGCGTTCATCCCTCTCTCGTTTCGGAGTGACCATGATCGATGCTTCACTGATGCCAACCCCGCTTTGAGAGCGAAGTCGCGAAGAATCAGGAATTTTGACGTTCGGCCCTTCCGAGCACTGCGCAAAGACGGTTGCCGCACCATCCTGCGTGTGGTCTCAACTTGGCCGGCCCGTTTGACCTGAGCTAGCGAATCAACCGTGTGTGCCAATGTATCCTTAGCCCATGCATGAGGACGCTTCCCCAAAGCCTCCCGCATCGGAGTCCAGGCCCCGCCAACCTGCTGGAAGACTCCGCCAGCGCCTACCTGCGCTCGGCGCGGCATCAGCCGGTCCAGTGGCATCCCTGGGGCGAGGCGGCCTTTGCCCGGGCCAAGGCCGAAGACAAGCCCATTCTGCTCGACATCGGCGCGGTCTGGTGCCACTGGTGCCACGTCATGGATCGCGAGTCCTACGAGAATCCGGAGATCGCCCAGCTCATCAACGAGCATTTTGTCGCCGTCAAGGTCGATCGCGACGAGCGGCCCGATGTGGACGCGCGCTACCAGGCTGCGGTCTCGGCCATCAGCGGCCAGGGCGGCTGGCCGCTGACGGCCTTTCTCACTCCCGATGGCCGGCCTTACTTCGGCGGCACCTACTTTCCGCCCGACGACCGCTATGGCCGGCCGGGCTTTCCGCGCGTGCTCGAGGCCATGGCCCAGGTCTGGCGCGAGCGGCGCGATGAGGCTCTGGAGACCGCCGCCAGCGTCATGGCCGCCATCGAGCACAATGAAACTTTTTCCGGGCGGGGCGGGGAACTGACGCTGGCCCTGGTCGACAAGATCGCCGGCTTCGATCCTCAACCAATTCGATCCGCGCAACGGCGGCTTCGGCTCGCAGCCCAAGTTTCCTCATCCCAGCCGCGCTCGACCTGCTGCTTGCAAGTGGCCGATGAATCGCGGCAACGAACAGGCCGGACGAGCCTTCGCCGTCACGCTCGAAAAGATGGCGCGCGGCGGCGTCTACGATCAACTCGCCGGCGGCTTTCACCGCTACAGCGTCGACGAGCACTGGGGCGTTCCGCACTTCGAGAAGATGCTCTACGACAACACCGAGCTGCTGCGCAATTACGTGCACGGCTTTCAGAGCCTACGTCCGCGAGGATTTTCAGACACGGCCCGGGAGATTGTGGGCTGGCTCGACGCGACCATGACCGACCGCGAGCGCGGCGGCTTCTATGCCTCGCAGGACGCCGACATCAACCTCGACGACGACGGCGACTACTTCACCTGGACGCTGGACGAGGCGCGCGACGCACTGCGTGCGGCAGAGTTTTCCCGGAGCGACGTCGAGATCGCCGCTGCGCTACTGGGACATCGGCGAACTCGGCGACATGCACCACAATCCGGCCAAGAACGTGCTCCACGTCAACCAGCACCGTCGAGGAACTGGCCGCCGAAACAGGCCAGAGTCCGGATCAACTCGGCTCGCTTCTGGCCTCGGCCCGCCGACGCGCTGCTCGCGGCGCGCGCCCAGCGGCCCACGCCCTTCATCGACCGCACGCTCTACACCGGCTGGAACGCGATGGCCGTCTCGGCCTACCTTGAAGCGGCGCGCGTGCTGCGCATCGATTCGGCGCGGGAGTTTGCGCTGCTGACGCTCGACCGGCTGCTGCGCGAGGCCTGGGATGGCGAACAGGCGCTCAGCCACGTCATCGCCTATGGCGATGGTCCCGCCGAGGGAGCGCAGCCGCCGGAGAAGGTGCCCGGCACGCTCGACGACTACGCCTTCACCGTCCACGCCTGCATCGACGCATGGCTTGCGAGCGGCGAGATGAGCTACTACCAGCGCTGCCGTCAAGCTGGCCGACGCGATGATCGCCCGCTTCTACGACCGGACCGCTGGCGCGTTCTATGACGCTGCCGCGCCGACGTCGTTGGCGCGCCGGTGCTCGGCGCACTGGCCGCACGACGCAAGCCGCTGCAGGACTCGCCCACCCCGGCCGGCAATCCCACAGCCGCCTCGGCGCTGCTGCGCCTTGAGGCCCTCAGCGGGCGCAAGGAATATCGCGAGATCGCCGAAGACACGCTCGCCTCCTTTGCCGGGATTGTCGAGCACTTCGGCCTCTACGCCGGCAGCTATGGGCTGGCGCTCGGAGCGGCTTCTGCTCGATCCGGTGCAGGTGGTTGTGGTCGGTTCGGGTCCTGAGGCCGAGCGGCTTGAGGCGTTGGCCCTGGCCGGTTTCGCCGTCAACAAGACCGTGATCCGCGTCGCTCCCGAGAGGCTGGTTCCAGGCGGCCTTCCCGAGGCGCTGGCCGAGACGCTTCTTCAGGTTCCGAAGCCAGCCGGAGCAGGAGCCTGGGCCCTCGTCTGCCGCGGGCGCACCTGCCTGCCGCCGATCATCGATGCCGATGCGCTGCTCGAGGCCTTTCGGCTGTCTGGCTGATTACTGTTCGCTAACCCGCCGACTCGCCGCTGAAAGGATTGCTCTCCTGCGGCTTGAGGGTGGTGGGGTCGTGTTTCGGCGCGGCCTCCGCGGTTGGACGGGTGCGTCCGTCGGAGACATCTTCACTGAATGTGCGGAAGACCCGGTTGGGATCGCCGGGCAGCAGTCCCTGCTCTTCGAGCGCAAGCCGCACGCGGCGGCGGAACTCCCGCACCGGCGCGTACTGCTTCGTGGCGAGCGTCTTGAAGACCACCGGGAAGATCAACTCCGAGCCTTTGATTGCATCCACGCCCAGAATCTGCGGGTCGGCCACAAAGAGGCCTTTGAACTCTTCGCTCTCGCGGATCTCCATGGCGATGCCCGTCAACAGTTCTAGTCACCTGGTCGGGGTTGGCCGAGAAATCCACGCTCACGTTGATGGTGGCCACCGAGTAGTCCACGCTCAGGTTGGCCACGGTGGTGATCTGCGAGTTGGGAATCACGTAGAGCGTTCCATCCGCATCGCGAACCGTGGTCTTGCGCAGGGTCATCGCCTCGACGGTTCCCGCCAGTCCGGCAATGCGCACCGTGTCTCCCACGTTGAACTGGTCCTCGATCAGAATCAGCATGCCGTTGAGCATGTCGCGCACGATATTCTGCGCCGCCAGTCCGAGTGCGATGCCGGCCACTCCCGCCGAGGCCAGCAGCGGAGCAAGATCGATGCCCACGGCGGCGAGAGCCTGCAAGCCGACAATGGCTCCGATGATGGCCAGGCCGGTGGTGCGAATGACGCCGGCCAGGGTCTTGACCTGCGAGACGCGGGACGGCCCCGGCGCATGCTGCTCGGCGACGTGAATCATCCTGGCCGTAACCAGACGCAGCAAACGGCTGAGAACAAAGCCGATAATCGCAACCATGAGCAGGTGCGGGAGCCGGTTGCGGGTAAATTCCTCGGCATCGACGCTCCACCCGTCCAGTACACGGCCCAGGAACCGTCCTTCCGCAAACCAGCCCGCTCTTGCCGCAATCGAAATTACAAAAGAATGCATCCCAAAGCTCCTCTGTTTAGACTAGACTGTCCGCAGGACGAGCTGGAAGCCAATTTTCCCGCGGCGGTTCTGGAAATCCGAGGAAGGAAAAATTGAATCGCGGCGGCGCCACGAGGAGGTTCCCCATGCAGATCGTAAAGAGCCAAAATCACCCAAGTGCGCCGAGTGGCGCCCGAGCAACTGGACAGCCCTCGGGGCGTCATTGGGGCCGCGTTTTTGCTTGTTGTGTCATCATGGCGGCTTTTGCCAGCGCCTTCGCACCGGGCCAGGAGAATAGGAATACGAATGCGAATGGGGCGCCCAATGGCACGGTGATGCCCGGCAGCCAGCGCAATCTTGTGCCCGATGCCAACCAGCGGATGCTGCTGAATGAGCAGCAGGCAAAGAAGCAGAACTTCGAAGCGGTCAACGCGGCGCGGAAGAAGCTCATCGCGGATGAGAGCGCGCTCTTGCTCAAGCTGGCCACCGACCTCAAGACCGAAGTGGACAAAACCAACAAGGACACACTCTCAATCGAGCGTGATCCGCAAGGCCGAGGCCATCGAGAAGCTGGCCCACGACGTGAAGGAAAAGATGAAGCTGTCTGTTGGGGCAAGCTGAGGGGATGGACGGTGTTCCTGTCGCGAAACCAGCTTTCGAAGCTGCTGCGTTCACGGGCGATGAGGCGCGGAATGGTCTCTTCGAACTGCCGGGTCAGCCGGCGAGCCTCCAGCGCGTATTCGCCAGCGCGTTGGGTTTGCGTCTGTTGCTGGCGCTGCCAGGCGGTGCGCAGATACGCCGATCAGTGGGCCGTTTATGTGGCCGGCGGATCAATCGACGGCAGATTCGCGGCATCAGGCGGCGGCACTGGATCCCATCATGGAGGAGAAGAAGGCTGCGCGCTCTCAATGCCGAGCGCCAGAGGTCGTTGGTCTCCGACACAGACAAGCTGCTCAAGCTGGCCCATGAGTTGAACGACGAAGTCAAGGCCACGACAACCCGATTCGCTCGATTCGGCAGAGTTGACGCAAGGTTGCCGAGATTGAAAAGCTGGCGCATAAGGTGAAGGAAAAGATGAGCACACCCGTGCAAGGGAACGACGCGATTTCCAGCCCTTTCCTTTCGTCGCCCAAACCCAAGGTCGACTGATCAGACTCAATCGGGCCGGCCGCTTCCTGCTCACGCGAAGTTGCTACAATCGAGTTGGAACTCGATTTCCCCGCAAGCGAGAAAACAGATTTGTTGAGGAGTCAAGGGAATGGAACTGGCAACTTCCAGCGCTCGTGAGTCCCTGTCGGCCAAAGCCGGCCCCGGCGGCTTGAGCCCCCGGCAGTTGGTCGAGATCTACCGGCTGATGGTTCTCTCCCGCCGCATCGACGACCGCGAGATCCTGCTCAAGCGCCAGCAGAAGATCTTCTTCCAGATCTCCGGCGCCGGCCACGAGGCCCTGCAGGTCGGCGCCGGCCCTGGCCCTTCGTCCCGGCTACGACTGGTTCTTCCCCTACTATCGCGATCGCGCGCTCTGCCTCGCTCTGGGCGTCACGCCTGACGAACATGCTGCTGCAGGCCGTGGGCGCGGCCACCGACCCGGCCAGCGGCGGCCGCCAGATGCCCACCCACTGGAGCAGCCGCCCGCTCCACATCGTCAGCACTTCCTCCTCCACCGCCACGCAGGTGCTGCACGCCGTGGGCTGCGCCGAGGCCGGCCGCTACTTCAGCCGCCATCCTGAGGCCGCCGAGCAAAGTCCGAGCCGGCGACTACCGCGCCTTCCACGATGTCGAGTTCCACGGCGACGAAGTGGTCTACTCTCGCATCGGCGAAGGCTCCACCTCGCAGGGCGAGTTCTGGGAGGCGCTCAACACCGCCTCCAACCGGAAGCTGCCCGTCATCTTCTGTCGTCGAAGACAACGGCTACGCCATCAGCGTTCCGGTCGAAGTGAACACGCCCGGCGGCAACATCTCGCGCCTGGTCGCCAACTTCCCCAACTTCCACTTTGCCGAGGTCGACGGCACCGATCCCGTGGCCTGCCTGCACGCCTTCCAGGCCGCCGTGGCCCACTGCCGCGCCGGCAACGGACCGGCCTTGGTCCACGGCCACTGCATCCGCCCCTACTCCCACTCGCTCTCCGACGACGACAGGCTCTATCGCTCCGCGGCCGAGCGCGAAGCCGACGCCCTGCGCGATCCCATCGCCAAGTTGCAGCATGCGCCTGCTGCGCGAAGGCATCCTGACCGCCGAAGAGCTCGACCGCACTCGAGCAAGCAGCTGGACGACGAAGTCGCCGAGGCCGCCGAGCGCGCGCTCGCAGGCGCCGCTGCCCCAGGTCGAGACGCATCACCGCGCCACGTCTACTCCGAAGATCTCGACCCCACCAGCGCCGCCTTTGCCACCGAGCAAGCCAGCCCGCTGGACGCAGCCGGAAGGCGCCGGCACGAGCCGACGCGCACCATGGCCGACCTCATCAACGCCTGCCTGCACGACGAGATGCGCCGCGACCCGCGCATCGTCGTCTTCGGCGAAGACGTGGCCGACGCCAGCCGCGAAGAAGTCGCTCGGCCGAGGTCAAGGGCAAGGGCGGCGTCTTCAAGCTCACCGCCGGCCTGCAAACCGAATTCGGCTCCGAGCGCGTCTTCAACTCGCCGCTGGCCGAAGCCAACATCGTCGGCCGCGCCATCGGCATACGCCGTGCGCGGCATGAAGCCGGTCGTCGAAATTCAGTTCTTCGACTACATCTGGCCCGCCATGCACCAGATCCGCAACGAGCTCTCCGTCATGCGCTGGCGCTCCAACGGCGACATGGGCCGCTGCCCGCCGTCATTCGCGTGCCCATCGGCGGCTATCTCACCGGCGGCTCCATCTATCACTCGCAGTCCGGCGAGAGCATCTTCACCCACATCCCCGGCCTGCGCGTCGTCTTCCCGTCGAACGCGCTCGACGCCAACGGCCTGCTGCGCACCGCCATCCGCTGCGACGACCCGGTGCTCTTCCTCGAGCACAAGCGCCTCTATCGCGAGACCTACGGCCGCGCGCCCTATCCCGGCCCGGACTTCGCCATTCCCTTCGGCAAAGCGCAGCATCGTCCGCCCCGGCAAGGACCTCACGCTCGTCACCTATGGCGCGCTGGTCCCGCGCGCTCTGCAGGCCGCCGAACGCGCCCAGCCGCGAGCACGGCATCGACGTCGAGATCATCGACCTGCGCACGCTCAATCCCTACGACTGGGAAGCCATCGCCGACGTCGGTGCGCAAGACCAGCCGCGTCATCGTCGCTCACGAGGACATGCTCAGCTGGGGCTACGGCGCAGAGATCGCCGCCCGCATCGCCGAAGAGCTCTTCGACTCCCTCGACGCGCCCGTCCGCCGCATCGGCGCCATGGACACCTTCGTCGCCTACCAGCCGATGCTCGAAGACGCCATCCTGCCCCAGCCCGAAACGATCTTCAAAGCGATCGTCGATTTGAAGGCGTATTAGCAGGAGATCTGTAGATTTACTGGGATCGGCTCAAGTTTTGTGGTCTCGCTGTCTTCGCAGAAATCGCGAAGGACGGGGCTCCCAAATTTCATGGGCAGTTCAAGGGCGAGCCACTCGGCCATTTTTCATCCGTCGACCCACCATTGGTTAGGCTCTGGGAGGTTTATGTCGTCGAACATCAATATGCCTTTTTTTGCGCACTCGGAATCTAGACCATGCCCGACACTTTTCGCCACTTCGGCAATCACGCAACGGAAAATGAATCCGACGTTTCACCTTGTGGCCGTCAGGTTCGACGGATTCATTAATGTATGAGCGAAGGTGCTGCTCGATCCGAAGACATCGCAATTGGTCGTTTTCAGATGCCTTATCTCCAATCATAATAGTGAACGAAACCACAACGAACCTGGCCATAGAGAAGATTTGCGAAGAATATTTTCTAAGCTCATACCACTCCAAAGCTGCGGACAGAAACCTAAGATATCTATATCAGTTTTATCAATTTCGGTTCCTCGCAAATGAGAGACTTTGGGGAATTTGCAAATGCGATCCGCAATCGTAAAAGACTCGCCGAGAAGCGGCAACTAATTATTGTAGGGTCGAGGTTCACGGGGTGAAATTTGACGATGGCTTCCACAAACCGCTTCTTGTCGATTCCTCCTTTACCGGGCCAAGCTGAGCGGACATGGCGCTGATAGGCGCAAAGATAATAGCCCCCCAGCATAGCCGCCTCGACAGCAGCCATTCGCGACGGCACTCGCTACCGCGATTTTCTCCTCCACCCACGCAGAATATGACGACATCGTTGGCCTACTCCTCTTGCACCGCGTGTTCCTCGCCACACGCGCAGCCTCATTGAAGAGACGGAATTGTTCTCAGTGCGCAGCCTCCCCATTTCGTTGCTCGTTCTCCGCAATCCAAGTGGAAAATGTGACACCTGAGATTGTCCTCCCGTCGTCCAAGTTGACCTTTACTGTACTAGTGAACCGTTAGGGTCTCCGCCTTCAGAAACTATCGGAGTGTCTGGCGGAAAATAACTGCAACCGTAGCGCTTGAAAGTTGCAGTATCTGAAACTGTTCGCTTGTTCGTCTTATTTGATTCCTCGTCCGAATCTCCTGTCGGAATATCACAAAACGCAGCAAATGCTTTTGAATCTGGACAAATTACAGCGCCAAAACCGTGAAGATTCGCTGCCCTCACATTACCCTTAAGAATCGGGACTGTGGACGGGGAGGAAACCAGCAGTGTGCCGGATCCATTCGAAGTAGGGATGGGGGAGGCGGGTGCAGTGTTGATGTAGATCTTTGAATTGTCGAATGCTTGGTCCTGATTTACGGAGGGGGTGGTGGTTTTCTCTGGCTCGCTCGACTTCTGTTTTGCCAGGTTGTAGAAACACATCACCAGCATTCCGGCGACAATCAGCAAGAAAAACTTTGTACCGAATTTCATGTATGCTCCTTACTGTCTAACTACACACAGAGTGCCGGGTGCCCCATCCATTCCGCGCTTTTTGCGGAATGGGTGGGCACCCACGAACCCCAAGCGAGCGGATAGCGAGCGTCTGCCGCACCGCAGGTGGTGCCTAATGGCCGGGCAGCTTGCAGCAATCCCCGGCCTTGGGCTCCTCATTCGCCCCCGCGTCCAGCACCACCTTCCACTGCCCATCCGCGCCTTTGCGCCAGATCGTCATATACCGCCCGGTCGTCGTCACGGGATTCCCATTCACATCCTTGCTGTGCCCCTCGAAGTGGCCCCAGGTGTAGCCCATATCTCCCGAAGGCCCCATCAGCGCGTCGGTCGGCGTCCAGGTCAGTTGATAGACCTTGGGGTCCCAGTTGGCAGGACTTGGCAATCGCCACGCGACCAATCAGCGGAGCCGCGCCGTTTCCGAGCGCGACGCCGTCCTCGGCAAACCAGTCGGCAAAGCCCGCTCCGCCCCGCTCCAGCACGTCCTTGGCAAAGCGCGCCTCCAGATCGTAGAGCACGACCTTGCCCGGCTTGACTGTCGTATCACTTAGCGGATTGGGCGTTGTCTGCGCATTCGCATCCGGAAACGCCAACTGCGCCTGAGCCAACTGCGGAGCCAGAACAAACCCCACTCCCGCCATCACCGCCGCGCAAAAGAAAACTCTCCACTGTCCAGCCACGTTCAAAGCCCTCCCGGAACAGACAAAAATCCGTCAAGCCCCATCGTACAACCACAGGTCGCATCGTCCGATCTCGCTTTGAATTCGTTCCGGCTAACGCCGCGTCGCTATGACCTCGGGTTCCTCCGAGCCGTCTAACCCTCAACCGGAAAATCGCAGCATTGGTATACTAACGGTTGACGCTGCTGATTTCGTCGGCCCCGGCATCCGGGGCTTTTGCTTCGCTGCCCGGCCTTTTCCGGGAGAAGGAAATTCATGGGGACACTGCTGGAATCCATCCACTCGCCCGCAGATCTTAAATTGCTCAACTTCACGCAGATGAGCGAGTTGGCCGAGGAGATCCGCGAGTTCCTCATTCAAACGCTGTCGAAAACAGGCGGCCATCTGGGACCGAATCTCGGTGTCGTCGAACTCACTCTGGCCATCCACACCGTCTTCAATACCCCTGAAGACAAGCTGCTCTTTGACGTCAGCCACCAGGCATACATTCACAAGCTCATCACCGGCAGGGTTGAACGCTTTGGGACGATTCGCCAGCCCGGCGGGTTAAACGGCTTCATGCTGCGCACCGAGAGCGAACACGATTGCTATGGCGCGGGGCACGCGGGCACGGCTCTCTCTGCCGCTTTGGGAATGGCCGTGGCGCGCGATCTTGCCGGCGGCAAAGAGCACGTCATCGCCGTCGCCGGAGACGCAGCTTTCACCAACGGCGTCACCTTCGAGGCACTCAATAATATCGCCGAACACACCAAGCGCATGATTGTTGTGCTCAACGACAACGAGTGGTCGATCGACCGCAACGTCGGCGCAATTGCGCGATACTTCCACAAGATCGTCACCAACGAGCACTACAAGCACCTGCACGATTCGGCCCATCGCATTATCGAGCGGCTGGGCGGCAAGACAGCCGCAGAAGTGGCGCGCCGCGCCGAAGAAGCCGCCAAGAGCATGCTGTGGCCCTCGATCCTCTTCGAGGAGTTCGGCCTGCAATACTTTGGCCCCATTGACGGCCACAATATTCCGCTGCTGGTCGAGAGCTTCAAGTTCCTCAAGGCTGAGAACCGCCCCGTCCTGCTTCACGTGCTCACGCAAAAAGGCCGCGGCTACGAGCCCGCGCTCGTTGGGCAAAAGAAGTTTCACGGCCTCGGACCCTACAACGCCGACACCGGCGAAACCAAACTCGTCGGCCAACTTACCTGGGCCGAGGTCTTTGCTAATACACTCACAGCACTGGCCGACAAGGACGAGCGCATCGTTGCCATCACTGCAGCCATGCCCAACGGCACCGGCCTCGACCTGTTCAGGCCCCATCATCCCAAGCGCTACTTCGACGTGGGCATCGCCGAGGAGCACGCGGTCGTCTTCGCCGCCGGAATGGCAACGCGCGGCTTCCGTCCCGTCTGCGCAATCTACTCGACTTTTTTGCAGCGCGCCTTCGATCCCATCGTCCACGACGTGGCTCTGCAAAAACTGCCGGTGCTCTTCTGCATGGATCGCGCAGGCCTCTCCGGCGACGACGGGCCGACGCATCACGGCCTCTTTGACATCGCCTACCTGCGCGGCATTCCCGAGATGGTCTTGATGGCTCCCAAGGACGAAGACGAGCTAGCCGACATGATGGCGACGGCTGTCCAGCTTCCCGGCCCGAGCGCTATTCGTTATCCGAGAGGCGCGGTGGCCTGCGTGGCCATCAAGCCCGAGCCGCAGACGATCCCCATCGGCAAAGCCGAAGTTCTCAATGACGGCTCTGATGTGGCGATCCTCGGCCTCGGACCCATGACCGCCCATGCGCGAGAACTGGCCGCGCGCCTCGAACGCGAAGGCTACTCGGCCGCAGTCATCAATCCTCGTTTTATCAAGCCGATCGACCGCGAGATGCTTGCCGAGTACGCTGGCCGCGTGGCCGCATTCGTGACCTTTGAAGACCACGTCAAGATGGGCGGCTTCGGCTCCGCTGTCCTCGAAGCACTGCAGGAGATGGGCAGCCAGATTCCCGTCGTCCGCATCGGCTGGCCCGATCAATTCATCGAGCATGGCAAGGTCGACGACCTGCGCGCCAAATACGGCCTCACCGTCGATGCCGCTGAGGCTCAGGTGCTGCCATTGCTCACTCGCCGCCAGCGCCCCGCGCTCATCGCCAGCTAGCCTTTCAGTGATTGGTCTTGTACCAGCTCCGTGCCCCATCCATTCGCGTTTTTCCTGGCGAATGGGTGGGATAGAACGAAGCTCGTACTGCAAAACAGCGCGGCCTCTCCAATTAGGAGAGGCCGCTGGAACCACGATCGTGCACTAAGGTCTATCGGCGAAAGTGGTCCCTGTCGTGATCGCGGTCACGATCTCTATCTCTATCGCGATCACGATCCCGATGGCGGTCCCAATCACGATCCCGGTCAAAGTGCCGGTCGTAGTCGCGCCTGCCGTCATACCGCACAAATGCATCCCGGTCGTGACCGCGCACACCGCGAAACTCCCAGCGCCCCGGAATCCAATAGCCATCGCTCTGGTATCCGGCTACCCAGAAATATCCAGCTCCGGGACAGGGAGGAACATAAGCCACCGGCCCGCGCACGTAGACTCCAAACTCGGCTGCCTGCGCCACAGTTGCACCAGCGCCCAATCCGGCGACCACCACTGCTGCTCCAAGCATCCAATTCCGCATCTTCGTCATAACTCCTCCGTCCCTGCCGGCATCGATCCCAAGTAACTCCGGCCCGGCTTCTCTCCGCTTGAGGCTTGGCTGTTTCTGCCCCTGCGGCGTGCCGGTTATGTCTCGATTGAACAGCGAATGCGGAGAAAGGTTGCGGATCGGAAGAAAAATAAACCTCCGCAACTTTCTCGAATTCTGGTGTTGATAACTAAAATCTGTAAAGGATAGTTACCCCGTTTGTTGTGAGTTATCGTATTCTTTACTTCTATGCTTCGCCTCACTATCACGGCTCTCGCCATTGCATTGCTTTCGCCGCTCTCGCCTGCTCAGCAAAAGGAGACTCCGATGACTCACCATGCACACGGCACATTCACAGTCAGCGTGAAACCACTCACGCCGCCTCCCGCCGAGGGACTTGGCCGCTTCTCCATTGATAAAGAGATCCACGGCGATCTGGAAGCTACAACAAAAGGCGAGATGTTCTCCGGCGGAGATCCCAAGCAGGGAACAGCCGGATACGTTGCCATCGAAGTCGTCACCGGCACGCTCGCGGGGAAGCACGGAAGCTTCGCGCTGCAGCACTCGGCCACGATGGATCGAAATGGGCTCAAGATGACGGTGATCGTAGTGCCAGGTTCCGGAACAGGGGAACTGAAAGGCATTGAAGGCACCTTCACCATTCACATCGAAAACGGCCAGCACTCCTATGATCTGGAGTACACACTTCCCGAATAACCCAGGGTCCCCCGCCCATTCCGCAGTCTCATCGCGGAATGGGTGGGATACAACGAACGTTAAGCGAGCGGATAGCGAGCAGTTGGCCGCATCTGCGCTACGCCGGCAGTGGAGGCTCCGATTGGGCGTCAGCCGATTGCGGTTTCGCTTCCGCCTGCTTTTTCAGGGCGCGCACGGCGCGGCGTTTGTGGACCTCGTTTGCGGCGACAAGGAAAAGCGCGATGAAGGTGACGACTACGAGGAGGATGGCGGTGGCGCCATGCAATTGCTCGATCTGACCGTTGTCATCCTGAGCAACGTCCTGGTAAAGCAGTCCCAGACCGATGAAGACAAAAAACAAGTGGGCGCAGAAGACGCGCAGTGAAGCCTTGCCGAGGGTGAGAAAAGGCTCTCTGGCAATGATGCGGATGAGGAACGGTCGCATCCAGTAGACAGCGATGGTAAAAGTGGTGAGATTGACGACGCGCAGCCAGCCGAGTTGCCACTTGTCGAGCCGGATGCCGAGCGCGGGCTGAGTGAGGTGCGGCCCCAGCCATCCGTGGCGAATGCCGATGAAGAAGAGGCACGCGGCAACGGAAACCGCAATCGCCCAGCGAGGAATTTTGTCCAGCACCGTCTCGCCGAGAGCAGATCGCGCGCCGATCCACAAGCCCACCACCCATACCGCTTGCCATGCGAACAGGTTAAAGGCGCCCGTCTCCTGCAAGGGAATCTGCAGGTGGGTAATGTGCACGATCCAGTTATGCACCACGTCGCGCAGGCCGAACTGGGCGAGCAGCCAGATGAGCGCGCTGGTCGCCAGAATCCTGCGCCAGCCATAGCGCGCGGCTATGGAAAGCAGCAACGGCGAAAGAAACAGGAACGTGACATACATAGGCAGAATGTCGAACAGCGATGGGCAATAAAGCAGCAGCACCGACCCCACGACTGCAACCACCGGATGCGCGAAATAAAAGTTGAGCAGATGATTGAGCGAGGCTTTGTGGGTGTGCAGGGCATAGGCCGCGGCTACGGTGAACAAAAGCGCGAGCATCGCAAGGTGGTAGGTGTAGACCTGCAGCGTTCGCTTCCACAGCTTGGCGCGCACTCCGCTGGAGTTTTCGAGAGAGCCGCGCATGTGGATGCGGCCCACGAGCAGCGCGGAGATGAGGACGAATCCTTCGGCTGCGGACACAAAGCCGATGGGCTGGTTGGTATAGTCGCTGAAGCGCGTAGGCAGGTGTGTGAGCGTCATCCATACAAGGAAGAGGCCGCGCAAGGCATCGAGTTCGGGACGGCGTTCGAGGTGAGGAAGCTGCATTGTTTTTTTGGGCGCCGCGCATTCAGGGGACTGCGTGCCGGCGTTACATAATTAGACGCATTCGCGGCCAGACGGTTCGAGGTCCACGGGCCATTGCCTTGGGATCATCGGCTAGCTGGAATCTGCAGCGCTCCCCTCTTGCATGCCCTTCCAGATGTTAAAGTTGAGTTTCACCTCAATGTTTGCCACCTCACAGCACGCGCACTTCATCGGCATCGGCGGCATCGGCATGAGCGGCATCGCCGAGATCCTGCTCAACCTCGGCATCAAGGTCTCCGGCTCCGATCTGCGCCGCGGCGCCGGTCACCGACCGCCTGGCCCAGCTGGGCGCAACCGTCTACGAAGGCCACGACGCCGGCCAACATCGCCGGCGCCACGGTCGTCGTCACCAGCTCCGCCGTCACCGCGACAATCCCGAAGTGGTCGAAGCCCACGCCCGCAAGATTCCCGTCATCCAGCGCGCCGAGATGCTGGCCGAGCTGATGCGCCTCAAATACGGCATCGCCATCGCCGGCATGCACGGCAAGACCACCACCACCTCGATGGTGGCCAGCGTTCTCGCCGCCGGCGGCCTCGATCCCACGGTCGTTGTCGGCGGCCGCGTCGACGCGCTCGGCTCCAACGCCAAGCTCGGGCAGCTCGCAATATCTGGTGGCCGAAGCCGACGAGAGCGACCGCTCGTTCCTCAAGCTCTCGCCCATCCTCGCCGTGGTCACCAATCTCGACCGCGAGCACATGGACTGCTACCGCGACATGGCCGACGTCGAGCGGGCCTTCCTCACATTCATGGACAAGCTGCCGTTTTACGGCGCGGTCACCGCCTGCATCGACAATCCGCTGCTCGCCGCCATTCTGCCCCGCGCCCATCGCCGCGTCTTCACCTACGGCGTCGCCGCTGAGGCCGACTACCGGCTGGAGTTTCTGCGAGACAGGGCAGGCGAAGCTTCGCCCGCTTTCAGGTTGTCACCGCCGCCGGCCCGCTCGGGCCTTTTGAACTGCACGTTCCCGGCCGCCACAACATGCTCAACGCCACGGCCGCCGTTGCCATCGCCCACCAGCTTGAAGTTCCGCCGGACAAGATCGCCGAGGGCCTCAGGCCATTTTCGCGGCGTCGACCGGCGCTTCCAGCTTCGCGGCAAGGCGCGCGGCGTCACAGTCGTCGACGACTACGGCCATCATCCCACCGAGATTCGCGCCACGCTGGCCGCCGCGCGCGAGTGCGGCTACCGGCACATTCACGTCGTCTTCCAGCCGCACCGGTACACCCGCACGCTCGATCTGTTGGACGAGTTCGCCGGCGCGTTCACCGATGCGGACACCGTCGTCGTGCTGCCCATCTATGCCGCCAGCGAAGAGCCAATCCCCGGCGTAACAGCCGAGCGCTGGCCGACAAGGATCGAGGTCCGCAAGTCGGCCTGCAGGTTCAATTCGCCGCGGATTTCCCCTCCGCCGTCGCCGCCGTCGCCGCCCAGGCCCACGAAGGCGACCTGATCATGACCCTCGGCGCAGGCAGCGTCAGCCAGCTGGCCCCGCAGATTCTGGCCGCACTGGAATCCGCTTAGACTCCTGTTCGCTCCCGCTGCTATCATTTGACCCGCAATCCTTCCCGCAATTCGAGGAGTCCGT